>UBMP01000009.1 GCA_900466575.1 Hyphomicrobiales bacterium | reverse complement strand
CCCCCACGGCCCGCCCGCCCCAGGCGCGAAAGCCGGTGGCGGCAACGGCGAGCGCCGGATTGCAGATCGGCACATCGGCCATCGCGGTTTCCGCGATGAACCGATACCGCGCTTCAAGCGCTGCGGCGATGGCCGCCGCCCTATCGTGCTCCATGTCCTCCTGCATCTCGGGCGCGGCCAACATCACGCGTTCTCCGCACCCAGCGCCATGAATTTCGACTGCAGCGCATCGCAGTTCGGACAGCGCCAGTCCTCCGGCAGCTCGGCAAAGGGCGTGCCGGGCTCGATCTGCCAGACAGGGTCACCTTCCGCCGGGTCATAGACATGCCAGCAGATGCCGCACTCCATCTTGCCGTCTACGCCGGCCTCTTCCCGCTTGCCGAAATTCTCGAAACCGCCACTCATTTGAAATAAGCCTCCTCGATCTCGCGGATGCGCGAGGCGCTATCCTTGAAGTCTTCCTCCGCCGCGATGGCCACAGCGGGGATGGTGCAGATTTCCAGCGTATCGAGAATGATCGTGTCCATGGCATTGTAGAACTGCACGGACCAGACATTGCGCGCGCCGGTGGCCAGAACCCGGCATGAGCCGTAGCCACGGGAATTCAGCTGAACCGGCCCCGCGCCCAGCGTGTCCTGCAGGAAATCCATATCCTCCGGGGTCATCGGCAGCAGCGAGAAGGTGATCGTATGGGCCTCGTCACCCGGCTTGTGCGTCGCCATCTTGGCTTCGATTTCGGTGAGAACCGGCATGACGTTCATTGCGCCCACCGGTTGCTGACCGTAAGCAAGCGCCGATGGAAGCGCTGAGCAGGCCTCGCCGACCACAGCCGGGATCGAAGCCACCTCGACGTAATCGGCCACCAGCCGGTCGGCGGCGTCGGTGAAGCGGACACGCCAGACGCCGGCCATCAGCGCCTCCTGGATCTGCGCGGTGATGCCGTTCGACAGCACGGCAACGCCGGAAACCTCACCCTCCCCCAGTGTCTCGGTGATCAGCATGCGGTCGTCGTCCGAATAGTCGGTGATGTCGTAAAGCTGGCCCGGCGCGCCTTCCTTCTGCCGGTCCAGTGCATCGGCGATCTTCGGCAGAAGCGCTGCCGTGTCGCGACAGCGATGAATCATTTCTTCCGCCGTTGCGGTCGCGAGGAAACTCAGCTTGCGTGCGGCAACCGGCACCTCCGTGTCGATCGGCATGATGCTCATCGCACTGTCTTCGCCTTCGGGGGCAACCCAGAATCCGGCCTTCATGCGTCGATCCTCGCACCTGCATGGGTAATTTCGACCCGCTGCGGCGCGGGCGTCTTCATCGGCTCGGCGCCCGGCTCCAGCCAGTCCCCGATGCTGTCCATGTATTCCGACCAGTCACGGACCTTGGGCAGGATGCCCATGATGTCGCTGCAACGGGTGACGACGAGGCTCGGCATGATGACGACATGGAAGCGCGCCTTCAGCTTGTCCTCATGCCCGCGCCGCACCACGCCACCACGCAGGCGGCCCTGGAATGTCTGGAGAATTTCCGGCAGCACGACGGCAACGTCATTCGTTTCGCTGCGCTGCTTCGGATCACCGGTGAAGAAGATGATCGTGTGATCGACCTCTTCGGCCGTCGGCGCCAGAAAGGCGTCGATATTGGTTTCGTCGAGAAGCGGCAAATTCATGCGCTCGCTGAGCGCACGGACAAGTGCTGACGGCATGGGCTTCCTCCCTTGAAGGCCGGTATTTTTCCTTGGAGAGGACTTTGCAAAGGCCGTGCCAGTTGAAAGGAAGGAGAAATTCCACTGAAATGTAAGGAGAATTTGCAGGGAAGGGAATTTGCCTTCGATCAAGACTGGAAAGAATCCTTCCAGTCTGAAAACCTGGCTTTCACATGTCGCGCAGATGCGCCGGCAGTTCCGGCTCGCGATTGATCAGATCGGCAAAAAGCGCGTCGAAGTTCCGGCCCTCGACGGCCTCGGAAAGCCCGGTCAGCGCGTCGTCGATGGTGCGGGCTTCAGCTTCGTCGAGCACGCGGATGGCGGAACCCAAATGCGTCAGGACCCAGGTGCCGACAGCTTGCTCGCCAACCAGCATCATCGAGAGCGTGTGGCTCTGGCCATGCCGTTCGCAGATGGCCTCGAAGGGGCCGGAGACGACGACCTGCATGGGGATGCCGATGCACATGGGACTGTCCTTGTTTTATTCATGGAAAAGGCCCGGCGAGTTATCTCGCCGGGCTTGGTCTCAGGCGGAAAGGCTGGCGCGCTCTGCGCGACGCTCGTAACGCTCGAAATCGATGTCGTTCTCGAGAAGCGGCGGTGCGATTTCGCCGGGCGCACGCGCCTCGACGCCGATGCCCCATTCGCGCAAGACATCGACCGCGACGGCCAGCGCCTGCGGGATTACCGCCCGCACGGGCTCCGTGACCGGCCCACCCCAATCCTCAAGGTCCACCGGCTGGCAGCCGATCAGCGCGAGACGTTCGGGATAGCCACCCATCAGGTCGGCAGCGCTCAGGACTTCCTGGAACCCAGTCTGATGCAGGCTCATCTTCTTCGCACCGGTGAACTTCGGCACCTCGTCGTCGCGAACCAGTTTCAGCGTGCCGGGCACCAGACCATAATCGATGGCGTCGAAGACGATCAGATAATCGGCCTCGGTGACATAGTGGACGAGATAGAGCCCCTGCGTGCCGCCATCGAGAATGGTGACATTATCGGCGACCTTGTAGGCCTGGTGAAAGGCCTCGACGGCGCGCACGCCGAAGCCCTCGTCGGCCCAGAGGATATTGCCGATGCCAAGAACGAGGACTTTCGGCTTGTGATCCGCCATCTCAGTCCTCCTCCTCGTCCTTGAACAGACGCTCGCCGGAAATCATCGAGGAGATGATGCTTTGCCGGCTCATGATGTCCTCGCGCACGGCCACATAGATATGGACCATGACGAAGGTGAGGATCACCCACATGCCGAGGTGGTGCAGCGTGTGTACATCCTGGCTGTTCGGGAAGATCGAGAACACCCAGCCGAAGAGCTTGTATTCCCAGCTGTCTCGGCCCGTGCCTTCGCTGTAGAGCGCAAAGCCCGTGATCACCATGAAGAACATCGGCAGCGTCACCATGAAGAACATGGTGAACTGGGCAAGCGGGTTGTGGCCCACATATTTCTTCGGCTGGCGGGCAAGGAATGTGTACCACTTCACCTCATGCAGCCATTCGCTCCAGAAGCGTCCGCTCCAGAACGGCACGTAGAAGATCTGCCGCGCATGCTTGTTGCCGACGATGGCCCAATAGACGCGGAGGATCAGAAAGATCGCCAGCACCTGCCCCGCCGCGAAATGCGTGAAGCGGATATAGCCCATCAGGAAGTTGGCGCTCGCCTCCCCCGGCTGGGCCGGAAGAGGAGAGCCGATGAAATAGCCGGTCAGCGCCAGCGTCAGGATGGCCAGCGCATTGACCCAATGCCAGATGCGCACGGGCGCTTCATAGACATAGACGCTCTTGCGCTCGATCGCCTGCTCGCCATGCGAGTCGGCGGCCTTGGTTTCGGAATATGACATCCCCCCATCCTCCCCTCAGCGCACCTGGACCTTGGCCATTTCCTGTCCGTCCGGGCTCATGACATGCGTCGAGCAGGCCAGGCACGGGTCGAAGGAATGGATGGTCCGGAGGATTTCGAGCGGCTGGGTCGGATCGGCCATGGGCGTGTCCATGAGCGAGGCTTCGAAGGCGCCGATATTGCCCTTCGGGTCGCGTGGGCTACCGTTCCACGTGGTCGGTACCACGCACTGATAGTTCTCGATCTTGCCGTCCTTGATCTTGATCCAGTGGGCGAGCGCACCGCGCGGCGCTTCGGTGAAGCCCACGCCCTTGACTTCCTTCGGCCAGGTCTCCGGCTTCCATTTGTCAACAAAGGCGGTGGCGCTGTCGCCGTTCTTGATATTGGCGATCAGCTTGTTCTGGAAGTGCCGCATCTGGTAGCCGGCCCATTGCGATTCCAGCGCGCGTGCTGCGGTACGACCCAATGTCGAGAACAGGGCCGAGGTCGGCAGGCCGAGATCCTTCAGCACCTTGTCCACCGGCTCCTTGAACTCGGCCTTGCCCTGCGCATAGCCGACGATCCAGCGGGCAAGCGGGCCGACTTCCATGGCATGACCGCGCCAGCGCGGGGCCTTGATCCAGGAATATTTGCCGCCCTCGTCGAGCTGCTCGATATTGGTCTTCGTACCCTTGGCGTTGGGCCCGAGCTCGTAATGCGGCTCGGTGACGCCGTCCCACGGGTGCAGACCCTTGCTCTCGTCCGGATACTTGTACCAGGAGTGGGTGACATATTCCTGGATCTGTTCCGGATCGGTGTGATCGACGGGGAAGACTTCATTAAGATTGCCGTTGATGATGGCGCCGCGCGGCAGCTTCAGGCTGGCTTCGGAGTAATCGTTGGCATGCTCCGGCACGTCGCCATAGGCCAGTACGTTCTTGCCCGACAGGCCACCGCCATAGAGCCAGTCCTTGTAGAAGGAGCCGATGGCCATGATGTCCGGAATGTAGACCTTGTCGTTGAACTCGATCAGCTGGTCGATGATCGAGGTGACATAGTTCAGCCGCTCCATGTTGATTGCGCCGACACCGCCCACGCCATCGACATTGATCGGGCACGGCACGCCGCCGACCAGCCAGTTCGGATGCGGGTTCTTGCCACCGAAGATCGTGTGGATCTTGACGATTTCCTTCTGGAAATCGAGCGCTTCGAGATAATGCGCCACCGCCATGAGATTGGCTTCCGGCGGCAGCTTGTAGGCCTTGGAGCCCCAATAGCCATTCTTGAACGGGCCGAGCTGGCCAGATTCGACGAATTTCTTCAGGCGGCCCTGAATGTCCTTGAAATAGCCGGGCGAAGAGAGCGGCCAGTCGGAAACGGACTGCGCCAGCGCAGACGTCGCCTTGGGGTCCGCAGAGATGGCCGAGACGACATCCACCCAGTCGAGCGCGTGGAGATGATAGAAATGCACGACATGGTCATGCACCTGCAGCGCCAGCTGCATCAGGTTGCGGATCGAGTTGGCGTTTTCCGGAATGAGAATGCCGAGCGCGTTTTCGACCGCGCGCACCGAGGTGAGCGCATGCGTGCCGGTGCACACACCGCAGATCCGCTCGGTAAAGGCCCAAGCGTCGCGCGGATCGCGATTCTTCAGGATCACCTCGATCCCGCGCCACATCGTGCCGGTGGACACCGCATTGCGGATGACATTGTTCTCGTCGACATTCACCTCGACGCGCATGTGACCCTCGATGCGGGTCACCGGATCGACAACGATGCGCTTGCCGGAATTGTCGAGATTGAAGCCGTTCGGCGTTTGGATTGTCATTTAGGTATCTCCCCCGGACGTCTCAGGCGTCAGTCTTTTCGCGTTTCGTGGTGACGCGCTTCACCGCCGTGATGGCGGCATGCGCGACGATGCCGGCGCCGACGACGCCTGCGGCCGTGCGGCCGATCTGGTCCGCATTGGCCTCGATGCCGAACTGGTTGATCGTGGTGAGACGGTCGTAGAAGGAGCCCTTGTCCCAGAACCCGTCTTCCGAACAGCCGATGCAGCCATGACCCGACTGGATGGGGAAGGAGACGCCGTTGTTCCAGCGCACCGTTGAGCAGGCATTGTAGGTGGTCGGGCCCTTGCAGCCCATCTTGTAGAGACAGTAGCCCTTACGCGCGCCCTCGTCGTCCCACTCCTCGACAAACTGGCCGGCGTCGAAATGCGGGCGGCGATAGCACTTGTCGTGGATGCGCTGGGAATAGAACATCTGCGGCCGGCCCTGGCGGTCGAGCTCGGGCAGACGGCCGAAGGTGGTGATGTAGGTGACGACGCCGGTCATGACCTCAGCGATCGGCGGACAGCCCGGAACCTTGATGATCGGCTTGTCTTTGATGACCTTGTCGATGGGGGTCGCCTGCGTCGGGTTCGGCTTGGCGGCCTGGACACAGCCCCAGGAGGCGCAGGCGCCCCAGGCGATGATCGCCATGGCGTCCTCGGCCATCCATTTCAGCTTTTCGACAAAGGGACGGCCGCCGTCGATGCAGAACATGCCGTCTTCGTTGAGCGGCGGATTGCCCTCGACGGCTAGAATGTACTTGCCCTTGTATTTCTGCTTGGTCTCTTCGAGGATCGCCTCGGCCTGCTTGCCGGCTGCCGCCATGATCGTGTCGTCATAGTCGAGCGAGATCATGGAGAGGATCACGTCCTTGACCAGCGGATGCGCGGACCGGATGAAGCTTTCCGAACAGCAGGTGCATTCCAGACCATGCATCCAGATGACCGGCACGCGCTCTTTGGTTTCCAGCGCCTGCTCCATGGCCTTGGCGCCCGCAGGTCCGAAACCGAGGCTCGCTGCCGTCAGGCTGCAGAATTTCGTGAAGCTTCGCCGGGTGATCCCCTGACGGCGAATGACATCGTAAAAGGTTTCGGTTGCAGCCATGCTCTCCTCCGGCATTTTCAAGTTTATTCTGTCCCCGCCGACCCTTCGGCAGACATGATCGAGAACACAGCAAAAACCGGACCAGTTTCGCGCGCGCGTGCCGAGCCACTAAAAACAGATTGAATTTTAAGGATTTATTCTGTGCTTCCGCAGGCGAGAGCGATGGAAGGGGAAGAAGTGCGACAGACAATATCCCGACCGGATGGAAAGCCGGTGACCGGATGATGGAAAGGGGATTGTCAGCGAAGTTCGCTCAATGCGCGGTGCAAACCATGCAGGGGTCGAAGGAGCGGATGACATGCTGGAGGGCTGCCGATTTCGCCCCGAGCGCGCCGGTTTCCACGCCCACCAGCGCCTGTTCCAGTGGGCCGGCCAAACCCGTGCGGTCGCGGGGCGAGAAATTCCAGGTGGTGGGCGCAATGATCTGATAGCGCTCGATCTTGCCGCCGGAAAGCGTGACCCAATGGCCGAGCGCCCCGCGTGCCGCCTCGACGAGACCCGCCGCGCGGGCATCGTCCGGCAGGGCGAAATGGGTCGAGAAGGCCTCCTTGAGGCGTAATTCCCGCAGCCAGCCCTGCATCGCATGAACGAGAATGGCGGTCTCGACAAGGCGGGCGAGGACGCGGGTGCGCACCGAAGTTCCGCCGTCGCGGGCGATCAGTGCCGTGATGAGCGGGTGGCCGGCGACGGTCAGTCGCGCCGCCGCGCCGGTTTCCATCGGCTTACCGTCGATGCGCGGGGCCTTCGCCCAAGAGTAAGCCCCCTCCTTCAGCGCGTCCGGCTTCGTTTCGGCCTCATACGGCGTTACAGCCGTGTCACTGAACCAGGAGAAAGCGACATCCTCCGAAATTGCGCTGCCATCGAATGGCGTCACGCCACCGAGCCCGGCGATGCCCGCCGGAAGGAGCGAAGTCTCGGCCTCATGGTAAGCGCCGTATGACAGAAGCAGGCCGGGCCCGCGGCCGAGATTTCGCAGCGAGAGATCGTCCGCGATGTCGAGAAAGGCGCCGAAATCTCCGCCGCTTCTGGCGCGTAGCGCCTCCAGATCCTCTTCCGTCTGCATGGACAAGATGTCGTCCAGCGAGACGCCGAAGAGCGTCTGCTCGAGAAACACCTGCGTGTCGGCAAGGATGGCGGCGAGCCGCACCCGCTGGCCAATATCGATGGCCTTCGTCACCCCGCCGGGCTGAAAGGCCAGGGAATGCGGCCACTTGCCGGCAATGATGCCCATGATTTCCAGCAACCGGCGGCGGGCGGGGAGATACTCAGCGGAGGCATTGCCGCTCACCGCCTTGAAGCGCTCCACGGTCGGCTCGAACCATGCGCGCCCGGCATATTCTGCACGGGCGAAATCCGGCATAAAGAAGAGATAGAAATGCGTCAGATGGTCGGCGATATTCTCCGCCGCATGCGCCAGATTGGCTGCCAGATAGCCGTTTGGTGCGGCGCGACCGCCGGCGAGATTGCGCAGCGCCGTGGCCGCGGCAATCGACTGCGAGACCGAACAGATGCCGCAGATGCGCGGCGCAATGACGAGCGCGTCCGAGGGCGGGCGTCCGGCAAGAATTGCCTCGAAGCCGCGATAGAGCGTCGTCGTCACCTCGGCGCGGGCGATCACGCCATCCTGAATGTCGAGTGCGACTTCCAGATCGCCCTCGACGCGGTTGAACGGGCCGGCAATGACGCGCGTCATTCGCGGCCCGCCTTGCCCCGTTGCGGGTCGGTCGTCACCCGGTCGGATGTGGCATTCTTGCGCACCCGCTCCGGTGTTGCGGATTTGGAAAGCGCGGCGAGTGCCACGAACCATGCCTTGGGCATGTCGAGCGGCAGACCGACCGGAATGCCGGCGACCTTCGGTGTCTTCAAGAAGCCGTTTGCCGCCTCGAAGCCGGGCGAGGTGCAGGCAATGCAGGAAAAGCCGCCATGGGTGCAGGAGCCGCCGCCATTCCAGGCGCGCTGGTTGCAATCGCCAACCGCCTGCGTCGCCTTGCAGCCGAGATGTTCCATCATGCAGCCAAGATCGGACAGCTTTTCGGCACTCGCCTTGAACTCGTAATATTCGTTGCGGTCGCAGCCGTGATGGGCCAGCGTCTTGGCGTAGAAACGCGGGCGGCCGAGCTTGTCGAGATCGGCGGTTGTGAACTCATCGAAGGCAATCGCTCCCAGCGTTTCCATGATCCAGCCCGGATGCGGCGCGCAGCCCGAGATGTTGATGACCGGCATGCCGGACAGGGATCGGAAATCCCGTCCCAGCGCCCCGCCCTCAAGCCCGTCGCCGTATTGCAGGCCGCTGACATCGTCCGAATACGGCATGGCGGCGGGGATGCCGCCAAAAGCCGCGCAGGTGCCGACCGCGACGCAATAATTAGCGCGCGGCGCGAGCCGGCGGACCCAATCAAGTGTCGTCTTGCCCGTGCCCGCCATGCGGCTATAGAGCCCCGTTCCATCCGGCCCCATCATGATCGAGCCTTCGATGCAGAGAATATCGAGCGGCCGGCGGCCTTCAGCCACATCCTCGAAAATCTCGATGGCCTCGCTCCCCGATTCCTCGCTCAGCGACGGATGCCAGAGAAGGTCAATTCCGAAGGCCTCCAGCTCGCGGGTAAAGCCCTTCGCACCGACCTCCAGCACGGACATGGTGCAGCCGCCGCAGCTTCCGGCCTGAAGCCAGAGCAGGGTCTTTTTCGCGCCGGATGGAGTGATTGCGTTCATGCCGTCTTTGTCGCACCGGTCCGGAACGGCGTCAACGGCTGGAACTGTCCTGACCCCCGACGGAGGCATACATGCCCGACGTGCGGAACTCGGTCGGGCTCACGCCGTAGGCCTTGCGGAAGACCTTGGAGAAATAATTGTTCTCCGACATGCCGCAGCGCGCAGCGATCTCCTTCACGCTCATGTCGCGATTGGCGATCAGCAGGCGCGCGGCGCGACGCATGCGCTGCTCCTGCACGTATTCAGCCGGCGGCAGTCCTGCCATGGTGGCGAAGCTGCGGGAGAAATGCGCGCGGCTCAGGCCCGCTACTTCGGCCAAGCGCTCGACATTGAGATCGCCGCTGAGGTTCTCCGCAATGTATTGAAGTGTCCGCGTGATGGCGTTCTGTTCACGCAGGATACGATCGGAGGGACCGAACACATCGTCATAGAGATGCATGGCCGCTTCGTAAGCGATGGCGGACGCAAAGCCCGGGGCCTCGCCCTCCCCCTTCATCAGCCGCAGCGTGCAGTCCGCCAGTCGGTCGATGGTCTGCGGCTTGAGCTTGAGAACCGGCCCCTGCGCATTCAGCACCATTTCGTGGATTCGAAGCGCGTCGATCCCGTTCATCGAGATCCAGAAATATTCCCAGCGGTCACCCTGCTCGAGCCAGTAGCGATGATTGTGTGGAATGATCACGAGCAGCGTCTCGCCAGCATGAATTTTCATGTTTCGGTTTTCATAACGCAGCGATCCGCGCCCCGAAATCGTGTGCTGCAGCACCGTGAAGGGCGTGTTGCCGCGCAGGCGGCCGTCCCAGGAATAGATTGTATTCTCGCGGATTTCATAGCCGGCGCTGGTCGGCATCGTATGCAGGGTGACGCGCGAGCGCAGGAGCGAAACAGTCCGCATCCCCGGCCCATAGTCGATCAGATCGGTGAGCATGATTTTACCCTTCAAGGCAGCGCTCGCTGTCATCGCATTGCAGACGGCGATGTTCAAGGGGGCCACGCAAAGGATCATGCCCTGTTGCGGGTCGGGTGAGCCATCTTGGCGATCGACAATTTTTTCTCGAACGTTCGTTTTTTTATACTTGCGCGAAAATACGAACGTTCGTAAATACGCTGGCACAATCTGGAGAGCGTTGTGGGCCGTATCCGCAAGATCATGAAGGACGACATCCTGGACGCCGCCGAACGCGTGGTGATCAAGCTCGGCGCCGCCGGACTTTCGATCGACGCGGTGGCGCAGGAGGCGGGCGTCAGCAAGTCGACGGTGGTTTACGACCACAAGTCCAAGGGCGCGCTGCTGTGCGCGCTGATCGATCGCCGGCTGAGCGCTGAACAGGAGCGGCAGGAGCAGGCGATCCTGCAATCCAAAGACACGCCGCATCCGGAGCTCTTTGGCCGGCTCAAGGCTGCTGAGCGCGAAATCGACGATGTCGACCGCGCGGTTGCCCTGGCCATCGGCGCATCGGTGTCACGCGAAGAGGCACTTCACCGGCAAATGCGCGAATGGACGACAACGGATCTTGAGGCCATGGCCGCAGGTCCCAAGCCACAGGCGGCTCTTCTCGCCTATCTCGCGTTGGCAGGCTTCCAATGCAACATGTTCTTCGGTTTTCACCAGTGGGAACCGGAGGAGCAAGCCCGGATCTTGGACAGTATCCGGACGCTGTACGCCACCTATCCAGAGACATAGTATCAATGCCGACAGGGTCGATCCGCACATTGGGGAACATCGTCATGCATCACGCTCAGCACCTCCGGCGCCTGAAGGCGTGTATTTTTGCCGCTTCCATCGTTGCGATATCGGCCTCAGGCGCATTCGCTCAGGGCGCGATGCAGATGCCGCCGCCAGCCGTAGGCGTGCTGGACCTGAAGGCGCATGCTGTCCCGGTCATCAGCGAGCTTCCGGGCCGCGTGGCCGCGACCCGGACGTCGGAAGTCCGCGCCCGCGTCTCCGGCATCCTGCAGGAGCGTGTGTTCCAGCAGGGAACCCTGGTCAAGCAGGGCGACGTGCTCTACCGGATCGATCCGCGCCTGTTCCGCGTGCGCGTCGAGAGCGCCGAAGCTTCGCTTCGTCGTGCGCAGGCAACTCAGGACAATGCCAAGGTCCAGTTCGAGCGGCAGAAGACATTGCGTGAGCGCAACGTGGCGAGCGGCATCGATTTCGACAACGCGTCGGTAGCGCTGGCGCAGTCGGAGGCTGATGTTGCCCTGGCACAGGCAGCGCTCGACGAGGCGAAGATCAATCTCGACTACACGGAAGTTCGCGCCCCGATCACCGGCATCATCGGCGCTGCGCTCGTCACCGAAGGCGGCCTTGTCACTGCAGACGGGACCGCAAATCTCGCGCTGATCCAGCAGATCGATCCCGTCTATGTCGACTTCACGCAGTCCGCGCAGGATCTCATCGCGCTTCGCCGCGCTGTCAGCCAAGGCAAGCTGGAAAGCCCCAAGCCCGGAGAAGCAAGCGTCACGCTGGTCTTCGACGGCGGCGACACATATCCTGAAAAGGGCAAGCTTCTGTTCTCCAGCGCCAGCGTCGATCCGACGACCGGTCAGGTAACCCTGCGTGCTGAATTCCCCAATCCTCGCACCGATCTTCTTCCCGGCATGTATGTCCGCATCCGCATCGAACAGGCCGTGCAGCAGGGCGCGATCACCGTGCCCCAGCGCGCGGTTCTCAGAACACAGGACGGCCGACCCCAGGTCTATGTGGTGGATGCCGACGGTACTGCCCGGCTGCGCGACGTTAAGCTCGGCCAGTCGCTGGATCAGGACTGGGTCGTCGAATCGGGTCTGAAGGAGGGCGAGAAGCTCGTCGTGGACGGCGTGCAGAAGGTGCGCCCCGATACAAAGGTTGTTCCGCAGCCCTGGAGCCCCGAGACATCATCGCAGACCGATGGCGGAAAGCCGCCCGAAAAGTCGGCCGACAAGCCTGCGGACACGTCGACCGCGACCCAGGCGAAGTAAGGGCGGGATCATGGCACAGATATTCATCAACAGGCCGGTTCTAGCCTGGGTCTTCGCACTTTTCATCTCGATCGCCGGCCTGATCGCCCTGCCCTACCTGCCGATCGCGCAGTATCCGGCAGTCGCGCCGCCGCAGTTGTCGATCTCCACATCCTATCCCGGGGCTTCGCCGCAGGAAATCTATCAGGGCGTGACGCGGCTCATCGAAGATGAGCTGAATGGTGTCCAGGGGATCATGTATTTCGAGTCCACGTCGGACACGGCAGGCATGATCTCCATCAACACGACCTTTCAGGCCGGGACGAACATCAACCAGGCCTCCGTGGATGTGCAGAACGCAATCCGCCGCGTCGAACCACGGTTGCCGGCAGCCGTGGTTTCGCAAGGCATCACTGTTGAGGAGGCCTCGTCCGGCTTCCTGATGGTCGTGACGCTTTCCTCGGCGGACGGCAGCATGGACGACGTGGCGCTGGGCGACTACCTGAACCGTAACGTTCTCGGCGAAATCCGGCGTATTCCGGGCGTCGGCCGCGCACAGCTCTTCGCCGCACAGCGGGCGCTGCGCGTCTGGATCAATCCGGACAAGATGGTCGGCCTCAATCTGACAGCCACGGATATCAGCAACGCCATCAGGGCGCAGAACGCGCAGGTCGCCGCCGGGCAGATCGGCGCAGCCCCGAACCCGGTGACCCAGGACCTGACGGCGTCGGTCATCGTCCAGGGCCAGCTGACCGACCCTGCCGCCTTCGGCGACATCATCCTGCGCGCGAATTCCGACGGCAGCACGGTGCGGCTGAAGGACGTCGCGCGCATCGAACTCGGTGCCGAATCCTACAATTTCTCGAGCCGCGTCAACGGCCAGCCGAGTGCGGCCGTCGGCATCCAGCTCTCCACCACGGGTAACGCGGTTGCGACCTCTTCCGCCGTCAAGGCGAAGATGGAAGACTTGTCGAAATTCTTCCCCAAGGGCGTCGCCTATTCCATTCCCTATGACACCAGCCCCTTCGTGAAGGCCTCCATCGAGAAGGTGCTCCACACGCTGATCGAAGCCGTCGCACTCGTCTTCGTGGTGATGCTGATCTTCCTGCAGAACTTCCGGTACACGCTGATCCCCACGATCGTGGTGCCGGTGGCCCTGCTCGGAACCCTGTCGATCATGTACGCGACCGGTTTCTCGATCAACGTGCTGACCATGTTCGCCATGGTTCTGGCCATTGGCATCCTCGTCGACGATGCCATCGTCGTGGTCGAGAACGTCGAACGCATCATGGCGGAGGAAGGGCTCCCCCCGAAGCAGGCGACGCGCAAGGCCATGTCGCAGATCACGGGTGCCATTCTCGGCATCACGCTGGTTCTCACCTGCGTCTTCGTGCCCATGGCCTTCTTCCCCGGTTCGACCGGCATCATCTATCGCCAGTTCTCGCTGACCATGGTTGTCTCGATCCTGTTCTCGGCGTTCCTGGCGCTGTCGCTAACGCCCGCCCTCTGCGCGACATTCCTCAAGCCCATCGCCAAGGGGCATCACGAGAAGAAGGGGCTGGCCGGCTGGTTCAATCGCGGTTTCAGCAGACTGACCAGAGGCTATGTCAGGACGACGAGCGGCTTCACACGTCGCGCCGGGCGAATGATGGTCATCTATCTCGCGCTGGTGGCCGGCCTTGGCTATCTTTACGTCCAGCTGCCCTCAGGCTTCGTGCCCGCTGAAGACCAGGGTAATCTTCTCGTCAATATCGAAGGCCCCCCGGAAGCGAGCGCCAACCGCACGAAGGCGACCGTCGAGCAGATTGAAAAGATGCTGAAGGCGGAGGCGGCCGTGAGGGACGTTATCGCCATCCAGGGCTTCAGCTTCTCGGGAACGGGTCCGAACGCGGCGCTGATGTTCGTGACGCTGAAGGACTGGAGCGAGCGCGGCGCAAACAATGCGGCGCAGGACATCGCCAACCGGGTCAACATGAAACTCTTTGGTCTCAAGGACGCCACCAGCTTCGCGTTGTCGCTGCCGCCTATTCCGGGCTTTGGCGCCACGGGCGGCTTCTCCTTCCGCCTGCAGGATCGCAATGGCCTTGGCCAGGCTGCGCTTTCCGCCGCCTCGGCGGATCTCATGCAGAAGGCGGGCGCAAGCAAGCTCCTGAAGAACATGCGCATCGAGGGGCTGCCGGACGCCGCCCAGGTGCTTCTGGTCATCGACCGCGAAAAGGCCAACACCTTCGGCGTGAGCTTCGCCGACATCAACAACACGATCACGGCCAATCTCGGTTCGTCCTATATCAACGACTTTCCGAATGCAGGGCGCATGCAGCGCGTCATCGTGCAGGCCCGCGACAACAACCGTCTGCAGGTCGAGGATCTCCTGAAACTGAATGTGCGCAACGCCAGCGGCGGCATGGTCCCGCTGTCCTCCTTCGCCATTGCGCAGTGGCAGAAGGGTTCGCCACAGATCGTCGGCTATAACGGTTACCCGACCGTCCGCATTTCGGGCGAACCGGCTCCGGGCGTGTCTTCCGGCGATGCGATTGCCGAAATGCAGGCGCTTGCCGCGACGCTGCCGAGCGGCATCGGCTATGAATGGACCGGCCAGACACTGGAAGAAATCAAGTCGGGATCGCAGGCGCCGTTCCTCTTCGGCATCAGCCTTCTCTTCGTCTTCCTGCTGCTGGCAGGGCTTTACGAAAGCTGGTCGATCCCGCTCTCGGTGATGCTCGTCGTGCCGCTCGGCCTCATCGGATCCGTGCTTGCCGTCACCGGCTTGCACATGCCGAACGACATCTACTTCAAGGTCGGTCTCATCGCGATCATCGGTCTCTCGGCGAAGAACGCCATCCTGATCATCGAATTCGCCAAGGATCATTATGCCGAAGGCATGACCCTTCTTGATTCGGCGGTAGAAGCGGCGCGCCTGCGATTCCGCCCGATCGTCATGACATCGCTCGCCTTCACGCTTGGCGTGGTGCCGCTCGCCGTCGCCACCGGAGCCAGCGCGGCCAGCCAGAACGCCATCGGGATCACGGTTCTCGGTGGCATGATCTCGGCGACATTGCTCGCCGTCATCTTCGTACCGGCCTTCTTCGTCTTCGTGCTTCGGCTCTTCCGGACGAAGCGGCCCGATCTGGATACCGTTCCGGGACATCATTCGGCGCCGCCGGCAACTCCTGCCGACGCGCCATAACGAGAAACCGACCGGAGCCCCCCAAAGCCGGTCGGCCCGCCCCACTCCTCATCCTTTGCCGGGGAGTGGGGCACCCCTTTATCCTTCCTGTCGGAACAGAGCCCCGCATGCCGGGTTAGATGCGCCGAATGTAAAAGGAAGGATGACATCGATGTCCCAGAACTCGGAAATCCGCGACATCTTCGTGACAGGGCTCAAGAACGCCCATGCGATGGAAAACCAGGCGCTGTCGATCATGAAAGCACAGCATTCGCGGATCGAGAATTACCCCGAGGTGGCTCAGCGTCTCGAAATCCACATTCGCGAAACGGAGGGTCAGCTCGAACGCCTTGCCACCATTCTCGAAGGGCTCGGCGAAGGCAATTCTACGCTCAAGGATGCCGCACTCTCCATCACGGGAAGCCTTGCGGCGATGGGACATGCGATCGCCGGCGACGAAATCCTGAAAAACAGCTTCGCCAACTTCGCCTTCGAGAACTACGAAATTGCCGCCTATCAGTCGCTGATCACGGTCGCGGCCCGTGGCGGCTATTCGTCCGCCGTGGAGGTGCTGCGCAAGAGCCTGCACGAAGAACTCGACATGGCGCGCTGGCTGGATGAAAATCTGGAAAAGGTAACCCTGAAATTTGTCGCCCGCCGTCAGGCGAACCTGACGGCGAAAGCGTAAGCTGCTTCTTACTGTTGAAGCAGCAGATCCTCGATGCGGATCGGGAAACGCCGGACGCGGCGGCCCGTCGCATGCCAGATGGCGTTTGCGATGGCACCGACCGTACCGGTAACGCCGATCTCGCCGACGCCCTTGATGCCCAGCGGGTTCACGTAAGGATCATCCTCGTGAACCGTGATCACCTCCAGCCGCTGCACATCGGCATTGACCGGGATGTGATAGCCGGCAAGGTCGGTGTTCATGATGCGGCCGGTGCGCTTGTCGAAGCGGGCCTCCTCATGAAGGGCGAAGGAAATGCCCCAGATCATCCCGCCCATGAGCTGGCTTTCAGCCAGCTTCGGGTTGATGATCCGCCCGGCGGCGAAAGCCCCGACGAGGCGCGTTACCCGCATCTGGAAGAGGACCGGGTCGATCTTCACCTCCGCAAACACCGCCCCATGCGAATACATCGCATGACGCTCTGCATCTTCCGGCGGACGCGCAGCACTGCCCTTGCCTTCGATTTCCTGACCGCCAGCGCGGGCAATGATATCCGCATAGGCTTCGCTTCTGCTTTCATCGCGCGCCGCATAGAGGCGGCCGTCACGGGCGACGAAGCCCTGGTTGCCGGTGCCGAAGAGCGGTGATTGCGGATCTGCGGCGGCAATCTCGCCGAGCCTTCGGATCGCATCCGTGCCCGCCGCATGCAGCGCACCGCCGGCCGTTGCCGTGTGGCCCGAGCCGCCGGCAACACCACCATCGGGCAGGTCGGAAGACCCGGAGCGGAACTCCACCTTGTCGAGCGGCAGGCCGAGGCTGTCGGCGGCGATCTGGGCAAGTGCCGTCCAGGCTCCCTGCCCCATGTCGGCCGCCGCGGTCTCAACGAGACCAGTCCCGTCCGGCCGCAAGATAGCGCGGGCTTGGGCTGCAAACATCGGCGCGCCGAAGAGTGCCGTGCCCATGCCCCAGCCTGTGAGGAAACCCTTGTCATCCACCATCTGGCGGGGTGCGATCGGCCGCCCGGCCCAGCCGAAACGCTTGGCACCTTCGGCATAACATTCGCGCAGCGCCTTTGAGGAATAGGGCTTGCCCGTCCCCGGCTCGACATCGGCATAGTTCTTGAGGCGGAACTCGAGCGGATCGATCCCGGCCTTTTCCGCCATCTCGTCGATGGCGCATTCCAGAGCCGCCGAGCCCGAGGCCTCGCCCGGCGCGCGCATGGCGCCCGGGACCCCGATGTCGTTGTGGACGATCATCATGAGGGAATGCAGCGAGGACGCGTTATAGAGGCCCTGCGACGCATTGGCTGCGGGCTCGGGGAAGCTGCTGTCGAAACTGTCGACAATCGCCGTCGAGACGTGATCGAGCGCCGTCATCTGCGCATCACCGTCAATGCCGATGCGCAAACGCTGGCGGGTGGCGCCGCGATGGCCGACGGGGCCGAACATCTGTGCGCGGGTCATCGCCAGCTTGACGGGACGGTCGAGCTTGCGGGCTGCAGCAATCGCCAGAACCAGCGGACTGTAAGGCACCGCCTTCGAGCCGAAGCCGCCGCCGAGATAGGGGCTGCGGATCAGGATGTTCTCGGCCGGGATTCCGAAGTAATAGGCATAGAAACCGCGCGAGAGAACGATGGCCTGGTTGGGCGTATCGATCTCAAGCCTGTCGCCGTCCCACTTCGCCACGATCGCATGCGGCTCCATGGCGTTGTGATACTGCGCGGGCGTGTCATAGGTCACGTCCAGCGTCTGCTTCGCCCTGGAAAGTCCCGCCTCCGTATCGCCGTGCACGACCTCCGCAGGACGGCCGAAGGGGCCGCTCGCGGCGCGTCTGGCGGGTTCTGCGTCAAAACCGGTTCGGGCCGGCTCGATCTCATATTGAGGGTTGAGCAGCCGCGCGCCTTCCGTTGCCGCCTCCAGCGTCTCGCCAACGACCAGCGCGATCGGCTGCATGGCGTAGCGCACCGTATCATCCTGCAGAACCTCGATCGGGATCGCGAACATGAACGGCTTCTTGTCGGGATCACCGACGACAGGCGGCCGGTTCTTCGGCGTGAAAACCTCGACAACGCCCGGATGAGCCTCGGCCGCAGCGGTATCGAGATGGGTCACGCGGCCGCGTGCGATCGTCGCCGGAACATAGACCGCATAGAGCATGCCGTCCGGATGGTTGTCGGCCGCATAGGTTGCGCGGCCGGTCACCTTGGCGATGCCATCGCGGCGGGTGACGGACTGGCCCGAATTCGAGCCAAAGCGCATGGGCATGGTGACTGTCTCAGACATGGGAGACCTCCTCGGCAAAGGAAGATGCGGGAAGTGCGGGCATGCGCTTGGGCGTGCCGGCAGCGCTCATCTGGAGGGCGCGCACGATGGCACGGCGCGCCAGCTCGATCTTGTAGCCATTTTCGCCGGACGGCCGGGCCCCTTGGAGAAGCGCATCCGCCGCACGGGCAAAGGCTTCTGCCGTCGGCGCCTGCCCGGCAAGCAGCTCTTCGGCCGCCGTCACGCGCCAGGGCTTGGCCGCAACCGCGCCCAGCGCCAGCCGTGCTTCCGTGATCCTGCCACCCTCGATCTGCAAGGCTGCGGCCACGGAGACCAGAGCAAAGGCAAAGGATGTGCGCTCGCGAACCTTGAGATACCGCGCATTCCTGGCGAACGCCGCAGCCTCCGCCGGCAGGCGGATCGCCACCACGAGTTCGCCCGGCTGCAGCGCGGTCTCGTTTTCCGGCTGGTCTCCCGGCAGAAAATGGAAGTTAGCGATCGGAATGTCACGCTTTCCGGCCGGCCCCTGAACCTCAATGACAGCGCCAAGGGCCGCAAGCGGCACGCACATGTCGGAGGGGTTGGTAGCAATGCAGGCATCGCTCCAGCCGAGCACGGCGAGATTGGCATTATCGCCCTCGCGCGCCGCGCAGCCCGTTCCGGGTTCCCGACGATTGCAGGGCGAATGCGGGTCCTGGAAATAGGTGCAGCGCGTCTTCTGCATCAGGTTTCCGCCAACAGTGGCGGCATTGCGCAACTGTCCCGAGGCACCGGCAAGGATCGCTTCCGCCACCATCGGGAAGGCGGCAGCAAAGGCGCGGTCGTAGGCGAGATCGCTGTTCTTGACGAGTGCGCCAATCCGCGCGCCGCCATCCGGCAGCATTTCGATGGCCTCGAGTTCAGCGATCCGGCCGAGATCGATCAGCGTTTCCGGCTGCATGACCCCGATCTTCATCAGGTCAAGCAGGTTGGTCCCGCCGCCCAGATAGGCAGCACCAGGCTTGTAGGCGGAAACTGCATCGGCCACCGAAAGGGGCCGCATATAGTCGAAGCGCTTCATGCCGATTTCCTTTCCGTGGTCTCAGTCATGCGACGGGTAGCGTCGACGACGGCCTCGGTGATGCCGTGATAGGCGGCGCAGCGACAGAGATTGCCGCTCATGCCCTCACGCACACGCTCGGGATCATCCCCGGCATGGCCCTCGGCGATGAGGCCGACGGCGCTCATGATCTGGCCGGGCGTGCAATAGCCGCACTGGAAGCCGTCATGTTCGATGAAGGCCGCCTGCACCGGGTGCAGCGTGTCGCCATTGGCGAGGCCTTCGATGGTGGTGATGTCGGCGCCGTCGAGCGTGACGGCCAGCGACAGACAGGAATTGACGCGCCGCCCGTCGACCAGAACGGTGCAGGCGCCGCACTGGCCGCGATCGCAGCCTTTCTTGGTGCCGGTCAGGTCGAGGCGTTCTCGGAGCAGGTCGAGCAGCGTCACGCGCGGATCGTCAAGTTCGACCCGGCGCTGATCGCCGTTGACGGTCAGGCTGATGGAGTAGGACATGCAATCTCCATGTTTCGATAATCATTGAAAGGGCAATTCAGGGATGAACGGGAGAGACCCTTGGCACGGGGCATGTGACGGTTCATACTTCTCCCCACCGCCAGTAGTAATATACGGAGGCACCCTCCGTTTATCAAGAGAGACATTCGAGAATTATGGAATCAGCCGGGCGCAAACCGAGATCCGACGCGACGCGCAACCGCGAACGCCTGATCGAAGCCGCCAAGACCGTACTCGCGGGCGGCGGTCCGGGCGCCAGCCTTGAGGCCGTGGCGCGCGAGGCCGATGTCGGCATCGGCACGCTTTACCGCCATTTCCCGACGCGCGAGGCGCTGTTCCAGGCGGTCTACCGGCGCGAGGTCGAACAACTCATAGAACTCGCGAACGCGCTGGAAGTTCAATCGCCAGTGCTCGAAGCGCTAAGAAACTGGGTCCATGCGCTGGTCGATCTCGTGGAGACGAAGCGCGGGCTCCTCGGCACGCTATCGCTGGTGCCGACCGAAGGCTCCAAGGCCATGTATGCCGAGCTCTCGGGGCGGATGCAGGAGGCAGTGGGCCGGCTGGTCACGCAGGCGGTCAAGACGGGAGAGATCCGCTCCGACATCACGGTCGATGACCTGCTCTCTACCGTCTACGCGGTAGGCTATGCGCGCGCGCCCGGTCCGGAGTGGAAGGCTCATGTGCTTCGGCTCGTCGATATCTTTCTGGACGGAATGAAGGCCACCTAGACACAAGTTGACAGGGCGTACCGCCCGTGGAGGGTTTCGCTTGAAACTTGCCTCGATCACAGCCCCTCAGGTAATCTGAAACCTGATTCCCGGCTGCGTCGTCCTTGGCGTCTGCTGACCCTGACGGGCCAGCCCGGATAACAACAAGGCGGTATATCGATGAGCAATCCCCTCTCCGGCCCCGTTCTGGCGCGGGCCGAACAGCTTGACGCACTGGATGCAATCCTGCCTTTCGACCGCCGCGACCAGTTGGCCGCCCTGCTGACGGATGAGGATGTCGCGACACTGACGCATCTGGCCGACCAAGGCACGCGTGAGAACACACTGCGCGCCTTCGCCTCCGATCTTGGCTATCTGGAGGCGTGGTGCATGGCGGCGACAGAAGGGCCGCTTCCCTGGCCCGCGCCCCAGGGCCTTATCCTGAAATATATCGCCCATCATCTTTGGGATCCTGCGCGGCGCGAGATTGACCCGGCGCATGGCATGCCGGTGGATGTCGAGGCGCAGCTGCGTGGCGGAGGCCTGTTGCGCGCGAGCGGACCGCATGCACAGGCGACCGTCAAGCGGCGGCTCGCCTCCTGGTCCGCGCTCACAAAATGGCGGGGCTTGGAAGGTGAGTTTGCAGCGGCGGCGGTGAAGGCAGCGCTTCGGCTTGCGGTGCGCGCCCATGCCAGACCCCGCACCCGCAAGAGCGAATCCGCCGTGACGGGGGACGTCCTGTCCAGGCTTCTGGCGACCTGCAACAGCAACCGGCTTGCCGATATCCGCGACCGCGCACTGCTGCTGACCGCCTTTGCCTCCGGTGGTCGCCGCCGTTCCGAACTGGCGGCCCTCTCCGTCGAAGACCTTGTGGATGACGAGCCGATGCGCGAGAACCCGGCCGATCCAAACTCGCGACAGGTGCCTTGCATGATCCTGCGACTTGGCTCCATTGGGACGACAACGGCGGAAGACGATGCACGCGTGGTGATGGTCGGACGGCCGGTTGCGTCACTGAAAGCCTGGCTGGCGGCAGCGGGCATCGAGACCGGCCCTGTCTTTCGTCGCATAGACCAGTGGGGCAATGTCGACCGCCGGGCGCTCACCCCGCAGTCTGTCAACCTGATCCTCAAGGCGCGCTGTGAGAAGGCGGGGCTCGATCCGGCCAGGTTCTCCGCCCATGGCTTGCGCGCCGGGTATCTGGCGGACGCCGCCAATCTCGGAGTTCCGCTGCAGCATGCCATGCAGCAATCGCAGCATCGCTCCGTGGCGCAGGCCGCAACATATTATCATGACGAGGATCGGAGAAACGGCAGGGTGGCACGCGTGGTCACCTGAGGGCCGGTCACGCACGGCCCCAGGCTGGCTTTGCGGAAACGGCCACCTGCCGACGACAACGATGCGGCAAATCGGTGTCTGCCAAGCAGGGCGGCAGAGTTGTCCACTTAATTCACAGGCGCGGCTTCAAAGCGTCGCCACAAAATAACCTAACAGAGTTTTAACTTGTCGCTCCGGGCCGGTCTGCTTATAGCAACCGTCGGCATGCCGCGCCATGATGGGATGCCCTCAACTTCGTCTAACTCTCTGAAAAGAGATATTTTTTCGCTGGGAACGACAAGATTTTGGGCAGACTTCATTTCAGCCACGGCATGATTCCCTTTCGCATGCGGACACATAGCCGGCTCTTCGGCGCCATCGTCCTGCTGGGTGCCGCGGGTGTAGCCTGCGGCTGGGAAGCGCTGGCGACCGGGCCTCGGCAATCGGTGGCGAATGTTGCACAGCCTGTTCTCGTGAGCGCCGCGCCGGATGGTCCGTCCAACCCCGCCAGCCCAAAACAGGCACGTCTGCCGCTGCCGCCGGAGGCCAGGTCCGAGCTGGCCCGGATCGACATGCTGGAGGCCCGCATGGATGGGTCCTTTGCGGAATACACATACTTCCGCACCGACATCGATCTGGAAACGCCGGCGGACATCGACGCGAGAAAACCGGAACATGCGCCGCAACAGGCCTTCGCCGAACGGACTGAGCGGAGCGGTCCGGAAGATGTCTTCGCGGCGGTGCTGAGAGACGTCAAGCCTGTACGGTCCAGCCGGATCGCGGGCATGCCGTTGGCGTATGCCGATTTCAGCGCGGGCAGCCATGTCGGAAAACCTGTCAATGTCAGCCTTTCCGTCAAGCAGCAGGCAGAACCGATCTCCCGTGTCGCCCTGATGCCGAAGGCTGACGAGGTGATTGAGGACGCGCTTGGCGGTCTTCAGGTGCCCGCCGCCGAGCGCCGGCGTCTGACGGCGGGTCTTGCCACCTCGATTTTGCATTTCGGCGACGCCTTCGAAGTCATTCTGGCTGATCGTAAAGACGGGAAGCATATCCTCATGGCCCGCCTTCAAAAGCGATCCGGCGAGGATACGATCCTCGCGCGCGTCGAAGACCAGAGCTTCCAGCGCATTACCAAACCAGCGCTCTATGAGCGCCTGAAGCGTGAGGCGACGGCAAGCGAACCGGAAAATGCGGTGACCGTGGAGGCTGATGCGGCTCCGGATCTAAAGGCGGAAACCGCTTTCGCCCCGCTTCTCGTAAAGAAGATGCTCGATGCGCACGTACCGGCAAAGATCATCGTCGAGGTCATCGATCTCGCTAAGAAGAACGGGATCAGCGCGGCCAGCCACGACGATCTGACGAAGAAGATCAACCTGGTCTTCCGCGAAGGTCGGGGCAAGCGCGAGCTGATCTCCGTCGGTTTCAACACGAAGGACGGCGAGAGGAAGTTCTATCGCTACAAGTTCGACAGGACCGAACCGGCGGAGTTCTTCGACGCCGAGGGCCATTCGGTGTCGAAGCTGCTGCTTGCCAATCCGGTGCCGGGCGGGCGTCTTGGCGATGGCTTTGCCTGGCGGATCCACCCGATCCTGCGCGTGCGCAAGCATCACGATGGTGTCGACTATGCCGGTCCCATGGGTTCGCCCATCCTCGCCGCCGGCGACGGGACGGTCGAACTCATCGCCTGGCAGCCTGGCTACGGGCGCTATGTCCGCGTGCGCCACGACCAGGGCTATTTCACCACCTATGCCCACATATCCAAAGCCGCAAAAGGTCTCGCGGTTGGCCAGCGGGTCACACAGGGGCAAATCATCGCCTATGTCGGATCAAGCGGACTTTCCACGGGTCCGCATCTCTATTACGAACTGCGCAAAGATAATCGTTATCTCGACCCAACGGCCAATCCCCTGCCCGCAGGAACAGTCCTTTCCGGCCGCTTGCTCGACGATTTCCGGAAGCAGGCCGATCAGATCGAGGGTATGAGCAAGCTCATCGGCGCTTCGGACAAGGTCACCCACACACCCGACCGGGGCTAAGGCACCATCGCGCGCGGCGACACGCGCCATCCGAAGGCAACTCCCCCTGCCACGCACCTAAAGAATCAAAGCGTTTATGAAACTGGTTGTTTCGACGAGGTCTATTGATATCCTGAATAGACGGAGGAGCCATGCGTTTCAAAAATCTCGATCTGAACCTGCTGGTGGCGCTCGATGCGCTTATCCGGCTGCGCAATGTCAGCCGCGCCGCCGATGAAATGTTCATTACTCAATCGGCGATGAGCAATGCGCTTGGGCGTCTCAGAGAGTATTTCGATGATCCATTGCTGATCCAGGTGGGGCGCACGATGGAACTGTCGCCTCTTGCAGGTTCTCTCGAGCAGCCATTGAGAGACATCATCGTGCGCATCGACAGCGCCGTCGTCTCGACGCCATCCTTCAATCCCGCGGACTCCCGGCGCGTCATTGGAATGGTAGTCTCCGATTACACCTTGCATACGCTGATGCCGATCTTCCTGGCAATCGCTGCCGCCGAAGCCCCGGGCCTCCATTTCGATTTCAAGCCTCAGCAGAATTTCCCGCATCTCCTGCTGGAGAAAGGCGAGGCCGATCTTCTGATCGCGCCATCGGTCTTTTGCTCCACCCAACATCCCGCGGATCTCCTGTTCGAGGATGAAATCTGTTGCGTCACAGATTCCTCCAGCCGTTTTGTCACGGAGGCCAGGATGACCCGTGAGCAGTTCGAGACATGCGGCCATGTGGTGATGCGTCCGCCGAATGGCGGGGAAAGTTTCGCAGAACGCGCCTGTCGCGACGTCGGCTTGACCATCCGGGTGGACGTATCGACGTTCGCCTTTTCCACACTTCCCGTGCTGGTCAGAGGAAGCGACCGCCTTGCGCTGGTTCAACGAAGTCTCGCGAGAGAAATGATCAAGACTGGTGGCCTGACGATAGTCGATCCGCCTCTGGACCTGCCGCGTCTCCAACAGTCGGTGCAATGGCACAGTTATCGCTCGCGCGATCCGGCTTTGATCTGGGTGCGGGAAAAATTGAACATCGCGGCATACGCTCTTGCGACCGAGGGCGGACCTCGTACTGCTGATAACGCGTTAGCGGGATGAATAATCCTATCCGCAAACGAAAGAGAAACGGATCGGTCCTTCTTTCCCATCTATCTCATGCAACGTGAGCGCATCTGCCAAGGGCAAGGCAATTCTGTCGCTGGAGCACGTCCGGCGCCCTCAAGTCGGCCGGACGTGCTGTAGCTGCGGACCGGTTAATTCAGCCCGAGCGTGCCGCGCAACTTGGAGAGATCTTCGGCCAGCGTCGTGATCGGCCCCGCAAGCGCCTTGCGATCGGCGTCGGTCAGCTTGTCATAGGTTTCGAAACCGTCCTTGATCTTGTACTTGGCGAGAATGCCGTCGACGGTGGCAAAATTCTCATCGACCTTCTTCAGCAGCGCCGGGTCTTCGTTCTTGATCAGCGGTGTCAGCAGATCGACGATCTTCTTGGCGCCATCGACGTTGCCCTGGAAGTCGTAGAGATCGGTGTGGCTGTAGCGGTCTTCCTCGCCTGTGATCTTGGTGGCCGCGACCTCCTCGATCAGCGCCGCCGCCCCACCGACAACCTTTTCCGGCGGGAAGGTCAGCCCCTTCACGCGCGTCTGCAGGTCGGTCACGTCGGCATTCAGCTTGTCGGCGAGCGGGCCGAGATCCTTGGTCGAATTCTCATGGAAGAGACCGTATTCGATACGGTGGAAGCCGACGAAGTCGGCAGACTTTTCCTTCTGTTCGTGATCGTCGGCGCGCGAGTCGATCGCGGCGTCGAGATCGGAGAAGAGTTCAGCTACAGGCTCGATCTTTTCATAGGTCACACGCGTCGGCGCATAGAGTTTCTTGGCCTTTTCCAGATCGCCGGCCTTGACCGCATCGGTGAAGGCCTTCGTATCCTTGACCAGCGTGCCGAGGTTTTTCTCGACATAGATCTTGTAGTCGGCGATCGGCTGTACGAGGTCTTCCGGGGCCACCTTGGCCTGGGCAATGCCCGACCCGGTCAGGAGAACGAGTGCGGAAGCGGCAGACAAGAGCGTAGTACGACGTATCATGAGGCGTGTTCCTTGCTTGGATACATGAAGGATGGGGGACAGTGGGGCTCGGAAGAATTCGGTTCAGCCACGTACATTCACCGGTCCGGTTGCCTCGAGAAGACTGCGGCCTAGAAAATCCCGCTCGTCCTTCACGCCCGGCAGGACGAAGAAATATCCACCCCCGATGGGCTTGAGATATTCCTCCAGCGGCTCACCGTTCAGCCTGTTCTGGACGTGGATGAACCCCTTTTCGAGATCGGCCTGATAGGCGATGAAGAGAAGACCCATCTCCAGCTGGCCCGCCTTGGTGACTCCATTCGAATAGTTGAACGGCCGGCGCAGGATGAGATGCGCGTCAGCGTCCTTGTCGCGCGCGTTGGCAAGGCGAATATGGGAGGTGAGCGGCGTGACCTTGCCATCTGGATCATTGGCGTATTCAGGGATATCGGCCTCGACCTTGCCGCTGAAGGGTGCGCCGCTGTCCTTCTGTCGGCCGATGATTGTCTGCTGCTCCTGCAGGGGCGTCCGGTCCCAACGCTCGACGAAATTGCGGATGATGCGTACGGCCTGATAGCTGCCGTGAGCGGCCCAGGCGGGTTCCCCGCCTTCCGGCTGCACCCAGACGATCCTGTCCATGAGTGCCGTATCGGACGAATTCGGATTGGCGCTACCATCCCGGAAACCGAGGAAATTGCGCGCACTTTCCTTCGCCTTTTCCGAATGCGGCGGCTGAACCGGCACGCTGCCTTCCTGTTTCCAGCGGACCATCAACAAATCCGGCATGTTCTTGATGATGTCGCGCAGCGCGTGAATGTTGGTGTCCGGCGTGTTGGAGCAGAACTGGATCAGAAGGTCGCCGTGGCAAAGCTCGTGCTGGAGCGCGTCGTTGGGGAAATCTTTCATCGGCTGAAGGCGCGTCGGCTTGGCCTGGCCGAGACCGAAGCGACCGTCGAAGAGGCTGTCACCCACCGAAACGGTGATCGTCAGGTTGTCCGGTGTCACGACCGGACCGAGAATGCCGGAATCGGGTGGGGGGAACTTGGGGTCGAGTTGCTGAACCGGTCCGCCCTTCATCAGAAAGGCGGCGCGTTCCGTGAGTGACCGGAACAGCCGCTCGAGATCGGTGCGGTTCTGCGCCAGCACGTCGAACGCAACGACCAGACCCGCTGCCGGACGAGGCGTAACGATGCCGGACTGGTGCAGCCCATAAAAGGGCTGGCGCTCGTCCAGCTTGTCGCTTTCCGGCGCATTCGTCACGGCACTCGGCGCCATGGTCTCGGCGGCGGGGGCGGATGTCGCGCTGGCGATCATGCCGGCGGCGCCCATGCCTGCGCCCACGAGCAGTCGGCGGCGCGCTGGCGAAACAAGGATATCCTCATCCGTTGTGTTTTTCGGGTTTGTCATCAGCTTAACCTCAAGGTTTCAAGAAGCTTGCCGAGGTCGGCGGCAAGCGCTGCGGCCTGTTTTTTCAGGTCGGACTTGTCGTCTTCGGTCAGGGTTGAATAGGAGACGTAGGCGTCCGTGCGGCGATACGTGTCGAGCGTGGTCTGGAGGACCACGATGTCTTTGCCGATCTGCTCGATCAGCGCGGAATGGGCCTTGGCAGCAACCGGTGCAAGCAGATCGGTGACCTTCTGCACGCCAAGAAGCGATGCCTGCAAAGAGGCCAGATCGGTATGGGCGTAGCGGTCTTCATCAAGCCCGGGGCCTGCGGTGGCAAACCGATCCATGACGGCAGCGCCGCCGCTGATCATCTGCGCCGGCATGATCCGCAGATCGTGGATGCGAGCGGCGAGCGTTTGCGCATCAGCAACGAGCTTGTCAGCCACGGGCGCCAGGCCGTCGAGACTATTCTGAGCAAACAGCCCATATTCGACGCGGTGCAGGCCGCCGAAGGCCGGGTCCTGCTCCTTCTTCTCAAAATAATCCGCGCGCGCATCGATGGCGCTGTCGAGATCGGAAATCTGGCCGGCGATGGGCAGCAAATGTGCGTAGGCCACGCGTGCCGGTTGGTAAAGCAAACGGGCCTTGGCGAGATCGCCGGCCTTGATGGCGGCTGCAAGATCGCTGGCGGCGGTGACGAAACCGTCCGTCTCGCCGGCAAGATACACCTTGTATTCCGCCATCGCGCCGATAAAGGCCTTCATCGAAGGTTGCCCTGCAGTTTGCGCTCCTGCGGCGGCTGGAGAGACGTGCAGTGTCCCGTGCGGGTTCGAAAGCAGGCCGCAGGTGATCTGGTACTCGCCGGGTTCGAGTGTTGCCGCCAGACTTTGCGTGAAGCCGGGGGCAATGTTTTCCCGCTCTTCCAGCACCATGACGCCATCAAGGATTTCCCATTCGACGGCGCGGTCCGACTTGTTGACGATCTGGAAAACCGTGCGGCCTGCCGGCACAGTCAGTTCGTTCGGGTCACAACTCTTGCCGGCAATCGTGACCGTGACCGCTCCATCCGCGGAGGCCTTTCGTTCAGCCTGCGAAAAGCGTGAGGCATAGTAGAAGGCCGCCCCCGCTGCGACCACCAGCGCGGCAGACAGCACGATGCCAGCCGTCACGAGCTTGCGGGGAAGAATATCCTTGGGAGGCGTGGTGTTCATCAGAATCTGTCTTCTCAGGTCTTGCGGGCAGAATGGGAAGTTTTGACCTCCGGCGCGGGCGAATGCGGCGCAAGGAAGAGAAACAGTGAGAGAGCCAGGAAGGCGATGTAGACCGTCACTTCACTGACCGTCGGCGCGTCGATATAGCCGAGAATGCCGCCCAGGGCCGATCCCAGCGGGCTGTCGAGCGGCAATCGGGCGCTGAAATCGAAGACCACGGCCTGGAAGTGGTTCCAGAGACCTGCCTCGTGCAGGGCCTTGACCGCATTGGCCAGAATGCCGGCCGCGACGACCAGGATGAAGACGCCGGTCCAGCGGAAGAAGCGGCGCAGATTGAGCTTCAGACCGCCGACATAGATACCGTAGCCAACGACAACGGCGAGAAGCACGCCAAGAAGCGCACCCAGCGGAGCGAGCACGCTGTCGGATTGCTGGAAGGTCGCCAGAAGAAAGAAAACCGATTCCAGCCCTTCGCGTACCACAGCCAGAAAAGCCATGGCGGCGAGCCCCAAGCCGCCGGAATGAGATGCCAGAGCTTCATCGATGGAGTGATGCAGTTCCGCCTTGATGGAGCGTGCGGCCTTGCGCATCCAGAACACCATCGAGGTCAGCACGATGACTGCCACGAGGCCGATCACCGCCTCGAACAATTCCTGCGCCTTCTGGGGAAACTCCGCGCTGATGACCTGCAAGCCCGCACCGACGAAAAGGGATAGCGCGATCGCGAGCAAAATCCCGATCCAGACGACCGGCATCCACATGCCGCGCCCGGTCTGCTTCAAGTAGCTGGCGATAATCCCGACAATGAGCGCCGCCTCGACGCCTTCGCGGAACATAATTAGAAAAGGTGTAAGCATGTCAGCGTCATACCGCCGGTGGAGGGAATGATGCAAGAAATAAGACAAAAAAAGTCAACTTTGTGGCAGGTGCTGTGGCTCTCCCGCAGATCTCTGAAGCGGAGAAATGATGAAGTGGATGCCCCTCCCCGGGGCTTTCCAATGTGAGAGGACGAGTTCGGCAGAACTTCACTTGCAGGACAGAGCGGGAAAATGAGGCCGACGGCGATGTGGATATGCGCGAAGTCGGCGACCCCGACCCTTCCGGACGGAAATCAGAGCATCATCGCGCTTTGCATGAACCGGAAGGCATCGTGCGATGCTGGCTGCGGCCCGATTCTCGCTCAATCAAGCCTTTGGCACCTCAGGTTTCATCAAACCGGATGCGAGCGCCGTTTATGTTCCTGATTGCTGTTCGGCACCTGACGAGATTCTCGAGACGCAGACTTTTAAGGATGCGTAAGGGTCCAAGGTTTGCTATCGTTTCCGCGTGAGACGGTGTTGGGGATCATGGCAAGCAAACGCCTGAAGATCGGAGTCTTGATACCCAGAAGCGGGCCGGCCGGTATCTGGGCGCCCTCCTGTGAGGCAAGTGCCCTGCTGGCTGCTGCAGAGATCAACGCGACGGGGGGCGTTCTCGGGCGCGAGCTGGAAGTCGTCTTACGCGATTCCGGATCGACCGTGAGGGCCGCGGCCGAAGCTGCGTCCAGTGCCGTCGCGCTTGATGGTGTTGAAGCCCTCGTGGCCATGGTGCCGAGTTCCGCCCGTCAGCCCGTTCGGCAATCCATTCCTTCAGGCATCCCCTTCATCTATACACCGCAATTCGAGGGATCGGAGCGGCATCCCGGCATTATTACCATCGGAGAGACGGCGTCTGAGCTGCTGAAGCCAGGGATTGACTGGCTGGTTCATGAGAAGCGGGCCTCCCGCTTCTTTCTTCTGGGCAACGATTATCTCTGGCCGCAAAAGTCGATGGCGGAGGCGCGTCAACTGATTGCCGATAGCGGCGGCCAGGTCGTTGGCGACGTCGAAATACCGTTCGATTTCGAGGATCACGACCGCCTGCTGTCGCAAATCCGCAAGGCTAGACCCCATGCCGTCCTGTCGTGGCTTCTGGGGCATGAGGCGGTGGTCTTCAACCGGGCCTTTTCGGAATCCGGTCTCGCAGCCCGCATTCTGCGTTTCAGCACCTCGGTGGATGAAACGGTGCTTTACGGGATCGGGGAGGATGCAACGGAAAATCTTTTCGTCTCTTCAGCCTATTTTGCGGGACTACGCTCCAGGAACAACGACGCGTTTCTCGAAAAATACCATCAGTATTTCGACCTCTGCCCTCCCCCGCCCAACGCCTTCGGCGAGTCGCTTTATGAAGGCGTTCATTGCTTGGGCGGGCTAGCGGATGCGGCGCAAAGCCTGCATTCCAGCGCCATCATCAGGCAATTGGGCGCGTCGCCGCAGAAGAAGACGGCGCGCGGCTTTGAAACAGCCGTGGCCACGGGCAATCGCCATCCGGTCCATATCGCGGCGGTCGATGGCTATGATTTTCGGGTTCTGGCAACGAAATAGGCCCGACCTGTCTTCGCGACCGGTGAGCGAGATATCCACTTAGTTCATCAGACCGCGCAGGATGTCGGCGAGCTGATCCGCCTTGCGCTCGGACAGGCGATTGACGAGCTTGCGCTGCTGGGCGTCGTGGAGGATCTTGAGCCGCTCGTAAAGCGCCTTTCCCTTGCTGGCCAGGCAGATCAGCACCTTGCGGCGATCATCGGGTGCGGGTGCGCGGAAGACCAGCGCCTCAGCCACCATGCGATCGACGATTTTGGTCAGGGAGGCCGGGTCGACGAGCACCACGCCCGCCAGATCACGCATCGGCCTGCGGTCCATGTCGGACAGCGCGGTCAAAATCCGGAACTGCTCGATCGCAATGCCTTGCGGCTTGAGAATTTCGCTCAACTCTTCTTCGAGTTGACGACTGATGCTCGCAATCAGGTAAGCGAGTTTGTCTTGCATGCTGGTATCGCCGGTCACAGCCAAAATCCATTTCATTCGTCCGCTTCCGGGGACAGAAAAACTATAATCTTCGATAGTCGTGATTACAATCTTTAACAGGCACAGATGACCAATTTATGTGCAAAGATGAAGGCGCCTGACGGTTTATACGTCATGGCGCCGACATCGGAGGCCGCCCGCACCGAACAGACCGGGCGGCCGTTTGATATTTACGCGGCGCGATAGAGCCGTCTGACGAAGACGGGACCGTCAGCATATTTGCGCAGCGACTTGGCCGCACCGAGAACCGCGAGATCAACCAGCGGCTCGATGAGGATGACGCTCATATAGGCAAGGCCGAAGGTGGCGACATTGGAGAGATTGGCCACCGTGAAGCCCTGGCCGTAAAGCGCCCAGAAAGCCACCCAGGCGACAATCCCCGCCTGGAACGCCGTCGAAAGCGCCAGTGCCTGCTTGTATTGCAGATCGACATAGGGCGTTGCCTTCGGCACGACGCGCTCGGCCAGCTTGCTGATCGCAAACAGCGGCACGATCAGCGTGGTGACGTTCATGCCGTATTGCGGCAGGTCGAACGGCGCGAAGAAGAGGCCCTGCGTCAGCAGGCCAAGGGCAAGACCCACGGCGGCCGGCCCTGCACCGAACATCAGCAGCAAGGTCGATCCGAGGATCAGGTGCACTTCCGAGACGCCGACCGCCTGATGCGGCAGCACCTGGAAGAAGCAGAGCACCAGCGATGTGGTGATGACGCTTCTGACCGCGAAGGCCGGAATGCCGCTGGCGCGGATGGTGTCGTAGGACATCTTGACGGCACCGCCCAATGCGACAAGGCCGGTTGCGTAGCTCAGAACGATCTTGGCGCCATCGACGACGCCGGGTTCGATATGCATGACGATTCTCCTGGGTTCTACTTCGACAAGGGGGCTGCGACCGCGACGGGCTGGCGCGACACGCTGTGATGATGCCCATGATGATGATGGTGGTGGTGATGATGGTGATCATCATCGTCATCGTCGTGATCATGGTCATGACTATGCCCGCTCGCCGGCCGGCAATGCGCGTTGGCGAGCAGGATCGGCTGTCCGTGCGGCGTGTTGAGGTAGGCTTGGCGCCATTCCTCCTGCCGGTCGGACACTTCCGCGCCCATGACAAGCTTCCGACTGGAGACCATGGTTTCGAGTGCGGTAAGCCATTGGCGGTAATAGGTGTCGTTGGCGCTCTCCCCCGGCAGCGCCGGGGAGGCCTTGATCTCCTGGCTGAAGACCTCGACCCATTCCGGCCAGCGAAACTTGCCGGCCTTGTAGAGTTCGACGACAAGCGCGAAGGCCTGGGCCTGCCAGGGACGCTCGAAGACCGGCCCACCTTCGTCGCGGGGCAGGTTCAGGGGTTCAAGGGCGAGGAGTTCGGTCATGCCTCGACCTTTTCAAGATAGTCGTCCCACAGGTCGATATAGACCTTGTCCTTGGAGGAAGCGCCGCCGCCCCACAACTCGTCGCCGCCAAAGGCGACGTTATAGACATGCTGCGGATGTTCGCCCTGGCCGTGGGCCACCGTGTCCGGCGTCACGAACACGCCGTGATCCAGAACGACCGTTCCGACCTTGCCGCGAACATAGCGCGGGAGGCGCGTATGCGTCAGCGGGTTGATATTCTTCGCGCGCACCTTGTCGCCGACATTGAAGCTCGGTGCGACGTCCTCGGCGATGCGGGCGGATGCTCCGGTCTTGACGATGACCGGGACCAGATCTTTCGTAACCAGAGGCATCACATTTTCTCCTTGAACTTGGCGATGTAGTCGTCGAGCTCGTTCGGCCCCATATAGCCCTTCTCGACGAGGAGGGTTTCGAAGGCATGCAGCCAGTGCTCGTAATAGGAGCCTTCGAGGTAATGCGTGGGCGTCATGCGTTCGATGGCGTGACGAAACTCGTCGACATTGAAGCAGCCGGCGCCGAAAAGCGGCACAAACATCGCGAAAGCGCGCCGCTCCCACTCATGGGCGAAAACCGGTTCCTGCGCGGGCGGCGCGATCGGACCCAGTCCGTGCATGCCACCAAGATCGTGTACTCCGTTCATATCTGTTCTCCTCTGCGGTTCTTGCCTTTTTGGGTTACTGGATTTCGGAAGGGCTCTTCGGGAAGCCGGTTCCGATCATCGAATCGCGGGTGACGAGATCGGCGAGCTTTTCTTCGCTCCAGCCTTCGGTGCCCGCCGGGCGCTCGGGCAGAACGAGATAGCGAAGCTCGGCGCTGCTGTCCCAAACCCGAACCTCCTTGCTGTCCGGCACGCTGACGCCGAATTCGGCAAGCACACCGCGGGGGTCGATCACGACCTTGGAGCGGTAGGGTGCGGACTTGTACCAGACCGGCGGCAGGCCGAGCGTCGGCCACGGATAGCAGGAGCACAGTGTGCAGACGGTCATGTTGTGAATGGTCGGCGTGTTCTCGACGACGACCATGTCTTCGCCCTGAACGCCGGAATAGCCGAGTTCGGCAATCGCGGCCGTGCCATCTTCCAGCAGGCGTTTCTTGTATTCGGGATCCGCCCAGGCCTTGGCGACGACGAGGGCGCCGTTGCGCGGGCCGATGCGGTTTTCATAGGTATCGACAAGCTCGTCGAGTGCGGAGGGATCGATCAGACCCTTTTCGGTCAGAAGCGATTCCAGTGCCTTGACCCTCAGCTCGATATCGGCCGGGGGTGCTGTGTGATCGTGATCGTGCGACATGGTATCTCCTTTCATGTCATGCTTGGAGTTGTCTGAAGGCCGTCGCGGGCGACGGCATTGGCAATGTCAGAACTTGCGCCAGTCGCCGTCGGCCTCGAAGGCGCTGGCGGCCTGGTAGATGGTCGCCTCGGCATAGTCCTTGCCGATCAGCATCAGGCCGACGGGTAGACCGTCGGAAAGGCCGCAGGGGATGGACATGGCGGGATGACCGGTGACGTCGAAGGCCGCCGTGGTGGCGGTCATCTCGAACCCGCGCGCGACGATTTCGGCAATGGAGGCGTCCTTGCCAGGCAGCGGCGAGGCCACACACGGAACCGTGGGCATCAGCAGCAGGTCGTATTTGGCGAAGAGTGCGTCGAACGTCTTGCGGATGCTCAGCACGATGTTGTGCGACTTGGCATAGTAGCGGCCACGGTAATGGCTGAGACCCCATTGTCCGACCAGCATGCAGAGCTTCAGCGTGACCGACAGGTCATCCGCCTTCTGCCGCCATGCGGAATGGGCGTCCAGCAGGGCCACATCGTAGAGGCCCCTCCAGTTGAAGCCCATGCCGTTGCCGTGCATCATCTGGGCCATGAAGCCTTCCAGTGTGATCGGGTTCCAGGCGCAGAGCGCAGTCAGGAACTCGGGCACGGACACTTCGGAAACATCCGCCCCCATCGCCGCAAACCGGTCGGCGCCCGCACGCACCTTGTGCTGAACGCCGTCCTGCATGTTTTCAAAGGAGAAGCCCTCCTTCAGAATGCCGATCTTCAGGCCCTTCACGCCCTTGCCGAGCGCCTCGGTATAGTTCGACACAACCGGGGCATACTGGCGTGGGTCGAGGCCATCGGCACCTGCGAGAACCTCCAGAAGCAGTGCGTTGTCGGCAACGGTCGCGGTGATCGGACCGGTATGGTCGATCGTCGCCTCGATCGGCATCACGCCGGTATAGGGGACGAGGCCATGCGTGGCCTTCATGCCGTAGACGCCGCAATAGGCGGAGGGGATGCGAATGGAACCGCCTTGGTCCCCGCCGATGGCCATGTCGGCCTCGCCGGCGGCGACCAGCGCTGCCGAACCGGAGGACGAACCGCCCGCCGCATAGCCCATGCGGTTCGGATTGTGCACCGGGCCGGGATCGGACGTGTGGCTGCCGCCGGAAAGGCAGAACTGTTCGCAGGTCGCCTTGCCAAGGATCGTGCCGCCGGCGTCGAGAATGCGCGTCACGACCGTGGCGTCAGCGCCCGGAATGAAACCTTCCAGCGTCTGCGCCCCGTTCATCATCGGAACGCCCGCCAGAGCGACATTGTCTTTCAGGACGACAGTCTTTCCCGCGAGCTTTCCGCTTTCGGCGCCCTTGACCGTGCTTTTCTGCGCCCAGGCCCCGAAACGGTTTTCATCGCCCATGGGACGGTAACCGGGCGTGCGGGGGTATTTCACGGTCGGAACCGGGTTGGGGTGGTTATCGACAACGTCGTAGGCATCGAAAATACCGCCCATCAGAGCGTGATATTCCGACGCCTCCTGGAGCGACATGTTCATATGCAGATCCGCTGCCAGCTTGGCGACATCGGCAACGGTGGGACGGGTAATCGACATGGATTTTCCTTTATGCAACGCGTGGACATTCGGGTTTATTGGGTGGGTTTATGGGATGAGCTTTCCGGGCATCCCTCGAAACACCCTTTGCAAACGGGCGCGTATCTGCAGACGCAGTCAGCCGATCCGGAAATGCGCATGCGCGTTTCCGAAGACAGTTCGCCGTTACAGATCGCGATCAGAACCGCTCGCGCTGTCCGGGCATCTGGCGCCTCGGACCGAACTGCGGCCTCATCGTCACTTGTGAGTTATGGGATCAATGGACAGGCCGCCGGCGGCAGCTGCGATGGCAGCGCCTCGTGGTGTTGGAGGTCATACCTCCCAGCATTGGGCGGCGTGGCGCGATGGTGAACAAAGAAGCTGTTGTCATTGTCTGGTTCCCCTTGTTTTCTCAACTATTCACGAAAAGACAATAGTTGTAAAGGCTATTATTTTTAGAATTGAAACGCGGTGCATGCAGGCGTTTTTCCGGGCTTTGTTCCGTCTTTTTTCATTGACGTTGATTGAAAACGCTACCAAACTCCCTCGCCGTCGTCCCAGCTCGCTGAGGCGACGGCGAGGGGTGGTGGCGTATCAGCCTTGGGAGGGCACCGCGTCGCGCATCATGCCCGTCTGGGCATGGCAGTTGATGTATTCATAGAGCTGGTTCCCCGCATCGAAGACGGAGACCTCATGATAGAGGCGCAGTTTCTGAAGGCCGGTGACGACGCGGAAGAAAGTCACGAAGATCCGCAGATGGGTGGGGTGGGATTCCGCCCATCGCTCGAGGAGGTCGAGAGAGCGCCAATGGCCGATATTGTAGCTTTTATCGAGGAAATTGCCGTTGGCGTCGATATAGCGGACGTAGCGGTTGCTGTAACAGCCGACAGCCTGCCCGTTGTCGCGCAGGAAGGTCATCCCGTCCCGCAGCGTCGGCTCGATTTCGTCGAGATAGAGCTTGCGCTCCTGGGTGTCGGCATCGACCCAGTCCTGACCGGAGCGGATGAGCGCGATATTGTCATGCGCCTTGACGACGACCCGGCCCGTCTTGCCGGGCGTGCCTTCCACGATTTCGAGCTGGCCGCTGGCGGCCATGCGGTCGGTCTGCGAGGCGGGAAAACGGTCGCGCATCGAACCCCAGTAGCCGTGCTCCTGAATCTCGCCGCTGATGCCATCCATGATGGCGCCGACACCGGGAAGCTTTTCGGTGAAGGCATAGAGCGTTTCGAACTGGTCGGCGCGGGGACAGACGACTTCGCGGAAATAGCCGAGCCCGTCCGAAAGCCGCTCGTCGGACTGCCACCATTCCTGGACCTGCGGCGTGGCGAGCCAGCGCGTGTAGGTGTCCTGATCGCGCCAGTAGCCGACGGCAATCAGATTGTCGTAGCCTTGCGCGTCCGTGTGATGGGTCAGGTCATGTTCGCCGGGACCGTCTGGCAGCGCGAAGTCGGCAACGATGCGGCGGAGCGCGGCGAGCGCCTTCGGCTTGTTGTCCTCTCCCACGTACTGCACACCGAGATATCCCATGACCACCTGGCGCATGTCCTGCCCGGCGCGCGCGACGAACATCGGAAACGGCGGCTGATAGTCGTCGGCAATACGCCGCGTCAGGCTCCGGGGGCATTTGAGGTGGGTGTCGATTGCGGATTCCATAGTTCCTCTCTTTCTTGCCTGCCGTCTCGTCCGGCCGAAATTCGGCCGGCGGCGGTGGTTTCGAGGCCACGAAGAGGCGAAAGCCGGCTTCGGGCTCGCAGAGAAGAATGTCACCGGCAGCCCCCGTCGTATTACCGGGGATTGCGGTTCTGTTGACCGAAATTGCGCATTCAGCGGAGAACGGGTGCCATGACGATCGAATGTCACAGCGTGATGAAATACACGACGGGGTCGCGTCTTGCAGTGAGCCACGCAACCGATCAAATGCAGGTGGAGATGTGGCGGCATGAGGCAGGCCGCCTCCCCGATCTGCATCTTCAGGCCACCGAAGTTGCCGTGCTTCTCGCCGGGCGCCTCAGCGTCGAGCGCAAGGGAAATGGCCGATACCAGCGTAGCGTGGCGCAACCGGGAACCTTCTGGCTCTGTCCGGCGGGAACGTACGAGACCGATATTTCGCTATCGGGGGCCATGGAGGAGACGGTTCACATCTTTCTGCCGCCGGACCTTCTGTGTCGCACGGCGCTCGAGGAATACGAGATCGATCCTTCGAACATCGCGCTGGATTATGCCGGCGGCGCTCACGATCCGCTGCTAAACCAAATCGCCTTGTCTTTTCAGGCGATGCGCGAGCGCCCAGGCGACGCTCTGAACAGATTGATGTCAGACAGCTTGCGCGTGACGCTGGCCGCGCATCTCTTACGTAATTACCTATCATCCCCGGAACAGCGGACTCGGTCGGCGCATACTCTCCACGGCAAAATCGACATGAAACGCCTGCAGCGCGTGCTCGATATGGTGGAAGCCAATCCACAGGCCGATTTCTCGCTGCGCGAACTTGCCGACGAGGCCTGCCTCAGCCCGTTCCATTTCTCGCGCGCATTCCACAATACGACCGGTCTTTCGCCATTCCAGTATGTGACCGAAAGGCGGATCGAAAAAGCCAGGGCGGCGCTGATGTCGTCGGACCGCTCCCTGTCTCAGATCTCGGCCGATGTAGGGTTCGCGACGCAGGCAAGTTTTACCCGAGCATTCAAGAGATCGGCGGGAGTCACGCCTGGGCAATTCAGGGAGGCCTATGGTCGGAGTGCCAGGTGATTGAGGCGGTCGAAAGAAACATGCGCTGAAGGGATCGAGATTCGCATCCCGAGCGCGGCTAAGTCTCGTCGCATCGTCTCATTGTTCTTGGGGCGTCGATCCAGACGGCAGACATGAACTTTCAGGAGGCGCAAGTGGCGCGGAATCCCACTTCTCAGCTACCAACATCAAGCTCAAAGAAGTGCTGTGTCGCAAGGGCTGCCGCACCCCTTGCCCAGGACCCCGGCACCCAGTCGGGAAGAACCTCCGGCGTATTCAGGAACACATATCTCGCCATGGATTGGCGGATCGGCTCGAGTATGGCATCCCCGAATTGCATCGCTTCCCCGCCGGCGATGAGCACTTCAGGATCGAAGAGATTGACCAGATCGGCAAGGTGGCGACCGATCAACGCGCCGGCATCGGCCATGACGCGGAGCGCATCATCATCGCCGGCCTCGATTGCCGCCGCGAACTGTTCGCGTGAGACCGATGCAACGCCGCGCCTTGCGCTCCAGGCGTCCATCATCGCCGCCTCGTTGGTATGAGCCTGAAGACAGCCTCTGCGTCCGCACTCGCACAGACGACCCTCTGGCACGCTGATGATGTGGCCCATCTTTCCCGCCAGTCCATGACTGCCGTGGTAGATCTCGCCAGCGATAACCAGCGAAGCTCCGACACCCGTCCCGACGGCGACGGTTGCGAAATTCCGATGATTGCGGCCTGCCCCGAACAGACGCTGGGCCACGGTAAAGGCGCTGATATCGTCATCGATCCAGACGGGAACATGCACCTGCTCGCCCAGAAGCTTCGGAAAATCCAGATTATACCAGCCGAAGCGCGGGCTCTGAACGCAGATGCCGTTGACCGCATCCACCTCGCCTGGAATTGCCACGCCTATACCGAGCACCGGAAGGCCCGTGCGCCCGGCTACATCCAGCAATTTCGGAATGGCAGCGACAATGGTCTCGACCATGGTTTCGGGCCGCGTATCGGGGACCGGGACGTCAAAGGATGCCAGGGGCGTAGTGGCCAAATCCGTCAGGATGCAATCTATCCTGTCATGTCGCAGCTTGAATCCGACCGCCATATGACCATCATAGTTGATATCGACGGGAACCGGACGACGTCCTGTCGCGCCCGCCTGTGCCATGCCCTCGATGACCAGTTTTTCCTCGATCAGTTCGGTCACAACGAATGTTACCGCAGCAGGGCTCAATCCCGTCACGGTTGCTATTTCGGCGCGTGACAGCGGCCCGCGATTGCGCAGCAGATTGAGGATCAGCCGGCGGTTCAGGGCTCGCGATGTACTGGGATTGCCGCGCACTGTCTTCCCTTTATTAATTTTGTAAATTAAGTATTGCGGGGAGCCCCACCCTACGGTATGAAATCCGGCAAGGCAATGGAGGATTGCCCGTCGGCGACGCTCGTCGACGGAGGCACTGATTGTTGAATATTTTCTGAACCTTATCGGCTGTCCATCGAACTGGACGGGCCAGGATTTGTGCGCCTTGGGAGGATGCAAATGACACTGAAGACCGAACTCTCGTTGATCGATGCAATCAAGGCTTCGCGCCGCCAGTTCCTCATCGGAACGGGTGCAGCGCTCGCCGGAACCGCCTTGTCCCGCCCGGCAATCGCTGCCGGCGGTGAAGTCACCATCATATCCGACTTGGGCAATGCCGACCAGCGTGCCGTTCTGGAGCGCCTTGCCGGTGAATTCACCAAGAAGACCGGCACCAAGGTCACCATCAACAACATGGACCATGAGGCCCACAAGACCGCGATCCGCAGCTATCTTGTCGTCGGCGCTCCGGACATCTGCTTCTGGTTCTCGGGCAATCGCATGAAGGCCTTTGTCGATCGCGGCCTCTTCGACGACATCTCCGATCTCTTCCAAAAGGAAGGCTATTCCGAAAAGCTCGGCGTCACCAAGGGCGCCGTCACCGTCGGCGGCAAGCAATACGGCCTGCCGCTCGGCGGTATTCTCTGGGGCCTCTTCTATCGCAAGGATGTCTTCGACGACAAGGGTTGGACAGCCCCGAAAACCTGGGACGACTTCATGAAGCTGGGTGCTGCGGCCAAGTCCGCCGGCATGATCCCGGTCAGCATGGGCACCAAGGAAACCTGGCCGACCGGCGGCTGGTTCGACCACATGAACCTGCGCATCAACGGCCTTGAAAAGCACATGGCGCTGATGGAGGGCAAGATTTCCTACACGGACCCGATGCTCAAGCCCGTCTTCGACAAGTGGGAAGAGCTGATCAAGGCCGACTTCTTCTCGCCGAATGGCCCGTCCTTCGGCTGGGAGCAGGCAGGCGCCGCGCTCGCGCAGAAGAAGGCCGCCATGATGGACCTCGGCAGCTTCATCAAATACGCCTTCCCGGCCGCAGACCAGGCACAGCTGGCCTTCGCACCCTTCCCGGAAATCGTGCCCGGCGTCGAGCGCTACGAGGATTTCTCGGTCAACTCGGTCCACATTCCGGCCAAGGCCAAGAACAAGCAGGGCGCGCGCGACTTCTTCGCCTATATGTACCAGCCCGAAAACCTCGGCGCGTTCCTCGAAGCCGAAGGTACGATCCCGCCGCGCAACGATTGCCCGCCGAGCAAGGATCCGATGGTCAACGCGGCCGTGGAATCGCTGAAAACCGTCAAGGGAACGTCGCAGTACTATGACCGCGACACCGATCCCGACATGGCGCAGGACGGCATGAAGGGCTTCCAGGAATTCATGCTCAAGCCCGACCGTCGCGACCAGATCCTCGCGCGTCTCGAAAAGACGCGCGCCCGCATCTTCAAATAAGCCCTCCCGGCTGATGCGGCGGGGTGCAGTCTTCGGACCCGCCCCGCCGCAGACCGCTTCGCGGCTGTGACGCGACCGATATCCACCCTCCCCCAACGAAATGACGCATCATGTCGGAACTCTGGAAAAGACACCGGAATTGGCTGGCGCCGCTCCTGTTCATTGCGCCGGGCGCGCTGCTCTTCGGGACGATCATCATCGCCTCGTCCTTCGAATCCGTCTGGATTTCCTTCTTCGACTGGGACGGCGTCGGACCCAAGACATGGGCGGGGCTCGCCAACTATCGTGAGCTCTTCGCCGACCCGCAATTCTATGTCTCGTTGAAGAACAACGTCATCTGGCTGGTCATGTTCATGGCGGCCCCGCCGCTCGGACTTGCGCTGGCGCTGCTGGTCAATCAGCAGGTCGCCGGGATGCGCTTCCTGAAGTCGCTCTTCTTCATTCCGTTGGTTCTGGCAACCGTCACGGTCGGCGTCGTTTTCGGCTGGGTCTATGATCCCAATTACGGACTGCTCGCCCTGATTTTCAACCTCTTCGGCGCGACGGCGCCCGCCCTTCTCGCGGACGAACACGCCGTGACCTTTGCGGTCGTCGTTGCCGCCCTCTGGCCGCAGATCGCCTTCTGCATGGTGCTCTTCCTCGCCGGCCTCAACAATCTGAGCCCCGACATCATCGGCGCGGGGCGCGTCGACGGCGCGCGCGGCTGGAACATGCTCTGGCATGTCGTGCTGCCGCAGCTGCGTCAGGTCGGTTTCATCGCGCTGGCGGTGACCGTCGTGGGCGCGCTCCGCTCCTTCGACATGATTGCCGTCATGACCTCCGGCGGTCCGTTCGGCTCTTCCGAAGTTCTGGCCTACCAGATGTATGAGCAGTCCATCTTCTCCTACCGCTTCGGCTATGGCGCGGCGATCGCGACCGTGCTCTTCGCCATCATGATCGTCTTCATCACCTGGTATCTGCGCATGATGGTGCGCCTCGAAAAGGAGACGCGCTGATGTTTCCGCGACCGCTCCCTGAAGAAAAGCCGCTCCAGCGCGGCCTTTATGTCGGCTTCGTCGCCCTGATCCTCATCCTCTGGCTGCTGCCGCTCTTCGCCGTCATGCTCACGGCTTCGAAGACGGCGGACGAGATCATGGCCGGCCAATACTGGACCTGGCCGAAGCACTTCAACCTGATCGAGAACTTCCAGGCTGTCTTTGCACAGACGAACATGTGGGGCTATTTCATCAACAGCCTCATCATCACCCTGCCCTCGGTCCTGCTGGTCCTCGTCTTCTCGACGCTGACGGGCTACGTGCTGGCGCGTTACAATTTCAAGGGCAATGCGCTGGTCTTCGCGCTCTTCGTCGGCGGCAACTTCCTTCCCGCGCAGATCATGATGATCCCGGTTCGCGACCTCATGGTGTCCGTTGGCCTCTACGACACCTATCTCGCGCTGATCATCTTCCATGTCGCCTTCCAGACCGGGTTTGCGACGCTGTTCATGCGCAACTTCATTGCCGCCCTGCCGGATGAACTCTTTCAGGCCGCGCGCGCCGAGGGCGCTTCGCCGTGGCAGACGCTACGCCATGTCGTCATCCCGCTCATGCGCCCGGCGCTGGCGGCCCTGGCTATCCTCACCTTCACCTTCGTCTGGAACGACTATTTCTGGGCCATCGTGCTCACACAGAGCGATGCGGTGAAACCGGTGACGGCCGGCCTCAACAATCTGAGGGGCGAATGGACCTCGGCCTGGAACATCGTGGCCGCCGCCACGCTCTTCGTCGCTGTGCCGCCGGTGACCATGTTCTTCCTGATGCAGAAACACTTTATCGCCGGCCTCACCATGGGCGCCGTAAAGGGCTGACCCTGACGTTGACGGCGGAAAACGCCGATCGGAGTATCGAAAATGAGCCATGTCCGACTGATCGACATCGACAAATATTACGGCAGCTATCATGCCCTGAAATCCGTGAACCTCACGGTCGACAAGGGCGAGTTCATCGTCATGGTCGGACCCTCCGGCTGCGGCAAGTCCACGACGCTGAAGAGCATTGCTGGTCTTGAGGCGATCAGCTCCGGCGAAATCTGGATCAATGGCCGCAACGTCACGCGCGAGGAGCCGGGTGATCGCGGCATTGCGATGGTGTTCCAGTCCTACGCGCTCTACCCGCACATGACGGTCGCCGAAAACATGGGCTTCGGCCTGAAGATGGCCAAACGCCCGCAGGCTGAGATCGACGTCGCGGTCAAGCGTGCCGCCGAGATCCTGCGCATCACCGACCAGCTCGACAAGCGCCCGAAGGAACTGTCAGGCGGCCAGCGGCAGCGCGTTGCCATCGGCCGCGCCATCACGCGCTCGCCGGAGGTGTTTCTCTTCGACGAACCGCTGTCGAACCTCGACGCCGCGCTGCGCACGCAGATGCGCGTGGAACTGACGACGCTGCACCAGCAGCTCGGCTCGACCATGATCTACGTGACGCATGACCAGGTCGAGGCCATGACGATGGCCAGCCGCATCGTCGTGTTCAACAAGGGCGTCATCGAGCAACAGGGCGCACCGCTCGAGCTTTATCACAACCCGGTCAACCAGTTCGTCGCCGGCTTCCTCGGCGCGCCACGCATCAATTTCGTCGCCGCCACGCTCGTGAATCTGCGCGATGGCGTAGCCGAAGTTGCACTCGAAGGTGCCTCCACTGTCCATGTTCCCGTTGCCGATACGGCCGGCCTGACGAACGGCGCGAAGCTCACGCTGGGTGTTCGCCCCGAAGCACTGAAGATTGGCGACGTCCCCGATGCAGCGCTCTCCTTCGATGCCCAGGTGCGCCTCGTCGAACAGCTGGGTCGCGAAACGGTCCTTTATGTCGATGCCGGCCCGCTTGCCGCCATCGGCTCCGAAAGCGGGACGCACAATTTCACCGTCCAGCTCGGCACGGCCGCACCTTATGCCGCCGGCCAGTCCATCAAAGTCTCGGCGCGCGCCGCCGATCTCTACCTCTTCGCGCCCGACGGCAAGGCCGTCAATCGTCCTAAACTCATCGCCGCCTCCCTGTAAGGAAAGCCTGACACTATGAAACTTTCTCCCCGCAAGCCGCTCTCCGTCTGGCGGACGCTCAATCTCGATGATTTCCTCATGGGCGTGCCGCATTATCCCGAGCATGTCGACCGCAGCTATTGGGATCTCGATGCCAAACGCATGGCCGAAGCCGGCTTCAATGTCGTGCGCATGGCGGAATTTGCCTGGCACATCATGGAGCCGCATGAGGACCATTTCGATTTCTCGCTCTTTGATGAGGCCATCGAGGGTCTGGCCAGGCACGGCATCAAGACGATCCTGTGCACGCCGACCGCGACACCACCGCGCTGGCTGACAGACAAGTATCCGGAAGTGCTGCGCGTCGATGCCCATGGCCGGCAGGCGAGCCATGGTTCGCGCCAGCATTGCGACACGACGAGCCCGGTCCTGCGCACACATAGCCAGCGGATTACCCGCGCTATGGCCGAGCACTACAAGAACAATCCGCATGTCATTGGCTGGCAGACCGACAACGAGCTGAACACGACGACGTCGGAAAGCTACTCGGCTTCGACGCTGATCGAGTTCCAGAAATTCTGCCGGGCGAAATATCAGACCATAGACGCGCTGAACTTCGCCTGGGGCGGCGATTTCTGGGCAACGGCCTACCAGACCTTCGACCAGATCGTGCTGCCGCTGCCTTCGAACCCGTCCTATCTGAGCCCCGGTCATATGCAGGACTATCATCGCTTCCTCGCCTTCGCGACGGCGCGCTTCCAGCACGACCAGGTGGAAATCCTGCGAGCGACCAACGCAGGCTGGTTCATCTTCCACAATCTCGGCAATCTCGCCGACATCGACTTCCGGGGCGAATTCGGACAGGACCTCGATTTCATCGGCTTCGACATCTATCCGTTCCTGTATGACGAGATGCGCCGCAATGGTGGCCACACGATCGCGCAGGCGCTTCATCTCGACCAGTGCCGCTCCTATGCCGGCAACTTCATCGTCCCGGAACAGGCTTCCGGTCTCGGCAGCCAGCCGGGCTTTTCCTCCTCCGTGCCCGAGCCCGGCGAAATGCGCCGCATGGCCATGACCTCCGTGTCGCGCGGCGCGGATGGCCTCATGTTCTTCCGCTGGCGTCCGGCCCATTTCGGCGCGGAAATCTACTGGAACGGCGTCATCGATCACGACAACGTTCCGCGTCGGCGCTACGAAGAGGCCAAGCAGTTCGCCTCCGACATCGCGAAGATCAAGGACAAGCTGCTCGGCACGACGGTCCGCATGGACGTTGCCATCGCGGGCGCCGATTTCGACAATCAGGAAGCCTACAAGACCTATGCCATCGGCCTGCCGAGCCCGATGCAGGACGCAGCACTTCTTCACAAGGCCTGCTACGAGAGCGGGATCGCCTGCGGCTTCATCCATCCGGAAGACGACCTTTCCCGCGTCAAGGCGCTCTACGTGCCCCACTGGGTCATGTGGAAGGAAGAATGGTCGGCGGCGGTTGAAAAGTTTGTGGCCGAAGGCGGTACGCTTATCGTTTCGGCCATGACCGGAACGCGCGATGAGAACAACCACATCATCCGGACGCAGGCGCCTGGCACCGCACTCTCGAAACTGACCGGCGTACGCGTTTACGAATTCGGTCCGCTGGCAGCCCCCGGCGCTGACGGTCTCTTTGCCGGCTTCCGCGAGGGCGGCATCGGCAGCTACCAGCCCTCGCCCCGACCGGCCGCAAGCTCGGCGTCGCGCACCTACACCTACACGATCGGCAACCGTCAGTTCGAGGCCGGTCATCTTTACGAGAAGCTGGAAACGGAAGCCGATGTTCAGGCAGTCGGCACCTGGTCCAACCGCTTCCTCGAAGGTTCGCCGATGCTGACGCGTCGCAGCCACGGCAAGGGCCAGGTCTACTACCTCGGCACCTACCTCACCGCCCCGCTGGCGGATGCGCTGCGCGGCTTGCTGATGGCTGACGGCGTGGCGGTCCCTCTGGTGGAGGATCTGCCGGCAGGTGTCGAGGTCTCAATGCGCGAGGCCGAGGACCGCAAGCTTCTTTTTGTGCTCAACACGACGCATGAGGAAAAGACGGTCAAGCTGCCGAAAGGAGCAGACCTTTTGACAGACAACGGGGTCGAAGGCGACACACGCCTGGCCGCCTACGGCGTTCTGGTTGTCAGAGTATAGGTCGACAGTCCGGCCGGCGGCTCAAGCCCGCCGGCTTATCTACCTCGGTGGTATCGCGGAGGCAGTTCGCCTCCAGCGAGATCGGGGCAACAGGCTCGCGAACGCGCCGGCGGGTTGGTGACATAGACTGAACAGGTCTCGGTCATGCCGAAGACACCTAACAGCTTGCCGGAGAGGGTGAAGACCGCAGGCGGGATCCACACAGGCTCAAGGCGCCGCCTGACATGGGTCATCCGGGCTCATTGCCCATCCTAAGGGCTGGCTCGCGATCCGCCGACGGCTGCGCGACACGCCACGGGCAATCGTCAGCTCACGGATCTAGCGTGGATGTCCCGACGGGCGTCATGGAGCACCAGGTCCTCAATAGCGCGAGCTCACCGTCTATCTTCGGGAGCGATCGCAGCAGGCGGAAGGCCGGCATGGGAAGCTGGAAGCCGAGACCGGGTTAACCCAGAAAAATTGCGAGCCCCATTTCAACGCTAAACGATTCCGATCTTCGCAGTTATACGCTAAAGAGTGATGTGTTCTCCGGGTCCCCGCGGATTCGATGGACACCGTTTCCCTTCGTGTTTCAGCCTGTTGCGCAAATTTGCCGATCATTTCGGCGACACAGGCTGACGATACGATTCGATTTCTTGAAGAACAGTCCGGATCACATGAGCCAGAATCAGTATTTCACCGCCTATGGTGGCCTGCCCCCGCAAACGCAATTGCTGTCCGGCAAGGCCGTTTTCAAGACTGCCTACGCGGTCATCCCCAAGGGTGTGATGAGCGACATCGTCACCAGCCTGCTTCCGCACTGGGATAAGACCCGCGCGTGGATCATCGCCCGGCCGATGACGGGGTTTTCCGAGACTTTCTCGCAATATGTCATGGAAGTGGCCGCAGGAGGAGGAAGCGCAAGGCCGGAGCCCGATGCCCGGGCGCAGGGAGCGATCTTTGTTATCGAAGGTGTGCTTACGGTCACGCTTGATGGGGTCGCGCGTGCTCTGCGAGCCGGTTCCTTTGCATTTCTGCCTGCCGGTTCCGCCTGGTCCCTCCACAATACGGGCGACGCTGTCGCGAAGTTTCATTGGGTCAGAAAGGCCTTCCAGCCCGTCGAAGGCATCGAGCCGCCCCCTGCGATCTTCACCCATGAAGACGAACACGACATCGCGATGATGCCGAACACCGAGGGGGCCTGGGGCACGACGCGCTTTATCGATCCCAACGATATCCGCTACGATTTTCACCTCAACATCGTCACCTTTCAGCCCGGCGGCATTATTCCCTTCATGGAGACGCATGTGATGGAGCATGGGCTCTATGTGCTGGAGGGCAAAGCCGTCTACCGCCTGAACGACGACTGGGTGGAGGTCGAGGCCGGTGACTTCATGTGGCTGCGGGCGTTCTGCCCGCAGGCCTGCTATGCCGGTGGACCCGGCCGCTTCCGGTATCTGCTCTACAAGGACGTCAATCGTCATGCCCGCCTGTGGTAGACTGCCCGAGGCTGTGCTCAACATGCCTTCAGCCCGCTCGAAACGCAGCGTGTAGGCAGTGGATTTAGTCGTGATGGGGCGGCATGCTATGATGCCGTCCAATACACCTTGCCCTGATCAGCATTCATGACCCTCACGCGCGTGGCACGCCTCAAGCGGGCGTTCCTCGTGACGTGTCGGCTATTCGGCCGTCCCCCGGTCAATGAGACCGCGCCATGTAGGATTTGCAAAAATCAGAAATCAGGATACAAATCCAGAAATCGGTAATGCAAGAGTGTCATGACGAAAAGCTTTCTCATCATCGACCCCGAGGTCGATCAAGCGGTTCTCAAGGGAATCGCCTCGCCTGCGCGCGCGGCCGTGCTCAAGCTGTTGAACGAACACGGACCGATGAATGTCAACGACATAGCCGCCCTTCTGAAGCAGCCGCAGTCCACGATCTCGACGCATATCCAGATTCTTGAAGATGCCGGTCTCGTGCAGAGCGAGGCGCAGAAAGCGCGCAAGGGCAACCAGAAAATCTGCCGCGCCACGGTGGAAGAAGTCGTTGTCGTCTTCAAGAGCGAGGTTCGCGAACCGCGCAAGGATCTGATCGAAGTCTCGATGCCGGTCGGGCTCTACACGAGTTTCGAGGTCACCGCGCCCTGTGGTCTCTGTTCCCCCGATGGCATCATCGGTCTGCTGGATGTGCCCAACGCGCTTCTGGACCCGGACCGCATGAAAGCGGGGCTTATCTGGTTCACACGGGGCTATGTGGAGTATCAGTTCCCCAACAATGCCAAGCTCTCCAACACGGCGATCCAGGAGTTGGAAGTCGCGGTGGAGCTGAGTTCGGAAGTCCCCGGCACCAGCGCCGACTGGCCCTCCGATATCACGCTCACCATCAACGGCAAGAAGGTCGGGGTGTGGACCTCGCCGGGCGATTTCGGTGACAAGCGCGGCGTCTATACGCCCGATTGGTGGAAACTCAAGGGCTCGCAATATGGCAAGCTGAAGAACTGGCGCGTTGGCCCTGATGGCACCTTTGTCGATGGCGTCCAGATCTCCAATGTGACGCTCGCGGATCTCGATCTTGCCAATCACCATTCGATCCGCGTGCGCATCGGTATCGATGACGACGCCACCCATCCCGGCGGCATCAACATCTTCGGCAAGGGCTTCGGCAATTACGATCAGGACATCGTTCTGCGCCTGAAGATCGAATAATATCAATTATCTTGATATTTTAAATAGTGTCATGATTTCAGTGTATTGACAATCTCGAAAGATTTTCACGGGCGCGTTTCGGCCCCTATGTCTTGACCTTCATCCAATTTTTCGATTTAGTATCCGTAATGACGATCCATATCGTCTTTTATGATATTTATGGGAGGAATGCATGAAGGTGTCCGTCGTGGCGCATCCGCAGTTTGTTGTCGCGGATATCGACCCGAGGCTTTATGGCTCGTTCATCGAGCATCTGGGCCGCGCAGTCTATACGGGCATCTATGAGCCCGATCATGCCACTGCCGACGAAAGCGGCATGCGCAAGGACGTGATCGATCTCGTCAAGGAAATCGACGTTCCGATCGTGCGTTATCCCGGTGGCAACTTCGTGTCTGCTTACAATTGGGAAGACGGCGTTGGCCCGAAGGAAGAGCGCCCCGTTCGCCTCGATCTCGCCTGGCACACATCCGAAAGCAACGAAGTCGGCCTGCATGAATTCGCCGATTGGTGCGTTTCCGCCAATACCGAGATGATGCTCGCCGTGAACCTCGGCTCGCGCGGTCTCGATGAAGCGCGCAATCTCCTCGAATATGCCAACCATCCCGGCGGCTCCGAATGGAGCGACAAGCGCATCGCCAATGGCCGCAAGGAGCCCTTCGACGTCAAGCTCTGGTGCCTCGGCAACGAGATGGACGGCCCCTGGCAGATCGGTCACAAGACGGCTGATGAATATGGTCGCCTTGCCCACGAAACCGCCAAGGCCATGCGCGCCTTCGACAAGTCCCTGGAGCTTGTCGTCTGCGGCTCGTCGAATGCCAAGATGCCGACCTATCCGGAATGGGAAGCGACCGTTCTCGACCACACCTATAACGAGGTCGATTACATCTCGCTGCACATGTATTTCGACAACCATGCCAACCATACGCCGAACTATCTGGCGATGAACGAGAAGCTCGATGACTACATCATGTCGGTCGCCGGCGTCATCGACTACATCAAGGCGAAGAAGCGCTCGTCCAAGCAGGTCTATATCTCGTTCGACGAATGGAACGTCTGGTATCATTCCAAGGAGCAGGACAAGAAGATCCTCGAAGGCGCCGATGGCTGGCCGTTTGCTCCGCCGCTTCTCGAAGACATCTACAATTTCGAGGATGTCCTGCAGGTCGGCCTGATCCTCAACACCTTCATCCGCCGCTCTCATGTCGTGCGGATTGCCTGCCTGGCGCAGCTCGTCAACGTGATTGCGCCGATCATGACCTCGCCGAATGGCGCGGCCTGGCGGCAGACGATTTTCTATCCTTACATGTTTGCCTCGCGCTATGGCCGCGGCAAGGCGCTCGATCTCAAGGTGGCCGGCCCGACCTACAAGAGCGATGTGGCAGGCGACGTCTCCTGCCTCGACGTGTCGGCCGTCCACGATGAGAAGGCTGGTGCCGTCAGCTTCTTCATCGTCAACCGTTCGGACAAGGATGTTGAAGCGGAATTCGACATCGCCGCCTTCGGCAAGAATGCCAGCATCATCGACCACCAGGTCATGACGCATGCCGATCTCAAGGCGGTCAACACCGAAGCCGACATGATGAATGTTGCCCCGAAGAAGGCCGATACGGCCTCTCTCGCGAATGGCAGCCTGTCGGCCAAGTTCGCTCCCTATTCCTACCAGATGATCCGGATCAAGACCTGATCCGGATCCCCGGACAGGTCATGGGAGGAGAGACAATGACGGCCAGCATCGACATCAGACAAGTAACCAAGCGTTTCGGTTCGCTCACCGTGCTGGACGAGCTGTCGCTTGCCATTCCGGCCAATGAGTTCGTGGTGTTCCTCGGACCTTCCGGTTGCGGCAAGTCCACGCTGCTGCGCATGATTGCCGGACTCGAAAGCGTCGATTCCGGCGAAATCCTCATCAATGGCGAGCGCATCGACGACCAGCCGCCGGGCCAGCGCGGCGTGGCGATGGTGTTCCAGTCCTACGCGCTTTATCCGCATATGACCGTACGCGAGAACATGGCCTTCGGCTTGAAGAACATCTCGGTCGAGCGCTCCGTCATCGACGCGCGGATCGCGGAAGCGGCCCGCATGCTGGAAATCGGCCACCTGCTCGACCGCAAGCCGGGGCAGCTCTCCGGCGGCCAGCGCCAGCGCGTCGCCATCGGCCGCGCGGTGGTCAAGGAGCCCAAGGCCTTTCTTTTCGATGAGCCGCTTTCCAACCTTGACGCAGCACTCCGCACCCGCACCCGCATCGAGCTTGCCCAGCTTCATCAGCGGCTGAAGTCGACCATGATCTTCGTCACCCACGACCAGATCGAGGCCATGACGCTGGCCGATCGGATCGTCGTGATGAACAACCGCAAGATCGAGCAGATCGGCGCGCCGATGGAGATCTACAACCGGCCCGCCACGCGTTTCGTCGCTGGCTTTGTCGGCGCTCCGGCGATGAATTTCCTCCCCGTGAAGATCAGGGCCGAGGGCGGGCTCGTCACCGCTGCGACGGATGCGGGTCTAAGCATCAAGACTGCAATTCCGTCGGAAGGACTTGCAGCCGGCGATTATGAACTCGGTCTGCGCTCCGAGCATGTCCGCATCACGCAGCCGGCCGGCGATGCCGCCGAGGGCGTTGTCGATGTGCTCGAGCGGCTCGGCGAGCGTACACTTGTGTATGTCCGCCTCAGCGACGGCCACCAGATTGTCGGCTCGGACAGCGGCGACAGCCGCGTCGCGGTCGGCGACCGCGTCGGTCTCGCCTTCGAAGCCGCCAAGGCGCATCTCTTCGATGCATCAGGCCGCGCCTGGCACGGCGGGGAGGGTGGCCATGGCTGACGCTGTCAATGGCACTGTGCGGCGCGCCAAAAGCGTCGATATCTACGCCTCGCAGTGGCGCAATTTCCTCTTCGTTGCGCCCTATCTGTTCATCTTCGTCGCGTTTCTGGTGTTTCCCCTCTTCTGGGGCATCTGGCTGTCGTTTCACAAAGCCGACACTTTCTCGTCCGGCCCCTTTATCGGTTTCGGCAATTATGCGCGGCTGTTTCGCGACGGCATTTTCCTGCAGTCGATCTGGAACACCTTCTATTTCGTGTTCCTCACCGTTCCGGCGCTGGCGCTGATCGGCCTCTTTCTGGCGCTTTGCCTCAATCGGCAGACGCGCAGTGCGGCGGTGCTACGCACGCTGTTCTTCTCGTCCTCGGTTCTGTCGGTCACCATCGTCACGCTCATCTGGCGCATCGTCTACATTCCGGACATGGGCCTGCTGTCGATGATCTACGGGTTCTTCGGGGCAAAGGCACCGGCCTTCCTGTCGGACCCCGATATTGCAATGATCGGCATCGCGATTGCCACCATCTGGTGGTGCATCGGCCTTCCCATGATGCTCTTTCTCTCGGCCCTGCAGCAGATCCCGCAGGATATCTACGAGGCAGCGGCGCTCGACAATGCCAATCGCTGGCAGACGTTGCGCTCCATTACGCTGCCGTCCATCAAACGCACCTTTGTACTGGTGGTCATCATCCAGATCGTCTTCCAGTTCCAGCTCTTCGGTCAGGCGTTTCTGATGACCAAGGGCGGTCCCAACAACCTGACCAAGCCGATCGTGCTCTATATCTACAACACGGCGTTCCAGCGCTGGGATATCGGGCTGGGTGCTGCGGCCTCGGAAATCCTGTTCCTGCTGATCCTGGTTGCCGCGATGGCGCAGTTTCTCCTCACCCGCAGAAAGGCAGATGCGTGATGGCCACCCACAATTCTGAAATTCGCGGCAGATCCTTCGGCGATCGGGTGCTCTTCGGCCTCGTGATCCTTCTGGCGCTCGCCATGGCCGGACCGGTGCTCTACGTCATCGCCCTGTCGCTCAAGGACAACAAGGAGCTGATGGTCGATCCGCACTCGGTCTTCCATCTGCCCTACACGATCAAGAACTATATCGACACGGTCGGCACGTCGAACGTGTTCTCCTGGGTCCTGAACAGCTTCATCGTCGCCGGCGGGCTGACCGTGCTGACGCTGGTCCTGTCCTCGCTTGCAGGCTACGGCTTCGCGCGGCTGAACTTTCCGGGTCGCGATGTGCTCTTCGTCATCGTACTTCTCGGGCTCGCCGTGCCTGAACAGGCCGTGCTGATCGCCCGCCACCAGATTTTCAGCTGGCTTGGGCTGCACAACACCTATCCGGGCCTGATCCTGCCGGGTCTTTCGAGCGCCTTCGGCGTCTTCCTGATGACGCAATATTTCCGCGCCATCCCCAAGGAACTGGATGAGGCCGCGATCCTCGACAATGCCAGCCGTTTCCGGGTGTTCTGGAAGGTGCTTCTGCCGCTGACCGTGCCCGCGCAGGCAACGCTGGGCATCTTCACCTTCCTCGGTGCGTGGAATGATTACTTCTGGCCGCTGATTTCAGCGACGAAGAAGGAAATGTTCACGCTGACGGTCGGCATCGCCTCGACGCAGCAGAACTTTGCGCAATCGCAAGGCATCGGCTTCCTGATGGCGCAGGCCGTCTTCGCCGGCGCGCCCATTCTGATCATCTATCTGTTTTTCCAGAAATATATCGTCACCGCCGTGTCGGGAGCGGCGGTCCGGTGAGGCAATGCACTGGGCGACAATGCCCGGTGATTGAGGGAACGGCGCCGTTCGAAGACGAACGGCGAAAACCAACCAGGAGGAAATGACATGACACTGAGGAAACTGTTTCTGGCGACCATCTCCGCCGCGGCGGTCATGATGGCATCGCCGAGCTTTGCAGCGACCGAACTGCAGGTACAGCGCTTCTTTGGCGCCTGCGACGCCGATTTCGGCAAGAACACCGACGTCAGCAAGGCCGTCGGCGAATGCGGCATCATCACGTCGCTGATCAACAAGTTCGCTGCCGACAATCCGGACATCAAGGTCAATGTCACGACGGTCGAATGGCCGGGCTACGACCAGCTCACCGCGCAGTTCGCCTCAGGAGATGCGCCGGACATCGTCACCATCCATGAATCCGCGCTCTCCGACTATCAGTCGAAGGGCCTGCTGCTGCCGCTCGACGATCTCTTGAAGACGGTCGGCGTAACGCCGGACCAGTTCACGGACGCCGCCAAGGAAGGCGCGACGAAGGACGGCAAGATCTACGGTCTTCCGATCGACAACTGGACCATGCTCTACCACATCAACATGGACCTTTTCAAAAAGGCCGGCCTCGTCAATGCCGACGGCACGCCGATCCTGCCGAAGTCGCCCGAAGAAGTGCTGGCGCAGGCCGAGCAGTTCAAGCAGAAGACCGGCAAGCCCTATTTCGTGCAGAACCTCGCCAACGAAACGGCCCTCTTCACGCGCAATCTCTATACCTATCTCTTCCAGCAGAATTCCGACTTCTTTGCCGATCCGAAGAAGGTGAAGTTCAACACGCCGGAAGCCAAGAAGGTCGTCGAGATGTACAAGGCGATCTACGACAAGGACTACACGACCAAGAACCTTGACTATGCGGGTGCCATCAACGCGTTCCTCGCAGGCGAAGGCGGCGTTCAGCTAAACGGCACCTGGGTCGTCGGCGACTACAACGCCCAGTCGGAAAAGGCAGGCACGGCGCTCAACAAGGGCGGCTATGCGGTTTACCCCTATCCGCAGCTCTTCTCCGGCGCCAAGGCTCAGTATGCTGACGGCCACACCTGGGCTGTTTCCAAGAAGGACCGCACGCCCGAGCAGACGGCTGCCATCGGCAAGTTCCTGAAGTTCTTCGCCGACAACGACTTCGAATGGTCGCGCACCGGCCACCTGCCGGCTTACAAGGCGGTCATCGACTCTGCCAAGTTCAAGGCCCTGCCGCATCGTGACACGATCTCCGCGATCGCTACGCTCGGCAAGCCGCTGCCGTCCGAAGTTCAGCGCCAGTTCGCCATCCAGGACATCGTGGGTGAAGAAATGAGCGCCGCGATTTCCGGCCAGAAGCCGGTCGACAAGGCCCTTGCCGACATGGAAAGCCGCGTCAACGAATTGCTCGCCAATCTCTGATCGGCCGGGTTTCTAAGCCTGCCCGCATCCGCGTCGCGTTATCCCTCCCGGAAACGCGGCGCGGATTGTCTTTGCGGGTCTCTCGGACCAGCATCGACCATCCTCAGGTCATGCAAGATGCAATCCCGATCCATGCAGTCCGGTAATCCGGGCAGCGATCAGAACTCGGCCCATTCTTCTTCCTTGCGGGCGGTGGCAGCGCCGCCAAAGGCGGAAGCAAGGCTTCTGCCAAGCGCTCGAGCGGGCGAAGCGACCGGGGTGCTCGTGGCACGCGCCGGCTGGACTGCCTTGTAGCTGTCGTTCCCCAGCCTGAACTGCGCCAGCAGCGCGTTCAGCGAGGCAGCCTGTTCGGCAAGGCCGTGGCTTGCAGCCGTCGATTGCTCAACCATCGCCGCATTTTGCTGCGTTCCCTGATCCATCTGGTTGACCGCGACATTGATTTCGGCAAGGCCCGTTGCCTGCTCACGCGCCGAGGTCACGATCGCGCCGACATTCCGGTTGATCTGCTGCACCTGCGTCACAATTTCGTTGAGCGCGGCACCCGTCTTGCTGACGAGATCAACACCATTGCGCACATGATCTCCCGAGGCCCCGATCAGAGCCTTGATCTCCTTGGCGGCCTGAGCAGAACGCTGCGCCAGTTCGCGCACCTCCTGTGCCACCACCGCAAAGCCCTTGCCGGCATCGCCGGCCCGCGCTGCCTCGACGCCTGCGTTGAGGGCCAACAGGTTTGTCTGGAAGGCGATCTCGTCGATCACACCGATAATATTGGCGATCTCCCCCGAGGAGCGGTCGATCTGTGACATGGCGTCTATGGCCCGGCTGACGATCTCGCCGGACTGTTCCGCACTTCGGCGCGCCTGCGCGACCAGCTGACCGGCCTCTTCGGCGCGTTGCGAAGAATCCTTGACCGCGGTCGTCACTTCCTCAAGCGCGGCCGCCGTTTCCTCGACGGAAGCAGCCTGCTGTTCCGTGCGTTTGGAAAGGTCGTTGGCAGCAGACAGAATTTCCCGCGCGCCAGCATCGATGTTTCGGGCATTTGCTCCCACCTCACGCAGCGCCTTTTGCAGCTTTGCAGCGGATGCGTTGAAATTTTCGCGCAGCCTGTCAAGACGCGCCGCGAAAGCAGACTGGATGCGCATCTCGAGGTTGCCATCGGAAAGCGCCTCAAGGCCCTGAGCCAGCTGGTCCACCGCGAATTGCACTTCCGCCGCTTCGCTTGCCCTCTGCTCCTCACGGAGGCGCCGCTCCTGCTCGCTCATGGAGCGGCTTTCCGCCGCTTCCCTTTCCAGTCTGGCACGTTCGATCGCATTCTGACGGAAGACTTCCACGGCAGCGGCCATTTCGCCCACTTCGTCACGGCGTTCAGCGTAGGGAACGGGCGAAGCGCTATCGCCGCGCGCCAGGCCACCCATGGCGGCGGTGATCCGGGTGATCGGGCGGGCGACACGAACGGACGAAATATAAGCGGCAAAGACGCCAAGAAGTATGCTTAGGGCTCCCAAGGCGATCGTTGACAGCTCGGTCGTGCTCACGATGCGATCGGCGTTTTCAAGCGAATGCGCCGTAATTTCGCTGTTGAACGCAATCAGATCGGTCAAATCGGCATCGGCCTTCAGCGCCACGTCGCGCATCTTCCCATTATAGATTGCGTTCGCCTCCTCGTGCTTGCCCTCCTTGGCAAGTGCAAGCACCTGATCGCCGAGGGTGCGGAACTCGCCGATATGGCCGGTCAGAACATTGAACAGTTCACGCGTTTTGGGCAGCGTTATGAACTTCTCGTAAGCCGAAAAAGCGGCGTTCCGCTCTTCGCGGGCCTTCATCAGAAGCGCAGTGGACGCATTCAATTCCGGCTCGTTGCTCGCGCCAAGGATCAGTGCGTAGGCACGTTGCGCTTCCAGATGCGCCAGGCGCATTTCTCCGAGCGCAATGGCTCGCGGCAACCGGTTTCGTCCGACTTCGATGACCTGTTTGCCGATCTCAAGAACTTCAAAACCAGTGATGGAACTTTGAATAATGCCAATACCGACCAGCATGGCGATCAATAACGGCAATATGACCTTGATTTTCAGCCCGGCCATGACATCCCCCAATAGACCCGCTTTTCATGAAGAAACGTCCAACGCCCCCACGGCTCGAGATGGATCGTTGCCTCACGAGCCGAAATCTTGCATCGAAACATTTAGAATTTGATAATGTTTTGGCGTGGGATTGAGGAGGGGAAGACAAAGCCTGCGGAATGAAGATCTTCCTACAGGGGCCGGGTCGTCAGACAAAAGACGACCGTATCCTCGTGTCGTCAAGGCGATGGAGACGCAGCGCCGCACTCGGAGAGAGCGCCAGTCGACGATAGTCTCAACGCGCTGCATACCTGACCGCTCGCTCAGACGGGCCGGACGTGAGTGACGTATTTTTCGAAAAAGTCGGAGAACCTGGCCACGCGCATCGGAAGCTTTTCGTAGGGGGGATAATAGAGCGTGAGCCAGAGCGCCGTGGGTTCCCACGCAGGAAGAACCGGGACGAGATTGCCGGATGTGAGTGCCTCTTCCACGATGAAATGCGGTAACAAGGCGATCCCCTCCCCGTTTTCCGCGAGCCGCGCCGAGACCTCCCCATTGTTGGTCGCAAGAGCCTTTCCGGCAAGCACCTTCCGTGTCCGCCCAGCGTGGGACAATTCCCAATGTTCTGATCGGGACTCCTCGTCAAATGCGATGCAGTGTGCGTCCGTCAGATCTTCGGGATCGCGCGGCGTCCCGTTGATCGCCAAATAGCCCGGCGATGCGACCAGAAGCCGACGGACCGGACAGATCTTGCGCCATATCGTGGACTTGTCCTGTGGCGCCCTCGAAATGCGGATTGCAAGGTCGAACTCTCCCGAGACAATGTCGATGAAATTGTCGGTCAGCGACAGCGATATCGTGATGTCCGGGCTTTCAACGCGCAAACCTGAGACGACATCCGGCAGGATGCGTTGTCCCAGCGAAAGCGGCGCGTTCAGGCGGATATGCCCGGACACCTGGTCGCCTTGCGCACGCACGTCGTCGGCGACGGCCTCGAACTGCTCAAGGAGCGGCGAAATACGGGCCGCATAAACCGCGCCGGCGGAGGTCAATGAGACCTGCCGCGTGGTGCGCAGCAGAAGCTGTACGCCGAGATCCGCCTCCAGAGCACTGACGGCACGCGTCACCGTAGGCGCGGTCATCGACAATTGTCGCGCCGCAGCAACAAAGCTGCGTTGTCTGGCAACCGCCAGAAAAATGCGGATCGTGGTCAAATCGCTCATGACGATAATTTCACTTTTTGCAATAATATTGTCAACTTTATTTCTATTCACAAAGCGAGAGCCTTACGCCATCTTCTGTCCATCGAAGGACGCAGCGAGCGTCCCAACAGAAAGGACCAAGGCAATGCTCACACAGATCAAAGGATTGCACCATGTGACCTCGATGGCCGCGGATGCGCAGGTCAACAGCGATTTCTTCACCAAGAAGCTGGGTCTGCGCCGGGTCAAGAAGACCGTCAACTTTGACGCGCCGGAGGTCTATCACCTCTATTACGGCGATGAAGTCGGTACCCCCGGCTCGGTCATGACATACTTCCCCTTCCCGCACATCGCCGCCGGCAAGGCTGGTGTTGGCGAAGTCGGCGAGACCTATTTCGCTGTTCCGAAAGGTTCGCTCGGTTACTGGCGTGAGCGTCTTTCGAAGCTTGGAGTTCAGGGCCTTGCAGAGACGGAAGCCTTTGGCGAAAAGCGCCTGCGGTTCGCAGGACCGGACAATGACGGCTTCTCGCTGATCGAAGTCGACAATGACGAGCGCAACGGCTGGCTGCAGGACGAGATCGGCGCTGCGGAAGCGATCAAGGGTTTTCACGGCGCAAGCATGCGCCTGAAGGATGCCGGCGCCACCCGCGAACTACTCGGCTTCATGGGATACCAGAAGGTCGATGAGAAGAACGAATGGTCGCGTTACGCCATCCCCGGCGGCAACGGTGCCGATTTCATCGACATCGAAACGCTTCCCAGCGCAGGCTTTGCCCGCCAGGGGGCCGGTTCGGTTCACCACATCGCCTTTGCGGTGGAAGACAGGGCTGCTCAGCTGGAAGTCCGCAAGGCGCTCCTTGATACCGGGTATCACGTCACCCCTGTCATCGACCGCGATTACTTCTGGGCGATCTACTTCCGCACGCCGGGCGGCGTTCTCTTCGAGATCGCGACCAACGAACCCGGCTTCGATCGCGACGAGGATACGGCCCATCTCGGCGAGGCTCTGAAGCTGCCGACGCGCTACGAGCCCCATCGCCAGCAGATCGAGGGCCTGTTGCAGCCGATTACCGACTGAGGCCGACTTTCAACCGAAAGGCAGCGGGACCTTTTTGGTCCCGCCTGCCGGAGATGATGAAATGACCAACACGTATCACGCATTCACAAAAGCGCCCTCGCCCGGCGCTCCCCTGGTCTTCGCCTTTCACGGCACAGGCGGAAACGAGTTCCAGTTCAATGAACTAATCGAGCAGATCCGGCCGGACGCAGGCATTGTCGCGCCGCGTGGCGATGTCAGCGAACACGGCGCTCTCCGCTTTTTCCGCCGCACGGGTGAAGGCGTCTATGACATGGACGATCTCAAGGTTCGGACCGAACAGATGGCAGCCTACATGGCCGACTGCAAGGCCCGGTATCCTGGCCACCCGGCTTATGCTCTCGGCTACTCGAACGGGGCCAACATTCTCGCCTCCGTCCTGTTTCAGCATCCCGATCTCGTCGAAAAGGCGGCCCTGCTCCACCCTCTGATCCCCTGGCAGCCTGAAGCCAACGAGGGACTCAAAGGCAAGGACGTGCTGATCACGGCGGGAGAGCGCGACCCGATCTGCCCGCTTCCCCTCACCGAGCGCCTGGTGACGTATTTCGGGCAACAGGGCAGCCGCGTCCGGACATCGGTCCATCCCGGCGGTCACGAAATCCGCCAGGGCGAATTGCAGGCGCTTGCGGCGTTCTTCAGCGCCTGAACAGAACTATCGGCTCGATCTCGATACGGTTTGAGCCGGCGACAGATCAGCGACGACAGGAGCACTTCCGGCCCACCGGAAGCGCTCTTTTTATTCGCTCGATGTCCGCGCCCACCCCTGCAGCACGCGCGCAAAGACGGCAGCCATTACGAGGATGGCCGCCGTCTCTTCGTTTATCAGACCGGCCCGGGCTTATTTGGTCAGATCGGTCCAGATGCGGGTGTAGAGCTGCTGGACATCCGGCGGGCAGGAGGACAGGAAATGCGCGGAAGACTTCAGGTCTTCCGGAATGGTGAGTTCCGGAGCCTTGAGAACGTCGGCGTCCATGAACTTTTCAGACCCGGTGATGGCATTGCCATAGCGCGTGTAGTTCGAGACGAGGCCGGCATTTTCAGGATCCATCAGGAAGTTGAGGAAGAGCTTGGCGTTCTCGACATTCTTGGCATCGGCGAGAATGGCGACGTTGTCCTGCCAGAGCGGAAATCCCGTCTTCGGCAGTCCATAGGCGAAGCCGGGATTTTCAGCGCGAATGCGCATGGCGGCACCGTTCCAGAAGATCGAGGCGTTGAGGTCTTCCTTGATGAACTTCTCGAAGCTCGGGTAGTCGATGGAAGCCCAGGAGGCCTTTGCCGCCATCAGCTTGTCATGTGCCTTCTTCAGCACCGCCTTATCGGTCGTGCAGGCCTCGCCGCCGACATAGTTGATCGCCATGTCGATGACTTCGTTCATCGAGGGCACGACATTGACCTTGCCCTTCAGCTCCGGCGGCGTATCGAAGATGATGGCTGCGGTGTTGATATCGCCCTTGTAGACCTTGGTGTTGACCATCACGCCGGTCGTGCCCCAGACGTAAGGCACGGTGTAATGCCGGCCCTTGTCCCAGGTGACGTCCACCCATTCGGACTTCACGTTCTTGAAGTTCGACATCTGCGACGGCTCGCTCTTCATCAGCAGACCGGCCTGGATATAGGCGGGGACAATATAGGCGGAAGGAACGACGACGTCGAAGCCATGGCCGCCGGCCTGGATCTTGGCAAGCGCCGTCTCGTTGCTGTCGTATTCGGTAACGGTCACCTTCACGTCATAGGCCTTCTCGAACTTGGCGATCAGGTCCGGCGGCGTATAGAGGCCGAAATTGTAGATATTGAGCTGGCCGGCGGCGAGTGCCGGAAGAGCCGTGGTCATCAGTAAGGCGGCGGTGGCCGCCATGCGGGATGCGAGTTTCATTGTCATTCTCCTCTGGGACCTTGGTTTTCAGTCTTTCTTGCGTGTTGCTACCCATGACCCCGCAACGATCAGCACGCTGAGCAGAAGTAGAAGCGAGGAAATGGCATAGATTTCGGAGGTGAGATTGCGTTTCAGCTCGCCCATCAAATAGGTCGGCAGCGTGTCCTGCCCGGGCGACTTCAGGAAATCGCTGATGATCAGGTCATCGAGCGATACGACGAAGGCGAGCATGAAGCCCGAGAGAATCCCCGGAGCGAGAAGCGGCAGCGTGACGCGCCGGAAGGCATAGAAGCGGCTGGCGTAAAGATCGGCCGCTGCCGTCTCGAGGCTGAGGTCCATCCCCTCGAGACGCGCCCGGATGGGCAGATAGGCAAAGGGAATGCAGAACGTCGTGTGGGCCGCGATCAGGAAGCCGAGGCCCGTATAAACCGTCATCTGCTTGATCTGGCCGATGATGATCACCAGCGCGATGGCCAGCACGATTTCGGGCACCATCAGCGGCTGGTTGAGGATGATGTGGATCGCTCCCTCGCCGCGAAACTTTTCCGTCCGCGTGGTGGCAAGCGCCGCCATCGTCGCAAACAGCGTGGCAATGACGGAGGCAGTGGTGGCCAGGATCAGCGAGTTCAGCGCGGCATTGAGGAAAGCCTCGTTCTGCAGGGCGGCGCCATACCACTTGAGGGAGAACCCCTCCCAGTTGCCGATCACCTTGCCGGCGTTGAAGGAATAGCCGACCAGGATCACCATCGGGATATAGAGGACGACGAAGCAGGCCATCGCGATGACCGCCGTTCCAGGTAGCCGTGTGACGTCGAAGCTGCGCTTAGACATGGTCGCGCTCCTTCCGCCCGGAGGTAAGGCGCGTGTACCAGATGAGCGCGAGCAGAACGAGAACCGTGAGCGTGATCGACAGCGCCGCGCCCAGCGGCCAGTTTCGACCCTGCCCGAATTGCAGGTCGATGAGGTTGCCCAGCATCATCGACTTGCCGCCACCCATGATGCGCGGGGTGATGTAAGCGCCAAGCGCGGGGACGAAAACGAGGATCGAGCCGGCGATGATGCCCGGCCGGATCAGCGGCAGGATCACCCGGCGGAGGCAGAAAAAGCGCGAGGCATAGAGATCGTAGCTCGCCTCCGCGAGGCGGAAATCGAACTTCTCGATGGCCGCATAGACCGGCAGAACCATGAGCGGCAGGTAGACATAGGTCATGCCAAGCAGCACGGCGAAATCGGTGAACATCATCTGGATCGGCGCATCGATGATGCCGAGCGCCAGAAGGATGCGGTTGAACACGCCTTCGGAGCGGATCATCTCCTGCACAGCGATGGTGCGCACGAGGAGGTTGGTCCAGAACGGGATCGTGATCAGGAAGAGCCAGAGATTTCTTTGTGCCGGGGCTCGCGTTGCGATGAACCAGGCGGTCGGCAGGCCGAAGATCAGCGTAATCAGGGTGGTGGCGATCGCAAGAATGACGGACCGCAGCAGGATCGTGATATTGGCGCCGGAAATGGAGATCGTGTCGTCGAAGATGCTGCGCTCGAAGAGAACCGAGAACCAGCCCTCCGTGGAGAAGATCCACTTGACGTTGCCGAAATCGCCGGGCGTCAGGAACGAGTAGACAAGGACCACGCCCAGCGGCAGGATCGAGAAAAGCATGATGACCGCCACGGCGGGCAGCGCAAGCGCCCAGCGGCGCCCTGTGTCGGAGCCGTTCATGCTTCAGCCTCCGCCTCATTGACGACGCGGAGCGCGTTTGAAGGCAGCGACAGGAAGATCCTCTCGCCCTCATGGAAGCTCTGGCCCGCATGAAGCGCGTTCTGGACACGGGCGACGATCTTTGTGCCGTCGTTGAGCAACAGATGGACATGCGTGTCGGTTCCGAAGAAGACCAGTTGGTTGACCGTCGCCTCCAATTGCAGCGCATCGGGCGCCTTCGCGGAAAGCACAACATGTTCCGGGCGGATCATCAGCGTCAGCGCCCCGTCCGGCGCATCCGCGAGATGAACCTTGCCGTCACCGACCTCGACAACGCCGCCGCTTGCCATGGCGGACAGGAAATTGGACTCACCGATGAAGCCCGCCACGAAGCGGTTGGCCGGGCGGTCGTAAAGCTCGCGCGGCGTGGCGATCTGCTGAACGCGGCCGCCGCTCATCACCGCAATGCGGTCGGACATGGTGAGCGCTTCTTCCTGGTCGTGGGTGACGAAGATGAAGGTCAGTCCGGTCTCGCGCTGCAGGCGCTTCAATTCGATCTGCATGTCCTTGCGCAGCTTCATGTCGAGCGCGGAGAGCGGCTCGTCGAGAAGCAGGATGCGGGGTCTCGCGACAAGCGCGCGGGCCAGCGCCACGCGCTGCTGCTGGCCGCCGGAAAGCTCGGAACTCTTGCGGTGCTTCAGATGCAGAAGCTGCACCAGCGTAAGCATCTCGTCGATGGCAGGGTCGATTTCCGACTTTGGCCGACCCTGCGCTTCCAGCGCGAAGGCGACATTCTGGCCGACCGTCATGTGCGGAAAGAGCGCGTAAGACTGAAATACGGTGTTGACCGGCCGCCTGTTCGGCGGCATCGCCGCAATGTCCTTGCCGTCCAGCACGATCGAGCCGCCGCTGGGCCCGGTGAAACCTGCAATCAGCCTCAGAAGCGTGGTTTTGCCGCAGCCGGACGGGCCGAGCAGCGTGAAAAACTCCCTCTCAGCGATCTGGAAAGATACCTCGTGCAAGGCGGTGACCTCGCCCTTGCCATAGCCGAACCGCTTGGACAGCCCCCGTATGTCGAGCATCTGCTTTCGTTCCCTTATAGGTTTTCAATATGCGTATTGACAAAATACATTTAGTCAACCAAATTTTTTATCGACACAAAAATTTGAGAGCGAAAAGAAAACATGGCATCTCCTCTCCGGCAGTCCCCACAGGCAGCGGAACCAGGCTTGCGCAGCCGCAAGAAGGCGAAGCGCCGCGACGAGATCGTGGCGGCGGCGCGGCGGCTCTTCGAAACGCAGGGGATCGATGCCACCACCATGGCCGATATCGCCGCCGCCGTCGGCATCTCGGCGCCCACGGTGTTCAACTATTTCGGTTCGAAAGACGGCGTTCTCATCGCCCTGATCAGCGAAGGGACCATGGAGGCGCGCGATCACGACCGCCCGCTTCACTGGAGGGAGAATACCGATCTCGGCACGCTTATTCTCGAACTGTTCCTGCGTGTCTCGCGCCGGACGCTGGAAATTGCCGACAAGCGCGTGTGGCGCTATGCGGAAGCCGCGCCCATCCGCCATCCCGAAACCGAGTTGGCCTCGCAATACCGCGGTGTCACCGAGGCGCTGATTGCCGTGGTGAGCGAATTCTTCGACGGACTTTCGCTGCAGACCAGATCGGGCACGCCGGCGAGCGCCGACTTTCTCGCCCGCCTGTTTCACGACGTCTGGATGCCTTCCTTCCTCAGTCTCATCTCCACCGAGGAGCAGACGCTGGCCGAGCACGAGATGCATCTCCGCGCCCGCATCCTGCCGCTTGTCCACATGATTTTCGAGGATGCCTGCATCGCCTCCCCGGTCCGTAAAGGCCCCACCCCTGAAGGTATGCCGCAATGAATGCCTCGCTGATCTTCGTCAACGCCCGCGTGCTGACCATGGACGGCAGCGCGCCGCGGGCGGAGGCGCTGGCGGTTGCCGGCAACCGGATTGTCGCGGTGGGCGAGAAAGAGACGGTTCTGGCTCATGCGGGACCTGAAACGCGCATCGTCGACGCCGAGGGCGCAACCTTGATGCCAGGCTTCGTGGAGAGCCACCTGCACCTTTTTTCCGGCGCCTATGGCCAGACGCTTCTGCAGCTTCCGGGGGTGAAAGGGTTCGAGGCGCTGAATACCGCTTTCCAGTCGTTCATCGCCGCGCGGCCCGAGGAAGGCCTGCTTCTGGCGCAGGGTGCGGATTACGAAATTCTCGGCAGGAACACCCGGCTCGACCGCCATGTGCTCGATCGCATCTGCCCGGACCGGCCGATGGCGGTCATGGCCTACGATTTCCACACACTCTTCGCCAACACCGCCGCGCTGAAGGCCGCCGGCCTCCTGAAAGGTCGCGAGCTTCCCGTCGGCAACGAGGTCGTGAGGGGCGCTGACGGTCTGGCAACCGGTGAACTGCGTGAAAAATTCGCCATGCTGCCGGTCCTTGATCTGCGCACCACCGGCGGCCGCGAAATGCTGGGCATGTCCGGCATCGAGCCGCCCGTGCCGCCGACACAGGCCGAATGGCGCGACGATGTGGAAATCCTGAAAGCCGGCATGAAATTCGCCGCGTCCAAGGGCATCACCTCCATGCACAACATGGACGGCAACCGCCACCTTCTGGAACTGCTGCGCGATGTCGAGGCCGAGGGCGGTCTGCTCTCGCGCATCTCCGTGCCGTTCCACTTCACCCGCGACATGCCGCTTAGCGAACTCGACCGCGCAACGGCCATGACGCGCGACTTCACCGGCGACAAGCTGACCTGCGGCCGCGTCAAGATCTTCATCGACGGCGTCATCGAAAGCGGCACGGCGGCGATGCTCGACGACTATGCCGACAAGCCCGGCCTGCGCGGCGACCCGATCTTCGATGTTGCTTCCTTCACGGAAGCCGCCATCGAGATCGACAGGCGCGGCCTGCAGATCGCCGTGCACGCCATCGGCGACGCCGCTGTACGGATCGCGCTCGATGGTTACGAGGCTGCCCGCAAGAGGAACGGCCGGCGCGACAGCCGCCACCGCATCGAGCATGTCGAGATGATCGACCCAGCCGATATCCCGCGCTTTGCCGAACTCGGCGTTATCGCCTCGGTCCAGCCGCTCCACGCACCCGTGGGCGATACGCCCACCACGCGCAGCATCGGCGCGACACGCGCCCCTTATGCCTATGCCTGGCGCCTCCTCCACGAGGCCGGCGCGAAAATCGCCTTCTCTTCCGATTGGCCGATCGTGCCCATCGATCCGCTTCTCGGCATCCAGGCCGCCATGACGCGGAACCCGCATTTGCCGGGCCTGCCCGACCATCGCCTGCCGTTGAATGAAGTGCTCAAGGCCTTCACCTGCAACGGCGCCTATGCCGGCCATATGGAAGACAAGACCGGCGCGCTTCGCCCCGGCATGCTGGCCGATCTGGTGCTGCTTTCCGCCGACATCGAGTGGGCCCCGGTGGAGGCGATTGCCGACATCGGCGTCAGGATGACGGTCTGCGACGGACGGATTACCCATGAAGCCTGAAACGCTTTCCGCCGACATGACGACGTTGGGCGCCTCCCGCACGCTGGGTGCACCGATGCTCGAGAAAGCCTGCGTCATCCGCGCCGATATCGGCCCGGCGCTGGAATTCAGGACGACGCAAGGCACGACCCGTGCCGTTTTCCCGATCATCGGCGGCGAGGCGGTGGGCAACGGCTGGAGCGGGCGGATCCTGCCGGGCGGCGCGGATTTCGCGATCGCCCTTCCCGATGGATCCTATGCGATCGAAGCGCGCTATTGCCTGGAACTGGAAGACGGAACGCCGGTCATGGTCACCAATGCGGGGCGCATGGTCGCGCAAGCCGATGGCAGTTTCCTCGGCCGCACCCGCGCCGAGCTCGAGGTCCCCGAAGGTCCCCACAGCCCTCTCGGCCATGCCGTCTATTTCGGCACGGCACTCGCCGAAGCCGGCGACGACGACCACGTCTATATCGAACTCTGGGCAGCGCCGGTCCGGTAACGACCTGACGGCGGATGGCTGCAAAGAAGCCATGGGCATCGTTGGCCACTGCTGACCTATTCGGCCCACCCGATCTCTTGCGCAATGCCGGCGAGAGGGTCGTCGCACCGTTTGCCGCTCGAATTTTAGCTTCCGATTTTAGCAATACTAAAAATCGTTGACGGCTGCGCCCAAACGTGCAGTATTGAAGTAATACTAAAAAACGGGAACAATAATGACCCCCAAGACGCTCGCTGAAACGGGCGGGTCCGATGATGGACTCAGCCCGATGGGTATCCGTTTGCGCAATCGCCGCAAAGCTTTGAAGTTGACGCTTCAGGAAGTGGCCAATGCGTCCGGATTTTCGGTCGGTTTCATCTCGCAAATCGAACGCGGGATCACCGTTCCGTCGCTGACCTCCCTGATCTCCGTCTGCCGCGTTCTGAAAATGGATGCCGGCTCCTTCTTCAGTCCGCCGAAGAACGAGCAGCCGATCACCCGCAAGCAAAGCCGTCAAGCCTTCGGCATCTCAGGGATTGGCGAGAAGAAGCTCACCTATGAGCGCCTTTCGGCGTCGTTTCCCGGCAATGTCCTGCGCAGCACCCTCATCCACGAGCCGCCCGGCTTCCGCAGCGAGCCGATGTCGCATGAGGGCGAGGAAATCTACTTCATTCTGGAAGGCGAACTGACCATCGAGCTTGATGGCGAACGCACCATCCTGAAGCCCGGCGACACTGCCCACTTCCCCTCCACCGTCGTTCACGCCACCTGGAACCACACGACGGAACCGACGCTGATCTTTCATACCTGCACGATGGATGTCTTCGGCGACGGAGAGCCCTCGGGCGAACCCAATATCAGCCTGGTCATAACAAGGGCTGCAGACCGGCGAAAAGCGCCGAAACCTCCAAAAACCAAAAAGGGAACCGACAATGAATAAGCGCCTGACCACACTTGCGGCGGCTCTGCTTGCCGCTGCCTCCATTCACGGTTACGCCGCCGCCGGCGGCGTGCTGAGGCTCGACGAATCTCCGATCGGTGAACTCGATCCCGCCAAGGCGACCGACTATGCCGACTCCATTCTCATGTTCAACATGTACGACACCCTGGTCATGCCGAAGCAGGGCGCGACAGGTTTCGATCCGATGCTGGCCGAAAGCTGGACCTCGGAAGGCAGCACCTACACATTCAAGCTGCGCAAGGACGTGAAGTTCCAGAGCGGCAATCCGATGACGGCCGACGATGTCGTCTTCTCGCTCAACCGCATGAAGGCGATCGGCCAGGGCCTCTCCTATCTCTTTACCGATGTCGACAAGGCCGAAGCGGTCGATGCCGCCACGGTGAAGTTCACGCTGAAAAAGCCGTCCGCTCCTTTCGTCGCGTCACTCGTGCGCCTGCCGATCGTCGACAAGAAGCTCGTCATGGAGCATCTCGACAAGGGCGATGGCGAGATGAAGGACTGGGGACAGGCCTGGCTCGACACCCATGCCGCCGGCAGCGGTGCCTATTCGGTCGTTTCGCACAACCCGCAGTCTGAAACGGTGATGAAGAAGAACCCGGCCTATTTCCTGGGCATTCCTGCCGCAGCACCCGACGAGGTCGACTTCAAATACGGCCTGGAAGCTGCAACCGTCCGCACGCTCATCACGCAGGGCAAGCATGACATTTCCTCACAATGGCTGCCGCCGGAAGTGCTGAAGGCGCTCGCCGCTGATGGCGCACAGCTCTTCACCGAAAAGGGCACGTCGGAATTCTACATCAAGCTCAATACGGCCAAGGCGCCGTTTGATGACCCGGAATGCCGCCTCGCCGTCTCCTATGCCTTCGATTATTCCGCCGGCATCAAGATGGTGGCGATCAAGGACAAGGTGTCTCAGGGCAGCCCCTCCACCGGCGCGCTGCCGGTCGGCATGCTCGGTTCGCTGCCGGAAAGCGACGTGATCAAGCAGGACCTCGCCAAGGCCAAGGAACATCTTGCCAAGTGCAAGTACAAGCCGGCCGACATGAAGGTCGAACTGTCGTGGATCGGCGAAGTGCCGCTGGAGGAACGTTTCGCGCTGCTGCTTCAGGCCAATCTCTCGCAGATCGGCATCAAGGCCGAGGTGAAGAAGGTTCCGTGGGCGCTGTTTACCGAAATGGTGACGAAGCCCGAAAACACCCCGAACGTCTCGCAGGTCTTTGTGAACTCGGTCACCGGCGACCCGGATACGCTGCTTTACGGCATGTATCATTCCAGCGCCGCCGGCACCTGGATGTCGCCCGAATATCTGAAGGACGCCAAGGTGGACGAGCTGCTCGACAAGGGCCGCGCAGCACCGGAGGCGGATCGCGCCGCGATCTATCAGGAGCTGAACAAGCGCCTGAAGGAAATCGCTCCGACCATCTTCGCGCAGGACCAGACAGCCGTGTTTGCTGCCAGCAAGCGGGTGACCGCACCGGCGCTGACCGACCCGAAGAAGGCCTTCGGTCTCGCCGGCTTCGCCTTCTCCTTCCGCCTCATGGAAATGAAAGACTGACAAGCAGCATTCTCGACCGGGCCGGCCCTGATGCCGGCCCGGCACAAACCTGAACCGGAAACAGCATAAATGCCCGCACTCGTCCGCATCCTCGCGAAGCGGCTCGCGACGTCGCTTGTCGTTCTGATCGGCGTCTCGATCCTCATCTTCGCCATCGCCCGGATCATTCCCGGCGACCCGGCCCGCATCGCGCTCGGCCCGAACGCGACAGCGGATGCCGTGGCGGTGCTGCGTGACAAGCTGCATCTGAATGACAGCATCGTCGTCCAATACGGCTATTTCGTCTCCGATCTCTTCCACGGCGATCTCGGCATCTCGCTCTACACGAACCGGCCCGTCACCCGCGACATTGCAGACTTTCTCCCAGCGACGCTGGAGCTGGTCTTTGTGTCGGGCCTGATGATGGTCCTGCTCGGCATTCCGCTCGGCGTCCTGTCGGCGCGTTATCGCGGCACCTGGATCGACCACACCATCCGCCTCGTCACGCTGCTCGGCGTTTCTGCTCCGAGCTTCGTCTGGGCGGTCATCCTCATGCTGCTGCTGGCCTATTTCGTGCCGCTCTTCCCCGTCGCCGGCCGCCTTTCCGATGGCTCCGGTTTCCAGCCAATCACCGGCTTCCTGCTCTTCGATACGCTGGCGCGCGGCAATCTCCACGCTTTCGCCGATGCGCTCTGGCACGTCATCCTGCCGGCCTTTGCGCTGGCGCTGTCCGGCATCGGCCAGGCCGCCCGGCTCGTGCGCTCCAATATGGTCGAGACCTATAACAAGCCCTATATCGAAATGGCGGAAGCCTATGGCTTTTCGGCGCGGCGCATCGCTCGCCGCTACGCCTTCCGCCCCTCGCTCATCCCCTCGCTCACCATTATCGGCCTCGACTTCGCTGCCATGCTCGGCAACGCCTTTCTGGTCGAGTCCGTCTATGCCTGGCCGGGGCTTTCCAAATACGGCGTCGCCGTGATCCTGCGCAAAGACCTGAACGCCATTGTCGGCACGGTGCTGATCATCTCTGCCATGTTCCTGATCGTGAACATCATTGTCGATCTGCTGGTCTCGGTGGTCAATCCGCGCATCCGCCTGTCGGAGCGCCCGGCATGAAGAAGACGCTGCTCATCCTCACCCGCAATCCGCTGTCGCTGCTGGGCCTGATCCTCGTGACGATCATCGTCCTTGCGGCCGTGTTTGCGGATTTCATCACGCCCTTCCCCGAACATGTCGGCGCGGTCGTCGATTTCACCAATTTCAACCAGCCGCCGCACTGGCCGAACATCTTCGGCACCGATCTGGTCGGCCGCGATCTCTTCACCCGCGTCGTCTACGCCTATCGCGTCTCGCTGATCCTAGCCGCCGTCGTGCTGATCATCGCCGTGCCGATCGGCGTCGCCATCGGGCTTGCGGCCGGCTATCTCGGCGGCTGGACGGAATATGTGCTGATGCGCATCACCGACATCTTCCTGTCGATCCCGCCGCTGGTGCTCGCCATGTCAATCATGGGCCTGCTGGAACCGACGCTGACCAATGGCATGATCGCCGTCACCGCCATGTGGTGGCCCTGGTACACGCGCCTCGTCTACTCGATCACCCGTTCGGAGCGTGAGGAAGGCTATGTGCTGGCGGCGGAAGTCATCGGGGCCTCGAAGCTGCACATCATGTTCCGGGAAATCCTGCCGAACTGCGTGCCCTCCATCGTGACCAAGATGACGCTCGATTTCGGCTTCGTCATCCTGATTGCCTCGTCGCTCTCCTTCCTTGGCCTCGGCGTGCAGCCGCCGACGCCGGATCTTGGCTCGATGGTCGCGGACGGCGCGAAATATCTTCCCGACAGTTGGTGGCTAACCGTTTTCCCCGGTCTCGCGATCCTCATCGCCGTCTTCGGCTTCAACCTGATCGGCGATGCGCTGCGCGAAATCCTGGGAGGCGACCAATGAGCGCCCCCACGTTGAAAATCGAAAACCTGAAGCTCGGCTTCAAGCTCTGGTCGGGCATGGTGGAGGTTCTCCACGGCATCTCGCTGCATATCGGCAAGGGCGAACGCGTGGCGCTGGTCGGCGAATCCGGTTCCGGCAAGTCGGTCACCGCCCGCATCGTGCTCGGCATGCTGCAGGAGATAAGCACGGCGCGCATTTCCGGAAGCCTGAACTTCGAAGGCATCGATCTCGACAAGCTCAAGCCGCGCGACCGCCATCACCTGCGCGGCACCCGCATGTCGATGATCTTCCAGGACCCGACCTCGTCGCTCAATCCGGTCTATCCGATCTTCACCCAGTTCCGCGAGGTTCTGGCCCGCGCCAATCCCGCCATCGGCGAGGCGGAAGCGCGCATGAAGGCGATTGCGGCACTCGCCGATGTGTCGATCAACGAGCCGGAACGCGTGCTTGACAGCTACGCCTTCCAGCTGTCCGGCGGCATGAACCAGCGCGTCATGATCGCCATGGCGCTCGCCAACAATCCGTCCCTGCTTCTGGCCGACGAGCCGGGCACGGCGCTCGATGTCACCGTGCAGGCGCAGACGCTGAAGCTGATGTCCGATCTGGTCGAACAGCACGGCACCTCCGTGCTCTTCATCTCGCACAATCTCGGGGTGGTGCGCGAATTCGCCGACCGCGTCTATGTCATCTACAAGGGCCGCATCGTCGAACAGGCCACGACGAAACAGCTGTTTTCCGATCCGCAGCATCCTTACACGCGCGCACTTCTCTCCGCGGTGCCGCGCATCACCGGCGGCGGCATTCCGGATATCGCGGAAGATACGGCCGGTTTCCTCGATCCTCTGATCGCCCATCCGGGCGCCAGCGAGAAGGAGCGGCTTGCATGAGCGCGATCCTCGAACTCAACGGCGTGAGCAAAGAATTCGCCGTCAACGGCCGGCGCACCAAAGCCGTCGACAACGTGTCCTTCGCGGTGGAAAAGGGCGAATGCCTTGCGATTGTCGGTGAATCCGGCTCCGGCAAGTCCACCATCGCCAACATGATCCTCGGCATCTACGGCACGACCGCAGGCACCATCGCCTTTGCCGGCGAACCGCTACCCGAACGGCGGGAGAAGCGCCATCGCCGCGCCATTCAACTCGTGCAGCAGAACCCGCTCTCCTCTCTCAATCCCAGACGCACCGTCGGCGCGTCGCTGCGTCTCGCGCTGGACGTTCACGAGATCGGCCCGAAAGCCGAGCGGGCGGCCCGCATCGGCGCCCTTCTGCAGGAGGTGGGGCTGGAGCCCGATTATGCCCGCCGTTCCCCCGCAGCTCTTTCGGGCGGCCAGCGCCAGCGCGTCGCCATTGCCCGCGCGCTCGCCTGCGAAAGCGAGCTCGTGGTGCTCGACGAGCCGACATCGGCGCTCGATGTTCTGGTTCAGGCCCGCGTCTTGCGGCTGCTGGCCGAACTGAAGGCCAAACGCGGCCTCACCTATGTTTTCATCACGCACGACCTGTCTGTCGTGCGCAACATCGCCGACCGGGTCGCCGTCTTCGAACGCGGACGACTGATCGAGATCGGCACGACGGAAGCGCTCTTCTCCTCCCCCACGCAGGACTACACGCGGCGGCTGATTTCCGCCGTGCCGGTGGTTAGCGACGAGGAGGCGGCGATGCGCCAGCACATCATGGGAGACCAAGCATGACTGATTACGGTTCGTTTGTGACTGCACTGGCTTCCGAGGGCCAGCCCGCAAAGGCCTTCGAGGCGCTGGAAGCGCTGACGAAAGAGCTTGTCGGCGTGAAGCTCTTCACCGTCATGACCAGCAACGGCAAGGCCAAGACCTCCGAGCGCGTCTATTCCAACATGCCGGATGCCTATCCCGTGTCGGGCACCAAGCCCTATCATGACAATGTCTGGTCGGACATCACGCTGCGCGACAAGCAGACCTTCGTCGCCAACACGATCGACGACATCGCCAAAGTCTTCGACGATCACGAGCTCATCCGTTCGCTTGGCTGCGAATCCGTCATCAACGTGCCGATCATCATCGACGGTTCGGTGATAGGCACGATCAATTGCCTGCATGACCAGGGCTTTTACACGCAGGACCGCGTCGCCGCCGCCGAAGCGCTGAAGCTTCCGGGCGCCATCTGCATGATGCTTCACGAAACGAAGAAGGGGACCCTCTGATGAGCGGCAAGACCATTCGCGTCGCCACCGATGTCGGCGGCACATTCACCGATCTGGTCTGCTTCGAGACCGATCACGCGACAGGCGAGGCGCGCATCGTCACCGCCAAGTCGGACACGACCCCGCCGAATTTCGAGCAGGGCGTGCTCAACGTTCTCGAAAAGGGCGGCGTCGATCCGAAATCCATCGATTTCCTCGCCCATGGCACGACGGTGGTCATCAATGCGCTCACCGAACGCAAGGGCGTCAAGGTCGGACTGATCACCACCGAAGGCTTCCGCGACAGTATCGAGATCGCGCGCGGCAACCGCCCCGATTTCTTCAACCTTCACTATGTGAAGCCCGAACCTTTCGTGCCCCGTTATCTGCGCCGCGAGGTCGGTGGCCGACTGAGCTACAAGGGCGAGGAGATGCGCCCGCTCGATCTCTCCGCCCTGCCTGCCATTGTCGCCGATTTCAAGGCAGACGGCGTTCAGGCCGTCGCCGTCTCCTTCCTCCATTCCTATGCGGACCCGTCGCATGAGGAACGGACGCTCGCCGAGCTGAAGCGGCTGTGGCCCGAGGTCGCCACCGTCGCCTCGCACCAGATCACCCGCGAATGGCGCGAATATGAGCGCACCAACACGGCCGTGCTTTCGGCCTATGTCCAGCCGACGGCAGAGCGCTATCTCACGCGGTTGAAAGACGGGGTGACGGGCAAGGGCTTTGCCGGCAGCCTCTACATCATGCAGTCGAATTGCGGCGTCGACACGCTCGACTCCGTCTCGAAGATCCCGATCACCATGGTCGAATCCGGCCCGGCCTCCGGCTTCTGGGGTGCGGCCGAACTCGGCAAGCTGATCGGCGAAAAGAATGTGCTGGCGCTCGACATCGGCGGCACGACCGCCAAGTGCTCGCTGATCGAAAACGGTCAGGTCAAGATCATGACAGACTACTGGATCGAGCGGAACCAGACCTCGGCCGGCTATCCGATCATGGTGCCGGTGGTCGACCTCGTCGAGATCGGCAATGGCGGCGGCTCCATAGCCTGGGTGGACAATTTCAGCAAACTGCATGTCGGCCCGCAATCGGCCGGTGCCATGCCGGGTCCGGCTGCCTATGGCCGGGGCGGCACGAAGGCGACGACGACGGATGCCAATCTGTGGCTCGGCCGTATCAACCGCGACTATTTCTGCGGCGGAGACGTGATCGCCGACATGAAGGCGACCGAAACGGCTCTGACCGAGCTGGGCGAGAAGCTCGGCACCAGCGCCGACGACGTGGCGCGCGGCATTGTCCGCATCGCCAACAACAACATGGTCAATGCGCTGAAGCTCGTCTCGCTCAATCGCGGCCATGACCCGCGCGACTTCACCCTCGTCGCCTTCGGTGGCGGCGGCGCCATGCATGCGGTGGCGCTCGGTCAGGAACTCGGCGTCAAGAAGGTCGTCATCCCCGCCGGCGCCTCCGTCTTCTCCGCCTGGGGCATGATGATGTCGGACCTGCGTCGCGACTATTTCGTCACCAAGCTCGCCGACCTCAAGACCGGTGCCGGCGCCGTCATCGAAGGCCTCTTCGCCGAAACTGAAGCGCTCGCGCTGAAGCAGTTCGGCGCCGAAAGTATCGGGGCGGACAAGGTCAAGTTCCTGCGCTACGGCAAGTTCCGCTACCAGAACCAGGAGCACACGACCGAGGTTCTTGTCGGCAGCGACATCTCCGATGCCAAGCTTGCCGAGATCGAGGCCGCCTTCCACGAGACCTACGAGCGCGAATATACCTATCGCCTCAAGGCACCGGTCGAGCTGGTCGGCATCCATGTCGTGGCATCCGCCGAAGTCGGCAAGCTGACCATGCAGGAAAAGCCGAAAAGCGCCACGCCCGCCTCCGCCGCCGTCAAGGGCACGCGGAAGGTCGATTATGCGCTGGAAGGCATCCACGATGCCACGATCTACGATGGCACGAAGCTCGAACCGGGCATGGCGTTCAGCGGACCGGCCGTCATCGAGGATCCCGGCACGACCGTTGTCATCCATCCCGGAAACCGGGTCGAGATCGACGGTTTCGGCAATATCCACATCCACATCAAGGCTTGAGGAGCGTTCGCGATGACTGAGGTTTCACACGATCCCATCACGCTCGAAATCATCCAGAACTCACTGCAGGCCACCGCCGACGAGATGTTCGCGGCCATGCGCAAGACGGCCATGAGTTCGATCATCTACGAAGTGCTCGACATGGGCACCGGCATTCTGGATGCCGAAGGGGAGCTCGCCAGTTCCGGCGCCGGCATTCCCGGCTTCATTGGCGTGCTCGACAAGTCGGTCAAGGTTCTGGTCAAGAAGTTCGACAAGCCCGGCGATATCGAGCCCGGCGACGTCTTCATCACCAACGACCCTTATTACGGCGGCGTCACGCACTTGAACGACCTCGTCGTCGCCATGCCCGTCTTTGCCGATGGCAAGCTCATCGCCTGGACCGCGAACATCGCGCATAACTCGGATGTCGGCGGCAAGTCGCCGGGCTCGCTCTCGGCGGATGCGACGGAAATCTTCCAGGAGGGCCTGCGCCTGCCCGCGATCAAGATGATCTCGAAGGGCGAGCCGATCCCCGGCATTTTCGACATCATCATGGTCAATTCGCGCATGCCCGATTTCATCGAGGGCGACCTCTGGGCGGCGATTGCCTCGGTGCGCATCGGCGCGAAGCGTCTCGTCGAACTGGCAACGAAATACGGCATTGCCACATTCGAGACCGCCATGCGCGACTTCATGAATTTCGGCGAACAGGTGTCGCTGAAGGCGCTTGCCGACCTGCCGCATGGCACGTTCGAAATGACCGAAGAACAGGACGATGGCCGCTTCTTCAACGTCAAGGTGACGATCTCGGACACCGAGTTCACTGTCGATCTTCGTGACAATCCGGATCAGGACAACGGCCCGTTCAATGCCGGCCACGACGACACGCTGGTCTCCACGCAGGTCATCTTCAAGGCGCTAACCTCGCCGCATTCGCCGGCCAATGGCGGCTCCTTCCGGCCGCTGAAACTGCTGACGAAGGAAGGTACGCTCTTCCACGCCAAGGAACCGGCGGCCGTCGGCTTCTATTACGAAGTCGGAATCCGCGTTTACGACCTGATCTGGCGCTGCCTCGCGCCGCATATGCCGGAGAAACTGCCGGCCGGCCATTTCGCCTCGATTGCCGGCACCTTCATCGGCGGCATCCATCCCGATACGGGCCGGCAATACACGATCATCGAGCCGCAGATCGGCGGCTGGGGGGCGGCCTTCGGGCGCGACGGCAATTCGGCGATCTTCTCGGGCGTCCATGGCGAGACCTATAATTGCCCGGCGGAGATTTCCGAGGCGCGCAACGGGCTCACCATCGACCGGCTGGAGCTCTGCACCGATCCCGGCGGCGAAGGTGAGTTCACCGGTGGCCGCGGCATTCGCCTCGACTACCGCATCCGCCGCGACAATTCCTTCCTGACGCTCGGCTATACCCGCTCGCGCATTGCGCCCTGGTCGATCGCGGGCGGCCATGAAGGCTCGCAGAACTATGCGCTGGTCATGCGCAAGGACGGGACGAGCGAGCGCTTCGCCTTCGGCTCCGGCATCCGCGTCGACAAGGATGACGTCATCCGCATCATCACCGGCGCCGGCGGCGGCGTTGGCGATCCGAAGAAGCGCGATCCGGAGAAGGTTCGTGATGATGTCAGAAACGGCTATCTGACCGCCGAACGTGCCGCCACGGTCTATGGCGTCACGATCTGAACGAGGAAACACCTCAGAGGCTCAAGCGGCAAGAGGTCCCGCTGCGCCACGCGCCCGCACGGCCAAGACCGGCTCGGGCTCGTGGCGCTCCGACCTCTGCCGCGCTCCAGCTTGCCTCTCCGGTGGAACGCAAGGTCTGCAGGCCAAGCCGGACGACGTAAACGGCAGCTTCTCTCAGGGCCCTATATCAACTTGCCGGGCCGGTTGCCCGTCTGCCGGCCGTTCGCGATCACCGCGCTGCCGTTAACCCAGACATGCGAGATGCCGGAGGGCAGCGCCGTGGAATCGGCGAATGTGGCATTGTCCGTGATCGCATCCTCGAACAGCACGATATCGGCCGCGAGCCCGGGCCGAATCAGGCCCCGGTCGTACAACTGGAAGCGCTGCGCCGCCACCGACGTCATGCGGCGCACGGCATCCTCGATGCTGAACCATTTCCTGTCGCGCCGAAGCGTCCCGGCAATGCGCGGGAAGGTGCCGAAGGCACGTGGATGCGGCTTGGAGCCCGGTCGCGGCAGGCCGTCGGAGCCGGCCATGTAGAGCCTGTTGCAGCAGGCATCGTGCAGATCCGTCTCATCGAGTTGGAAAAGAATGATACCCGTCTGGCCGGAATCTTCCTCGATAAAGCGCAGCATCAGGTCGAAAGGCACGGTGCCGAGCTTTTCTGCTGCGGCGCGCATGTCGGAACCCTCGAGGTGCTTGAGTCCAGGAACGCCGACGGCCGAGAGGCGCACGTTCTCCCAGCCGATGAGGAAAACCTTGCTTTGCCCGGGGAAGGCGTCGCCTCCATGTTCGACCCAGTCGCGGACGACCGCGCGTTGCTCAGGATCGGCGAGCCGGGCCTTGAGCCCGTCGAGCCCGCCATTCATCAGGGCCGGCGGCAGAAGCTGCAGCATCCATGTACTGCCGGCGGGATAGGGATACATGTCGAATGAGATATCGATGCCCTCGGCGCGCATTGCCTCCAGCCGCTCGATCGCCGCGGGAATCTGGCCCCAGTTCGGTCGGCCAGCGGATTGCAGATGCGACAGCAGCCCGGCCGTGCCGGACGCGCGCAGAAGCCCGCCGAATTCGTCGATCGCGTCGAACAGGCCGGCCTCGTAGCTGCGGACATGGGCGGCGAGGAGCTTGCCGTGAGCCTGGCAGGTCCTGGCGAGCGCCACGAGTTCGTCCTGATCGGCGAATGCGCTCGGCGGGTAGACCAGTCCGAGGGACAGGCCGCAGGCACCCTGGCGCAATTGTTCGGCAAGAAGCGCGCACATGCGCTCGATCTCGGCGTCATTGGCCGGGCGACGGTCGAAGCCCATCACGGCGAGCCTGAGGGCGGCGTGGCCGACGAGCGAGACGACATTGAGTGCGATACCCTCGCCCTCAAGCGCCTCGCGATAGCCGGCAAGGTCGCCAAAGATCTCGTCCTGCTTCGTCTCGCCGAGCAGACCGGAGAAATGCCCGCGCAGCATCTCCGCGGAATCGGGTGTCGAGGGATAAAGGGAAAACGAGCAATTGCCGACGACAATGCTGGTCACGCCCTGGAAGGCCTTTTCCGGCCGCTCGCGTTCGCGCAGGAAGATCAGATCGTCATGGCAATGCGCATCGATAAAGCCGGGAGCAAGATAGCGCTCCCCGGCATCGACCACTTCGGCATCCGGACCAGCCTCAAGGCCGGAGCCGATCCGGCAAATCAAGCGGCCGGAGATGATCAGGTCGCCGCGATACCAGGGCGCGCCCGTGCCGTCGATGATGCGGGCATTTCGGATCAGTGTCTCCGGCATCGCGGCCTCCGGTCAGATCGCAGCGACTGCGGTCATTTCAACGCGCAGATCAGGATCGGCAAGGCGGGCCTCGACACAGGCGCGGGCCGGCGGATTGGCGGGATCGATCCATGTGTCATAGACAGAATTCATGGCGTCGAAATCGGCAATAGCCGGCAGGAAGACGTTGACCGCCAGAAGCTTCGACTTGTCAGTGCCGGCTTCCTTGAGCAGCGCGCCTATCTTTTCGAGCACGTCCAGCGTCTGTTCCTCGATCGAGCCCTTGCGGTTATCGGCAACCTGGCCGGCGACATAGACGATACCGGCGTAGGCGACGGCCTGGCTCATGCGCGAGCCCTTCTGGTAGCGGGAGATCATGGTGTTTCCTTTTCTTCTTGGGAGGAGGTGTTTTCAGCCGAACTGGGTCGGATAGACTGCCGAGACGCGGTGATCGGCATCAAGGCCGTAGAGGACGGCATGCCGGTCCAGGCAGGTGCAGGGATGCGAAATACCGAATTCGATGACGTCGCCGATTGCCACGTCATCGTGCCCGCCTAGTTCCACGAAAGCATGCTGGTCGTTGAGTTTCACCACCGAAGCACCGGCAAACCCGGCGATCTGCGTGCCGTCGCGATAGACGGCGAGCGGTTGCGGCAGGCCCTGGTCCATGGCGACGTCGCGCAGGCCCATTCCGCAGATGGCGAGATCTGGCTCCGGTCGGGACAGCACTTCAGCCCAGACCCTCAGGGCCGGCCTGAAGGTCACGGATGCTTCGTCAGGAGCAAATCCGCGACGTCCGTCGAGCGCGGCAAGGCCGCGTTCGTAGACGCCGTGGTCATGAAAGAAGATGGCGCCACTGCGCAGCACGATCTTGGCATGGGCATCACCGGCCAGCGCCGGCTTGAGCGCCCGCACAACACGATCAAAGAAAACCGAGCCGCCCGCGGTCACGATCAGGTCGCGAGCGGGGCCGACCTTGGCGCGGACGAGGCGATAGAGTTCCACTGTCTTGTCCATCAGGCCGTCAATCCGCGCCAGCGTTTCCGCCGGGTCGGCGGTCGCCGCAGACCCTTCATAGGCAGCGATACCTGTCAGGCGGAAGCCAGGCGTGTCATGTGCGAGGATATAGTCGGCGATGTCCATTGCCGCCTCGACCGTACGGCTGCCTGCACGGGCGACGCCCAGCTCCGGCAGGAGGCCGAGCGTGGGCAGGTCTGCGCGACCCCGCCACGCCGCCGAAAGCGCCTCAGCGAGACCGAGGGAATCGACGAAGACATGGATTTCCGCGTCAGGATATCCCGCCAGCAGCGCCGCAAGCCGCCGGGCCGCCGAAGCGCCGCCGATTTCGTTGGCGAGGATCAATCGCCTTTGCCCGGCCTTCAGCATGACCGAAGCCTGGCGGATATCGGCCACAGTCGTGCCCCAGGCGCCGGCCTCAACCAACTGGGCGGCCAGAGCGGGGATCATCGGCGTCTTCGAATGCGGCGCGATCGCGAGCCCCTGGCTTTTCACATAGGCCATCATCGCCGCGATGTTGCCGGCGAAGGCAGCCCTGTCGAGCGAGATCAGCGGCAGAGACATGGCGCCGTCATAGGGCTTCCAGTTCCCGGTACCAATGGCGTCGAGCGCAACAGGGGCGTGCCCCGTCGGAAAGCCGCGAACGCGGTCGTCGAGCGTCGTGGGGGAGAGCGAGAGATCGGACATATCAGCCTTCCATCATCGAGAGCGGGCTTCGCGCCCGGAAATCAGGAGCAGCCCCAGGATCAGCGTTCCGAACATGATGCTGCGCCAGCCGGCCGAGGCATTGACCACCGTGATAAGCGCCGTGGTCGTCACGAGCAGGATCGCGCCGGGAATGGTTCCGGCATAGGTGCCGCGACCGCCGAGGATCGAGGTTCCCCCGAGCACGACGGCGGCGATCGAGGTCAGGACATAGGGCTCGCCGATGCCGACATAGCCCTGCCGGTTCATGCCGAGGATCAGGATGCCGGCGACACCCGCGAAGAAGCCGGACAGTGCGAAGACGATCAGCGTATGCCGCGTGACACTGACGCCGGAAAGCTGTGCGGCCACCGGATTTGCCCCGAGCGCCAGGAAACGTCCACCGATCGGCATGCGATGAATGAGGACGATGACCGCGACCGAGACGACCGCCCAGAGGATCACGCTGGCGGAGATGCCGAACAGACGGCCCTGGCCGAGCCAGATCACCGCCGCATTGGTCACCGAGACCGCGCTGCCACCGGCAACGATGACCAGCAGGCCCTGCAGGAAGGTCGCCATGGCGAGCGTCATGATGATCGGCGGCACGCCGAGCCATGCCGCACCCGCGCCGTTGAGAAAGCCGATCAGCGTGGCGATGGCGAGGATGACGACGATGCCGATCAGGCCCGTCGGATCGAAGGCGGGCGACAGGAGCGGCAGCATGATCGCCGTCACCGTCATGATCGCGCCGGCCGACAGGTCGATGCCGCCCATCAGGATCACCAGCGTCTGGCCGGCCGCGACGATGCCGATCACGGCCGCCAGTTCCATGATGTAGCGCAGGTGGCCATAGGAGCCGAAGCCGCGCAGCGTCAGGCTGGCAATCACCAGCACGGCGACGACAAGGATCAGCGTCAGGAGCGGCGGGTTGCGCATCAGTTTGCCAAGGACGTTCATGCTCGCCTCCATCGTGCCACAAGGTTGGGAATGGCGACCGCGCCAACGATGATCAGCCCCTGCGCCACATATTGCGCCACCGGCGGAAAGCCCATGAAGAACATGACGTTGATCATCAGCGACAGGATGAGACTGCCGCAGATGGCACCACGCATCGTGCCCTTGCCGCCGAGGAAGCCGACGCCGCCGAGCACGGCGCCCGCGATGGAATTGAGGGTGAACGGCGTGCCGATGACCGGGTCGCCGGAGCCCGTCTGGGCCGCGACGAACAGGCCGGCCAGCGCCGTCAGCAGGCCGGACAGGGCGAAGGCCATCAGTTTGACGCGATCGACGCTCACCCCGGAGCGGTAGGCGCCCACCGGATTATCGCCGGCGGCATAGATGCCAAGCCCGGTCGGAGTCATCAGGAAGATCTTCCAGGCGACGAGCACAAGCACCAGCAGCAGGAATGCCGTGGGAACATTGCCCGCCAGCAAGTCCGAGAACCAGGGCGGAATGATCCCGCCGGGCCGGGGCAGCACGATCAGCGCAATGCCGCCGATGATGAAGGAGCTTGCAAGCGTAACGATGATCGCCGGCAGCCGGAGATAGGCGACGACGAGGCCCATCAGGGCACCAAGCGCGAGCCCGGCGATGGCGGCGGCAACGATTCCGCCGGGCACGCCAAGCGCTCCGCCCATCGTGGTCGCTGCGATCACCGCGCCGAGGCTGACCATCGGTCCGATAGCCAGCGATATGCCGCCGTTGAGCATCAAGAGCGCCTGCGCCAGCGTCACCAGCGCCAGCGGAAACCAGTTCTGGGTGAATTTGGAAAAGCCGGCGACGCTAAGAATACCGGGGGACAGGAAGATATAAAGTGCCACCAGCAGGAAGACGAGCAGATAGATCCCGGCAAGGCCGCGATTGCGGCGTCCCTGAACGGCGATATAAAGATTGGAGGTTAACGCGCTCATGCCACTTCGCTCCGTTCGAGGCCCATGGCCGCACCGACGATCGCCTCTTCGGTAATCGCGCCGCGTTCCAGCGAGCGGACCACGCGGCCTTCGCTGAACACCAGCACGCGATCACAGAGATGTACGAGTTCCGGCGTGTCCGAACTCAGGAGGATCACCAGCTTGCCCTCGGCGGCGAAGCCCTGCAGCATCAGGTAGATTTCCCTTTTGGTCTCGATGTCGACACCGCGCGTGGGGTCGTTGAGCAGCAGGATGGACGGGGTCTTTGGCAGCCATTTGGCCAGCGCCACCTTTTGCTGGTTACCGCCGGACAGCGCCTGGACGGCGCGGCCCGTGTCACCCTTGATGTCGAGCCGCTTGGCGAGACTGGCAATCAGGTTGCGCTCGGCACCCCGATCGCGCATGCCATTTTTCATTTTCTGGCCGAGCGACGGCAGGATCAGATTGGCGGCGATGGAGTGGGTCAGGACCAGGCCTTCCTTCTTGCGGTCGGCCGGCACATAGGCAAGGCCGAGCGCGTTGGCCGCTCCGACAGATGTGGCCAGGCCCGGCCTGCCGCTGATTTCGGCCTCGCCCGCACTGGCGGGAATGGCACCGTAAAGGCCGAGCAGGAAATCCTCCTGCCCTTGGCCGACAAGTCCGCCGATGCCGACGATCTCGCCCGCATTCGCCGAAAAGTTCACGTCGCGAACCATGCCTGCCGCAAAGCCCTCGACGGCGATACGCCGTGCGCCGGCCTTGTTGGTCTGGTGGGGGGGAAAGAGATCGCCGGGATCGCGGCCGACCATCAGCCGCACGAGACTCTGCCCGTCGACGCCCGAGAGGCTCTGGTCGGCCGTGACGATGCCATCCTTGAGGATCGTGACATGGTCGCAGAGCGAACGCACTTCGTCGAGCCGGTGGGAAATATAGAGAATTGCCACACGCTCGCTCGCCAGCCTGCGGACGAGACCGGACAGCACGCCCGCCTCATGCGCAGACAGCGAAGAGGTCGGTTCGTCGAGGATCAAGACGCGCGGCTTGCGATAGAGCGCCTTGGCGATTTCCACCATCTGCCGGCGGCCGAGCGCGAGATCGCCGACCGGCATGTCGAGCGGTTCGGTCAGCCCGACCAGGGCGCAGGCTTCCGCCGCGCGCTCGCGAAGGGCCTTGTAGTCGATGAGACCGAGGCGCAGCGGATAGGCACCTAGGCCGATATTCTCGGCGATCGACAGTTCCGCCGTCAGGCTGAGTTCCTGCTGGACGACTGCGATGCCCGCCGCACGGGCCGCCTTAGGGTCGTAGCGGCCGGTGGACTTGCCATCGATCAGCACCTCGCCTGCGTCCGGCACCAGCGCGCCGGACAGCAGGTTGATGAGCGTCGACTTTCCCGCGCCGTTCTCGCCCAGCAGCGCATGCACCCGCCCCGCCAGGAGCGAGATGCTGACGCCCTTGAGGACGGGATTGCCGAAGAAGCCCTTGGACAGGACGCGTGCTTCCACCACGGGCGATCGGTCGCTCGTCATGCTTCATTCCTCATTCGGAGAGACCGACCTTACTGCGCGAGCAGTTTGTCGAACAGGGCCTTGTCATATTCCGAATAGATATAGCCATCTGCCGGAAACTTGTCGGCGCGGGCCAGGAACGTATCGATGTTGGAATCGTCGATGACCGGCAGCGGCACCTTCACGAAGGCCGGAACGTTCTTGCCCTCGAGCGCTTGGACGGCGGTATAGACCGACAGCGCACCCAGCCAGTTCGGCTGCATGGTCGCCCAGCCCTTGATCTTCTTTTCCTTCCAAAGCTCAAGGAACTGGCGAGCATTCTCGCCGGTGATCGGCACCTGCTCGCGGCCCTGGCGATCGAAGGCCATAATCGAACCGGCAGACAGCGCGCCGCCGAGCGATAGCACGCCGTCGATTTCCGGGTTTGCGAACAGCAGGTTGGTCATCGCTTCCTGCGCGGGGGCGACGTTGTATTCGGTATTCGTCTCGGTGATGATTTGGAGGCCCTTGTTGGCGTCCAGCACCGGCTGGGCGCCCTTACGGCGGTCGTCGCTGACGGAGATGCCGGCCGGGCCGTTCATGATGATGATCTTGCCCTTGCCGTTCAGCTGCTTGACCATCCATTCGGCGGCCGCCTTGCCCCATTCGTTGGAGTCGGTGTTGATCTTGGCGGTCAGCTCATCGGTATCGACAAGGCTGTCGAAATTGACGACGGCGATACCCTTGGCGCAGGCATCCGCGATGACGCGGTTGAGCGCTGTCGACGAACCGGCCTCGATGATGATCGCATCGAGATTGGCGTCGATCATCGACTGGATCTGCTGGATCTGCGTCTGGGCATTGCCCTGGGCATCGGTGATCTTGAGATCCTTGACGAGACCGGCCTTCTTCAGTTCCTCGACTTCCGCCGTGATCGTGCCCTCGGTCTGCTTCATCCAGGTCGGCACGGAGTAGATGTTGGCCCACCCCACTGTGTAAGGCGCCTTGCGGTCGCCCTTGATGCATTTGGCGGCAGCGGCGGCCTGATCGGCAAATCCGGTGATCGCCAGGGCGAGCATGCCGACACCCGCCATGAGCGTGCGGCGGCTGGACAGAAAACTCCCTATTTCCAGTTTCATCTTTTTCGTTCCCGTTTCGACTTCGCCGACTTGATCAGCGCGTGAATTTTCGTTATGTCCGTTATATTGGACATCTGATCACAATAATGGACACCGAGACTATTATGCAAAATCGCGACGCTGGCAAGCCCGTTGCCAAATTTTTAATCGTGGGCCAGAACAGCGGCAAACACGGGATGAAGGACGAAGGTCGGATGGACGCAGTCAATGACGAGACGATCTCGAAGCGCGCGCGGGGGCTGGACCGTGCTTTCGAAATACTCGAATTCCTGCGCGTGAGGCGCGAACCCGCCAAGCCGAACGAGATCGCTGCGCAGATCGGCGCTCCGCGCTCTTCGGTCTACGAACTCGTCAACCTGCTGCTGCGGAACGGCATCGTCGAATATACCGGCGCCGAAGGCCGCATCTATCTCGGCCGCAAGCTCTATTTCCTCGGCGCCGCCTACGAAGATCATTTCGACTTCATGCGCGAATGCGACCGGGTGCTGGACCAGCTCGCTTCGGAGACGCGTGAGACGGCCCAATTCTGCATGCTCGACGGTAACAAATACGCGGTCGTGCGGATGCGCGAGGGCGCCCGCCCCTTTCGCATTTCCTCGGATGTCGGCCGCCCCGTGCCGATTCCCTGGACTGCCTCGGGGCGGCTGCTGGTCGGCGATATGAGCGATGCGGAGATCCTTGATTTCATCCCCGCTGAGGATTTCCGACTGCCGAACGGCGAGTGGCTGCCGCCTGAACAATTCATTGCTGAGGTGCGCGGCGCCGTGGCCGCCGGCGAATTCACCTTCAACAGCATCGTCGACAGTTTCACGCATTGCTTCGCCGTGCCGGTCAAGGCCGCGGACGGCAAGGTCATCGCCACCGTCTGTCTTGTCGCACCTCGCGACGACGGCCTGAAACACCGGCAGTCTTATCTCAATAGCCTCAAGCATGCGGCAGCGGAACTGACTTCCAAGGGCGGGCCGGACACATGAAAATCACGGATACGCTGCATCTTGTCCTGAGCGGGGCCAGCGGCTTCGATCTCAGTGACGCATATGACTGCAATGTCTTTCTGTTTACCGATGGCAACCACCATCACATTTTCGACGCCGGCGCCGGTCGCGATATCGAGGGGCTGATATCGGCGATGCAACAAGGCGGACTCGATCCCTCGGGTTTAAGGACGCTATTCCTGACGCATGGCCACGCCGATCATTCCGGCGGCGCGGCTGCACTGACGGCGCGTTTTCCCGCGCTTGAGGTGGTCACTGGCCCCGAAACGGCGCGTATTCTCACGGCGAATGACGAACGGCTGATCAGTCTCGACCGGGTGCGCGGAAAGTTCTACCCCACCGAGTACCAATGGAGCGCGCCGAGAATCGACCGGGTGCTCCCGAACGGTGCGACCTTCACGCTCGGCGATATTTCAGTGACACTACAAGAAACGCCAGGCCACAGCGATGACCATTGCTGCTATGTCGTTGAGCAGAAGGGCATTCGCAGTCTTGTGGCCGGCGACGCCCTATTCGCCGATGGCAAAGTAATCCTGCAGGACATCAAGGATTGCAGCGTCTCGAAGACGCTGGCCTCGATCCGTATTTTGTCGGGCCTGGACTTCGATCGCTTCCTGCCCGGACATGGCCGCTTCTCGCTGCGAAACGGCAAGCGGCATGTGGAAGCCGCCCTGCTCCATGTCGAGGCAGGCTTACCGCCGCCGCAGCTATAGCCGTTCGGCCAGTGTCACGAGCATTGCGGCGCCACGCGCAACCTCGTCCATGTCGACGTGCTCGTCGATCGCATGTGCCTGCTCGATGCGCCCCGGTCCGAAGATCACGCAGGGCGTGCCGGCACGAGTAAGCTTGCTGGCGTCAGAGCCATAGGGAACGCCGACGACCTCGGTCTGATAGCCCGCCTCGCCGACGATCTTCGACAGTTCCCGGACGATCCGGCTGTCATGGTCCACTTCCATCGAGATCGAATCGATGAAGGATGGATGCATCACAAAGCGGACGCCATCGGTGCGGGCAGCCGAAAAGGCCTCCACCACGGCAGCGATTTCGTTCCATGCATCCTGTCCCGTCTGGTCCGGCAGGGTGCGGAAGTCATAGGTCAGGTGCGCACGTGACGGCACGCTATTGGCCCCTTCCCCGGCCTGCATCAGCGTGCAGGTCAACGTCCGTCGACCGAGGAGCGGATGGACGCTCTCGGTGGAAGCCATATAGTCCGTGAGATGGGTAACGAGATCGGCAGCCGCGAGAATTGCGCTCGCACCTTCCTCCGGTCGCGCCGAATGCGCACTGCGGCCCTGCACCTCTATGACGAAGCGGATCACGCCCTTGCACGCACTGACAACCTGCAGGCCCGTCGGCTCGCCGGCGATGCCGAGATCGTAAAATGCACCTTTGCGGATATGGTGCTGAATGCCTTCGAAGGTGACCTCCTCGTCGATCGCTGCCACGAAGGTCAGGTCGCAGCCGGTTCCTCGCCGGCGCACCTCGCGCATCGCCAGCATGAACATGGCAAGGCATCCCTTGTCATCGACTGAGCCGCGTCCATACAGCCTATTGCCTTCGATACGCGGAGTAAACGGCGCCTCCATGCCATCAACCTGCACCGTATCGAGATGGCCTTCCCAGATCATGCTGGGCGCGCCTGCCTGACCCCGAATCCGCGCCACCACATTTGGGCGGCCTGGCAAAACTTCCTCGATCTCTGCCTCAATGCCAGCTTTGCGCAACCATTCGGCAACGAAGCCAGCCAATCGGTCCTCGCAGAACCATTCCGCCGGCAGATCAGGCTTCAGGAAGGCTGGATTGATGCTTGGGATGGCAACCATGGCGGTAAGAAGGTCTGCGACATCATCTCGACGAATGGTTTCAAGCATCACTCTAGTCTCCGCCACTGTTTCACAGTGGCGCCGACGCTTAAAGCATCCGGCGGAAAGCGCCAAGGCCCGAAAACGGTTTCGCCACCACATCGGATCGCATTTCGACACTGAATGCTCCTGAGAGCCCATCAGGGTTGCGTAGCGACCCGCAATGTCTGTGGAACGAAAATTCGAATTCTCAGAGCCTGATCAGTGCTGACGAATCCAGGTAAACGGACCGGGAATCCCTTTGGCATGAGGGCGTGCGGCGTACCGAAACTTAGCGGTCCTTCAAGATGAAGAAAACCTTCTTGACAGCAGTAAGGTTTTCCCACGTTCCGCGGAAGCCGGATGCGACGACAAAGGTTTCGCCTGCGCGAAAGGTTTGGGATTGCCCGTTAGCGTCGGTCAGTCTCACGACGCCCTCAAGGATATGGCACATTTCATCATAGTCGCAGTGGACCCGCTCCAAATGCGGTTCGGCTTCCCATATTCCAGACAGATGACCTGTCCCGGGCTTCTCGAAGAAGCGCCAACTCGTTGCCTTGTATGGTCGGTCTACGACCGCAGGATCCGATGTGATTGTCTCTTTGGCGTCGATAGAGCCAGCGGTGAATGCGATGACATGACTGGGGCAGGCGGACATCCGGAATCCTCTCATGAGTCAAAGCCGACGCCCAACACGTCCAGCGTCTTGTTGAGCAGCGACCGGCGGCCGGTTCGGTCTTCGTCGGCCAGACCGCGCTGCGCCCAGCGGACGCCAAGCCAACGAAAAGGTTCCGGCGGAAAGGGGAATGGGGCGGTACGAACCATGGCAAGTCTCGTACGCTCGGTCTCCACGTCATCAAGAAGGTCGAGCATCGTCAGTGCAGCAAAGCGGCTTGCCGATACGCCCTGTCCCGTGAAGCCCATCGCGTAGGCTGTACGGCCGGCGTGTGCAGTTCCGGCAAAAAAAGTAGTTCGGGCAGATGTGTCGATAATGCCGCCCCACGCATGCGTGAAGGATACGTCCGCCAGGCTAGGAAAGGCTCTTGCAAAGTTGATCGCCAGACGGTCCAGGCTTGAACTCTCGCGAAGGTCCTCTTCGTTCCGGCGTGATCCGAAGTGATAGATCGCGTCATAGCCGCCCCAGAGGATCCTGTTATCAGCGGTTTTCCTGAAATAGTGGAACTGATTGCCGCAATCGGCAATGCTGTGCCTGTCGGTCCAGCCGATGGACCTCATCTCCTCCGGGGTCAGCGGACGGGTCACCAGTGCGTAGTCGAATATGGGTATCGTCGCCAGTCGAAGACGTGCCAGAAGTGGCGGGGCAGCATTTGTAGCAAGCACTACTCGATCAGCCCGGACGACGCCGCCCGAAGTTACAAGTTCAAGCCCGCCACTGCCATTCATAAATCGCGTCACGGGCGTGTTTTCATAGATGACGACGAACTGCGACAACGCAACCCTCCGCAGCTCGGCCACCATCTTTGCTGGGTTAAGCGTCGCATAGTTGGGTTCGTAGAGCCCCGCGACATAAACGGGAGAGTCCAATCTGCGTTTCAGCGCTTCTCCCTCGAGATGCTCGCAGTCTATTCCGAAGCGTCGATAGTTCTCAGCCTGCGACCTAAGTCCTTCCACCTGCCAGGGCTGCTCAGCGACGGTAAGCTTCCCCTTTCGTTCAAACTCAACCTCCATCCCGAAGGCGGATAGGTCGGTTTCCAGCATATCCAGGTTCGACCGTCCAAGACGTATGAGCTTTTCTGCTTCGGTGGGCCAACGCTTCAGCGCATTTCCTACCCCGTGTGAAATGGAAGGTGCGCAGAACCCGCCGTTGCGACCAGACGCGGCGTTGCCGCAGCTTCCGGCCTCAATGACGACAATACGGTCCTGGGGACGCCTGCGGCGTGCCTCAAGCGCTGTCCAGAGACCGGTAAAGCCGCCGCCAACGATGGCCAAGTCACAGCGAACGTCCCCGGATAAGGGCGGGCAGCTTTCCCGTGATCCGACGGTATCCCACCAGTATGGCGCCCGCACCGTGCCGGAGAGAGACTGGCGTGTCGTTGGCATGCTCTTGTTCCTTAGATTCTGCATAGGGGACTGATAGCGTCAGCCGACAAAACAGACCAAAATATCCATCGTCGTTCGCTCCCCTTAAAGTTGGTGACGGAACGCGGGTCAGCCGCCTGCATATGCTGTCCGGAACCTGCCGCTGTCGCATCCCGTCGCTATGGTGGCAGCATTCAACCAACCCGTGGTTATGCGTGCTTGCGTCCACCGGTTTCGTAGAACCAGTCGTCCGGATAGGGGTACCACCAGCCTTGGCGCTCCGGCTTGTGGTCGATGATGACCATCTTGGAGCGTCGGAACGTATCGAGACCGAGACGCGACAGCTCGCGGCCGATCCCGGACTTCTTCCAGCCGCCGAAGGGCAAGGCGTCGTTGTCGATCAGGGGATTGTTCACCCAGACCATGCCCGCTTCCAGCCTTTCGGCTGCCTCCATTGCCTCTTCGAGCGATGTCGTGAAGATCGAGGCACCAAGGCCGAATTCGCTGTCGTTTGCGCGGTCGATCGCCTCCTCGAAATCGGCGACACGGCAGATGGCGGCAACGGGGCCGAAGCATTCTTCCTTCAGGATATCCATGTCCGGCGTGCAGCCGGTGAGGATCGTCGGCTCGTAGAACCAGCCGACGGGCTGGTTCTCTGGGATGCGCCCGCCCGTGATAGCAACGGCGCCCTTGGCCTTGGCGTCCTCCACCAGGCGGATCACCTTGTCACGCGCGGCTTTCGAGACGAGCGGGCCGATCTCGTGCTTGCCGAGGCCGTTTCCGACGCGCAGACGCCTGGTCTCTTCCGCGAATTTCTCGACGAAAGCATCATGGATGGCATCGACCACATAGAACCGTTCCGCCGACGTGCAGACCTGGCCGGTCATGTGAAAGGCCGCCGTGACCGCGCCGGCTGCTGCAACATCGAGCGGTGCGTGCGCCGAGATGATCATCGGATCGGACCCGCCCGCCTCGATCACCGCCGGCTTCATTTCGGCAGCGGCGGCGATCGCCACCGCCTTGCCAGCCGCCACAGAGCCGGTGAAGGCGATGGCATGCGTCTTTTTCGAGTGGATGAGGGCCTGCGCGACCTCGACACCGCCCGGCAGGCAGGCAATCAGCCCCGCCGGGAGATCGGCGAAGACCTCCATGAAGAGCAGTGTGGAGAGCGTTGTTGCCTGCGCCGGCTTGATCACGCAGCCATTGCCGGAAGCGAGCGACGCGGCCACCGTCCAGCACATCAGCAGGATCGGAAAATTGAAGGGCATGATGTGCACGGACACGCCGAGCGGGGCGTAACGCGCATGCTGGAAGGACCCGGCCTGCGTCGTGCCCGCGACCTTGCCGCCATCATCGCGGGCAAGCTCGGCAAAATAGCGGAACGCGCCGGCGCAGTTCGCCACCTCACCAATCGCTTCCGGATAGGGCTTGCCCATTTCGCGCGACATGATTTCAGCGCACACGCGCATATCGGTCGCTTCGATCCTGTTGGCCACGCGGTGGAGCAGGGTCGAACGGCTCTTGGCATCAAGCCGGGCCCACGACCGCTGCGCCGCCGTCACGATGTCGAGCGCGGCTTCGATTTCGGCGGGGCTCGCCTCCCCGATGACACCGACCTTTTCAAGCGTCGCCGGATCGATCACGTCCTGGCTTCCGCCAGAAAGCGGCCGGAAAGCGCCTTTCACGAAATGCACGGGCTGGCTGAGGTTGAAACTTGTCATGCCACATTCGCCTTCTTCTGTTCGTCTGCGGTCGCGGGAACGGTAGGCACATGCTTAGCCCAGCCGGGCAGCACGCGCTCCATCAGCGCGGTAATCTGCTCAAGGCCGGCCTTGGGAAGAGCCCGCGCAAGCTGCGCCTGCACCCGCGGAATGAAATCGAGATAGCCATGTTTGCCGTCCCGCTTGGACAGCCGCTCGAAATTGCCGAGTATCTTCGTGTGTCGGTGTGCGGCGAGCAGCCAGTAATCCGCCATGAAACGCTCCCTGTTCAGACCGGGGCGTCGGCTGAGATAATATTCGATCAGATGCTCCTCGAGCCCCGGCGTCAGGTCCCGTCGTGCATCCTGGGTCAGCGAAACGAGATCGTAAGCGGCCGAACCAAAGACGCCATCCTGGAAATCGAGAAGCCCGCATCGCGCTGCGCCTTCGCGCCCTTCGATCACCATGAGGTTATCGACATGGAAGTCGCGAAGCACCAGCACCTCCCTGCAGGCCGCCATCTCGCGCAGCGCTTCGTGCCACAGCCCCATGAACTCGGCCTTGAACGCTTTGGCATCCACCTCGGGCGCGCATTCCGGCACATACCAGTCGGTGAACATGAAGAGCTCGTCGTCCAGCGGCCCGAAATCATAGCCGGGCAGATGGGGTCTCTCCTCGCTGCCCCGTTCGTGCAGATGCACCAGAGCATCGACCGCGAGTTCATAGAGCGGGACTTCGTCGTGACCAGCCTGAAGCAGGCGCGTAAAGGTCTGCTGACCAAAATCCTCGATCAGCGCCAGACCCGCCTCGTAATCCACCGTATGCACCCGGGGCGCCGAGAGGCCGAGGGCCGTCAGATAGCGGCTTATGGTGACGAAGCGCTCGAGATCGGGTGATCCCGGTTTCTCCTCCATCAGAAGCACGCCACGCCAGCGGAGCCGGTAGTAGCGCCGGGCCGAGGCATCGCCGGGCAGCGCGACGATGCCGCGCGGATCGAGCCCCTGCCGGAAAATGAACGCATGACGGTTCATGACCGCGCTGGCGTCGATGACTGAAGGCATGATGGCCTCTCCCTTATCGGATCATGTAGACCTTCTTGACGGTCTCGTGCACCGTGCAGACACCCTTCCAGTCCTGGGGGAAGAAGGCTGCGGTATCGGGGGTGATCTCGATCACCTCGCCGCTTTCGTGGACATAGGTGCAGCGACCTTCGAGGAAGTGGCAGAACTCGTCGCGGGTCACATGGCAGACCCATTTGCCCGGCGTGCAAACCCACAGGCCGCTTTCGCTCTCGCCGTTCGGCCCCTTGTAGATGACACGGCCCGACGTGTGCGACTGTCCCTCGATCATGGTCGGAATGACGCCCCAGTCCACGAGATCGGTCTGTTCGAGCGGTTTGCGCATAAGCGGTGTGGTGGTCATTTCGAGATTCCTGTTCAAGCAAGCATGTAGATGTTGCGGATGGTTTCGAGGACGGCGCATTGGCCAGTCCAGCCCGCGGGAAAGAGCACGGCCGTACCCGGGGTGACTTCGATCTCCTCGCCCGCATCGGAGCGGTAGACGGCGCGTCCCGCCACGAAGTGGCAGAACTCGTCGCGGGGGATCGAAAGCCGCCATGTGCCGGGCGTGCAAACCCAGATGCCCGTTTCCGGCTGATTGTTCGGCCCCTTGTGGAGCAGCCGTCCCGACGAATGCGACTGACCTTCCACCATGTCGGGCTGATTGCCCCAGTCGACGAGATCGTCATAGCTGGTGGCGCCGTGGATATGCGGAGCGGAGGACGAGAGATTGGTCATGGCCGGCCCTCAGGCTCCGCTCTTGGAGAGCAACGCATCGAGAATCCCGGCTGCCTTCTGCGGGCCATCCTGGCTCTGCATGTGCCTCGAGGTAGCCGCGAGCTTTTCCTGCATCGCACGGTCGTTGATCATGAAGTCCAGCTTGGCGGCCAGTTCCTCCGTGGTCCAATCGTAGCGCGGCATCTTGAAGCCGTGGCCGGTCTCGTCGACACGAGTGGCGTTGTCATGACCGTCCCAAACATAGGGCATGATGATGGCCGGCTTGCCGAAGTAGAGGCATTCCGTGAACGAGTTGTTGCCGCCGTGATGGATGACGGCATCCACCTGCGGGATAACCGAAGGCTGCGGGAACCAGCTCTCGATGACGACATTGCCCGGCACATCCTGATAAGTGTCCTTGTAATCGCCGACATTGACGAGCGCGCGATAGGGAAGCTCGCCGATCGTGGCAATCAGCCGCTTGAGGAGATCCGTATCGCCGGCGCCGAGCGAGCCGAACGAGATGTAGATGAGCGGCTTGTCGTTGTTTTTGGCAAATGTCGGCACCTCGTAAGGCGCTTCCTTGCGCACGCAGCCTTCCAGATACTGGAACTGTTCCGGCGGCAGCGGATGCGAACGATTGAACTTCACCGGCTCCGGATAGAGCAGAAGGTTCATGTAGGGCGAAGCCTCGAAGAACTGGCCGATCGGATAGGCGGCCTCGCCCGTCGAGGCGAGGAAGACGTTGAAATCGTCGTGGATCGGCTTGATCACTTCGTTGAAACGGTCGCGGAAAGCCTGCTGGCCCTCGTAGTCGTCCTGACGGCAGCCGGAGAGATGCGGCGGGATCTTGGGATCCTCGATCTCGTTTTCGGAGCAGGAAATGATACGTACCCACGGCTTGCCGAAATGCTTGATCGCCGGGAAGAGGATGACATTGTCGACGCAGATGAGATCCGGCTTGATCCGGGCAAGCACGCCGGGCAGATCCTTCTCGGCCCACTTGGCGCTTTCGACGATCGCCTGCCAGCAATCCTTCACGTAGTTGTCGATCTGGTCATAGGGAGACTTCCGGAAGTTCGGGATGTGACCGTTGATGAAGTCTTCCCAGAACTTAGCCATCTGTTCCGCCGGCATGGGCTCGGACAGATTGATGGGATGGGCCTCGAAGCCATAACCCTCGTAGACCGAGACGAAACCGGGATCTGAAAGAAAGACGACATTGTGGCCCAATGCCCTCACGGCCTGGGCAATGCCAACCGAGTTGAGAGCAGGTCCGAAGGCGGCTTCCGGGAAAAATGCGACGGTCTTTTTCATGGTGTCCCCTTTTTGATGAGATTTGTTCTTGTCAGGATTGGGCGGCGAGGCCGCCTTCAGCGGCAAACACACGGCATTTTGCAGCATTGAAAGCGAGGCGGACCGGGGAGCCGATATCGAGCCCCCTGCCCTCGTCGGCCTTGACTCGGACCTGGACGGGGCCATCGGACGCGGCAGTGCGCACATGCACCACGCGGTCGAGGCCGTGATAGGCGATATCGGAGATCACGCCGGCAAGTCCCTCGCCGTCGGCCGACAGCGTGACGTGTTCCGGGCGCACCGCCAACAGGGCGAGGCCGGCCTTCGCCGGCGCACCCGGCAGCAGCGAGTGACCCTCGGCAGTGAAGGCGCCATCCGTCTCCATTCTGCCCTTCAGGAAGTTCATGATGCCGATGAAGTTCGCCACGAAGGGATCGGACGGTGCTTCGTAGACCTCCTCGGGACTGCCAACCTGCAAGAGGCGACCCGACTTCAGGATCGCCATGCGGTCGGCCATGACCAGCGCCTCCTCCTGATCGTGCGTCACGATGACGAAGGTGATGCCGGCTTCGTGCTGAAGGCGCTTGAGTTCGAGCTGCATGCGTTCGCGCAGCTTCTTGTCGAGCGCGCCGAGCGGCTCATCGAGCAGCAGCAGCTTCGGTTTCTTGACCAACGCCCGGGCGAGCGCCACCCGCTGCTTCTGGCCGCCGGAAAGCTGCTCGGGCTTGCGCTCTGCGAGTTCGGAAAGGTCGGTGGAGGCCAGCGTTTCATCGACGCGGCGGCGGATCTCGGCCTTGTCCAGCCGCTCCACTTCCAACCCGTAGGCAAGGTTCTGCCGCACGGTCATGTGCGGAAAGAGCGCGTAGGACTGGAACATCAGGTTCAGCGGCCGTTTTTCCGGGGGCAGCGGCGCGATATCCTGGCCGGACAACAGGATCGCGCCCGATGTCGGAAACTCGAAGCCCGCGATCATGCGCAGCAGCGTGGTCTTGCCGCAGCCCGACGGGCCAAGCAGCGCAAAGAACTCGTTCTCGTAGATGTCGAGATCAATCCCATCGACCGCAGCGATCGGGCCGAATTTCTTGGTGACGTTCTTGATCGTCAGAAGCGGTTTCTTGGTCATGGAACCTGTCAAGGAAGTTGCTCCCGGTTCAGCCACTGGGAGAGCAGCAAGGCGGTGGCACTGACCCCCATGATCAGGGTTGCCAGTGCATTGACCTCGGGGGTGATGCCGAAGCGGATCATCGAATAGATCTGCATGGGAAGGGTGGTGGAGCCGCGGCCCGCACCGGCGGTGAAGAACGAGATGATGAACTCATCCACCGACAGCGTGAAGGCGAGCAGCGCACCGGCGATGACTGCGGGCATGATCGACGGGAACGTGATCCGCCAGAACGTCGTCCAGCCCGACGCCCCGAGATCCCGCGAGGCTTCGACAACGGAATAATCGAAATTCTTGAGACGGGCCCTTACGACCGAGCAGACAAAGGCCAGGTCGAAGATCACATGGCTGATGATGATCGTGTGCAGGCCGAGCGTGACGTTGAGCTTCGAGAAGAAGCTGAGAAGGGCGACCGCAAGAACGATATCCGGGATCACCATGGGCGCGAAGGCGATCGCTTCGAGCGTGCCGGATTTGCGGGCGCGCGCCTCCATGCCCAGCGCGAGCAGCGTGCCGAGAATGGTGGAGACGATTGTCGCCGCAACCGCAACCACGAGCGTGTTGCCCGCCGCGCCGAGGATCTTCCCGTTACCGAGAAGCGCGCCATACCATTTGGTCGAGAACCCGGTCCAGGTGGTTGGGAGGCCGGACTCGTTGAACGAGAGCAGCACCAGCACTGCGACGGGCAGATAGAGAAAGCCGAAGACGGCGGTGAGAACGAGGCGTCCGGGGATCCTGCTGTTACGCATCGGCACTTGCTCCCCTGGTCTCGCCGGAGGCGCGCGCCGTCATATGCGCCTGGAGCATGAGGAGCACGATCATCAGCGTGATCAGCACCATGCCGAGTGCGGCACCGAAGGGCCAGTCGTTGGCGGACAGGAACTGGTCGTAGACGAGATTGCCGACCATCTGGAACCGACCGCCCCCGAGAAGTGCGGGCGTGACGAAATTGCCGATCGAGAGGATGAAGACGAAGACCCCGCCGGCGGCAACGCCCGAAAGGCTGAGCGGCAGCGTGACCCTGAGGAAGGTCCTCACTGGTCCGGCCCCAAGATCGCGGGAGGCCTCGATCAGCTCCGGGTTCAGCTTGGAAAGGGTCGAATAGATCGCCAGGATCACGAAGGGCAGATAGTTGTAGACGAGGCCGGTGATGACGGCGCCCTCGGTGTAAAGCATCGAAAGCGGCTCGCCGTGATATCCCAGTCCGCGCAGGAGATTGTTCACCAGACCCTCCCGGTTCAAAAGCACGATCCAGGCATAGGTGCGGATCAGGTAATTGCTCCAGAAGGGCAGGACGGCGAAGAACAGGAGAATGGGCTGGCGCGTGGGCAGCGCGCGCGTAATGGCATAGGCCGCCGGATAGGCAATGAGGATCGCAAGCCCCGCCGCCGTCAGCGCGATGCGGGCCGAGCGCAGGAAGATGCCGGCATAAAGCGGGTCGGCGACCCGGCGGAAATTGTCGAGGTTCAGATTATAGTCGATGCCGCCGAAGACGCCGCGCTCGAAGAAGGCGAAGAGCAGGATCAGCGCGCAGGGCACGATCATGAACGCGACGAGCCACAGCACCGCCGGCGCGGCAAGCAGGTTGGGTCTGGCTGCATTGTAGGACATGGGCTTCGATACATCAGGGGTTTGACACCGCCACCGGGGCAAGGCGATTGCCCCGATGATGTTCTTCTCAAGCAGCCGGTCCCTGCAGCAGGCAAAGCCGGGCCGGGGCGCATCCTTCAGGCAGAACCTGCGGGATGCGCTTCAGACGGTATGCGAGAGCTGCGTCTTGGGAGGCTCGAGACCGGCGGGACCCGTCAGTTGGCGGCCTTGATCTCGCTGACCGCGCGCGAGTAGTCCTTGATCGCGGGACCGATGTCGCGAAGAAGCTCATACTTGGAAAGCTCAGCCGGGGGCGTGCCCATGGTCGGATACTGCTTGATCAGCGCCGGATCGAGGCTTTCCATGGCAGGCTTGTTGGGTACCTTGTAGAGGATGTTCTGCGCGGCCCAGGCGTGGTTCTTCGGGTCGAGAATGAAGTTGATGAACTTCATCGCATCCGCCTTGTGCTCCGAGCTCTTCAACACGACGATCGTGTCCACCCAGAGGTCGGAACCTTCCTTCGGCACGGTGAAGGTGATGTTCTTGTTGTCGGTGATGCCGTAATTGCACCAGCCATCCCAGGCATGCACGAGCGAAGCCTCGCCGGAAACGAGCTTGGAGTAGAAAGTCGTGTCGTCATAGGCGAGCAGCGACTTCTTGGCCTCGATCAGCAGCTTCTTCGCTTCGTCGATCTTGGCGGGATCGGTCTCGTTCACCGAATAGCCCTTGGCCAGCAGTCCGGCCGCCATCAGCCAGCGGTCGGTGGCCAGCATGGTCACCTTGCCGCGCAGGCTTTCGTCTGGCTTCAACAGGTTCATCCAGCTGTCGACCGGCGTCTTCACGAGGTCCGTGCGATAGCAGAGGCCGGTCGTGCCCCAGGTATAGGGAACGGAGAAGGCATTGCCGGGATCGTAGGCCAGCTTGACCGCTTCCGGATACAGATTGGCGAGGTTCGGGATCGCCTTGTGGTCGAGCGGTTCGAGCAGTCCCTGCTTGTTCAGGATCTCGGCAAACGGCGAAGAGACGAAGACGATGTCATAACCGGCGCCCTTGCTGGCCATCAGCTTGCCCATGATCTCTTCATTGGTGGCGTGGTTGACGACGTCGATCGTCAGACCCGTCGCCGCCTTGAACTGGTCGGCGATATCCTTCGCCATGTAACCGTCCCAGTTCGAAATCGTCAGATCGGCAGCGGATGCCGATCCGGCGAGGCCAAAGACCAGCGCCGCAGCCTGCATTGCCGAGGCCACACGTGGCCGATTCGTCCTGCTGTTAAACATTGAACTCCCCTTTTTCCAGTTCCACCTATCGCCGCTTCTGCGGTCTGTTGGTAATTGATGGTACTATTTCAGAAAAAAAGTCAATCAAGACTCGAAGAGAAATTGTACATTTTCCGAAATTCGGCCCATTGCCGCTTGCCATGCAAAGGCTGGGAAGGCTATGAAACAAGGCATAGAGGGTGAAACAGGCATGCTCAAAGAGCCCAAAAAAGCCAATCGCCGCCATGTGGAATTGGCGCAAAAAATACTGGAAGCGGCCAATGAGCGCGCCATGACGGAAGGCGAACGCCTGGCCGAACAGGCGATCGCAAATATCTGCAATGTTTCGCGAACGCCGGTCAGAAAGGCGTTTCAGGTGCTGGCGGAACGGGGAATATTGCTGCGCGACGCCGACGGCAGCTATCGCTTCGCGATTGATCCCGTCAAAGCAGTCCGGCTCGATGACAGCAGCGATGCGACACCCGAGGACGATGTGCGCGCCGCAATCCTGCGCGACCTCGCCGCGGCACGGATCAGCGATACACAAACCGTCGCGTCGCTGCAGCGACGCTATGGCGTGACGCGTCTGGCGGTACAAAATTCCCTAATGAAACTGTCCGAAGAGAACCTCGCCGAGCGCGGCGCCGGGCAGCAATGGCTCCTGAAGCAGTTTACCGTCAATGCCGACAGCGGTGCCAAGAGTTACGAATTTCGCCTGGCGATGGAGCCCCTGGCGCTGACCATGCCCGACTTCAAGCGCGATACGACGGCGATCCTGTCGCTGCGCCAGTCCATGCTGGCGCTCCGCGCCATGGACGAAACGAATTTCGACCGCCGGCTCTTCCAGCGCACCGATATGGATTTCCATATCCTGATCGCCAAGTGCTGCGGCAACCCTTTCGTGGCAGAGGCGCTGATCAGCCATCACACGAGGCGCTTCGCGCTGCCCACCAACGTTCATCCCGGCACGTTCAGGCTGATGCAGTCGAACACCGAACATATCCAGATCCTCGAACAAATCGAGCGGGGCCAGATGACCCTGGCCGCTGACCTGATGCGCGTGCATATTCAGCTTTCGCAGGCGGTGCGCCCGCGTCTCGCCGGTCGCGGCGTTCCGCCCTCCCTCAAGATGACAACGCGCTGAGCCAGGGGCGACATGACACAAGAAAAGACGATCGCCTTCTTTCCCGAAGCCAGCTACGGCGCCGCGCTGAACTGCGTGGGCATCGCCCAGCAACTGAGGTCGATGGGCTCAAGGCCGGTGTTTATCTGTCACCCCGGCTTTAGCGACGTTTTCGCAGAATACGGCTTTCCGGAATATCACCTCTCCGACGAGGCACTGGGCGGCAAGACCGACTGGAACGAGTTCATCAACCGGCACCAGGACGCGTTCAAACAATCGCCCTACGCACAGCTTGAAAGCTATGTGCGCCCGACCTGGGACGCGATCGTGGAAACGGCGCTCGCGGTCGAGCAACCCCTGCGGCAATTGCTGAACCGTCTGAAGCCCGATGCGATCGTTCTCGACAACGTGGTCATGTTTCCCGCCATCGCCAATGCGGGCGTTCCCTGGGTGCGTATCGTCTCCTGTGCGGAAACCGAAATCCCCGATGCCAATGTTCCACCCTATCTCTCAGGGCTGAGCGCCGAGAAAAGCGCCGACTGGGACGCCTTCATGCACGAATACGCGCACGTGACGGCGCCGGCGCACAAGCGCTTCTCGGCGATGATGACGGAATGTGGTCTCAAGCCGCCGCCGGCACCGCTTTTCCTCGGTCCCTCCCCGCATCTCAACCTGCTGCTCGCGCCCGACATCATTCGCTACGACAGGAGAAAACCGCTCGATCCCGCACGCTTCGTCTATCTGAATGGCTGCGTGCGGCAGGAGGGCGAATACCAGCCCCCGGTCTTCGCCGCCCACAATGACGGGCCGCTGGTTCTCACCAGTTTCGGCTCCCTCGGCGCCATGGACGTCTCGCTGGTCAAGCAGATGATCGACGTTTTCGCCGGCCTGCCCTATCGTTTCCTGGTCAATGTCGGCCAATGGCGCGACGAATACACCGCCGTGCCGGACAATGTTTTCGTCGACGGCTGGTTTCCGCAATCCTCGGTGGTCGAGAAGGCGAGCCTGTTCATCCATCACGGCGGCAACAACAGTTTCTGCGAGGCGCTTTATTTTGGCGTGCCGTCGCTGGTCATGCCCTATTGCTGGGATGGCCATGACAATGCGCGGCGCGCCGCCGAGACCGGCGTCGGGCGCTCGCTGCCGCGCTACGATTGGCAGCCTGCCGATCTCGCCGGCGCAATCGAAGGGCTGCTCGGTGACACCGGCATGCAACAGCGCCTGAAAGCCAATGCCCTACAGATGCAGGCCCATGCGGGCGCGCACCTTGCCGCAGAAAAGATCCTGCAGGTGGCAAAGGCAAAGCCCGACCAAGCCGCAGCGAGAAAGACGACATCCAGGCGTGGAGGGGAAACCAATGCGTGATATGCTCTTTATCAACGGCCAGTGGACGGCCCCGGCGGCAAGGGGCCGGTTCGAAGTATGCGATCCCGCAACGGGCGAGGTCTTTGCACAGGCACCGCTTGGCACCGCCGCCGATATCGATCAGGCCGTCGCCGCAGCCCGCCGCGCCTTCGACAAAGGTCCTTGGCCTCGGCTCTCGGGGCACGAGCGCGCCCGCTATCTCCGCGCCATTGCCGACCGCATTCTGGCGGACAAGGACCGGCTCGGGCTTATCGAGGTGCGGGACAATGGCAAGCCGCTCCCCGAAGCGGTCTGGGACATGGAAGACGCCGCCGGCTGCTTCGCCTTCTATGCCGGTCTGACTGAGGAAATGGACGGAGATCAGGGCGAAATCATCCCGCTCCAGGACGCCCGCTTCCAGAGCAAGGTGGTGCGCGAGCCGATCGGCGTCGCCGGTGCCATCATTCCGTGGAACTATCCGCTGCTGATGGCGGCCTGGAAGGTCGCGCCAGCTCTCGCCGCCGGCTGCACCATGGTGCTCAAGCCTTCGGAACTGACACCGCTGACGGCCCTGGAGCTTGCCGCGATCTGCGAAGAGGTTGGGCTTCCCGAAGGGGTTCTGAACGTCGTGCCCGGCTTCGGCAGCGATGCGGGCCAGCGGCTCGCACAGCATCCCGATGTCGACAAGCTCGCCTTCACGGGCTCCGTGCCCACGGGTTCGCGCATCATGCAGATGGCTGCGGCAGACATCAAGAACATCAGCCTCGAACTCGGTGGCAAGTCCCCCTTCGTGGTGTTCGCAGACAGCGACATCGAGAAGGCCGTCGAATGGATCATGTTCGGCATATTCTGGAACCAGGGCCAGGTCTGCTCGGCCACCTCGCGTGTGCTGGTCGAGGAAAGTCTCTATCCCCGCCTGATGGAGCGGCTGGTCGCGGAAGCAGCGAAGATCCGCATCGGCAACGGTATGGAGGACGGCGTCAAGCTCGGCCCGCTGATATCCGAAACTCAACATGCCAAGATTCTCGGCATGATCGAGAAGGGCGTTGCAGCCGGCGCAACGGTCGTCCACGGCGGCAGGCGTCCGGCGGGACTGGACGCCGGCTATTTCCTTGAGCCGACCATTCTGACCGATATGGATGATGATAACCTCGTTTGGCGCGAGGAAATCTTTGGCCCGGTCGTCTGCGTGCGCCCGTTCAAGGATGAAGCAGAGGCGATCCGCCTCGCCAATGACTCGCCCTTCGGCCTCGCCGCTGCCGTTATGTCGGACGATCTCGACCGATGCGAGCGCATCGCGCGGGCCTTCAGGGCCGGTATCGTCTGGATCAACTGCTCGCAGCCTACTTTCACCGAGGCGCCCTGGGGCGGCTACAAGAAGTCGGGTATCGGCCGCGAGCTCGGCAGGTGGGGCCTCGCGAATTACCTCGAAACGAAACAGATCACCACGTTCAACCACCGTGAGCGGTGGGGCTGGTATATCACGTAACGCTTTGGCTGCGAGACTCATGCAGAACACCAATCTGCAGGCCTCTGCTCGGCCTGCTTTCCCTGGTTCTTATCTCCCCGACCGTTCTTGAAGGGATTGGCCGCTCGCGACCTTCTTCGAGGCGGCATGATAGAGCTAACGGGGCAGCAACGATCGCGGATCGTCTGGAGCTAAACCCGAAGGTTTTAGAACATCGTGTTGCTGTTTGCGGATTTTTCGGGGATGGGCTGAACGGAATCCCAATGTTCCTCGATTTTCCCGTTTGAGAGCCGGAAAATATCGACGATCGCGTTACCTCTTTCGCCGGGCGTGCGAACGGAATGTACGCGAAGGATCACGTAGTCGCCGTCAACCATGGCATTCGTGATTTCGCTCTTCGAGTCTGGAAACGACTTGGCAAGAAACGCGAGAAATTTCTTCAGGCCTTCCGGCCCGTCTTCCGCAGTGGGGTTGTGCTGAATATATTTGCCCAGATATTTCGAAGCGGCGGCGAAATCCTTTTTGTTCAACGCTTTCTCATAGAAATCGAGAACGATTTCCTTGTTCTTTTGCTCTTCCGGCGAATACGCCCGCTCCGCGAACGCCGGCCCCGCAAGAGCGAGCATCGACAGGAGCGCCATAGATATTTTCATTTTCATTTTCGTCAAACTCTCCGTTGGAAACCTTGACCAACAGTTGACACCTGACCCCGAACCGCAAGTCATAAATTCGTGATTGATCCATGATGCTGGACGTGGGGCTGAACAAGATGCTGCGTTCTCGCGCAAATGTTGGCGGAGACCGCTTGCGGCGGCGATAGCCACGACGTTGCGGCGACCTGAGGCGAGGTGCGGCCAAAACTCAGCCGCTCGATATGGCCGCTGCGCACCCCGGCGACATGCAAAAACAGATAGCGGCGCTCTCTGCCCTTTAGGGCCTCGGGACACCCTCGCCGAGAACGCAATTAGCGCTGATCTGTTTTGGGAGGCCACCGAAGGCTTTCGCTGGAACAATGAGCAACGGCACAGGTTATTGGGAGGTCGCATCAACGTCATGAGCCGGCCAATATCGGCCTCATTTCCTTCTCGAGGACAATTTCCTGAGCCCTCCGACCTCCACTTATCGTTTGCAGTTCCGCAACGGCATGACCTTTGATCGAGCCGTCGATCTCGTTCCTTATCTCAAGCAACTCGGCATCAGCCATCTTTACGCCTCCCCGATTTTCTCGGCGACTGCGAGCTCCACGCACGGCTACGACATCACCGACGCGAATGCGATTGACCCCTCGATCGGTGGTCGGAAAGGGTTCGACAGGCTCGCCAAGGCTTTGAAAGAGGCGGAACTCGGCCTTGTTCTGGATATCGTACCGAACCACATGGCCGCCTCGCTTGAAAACCCCTGGTGGCGAGACGTTGTCGAAAACGGCGAAAGAAGCCGCTATGCCCGGCATTTCGATATTGATTGGTCGCAAAAGCTGACGCTCCCAATACTCGGTGACACCTTCGCCAACGCTCTTGAGGCGGGAGAAATTTCGGTCAAGGCGGATCCGGTGACCGGCAAGCCGGCGCTTACCTATTACGAGACCTTCTATCCCCTCGTTGCAACAAGCTATGAAGGGCGGGAGGCGGAAACGCTGCAAATGACCGACAAAGCCGACATCGCCCGGCTGCACGATCAGCAGCCGTACCGGCTGATGCACTGGCAGGATGCGCATCGCGCGCTTTCCTATCGCCGTTTCTTCGAGATTACGGGGCTGGTCGGGGTTCGCGTGGAAGAACCGGTGGTGTTCGAGGAAACCCACCGGCTGATCCTGGAACTTGTCCGTGCGGGCGTTGTGGACGGTCTGCGCGTCGACCATGTGGATGGCCTTGCTGATCCGAAAGCGTATCTGGAGCGTCTGCGGGAAGCCACGGGTCCCGATTGCTACATCCTTGTGGAGAAGATTGTCGGGCGGGGTGAACAGATTCCCGCCGACTGGCCGATTGCAGGCACGACCGGCTACGAGTTCATCGCCGCCTTAAGCAACTCATTGGTGGGGGCGGACAAGCTTGACATCCTGCGGGCCGGATACGAAGCGTTCACAGGCAGGCCTCTCGACATGGAGGCGGAATTGCGGTCCGCCAAGCTCCAGATGGCCGATCACAATTTTGCCGGCGAGGTCGAGAACCTGCTGCGGCTTGCGTTACGCATTCAACAGGATGCACTCGGGGAGCCGCAACGCTCCGAAGAAACGCTCAGGTCAGCTCTTCGCGAATTGCTGGTTGCCTTTCCGGTCTACCGGACCTATGGCGCGATGGACGGCATGCCGTCAGACAGTGGGGCCATGTTGCGCGACGTCCTGACCACGGTGCGCCAGGGGCCGAACGCCCCACCGGCGGAGGATTTGGGATTCCTGGAGAACATTCTGCTCGGCCAAATCCCGGCGCAGGCCGCAGATCTCGCGGGCGAGTTCCGCATCCGCTTCCAGCAATTGACCGGCCCGCTCATGGCCAAGTCGGTGGAAGACACGCTCTTCTTCCGGCAACAGGTTCTGCTTTCTCTGAATGAGGTTGGTGCCGAGCCGCTACCGGGCACGTTTGCGCTAGAGCACTTCCACGACGAAATGCGGATCCGCCTCGAACGGCAACCGGATGCGCTGTCGGCGACATCCACGCACGACACCAAACGCGGCGAAGATGCTCGCGCTCGCCTGTTCGTCCTGAGCGAGGCGCCGGATCTCTGGCTCGACGCCGTCAACCGCTGGCACGACATGAACGCGTCCGCGATTATTCATCTGGCCGATGGCGCAGCCCCGGAGCCGGCCGTGGAGTGGATGCTCTACCAGGCATTGGCCGGAGCATGGCCTCACGACCTTCGACCCGACGATCGGGACCAACTGGAATCGCTGGAGCAGCGCGTTCTCGCATATGCGGAGAAGGCGCTTCGCGAAGCGAAGCTCAGGACAAACTGGAGCGACGTCAACCAACCTTATGAAGAGGCCGTCGCCGATTTTGTCCGCCATCTACTCGCACCCGATAACAGCGTGTTTCTGTCGGACTTCGTCCAAACCCTTCGACCCTTCATCACCGCCGGTCAGGTGAACAGTCTGACCCAGACGATTGTCAAACTGGCCGCTCCGGGAGTTCCGGATATCTATCAGGGCAGCGAGGGGTGGGACCTCAGCCTTGTCGATCCGGATAATCGGCGCGAACCGGATTTCAAAGGCCTGCAGGCAATGCTGACTGAAAGGCATGGGGCGGGGCGCGCGGAGGCGGACGGAGGCGAGACGGCACAGCTGAAACAAAGTGTCATATCCGCGCTTCTCGGCCTGCGTAAACAGAACCCGGCTCTTTTCCGCAACGGCTGCTATGTACCGCTGGCGGGAACCGGCGCCCATTCCGAAAACATCCTCGCCTTCGCTCGAATCCACGCTGGCAATGCCCTCATTGTCATAGCTGCGCGCAACGTCTTCGGGACGTTCCAGGACGGTATTTTCAAGCAGCAATCAGACTATTGGAAGCAGACAGACATCGTGCTGCCGGAAGTCCTCAGCGACCGGCGCTTCGAGGATATTTGCAGCGGCGATGCCTACGAAACAAGTGCCACCCTGAACGTGGGCCGGAGCTTTGCGGGCCGATATTTTGCGGTCCTGCGAAGCGTCTGAGGGATGGCACGTTTTCCAACACTGGCGCGCCAAGACATTGCAATTGGCATGAGTTGTGCACCGGAGGGCCCGATGCCATGCAGGAACGCGGTCAGGGATTTGGTCGAGAGCGCAGTCTCATCTCCAGACTTTTTCGGGTCACGTTGTCATCAACGAGACCTGTATGACCCTTGCCCCTTTTTGCCCATCAGCACTTCATTTTCGATCATGACGTTACCACCGAGAATCACCGTGGTAGGCCAGCCATCGATTTCCATGCCTTCATAAGGCGAGTAATCCGATCCGTCGTGCATGTCCGAATGGCGGATCGTGCGTTTTACCGCGGGATCCCAGATCGTTATGTCGGCATCGCTGCCGATCGCGAGAGAACCTTTCTGCGGATAGAGACCGTAGGTTTTGGCGTGATTGGTGGAGGTCAGCGCGACAAAACGCGGCAGGTCAATAAAGCCGGTCATAACGCCTCTGGAGAACAGGATCGGCAATCGCGTTTCGACACCCGGAATACCGTTTGGAATATGTCGGAAGTTCGCCCGGCCTTTCGGGTTCAATTTGCCTTTCGGGTCGTCATACCGAAAGGGGCAATGATCCGAAGAAAACAGGTCGAAAAGGCCCGTTTCAATCCCGCGCCAGCAATCGGCCTGTGCGGCCTCGTCGCGCGGTGGCGGCGAGCAGACCATCTTGGCGCCCTCCCAGTCCATACCGTCGAGATCCCTTGCCGTCAGCGTCAGATATTGAGGACATGTCTCGGCAAACACTTTCAGCCCACGCGCCCGCGCGCGAGCGATCTCCTCCATTGTCTGTCCGTTGGAGACATGAACGATCACGATCGGCACCTCGGCGATCTCGGCGAGCGACAAGGCGCGATGTGTCGCTTCGCGCTCGACGGCAACCGGTCGGGTCGATGCATGCGCACGCGGCGCAACCTCGCCGGCCAGTTCGTGCTTTTCGATCAGATACCGGATGGCATCCTCGTTCTCACAATGGACCATGACTGTTGCGCCGGTGGCGCGGGCAACATCCAGGACCCTCAGGATTTCAGCATCGTTCAGGCGCAAGCCTTCATAGGTCATGAAAACCTTGAGCGATCGATACCCATCGGCAACCAACGCTGGCAACTCCTGACCAATAATCGATGGCGAAGGGTCCGAGATGATCAGGTGGAAACTGACATCGGTGTAACAATTGCCGTCTGCAAGACGGTGATAGGCTGTGAGGGCCTCTCGCAGGGATTGGCCCTTTTCCGGAAGGCAGAACGGCATGATCGTCGTATTGCCGCCGAAAAGAGCAGACAGCGTCCCGCTCTCGAAATTGTCCGCCATCACGATCCCCTCGCCCGATGGCTGCGAGATGTGGACATGGCTGTCGATCCCACCCGGCAGGACGTATTTCCCGGTCGCATCGATCACGCGAGCCGCCCCTTCGAGGCTCTGGCCGATCTGAACGATCTTGCCGCCGCTGACGCCGATATCGGCCTTGAAGACATCGGAGGCCGTCGCCACGGTGCCGTTCCTGATAATGAGGTCAAGCGTACTCATCGGTTGCTCCCGGTTCGGATTTCATTGGCGGCGCGCGCAGCTTCCACCACGGCAGCACCGGTCTTCCGGCTATGATCGAGCATCAAAAGCCCAGCCTTTGCTCCGTCCCCTTCGATAATGGCGTCGAAGATCGCCTGATGCTCGGCGGCAGATTCCTGCCATCGCTGCTCGGAAATCAGGGTTTCGTGCCGGTTGTGAACCGACTGTTTCGTCAATGTCTTATGGGTGCTGGCGAGCGCCGGATTGCCCGCCAGTTCGACAATCAGTGCATGCAGCTTCTGATTTGCCTTGAAATATGCCTTTCGGTTCCGCGATGCATGGGCTTCGCCGAGCTGCTTGTGCAGGCGCTCGATCTGGCCGAGCACATTCGGGGTCATCCGGGAGACCGCGATTTCAATGGCGTGCCTTTCCAGTGCGCCCAGAACGTCAAATATGTCCACCAACTCCTCTGCCGAATATTGCCGGACGCGTGCGCCCCGGCCCGGCAAAAGCTCGAGCAGCCCCTCCGAGGCCAGCAATTTCACGGCTTCGCGCATGGGCGTACGCGATACGCCGATTGCCTGCGCGAGTGTGACCTCGTTCAACCGCTCTCCCGCCGGCAGGTCGCCGCGGCTGATCATCTCGCGCAGCTTGTCCACGACATGGTGATGCAAAGAAGCGCGCTTAATTGCGGCTGAATAGGGCTTGGCCCCTGCCGTCTCGTCCTCTTGGTCCATCACCGCCGCGTCCTCGACCATTGCCATCTTGCACTTCCTGATACCGAACTGAATGCCGATTAGGCAAGCCGGTTCAATGACTAAAATTAGTGCACTATGATTAGATTGAACGCAAGCTGCATTATGCATAAATAATGCAGTTTATATTTTTATTATTTAAAAACAGACACATAATATTCTGGCATGACGCTTGCAAGGTCTGCATCGTCTATCACCTCCGCAAAAGGATGCGCCCTCATGGAAGACAGCAAGCCCGCAATTGCTCGCATGAAAGCCTACCGGTCCTGTACCTCAATGCTGATCACGGCGACGTTGTCGCTGGGTCTGCTCTCCGGCCCCGCTCACGCCGAAACCCCGAAAGACGTCTTGATCGAAGTCGCAGAGCATGGCCCGAACTCACTCGATGCCATGGCGCCGGCGGCCAACGAGTTCAGCCAGATGACCTCCTGGCAGATCTACGATCGGCTGATCACGCATGGCACCAAGACCCTTCCGGACGGAAAGGTGATGTATGATGCGAAAAAGATCGAGCCCGAACTGGCCAAGAGCTGGGAGATTCTCGACGGCGGCAAGACGCTGATCTTCCACCTCCGTGAAGATGCGACCTTTCATGACGGGTCCCCGGTGACGGCTGACGACGTCAAATGGTCATTCGACCGCGCTGTTTCTGTCGGCGGGTTCCCGAGCGTTCAGATGGCGGCTGGCTCCATGACGGATCCGAAGCAGTTTTCGGTGGTTGACGCACACACGTTCAAGATCACCCTGCCCGTCGCCGACAAGCTGACCTTGCCGGATCTTGCGGTTCCGGTTCCCTATATCGTCAACAAGAAGCTCGCCTTGCAGCACGCGGCGGCGGATGATCCGTGGGCTCTGAAATGGACGTCGCTGAACGATGCCGGCGGCGGCCCGTTCAAGGTGGGGAGCTGGAAGAGCGGCGACCGGATCGTCTTCGATCGCTTCGACAACTGGAAGTCGGGTCCAATGCCCGCGCTGAAGCGCGTCATCCTGCGCGAGATCGCCTCCCCCGGAACACGCCGCGCCTTGCTTGAAAAGGGTGACGTCGATGTGTCCGTCGGCCTGCCCCCGAAGGACTACGCAGAGCTTGCCGCGGCAGGCAAGGTCAATGTCATCGGCACACTGATGCAGAACGAACAGTTCAACGTCGACCTCAATGTGACGATGAAGCCCTTTGACGACAAGCGCGTGCGCCAGGCCATCGCCTACGCGATGCCTTACGACAGCATCATGAAGCAGGCGCTTTACAATCGCGGGGAACCGCTCTTCGGCGCAGACCCGTCAAAGCCCTTCCCGCCCACCTGGCCCGTCGCATCGAAATACGCCACGGACCTCGACAAGGCCAAGGCCCTCTTGAAGGAGGCCGGTTATGCCAACGGGTTCAAGACCGATCTCTATATAGACATGAGCCAGACCACGGTTCAGGAGCCGATGGCGCTTCTCATGCAGGAGCAGCTGAAGAAAATCGGCATCGACATGGAAATCCACAAGGTGCCCGGTTCGGAATGGTTCGCCAAAATGGGCTCCAAGAGCATGCCCATGGACATCAACTATTTCTATGGCTGGCTTGATTATCCTGAGTATTTCTACTTCTGGACCTATGACGGCAAGAACAACAGCGTGTTCAACACCGCCAGCTATTCGAACCCCGAGCTCGACAAGATGATCGATGCAGCGCGGTTTGAAAGCGATCCCGCCGCCTATGATGCGCTCATCACCAAGATGAACACGATCGTGATGGACGACGTTCCGCGCGTTCCGGTCGCGCATCTCTATGCGGACATCGCCATGCAGAAGAATGTCAAAGGCTATGTCTACTGGTTCCACACCCACCTGGACCTGAAGTCGATCTCCAAGGAATAAGCATCAGGTCGGGGGGCCTTGCCGGGCTCCCCGACCTGAAATCGGAACGATCGAACGCCGGACCCTGCTGTGCGGAGATTGAATTCATGAAAATAGTTCTGAGCTTGGCCACGCGGATAGCGACCGCAGTTCCGAGCCTGATTGGCGTGATCGTGGTCACATTTCTTCTGGCCCGAGCACTTCCCGGTGATGCAGCCGTCTATTATGCCGGTTCATCTGCCACACCGGAAAGTATCGCGCAGGTTCGCAAGGCATTGGGACTGGACAAGCCGCTCTGGTTCCAGTTTGGCGACTATGCGTCGCGACTGGCGCATGGCGATCTCGGCACGTCGCTATCCAGTGGCCAGCCGGTTCTCCATGACCTCGTCGCTCGGCTGCCAGCGTCGATGGAATTGACCCTTTGCGCGCTTCTCTTCGCGATGGCCATCGGATTGCCGCTGGGGATCGCCGCAGCCACCCGTCCGGGTAAGGCAATCGATCACATCTGTCGTGTCATCGTCTCCGTCGGCGCCGCATTTCCGACCTTCTTCGTGGCGCTGGGCCTTGTCTATGTCTTCTATTTCAGGCTCGGCATAGCACCGGAGCCACTCGGACGGCTGAACGACACCTATTTTACGGTGCCCCCGACCGTCACCGGCTTCTATCTGATCGACACGATCCTGGCCGGCGACCTCGCAGCGTTCGACGCTTCACTGGCCCAGCTTGTCCTGCCCTCGATTTCGCTGGGCCTGTTTGCACTCGCGCCGATCGCGCGCATCGCTCGTGCCTCCATGCTGGCATCGCTGTCCAGCGATTTTTGCCGGACGGCCCGCGCCATGGGCCTTTCCCGGACACGCATCGTTTACGGATATGCCTTGCGCAATGCCATGCTTCCCGTCGTCAACATTCTTGGCATGGTCTTCTCTTTCCTGCTCGGCGCCAATGTCCTGGTCGAACAGGTGTTCGCGTGGCCAGGCATCGGCGCCTACGCAGTCAATGCCGTCATCACTTCGGACTACGCCGCCGTTCAAGGCTTCGTGCTGATGATGGCAATCCTTTACATTCTTCTCAACTTGGCGGTTGATCTGGCGGTTGCTGCGATCGATCCGAGGGTTCGATACGATGGCTGACCTTACGACAAACCTTCACGCGCAGTCCTTCTGGCGGGATGCCCGCCACCTGGCGACGGAAAACAAGCTGACGCTGATGGCTGCGGTCATCCTGTTGCTTTTCATCGTCCTGTCACTTCTGGCGCCATGGCTCATCCCGTATGACCCGCTGGCGGTGGATTCGACCGCGGCTTTGAAGCCGCCCAGCTTCGCGCATCTCTTTGGCACCGACGCACTCGGGCGGGATATCTTCAGCCGCGTCATCATCGCAACGCGGCTCGATATCGGCATGGCCATCGGCGCTGTCTTCCTCTCCTTCGTCGTTGGCACTGCCACTGGCGCAATCGCTGGCTATTTCGGTGGGTGGACGGATGCCATCATCGGTCGGTTCATGGATACGATCATGGCATTTCCGCTCTTCGTGCTGGCGATGGGGATCGTGGCAGCGCTGGGCAACAGCGTTGAGAACATCGTTCTAGCAACGGCGATCATCAATTTGCCGTTCTACAGCCGCTTCGCGCGCAGCGAGGTCAATATCCGTCGAGACATGACCTTTGTGGAAGCGGCCAGGATGGGCGGCAATCGTTCGTTCCGCCTGCTCGCCTTTCATATCGTGCCGAACATCCTGCCAACCATGATGGTGCAGGGATCGCTCAACCTGGGTTGGGCAATCCTGAATGCGGCCGGTCTTTCGTTCATCGGTCTGGGGGTCCGTCCGCCAACGCCCGAATGGGGGATCATGGTTTCGGAAGGCGCCTCATACATCTTTTCCGGCGAGTGGTGGACCTTCGTCTTTCCGGGCGCTGCCCTGGTTATCACCGTGTTCTGTTTCAACCTGATCGGAGACGGCCTCCGAGACATGATCGATCCCAGGAGCCGCAGATGAGCGTACCTCTTCTTCAGGTCGACGGCCTCAGCGTGAATTTCCGAACCCGTTCGGGAACCGTGAAGGTGCTTGATGACGTGAGCTTCTCGATCGACAAGGGCGAGATTCTCGGGATCGTCGGCGAAAGCGGCTCGGGCAAATCGGTTCTGTCCTACGCGTTGATGGGACTTCTCGACGACAACGCGCAGATCAAGGCTGATACGATCACCTTTGGCGGCATCGATCTGAATGGCCCCGCCTCGGCGCTTTCAGCCATCCGCGGCCGCGAGCTCTCGATGATTTTCCAGAGCCCGCGCACGGCACTCAACCCGATCATGAAGGTCGGGAAGCAGATCGAGGATGTGCTCCGGAGACATGGACCGGTCTCGCGGTCGAACGCCAAGGCAGCCGCAATTGCCGCTCTGGCCCGCGTCAGGATTCCCGATCCTGAGCGTCGCTATGAAGCCTATCCGTTCGAATTGTCCGGCGGCATGTGCCAGCGGGTCATGATCGCCATGGCACTTTCCTGTTCGCCATCGCTGTTGATCGCGGACGAGCCGACCACCGGGCTCGACGTGACGACGCAGGCTGTCGTGATGGATCTCATCCGCGATCTGGTGAGGGAGAGCCGGATGTCGTCGATCCTCATCACGCACGACCTGGCGCTCGCCGCAGAATATTGCGACCGTATCGCGGTCATGCATGCGGGCCATATGGTCGAGATCGCATCGGCCCGGACGTTGCGCTCGCATTTCGCACATCCCTATACGCGGGGACTCTTTGCGGCGACGCCCACGGCGGATACCGAACTCAACGATCTGGCCTCTATTCCCGGCAATCTTCCCGATCTGCGCCTCGACCTGCCACCGTGTCGGTTCCTTCATCGCTGCGACCGGCGGCAGGCTGATTGCGAAACCGCCCCTGTGCCCCTCCAGGCCATCGGCACCGATCATTCTGTCCGCTGCAGGTATCCGCTATGACGTCCTCTCCCGACACGACCCCCCTGTTGCAGGCGCGCGGCGTTTCCAAGCGCTATCCCGTCGGCGCGTTTCATCGGAAGATGCTGCACGCCGTCGATGACGTCGATCTGACGATTGCCGAAGGCGAATGCGTGGGGCTCGTCGGAGAATCCGGCTGCGGAAAATCGACCCTCGCGCGTGTTCTGGCGCGGCTAGTGGATTCCTCAGCCGGAGAGATCCATTTGTCCGGCCAGGATATCGGACATATCCCGACAAGAGCCTTCGGTGGCACGCCCATGCGGAAGGATATCCAGGTTGTCTTCCAGGATCCGACCGAGAGCCTGAATCCGGGCTTCACCGTCCTTCAGGCCATCACCGATCCCTTGACGCGCCTGATCGGCGGTTCCGCCGGGGACATGAGGAAAATGGCACTGCAGGCTCTGGAGGATGTCGGCTTGCCCGCCGAATATGCCGGGCGATATCCGCATCAACTGTCCGGCGGCCAGAAGGCGCGTGTCGGGATCGCCCGTGCCATCGCCGTCAATCCGAAGCTGGTCGTTCTTGACGAGCCCACCTCGGCGCTCGACGTCTCCGTTCAATCGCTGGTTCTGCATCTGCTGGCGAAATTGCGGAAGCAGCGCAATATGAGCTATCTCTTCGTGTCGCATGATCTCAATGTCGTGCGTCTTCTGTGCGACAAGATCGCCGTCATGTATCTCGGGCGGATTGTCGAATTCGGCCCATCGCACTCCGTTTTCTTCGACCCGAAGCATCCCTACACGCGTGCACTGCTCGACGCGATCCCCGATCCCGCCCGCGAAAATTCCCCCAGGACCAAGCTGGAGGGTTCCGCGTCCAGCCCTATCGATCCGAACCAGAACGCGTGCCGCCTTTCAGGACGGTGCCCCGTGGAAATGCCCGTTTGCAGCCAGGTCATGCCGCAATTGATCGCGCTGGGCGCGCAACGACAGGTCGCCTGCCACCGCGCGGAAGGCCTGCCCGAAAGCACACGATCCAAAACTGAGGCAGTCGCATCATGACACGCATCCTTCTGTTCAATCCAAACACGTCCGAGGACGTCACGGATCGCCTAGTGAATGCGGCCCGGCCCGCTCTTGCGCCGGGGAGTCAGCTCATTCCCGTCACTGCCTCTCGCGGCGTTCCCTACATCGCCACAAGGGCCGAGGCTGCGATCGCATCCGGTATCGTTCTGGAAACCTTGGCCGAGAGAGAGGGAAGTTTCGATGTCGCCATCGTCGCCGCCTTTGGCGATCCAGGCCTCGGCGGGGCGCGCGAATTGATGACCGTGCCGGTCATAGGGCTGGCGGAGGCCGCTATGTTGAGCGCCTGCATGCTCGGCCTGAAGTTCTCCATCGTGTCGTTTTCGCGGGCCCTCGGCCCGTGGTTTCGCGAATGCGTGGCGATGCACGGTCTTCTGGACAGGCTCGCCAGCATAAGGTTGCTCGACAGCAAGTTTACGTCGCTTGCCCAGGTCCAGGACGAAAAGGAAGATCTGCTCGTCGACCTCGCCCTCCGTGCTGTCGAAGACGATGAAGCCGATGTCATCATTCTTGCCGGAGCGCCGCTTGCCGGCCTCGCGGCGCGCGTGCGCGACCGCATTCCCGTGCCCGTGGTCGAATCCGTGATCGCGGCCGTCAAGCAGGCCGAATTGCTCGTTGCGCTCAATCCCAAAAAGGCGACCGCCGGCACCTATCGTCGGCCTGCCCCCAAATCCTCGATCGGCCTTTCACCGGCGCTGGAACAGCTCCTGCTGTCCGGGCCGGCCGTATGACGGGCAATCCCATTTCTCAAGGAGGCTTCCATGCTTATCGACGAATATCCGACGCTGTCGGCCCGCGAGACCGCACACCGTGTTTCATCGGGTGCCGTTTCGGCCCGCGACGTGATCGAGGCCGCCTTCGCAGCGCTCGACAAGGTCGAGCCGACCATCCATGCCTTCGCGACACTGGCCCGCGAGGAGGCCTATGAAACCGCCGATGCGCTCGACAGACGCATCGCGCGCGGTGAACCCGTCGGCGCGCTCGCGGGCGTTCCGGTGGCCATCAAGGATCTGGTGCTCACCAAGGGAATCCGAACGACCTTCGGGTCGCATCTCTACGCCGATTATATTCCCGATGCTGACGATATTGTCGTCGAGCGGTTGAGGGCTGCCGACGCGATCATCATCGGCAAGACCAACGTTTCGGAATTCGGCTTCGGCGCGCATGGCAACAACCTGCTGTTTCCGGCGACGGGCAATCCGTGGAACCCGGAGCGCTCGCCCGGCGGGTCCAGCGCCGGGTCGGCCGCGGCAGTTGCCGCCGGGGTCTGCCCGCTTGCGATCGGCAGCGATGGCGGCGGTTCGGTGCGCCTGCCCGCAGCACTTTCAGGCCTGGTCGGCGTCAAGGCTGCCATGGGCCGTGTGCCGCTCTGGCCAGGGTGCCGGGACATCACGCTGCCGGGTGTTTCGGGCTGGGAATCTATCGAACATATCGGACCCATCGCGCGCGATGTGGCGGATGCGGCTCTCATGCTGTCCGTCATCGCCGGTCCGGATCCGCGCGACCGCTGGTCCATCCCGTGCTCCGATGTTCGCTGGACGGAGATTGCACCGCTGCCGCGTGGCGCGCGGGTGCTCTACTGGCCGACCTGGCACGACCAGCCAATCGAACAGGACTTGAAAGACGCAACGGACAGGGCGGTCGCTCTCCTGGCGCAAGCCTGCGGACTGGACCTTGTCGTGGGTGCACCGCCTGAAATCGATGTCCACGCTACCTTCAGCACCATGGTCGCGCTGGAGACCGACCTTACCGGCATGCGCCGTCTCCTTGCCGAAAAGCCGGTTCCGGTCTGCAACGCAGTCTCGGACCTGTTGTCACAATCGCGGCCGTTTGAGGATGCAACGGATGCCATTACCGCCCGCAAGGCCTTTGTGGATGAAATCGCGAAAGTCATGAGCGGATGCGACTTCATCCTGACTCCGACGCTTTCCGTCACCGCCTTCGGAAAGCAGGAGGATGGTCCGTCTTTGATCGATGGAACACCCATCTCGGCGTATGAGTGGTGCCCCTTCACGTCCCCCTTCAATCTCACGGGGCAACCGGCAGCCAGTGTTCCATGCGGTCTCGTCAACGGCTTGCCGATCGGGCTCCAGATCGTGGGACCTCATCTCGGAGACGCGCAGGTGCTGTCGGCCGCAGCGGCCTTTGAAGCCGCCTTACCGAAAATTGGTCGCCCCCCCATCCATGCCTAATCACCCTCACCTTCAGGAAATACCCGTGAAATCGCTTCGTATCGGAATGCTGACCCCCTCCTCGAATACCGTTCTCGAACCCATGACCATGCAGATGCTCAAGGATCTGCCTGATGTCACCGCGCATTTTTCGCGCTTTCGGGTGACCGCAATTGGTTTGGACGCCGATCTTCTGGATCAGTTCGACGATCGGCCCATGATGGCGGCAGCCGAACTCCTCGCAGACGCCAAAGTCGATGTCATCGTCTGGAACGGGACAAGTGCGGGTTGGCTCGGTCTCGATCGGGACCGGTTGCTCTGCGAACGGATCAGACAGGTAACGGGAGTACGGGCATCCACCTCGGTGCTCGCTCTGTTTGACATCATGAAGAAGCGGAACGAAAGCCGGATCGGATTAGCCACACCCTACACGGGCGACGTCCAGGACGCGATTGTCAGATCGTTCGCCAATGAGGGCATCGACATCATCTGCGAACGGCATCTGGGCTTGAGGGACAATTTCAGCTTCAGTCAGGTCACGGACAAGGAAATCACCGGCATGGTCGAAGAACTCGCCTTGTCGAAACCCGACTCAATCGCCGTTTTCTGCACAAATCTCGCCGGAGCCTCACTCGTTGACTCCCTGGAAAAAGCGCATGACATCGCGATACATGACAGCGTGGCCACCGCGATCTATGGCGCGTTGTTTGCTACAGGATATGAGCTGGGACGCATATCCGGGTTCGGCCGCATGTTCGCCTAGCCCGTAAACTTAAGGGCTGACTACCGTCCGGCGACCGTCCGTGTTGGTGGCACCTGCCGAGCTATCCGCCGTCGCTGCGATGCAATCCGCCGGCCGGACGCGGAGGTCGTCGCGGATCACGTCGTAAAGGAGGCGGGTGGCGCTAATTTGGAAACCCGCGGTTCCGGAGACAGTAAGCGTTGAAGGCATGGCAAGGGTCGCTTCGCGTCTTCATGTTACGTGAGAACCGACGAGGCCCCCACGGCATCGAATCTTTCCTCGCAAAACCCGGCCGCGCTAGGCCGGGTGAGCGGTCCTGGAAGCGGGGCCTCTTTCCGATGCGTGATAGTCTTCGAAGACAGCTGGCTCGGTGGCTGGACCAGACCGCCCACATACCTGCCTTATCGGACCGCCTGGCCCACGGTCATTTCTCAAAATTGTGATCACAATTTTCCGTTTTAGCACCTTTTTCGCTTCACACCTGTGATCTCGTTACTCCGGTAAACGATCATAAATTGGCCCACACCTGCAGCTTGCTGGGCAAAGAAATGAATATTTCTCGCACACTTCCGGTATTGCCAGCGCTTCTGGAAATCCTTGTCCGGACATCCGTCACCCACTTGCAATTCTGAAATTTTCACAATAATTGTGATCACATTCCGCGACGACGCCCTTGCGCCTTTGAGATGGTGACGATGAACAAGAAGACCGATCCTTCCAGCCCCCGGGTCATAAGCACCCATCTGACGGGTCTTGCCGGTGGGATGGAGGACAGGGCACAGCCGGAACAGACGATGCAGGAGCGGGCCTATCAGGCGCTGCGCCATGCGCTGATTGTCGGCAAGCTGCCGCCGGGAAAGGGCATCAGCCTGCGGGCTATGGCCGAGGATCTCGGGGTCGGCGTCATGCCCATCCGTGCCGCCATAGCCCGGCTCTCGGCGGAAGACGCGCTTGCGGTCCATGACAACCGCCGCGTTTCCATTCCGGACATGACGACGGACCGTTTCGACCAGTTGATGCAGGCACGCCTTCTCCTCGAGCCGATCTGCGCGATGCGTGCGCTCGGCGCCATCGATGCGGCGACGCTGGCCCGCATCCGTGCCCATGACGACCAGATGAACGCCAGCTACCACAGCGGCGATGCGGAACTCTACATGGCCGCCAACTATGCCTTCCATTTCGAGATTTACCGCGCCGGGCCATCGGACGTCCTGACGCGGCTTCTGGAAAGCGTGTGGATGCAGTTCGGCCCGTTCATGCGCAAGGTTTACGGCAGGGTCGGCACCGTCCGCCTGACCGACAAGCACGAAATGGCCATCGACGCGATCGAGCGGCGCGACGTGACCCGGCTGAAGCTGGCCATTGAGGCCGACATCCTGGACGGCATGGACCTGCTCGGAAAATCCATTTTCACAGAGGCTCGAGAAACAAGGGCCGGCGAAAGACCGGCGATGGCGGGCAGAAGCGGACGCAGATCCGGCACCCCGCAGGCCTGACCCCAAAGGAGAACTAAGAAATGGCACCCCCAATCTCGGGCAACGTTGTCGTGCGACCCGCACTCGAACAGCGTCTGGCAGACGAAAACGCGAAATATGGCGCACAGCGTCCGCTGTCATCGGCCCGCGCCTCCCGCAATTCCAAAGGCGGTTTTTCCAGCGGCGTGCCGATGCACTGGATGCGCGACTGGCCGCAGCCTTTCCCCATGATCATCGAGGCCGCCCGGGGCAACCGGCTGCGCGACATCGACGGCAACGAGATCGTCGATTTCTGCCTGGGGGACACTGGAGCAATGTTCGGCCACGCGCCGGCGCCGGTTATGCAGGCCATGCGTCGACAGGAAACTCGCGGCCTGACCTACATGCTTCCCTCCGACGATGCCGAGCGGGTGGGAGAGCTTCTGCAGGAGCACTTCGGCCTGCCCTGCTGGCAGATGGCCGTTACGGCAAGCGACGCCAACCGTTTTGCGCTGCGCGCCGCCCGCACCGCGACGGGCCGCAAGCGCATTCTGGTTTTCGACGGTTGCTACCACGGCACCGCAGAAGACACGCTCGTTGACCTTGTTGACGGCAAGACGGTCGCCCGCCGCAGCCTGCTCGGCCAGGTGCAGGACCCGAGCCTGACGACCGTGATGATCCCCTTCAACGACCGCGCCGCACTGATAGCGGAACTGTCGAAGAACGACATTGCCTGCGTCATCGCCGAGCCAGTCATGACCAATTGCGGCATGATCCTGCCGGAAGAGGGCTTCTGGGAATTCCTGCGCGCAGAGACGCGCAAGGTCGGCACGCTGCTGCTGCTGGACGAAACCCATACGATCTCGACCGGCCCAGGCGGCTATGGCCGCGCGCATGGCATCGAGGCCGACCTCTTCGTTCTCGGCAAGCCGGTGGCGGGCGGCCTTCCCGCCGCCGTCTGGGGCATGAGCCAGACCGTCAACGATAAGCTCTTTGCCGCACGGCCCGACTCCGAGCACGGTCATTCCGGCATCGGCACGACGCTCGCCGGCAACGCGCTGCAACTCGCCTGCATGCGCGCCACGCTCGAAGAGCTGATGACACCGGAAAACTATGCGCGGATGCTGGCCGGCGCCGAAGCGCTGGAGACCGGCATCAAAGCCCTGATCACCGAGCACACGCTGCCCTGGCACACGGCCCGCGTTGGCGCCCGGCTTGAAATTGTCTTCAGCCCCAAGCCGGTTACCGATGCAGCAGGCGCCCGCGCTGCGGCGGATGCGACGCTCGAGAGTTTTCTGCATGTCGCCCTGCTCAACCGCGGCTTCCTGCTCACCCCGTTCCACAACATGATGCTGGTCAGCCCGGATACAACCGAGGCCGACATTGTTGCCTTCCTCGCCGCCTTCGGCGAGGTACTGAACCTTCTGCCGCTGGAGGCCAAACGATGAGAAAGATTGACGCGCCCGAGCGGCCGAAAGCCCCAGACCAGCGCGCCTCAGCGCAGGAGTTCAGGGATTTCTTGCATGCCCATCCGGAAATCGAAGCCTTCGATCTCATGCTCATCGATCCCCATGGAATCGCGCGCGGCAAGATCGTCCGCCGCCAGGAAATCGAAGGCATCTGGGAAAACGGCCGCAACCTGCCCGGGTCGATCCTCGGTCTGGACGTGACCGGCGAGGATGTGGTCGAGACGGGCCTCGTCTGGTCCGACGGAGATGCCGACCGTTGCGCATGGCCTGTTGCGGGGTCACTTGCGCCTTCGCTCTGGACAGATCCGCCACGCGGCCAGTTCCGCGTCACTCTGCACGAAATGGACGGCCGGCCCGTCGGCGCCGATCCACGCCATGTCCTGCAGCGCCAGATCGATGCACTGGCCGCGCGCGGCCTGAGCGCAATCGCCGCCTTCGAACTGGAATTCTACCTGATCGACGCGGAGCGAGACACGCTCGAGCCTGAACCGCTGCGTTTGCCGCTCACCGGTCGCCGCCCCTTCGGCACCAATGTCTACTGCGTCGAGGAGCTGGACCGGCTCGAACCCTTCAGCCGCGATCTCTATCGGGCGGCGGAAGCCCAAGGCCTGCCCGTCGAGACGCTGATCTCGGAATATGCGCCGGGACAATTCGAGCTGACGCTGCATCACGGCGAGGTCATGCAGGCGGCGGAGAACCTGCTGGCGCTGAAGCATCTGTTGCGCGGCGTCGCCCGCCGCCACGGCATGCAGGCCTGCTTCATGGCCAAGCCCTTTGCGACCCGCGCCGGCTCCGGCATGCATCTTCATGCCAGCCTCTGCGACCGTGAAGGCCGCAATCTCTTCGCCGATCGCGACGGTCACCTGTCACCCGACCTGCTGGCAGCCATCGGCGGGCTGCTCGATACGGTCTCGGAAAGCATGCTGGTCATGGCGCCGCATAACAATTCCTGGCGGCGCTTCTCGGCGGAAAGCTATGCGCCGACCACACCCAACTGGGGCATCAACAATCGCGGCGTTGCGGTGCGCGTGCCCGCAGGCTCGCCGGGGGGGCGGCATCTGGAGCAGCGTCTCGCCGGCGTCGATGCCAACCCGTTCCTCGTTGCGGCCGTTACCCTGGCAGCGATGATGCGCGGAGTCGACGCCAAGCGCGATCCCGGCCCGCCGGCCGAGGGAAACGGTTCGGCCGCAGGCGATGCACCGGCGCTTCCCCGGTCCTGGACTGATGCAATCCACGCGGCGGAAGCTTCAGCCTTCCTCAAGGACGTGCTGGGCGACACGATGCATCGGGTCCTGGTTGCCATCAAGCGCGCCGAGGCCGCCCGCTTCGACGCCTATGTCTCGCCGCTCGACTATCAGCTCTATCTCGATACGGTTTGAGCCTTCCGGTCCAGCGCCATTGCGCCATCACTAACGGCGGCGCAATGGCCACGCACCTTGAGCCATTGCGAGCGGTCCGCCGCACGGGTTGAAAGATGATCCAGTCTCTCCCGAACGTCGTAGAACTTTCAGAACGGAGGATCAAACGATGTCCCTTTTCAACCGTCTGCCTTTGGCAGCCCTGCTGGTGACCGCCGGTCTGGCGGTCGCATTCTCACCGGCGCACGCAGAACCCAGGGTCGCCAAGGTCGGCCGCGATCACTACACCGGCACGTGGCTGGAAATAGCCCGCACGCCGATGCGGCTCACCGACGGCTGTGTTGCCGGCTACACGACCTACATGCCGTCAGCCAGCAGCGACATCTATCGCATCGAAGACGGCTGCCGCACCGGCTCGCCGAAGGGCGAGCTGCGCACGATCAGCGGCATCGGCAAGCTCGAAGATTCGGGCACGACGAATGCCAAGCTGACCGTGCGCTATCTGGGTGGTCTTGTGACATTCAAATACTGGGTGCTCTACACGTCACCGGACAAAAGCTGGTTCATCAGCGCCGATCCTCAGATGCAGAATCTCTGGATCTATGCCCGCAAGGCGCCGTCGAAGAAGGCACTCTCTGTCATGGTCGCCAAGGCGAAATCGCTGGGCTATGACACGCGCAAGCTGGAATATCCCGAGCCCTGAGGCACGGGGACGCTCACCACTCGACGGCGGTACCGTCGTACGCGAAGAAGCCGCCGGTCCTTTCCGGCGGCAGTTCGTCCAGGACTGCGAGAAGATTTGCAGCGGCTTCCGACGGCGATACGGCCGCGTGATTGCCGCGATAGCCAGCCGACAGTCCCGTCTCGACCGTTCCCGGATGCAGCACCACGACGACCGCAAGCGGTCGCGTCCGCGCAATCTCGATGGCCGCCGTCCGGACGATCTGGTTTTGCGCAGCCTTGGCAGCCCGGTAGGAAATCCAGCCGCCGAGATGATTGTCGCCGATGGAGCCGACACGGGCTGAGAGCGAGGCGAAAACTCCCCTGCGGTCGCGCGGCAGCAAGGGTGCGAAATGCTTCAACAGGAGGGCCGGGCCCACGGCGTTGAGCGCGAATTGCCTCAGCATCGCTTGAGGATCGACGGCCTTGAGCGCCTTTTCAGGTCCGACCCCTTCAATGGTCAGCGCACCAGTCGCATTGAAGATCAGATCGAGCCCGTCGGCTTGCGAGGCGATCCGCTGCGCCGCGTCGGCCACCGATGCCTCATCCGTCATGTCGAAACCCGGATTGTCGCGGCGCGACAGGCAAACCACGCGGCCGCAGCGCGGATCACTCTCCAGCGCGTGCGCTACCGCGCCGCCAATGCCGCCGGATGCCCCGATGACGAGCGCGCCATAATTCTCTCTGAGGGAAGCCATGTGCGTCATGAAATCTGATACGTCCGGCCACACCAGACGGATTGCAAACCGCTTGGGCGTCTCCTAGATAATCCCTCGATGGGAATGGAGCTTCCCGATAACCGCCGGTCTTCGAAAGACGTGGCTGATAGCCCCTGCCACATGCGGAACAGTCGAAAGCCCTCCGCGAAGGCGGGAGCGTGGCTTGACCTTCCGACCCTCGTGAGGCTTTCGTTGCAACAACGAAAGGACTCTTGATCCATGAACTATCTGATCGTCTTCATCGGCGCCGGCATCGGCGGCATGCTCCGGCAGGGCATCAACGTCGCCGCGCTAAAGTGGGCCGGCAACGGCTTTCCCTGGGGCACGCTCGTCATCAACATCCTCGGCAGTTTTTTCATGGGGCTGGTTGCGGAATACTGGGCTCTGAAATCGGGGTTGCCGCAGACGACCCGACTGTTCCTCACCACCGGCGTCCTCGGCGGCTTCACCACCTTCTCGGCCTTCTCTCTCGATACGGCGCTGCTCTATGAGCGCGGCGAAGCCCTCGCGGCCGCCGGCTACGCGATCGGTTCAGTCGTGCTGTCCATCGCGGCATTGTTCGGCGGCCTCGCCATCATCCGACATGTCGTCGGCTTTCAAAGCTGAATGCCCGCATAAAGATCCTTCCTCATTGAACCCCGTCAGGGGTTCACCTTCGGCGGCTCATTAAAGTTCAGCTGCGGCAGGCCTGGCTGGTTGCCACCACCTAGCGGTGGCAGGCTCATGCCGCCATTCGCCCCGCCAAAACCCGGCACCTCGATCTTCACCTTGTCGAGATCCGGCGGCGGCGTCTTGTCGAGCCAGTAGGTGACCGTTTCCGGCCAGAAGATCGTGATCGCTACGAGGATCAGCTGCATGCCAACCCATGGCAGGGCACCCATGTAGATATCCGACGTCTTCACGGATCTCGGTGCAATCGAGCGCAGGTAGAAGAGCGCGAAGCCGAAGGGCGGGTGCATGAAACTCGTCTGCATGTTGATGCAGATGAGCACGCCGAACCAGATCAGGTCGATGCCGAGCGACTGTGCGACCGGCGCCAGCATCGGAATGACGATGAAGGCGATCTCGAAGAAATCGAGAAAGAAGGCCAGGAAGAAAATGAAGATGTTGACGAAGATCAGGAAGCCGACCGCCCCGCCCGGAACGTGGCTCAGCAGATGTTCGATCCACACACCGCCATTCATGCCCTGAAAGACCAGACTGAAGCAGGTCGCACCGACGAGGATGAAGACCACCATGGAGGTGATTTGCATCGTCGTGTGCATGCCCTGGCGCACAAGATCCCAGGTGAGCCGCCGATGCATGGCTGCCAGCGCCATCGCGCCGACGACACCCAGCGCGCCGGCTTCCGTCGGTGTCGCCAGACCCATGAAGATCGTGCCGAGTACCAGGAAGATGAGCACGATGGACGGCACCATGCCGGCCAGCACCTTGATGATCAGCGCGGCATTCAGTTCGCCGCGTGCCTCGAGCGGCAGCGCCGGAATATCCTTCGGTCGGACAAAGGACAGGACGAGGATGAACAGAAGGAAGATCGCGACCTGTAGGATCGAGGGACCGATGGCGCCGAGATACATGTCACCCACGGAGCGACCGAGCTGGTCGGCGAGAACGACAAGCACGAGCGAGGGCGGGATGACCTGCGTGATCGTGCCGGAGGCTGCGATCACGCCGGTCGCCACACGCGGGTTGTAGCCGTATTTCAGCATGATCGGCAGCGAGATCACGCCCATGGTGATGACCGAGGCTGCCACCGTGCCGGTGATCGCGCCGAGAACCGCGCCGACGAGAATGACCGCATAGGCCAATCCCCCCGGGATGCGGCCAAAGAGTTTACCCATCCCTTCGAGAAGATCTTCCGCCAGACCGCAACGCTCGAGGATCGCACCCATCAGCGTGAAGAAGGGAATCGCAAGCAGCAGGTCGTTGGAGATGATGCCGAAGATGCGCAGAGGCAGGGCCTGCAGGAAGACCGGATCGAAATGGCCAGTGAAAATGCCGATGGCCCCAAAGAACAGGCCGACGGCTGCGAGCGAAAAGGCCACCGGAAATCCATACAACATGAACAGGATCATGCCGAGGAACATCAGGGGCGGAAGTACGCCGTAGTCAAACATGTTTTGTCCCCCCGGACTTCGTTATTGCAACGGCTTTTCGTAAGTCGTGTCGAGATCGAGCGTGCCGGACAGGGCGGCGATGCGCTTGATCAGCTCGGATACGCCTTGCAGCGAAATCAGGGCAAAGCCGGACACGATGATCAGCTTGGCCGGCCAGCGGATGAGACCGCCAGCGTTCGCGGAAATCTCGCCTTCCTTGAAGGACTGGAGGAAGAAGGGCCAGGAGAGCCAGGCAAGGTAGAGGCAGGCCGGAAGAAGAAAGCAGATGATGCCGACAACGTCGATCCACAGCCTCGCACGCGGCGAGACCGACCCATAGATCAGATCGACGCGGACATGCTCATTGTTGCGCAATGTATGCGCGGCACCCAAAAGAACGATGAAGCCGAAGAGATACCATTGAATCTCCAGCCAGGCGTTGGAACTGTAGTTGAACGTGTAACGGATCGCCGCGTTCGCTGCGCTGATCAGGCAACAGGCGAGTACGAGATAACCGGAAAACTTGCCTATGACTTCGCTGACTTTGTCGATGACACGACTGATCGATAACAATGCGGCCATTCTTTCCCCCTCTTTTCCACATTTCTGACCTGTGCCGGGGGAGAAGGCAAGAGAGCGGCGTTTGCTACACCTGTGGATCGAGGAACGACTTTAGGATAACGCCGCGGGCGGCCAGCGTCTTACGAATATGACCTGCCATGGCAATCGCGCTCGGGCCATCGCCATGCACGCAGATGGAATGTGCCTCCAGCCTGATCGGCGCGCCATCGACCACCGGCATCAATCCGGTTTCCAGATAGGAAACCAGCCGGTCGGCCGCTTCCTGCGGATCATGGATCATCGCATCGGGGCGCGACCGTGGAACGAGCCGACCGGTCGACAGATAACCGCGATCAGCGAAGATTTCGCTGTAGACGGGAACCCCGACTTCGCGCGCCGCAAGCTCCAGTTCCGTGCCGGAAATCGCAAGAACTGCCATCTCGGGTCCGAAGGCGCGGGCAGCGCGGGCGACGGCGGACGCTGCCGCGCGATCATCGGCGCAATGGTTGGCAAGCGCGCCGTGGGCCTTGATGTAGCGCACCGGAACGCCGGCGAGTGCTGCCGCGCCCATCAGCGCGCCGGTCTGCGTGGCGACCAGCCGTTCAATCTCGCCGGGCGTCATCGGGATCAGGCGGCGGCCAAAGCCTTCGCGATCGGCAAAGCCGGGATGCGCGCCAACGACCACACCCCGGTCACGCGCGATTTCCAGGGTGCGGAACATCGTTTCGGGATCGCTGGCATGGCCGCCACAGGCGACATTGGCGCTGGTGACGACCTGCAGGATCGCCTCGTCGTCGCCCATCTTCCAGGGACCGTAACTTTCGCCGAGATCGGAATTGAGATCGATACGCATGTCTGGATGTCCTATTCGAATCCGAAAACCGTCTCGCCATAGCCGACGAGATCGCCTGTCTTCACGGGCTTTGCGGCCACGCGCCCGGCCCTGTCCGCCTGGATGGCGAAGCGGATTTCGCCGAGTTCCAGAAAGCCGACGATCTGGTGTTCCGTGACCGTGTCGCCGACGCGGATCGCCGGGGAGGCATCGGCGAAGACACCAAAATAACGGGTGCGGATTGCGTTCTTCGCCTTCACCGGCCGGGCCGCCGCTGTTATCGGCGCAACAGGCTTGTGCGGGCGGTTGACGATAACCTTCAACCGGCCACCTTGGCCGATGGCGCATTCCAGTTCGGCAAGGCCACGCGACTTGGCAAGCGCGATAGCACGTTCGATTTCGTCGAGCGTCATTGTCCGCCCTCCGGCTTGATCGCCCCGGAGGCGATCAGCGCCTCCAGATGATGAATGTCGAACCCGCCCTGGCGGAAGCCCGGGTCGTTCATCAGCCGCCGCTGCAGCGGAATGTTCGTCGTCAGCCCACCGATCTCGTATTCGGCCAGCGCCACCTTCATCCGGCTTATGGCCTCCTCGCGCGTATCGCCATAGGCGATGAGCTTGGCGACGAGCGAATCGTAATGCGGGGGCACCTCATAGCCGTCATAGAGATGCGTATCGAGCCGGATGCCCGGACCACCCGGCGGGCGATGCGTCTCGACCACGCCCGGCGACGGCGTGAAGGCGAAGGGGTCTTCGGCATTGATGCGGCATTCGATGGCATGGCCGCGCATCGCAATATCGGCCTGCGTGAAAGACAGCGGCTCGCCCATGGCAATGCGGATCTGCTCGCGCACGATGTCGATGCCCGTCACCATTTCCGTCACCGGATGCTCGACCTGCACGCGGGTGTTCATCTCGATGAAGAAGAACTCGCCGTTCTCATAGAGGAATTCAAACGTGCCAGCACCGCGATAGCCCATCTGCTTGCAGGCCGCGACGCAGCGCGCGCCGACGCGCTCGATCGCCTCGCGGGGAATGCCGGGCGCGGGCGCTTCCTCGATCACCTTCTGGTGCCGGCGCTGCATGGAGCAATCGCGCTCGCCGAGCATGACCGCGTTGCCGTGATTGTCGGCGAGGATCTGGATTTCGACATGGCGCGGATGTTCGAGGAACATCTCGATATAGACGTCCGGGTTGTTGAAGGCGCGGCCGGCCTCCTCGCGCGTCAGCGCCACCGCATCCGCCAGATCCTCCTCGCGGCGCACGATGCGCATGCCGCGCCCGCCGCCGCCGCCTGAGGCCTTGACGATCACCGGATAGCCGGTTTCGGCTGCGATATGGCGGACACGCCATTCTTCGTCGGGCAGCGCACCGCCGGAGCCGGGAACGCAAGGCACGCCTGCGGCGCGCATGGCTTCCTTGGCGGCGATTTTGTCGCCCATGGTGCGGATGGCCTCCGCCGGTGGGCCGATGAAGATGAGGCCGGCCTTTTCCACCGCCTCGACAAAGCCGGCGTTCTCCGACAGGAAGCCATAGCCAGGATGGATCGCCCCTGCCCCGGTCGCCTTGGCCGCAAGAAGGATGGACGCGATGTTGAGATAGCTGTCGCGGGCCGGTGCGGGGCCGATGCAGAGGCTCTTGTCGGCCAGTTGCACATGGCGCAGATCACGATCGGCCTCGGAATGGATGGCGACCGTCTTCAGCCCCAGCGACCGGCAGGCGCGCAGGATGCGCAGCGCGATCTCTCCCCGGTTGGCGATGAGAACCGTATCGAACATTCTCAATCACCGATCTCGAAAAGCAGCATGCCGCGTACCACCGGCGCGCCGTCCTCGACCATGATGGACTGGATGCGGCCCGCGCGGTCCGCCTCGATCGGCGTCAGCATCTTCATCGCCTCGATGAGCCCGAGAACCTGTCCTTCCTCGATCGTGTCACCCGGTTTCACATAGGGCTCCGCACCCGGCGCGGGCGAGCGATAGAACGTGCCGGCCATGCCGGAGGTCAGGCGATGGAGCGTTGGCGGCGGGGGCTCGCTCGCTTCACCGACAGACTTCGTCTCGACATGCGCCACGCGCTCGGCAGATCCCACCGTCTCCTCGTCGCCCAGCGTGATGCGGACGGTCTCGCCATTCGCCTCATATTCGAGGCCGGCGATCCCGCTCTTCTTCGCCAGTTCGATCAGGCGTTCGATGAAGTCGATATCCATGGGTTTCCTATCCCGCCAGCGACCGTGCAACTTCGACCGTACGGGCAAGTGCGTCGATCTCAAGGCGCTGCCTGCGAAGCGCGGCATTGGCTTCGTCGGGCGTAACTTCGGTGAAGAGAAAGCGGCTCTCCGGTCCCGCTTGCCCGACGATCCAGAGGTCGGCTTCGATAATGGTGGCGATCTTCGGATAGCCGCCGCATGTGTTGGCGTCCGCAAGCTGGATGATCGGCTTGCCGGACGGCGGAACCTGGATCGTGCCGGGCAGGATGCCATGTGACATCAATTCCAGCCGCCGCTCCAGCTTCAGTTCCGGGCCTTCGAGCCGATAGCCCATGCGGTCGGCCTCCTGCGTCACCCGCCACGACCAGCGCGAGAAAAGCTTGCGGGCATCCGCGCTGAACACGGAATGTTCCGCCGCAGGCACCGCGCGAATGGGCAGTGGATTGGCAAAATCCAGCGCGGCGAGGGGATCGAGCGCCGCACCAAAGGCGCGCATCGGCGGCTTCGGCGACACAGCCAGCCGGTCGCCGCGCTTCAGGCCTCGCCCCTCAAGACCGCCATAACCGGATTTCAGATCGGTGGCGCGCGAGCCGAGCACCGGCTCGACATCGATGCCACCGGCGAAGGTGATGTAAACCCGCGCGCCCTTATCCGGTGGCGCGATCACCAGCGTTTCACCTTCAGCCGCACTCGCCGCCCAGCGCGGCGGCAGCGGTCGCCCGGCCAACGTCACCGCGCCTTCCGCACCCGTCACGGCGAAACGCGCGGGTTGGTCGAAACGCAGGCGGAAGGGGAAGATGGCGATTTCCAGCCCGGCCGCGTTGAGCTCATTGCCGAGCAGGGCATTGCCGATCATCAGCGACAGCCGATCCATCGCGCCGCTGCGGCTGACGCCGATGTCGAAGCGTCCGTTGCGGCCGAGATCCTGGATCGAATTGGCGGCCCCCGTGGTCAGCACCTCGATCATAGCCAGACATCCTCGATGGTGAAGCGGACGATATCGCCCGGTGCCAGTGTCGACGGTTCGTCGCGATGCGGATCGAAGAGCGCAATATTCGTGCGGCCGATGATGTGCCAGCCGGAAGGAGAGGTCTGAGGCATCACGGCGGCCTGCGCGCCGCCGACGATGACCGAACCTACGGGGACGGCCAGCCGCGGCGTCGAGCGCCTTGCAATGGCAAGCGCCGGGTCGAGACCGGAGAGATAGGGAAAGCCCGGCATCGCGCCGATGGCCGCCACCTGATAGGTGCCCGCCGCATGGCGCTGTGCGGCCTCCAGCGGAGCCAGCCCGCAATGGCGCGCCCAAGGCTTGAAGTCCTCGCCATTCTGGCCGCCATAAACGACCGGAATTTCCACCGTCTTGCCCCGGCGCGGCAACGGCTGCGCCTTGGCCCAGCGCTCGGTCAGTTCCTTTCGCGCCTGTTCCGGCGCGATCTCATCCGGGTTGAACAGGGCAAGAATATTGTTCATGCCCGGCACGGTTTCGGTAAAGCCGGGGGCCGCCTGCAGGTCGCTTGCCAGCGACCAGATGCGCTTCTGGAACTGCTCGTCGAAACGGCTCGAATTGGATTGCAGGAGCAATGCACTTCCGCCCGAAAAACTGATCGTGATCGGCTCTCGCATGGCGGTTTGGGGCTCCCCTCTGGCGGATCGGGCGCGTGAGACTCGAAGCCGCCCTTCCGTTGCGTCAGGATGGCCCTTTCAGCAAACGAAAACAAGGAAGCAGGGAGTTTATCCCCTGCCCTGCCAAAGCATTCGCAAGTTTCCGTTTGCGCGCGGCCACCCCCTGACCCCGCCTCCGCTATCGCTCGGCGGACCTCTCCCCGAAGGGGCGAGGAAGACCGGGAGGCTGCGGCTCGCTCCCTCTTCTCCCCACCGGGGAGAAGGTGGCCCGAAGGGTCGGATGAGGGGGTGCCAAACCCGGAAACGCCCGCGTTCTTTATGCTGCGCGCTTACAGCCGGTCGATGAGCCCGCGCGCGGCCAAGTTCTGCATCAGCGCCCGGACGCCGAAGGTCCATTCCCGGCAGGCATCGGTGCGGTCCACAATGTTGACGAGGCGGCCAAGCCGGGGCGATGCAATTTCCACCCGATCGCCGATCTCATGCGTGAAGCCGAGGCCGGGACCGCGACGGTCCTTGACCGGCGCGAACATCGTGCCGAGGAAGAGGACAGCCCCATCGGGATATTGATGGTTGCGGTTGAGCATCTGGCTGGCAAGGTCGGTCGGGGAACGGCTGATGGCGGACATATGGCTGACGCCCGTCATCTCGAACCCGTCCTCGCCAGTCACGCTCAAAGAGACACTCAAACCGCCGACATCGCCCAGCGTGAAGCCCGTGTCGAACAGGCGGATGAACGGCCCGATGGCACAGGAGGCATTGTTGTCCTTGGCCTTGCCGAGCAGCAGGGCCGAGCGGCCCTCGACATCGCGGAGATTGACGTCATTGCCGAGCGTCGCGCCGACAATCGTCCCGTCGGAGCGTACGGCCAGCACGACTTCCGGCTCCGGGTTGTTCCATTCGGAGATCGGATGGATTCCCACCTTGGCGCCGCAACCGACAGCGGACATGACTTGTGCCTTGGTGAAAATCTCCGCGTCCGGGCCGATGCCGACTTCGAGATATTGTGACCAGAGGCCCATGTCCTGCAGCAGCGCCTTGACCTTGGCCGCCTCCGGCGATCCGGCAACCACACCCTTCAGGCTTTCGCCGAGCACTGGCGCAAGCCGCTTGCGTATTTCCTCAGCACGGCCGCTGTCGCCCTTGGCCTGCTCCTCGATGACGCGTTCCAGCATGCTGCCGGCGAAGGTCACGCCCGCCGCCTTGATCGCCTGCAGATCGACGGGGGCCAGCAGCTCGCCAGCCTCTCCGTTCAGGAAGGCATCCAGCGGGCCGAGGTTGGGCAGATCCGTCAGGGTCGAAAGCCATGAGGCAACATCCGGCTTCTCCAGAAGCGAGGCAATTGTCGCGACGTGGCCGGAGAGATCGCGGACATGTCCTTCCCGCAAAATCATGGGCGACGGCCCGCCGGCAGCCTTCGACCAGATACGGCCAACGAGCACCGCGTCGTTAGAATCTTCCGGCAAAATGGTGGCTGCTGTCAGCGCCAGGCTCGCATGTACCATGAATTCCTCCCGAATTTTTTCTCTGGCTTGTGCTTTCGTTGTGAACGATTCAGAGGTTCCGCGCAATCGCCGGCGTCCCGTTGCACCTGCACAACGCAGGCGCGGGAAGCATCTGATTCCACAAAGATTGTGCTTCGTTCCCTGCAGCATCCCATGCGGGCATTTTCATCTTATGCGTGTATCTGATATGTCGTAATACACTTTTTATGATAATATATTTACATATAATAGTACTTTTGATAGCGTCACCCTCAGCTACCCGGAGAGAGTGGGTACGCGTTTGGGAGGAAATCATGAAGTTCTTTACGAAGCTCGCGGTCGCCGCGGGCGTAGCTGCCCTGTTGTCTTCTGCTGCCTATGCAGACAGCCTGAAAGGCAAGACAATCGGTTTCTCGCAGATCGGTTCGGAATCCGGCTGGCGCGCTGCCGAAACCTCAGTGACCAAGCAGGAAGCTGAAAAGCGCGGCATCAATCTGAAGTTCGCCGACGCCCAGCAGAAGCAGGAAAACCAGATCAAGGCCATCCGCGGCTTCATCGCTCAGGGCGTAGACGCCATCCTCGTCGCTCCGGTCGTCTCGACGGGTTGGGACGCCGTTCTCGGCGAAGCCAAGGACGCCAAGATCCCGGTCATCCTGCTCGACCGCGGCGTCGACGCGCCGCAGGACCTCTACCTGACCTCGGTTGCGTCCGACCAGGTGAAGGAAGGCAAGGTTGCCGGCGACTGGCTGGTGAAGACCGTCGGCGACAAGAAGTGCAACGTCGTCGAGCTGCAGGGCACCGTCGGTTCCACGCCGGCCATCAACCGCAAGAAGGGCTTCGAAGAAGCCATCAAGGGCCACGACAACATCAAGATCGTGCGCAGCCAGACCGGCGACTTCACCCGCTCCAAGGGCAAGGAAGTCATGGAAGGCTTCATCAAGGCTGAAGACGGCGGCAAGAACATCTGCGCCATGTATGCTCACAACGACGACATGGCCGTCGGTGGCATCCAGGCCATCAAGGATGCCGGCCTGAAGCCGGGCAAGGACATTCTCGTCGTCTCCGTGGACTCCGTTCCGGATATCTTCAAGGCCATGATGGCCGGCGAAGCCAATGCATCGGTCGAACTGACGCCGAACATGGCGGGCCCGGCTTTCGACGCGCTCGATGCTTACTGGACGAGCAAGAAGCAGCCCGAAAAGTTCATCATCACGGAATCCAAGCTCTACACGCAGAAGGACGATCCGAAGAAGGTGTACGAAGAGAAGAAGGATCTGGGTTACTGATCCCGGAGTGACCCGAAAAGCCATGGACTACATGGCTGAGAAGCGTTCCGTCGGACCATCCGGCGGAACGTTCTTGTCTTCGGACAGGACACGGTCAAAGATCAAGAAAAATGGGAGGGGCAACGATGGTCGATCAGGCAACCGACAATCCGTTCGTGCTGGAAGCGCGCGGCGTCATCAAGATATTCGGCCAGAGCCGGGCGCTTGATGGCGTCAATTTCGGCCTGAGGCGCGGTGAAGTCCACGCGCTGCTCGGCGAGAACGGCGCCGGAAAGTCGACGCTCATCAAGATTCTCACCGGCGCCTATCAGCCGGATGGCGGCGAGGTGCTCCTCGATGGCGCGCCGGTCCATTTCGCCGATCCGCTCAACGCCCAGGCCCACGGGATCGGCACGGTCTATCAGGAGGTCAACCTTCTGCCGAACCGTTCCGTGGCCGAAAACCTTTTCCTGGGTCGACAGCCAACGCGCTTCGGCTTCGTTCGCAAGTCGGTGATCGAAAAACAAGCCCGCGAGCTTCTGTCGCGCTACGGCCTCGACATTGATGTGCAGGCCGAGCTTGGTACCTATTCCGTTGCCGTCCAGCAGATCGTGGCCATTGCCCGCGCCGTGGAGCTGTCCGGCAAGGTTCTCGTTCTCGATGAGCCGACCGCCAGTCTCGACAAGCTTGAGGTCGAGAAGCTGTTTGAAGTGGTCAACCAGCTGAAACAGCGCGGCATGGCCATCGTCTTCATCACCCATTTCCTCGATCAGGTCTTCGCCATTTCGGATCGCGTGACGATCCTGCGCAACGGCCGCCTGATCGGCACCGAGCCGCTTTCAGGTCTCTCCCGCACCGATGTCGTGCGGATGATGCTCGGCAAGGACATCACCTTCGCTCCCGCCGTCACCGGCATCGAGGAGCGTGCGGCCGGCCCGGCTCTGGTCGAGTTCAAGGAATGCGGCAAGGTGGGCAAGATACGCCCCTTCTCGCTGAAGGTCCGGCGTGGCGAGGTCGTCGGCGTCGCCGGTCTCCTCGGTTCCGGGCGCACGGAAATGGCGCGCCTCATGTTCGGCGCCGACCAGTGTGATGCCGGCGAAATCCGCATCGGCGACAAGCCCGTCTCGCTTGGCTCCCCGGCGCAGGCCATCGCGCATGGCTTCGGCTTCTGCCCCGAAGACCGCAAGATCGAAGGCATTCTGGGCGATCTGTCCGTCCGCGAGAACATCGTGATCGCGCTTCAGGGCAAGCTGGGCTGGTTCAAGGCACTGAACCGCGACGAACAGATGGAAATCGCCGGCAAGTTTGCCGAGGATCTCGACATCCGCGCCGCCTCGCTCGACATGCCGGTCAAGCTCTTGTCCGGCGGCAACCAGCAAAAGGTGATCCTCGCCCGCTGGCTGGCGACCGACCCCAATTTCCTCATCCTGGACGAGCCGACGCGCGGCATCGATGTCGGCGCGCATGCCGAAATCGTGCGCACCATCAATCGGCTGCGCGAGGAGGGTCTCGCCCTCCTCGTCATCTCCTCCGAGCTTGACGAGATCGTCGCCTATTCGTCCCGCATCGTCGTGATGCGCGACCGAGAAATGGTGGCCGAACTCACCGGCGACAACATCAACCCTTCAGTGATCGTTCAGGCGATTGCCGCACAGCACGAGACGCTTTCCGCCGAGGGAGCGAGCGCATGAAAATGAAGAAATTCACCCCGCTCATCAATCCGCAGTCGATCGCGCTCGTCGTCGTGCTGCTGGTCAACTGGATCCTGTTTCCCGGCTTTTTCAACGTCACCTGGCAGGACGGAAGGCTCTTCGGTAGTCTGATCGACGTTCTCAACCGCGGCGTTCCGGTGGCGATCCTTGCCATCGGCATGTCGGCCGTCATCGCCACCAAGGGCGTCGACCTTTCGGTCGGCGCGGTCATGGCGATTTCGGGCGCGGTGGCCGCCACGCTGGTCACGGATGGTTATCCGGCTTACCTTGCGGTGCTGGCGGCCCTTGCCGTCGGCATCGTCTGCGGAGTATGGAACGGCGTTCTGGTCGCCTTTCTGGAAATCCAGCCGATCATCGCAACGCTTGTGCTCATGGTCGCCGGACGCGGGATCGCGCAGCTGATTACCGCCGGCTCCATCGTCACCTTCGCCGATCCGCTGCTGATCTTCATCGGCACCGGCTCGTTTGCGGGACTTCCCATGCCGGTTGTGATTGCCATCGTGTTGCTGATCCTCAGCGTGCTCCTGGTTCGTTCCAGTGCAGTTGGCCTCTTCATCGAATCCGTCGGCGTGAACCGTGCAGCAGCGAGCCTTGCCGGCATTCGCTCGGGCCTGCTGCTGGTCGCCGTTTACGGCTTCTCCGGCTTCTGCGCGGCCATTTCCGGTCTCATCGTCGCCGGCGACATCAAGGGGGCGGATGCCAACAATGCGGGGCTCTGGCTGGAACTCGATGCGATCCTCGCGGTCGTGATCGGCGGTACCTCACTGCTCGGCGGGCGCTTCTCGATTGCCATGTCGGTGCTGGGCGCGATCATCATTCAGGCGATGAACACGGGCATTCTGGTCTCGGGCTTCCCGCCGGAATTCAACCTCGTCGTCAAGGCCGGCGTGATCATCCTGATCTTCACCATGCAGTCGCCGCTCGCCACCCGCCTCATCGAAATGCGCAAAACCCAGCGCGCCGTCGCCAGGAAAGCATCATGAACCGCAGTCTCCGTCCGCTGGCGGCCACCGCCGTCATTTTCGCGCTCGCCTATGCGGCCAGCATCTTGCAGTTTCCGGGCATGTTCTCGACGCGCGTGCTCGGCAACTTTCTGACCGACAACGCCTTTCTCGGCATCACGGCCGTAGGCATGACCTTCGTGATCATCTCGGGCGGCATCGACCTTTCGGTCGGCGCGGTGATCGGGTTCACAGGCGTTCTGGTCGCCGTGCTGATCGGCTGGTTCGGCCTGCATCCGCTCGTCGCCTTCGCGATCGCACTGGTCGTGGCGGCCGCGTTCGGTGCGGCCATGGGCGCGGCCATCCATTATCTGGAAGTACCGCCCTTCATCGTGACTCTGGCCGGCATGTTTCTCGCCAGAGGAACGGCTTCCGTCATCACGCAGGATTCCATTCCCGTCACGCATGAATTCTATTCGAAGGTAACCTCGACCTACTGGCTGATGCCGGGCGGCGGACGGCTCAGCCTCATTGGCGCGCTGATGGTCCTCGTCTTCATCGTCGGCGCGCTCGTTGCGCATCGCACCCGGTTCGGCTCCAATGTCTATGCGCTGGGCGGCAATGCGGTCTCGGCAGCCCTCATGGGCGTGCCGGTCGCGCGCACGACTATCCTGATCTACACGCTGTCGGCCACGCTGTCCGGTCTCGCCGGCATCGTTTTCTCGCTCTACACCTCCGCCGGGTATCCGCTGGCGGCCGTCGGCGTGGAGCTCGATGCCATCGGCGCCGTCGTCATCGGCGGAACGCTGCTCACCGGCGGCTATGGCTTCATCGCCGGAACCTTCATCGGGGTCATGCTACAGGGCCTCGTCCAAACATACATTATTTTCGATGGAACCCTTTCAAGCTGGTGGACGAAGATAGTAATAGGTGGCCTGTTGTTCGTCTTCATTGTGCTGCAGAGACTTGTCTTCTCTGCGTCCTCATCACGCTCAAAGGTCTTTTGGAAATTGAAACATGAGTGAACCCGGCAGCCTGATTCGCTCCCGAACAGGGCGGTCGGCTGCGCCGAATTTCCACTCCTTCGTCATCAACGAACTGGGGCTCGGCATCGTGACCGGCAAGTTCCCCGCGGGCTCGATCCTGCCGCGGGATGCCGAACTCATGGATATGTACGGCGTCTCACGCACCGTTCTGCGCGAGGCTTTGAAGACTTTGGAAGCCAAAGGCATGGTCGAAGCGCGGCCAAAGGTCGGCACGCGCGTGGCGGCCAAGAACCGCTGGGCCTATTTCGACCAGCAGGTGCTGCTCTGGCTGTTCGAGGGCGGGTTTGACGCGGGGCTCACCGCCCATTTCTTCTCGATCCGCCGGCTGATCGAGGGCGAGGCCGTCCGGCTCGCCTGCCGCAACCGCACGGCGGATCAGGTGCGCACCATGTATTACTGGGTTCAGCAGATGAGCATTTCGCGCGGCGTATCGGAGAGCTTCGCGCTGGCGAACCTGGAACTGCACCAGATATTCCTCACCGCGTCTCAGAACCCGTTGATGCGCGCAGCCCTCGGGGTTGTCGAATTCACGCTCGCCGCCGCCATGCCGGAGGGCGAGTTCAGCGACGGAACATCACCCTATTACGAGACCTCCATTCTCACGCAGCGCGCGCTCGCTCAGGCTGTCGAAGCCGGCAATGATGAAAGCGCGCGCGAACACCTGCTGCGAATCCTCGAACTCGAGGAAGCAAACGCCTCCGTGAACCTGAAGTGAGCGCGCCTAGATGGCCTTCGTGTACATCAATCTGTTGTTGCTGAGCGCCCCGCGCAATTCCATCGAAAAGACGGTCGTTCTGTTTCTGCCACCGCTCTTCGACGAATAAAGCGCCAGATCCGAGTTCTGGTAGAATTCGACGCCGTCGAGCGCGTCGTCAGCCATGCTGACGCCCAGCGAGATCGTCACCGGATCGATCTTGCCACCACCCTTGATCTCGAAATTGATGGAGGCCACTTCCTGCCGCACCAGGTCGGCCAGGCGTGCAGCTTCTTCCGACGACATGTTTTCCGCGATCAGCGCAAACTCTTCGCCGCCTGGACGGGCAACGAAAATGTTGCGCCCGGCAAATTTGGCGAGGGACTGACCCACAGCCGTCAGCACCCTGTCGCCCACCGGGTGCCCATAGGTGTCGTTGAAGCGCTTGAAATGATCGATGTCAGCCAGGATGAGGGCGCAACCGCCGAGCTTGCGGTACTTGGCGAAAGCAGACGCCATGCGATCATCAAAGGCACGGCGGTTGAACAGGCCCGTCAGGCTGTCGATATAGGCAAGGCGCTTGTATTCGTTCAGCTTGCGGCGCATTTCCTGCAGGCTTGCCGACTTGTTCTCGGCTTCCGCCATGACGTTGCCGTTGGCCGCGAGCGTCTTCTCCGTCACCGTCTTGGTGTCGGCGATTGCCTGGACAAGCTCACCGAGCGACTGATCATCGTTGGCGGCCAGTGTCTTGCGAAGGTCGGTGAGCGAGGCCCCGTGGCTCTCGAGTTCCTCTTTCTCACGCCCGAGCAACGTCAGGAGAGCCACGAGCTCCAAAGAGAGGTTGTTATGCGCCTTGTCGATCTGCCGGTTGCGGCGCAGCTCGCCCATGTACTTGTCGAAAAGGCTGTCCAGCTGTGTCTGCATCGGCTGAACGCCGAGTGCCGCAAGCTCTGTGGAAAGCTTGGCGTTCGACCCAATGATCGCTTCGTAAAACAGCTCATAGTTGCGGGGCAACGGCGGGACCTTGCGCCTGCGCATAAGCTCTGTCACCGGATTGCTGACGACAACGGCACACATGCTGGATCATCCCTTTGATCTTCAGAACGACAACAAGAGGCGCTTGCGGCGGCCGCGGCGGTTCAGGATACCGCCATTGCAGCGAAGCTCGGCCAGCAGCCAAAGCCATGCTTCACGCGTCCGACCATCCCCAAGTTTCGTTCCCTATTTCTTGGGGTAATGTGTTGAGATATCGCTAACGTTAACCTGCTTATTTCAGAAAATTACAACTTCTGGACTGCATTTTCCAACCCCGCCGCCCGTATTATTTCCTTTCGCGCGATCGTAGATTGACAAGAGCCCATTACGCCTTTGATAGTGGCGTATCAGCAATTGCCGGTCGACGACTCATGATCGTCCGGCCTCAGCAGCACCCACCGGTGCGCCGCCTGTCTGATTCCGGAGGAAAATATGAACGTCTACACCGCGAAATTCGGCTTGGGAGCCTCTGTTCTGCGCCTGGAAGACAACGCGCTTCTGAAAGGCGAGGGGAAATTTACCGACGACCTGAAATTCGAGGGTGTTCTGCATGGCTATGTCCTGCGTTCGCCCGTGGCGAGCGGAACTTTCAAGATCAATTCGGTCGACGCTGCGCGCGAAGCGCCGGGCGTGCATCTGGTTCTCACCGCCGACGACATCACACATTTGCCCGACCTGCCGCCCCAGGCGCTGCTGCCGGGTGACGATGGCAAGACGCCAACTCCCCACGGCATTCCCCTCCTCTGTCGTGAGCGCGTGCGCTATGTCGGCGACGCCGTCGCCTTTATCGTGGCCGACAGCCGGGCGCTCGCGCAGGATGCCGCTGAGCTGATCGACATCGACTACGAGATGGAAGACGCAGTCATTGGGGCGGAGGCAGCACTCGCTGACGGCGCGCCGAAAGTCTGGCCCGACCTTTCCTCCAACGCTGCCGTGACCTACCGCATGGGCGACCGGGCCGCGAGCGACGAGGCCTTTGCCAAGGCCGCACATGTCAGCCGTATCGAGTTTATCAACAACCGCCTCGTCTGCAACTACATGGAGCCCCGCTCGGGCGTTGCCGAATGGAAGGGCGAGGAAGAAGGCTTCGTGCTGACAACGGGCACTCAGGGCGTGCATGGCTTCCGGAAGATCCTCGCCGGGGATATCTTCAAGATGGATCCCGAAAAGCTGCGTGTTCTCACCTTCGATGTCGGCGGCGCCTTCGGGCCGAAGGGCTTCGTCTATCGCGAATATCCGCTGATTATGGAAGCCGCCCGCCAGCTGGGCCGCCCGGTCAAATGGACCTCGGATCGCACCGAGCACTTCCTCACCGACGCACAAGGTCGCGACAACCTGTCGGTTGCCGAAATGGCGATGGACGAGAACGGCCGGTTCCTCGCGCTCCGGGTGCGCACCAAGGCGAGCTTCGGCGCCTATATCTCCCAATATGGCCCCTTCATTCCCCATGTCGGCGCGACGATGCTGACCGGCGTCTATGACTTGCCCGCCGTCGATATCGCCGTCACCTGCTATTATGACAATGCCTGCCCGGTGGATGCCTATCGTGGTGCCGGCCGGCCGGAGGCCGCCCTTCTCCTCGAAAAGCTGGCGGATCAATGCGCCCGCGATCTGAGCGTCGGTGCGGATGAAATCCGCCGCCGCAATTTCGTCCGCCCCGACCAGTTCCCCTACAAGACGGTACTCGGTCGCTCCTATGATGTGGGCGATTTCGAGCGGCATCTGGATGCGGCCCTGGAAAAGGCAGGCTGGGAAGATTTCGACGCGCGCCTGAAAGCCTCGAAGGCGCAGGGGAAAATCCGCGGCATCGGCCTTGCCACCTATATCGAATGCTGCGCCTTTCCAGGCGGCGAGCCGGTGCACCTGACGCTGGAAGCCGACGGTACGGTCACGCTGGACATCGGCACGCAGGCTGGCGGCCAAGGCCATCTGACGGCCTATACGCAGTTCGTGTCCGACAAGCTCAACCTGCCGCCGGAAAAGATCAATGTCCGGCAGGGCGACTCGTCGCGGCTGAAATCCGGCGGCGGCACGGGCGGCTCGCGCTCCATCCCGCTCGGAGGCGTTTCGGCGGCGCGCGCCGGCGAGGATCTGGCAAAGAAAATCCGCAAGCTGGCCGCTGACGAACTGGAAGCGGCGGAAGCCGATATCGAGTTCGACGACGGCATCGCCCGCATCGCCGGCACCGACAGGGAGGTCGATTTTGCGACGCTCGCCGGCAAGGCGAAGAACCCGGCCGACCTGAAGGGCCTCGGCGAGTTCACCGCTGAAGAATGCACCTATCCGAACGGCACCCATATCTGCGAAGTCGAGATCGACCCAGAGACCGGGGCGCTCGAAATCGTCGGATACACGGTCGTGGACGATTTCGGCGTCGTCGTGAACCCGATCCTGCTCCAGGGCCAGGTTCATGGCGGCATCGTGCAGGGCATCGGACAGGCGCTGACCGAAGGGGCGGTCTATGCGAATGACGGACAGTTGCTCACAGCAAGCTTCATGGACTATGCCATGCCGCGCGCCGACAATCTGCCGATGTTCGACTGGGACGGCGCGCACGTGCCCTCGACCATCAATCCGCTCGGCATCAAGGGCGCGGGCGAAGCCGGGACGATCGGCGCGACGCCCGCGGCGCTGAACGCCGTCACCGATGCGCTATACCGCGCCTATGGCATCAGCCACATCGAAATGCCGGCCACCCCGCAGCGGATTTGGCAGGCGATCCAGTCGGCGAAGTGAGACGGTGACGTTCGGTTGAACCAATACGGTTTTGGGGAGCGGCTCCCCCTCACCCCGCCTCCGCTATCGCTCGGCGGACCTCTCCCCGATGGGGCGAGGATGTCCATAAGCGCTGCGGCATATTCCCTCTTCTCCCCAGCGGGGAGAAGGTGGCCCGAAGAGTCGGATGAGGGGGCAACCGCACCCGGAAACACTTGCTTTTTAGAAGGTTAGCCGGCGCTCACCGCTTCCCGTGCATCAACATGGCAATCACGAAAAACGCCCCGATGGAGCTTGTCACCACGCCGACCGGTAGCTCCTGCGGCGGCAGCAGCGTACGGGCGAGAAGATCGCTACCCAGCATCAGCGCGGCCCCGATCAGGCTGCAAACGATGGCGAGCCGCGCATGCAACGGCCCGGCAAAGGCCCGCGCGATATGCGGCACCATGAGGCCGATGAAACCGATGACGCCGGTGATGGAGACCAGCAGCGCCGTCGAGAAGCTGGCGACGAGAAAGGTGACGTTGCGCAGCCGCTTCACCGACACGCCGAGGCTTTCGGCCGTCTGTTCGCCGCCGAGCAGCGCGTCGAGTTGGCGATGGCGGGCGAGCGTATAGGCAAGCGCCAAGCCAGCGCCCGCAAGTCCGATGCCGATATTGTGCCAGCTGGAAAGACCCAAGCCCCCCATGGTCCAGAAGAGCACCGAGTGGGCGGCGCGCTGGTCGCCGGAAAAGACGAGATAATTGGTGAGCGCCGTGAAGAGAAACGATACGGCGAGACCCGCGAGCACCAGTCGCTCATTCCCCTGCCCCTCGGTGCGGCGCAGCAGGAAGAGCACCGCCCCCGTCGCGCACATGCCGCCGGTGAAGGCCGCAATCGGCAGAGTGAAGACGCCGAGCTGATCGCCGACGCGGGTGATGACCGCAACGGCACCTGCCGCCGCCCCCGCCGAGAGGCCGAAGAGGAAGGGGTCGGCGAGGTCGTTGCGGGTGATGGTCTGGAGCAGCAGGCCGATGACCGCAAGCCCCGCCCCCACTGCAATCGCCACCAGCGCACGCGGCAGGCGCAGATCGACGATGATGCGGTCGATCGGGGTCACCGCGCTCTCGTGGCTGAGACCCACGGCGCGTGCAATGGCGCCCACGACCTGATCCAGCGGGATCACGGTCGAACCATAGGCGACCGAGATGCAGGCCAGGATAACGACGGCGAGGATTGCCGCCGTCACGCTGAGGACAAACCTCGTGGTCACGCTCAGAACGCTTCCGGATGCAGCGCGCGGGCAATCTTGTCGATCGCCTTCACATTGTCCGGGCCGGGCGTCAGCTCCTCATAGCGCAGCGCGACGAAGCGGTTGTTCTTCACCGCGTCCGTTTCCTTCATGGCCGGGTGGCTCTTGAGGAAGTCGAGCAGCTTCTTGTAGCCGGCGCCATCCTGGTAATCGAGGAGGACGAGGAATTGCGGATTGCGCGCGGCAACCGTTTCCCAATCCGTATTGCCCCAGCTCGTCTGCATGTCGGCCATGATGTTCTCACCACCCGCTGCCTCGATCATAGCAGTGGGAATGGCGAACTTGCCGGCCGTGAACGGCTTGTCCTCTCCGGAATCGTAGAGGAAGACGCGCGTGCCGGCATTCTTGCCGACCTTGGCGCTGATCTCGGCGAGCTGCGCCTTCCAGCCGTTCACGAGCTTGTCGGCTTCTGCTTCCTTGCCGAAGATCTTGCCAAGCTTTTCCATGTCGCCGAACAGCAGGTCCATGGAGGCGGCCGGGCGGTTCTTGTCGAGATGGACGCAGCTTTCGGTGAGCACCAGCGTCTTGATGCCATGCTCGGCCAGCGTATCCGGCGTCACCTCGCCGCCCGGCTTCATGCCGTAATACCAGCCGGCGAAGAAGAAATCGGGATTGGCCGAGAGGATGTTTTCCATCGTCGGATATTTCGGCGCCAGTTCCGGGATCGCGCCCTGCTCCTTCTTGAACTCGTCATCCAGCTTGTACCAGCCGGACACGCCGCTAATGCCGACGATCTCAGGCTGGAGACCGAGCGCGAAGGCCATCTTGGACATGTTGATATCGTTGATCACGGCGCGCTTGGGTGCCGCATCAAAGGTCACCGGCTTGCCGCAGCTGTCGACCGTGACGGGAAAGGCAAAGGCAGAGCTTGCGGCCAGCGACAGCAGGAGGCCGAGTGTCAGGCGTTTCATGGTGGTTCTTTCGATCAGTGATGGGTCATGGAAAGGTCGAAAACCGTCAGCTCGCGGTTTTCATGCGGATGCGGCAGGCGCAGCAGGTCGATGCCGAAGACCTCTCGCACGAGATCACGCGACAGGGTCTCGTCCGACGAAACGAGGCGGCCATCGCGCATCACGGCCACGAGGGTGGCAAAATCCGGCACGAGATTGAGATCGTGGAGCACAGCGACCACCGTGAGGTCGAGTTCCGCGACCAGCGCCAGCAGCGCACCGCGGGCACGCGGGTCGAGATGGTTCGTCGGCTCATCAAGAAAGAGAATGCGCGGCTCCTGTGCCAAGGCGCGGGCAATCTGCGCCCGCTGGCGCTCGCCGCCGGAAAGCAGGCCCATTTCGCGCTTGGCAAGGGCCGCAAGTCCGGTGCGCTCCAAGGCCGCATCGATGAGGTCCGCCTCCTCGGCGCGCGTCTTGCGCATTGCATGCGGAATGCGGCCGAGCGCCACATAATCGCGCACCGAAATGCGTCGGTCCGGCTGATCTGCCTGGCCAACGACGGCAATCTGGCGGGCGCGGTCGATGGGTTTCAGGCCGTGCAGCGGCTTTCCATCAAGCTCAATGGAGCCGGCGGACGGGCGGCTCATGCCGCACATGAGTTTCAGAAGCGTCGTCTTGCCCGCCCCGTTCGGGCCGATGATGGCCAGGCGATCACCGGTGCGAATGTCGAGCGAAACGCAATCGACAATCGGCGCGCCGGCGGTCGTGCGGAAGGTCAGGTTTTCTGCTTTGAGCGCAGTCAAGGTCATCTCATCTCTCGGCAATCGGCGCTGGAGAAGGATGATCGGCCATCGCAACGCAAGACGCGCCTGATGGTCATCAACGCTTCCCGGCACACCCCGTCCGGTTGCTACGTGTCTTGACGGCAGGTCTCCTGGCTTGCGGGTCGAAAGCTCTGTCTGCCTTCCCGGCCTTTCGGCCAGTGGCGTCGTTGACAGAGCCTCACCGCTCACAGTTGCGGGGGCAGCCATGGTTTCGGCCCCATTCGGGTCGTCCTCACCATGTTCCCTATTAATCCGTCCGGCTTGGCCTTCAGGAACCGTCACCCCCAGTTATGCGCCGACGCGAAAGCTTGTCAAGCGCGCATCACTCCGCCGCCTGCTTGAAGAGCCGGCATTTGTCGAAGCCGTCGGTCAGAATGTCCTTCGGCAGATTGCGGCCGATGAAGACGAGCCGCGTGATGCGCTCTTCATCGTCGCGCCAGGCGCGCTGGTGGTCGCCTTCCATGAGCATATGCACGCCCTGCACGACATAGCGGTCGTCGTCGCGGTCGAAGCTGATGATACCCTTCATGCGCAGGATATCGGTGCCGAAATGCTTCACGGTCTGCTCGATCCAAGGAAAGAAGCGCTCGGGATCGAGCGGCTCGCGCGCGGTCAGCGACAGACTGGACACATGGTCGTCATGCTCGTGCTCATGCGTCTCGTCCAGGAAATCTGGCTCGACCTCGATAATGCGGGTGAGATCGAAGGCGCGGCGGTCAAGCAGGGCGGCGATGTCCACGTCGCAACGCTGCGAGCGAAGAATGGAAGCCGTCGGATTCAGGCGGCGAATGCGCTCTTCCACGGCGGCAATATCCTCTTCATCGACCAGGTCGACCTTGTTGAGGATGATCGTATCGGCAAAGGCGAGCTGTTCCTGCGCCTCATGCGCCTGGTCGATCTCGCCGAGCAGATGCATGGCGTCGACCACGGTGATGATGGCATCGAGCCGCGTCTTCGACCGCACCTCCTCATCGACGAAGAAGGTCTGCGCGACGGGGGCCGGGTCCGCGAGGCCCGTCGTTTCAATGAGGATGCCGTCGAAGCGATCGCGGCGGCGCATCAGCGTCTCGATGATGCGGATGAGATCGCCACGGACGGTGCAGCAGATGCAGCCGTTGTTCATCTCGAAGACTTCCTCGTCGGTATCGACGATGAGGTCGTTGTCTATACCCACTTCGCCGAACTCGTTGACGATGACCGCAAACTTGCGGCCATGCGGCTCGGTGAGGATGCGGTTCAGGAGCGTGGTCTTGCCCGCGCCGAGATAGCCCGTCAGCACGGTCACGGGTGTTGCTTCGCGTTCCATCAGAATGTCCTCTTTTCGTTTGGGTCGAGACGCGCGCTGCGCTAACACGGCTCACCGTATCTGTAATGTTATCACATTACATTCATCAGCGTAATAACATTACATTCCCCTCGCTTGTCAAGCCCAGGAGAGCCGAGTGAGCTCGGCCTTCGTCAACCGCTGCAGCGGCGCGCAAAAAAGGGATCAGTTCTCGTGATCAGCGCATCGGGTTCGGTTCAGACGTCCATGCTGGACCGAACTCGCCCCTCAGGACCCGGCGTGCGGCGGCTGAAGCGATCTGCCGGGCACGAAGGTGAGCGGCACGATCTCGCCGCGCCGGCGGCTGATCTCCTCGTCGGGCGACAGGAGATCGAGCACCGTTTCGCCGAGCCGCGTGCCGAGCGCATCAAGGTCAAGCCGGAAGCAGGCGGGCGCAGGATTGAGGAAGCGCATAAGCGGGTTTTCGCGGAAGGCAACGAGGGAAATGTCCCGGCCCGCTTCGATCCCCATTTCGCCAAAGGCGGCATAGACGCCGGCGGCGGTCACTTCCGAGCAGAGCAACAGCGCGGTCGGGCGCTCCGCCAGCGCGGCCACCTGCTTTCCGAGGCTGAACCCGCCCATTTCGCTGGTCGGCACGCGGAGGATCAGGCTCTCGTCCATAGGAATACCGGCTTCCGCCAGTCCCTTCAGATAGCCGGACTTGTAATGATAGCCGAGCGCGACGTCGTTATCCGGCAAACCGACGGCGATGCGCCGGTGGCCGAGCTTCACCGCCTCCTGTACCGAGCGCAGCGCCACGCCCTCGAAATCGAGGTCGATCCAGGAATAATTGCCCGGCGTCTCGCTGCGGCCGAGCGTCATGAAGGGCAGCTTCGACTTGGCGAGCTGCGCGATACGGTGATCGACGCGCCGCGTGGCGGTCATGACGAGCGCATCGACAATGCCGCGAGCAATGACCCGTGAGAGAAATTCGACCGGATCGTCCGCCGAATGGCAGGGCAGGATGACCAGATCGTAGCGCTGTTCGGCAAGGTAGAGGTTCATCGCATCCAGAACGACATAGAAGAATTGGTCACCCGCCTGATGCGCCGGATGGCCCGTCTCGATGACGAAGCCGATCGTGTTCGTCGCGCCACGCCTTAAGGAGCGTCCCGACTGGTTGGCGACATAGCCGAGTTCTGTGGCGGCTTTGAGAACCTTTTCAAGCGTTTCCGGATGCACGCCCGGCCGGTTGTTGAGCGCGCGAGACACGGTTCCGATGGAAATATTGAGATGGTCGGCCAGCCGACGGATGTTCATTCTGCGCGCCTCGTAAACGTTTCCAAGATTTTCTTGACACGTCTCAAGACCCATGGCAACTTTCGTAAACGTTTACAAAACGACCGCGACAGAGGAATTGCGGCGTTCTGGGAGGAGATCTGGTATGCTGACCGCCGTGATGGCGGGGTGCGGAGCTATGTCCGATGGCTGGCTCACCGCGCTTCGTGAAATTCCCTATCTGAAAGACAATGTACGCCTTGTCGGCATGGTCGATCTCGACCCCGAGGTTGCGGTTCGCCGTGCCGAAAAGCATGGGCTCGGCGGCATTTCCGTCAGCGCCGACCTTCCGGACATGCTGGCGCAGCTGAAGCCCGATCTTCTCTTCGATCTCGTCGTTCCGCCTGCCCGCTTCGCTGTTGTCGAGGCCGGTCTTGCCGCCGGTTGCCATGTTCTGTCGGAAAAGCCGATGGCCAATGCGCTTCCTGAAGCGAAGGCGCTGGTCGGGCTTGCCGCAAAGGCCGGCAAGATCCACGCCGTCATCCAGAACCGCCGCTTCCTTTCCGGCATCCGCCGCGTCAAGGCGATGATTGAGGCCGGCACGCTTGGCGACCTCACCGCCGTGCATGTCGACTTCTTCATCGGCGCCCATTTCGGCGGCTTCCGCGACGCGATGGACCATGTGCTGCTCCTCGACATGGCGATCCACACCTTTGACGCCGCCCGCTATCTCATCGCCCGCAAGCCGGTCTCCGTCTATTGCCGCGAAACCAATCCCAAGGGTTCGTGGTACGCCCATGGCGCGGCAGCGGACGCGCTTTTCGACTTCGAAGACGGCGTGGCCATGACCTATCGTGGCTCGTGGTGCGCGGAAGGGGCGAACACCGCCTGGGAAGCCACATGGCGCATCATCGGCACCAAGGGCACGTTGCTGTGGGACGGCAACGAGGGCTTCGAGGCCCATGTCGTAGCCGGTGACGAAGGCTTCTTCCGACCGCTGGAAGCGGTCGAAGTCCCGCGGCTTTCCGAGCCGCTGATCGAGGGCCATGGCGGCGTGATCGCCGATTTCGTCCGCGCGGTCACCTCGGGCGGAACGCCGCTCACCGTCGGCTCCGACAATATCCAGAGCCTCGCCATGGTGGCCGCAGCCATCGAGAGCGCCAATGCGGGCGAAAAGCGCCGCGTCGATTTGACTTGAAAGAGGAACCTCCCATGACCAATCCCGCAAAAGCGATCCGCATCGGCACCATGGTCGCCGCCCATGGCGGACAGGCCGCCGAGCGCATCGCCCAGATCGCCGATCTCGGCTTCGAAAGCTTCGAGCCCTTCTTCTGGCAGACGACCAACGGGCAGAACCTTGCCGATCTCGGCAAGCGTTGTGTCGAGGCGATCGGCGACCGCGACATCACCATCTCGACGCTCGGCATGTTTGGCAATCCGCTGGAAACCGAGAAGATGGATCTCGAAACGCTGCAGGGCTGGAAGGATTGCATCGACAACGCGCATCATTTCGGCGCGACCTGCGTCGCGGGCTTCACCGGCCGCGTGCGTAACAAGCCGCTAACCGACAGCCTGCCGCGCTACCGCGAAATCTGGAGCGAGCTTGCCAAGCGCGCCGCCGACAAGGGCGTGAAGATCGCGTTTGAAAACTGCGCCATGGACGGCAACTGGCAGACGGGCGACTGGAATATCGCGCATAATCCGGACGCCTGGGAACTGATCTTCAACGAGACGCCGGACGACAATCTCGGCCTCGAATGGGAGCCATGCCACCAGCTCGTCTATCTCATCGACCCACTGCCGCAGATCCGCAAATGGGCCAAGAAGATATTCCATGTTCACGGCAAGGACGCGACCGTGCGCTGGGATGTGGTGCGCGAGCACGGCATTTTCGGCAAGCATCCCTTCGTCTTCATGCGCACGCCGGGCTTCGGCGACAGCAACTGGACCGACATCATCAGCGAGCTGCGGCTGGGCGGTTATTCCGGCGCCATCGACATCGAGGGCTGGCACGATCCGGTCTATCGCGATGCGCTGGAAATGACCGGCCAGGTGCGCGCGCTCAACTATCTGAAAGATTGCCGCGGCGGCGATTTCGTCGACATCACGGCGCAATATGAAGGCGGCGACCCGTCGCTTTTGTGAGGAGGAGACGCCGGTAGACCGGCAACATCGTCATCATGATCGAAGGAGGAGTATCATGACTATTGCAAAGCTGATGGGCGCGGTCGCGCTTGTAACGCTCTCGACGCCCGCTTGGGCCGAGCAGGTGACTATCAATCTCTGGACCGTCGACCGGCCCGGCGAATATCACTACAAGATGGCCGAGGAATTCTCGGCCAAGAACCCGGATATCAAGGTCAATGTCCGCTCGGTCCAGTTCCCGGACATGGTCAACGAGCTGGCCAAGGCCATGGCGACCGGCGAAGCGCCGGACGTCACCTATATCGACAACCCGGACGTGGCGCTCTTTGCCTCGCGCAAGCTGCTGCTCGACATGAAGCCGATGATCGACAAGAGCTCGGTCATCAAGCTCGACACGATCTTCCCCGGCCCGCTCGCCTCGGTGAGCTACAAGGGCGGCATCTATGGCATTCCGCGCGGCGCCAACACGATTGCTCTCTACTACAATGCCGACATGTTCAAGGCTGCCGGCCTTGATCCCAACAAGCCGCCGCAGACTTGGGACGAGCTTTATGCCGATGCCAAGAAACTGACCAACAAGGAAAAGGGCATTTACGGCCTCGCCTTCTCGGCAGCCGCTTCGGAAGAAGGCACGTTCCAGTTCCTGCCCTGGCTGCAGATGGCCGGCGGCGACTATAACAAGGTGAACGTTCCGGGCGGCGTCGAGGCGCTGACGCTCTGGAAGAAGTTCATCGATGAGGGCCTTGCCTCCAAGGACACGCTGATCCGCGGGCAATGGGACTCCACCGGCACATTCAACGCCGGCAATGCCGCCATGGACATTTCCGGTCCCTGGGAACTGCCGCGCATGAGCAAGGATGCGAAGTTCGACTTCCGCGTGGCACTTCTGCCCGTGCCGAAGGAAGGCGCACCCCGCGCATCTGCTCTCGGTGAAGGCGACAACGTGATCGTTGCCAACTCCAAGCACCCGAAGGAAGCCTTCAAGTTCGTCGAATACATGTACGAGCAGATGCCGCGCGTGTGGAACGAATTCGGCTACATGCCGGCCTACCCGGTGAAGGTCGACAAGCCGAACTATCCGCAGGCCTATGAAGTCTTCAACGAGTCGATGAAGTTTGCGCGCAATCGCGGGCCGAGCCCGGATTGGGCCAAGGTCTCCAAGGCGATCCAGACGGCCATCCAGACCACGCTGACCGGCCAATCCTCCCCGGAAAGTGCGTTGGCAGCGGCACAGAAGTCCATCGACGGGGTTCTGAGCAAATAAGGCCTGACGTCGATCGCCTTGTGAAATGGCCGCGGGCGGGTTTCCTGCCCGCGGCCAGTTGAGACACCGGCAAAAGGTGTCCAATCTGAAACTGACACATGCATGCTGGGAGGGCGCAATGTTACGGTTCAATCGTGTATTCCGCGATGGTGGCGGCTTCGACAGCGTGCTCGTGCTGCTGGCGCTGGCCTATCTCGTGGCCTTCTCCGCCTTCCCGCTGATCTACAATCTGGTGATCTCGTTCCAGAGCGTCGATCTCTTCACCATCGCCACCTTCGATCGGCCCTTTGTCGGGCTCGAAAACTATCGCGACATCGTCAATGACCCGCTGTTCTGGCCGGTGGTGCGCAACACGATCCTCTTCGTCGGCCTGTCGGTCGTCTTCCAGCTCGGCATCGGTCTGGCGCTCGCGCTCTTCTTCCGGCTCGACTTTCCGGGCTCGACCTGGCTGCGCGGCCTGTTTCTGGCCGGCTGGATCATGCCCGGTCTGGTTGTCGGCGCGATCTGGGGCTGGCTGCTCGCCGGCGATTTCGGCGTGGTCAACTGGCTTATCCAGTCGCTCGGCCTCACGCAGCAGAAGATCTTCTGGCTCTCCGATCCGTCGATCTCGATCTATTCCGTCATCATCGCCAATATCTGGCTCGGCGTGCCCTTCAACATGATCCTGCTTTCGGTGGGTCTCGCCGCGATCCCGGCGGATGTCTACGAGGCGGCGGAACTGGATGGCGCAACGCGGCTGCAGCGCTTCTTCACCATCACGCTGCCGATGATGCGGGCGCAGCTGGGTGCGGTCATCTCGCTCGGCATCATCTTCACGCTGCAGCAATTCGACCTCTTCGCGGCGCTCACGCAGGGCGGGCCGTCGAACGCCTCCAACGTGCTGCAATACTGGTCCTGGGAGCTTGCCTTCCGCGAATACCGGATCGGCCACGGCTCGGTCGTCTCGGTCTTCATGATCATCGTGGTGATCTTCGTCGCCACCGCTTATGTCCGCTCGACGAGGCACGAACATGTTGTCTAGCACCCCCTGGAAACGCTGGCTTCTGCTGGCCATCGCTGTTCTGCTTGTCGCGATCTACCTCTTCCCGCTCTACTGGATGTATGTGACGGCGCTGAAGACGAACACCGAGACCTTCGCCAATCCGCCGACGCTCTGGCCGCATCACGCGGAGCTGAAGGTCGCCCGCGTCTGGAACGACATGGGCATGGGCTCTTTCATCCAGAATTCGTTGGTCATTGCCTGCGGCACGGTGGCGATCGTCGTGCTTTTCGGCACCGGCTGCGCCTATGGGCTCGCCCGCGTGCGCTCGGTCTGGATGGACGTGGCGCTGTTCCTCGTGCTGATGCTGCAGGTCCTGCCGCCCTCGCTGCTGATCACGCCGATCTTCGTCGCCTTCAGCCAGCTTGGCCTGCTCTCCTGGCCGCGCACGGGCACCATTCTCGCCACCGCCGCCAACAAGCTGCCGCTCTATATCGTGCTGGTGCGGGCCGCCTTCACCCAGGTGCCGCGCGAGCTGGAGGAAGCCGCGCTTGTCGACGGCAATAGCCGCATCGGCGCCTTCCTGTCGATCTCCGTGCCGCTGGCGCGCAACGGCATTCTCGTCTCGGCGATCCTCATCTTCTTGCAGGCGCTCGGCGAATATGTCTATTCGCGCTCGCTGATCACCGACCGCGCCTATCAACCGGCCACCGTCGGCCTGCAATTCTTCGTCGGGCCGAATGCGTCGGACTGGACCGGCATCATGACCTTCGCGGCAATCTATGTCACGCCCATCCTCATCATCTTCGTCCTGCTTCAGCGCCGCATCGTCAGCGGCCTGACTTCCGGAGCGCTCAAATGACCTTGCAGATCGAACTTGCCGGCATCCAGAAATATTACGGCGGCTATCACGCGCTGCGCGGCATCGACATTGCCATTCCGAAGGGCCAGTTCGTGGCGCTGGTCGGCCCCTCCGGCTGCGGCAAGTCCACACTGCTGCGCACGATCGCGGGGCTGGAGACGATCACCAGTGGCGCAATCCGCATCAAGGGCGAGGACATCACCCGCCAGCCGCCGCGCCTGCGCGACATCGCCATGGTGTTCCAGTCCTATGCGCTCTATCCGCATATGACGGTGGAAAAGAACCTCACCTATTCGCTGCGCCTCAAGGGCGTGGCACGCGCCGAAGCCCGCCGCAAGGCCGAGGAGATCGCCGCCATCACCGGCCTCGGACAACTGCTCGACCGCTATCCGCGCGAACTTTCCGGCGGCCAGCGCCAGCGCGTCGCCATGGGCCGCGCGATCATCCGCAATCCCAAGGCGTTTCTCTTCGACGAACCGCTTTCCAACCTTGATGCGGCACTGCGCGTCCACATGCGCGCCGAAGTGCGCAAGCTGCATAACAGCCTCGGCGCGACCTCCGTCTATGTCACGCACGACCAGATCGAAGCCATGACCATGGCTGACCATGTCGTCGTCATGCGCGCCGGCGTAATCGAACAGCAGGGCGCGCCGCTCGAGCTTTACGACCGCCCCGTCAATCGCTTCGTCGCCGGCTTCATCGGCTCGCCGGCCATGAATTTCGTCGATGGGGTGGTCACCGAAACGGGCGATGGCGTGCAACTCGCGCTCCCCGGCGACCCGACCCTCGCCTTCACCGGCCGCCGCCCCGCCGGCGAGGCCGTCACCGTGGGCCTCCGCCCGGAGCACCTGAACGTCGTGGCCGATACCGGGACCGGCAACACGATGCGCCTGCCCGTCTCGCTGGTGGAACAGACCGGCTCGATGACCTATGTCGTTACAGAAACAGAGCCCATGCTGACCGTTGCCGCCAACATGAGCCGCGCGATGCTGACCGCCAAAAGCCTCGACGTGCAGATCGAGCCGGCGAACGTCTACCTCTTCGACCGGACGAGCGGCGAGGCTCTCAAAAGCCTTTGACCCTGATGGCTCAGATCAACCGGACACGACGCGCGGCTACGACACGGTAGAGCGGATCGCCCCAGACCAGTTCCTCCTGCGAGGCAGAGAAGACAAGGCTGACGTCGTGCTCATCGTTCGAGGCCACTGCGGCGGCCCGGATTTCGTTCCAGTCCGGCGCTGGGACCTCACGCATGGCCTGGAGCGCCTCTGCGCTCGGCAGTGGGGGAAATCCGATCTTCGGCACCAGCGCCGCAATGACCTGCCAGAAGGCGCGGTAAAGCGGCAGCGGCTCATCAAGATGCGGGGCGACCAGCCGCACCCAGTGCAGGCCGGTTACGGCATGCAGCGCCGAGAAATCCATCGTGGCGGCAAAAACGGCCAGCGCGGTCTCCGCCATGCGCTTGGGCGTGCCGGCGTCGATGCGCAGACGATCGATGACCGGGGCGAAATCCGGCAAGGCCGCGACCGCGCGGATATTGTGCCAGAGAAGGTCTGTTTCCGGCGCATAGTCATGCGCGCCGGAAACGCCGCACATGGCAGCCAGAACGGCGGCCGGGTCGTCCGTTACAGGGCTGCCGCCGGTCGGCCCCGGCAGCGGCAGATGGCAGGTGGCCCAGTAGCCCAGCGCGGTCCCTGCCTCCTTCGGGTCGTCCTTCAGCACCGCATAGGCCAGCCGCATCAGCGGATGCAACGCGCTGCCGCCCACGCCCTGGATCAGTCGTGGCAGATAGTGCCGGATCGCAGACCCGATGCCGAGTCGCTCCACCTCGCCGATGAAGTAGAGCCGATAGTCGGTCTCCCTCATCCGGTCGCCAAGCGCCGCGTCCCATCGGTCACGATCGATGCGGGCGACAGGCGCAGGTGCGGCAACAAGCTTGTTCGTCCTGCGATAGCTCGTGTACCACTCGTCCAGACGTTCGGGGCTTGCGCCCATGCGTTCGAGCGCCACGAGGACCATGGGCACGTGATTGGCGAGCAGATAGGGGAACTCCACGCTGTCGCGCCGGGCCTTTTCGAGAACTCTGTCGAGCGGGGTGTCCGCCAAGATTGTCATGATGACGCCTCCTCCAGGCTTTCAAACTCTTCGCCATGGCCCCGCGGATCGAAATGATGCTCCCGATAGCCGGCGAGGTCACGGAGAAAATCATCCGCTGCCTCATGAAAAAGCCCGCCCGCCACGGCATCGACGATGCGCGGCAGACCGTATTTCATGCCCGTGACACCGTTGCTGATGGGGCCGAGGCTTGCAATGGCCGAGCAGTTGAATAGATGGATGCGCGAAAGCCAGCCATGGGTTTCCGCGTTCTTCGGTGTCATTTCGAAGCCTCGCCCGAGATAGGGGTGGGCAGCGATCTCTGCCGAAGCCTCACCTTCCGGGGGCTTGAAGCGATCACCCCAGAAGGCGACGTGCGGGGCAATGGCGCGCAGTTCCGCCCGGTGGGTGAAGTCAATCGTGTAGCCGGTGCCAAGCAGGAGATGATCGGCGCGGACCGTGCCACCGTCGCTCTCGATCACGACCTTTCCATCCTTCAGCGCAATGGAGCGGACCTTATGTCCGAGCGCCATCGCAAAGCGCGGATCCGATACGGCGCGGTCGAACTGGTCCTGCGTCGGCGGGATCTTGAAAGCATTGTAGAGCCGGATATAGCGCCACTTCTTAAGGTCGGGCAGTTCGGGAAAATGTCCAAGGAAGCCAGGGAAATTCGTCCAGGCCAGGACTTCCGTTCGCCCGAAATTGCGCGAGCGGCCAATCATCGTCACGCTTTTCGCGCCTTTCTCCAGCGCTGTCACGGCCCAGTCGAAGCTGGAGGTCGCGGAGCCGAGAACGGCAACGTCCCGATCCTTCAGGTGGCTGTCATCAGCAGTCTCGGCGCTGTGCGTCCAATATTCTTTCGGAAGCGCCCGAACGACATCCGGGATAAGCGGTGCACCACCGCCATCGATGCCGGTCGCCAGAATCAGCCTTCGGCATTCGATCTGCCGCGTCATGCCGTCCGTCTCGATTGCGAGCCGCAACCAGCCATCCTCATAGAAAATGCCGGTCAGGCTCGTCCGATTGATCACATCGGGCTGCGTCATTCCGCGATACCAGTCGAGATAAGCCATCCAGTCCTGTCGGGACATCTTGTCGAGGCTTTCATAGGCATCGACCCCGTGGACGGCCTCGAACCATGCGCGCGGTGTCAGCGATGGCAGGCCGAAATCGGGACCGGCCAGATATTTCGGCGAGCGCAGCGTCTTCATGCGCGCGCAACCGATCCACGGGCCTTCGCGCCCCTTCTCGGCCTTGTCGATGACCAGTACGCCGTCAATGCCCCGCCGCTTCAGGCCGAAGGCGATGGCCAGCCCGGACATCCCCGCGCCGCAGATGACGACATTATAGCGGGCAATCCCAGAGGCCGCCTGTTCGGGCATCGGGGCCCAGACACGACCGAAGGCTTCCGTCGTCTCCATCTCGGCGGCAAGCCGTGTCGCCAGCGCTTCCAGACGCGATGCACTGCTGCCGATGTCCATGTTCGATCCTGACACTTTTTCCTAGAGCACGGGATCGCGGCACGTCCGGTACGCGTGCGAACCGTTTAAGCAGCCATTTAAGTGCGCAAAAACGAGGCAGTTTGCACAGTTACCAAGCAAATCGTGCGCGATATTGTTCAGTTTTGTTATATTCAGGTCGAAGAGACTTTTTTGTCAAGTGCACTTGAGTGCGTTTTTGTTTGATGTATAGTGACGATCGATCATGAACAGGAGAAAAACGAATGACTTTCATGAAGGGGAATTTCCAGAAGTTTGCGACCGTCTGCGCTGTCGCGTTGATGACAGGGATGGCTCAGGCGGCCGACAAGCCGCTCGAAGGTGTCACCCTCAATCTTGCATCCATGAACGACCAGTTCTCGGCCGTACTGGCTCAGATCGCGCCCAAGTTCAAGGAAGCGACCGGAGCGGAGCTCAAGGTCGACATCATGGACTACGGCTCGCTCCTGACGAAAACGACCGCCGATTTCGTCGGCCACACGGCCGGCTATGACCTCATCACCATGGACATCGTCTGGGCCGGTCAGTTCGCTGCCAACGGCTACACGGTCGACCTGAACGAGTTGATGAAGCGCGACGCCAAGGATCTCGACAGCGCCGATATCTATCCGAAGCTCATGGAAGCGCTCGGCAACTACAAGGGCAAGCAGGTTGCCTATCCCTTTGCCGGCTACGCCAACGTTCTCGCCTATCGCAAGGATCTTTTTGATGCCGCGGGCCTCAAGGCTCCGGAAACGATGGAAGATCTGGTCGCTGCCGCCTACAAGCTGACCGACCCGGCCAAGAAGCAATACGGCTTCGTCGCCAACGGCCAGAAGGGCCCGGCCGTGGCGCAGGACTGGATGCAGTATAACGCCGAAATGGGCGGCGCCATTCTCGACAAGGACGGCAAGCCGGCGCTGAATTCCGAAGCCAATATCAAGAGCCTGACCGTCTATCGCGACCTCTTCAAGAAGGCAGCCCCTCCCGGTGCCGCCGACTATGATTGGGGTGGTCGTGAGGAAAGCTTCCGTCAGGGTATCGCCGCTACCATGCAGACCTGGTCTGTCGGCGCACCCGGCTATTATGATCCCAAGACCTCCAAGGTTGTCGGCAAGGTTGCCATTGCGCTTGCCCCGCGCGGCAAGGGCCTCCCGAAGATCTACGGCATTGGTGGCTGGGGAATGGCGATCAATGCCGATGCCAAGGACAAGCAGAAGGAAGCCGCCTGGACCTTCATCAAGTGGGTGACGAGCCCGGCGATCCAGAAGGAAATGAACCTCGCCGGCGCCGGCAGCTATATCCGCAAGAGCACGGTGGCCGACAAGGATCTGAACGCCAAGTATCCGTTCCTGCCGGTTCTCAACGAAGTGTTTGAAAACGGCGACGGCGACTACCGTCCGCGCATTCCGGAATATCCGGAAATCCAGGACATTCTCGGCACGGCGGTCAACTCCGTCCTCGTCGGCACGGCGGAGCCCAAGGCCGCACTGGACGCAGCTCAGGAAGCCGCCGCCAAGCTGTTCTAAGCGGCAACTTTCGAAGGCCCGTTTCACGGAGAGCGTGAAGCGGGCCTTTTCATTTCGGGAGGAATGGGTCGCCCGAAGGTCACGCCCGGCACGCGAGATTCTGTTTGCACGGACCGTCCTTTTCCTCTCAGATCGAACCGTAATGAACCGGCTGCTTGGTGATGACGAATATCGCGATGAACCTGTCCAGCACAGACCAGGCGAGAGCCCCCTCGGGCCTCTCCTCCATCCCCTTCGCCACGCGGCGGAAATTCTTCCTGGTTGCCATGGCGCTGCCGGCGGTCGCCTATGTGATCGCGCTCGGTGTCTTCCCCCTCGTCAAGGGTATTTGGTACAGCCTCTACGAATACAATCTGCTGAAACCGGCGCGCACCCATTTTGTCGGCATCGACAATTACGTCAACCTGCTGAAAGACGCTGACTTTCGCGGCGCGATTGCCAATACAGTGATCTTCACGGTCTTTTCCGTGGCCATCGAACTCGTCTTCGGTTTCATCATCGCGCTGGCACTGTGGCGCGACGACAGGTTCAACCGGGTCTGCCTCACGCTGATCCTCATCCCCGTCACCATCACGCCGCTCGTCGTCGGCCTCATCTTCAAGGGCCTGCTGCTCGCCGATTACGGCATGGTCGGCTACTATCTCGCGCAATGGGGTCTGACCGATCCGCGCGGCCTCTTCGCCACGCCGTCGACCGCGCTGGCGACGCTGATCTTCATCGACATCTGGGAATGGACGCCGCTGGTTGCGCTGATCCTGCTCGCCGGCCTGAAGGCGCTGCCCGGCGATCTGCTGGAGGCCGCCGCCGTCGATGGCGCGACCGCATGGCGGACCTTTCGCTCCATCACGCTTCCCCTGATGCTGCCGGCCGTCATGCTCGCGCTGACGCTCCGCACCATCGACGCGTTCCGCGTCTTCGACAGCGTGTTCGTCACCACCGGCGGCGGGCCGGGCAATTCGACTAACACGCTGATGGTCTATGCCGTGAAGGAGGGCTTGAGCTTCTTCAACATCGGCAAGGCCTCGGCGATCGCCAATATCGCGCTTCTCGGCGTCGCAATCATCGCCGCCTGTTTCATTCTCATGATCCGCCATTTCGACAAGAGGGCAAACGGCCGATGACGACACGCTCGCTTGCTTTCGATACCGCACGACGTGGCTTCCTGCTGCTGACGCTCGCCTTCTTTCTCCTGCCCTTCCTGTGGCTGGCGATGACGGCCTACAAACCGTCGAACGCCATCTTCTCCATCCCGCCGCATCTCTTCTTCGAGCCGACGCTCGACCAGTTCCGCAATGCGCTGAAGATCTTCGATGTCGGCAGTCTTGTCCTGTCGAGCCTGATGATTGCCGGGGGCTCCATGATCCTGTCGTTGATGCTTGGCGTGCCGGCCGGCTATGCGCTCGCGCGCTCCAGCCACCCCGCCGCGATGGGTGTGGCCTATTTCTTCATGACGATCCGCATGGTGCCGGCGGTGGCCGCGCTCATCCCCTTCTACCTGCTGATGCGCGATATCGGCCTGATCGGCTCCTGGATGAGCGTCGTGCTGATCAATTGCGTGCTCAACACGGCCTTTGTCAGCTGGATGATGTTTTCCTACTTCCGTGGCCTCCCGAAGGAGCTGGAAGAGGCGGCGCTGACGGACGGCTGCCGCCAGTTCGGCGCGTTCTGGAAAGTGTCGCTGCCGGCCGTGCGCTCCGGCATCATCGCCTCGGCGCTCTTCTGCGTGCTCTTCTCGTGGAACGACTTCCTCTTCGCCATGTTCCTGACGCGGCTCGATTCCAAGCCGATCTCGGTGGCGCTGCTCTCGGCCTATGGCACCAAGGACATCACCTGGGGGACGCTCGGCGCGCTGGCCCATTTCTCCACCGTGCCGATCGTACTCATCGTCCTCGTGCTCAACCGCTATTTCGTGCAGGGGCTGACCAAGGGCATCAACTGATCGCCGGATCCCGGACAGCAAAAAGGCGGCCCCGCGAGAGGCCGCCTTTTTTGATTGTGCCTGACGCGTTTCAGGCCGCTTTCGATGCCAGATAGTTCCGCCAGCCCGCATGCGCGGTGATGTCGGTCGCACCTTCCAGAGCAATCGGCTCGCAGAGGAAACCGGAGACCTTGCGACCGTCTTCAAGCGTGATCTTGCCGATGCCCAGCGGCTCAGGGATACGCTCGACGAAATCGGCAAAGCCTGTGAGCGGCAGCGACCAGATCTCGACCTCGATGCCCGGGCCCTCGGCCTTCGGATCGCGCACGAGGCCCGGCTTCGGCGGAACCGTGCCGGCCAGCGCGTAGAGCCGGTAGTCGCCCGAGGTGCGGGTTTTGCCGCGAAAGACGCCGCCACGTTCGGTCAGTTCATGGTTGAGCGGCATGCCGGTCAGATGCGCGCCGACAACGGCGATCTCGCGATGGTCGGCGGGGATGCCCCTCGGCGCACCATAGGCCGGATAGGGATTGAGGTGCTTGGCAAGGCCTACGCCCACGCGGCGATGGAACTCGGCTGCAATCGAGGCCGCCTTTGCCTCTTCCATGCCCGGCGCGAGGAAGGTCACACCCGAGGGCAGGCCGTCGTCGCGGAAGCCGTTTGGCACGGCCACGCCGCAGAGTCCCATGAGATTGACGAAATTGGTGTAGATGCCGAGCCGCGCATTCAGCGCGATCGGGTCGGCGAGGATTTCGCTTTTGCGGTAGATTGTCGGCGTGGTCGGCACCAGCAGAACGTCGATATCGTTCCAGACCGGGCGCGTGGCGCATTTCAGTTCGGCGATGCGGTGGATAGCGCGGAACGTGTCGAGCGATGAATATTGCCCGCTGTTTTCGAGGATCTTCTTGGTGACGGGGTGGATCGCGTCGCCATATTGGGCCAGCACCTTGTCGAGGCTGAGCGCGCGCTCGGAAATCCAGGGCCCCTCATAGAGAATGCGCTGGGTCTCCTCAAAGGGGGTGAAATCGACCTCAACGAGTTCTCCGCCCATGGCGTCCAGACGTTCGATCGCCTCCTGAAACAGCTGCTCTGCCTCGGAGTCGCCGAAAAAGCGAAGGGCTGCGCCGGCCGGAATGCCGAAGCGGAATTTCGGCGGCGCGGGCGCGACGTCGAGTGGGACATGATCGGCCTCGGGTTTCGAAAAGGGATAGGAGGGATCGTAACCGGTGATAACGCGCATCACCGCCATGCCGTCCTCGACCGTGAGCGCAAAGACCGAGACGGTTTCGATCGTCTTCACGCAACCGCCGCCCGAGACGCACGCATTGCTGACAATGCCCGGCGTCGGCTTGATGCCGACGATATTGTTGAAGCCCGCCGGCACGCGTCCGGAGCCTGCCGCGTCATTGGCGATCGAAAAGCTGGAGAGTCCGGCCGCGACGGACACGGCCGAACCGGAACTGGAGCCGCCGGAAATATAGTCGTCATTGAACACCGATGAGCAGGCGCCATAAGGTGTGCGCATGCCGACAAGGCCAATGCCGAACTGGTCCATATTGGTTTTGCCGATGAGGATCGCGCCGTTGTCGAAGAGGCGCGTGACCGCCTGCCCGGTACTTTCGGCGATATAGGCCCCTTCCTTCAGGGCGTTCGTCGTCGGCAGGCCGATGACGTCGTTGCAGTCCTTGATGGAAAAGGGGATGCCCCAGAGGGGTCGGCCATCATAGCCCGTCTTTTCAAGTTCGGCTGCGGCCTTCAGGGCGTCCTCGCGCGGCACGAGATGGATCCAGACATGATCGTCGCCGCGCGCTGCGATACGATCGTAGATCGCGTTCACGACTTTTGAAGGCGTGAGCTGGCCGGACGCATAGGCTTCGCTCAGCGTGTGGAAATCGAGGCTTCCGGTCTCGGCCGGCCAATGGAACTCGGACATGTCGATCCTCTTCAGGTGGAGCATTTCCGGGAAAGCTGGGAGCCGTTTCCCATTCGGAAATGCATAGAAACAAGGCGTCAGGGCACGTTCAGCGCCGCGATGAGTTGATCTGCCGTGGCCACGGTGCCGAAAAGCCCGTTGCCAAAGGCGGTGATGCGGAGTTGGCCGGCATGGCGGGCGTCCGTCGTGCCTTTGCAGGCATCGGAGACGGCGATGCATTCGAAGCCCATGTCGTTGGCGGCGCGCTGGGTCGCATGCAGCAACCCCTCGGTCGGAAGGCCCGCCAGCACGAGATTGCGGATGCCGCGCTGTCGGAGCCAAGCCTCAAGCCCGGTGGAATAGAAGGCGTTGTCGCCGGGATGATCGAAGATCGGGGCGTCCGCCGGCAGGTCCAGCGCACCGGCGAGCTCCCATTCCGGCGTGTGCGGCGGAAAGAGCGGATCGCCCATTTCCGCGCCCATGGCGGCGCGGCGACCGGCGACCGGAGACAGCGTTTCGGCGCGTCCCCGCCGGCTGGCGATGACGGGGAGGCCGGCGGCCTGAGCTGCACTGACCAGCCTTGCCGCGACCGCCAGTTCCGGCTGCGCTTCGAGGGCGACGATCATGCCGCTCTGAAAACCGAGCACGAGCAGCGCGCTGTCGTCGGCGCTCCAGCGCCCGTCAAAGGGCCAGGAATACGGGGTGGCATCGATGCTGGCGAAGCGCTTAAGCATGCAGCGCCTCCACGGCGGCGCGGAAGCCGGCGAGATCGGAGACCGTGCCCCAACGCCCGCCAAAGGCCTTCAGGATTTCCATCGTCGCTTCGTGATTGGGGGTCTCGACGGCGGCGGTGCAATCCTCGAGGATCACGCATTCATAGCCGCGTTCGAAACCGTCGCGGAAGGTCGACTGGACACAGCAATCCGACGTGACGCCGATGACGATCAGATGCGTGATACCCTCAGCCTTCAGGCGTTCGTCGAAATCGGTGGCGTGGAAGCTCGACTTGCCCGGCTTGTCGATCACCGTCTCGCCCGGAAGTGCGGCGACCTCCGGCACAATCTCGAAGCCCGGCTCGCCGCGCACCAGGATGCGCCCCGCGGTGCCTTCATCGCCGATGCCCAGCCCGTGGACGCGGGTGCGCCATTGCTTGTTGGCGGGCAGGTCGGAGAGGTCCAGCTTGTGGCCCTCGCGGGTGTGGTAGACGGCGAGGCCAGCACCACGGGCAATCTTCAGCGCCTCGGCAACGGCGGGAATGACGGAGCGGGTATTGCTCACATCCTCGCCCAACTGATCAACCCAGCCACCCGGCGCACAGAAATCCACCTGCATGTCGATGACGACGAGAGCGGCCCTGGACGGGCTTTCCGGCTGCGTGCAGGGCCAGAAGTCGCTCATGCGCGAAGCCTCCGTGCTTCAATACGGTCCAGAATCGCGGCAAAATCCGTGAAATCCGCGCCGTAACGCAGAACGGGCATGCCGGCGGCCTTGGCCGACTGCGCGCCCACGACGCTATCCTCCACGGCCAGCACGCTCGACGCATCGAGCCCAAGACGGGTGCAGGCGACCCGATAGGGCTCCGGGTCCGGCTTACCTTCGGTCACATCCTCGCGGGCAATCGCAAAGGCCATGACATGATCCAGCCCCATCGCCTTCAGATTGGCCTCGACGATGCGGCGCGACGAATTCGAGACGGCGCATTGGGTAAAGCCTGCGGCGGCCAATGCCAGCACGCACTGCGGCGCGCCGGGGATCGGCTGCAGCTCGGCCGCGCGTTCGATATAGGCGTCCACGATTTCGGCAAGCCAGGTCCGGCTGTCGAGGCTTGGCGGATAAAGCGGCGACAAGACAGTCCAGACATCGCTCATGGCGACACCGATAAAGCGCGCATCATCGGCGGCAATACCGACGCCATAGCGGGCGGAGACTGCCATCAGCGCCTTGTGGTGGACCGGTTCACTATCGATCAGCGTCCCGTCGATATCCCAGGCGATTGCTTTGATTTCAGGGGGGATCATGCTTGGTCTCCCCGGGCGAAGAAGGGTTTCAGCGACGCATAGAGGTCGCGATAATCGGCATAGATCCGGTCCCCGGCGGTGATGCCTTCGGGCGAGGGCTGAAGGACTGCGCCGATCCTCACGGAGGCTGCGACGTCATCCCAGGCGGCAAGGCCGGAGCCGGCGGCCGCGACCCAGGCCGCGCCGATCGAGGAGCCGAAGGCGTCGGAGAGAACATGCACGGGCTGGCCGCATATATCGGCGACGATCTGCATCCAGATGCGGCTGCGGCTACCGCCGTCGGAGGCGATCAGCCGTGTCGCCGGACGTCCGGTTTCGGCGAGAACGTCGAGATGGTGGCGGAAGCCGCAGGCAATCGCCTCCAGCACCGCGCGCCAGATATGGCCGCGCGTGTGGCCGAGGCTGAGGCCCGTAATCGTGCCGCGTGCCAAGGGATCGTGGATCGGCGTCTTCTCGCCGAGGAAATAGGGGAGCGCGCGCACGCCATCGGCCCCGGCTGGCACCGCGGCGGCCTCCTGGTCGAGCTGCTTCAGCACATCGTCGCTCTCCGCGCCGCCGATCAGGCCGGCCAGCCATCGCAGCAGCGAGCCGGAGGAGGCCATGCAGCCATTTGGCGCATAAAGGCCCGGCACGAGATGGTAGTCGAGAAAGAGCCGGCGATCCGGCTCCGGTTTGCCGGCAATGGCGATAATGTCGCCGGCCCCGCCGAATTTCAGGAGAACGTCACCGGCCTGAGTGAGGCCCGCCGCAAGTGCCGAGGCAATATGATCCGCGGCCCCGCCGAAAACGGGGAGACCTTCCGGCAGGCCCGTCAATTCCGCCGCCTGCGCCGTGACGGTGCCGATCACATCATGCGAGGCAACGAGTTTGGGAAGGACTTCCGCCGGAAGTCCCGACAATGCCACAAGATCGTCGGCGATGCAGTGATCGGAAAGATCGACAAAGCCGGCCTCCAGCGCCCAGTTGCGCTCCACGGTGAGGTGGCCGGTGAGATGCATGTTGATGAAATCGTAGGAGCCGAAGACATGGGCGATGCGCCCATAGACCTCCGGCTCATGCGCCTTCAGCCACTGAAGTTTCGGCGCGACGAGCTGCTGGGTGAGGCCCTGGCCGGTGCGTGCGAGGTAATCCGGCTCGTCAAGCGCCGCCTTCATCGCCTCGACCTCCGCGCCACAGCGCGCATCGCTCTGCTGGATGCTGGGCCGCAGAACGCGGCGTTGCCTGTCCAGAAGGACAACGGCGGGCAACATACCGGTCACGCAGACGCCGGCAAGTTCGCAGTCCCTCGGCAACTCGGCCAGCATCTCGCGAACCACGGTTTGCGTGTTCGCCCACCATTGCGCCGGATCGGCTTCGGCAAAGCCCGGCTGCGGCGAGGACAGGTGCGAAGAGCGCGAGGCGGAGGCGAGCGCTTCACCCCTCTCCGACATCGCCACCGCAATCGTCGAGGTCGTGCCGATATCGATGCCGATGAACACGGGCATGGTGGAAACCTTTCTGTGTTCAGTCGCGGATCGCGTTTTCGGTCTCGGCGTCGAAGAAATGAAGCTCCGCCGGATTGACGGAGAGGATCAAGTGTTCGCCGAGCCGCAGCGGATGCGTTGCCGGGATCGAGGCGCGCAGGCGCGGGCCGGAGAGAGACACCTCGTCCTCCTCGGCCGTCACCTCTTCCAGCTTGCCGGCTCCGCCGATGTCGAGATGCACGAGCTTCGTCGCACCGAAATCCTCGATGAAGGCGATCGTGCCGCCGATGCGGCCATGGCCCGGATCGGCTGCGTCCGACGCAATCAGCGCCTCGGCGCGAACCCCAACCACGATGTCCTTGCCGACATGGCGCGCCAGCGCCGGGCGTGCGGCAACCACGGATTCGGGAACGGGCAGGCTGAAACCGCCAGCGGCAGCAACGAGGCCGCTGTCGCCACGCTCCAGCTTTGCCTTCAGGAAATTCATCGACGGCGTTCCGATGAAGCCGGCGACGAAGAGATTGGCGGGCGTATCGTAGAGCGAACGGGGCGTTCCAAGCTGCTGCAGGACGCCGGCGCGCATGACGGCGACGCGGTCGCCCATGGTCATGGCCTCGATCTGGTCATGCGTGACATAGACAGTGGTGATGCCGCTGAGCTTCTGGAGGCGGGCGATTTCGGCGCGCATCTGGCCGCGCAGCCGCGCATCGAGATTGCTCAGGGGCTCGTCCATCAGAAAGGCCTTCGGCGCGCGCACCAGCGCCCGGCCCATGGCGACGCGCTGCCGCTGGCCGCCGGAGAGTTGGCCGGGCTTGCGGTGAAGATAGGCGTCGAGTTCGAGGAGCTTGGCCGTTTCCTTCACCTTGCGGTCGATTTCCGCCTTGTCGGTGCCGCGCACGGAGAGACCGAAGCCGATGTTTTCGGCAACCGTCATGTGCGGATAAAGCGCGTAGGACTGGAAGACCATGGCGATGTCACGGTCGCGCGGCGCAAGGCCGTTCGCCACCGTATCGCCGATCAGCAACCGGCCGCCGGTAATGTCCTCGAGGCCGGCGATCATCCGGAGCGCGGTCGATTTCCCGCAGCCGCTCGGGCCGACGAGAACCAGAAACTCGCCATCCTCGATGGTGAGGTCGAGATGCTGGATGGCCGCATATCCGTCCGGATAACGCTTTTCCACTCCCTCAAAGACGATGGACGCCATTGTATCTCCGATTGTGTGAGGCTCGACCGGTTGGGAGGCCGGTCAGGTCATGTAGACGCCGCCCGTGACATTGATGCCCTGGCCGGTCATGAAGCGGGCGGAATTGGAGCAGAGGAAGACGACGACATCGGCGACATCTTCCGGCGTCTCGATCCGTCCGAGCGGGGTCTGGGCAATGTAATCCTCCATGACCCGCTCCGGCGTCACGCCGCGCAGTTCCGCTTCCCAGAGGATTTCGCGCTCCTGCATGCCGGTCTTGACGAAGCCGGGGCAGACGGCGTTGACGCGGATGCCCTTCGGCGCCAGTTCGCGTGCCAATGCCTGCGTCCAGCCGAGAACGGCGAACTTGCTGGCGGAATAATGCGCAAGCAGCGGCGCGCCGACCTTGGCCGCGAGCGAAGCGGTGTTGACGATGGTGCCGTGGCCCTGCGCCACGAATTTGCGCGCCGCGATCTGGTTGGACAGGAAGATGCCGCGCGTATTGACGTCGAAGTTGAAGTCCCACTCCTCGTCGGTGATCTCCAGCGCATGCTGCATGGTCGAGACGCCGGCATTGGCAATCAGGATATCGCATCCGCCCATGACTTCGACCGCCTGTGCGAATGCCTTCTCGACGGAAACGCGGGCGCGAACATCGATTTCCAAAGCATGACCCGCAATCGATTGTGCGACTGTGTTCGCAGCTTCGGGATTGATGTCACATATGGTGATTTTGACGCCTTGGGCAGCCAGAGCCAGTGCGATCGCGCGGCCGATTCCCGTAGCGCCGCCCGTCACGATCGCCTTCTTTCCCTCAAGTTCCGCAAACTTCGGATGTGCCACGAACCATATCTCCGGCCAAAACAACTCGGCGATCATATAGCAACAAAAACTTACAAATCAATCGAAATTTATGTTTGAATTTGTTCGCTTTCTGCGTTAAGCACTGATTATGCAATGGGAGGAATGGGCTCCGCGGCGCCGACAGCGCCAAGGGGCCTCCAGAATGAAAGACGGATCATGAGCGAAACCGAAACGCTGACAATGGAGAAGACGAAGGTTCTGGCGCGTACGCGTCATGCCTTCATTCTGGATGCGTTGGCCGAAACCGGTGCTGTGTCCGTCACGGATATCGCCGCCCAGCTCGGCGTATCCGAAATGACCGTCCGTCGCGATCTGACCGAACTGGAAAAGGAAGGCCGGCTTGCCCGCACCCATGGCGGCGCGGTGAGCACGGAATTGACGGCGATTGTCGAGCCCGGCCTTTCGGCTGTGACCTCCCGCCTTAACGAGCCGACCTTCCAGGCGCGGCTTGCCAAGAATTCGCTGCCGAAGCGGCTGATTGCCGAGGCGGCTGCCCAGGTCGCCTCCGGCTTGCGTACCGTCGCGCTCGATGTCGGCACCACCACCTTTCTGCTCGCGCGCCTCATGGCCGGACAGCAGCATGTGAAGTTCTTCACCAACAGCGTTCGCAATGCCACCCAGCTCGGCGAAGGTCTGGCGGAGGTCTACCTGCCGGGCGGTCGCATGCGCAATGACGAGCTTTCGATCTCGAATGCCACGGCCATTTCGCAATTCGAGGCGCTGTGGTTCGACATTGCCTTTGTCGGCGTTTCGGGTCTGACACCCGACGGCATCTATGACTATTCCTTCGACGATACCGAGATGAAGCGCGTCTATCTGCGCCGCTCGACGAAGAAGGTCGTTCTCTGCGACGCATCCAAGTTCGATTGCATGTCGCTGGTCCATATCGCGCCGCTGTCGCAATTCGACCTGCTGATCACCAATGCGCCGCCGCCGCCGAAGCTGGCGGCCGCACTGGAAGCCGCCAAGGTCGAAGTCATGATTGCAGGCGCATCCTGAAACGCACGCCACCCCGTGCAAACCCGCTTTCCCTAAAGCCCAATCTTTGGAGCATTCGATGGTTTTTGATTTTTTTGGTGACAAGAAGAAGGTCATCATCGCCATGGCACATATCGGCGCGCTTCCCGGCTCGCCGAACTATGACCAGAAGGGTGGCGTCTCGAAGCTCATCGACGACGTCATGGAAGACATCCACGCGCTGCAGGAAGGCGGCGTCGATGCCATCATGTTCGGCAACGAAAACGATCGTCCGTATGAGCTGAAGGCGCCGCCGGAAGGCATTGCCGCCATGACGGCCATCGTTCAGGCGGCCAAGGCTGAACTCAAGGTGCCCTTCGGCGTCAACTACCTCTGGGACCCGACCGCCAGCGTCGCCATCGGTGCGGCCACCGGCGCGAGCTTCGTGCGCGAAATCTTCACCGGCGTCTTCGCCTCCGACATGGGCGTCTGGGCACCCGATTGCGCCACACCGGCGCGGCTGCGCGCCAGGCTCGGACGCACCGACATGAAGATGCTGTTCAACATCAATGCCGAGTTCGCCCATTCGCTCGACCAGCGCCCGATCGAACTGCGCGCCAAGAGCGCCGTCTTCTCCTCGCTCGCGGATGCCATCCTCGTCTCCGGCCCGCTCACCGGGCAGCCAGTTGATCAATCCGGCCTGCGCAAGGTCTGCGAAACGGTCACCGACGTCCCGGTTTTCGCCAATACCGGCGTCAACAAGGACAATGTCGCCGACATTCTCTCCTGCGCCAGCGGCGTCGTCATCGGCACGCATTTCAAGTATGACGGCAACACCTGGAACAAGGTCGAAACCGCCCGCGTCAAGCGATTCATGGACATCGTCAACGCGATCCGCTGAGCAACACGATACGCACGCATCGAACCGTCGACGGCGCCTCACGGCGCCGTTTCTCGTCCGCCCTGTACATTTTGTCCAAGGACGGGTAGAAGGCCCGCATGATTGATCCCGCAGCGTGCCTTTGAGGCGCCAGCCGGTCCTGTTCCGAAAGATTTTTGCATGACCATTCTCGACGGCGTTGCGACGCCGCTTGGCAACGCGCTTCAAAAGCGCGGCTACACCCAGTTGACACCCGTTCAGGAAGCCATGCTCGCTTCCGACCTGCAGGGGCGCGACGCGCTCGTCTCCGCCAAGACCGGCTCCGGCAAGACGGTCGCCTTCGGCCTCGCCATCGCCCCCGATATCCTCGGTGAAAACCGCCTCTTCGGCCCGGCTGAAGCGCCGCTGGCGCTCGCCATCGCGCCGACGCGCGAACTTGCCATGCAGGTCGCCCGCGAACTCGAATGGCTCTATGGCGAAGCGCATGCGGTGATTGCCACCTGCGTTGGCGGCATGGATACGCGGAAAGAGCGTCGCGCGCTGGAGCGCGGCTGCCATATCGTCGTCGGCACGCCGGGGCGTCTGCGCGATCACATCACCCGCAACGCGCTCGACCTCTCCAACCTCGCCGCCGTCGTGCTGGACGAGGCCGACGAGATGCTCGATCTCGGCTTCCGCGAAGATCTCGAATTCATCCTCGGCGCTTCGCCGACCGAACGCCGCACGCTGATGTTCTCGGCGACCGTGCCGAAGTCGATTGCCACGCTCGCCAAGAGCTACCAGCGCGACGCGATGCGCATCACCACGGCGGCGGAAGAACAGCAGCACAGCGACATCGAATATCGCGCGCTGCTCTGCACCGCCCCCGACCGCGAAAATGCCATCCTCAACACGCTGCGCTATTACGATGCGGCAACTGCCATCGTCTTCTGTTCGACGCGTGCGGCAGTCGCTCACCTCACGGCGCGCTTTTCCAATCGCGGCTTCCCGGCCGTGTCGCTCTCCGGCGAACTGACGCAGAACGAGCGCAGCCACGCGCTGCAGGCCATGCGCGACGGCCGCGCCCGCGTCTGTATCGCCACCGACGTCGCCGCGCGCGGCATCGACCTGCCGAGCCTCGAACTCGTCGTCCATGCCGACCTGCCGACCAATGCCGAAACGCTGAAGCATCGCAGCGGCCGCACGGGCCGCGCAGGCCGCAAGGGCGTCTCCGCCCTCATCGTCCCGCTGCCGGCCCGCCGCAAGGCCGAGCGCCTGCTCGACGCCGCCGGCATCCAGGCCGAATGGGCCAACCCGCCGACCGCTGCCGCGATCTTGCAGCGCGATGACGAGCGCCTGATCGACGATCCTGAACTGCAGCTCCCCGTCGACGAGGACGATCGCGACATGGCGGCGCGCCTCATCGAAGCGCATGGGGCCGACAAGATCGCCGCCGCCTATATCCGCCATTTCCGCTCCACGCGCTTTGCGCCGGAAGACATCCAGGAAATGGCCGTCTACGCGCCGAAGTCCCGCGAGGGCAAGGAACCGCGCGAGCGCCGGACGCAGGATTTCGACGCGCAGTCCGCGCGTGCCCGCGAAGACTTTGACGAAAGCGTCTGGTTCTCGCTCTCCGTCGGCCGCAAGCAGAATGCCGAACCGCGCTGGCTCATCCCCATGCTTTGCCGCGCCGGCAATATCGGAAAGCGCGACATCGGCTCGATCAAGATGCAGCAGGTCGAAACCTTCGTCGAGATCCACGCCAGCGCCGCCGACGGCTTCATCGCCGCACTCGGCCCTAAAATGCTCATCGAAGACCGCCTCCGCGTGAAGAAGCTCGACGCCCGCCCGGACATGTCGCGCGGTGGTCCGCGCGAGGGCGGAAACCGCGACGAGCGCCCGCAAGGCGACTTCAAGAAGCCCGACTGGAAGAAGAAGGGCGACTATGCCGGCAAGGGTGACGGCGGGAAGCCCGCGTATAAGGGAAAGAGCTTTGACGGCAAGCCGGGTGGCGGCAAGGGCGGCAAGCCGGACTGGAAGAAGAAGAAGGCCAACTGAGCAAAGGCTCTTTCGGGCCCGCACCGGAATGATCGTTCCGGGGCGGGCTTATGCACCTGAATTCGCAGCCTTGCCGAAATTCCGCGCGAGATCGACAAAGGCGCGGAAGGCGGCCGGCGGGTTCTTGCGGCCGGGGTAATAGAGGCAGAGCGGCGCCTTGGGCGGCGTCCAGTCCTGCAACACGCGTTCCAGACGCCCGGCGGCGATGTCGTCGCGCACATCGGCTTCCATGAAGAAGCCGATCCCGATCCCTTCCAGAACTGCGATGCGCGCAAGCGTGGCCTCATCGAGGGTAATCGGTCCGTCAACGTCGATCTGCACCGATTGCCCGTCCTTCTCGAAGTGCCAGCGATAGAGCGCGCCGTTTGGTAAGCGAACGCGAACGCAGCGGTGGTTCAGGAGGTCCGGCGGAACGCGCGGCTTTCCATTCGCCTCGAAATAGGATGGTGTTGCGACCACCCCGAAGCTGCGCGGCGGCCCCAGCGGAACCGCGATCATGTCGCTCGGCACGAGGTCGGCCGTTCGGATTCCCATGTCGAACCCGTCCGCCACGATGTCGACGATACGGCCTTCCGTCACCAGATCGATGTGAACCTGCGGATATCGCCGCAGGAACTCCAGCACGAGCGGGGCCAGGATCTCGCGGGCACCCGTGGCGAAGGCGTTGATGCGCAGGGTTCCCGCCGGGATTTCCTGCTGCGAACGGGCGGTCGCCATCGCCTCCTGGATCTCGCGAAGCGCCGGCGCCACCTGCTCCACAAAGGCGCGGCCGGCGTCTGTCAGCGAGACGCTGCGGGTGGTGCGATTGAACAGACGCACGCCGAGCTGTCCCTCGACCTTGCCGATCAGATTGCTGAGCGCCGTCGTCGAGAGCCCGAGTTCGGGGGCTGCGGCGCGGAACGACTTCCGCGCGGCAATGGCAAGCACCGCTTCCAGCTCGATGAGACCGTGTCGCGACATTATCCCGATTTCCGCAATATTACATCCGCTTTTATCCCACTTATTGAAACATCGGTCCAGCCTTAGATTGTCCTCATCGGTGCCGTTCCAGCGCGCTCGCCCGGCACTGACAGAAGCAAAACAAGGAGACGAAACATGTATGTCCAGCTACCCGAGGCGATTGCCGCCTATTTCCAGGCCGACCGGCACAAGAACGTCGACGCCGTGGCGGCGTGCTTCAGCGACGACGCGGTCGTGACGGATGAAAAGAATGTCTATCGCGGCCGCGATGCCATCCGCCGCTGGAGGGCCGAGGCCTCGACCAAGTACACCTACACGGTCACGCCTTTCGCCATGACAACGGAAGGGCGTCGCACGGTGGTGTCTAGCCACCTCGTCGGCGACTTCCCCGGCAGCCCGCTCGACCTGCGCTATTTCTTCGTCCTCGAGAAGGAGAAGATCGCCGAACTGGAGATCATGCCATGATCCCGTTCATCAACTTGCAGGGCAAGCGCGCGCTCGTCACCTCGGGTACGCGCGGTGCCGGGGCCGCGACCGTCAGCCTGTTTCGCGAACTCGGCGCAACCGTCATGACCAGCGCGCGCACGCAGCCGGACACGCTGGAAGAGGGCGTTTACTTCGTCGCGGCAGACCTCACCACGCGCGAAGGCTGCGCCACCCTTGCCGCCGCCGTCCGAGACAGCCTCGGCGGCGTGGACATCGTCGTGCATATGCTCGGGGGTTCGTCATCGCCAGCCGGCGGCTTCGCGGCGCTCGGCGACGCCGAGTGGGCGCGGGAGCTGGACCTCAACCTGATGCCGGCGGTGCGGCTCGACCGCGCCCTCATCCCCGGCATGATCGCGCAAGGCGGCGGCGTGGTCGTCCATGTCAGCTCCATCCAGCGGATCATGCCGCTGCCCGAAGCCACGACCGCCTATGCGGCAGCCAAGGCGGCGCTCTCCACCTACAGCAAGGCCCTGTCAAAGGAAGTCTCGCCCAAGGGCGTGCGCATCGTCCGCGTCTCGCCCGGCTGGATCGAAACCGAAGCCGCCATACGCTTCGCCGAACGGCTCGGAACCGAAGCGGGCGGCGACATCGAAGACGGCAAACGCCTGATCATGGCCTCCTTAGGCGGCATCCCGCTCGGCCGCCCCTCCTCCCCCCAAGAAATCGCCAACCTCATCGGCTTCCTCGCCTCGGATCGCGCCAGCAGCATCACGGGGTCGGAGTTTGTGATTGATGGGGGGACCGTGCCGACGGTGTGAGGGGATTGGGACAGTGCAACAAAGCAATCTTCGCCAATGGGCGACCCTCCGCTTCCGCCATACCGGCCTTGAGCCGGTATCCAGCCACGGCGCGCCCGCGCCGTGAGGGGACTATTTCGCGATAATGGACGTGATCGCACTGGATGCCGGATCAGGTCCGGCATGACAGAGGAGCCTGCACCGTACAAAACAAATTACGCGTAGGTTGCGCCATCTCTCGAAACATTCAGTTGTTCTTCGGCATGATCTATTGCAACCCGCCAAATCCGCTCCAGAAGGCAAAAGTCTTACCTCCTACCTGTCGAATTCTTCCACCGAAATATGCTGCGGGGTGACATTCCCGGCAGGTACTGCATAAAGCGTATATGTCAGAACTTGGGTTACGATTTGTGTAGCTGTTCGCTCAGTCTCAAGTGCTTCCGCTTGCGGAAATTGTCCTGCACCGGACAACTCAACAAAACTGTTACAAGTGGCATCTAAGGCATCGCCGAAAGCATATTGCACTCTGTAGCGCCCATCCGGGATACCCTCAATTTGGGCAGTCTGGTTACTGCTGACATAAAATGCCGCAACTACTGTTCTAGAAAACTCCTCCCGCAACTTGATTATCGCGTTCCCGCTCGACCCATTGCGAATTTCAAGCGAATGACCGCCCGAGTTTAACAGCTGATTGGGTCCTAACAACTTTCCGTTGAACGGAAGAGTGACGCAGGTAGGAACACTCGGCTTTGCAGGCTGTTTCTGCATGGCCGGATTATACTGTATTGAAGATGGAGGCGCGGAGTATATGTTGGCAGCAGTGTAACCGTAATCTGAATGGGGTGGACCTCGCTGAGAGTCTGCATAAATTAGCAGCCCTATAGTCCCCGGTAGCGCGAAGGCCATCAACAAATGTCCAGCTCCGTAGAGCGCTGAGATTTTCCAAGGGTTTCGGAGCTTGGCCTGCCGAGAATCGGCACCGGCATTTTCAAGCTGCTTAGCAAGGTCGGCTGCATTTTTTGATATCTCTTTATCACGCGTCCGTTTTGAGAGTGTGGCAAGCGCGTATGCCAACTGCAAATTGCCTCTCGAGAGAAAAGCGAGCGTGTTGTACCAAAGCAAACGCTCATCCGCTGCCTGATCGTGTTTGCCACCAAACCCATTACTAAGAATGGATCCAATCGAGTATATCGGCCCCCAGGGCACACCCCACCAACCCGTGAACAACGTGATTATGGAGGATTTCAGTCCTTCTTTTTTTGCGCAACTAGCGCAAAAAATCCCTTGGACAGGGGTTCGAGTGGTCCCCACGATATAGCTGTAAACCCTAAAGAACACCACATGCCGAGGCTGAGCCGTCACCTGCCCGCATCTGGAGCAGCAAATCGGATCTAACACATGCTCTTCGGCTTCCTGAGTGGATGCCTGATATGTTGCACTGTCATAATGAGCCCTCTTCTGTGGGTCCCCTAAGACCTCATAGGCAGCGGAAATCCTTTGAAATTTTTCGGTCGACGCATTTGCTGAAGTATCCGGATGCGTTTCCTTCGCTAGCCTTCTATAGGCGCTCTTTATGTCTTCGGCCGATGCTGACGGGTCTATGCCCAAGGCTTGATATAAACCTTGTGGATCACTACCAGACATGTTCCCCCTCGAATGCAACTCGTGTTTCTTCTAGCCAATAAGACAAAAACCCGTAGTAGATGGCAACCTTATTCGCAATACAACTTAAACTTTAATTAGATATTTTTTGCGCCACCTCACCGCTCCCCCACCAATCCCATCAGCGTCTCCAGCCGATCCGCCTCGATCGGCGGCTTGTCCATCCTGAGCCGCGCGATCCGCGGAAAGCGCATCGCCACGCCGGATTTGTGCCGGTTCGACAGCGCAATCCCCTCAAACGCCACTTCCAGCACGAAGCCCTTTTGCGGTTCGGCGCGCACGGCGCGGACGGGGCCGAAGCGGTCTGTCGTGTTGTTGCGGACATATTTGTCGAGGACTTCCAGTTCCTCGTCGGTGAAGCCGAAATAGGCCTTGCCGACGGGGACGAGGATTTCTTCGCCGGGGGGGCCGGTCCAGACGCCGAAGGTGAAATCGGAATAGTAGCTGGAGCGCTTGCCGTGGCCGCGCTGCGCATACATCATCACCGCGTCGATGAGATAGGGGTCGCGCTTCCACTTGAACCATTCGCCCTTGACGCGGCCGGCCTGATAGCGGCTGTCGCGGCGCTTGATCATCACGCCTTCGATGACCGGATCAGGCGGGTCGAGCCGCAGCTTTTCCAGCCCCTCCCAGCTGTCGAAGGGGACGGTGGGGGAGAGGTCGAAGCGGTCATGCGCGGCGCGCTCGATGAGATGGGAAAGCTCGGCACGGCGCGCTTCCAGCCCCTCGCCCCGCACGTCCTTTTCTCCTTTGAAGAGGAGATCGTAGGCCCGGATGAAGGCGGGGTAGTCGGTCAGATGCTGCTTCGTCACCGTCTTGCGGTTCAGCCGCTGCTGCAGATCGGAAAAGGTCAGCGTCGGCGAATTGGTGCGCGACGTGCCGCCGATCAGCAATTCGCCATCGATGACGCCTTCGAAATCGACCGCCTCCAGCACATCCGGAAAGGCGTCCGATATGTCGTCCCCGCTGCGCGAATAGAGTTTTTTGCGGCTGCCCGATGAGGAGAGCTGCACACGGATGCCATCCCATTTCCATTCGGCGAGGAAATCGGCGGGGTCCATCTTCTTCAGGTCCTCGTCGCCCACCGGATGCGCCAGCATGACGGAATGGAAGATGGCGGGTGTGGCGAGCACCGGCTTGTCCGCCCTGCCCTCCAGCCAGGCGAAGAGATCGACATAAGGCGGGGAGAGCCCATGCCAGAGCGTTTCGATCTCGGTAATGTCGATGCCGCTCATCTGGGCGAGCGCCTGCTTGGCGAGGCGCGCAGAGACACCGATGCGCAAGTTTCCCATGGCGAGCTTCAGGAAGGCATAGCGGCCGCTGGCATCCAGTCGGTCGAGCAGCGCGCGCAGATGCGAGCGCACGGTGCTGCGGCTCAGCGAATTCAGCTCCTCGACGACCGCGCCGAGACGTGGCGACTCCGGCTTCTGGCCTTCAGGGGCCTGCCAGACCAGCGAGACGGTTTCGGCGAGATCGCCGACGTAGTCATAGGAATAGCGGAAGAGTTCGGCATCCATCTGCTCCAGCACCAGCTCGCGGATGAGAGCCGGCTTGACGAGAGGAATATCGAGTGTGCCAGTGAGTGCGGCGAGCGCATAGCCGCGATCGGGGTCGGGCGTGGTGACGAAATAGTCGGCGAGAAGCGTCAGCTTGCCATTACGCTGCGGCGTCAACACCAGCCGGTCGATGAGATGCGCAAAAGCCTCCATCAGTCGCCCTCGTCTTCATAGCCGACGAGATGCAGCGGCTTCGCGGCCACGCCCTGCAGTTCGCACCAGCGCACCAGCGCCTCCTCCCGCCCATGCGTCACCCAGACTTCGCGCGGGCCGATCTCACGGATCGTGGCGGTCAGCTCGTCCCAGTCGCAATGGTCGGAAATGATCAGCGGCAGTTCGACGCCGCGCTGGCGCACCCGCTGGCGCACCATCATCCAGCCGGAGGCAAAGCCGGTCAGCGGTTCGGCAAAACGCCGCGCCCAGCGGTCGGAAAAGGAGGATGGCGGGCCGATCACCACCGCGCCGCGATAATCGGCGCGCTCGGATTTTTCCACCGTCGCGGAGCGCAGCTCGCCGAGATCGATCCCCTCGCTCTGGTAATAGCGGCAGAGCTTGTCGAGCGAGCCGTGAATGTAGATCGGCGCGTCATAGCCCTGGCGGCGCAACAATGCGATCACCCGCTGCGCCTTGCCCAGCGCATAGGCACCGATCATATGCGTCCGCTCGGGGAAGAGCTTCAGCGAGGCGATCAGCTTGCCCATTTCCTTGTCCGGGTCAGGATGGCGGAAGACCGGCAGGCCAAATGTCGCCTCGGTGATAAAGACATCGCAGGCGACGGGCTCGAAGGGTTCGGCGGTCGGGTCTGGCGAGCGCTTGTAGTCGCCGGAAACGACAATACGCGTGCCGTCCATCTCGACGGCGATCTGCGCCGAGCCCAGCACATGGCCGGCGGGGTGGAAGCGGACCGTCACGCCGTTGATCTGGATCGTTTCGCCGAAGCTTGCGGCCTGCTCGCTCCCGCAGAAATCCGCCCCATAGCGCAGCGCCATGATATCGAGCGTCCGCCGGGTCGCCAGCACGGCACCATGGCCGGGGCGCGCGTGATCGGAATGGCCGTGGGTGATCAGCGCCCGCTCGACCGGCCGCACCGGGTCGATATAGAAGCCGCCGGGCCGGCAATAAAGGCCCTCGGGTCTGGGGCTCAGAAGCTGCTCGGCATCCATGGGGTGGCGGGACCTCGTTTAACGGCGTGATTGCGGGATCAACGCCCATATGATGCGCGGGTTCCGGGGAATTCAAGAGTGGGCGGGGAGGTATACGGCGGCGGGGGCTTTGTGGTTTGGAACGGCTCGCGTTCTACCGTGCCGCTCCCCCCTCACCGCGCCTCCGCTTCGCTCGGCGCACCTCTCCCCGGAGGGGCGAGGAGGAACGGCAATGCCGCGGCGAAATCCTTTCCCAAAAAGGCTGGCGGATAGATACGCCGCAGCTCCCTCTTCTCCCCAGCGGAGAGAAGATGTCCGAAGGACAGATGAGGGGGAGCCGCACGGCAGGGCGAAACAGGCCGGCGCTGCGTTCTTATCAGTGGAAGCCCAGATAGCTCCGTTCGATCTGCGGATCGTTCGCCAGATCCGCCGCCTTGCCGCTCATGGTGATCTCGCCCAGTTCCATCACATAGGCGCGGTCGGCGGCATTGAGGGCTGCCCGCGCGTTCTGCTCGACCAGCAGGATCGCCACGCCATCCTTGCGCAAGTCCTCAATGATGGTGAAGATATCGGCGACGATGCGGGGTGCAAGGCCGAGGCTCGGTTCGTCCAGCATCAGCACTTTCGGGCCCGCCATCAGCGCGCGGCCCATGGCCAGCATCTGGCGTTCGCCGCCCGACATAGTGCCCGCCTCCTGGCGGCGGCGTTCCTTCAGGCGCGGAAAGCGATCGAAGACGCCGGCCATGCGCGCCTGCGCCTCGCGCTCGGAAAAGCGCACGGCACCGAGGCGCAAATTGTCCTCGACGCTCATCGAGGAGAAAAGCTCACGCCGTTCGGAAACGAGCGACAGGCCAGCCGCGACGCGGTCCTCGACCTCCAGCCGGCCCATGGCGGCGCCGTCGAATGTCTGCTCGCCGACGGCCGGAAGGATGCCCATGGCGGCGTTCAGGAGCGTGGATTTGCCTGCTCCATTCGCGCCGATCACGGTGACGATCTCGCCGGAGAAAACCTCCAGCGAAACGTTGCGCACGGCCTCGACCTTGCCATAGGAGACGGAGAGGTTGGACACGGAAAGCAAGGGCGTACTCATGCTTCGGCACCTCCGGAAACGGTCTCGGATCGCTCTCTGGGTTCTGCCGCGCCGCCGAGATAGGCTTCCAGCACGGCCGGATGCTTCCGGATGACATCGGGCGGACCTTCGGCGATCTTGGTGCCGAAATCGAGGACCACGATATGGTCGGTGAGGCCCATGACGAAGCCCATGTCGTGTTCGACCAGAAGCACGCTCATGCCCTCCGAGCGCAGCTGGCTCAGAAGCTGCGAAAGCTGGCCCTTTTCGAAATGGCGCAGGCCTGCCGCCGGTTCGTCGAGGAGCAGCAGCGAGGGGTTCATCGTGAGAGCGCGGGCGATTTCGACAATGCGCTGCTGGCCGAGCGCGAGGCTGCCGGCGGGCTTGTGCATGTGTTCGGCAAGACCGACGCGCTCGATCTGTCGCGCGGCTTCCGCAAAAAGCGCGGCTTCCTCGGCCCGGTCGGCGCGCAAGAGCGCGGCGAGCAGGCCCTTGCGGCCGCGCAAGTGGCCGCCGAGTGCCACGTTTTCCAGAACCGACATGTCAGGCAGCAGCTTCACATGCTGGAAGGTGCGGGCGATCCCCAGCTCCGCAATCCGCTGCTGGCCGATGCCGGAGATGGTCTGTCCGGCGAACGAGACAGAGCCTGAACTCAAGGAAAGGACGCCGGTGATGAGGTTGAAGGTCGTGCTCTTGCCGGCCCCGTTCGGGCCGATCAGGGCGACGATCTCGCCGGATTTGACGCCGAAGTTGACAGCGTTGACTGCTGTCAACCCGCCGAATTTCTTTGTGGCGTCGCTGACCTTCAGGATCTCGCTGCCGCGTGGCACCGGCAGGTCACGGCCGGTCAGCGTTTGCGCATCGGCAGGGATGCGGCGCGGCTTGGCCTCGGGCAGGAAGCGCTGCACCAGCGGCCAGAGGCCATCGGGTGCGACCTGGAGCAGCACGATCAAGAGGACGCCGAAGACGATCGGTTCATAGAGCGCGCTGTCGGTAATCAGTGCCGGCATGACGCGTTGGATGACGTCGCGCAGCTCGGTGATGATGAAGGCCCCGGCAATTGCGCCCCAGACCTGCCCCGCACCGCCCACGACCGCCATGAAGAGATAGCTGATGCCGGCATTGATGTTGAACGGGCTCGGCGTCACCGCACTCTGGAAGAAGGCATAGAGCCAGCCGGAAAGACCCGCCAGAACCGCGGCGTAGACGAAGACGATGAGCTTGGCCTGACTTGCCGAAATCCCGAAGGCGCCCGCCATGGTCGAACCGCGGCGCAGCGAGCGGATCGCACGACCCACGCGGCTGTCGAGAAGATTGAGCGTCGCGATGCCACTGATCAGCAGCGCGCCCCAGATGACGGCGTGAAGTCGTGCGGGTTCGTGGAAGCTGATCGGGCCGACGGTCAACGGCGGAATGGAACTGATGCCGTCATGGCGGCCCAGCAATTCCAGCTGCCCAAAAAGGTAGTAGAGAGCGAGGCCCCAGGCGATCGTGCCGAGCGGAAGATAATGGCCCGCGAGGCGCACGGTGACGAAGCCGAGCAGAAGCGCGGCGAGTGCCGAAACGGCCAGTGCCACAGGCAGCGTGGCCAGCGGGCTCCAGCCATACTGCGTGGTGAGCACCGCAGCAGTGTAGGCGCCGAAGCCGGCCAGAGCCGCCTGCCCGAAGGAGGTGAGCCCGCCGACGCCCGTCAGGACCACGAGGCCGGTCGCAACAATGGCCGCCAGCCCGATATTGTCGAGCAGGATGATCCAGAAGGGCGGGAAGCCGGGGATGAAGGGCGCCAGGATGATGATGGCGGCGAAGAGGCAAAGGGCGATACGATTGGTCATGGCTCAGTCTTCCTCGTCCGTATGCTTGCTAGCGAAGGACCGGACGAGAAGGACCGGGATCAGCAGCGTGAAGACGATGACTTCCTTGTAGTCACTGGCAAAGAAGGACGAGAAGCTTTCGATCAGTCCCACGGCAATCGCGGCCGCAGCCGTCAAAGGATAGCTCGCGAGCCCCGCGATGATGGCGGCGACGAAACCCTTGAGACCGATGACGAAGCCGGTGTCGTAATAGATCGTCGTCATCGGTGCCAGAAGCACGCCGGAGACGGCGCCGATGCCGGCAGCGAGCGCCAGCGCGATCTTCCCCGTGCCCTTTGTACGGATGCCGACGAGGCGGGCACCAAGGCGGTTGACGGCGGTGGCGCGCAGCGCCTTGCCCTGCACGGTGCGCTCGAAGAACCAGTAGAGTCCGGCAATCAGCAGGACGGTCGCGACATAGACCGCGATGTTCTGGCCGCTGACCGGCAGCGGTCCGAGATCGATGGAGAAGTCGGTCAGCGCATCCGCCTTCTGGCCTTCCGCGCCGAAGAAAACAAGGCCGAGACCGGTGAGCGCGAGATGGGTGCCAACGGCGGCAATCAGCAGGACGAGCACGCTACGATCGGCGAGCGGCTGAAAGGCGATCCGATAGAGATGCGGTCCAAGCGCGGCCACGATGGCAACGGTCAGGATCAGGCTGGAAACGGTCGAGACGCCGGCCATTTCGCGGGCGGCAAACAGCAGCGCCAGCGGCACGACGATCTTTTCAATGCCCTGGCGCAGCAGGAACGCGCCGGTGATGCGGCTGCGCTCGGCGTAAAGATCGAAGAGAAGCGCGACGAAGGCGAAGATCGGCAGAAGATAGGCCGTGCCCGGCACATGACCGCCCTGCAGCATCGCATAGGTCAGTGCGCCATAGGCGACAAACTCGCCTTGCGGGATGAAGATGATGCGCGTCACGGCAAAGACCAACACCAGCGCGAAGCCGAGCAGCGCATAGATCGCGCCGTTGGTAATGCCGTCCTGCACCAGAAAGAGCAGAATCGTGAGATCCAAGGTTTGCCTCCCTCCAGGCACAGGTTCGCAGTGGCCGCCATTTGGCAGCCCGTCATCGATCGAAGAGTGTCGGATTGTGGACCCGGCAGCAAGGCCGGGTCCGATTTTGGTCGCGGTGAGCCGCGAACTTACTTGATCAGCTCGAACTTGCCGTCCTTGACGGTCAGCATGATGCGGGCGCGTTCATCGACGCCATAGCGGTCGGTGGCCGTGAAGTTGTAGACGCCCTGGGAAGCGGCGATGTCCTTCTCGATTACGAGCGCATCGGCAATGGCTTCGCGGAATTCCGGCGTGCCGGGCTTTGCCTTCTTCAGCGCGACCGGAACGACGCGCTTCAGCACTTCGAACGCATCCCACGGATGGCCGGCGAACTGGTTACGCGGGCCGAATTTCGGCTCATAGGCCTGTACCAGCGCAAGGCCCGGGGCCTTGGTCAACGCGCTGTCCGGTTGGCCTTCCGGCAGCATGTCCGGACCGGAAGCCATGATCACGCCTTCGGCTGCCTTGCCGGCGATGCGGATGAAGTCCTGCGACACCGCCCCATGCGTCTGATAGATCGGGCCCTTGTAGCCGCGTTCACGCAGCGTCGACTGCGGAAGTGCAGCACCCGTGCCGGAAGCGGCAACGAGAACGGCGTCCGGCTTGGCGGCGACCAGCTTCAGAACCTGGCCGGTGACGGAGGTATCCGCGCGGGCATAACGCTCATCTGCGACCAGCTTCAAGCCATACTTGTCGGCAGCGGCCTTGAACTGGCCAAGCCAGAGATCACCCCAACTGTCGGAGAAGCCGATCATGCCGACCGTCTTCACACCGTTCTTCTTCATGTGGTCGAAAATGCCGGCGGCCATGAGCGGCACGGGCTGCGGCATGATTACCGTGTAACGTTCCTTGCCCGGCGTCACCGGCATCGGGCCGAGGCCGAAATGCGGCACCTTGGCGTCGAAGGCGACAGCTGAAACTGCAATGGTCGGCGGCGTGGTCGAGGAACCGAGGATGACGTCCACCTTGTCGTCGTTGATCAGGCGCTTGGCATTGGTGGTTGCCTGGGTCGGGTCGCCGGCGTCGTCGAGAACGATGAGCTTGACCTTCAGGCCGCCGATTTCGGTCGGCACCAGCGTCAGCGCGTTCTTTTCCGGAATGCCGAGCGCAGCTGCCGGACCCGTGGTCGAAAGCGTGGCGCCCACCGTCAGAACACCATCCTCGGCCTTGACACCTGAATTCGACATAGCAAGCGCAGCAACACAGGCTGCAGCCATCAATGAGAACTTGAACTTCATGAAATCCCTCCCGTGACTTCCCTTTGAAAGACTGCCATGGTCTTGGAGGCAACCCGCCCACAGGCAGGCTTCACTCCGCCGCCACATCCCTCCGGATATGACGTTCCTCCCGACAACCCGTTAGATGATTATGATATATAACTTTTAATCCGCCCGCAAGTCGGAGAGCGGGGATTTTCCGGGCATTCCATTCCACACGGACTCAACCCGAGATAGAAGTCGCTTGACTCAAGCGCGAATGAAGCGTTAACCTTACCAAATGGTTATCATGAAAAATAAGAAAATTCGGCTATTATAAAACTATGTTTCGGGGAAATTTTCATGAAACGGCTTGAGTTGTATTTTATCAGAACTGTTTTAATTGCTGTCCTGGCTACCATTGCAGCCTCGCCCTTTCTGGCGGTGAGCCATTTGTTGCAAGGTCTCCTCAATGGAACGCTCGAAACCACACACCTTCTCGCGCTGGGATATCTGCTTCTGATCGCCCTCGCCATGTTTCTCGTCAGTCCCGCCTTCAGCGACCACAAGTCGCGTGCGAAGGGCCTGTCTGCCGAGAATAAAATCGCCTGACGCGCTCGTTCATCTCGGCTTAGAGATGCGAATGCGTTTCGAAGCGCGGCTATCGTCTCAACGAATGATGCGAGCGTTCACGCAGGGGTAGACGCCGGTGAGGTGCCGGCGCAATTGGCTGCTATTTCAGCAGCCACTCGTGTTCTGTCTGGTTATGAAATTTCCAGACGCGCTTCGGTCCCGCCATGACGTTTAAATAATAGAGATCATAGCCGTGAATGGTGGCACAGGGGTGATAGCCCTTCGGCACCAGGGCGACATCGCCATTTTCAATGGCCATAGCCTCGTCCAATGAGCGATCGTCAGTATAGACGCGCTGGAAGGCAAAGCCCTGCGGCGGGTTGAGCCGATGATAATAGGTTTCTTCCAGAAGGCTTTCGTTCGGCAGATCGTCCTGGTCGTGCTTATGCGAGGGATAGGAGGACGTGTTGCCGTTGGGCGTGATGACTTCCACGACAAGGAGCGAATGGGCCGAATTGTCGTCCTCCGGCATGATATTGTGCACAAGGCGGACATTCGAGCCCTTGCCGCGCGTGATCTGCGGATGGGCGCCGGGCGCGATGCGCTTTACCTTGTAATCGCCGCCACCCGGGGCCGAGCAGACGGCAAGCTCGAGATCCGTCTCCGCCGTCACCGACCAATTCGAGCCCATCGGCACATAAAGCGCATCGGGAGCGCCCTCGAAGGGGCTCTTGCGACCGCCGAGCGTGCCCAAATCCTCAGCTCCCGCCTTCGCCTTGGCCGAACCTGAAATCCATACGAGACAATTCTCGCGCTCACCGGTCTCGGCCGAGATCGTTTCGCCGGCTTTCAGCCTGTGCAGTTCGAAGCCGACATAGGTCCAGCCCGCACTTTCCGGCGTGACCTTCGTCACCAGACCATGATCGCCTTTTGGCTTGACGAGAAGTTTGGACATGGCTTGCTCCCTTTGATCTCAAAAATGCCCCTCCCCAACCCTCCCCCAGAAGGGGGGAGACGGGTACTTCACTTCACCGGAAACCCTTGTGTTTCCACCTCATAGCCCGCCGCCGTCATGACGCGCATCAGTTCGGCATGGCCGATCTCGGCCATTTTCTGCGGCGGCGCCTTCTTCGGGTCCTGCTCGGCTTCGACCACGAACCAGCCTTCATAGCCATAATCGGCGCAGCGCTGGACGATGGCGGCAAAGTCGAGCGAGCCGTCGCCGGGAACCGTGAAGGCGCCCAGCGCCACGGCATCGAGGAAGGACTGCTTCGAGCGGTCGAGGCTATCGACGACAGAGCGGCGGATGTCCTTCACATGGACATGATTGATACGGGCATGGTGATTGTCGATGGCGCGCAGCACGTCGCCGCCAGCGAATGCCAGATGCCCGGCATCCATCAGCAGCGGAATGCCCTCGCCCGAATATTTCATGAAGGCATCGAGTTCCTGTTCTGTCTCGACGACGGCCGCCATGTGGTGATGATAGGAGAGCGGCATGCCCTGCTCAGCACACCATTCGCCGAATGCGGTGACCTTGCGGGCATAGGCCTTCATCTCGTCATCCGAAAGCTTCGGCTTGGTCGCCAGCGGCTTCGAACGATCGCCCTGGATGGAGCGTCCGACTTCGCCATAGACGATGCAGGGCGCATTAACGGCCTTGAACAGCTCGATCATCGGCGCGATGCGGTCCTTGTTGGCCGCAAGCTCCTCGTTGACCAGCGTGCCCGAGAACCAGCCGCCGCACAGCGTCACATCGGCGGCGCGCAGGATCGGCAGCATGACGGCCGGATCGTCGGGGAAGCGGCGGCCCTTTTCCATGCCGGTGAAGCCCGCCGTGCGCGACTGGCGCAGGCACTCTTCCAGCGACACGTCGTCGGAAAGGTCCGGAAGGTCGTCGTTCCACCAGGCAATGGGCGACATGCCGAGTTTGGCTTTCATGCGATAACTCCTCGAGAAGAAGCGGGAGCGGCATCCGCTCCCGGAAATGGATTCGTTAGCCGAGACGCTGGAAGGCGAGCGCCTTTTTGTAGGCCTCGTGGGCATTGTTGACCTCAGAGCGCGGGCTTACTTCCGGCACCGCCACATCCCACCAGTGACCACCATCGCCGGTCGTGGTCAGCGGATCGGTGTCGATGACGATGACGGACGTGCGGTCGTGCGACTTGGAGGCGGCAAGCGCCTGTTCCAGCTCGGCGACGGTCGAGACCTTCACCGCAATCGCCCCCATCGCCTCGGCATGCGCCCGGAAGTCGATGTTGGAGGGCACGACGTGATAGGCGTCGTCCAGCAGGTTGTTGAAGTTCGCCCCCCCGGTCGCCATCTGCAGGCGGTTGATGCATCCATAGCCGCGATTGTCGAGCACGACGACGGTGATCTTGCGGCCGATCATGACCGAGGTCGCGATCTCGGAATTGGCCATCATGTAGGAGCCGTCGCCGACCATGACGACGATGTCGAGCTCGGGCCGCGCCATCTTGGCGCCGAGCCCGCCGGCGATTTCATAGCCCATGCATGAGAAGCCATATTCCATGTGATAGCTGCCCGGCTTCGTCGCCGGCCAGAGCTTGTGCAGCTCGCCCGGCAGGCCGCCGGCCGCGCAGAGCACCATGGATTTCTCAAGATCGATAGAGCGCGTGACCGCGCCGATGACCTGCGCATCGGAGGGAAGGCCCGTACCGGTGACGAAATCGGGCGAGAACATCTTCTCCACCGACTTTGTCCATGTCGCCTTGGCCAGATCGGCCTTGTCGGCGAGTGTCGTCGGGGCGCGCCAGTCGCCCAGCTTTTCCGAGATCAGCGTCAGCGCCTCGCGCGCATCCGCGATCAGCGGCTCCGCGCCGTGCTTGCCGCCATCTATTGCGGCGACATTGATCGAGAGGATTTTCAGGTCTTCGTTCTTGAACAGCGCCCAGGAGCCGGTCGTGAAATCCTGGAAGCGCGTGCCGATACCGATGACCAGATCAGCGTCTTCGGCAATCGCATTGGCCGCAGACGTACCCGTGACGCCCACCGAGCCCAGCGCCAGCGGATGCCGCTCATCGATCGCCGACTTGCCGGCCTGAGTGACGACAACCGGAACACCGTGCCTGTCGGCAAAGGCGGTCAATTCTTCGCTTGCCAGCGAATAAAGCACGCCGCCGCCGGCCACGATCACCGGCTTCTTCGCCGCCGAGATCAGCGCGATGGCATTGGCAAGTTCGTCTTCGTCCGGGCGGATGCGGCGGTTGGTCGTCCAGATGCGCTCCTCGAAGAAGTTTTCCGGGTAGTCGAAGGCTTCCGCCTGTACGTCCTGGCAGAGCGACAGCGTCACCGGGCCGCAATCGGCCGGATCGGTCAGGACCTGCATGGCGCGGCGCAGCGCCACGATGATCTGCTCGGGCCGGGTTATGCGGTCGAAATAGCGCGAGACGGGGCGGAAGGCGTCGGAGGCCGAGACCGTGCCGTCTCCGAAAGCCTCGATCTGCTGCAGGACCGGGTCCGGCGCGCGATTGGCGAAGACATCGCCGGGCAGGAAGAGGACCGGCAGGCGGTTGACATGCGCAACACCTGCGGCGGTCACCATGTTCAGCGCGCCGGGGCCGATGGAGGTCGTGCAGGCCATGAAGCGACGGCGGAAATTCGCCTTGGCATAGGCAATCGCCGAATGCGCCATCGACTGTTCATTGTGCGCGCGATAGGTCGGGAAGCCGTTGCGGGCCTGATAAAGCGCCTCACCCATACCGGCGACATTGCCATGACCGAAAATCGCCCAGCAGCCGCCAAAGATCGGCTGCTTGACGCCATCGATCACCGTCATCTGGCTGGAAAGAAACTTCACGAGGGCCTGCGCCATCGTCAGCCTGATCGTCTTTGCCATCTTGGCCTCCCGAAAACGTCCATTCTTCTTGTCACTGCCCGATCCGCTTGCTCCCCCCTTCTCCCCCACGGGGAGAAGTGCCGAGCTTCGCGAGGCGATGAGGGGGCTACCGCTTGCTCCAACGCCTGCGGCTCCCCCCTCATCCGACCCTTCGGGCCACCTTCTCCCCAGTGGGGAGAAGGGGTTACTCAACTCCACGCGTTTTCAACCAGGCCTTTGTCAGCCCTTCGAACCGCGACGCCATGTCGGCAATCGCCGCCTCGTCGTCCATCTTGCCGCCCAGCCATTGCCGCGCCGCATCCGCAAAGATCGTGCGGCCGACCGCGAAGCCCTTGACCGAAGGGGCCACCAGCGTTGCCGCGAAAGCCTTTTCCAGCTCCGCCGCCGGTGCTTCCAGCCCGAGCAGCACGATGCCGCGGCAGAAAGGATCGAATTCCGCAATCACCGCCTCGATCTTCGCCCAGGCGGCCTCCGAAGCCTGCGGCTCCAGCTTCCACCAGTCGGGCTTGATGCCGAGATCGTAAAGCTCGCGCATGGCCCTCGCAATGGTGTCATCGTTCAGCGGGCCGTTCTTGCCCGCAATGATTTCGATCAGCAATTCGCGACCCACCGTTCGGGCGGCCTCGAAGAGGCTCTTCAGCTTCTCCTGCTGCTCGGCCTTGAGGGCTGCCGGGTCGTCCGGATGATAGAAGCAGAGGCACTTGATGCAATGCTCGACCGGCCAGGCGACGAGCTGCGAGCCGATATCCTGCGAGAATTCGAACTTCAGCGGCTTCGAGCCCGGCAGTTCGACCGGACGGCCGATCCAGGTGAAGTTCTGCTTCATCGCATCAAAGAAGGCATCACGGCCGAAGCGTTCGTCGATCAGCATGCCATAGCCAGGCCGGCCCTTGGCGACGCGCGCGGCAGCCGCGACAGCGAGACGCTTGAAGGCGGGGATGCGTGTCTCCGGAACACCCAGCTCGCGGGCCACATCGACCAGCTGCGAACGATGATCGATGGCGAGCGCCATCAGAAGCGGGATGTCGCGCGGGGAGCGGGTCGTCGCCCAATGGACGTGATTGAGGTCCGCGTCCTTGCGCAGCGCGTGTTCCTTGCTGCCATGTTTCAGGAAAAATTGCAGCTCGGTGAAGGTCGGGATTTCCGGCGAGCAGAGCAGGCGCGAGACGGCAAAGGCCCCACAGGCATTGGCCCAGGTGGCCGATGTCTTGTGTTCCTCGCCCTTCAGCCAGCCGCGCAGGAAGCCGGACATGAAACTGTCGCCGGCGCCGAGCGTGTTATAGACCTCGATGGGGAAGCCCTGCCCCACGATGCCCTGTTCCAGATCGTCCGGGATCGCCCCGTCATAGACGATGCAGCCCATCGGGCCACGCTTGAGAACGATGGTGGCCGACGACGATGCGCGGATGGTCTTGAGCGCCGCGAGAAGATCGCCCTCGCCCGAGGCAATCAACACTTCCTCTTCCGTACCGACGATGAGATCGCATTCGGCCAGAACCGGCTTGAGACGGCTGGAAACGGCGTCCGAGGCAATGTAGCGCTCCTCGCCCGCCCGGTGGCCGGCAAGGCCCCAGAGGTTGGGGCGATAATCGATGTCGAAGATCACCTTGGCGCCATTGGCCTTTGCGATGCGGATTGCCTTCTTCTGCGCGGCTTCGGTGTTCGGCTTGGAAAAATGCGTGCCGGTGACGAGCACGGCGCGGGCGGACTTGATGAAGTCCTCGTTCACGTCGTCTTCCGTGATCGACATGTCGGCGCAGTTTTCGCGATAGAAGATCGTCGGGAAAGTCTTGTCGTTTTCGACGCCGAGGAGCACGAGCGCGGTCAGCCGCGTCGGGTCGGTCCTGATGCCCTTCGTTTCCACGCCCTCGCGCGCCAGATGTTCCTTGATGAAGGAGCCCATCTGCTCGTCGCCAACGCCGGTGATGATGGCCGATTTCAGCCCCAGCCGCGCCGTGCCGATGGCAATGTTCGCCGGGCAGCCGCCGACCGAGCGGGCAAAGCTGACCGTGTCTTCCAGCCGCGCGCCGATCTGCTGGCCGTAAATGTCGACGGAGGAGCGGCCGATGGTGATGACGTCGAGTGCAGCTTCTGGCTTGAAGCCGGGTTCCAGGCGCGGCATGCGGTCCTCCACTAGGTTATTATTCTAGACCTTCGGGTCGTTTGCGCCGGATGAAACACAAAAACCATAAACCTGTCAATTCGGAATTTATATTCCAAATTTATTCCGGCTCATTCTGTTGATGCCGGCGATATTCCGCGATACCGACGGAAAGCGCCATCGTCAGCGCCATGGAGGCCGAAAGAGACCGGAAGCCGGCAAAATCGGCCTCTGCCACCTCGAACCACAGCGTGGAAATCGAGGCGAGCGGCGAGAAGGCGGAATCGGTGATCGAGACCAGCGGCACGCCCTGCGCATGCAGCGCACGGGCATGCTCCAGACTTTCAGCGGCGTAGGGCGAAAAGGAAATCGCCAGCGCCGCATCGGACGGTCGGGCGAATTGCACGGTCTCCATATCGACGCCGTTGGTCGAGGCGACCATCTGGTGGCGAATGCCGAGCTTGGAGAAAGCGTAAGCGAGATGCGCCGTCAGCGAATAGGAGCGGCGCTTGGCGATCAGATAGATCGTGTCCGCCGCGCCTAGAACCTCGATGGCGCGCTTGAAATCCTCTTCGCGGATCGCCTCTTCCATCTTGATGATGGACGAGCGCGCAGCACCAAAGAATCCATGCAGAAGAGCGGCTTCGGGCGCCGCATCGCCGGATTTCTCGATCTGCGTCAGCCGCTCCTCATAGGAGGGCGTCCGAAGCCTTAGCCGCTCCTTGAAGATTGTCTGGAAATGCGAGAAGCCCTCGTAGCCAAACTGATGGGCCAGCCGCACCAATGTCGAAGGCTGGACGGAGGCGGCCTGCGCGATGCTCGCCGCCGTGCCGAAGGCGATCTCGTCGGGATTGTCCAGCGCGTAGGCGGCCGCCTGTTTCAGCCGCTTCGGCAGCTTCACATGGTTGCCGACCACCTGAGCCTTCAGGCTCTCGAAATCCGCCGGCGGCAAAGCGCCAGTTTCGCTTATGTCCGGCAAATCAGTTCTCCATATCCCCACTCAATGATGGAATGTTTATGCCAAAAATGGAATTCGGCAACTGCCTCTTCCAAAATTCATGCGAGACCCGTTGTTTGAAACCAGACATTCCTTTATGAGCATGCAAATGAAATCTTCGTTCCATTTCGGATCGGCAATTCCGGAAAAGCGCCTCATGCGTCTGCCGGCTTTGCAGCAAACAAACTGACACTTTCGGGAGCACACTCATGACTGTGAAATTCGGACTTCTGGGCGCCGGCCGCATCGGCAAGGTCCATGCGAAAGCCGTTGCCGGCAATGCGGATGCCAAGCTCGTCGCCGTTGCCGATCCCTTCGCGGAAGCGGCCAACGCGATCGCCAAGACCTATGGCTGCGATGTCCGCACCATCGAGGCGATCGAGAAGTCCGCCGATATCGACGCCGTCATCATCTGCACGCCAACCGACACGCATGCCGACCTGATCGAGCGCTTTGCCCGCGCCGGCAAGGCGATCTTCTGCGAAAAGCCGGTCGATCTGGACGTTGCCCGCGTACGCGACTGCATCAAGGTCGTCGAGGAAACCAAGGCCAAGCTCATGGTCGGCTTCAACCGCCGCTTCGACCCGCATTTCATGGCTGTGCGCAAGGCGATTGCCGATGGCAAGATCGGCGCGGTCGAAATGGTGACGATCACCTCGCGCGATCCGGGCGCCCCGCCGGTGGAATATATCAAGCGTTCCGGCGGCATCTTCCGCGACATGACGATCCACGATTTTGACATGGCGCGCTTCCTGCTCGGCGAAGAGGTGGCCTCTGTCTCCGCCCATGCCGCAGTCCTCGTCGATCCGGAAATCGGCAAGGCCGGCGATTTCGACAGCGTCACTGTCATTCTGGAAACCAAATCCGGCAAGCAGGCCGTCATCTCCAACTCCCGCCGCGCCACCTATGGCTACGACCAGCGCATCGAGGTCCATGGCTCGAAGGGCGTCGTGTCTGCCGAAAACCAGCGCGCCGTTTCCATCGAGATCGCCAATGGCGAAGGCTACACTCGCCCGCCGCTGCATGATTTCTTCATGACGCGCTACACGGAAGCCTATGCCAACGAAATCGCCGCCTTCATCGCGGCCATCGTCGACGGCGCTGCCATCAGCCCGACCGGCACGGATGGCCTCAAGGCGCTGCAGCTGGCCGATGCAGCACTCGAAAGCGCCAAGACCGGCAAGCGGGTCACGCTCGCCTGATTGATCGATTGATGCATGACAGAAACCTGCGCGGACAAAAATCCCGCGCAGGCTTTTTCATGCCCACTTCACGCCTTGCCATAGCCCCGCTGGCGCTTGGCTCGCAGCACGCGAGCAAACAGCGCTGCCGCCTCCTCGCGTTTGGCGAAATCATGTAGCTTCACCTGCCCGCGCGTCCCGATCCGCCCCCAATGCCTGCGCAGCCGGACATCGCCGAACAGCGTCGGTTCGATGGAAAGGCAGTAGAAACGCGCCATGTTTTTCGCGGCATCGCGCCGTTCCAGATAGATATCGTCGGAATTCATCGTCATGCGCGAAGAATCGCTCATCGCGACTCCCGCGTCCAATGACACTTATGAATCCAATTGTTTAGACCGATTCACGCTGCTGATGACCTCGGCACAGGACAGCGACTGTTTTTAACCTCGGCTTCCCCTCACCCTGCCTCCGCTTCGCTCGGCAGACCTCCCCCCGAAGGGGCGAGGAGGAATGGCAACGCTGCGGCGAATTCCCGCTTCTCCCCACCGGGGAGAAGGTGGCCCGAAGGGCCGGATGAGGGGGTGCCAAGTGGACTCTCGAAGATTTTGGAGAGCAGAAACGAAAAAGCCTGCCGCGGGAGGAGGTGCGGCAGGCTTCTCGAAATTCAGAACAGCGACTGGGAGGAGGAGTGCCGCTGCTCTATTTTCAGGCCCTTCGGGAGGAGAGAGAGCCTGACCGTCGAAACGGGCGGGAGGAGGTGCCGCGCTTCGATGAGTTGAAGATATCAAATCCCGCGGCCATCGCCAGCGCTGATATTGCATCGCAGCCATGCAAATGCTGCATTGCAACAAAGTGGAGTATTGGCTCCCCGAAAAACCCTTTTCAGGAAAACGTCAGCGTCGATTGAACGGATGCGCCCGTTTCTTCGTAATCACTCCTGCCAATCTTTGGCAGCAAGGCGACCTATCGTGAAATCACGAATACGTCCGTTGCCGGGGAACCTTGGCGGCTGACGATCATTGTCATGACCGTAAGCCAAAATGCTGAAAACTGTTGGGACACACGCTGCTATCGGTCACCGGCCCCAGGCAGCGGTGAGAGGAAGGGAAGACACCATGAACAGGCTCCTGAAATTCGCCGGCGCGCTCGCGCTCGCCGCATTTGCCGCCACGCAAGGCGTTGCCGCCGATAGCGTCGTCGTTTCGTCGAAGATCGACACGGAAGGCGGCGTGCTCGGCAACATTATCCTGCAGGTGCTGAAGGCCAACAACATTCCGGTCGAGAGCAAGATCCAGCTCGGAGCCACGCCCATTGTTCGCCAGGCGATCACGCAAGGCCAGATCGACATCTATCCGGAATATACCGGCAACGCGGCCTTCTTCTTCAACAAGGCCGATCTGCCGGTCTGGAACAAGGCGGACGAGGGCTATGCGAAGGCGAAGGAACTGGACTACGCCGCCAACAAGATCGTCTGGCTGACGCCCGCGAAGGCCAACAATACCTGGGCGATTGCCGTGCGTGGCGATGTGGCGGATGCCAACAAGCTCGCCAAGCTCTCCGATTTCGGCGCCTATGTCGCCAAGGGCGGGCAGGTGAAGCTCGCAGCCTCCTCCGAATTCGTGACCTCGCCCTCGGCGCTGCCCGCCTTCGAAAAGGCCTATGGCTTCAAGCTGAAGCCGGAGCAGTTGATCACACTCTCCGGCGGCGACACCGCAGCCACGATTTCGGCAGCCGCCCAGCAGACCTCCGGCGCCAATGCAGCCATGGTCTATGGCACGGATGGCGGCATCGCCCCCTCGGGTCTGAAGGTGATGGACGACGACAAGGGCGTGCAGCCGGTCTACCTGCCCACCCCGATCATCCGTGAAGAGAAGCTGAAGCAATATCCGAAGATCGCCGATCTCCTCAAACCCATCTTCGAGGCGCTGGACCTCCAGACCCTGCAGACGCTGAACGGTCGTGTTCAGGTCGGCGGCGAGCCGGCGAACACGGTTGCGGCGGACTTCCTGTCATCGCACGGCTTCGTCAAGTAAGATGACGGCCAGAAAGGGCCGGGCGGACATGGCCGGGTCGGATCTGGCGGAAGAGATGTCGGGGCATACAGACACCGAGTTTCAAGTGAACAGGCGCTCCGGGCCGGACAGGCTCGGGGCGCTGCTTGTCGCTATCGCGGCTGCCGGCCTCGTCTTCCAGCCATTCAGTCTCTTTCGGGCCAATCGCATCGTTGCGGCAAAACCGGTGTGGCTGCTGTCTGCGCTCCCGCCGCTTGAGGCGTGGTTGGTTCTGGCGGTCGTGATCGCCGCTTCCGCCATTCTTCTCCTGCGCACACGACCGGCGCTGCGCCTCATTGTCTGCGCCCTCACTCTTGCCGTTCTTGCCTTGGCCGTCGGTCGCTCAGGGGTGTTTCTCACTCCGCCCCCCAACAGCTATGCGCGTGTAGCGCCGGGCGGGTCCTTCTGGATCGTGACTTTTGCTTTTTCCATCGCGCTTGCAGATGCGAGCGTACGCCTGCGGATGTCGCCCCTGGGGCGGCTCGCCCTTCTTGCCCTCACCGGCGGTGCGCTCTGGCTGCTTCTCTGGTCCGGGGCCTGGGATTCGCTCTCGATCCTCCGCGAATACGCGAATCGAGCCGATGTCTTCTGGCGTGAGGCGCGCGTGCATCTGCTGTTGGCAGTCGGATCTCTGGCGGTGGCGGCCGTCGTCGGGATTCCGCTCGGCATTCTCTGTTTTCAGGTCCGGTCTATCCGCGCCACGCTGCTGAACAGCCTCAATATCCTGCAGACCATCCCCTCTATGGCCCTGTTCGGCCTGCTGATCGCCCCGCTTGCCTGGATTGGCGCCCATGTGCCGGGCGCTTCCGCGATCGGCATAGCCGGCATCGGCATCGCGCCCGCCTTCGTCGCGCTCTTCGCATATTCGTTGCTGCCCATGGTCTCCAACACGGTCGCCGGCCTCCAAAGCGTGCCCCGAGAGGCGCGGGATGCGGCGCGCGGGATGGGCATGACGACGTGGCAACGCTTCTTCGAGGTCGATATGCCGCTCGCCTTCCCCGTCGTCCTCACCGGCATCCGCATCGTGCTGGTGCAGAATCTCGGACTTGCCGTTCTCGCAGGTCTCATCGGTGGCGGCGGCTTCGGCACTTTTGTCTTCCAGGGCATCAGCCAGACGGCAACGGATCTCGTGCTGCTCGGCGCACTGCCGACCGTGGCACTCGCCTTTGCCGCCGCAATCATGCTCGATGCCCTGGTGGAGATCGCAAACCCCGTATCCGTCCGGAGCGCCGAGGCATGATCGAAATCAATGGCATCACCAAAGCCTATGACGGTATCCGCGCCGTTGACGACGTGTCGCTGACGGTCGAAAGCGGCGAGATCGTCACGGTGGTCGGCACGTCCGGCTCGGGCAAGACGACGTTGCTCAGGATGATCAACCGGCTCGTCGAGCCGACCGCCGGGGCGATCCTGATAGACGGACGCGACAATCGCGATCTTCCCGGCCACGAGCTGCGCCGAGCCATCGGCTACGCCATTCAGGGCTACGGCCTCTTTCCGCACCGCACGGTCGCCGAAAATATTGCGACGGTGCCGAAGCTGCTCGGCTGGGACAGAAGGCGGATCGACACCCGGGTGGATGAACTGCTGTCGCTCTTCAGGCTGGAGCCGGCGCAGTTTCGCGCGCGCATGCCGCATGAGCTTTCGGGCGGGCAGCAGCAGCGCATCGGGGTCGCGCGCGCGCTCGCGGCCGAACCGGCCGTCCTTCTGATGGACGAGCCCTTCGGCGCACTTGATCCGATCATTCGCGGCAAGGCGCAGGACGACCTGATTGAGATCCAGCGCCAATTTTCCACGACGATCGTGCTGGTGACGCATGGCATGGAGGAAGCCATTCGCCTCGGCGACCGGATCGCCGTGATGGACAAGGGAAGGCTGCTGCAATTTACGACGCCGGCCGAAATCATCGCCCATCCGGCAAGTGATTTCGTCGCGGACCTCGTCGGCAGTGCCGACCGGGCTTTCCGGCTGCTGTCGCTTTCGCCCGTGGACGACCTTGCCGAGCCGGGTGACGCGCAAGGAGAACCCATCGACGCGTCCGCCTCTCTCAAGGATGCATTGTCGGAGGCTCTCTGGTCCGGCCGTGCGGCGCTACCGGTTGCGCGCCATGGTGCGATTGTCGGGCGCGTAACCCGCGAAAGCCTGATCGCGAAGGCGGGACGGCCGCAATGAGCCCAGGCGCCCTCTTCCGCCTTGTCTTTGTTGTCGTGCTTGTCGCCTTTCTCGCGGTGCCGCAGGCTTTCGCGCCAGTGTTTGCACCCTTTGCGTCCAATGGCGCGCCGGCCATCTACACCCAATCTGGCCTGCTCACGCTGACGCTCAGCCATCTGGCCATGGTGGCCGTCGCAACGATGGCCGCAACCGTTGTCTCGGTCGGCCTCGCGATCCTCGTGACGCGCCCCGCGGGTCGAGAGTTTCTCCCGCTTTCCCGCTCGATCGCCAATATCGGACAGACGTTTCCACCGGTCGCCGTGCTGGCCCTCGCGGTGCCGATCTTCGGTTTCGGTCCCATTCCGACCTTGATCGCGCTCTTTCTCTATGGCCTGCTACCGATCTTTGAGAACACGCTGACCGGGTTGACCACTATCCCACCCTCCGTTCAGGAAGCCGCGCGAGGCGTGGGCATGACGGCGCTCCAAAGGCTCATCGGCGTCGAGCTGCCGCTTGCCCTGCCCCTCATCCTTGCCGGCATACGTCTCACCGCCGTCATCTCGCTGGGCACGGCCACCATCGGCTCCACCGTGGCTGCCAGAACGCTCGGCGAGGTGATCATCGCCGGGCTCATCTCGAACAACACGGCCTTCGTACTGCAAGGCGGCCTCATCGTTGCGGCCCTTGCCTTCTTCATCCACGAGGGCTTTGCAACGCTCGAAACTGCCCTCGCACGCCGCACGCGGGGCGCGCTCCTGATTTGAAGCAGCAAGCGTTTGGCAGCCGCGCTAAAACTCGTGATCAAACCGTCACAAGGGGCAGACAATCGCCGCATTTTACGCTATCAAGGATCAATCGCGCGGTAAATTTTTACTAAATTAATGCCGCCGGGTTTGTCGAGGCGAGAAGCATGGTCACGATCAAGGAGATCGCAAAGGCTGCCGGCGTTTCCGCCGCCACGGTGTCGCGCGTCCTGAATTACGACCCCACGCTGTCGATTTCGCCTGCCAAACGTCAGGCGGTGATCGAAACGGCGGAAGCGCTGAATTATGAGACGCCGCGCAATCGCAACCGCGCGGCCGCACCGCTTCCTTTCAGCGCCTCGGCGGTTGCCCTGACACGGCTTGTCCTGGTGCATTTTCTGCAGTCGTCGGAAGAGCTGGCCGACCCATACTATATCGGCGTTCGCCTCGGCATCGAGAACCGCTGCCGCGACATGAAGACCGAGATCGTAAAAGTTTACCACAGCGACCAGTTGCCCGACCCTGTCATCCTTCAGGGCGCCGCCGGCGTTATCGTCATCGGCAAGCATTCGCCGCGCGAAATCGACTGGCTGCAGGACAATTGCCGCAACCTGGTCTTCGCCGATTTCAACCCGAAGCGCGACGATCTCGACAGTGTCTATAGCGACCTCAACGAGACGACGCGCAAGCTGCTCGACAATCTATCAGGGCTCGGCTACCGGCGCATCGCCTTTATCGGCAGCTACGAGAATATCGACGGCCGCTCGGAGCCGCATGGGGAAACGCGCTGTCGCGCCTATATCGACTGGCACCAGGAGAAGGGCCTGTTCGAGCCCGGTCGCCTCGTGCTCGGCAATATCTGCGACACCGGGCAGAACCTGCGCCTCGAAACCGGATATATGCTGGCAAAACAATTGCTTGAACGAGGCGAGCGGCCCGATATCGTCGTCACGGCCAATGACAATATGGCGATCGGCGCCTATCGCGCCTTCCAGGAAGCCGGCCTTTCGATCCCGCAGGATATCGCGGTTGTTTCCTTTAACGACATCCCCGTCTCGCAGTTCCTCAATCCGCCGCTCTCGACCGTTCGCATCCGCAGCGAAAGCATCGGCGAGACGGCTGTGGACCTGTTGGTCGAGCGGCTCGCCGGACGCGATTACGCCAAGCGCGTCATCATCCCTACCACCATGATTTGGCGCCAGAGTTGCCTGTCGCCAACCGAGACCTCCCCGGCCATCCCCAGCCTCGCTGCAGCGCAATAAATATTTACTAAAAATTTTCTTGCACGGCAAAATGTTTTAAGCTTTACTCCCGGTCGAGCGGAGGGAGAAACCGCGCGATTTTTGCATCCTCGGGAGGAAATCTGATGAACAAGACTTTCAAGACGTCGCTGGCGGCCCTCGTCTTCAGCACGTCGAGCATGATGGCAATGGCGGCTGCCCAGGCTAAGGACATTACCATCTGGTGCTGGGACCCCAATTTCAACGTCGCGATCATGAAGGAAGCCGGCGCGATCTATTCCAAGACGCATCCGGACATCAATATCAAGGTCGTCGACTTCGCCAAGGCCGACGTTGAAGCCAAGCTGCAGACGACGCTGGCATCCGGCGTCACGACCAGCCTGCCCGATATCGTTCTCATCGAAGACTACGGCGCGCAGAAATACATCCAGTCCTTCCCCGGCGCCTTTGCGTCGATGAACGACGTTGTCGATTACTCCAAGTTCGCGCCCTACAAGGTCAAGCTCGCCACCGTTGACGGCAAGACCTATTCCATGCCCTTCGACTCCGGCGTGACCGGTCTCTACTATCGCAAGGACTACCTGGAGCAGGCCGGCTTCAAGCCGGAAGACATGCAGAACCTGACCTGGGACAAGTATATCGAGATCGGCAAGAAGGTCGCCGAAAAGACCGGCCACAAGATGATGGGTCTCGACCCCAACGATGCCGGCCTCATCCGCATCATGATGCAGTCGGCCGGTGGCTGGTACTTCAACGACAAGGGTGAGCTGAACATCACCGGCAACGAAGCCCTCAAGGCTGCGCTGACAACCGAAGGCAAGCTGATCGCGTCGGGCATCACCAAGCCGGCCGCCGGCTGGTCGAACTGGGTCAGCACCTTCACCTCGGGCGATGTCGCGACCGTCATCACCGGCGTCTGGATCACCGGCACGATCAAGGCGACTAAGGACCAGGAAAACAAATGGGGCGTCGCGGCGATCCCGAAGCTTGACGTCAAGGGCGCCACGGATGCCTCCAACCTCGGCGGCTCCAGCTGGTACGTGATTGCGTCCTCGCCTGAAAAGAAGGAAGCGATCGACTTCCTGAACTCGGTCTATGCCAAGGATGTCGATTTCTACCAGAAGATCCTCGTCGATCAGGGCGCCGTCGGCTCGCTGATGGAAGCCCGCAAGGGTGCAGCCTATGAAACCGCCGACAAGTTCTTCGGCGGGGAAAAGATCTGGCAGAAGTTCGCCGACTGGCTCTCCAAGGTTCCCTCGGTCAACTACGGCGTCTTCACCAACGAGGTCGACTCCGCCGTTGCAGCGCAGTTGCCGGCTCTCGGCAAGGGTGGCGATGTGGATGCGGCCTTGAAGGCGATCGAGGCGCAGGCGAAGTCCTCCATGCAGTAAAATCCTCCCCGGTAGCGATGGACCGGACGAAGTTGCCGGTTCATCGCTACTTGCACTGCATCCGATGCCGCCGCCCGTTCACCATCGACGGGCGGCTCTCACATCGCCCGATACGGGCGTGCTTCATTCAGAAACGAAATCCGGAATTCCCAGATGGCAAGCGCAAACCGCAGCCTGAATCGCTATTTCGACATCAACGGCTGGTTTTTCGTCGCCCCTGCGGCGCTGTTGATTGCCATCTTCATGGTCTATCCGATCCTGCAGACGCTCTGGATGTCGTTCCAGACCGGAAAAGGCATGATGACCCAGTTCGGCGGGCTCGCGAATATCAAGCGGCTCTTCGACGATCCGATGTTCATGCTGGCGCTCTACAACACGATGATCTTCTTCATCGTACAGGTGCCCGTCATGCTGACGCTGGCGCTCTTTCTTGCCGCGCTGCTGGACAATCCGAATCTCAAATTCCGCGGCGTGATCCGCACCGCCATTTTCCTGCCCTGCGTCTCGTCCCTAGTTGCCTATTCCGTGCTCTTCAAGAGCATGTTCGTGCAGGACGGCCTCATCAACTCGACCCTGCTGGCCCTTCACGTCACCAACCAGCCGATCCCGTGGATGACCGACCCCTTCTGGGCGCGCGTCCTGATCATCATCGCCATCACCTGGCGCTGGACCGGCTACAACATGATCTTCTTCCTCGCCGCCCTTCAGAATATCGACAAGTCGATCTATGAGGCCTCGCGCATCGATGGCGTGCCCTCTTGGGGCCGCTTCTTCTATCTGACCGTGCCGATGCTGAAGCCCGTCATCCTGTTCACCACTGTGACGTCGACGATCGGCACGCTGCAGCTCTTCGATGAGGTGCGCAACATCATGACCAGCGATGCCGGCAGTGCAGCCGGACCGTCGAACTCGGCGCTCACGCTCTCGGTCTATATCTACAACCTGACCTTCAAGTTCGTGCCGAGCTTCGGCTATGCGGCCACCGTCTCCTATGTGATCGTGCTGGCCGTCGCACTGCTCGCCGTCATCCAGTTCTACGCATTGAGGGAGAAGGACTGATGGACCGGCTCACCCGCACGCTCTCGAGCGTCTTCACCTATGCCTTCCTCGGCATCATGGCGTTCCTCTCGATCTTCCCCTTCATCTGGATGATCCTGGGCGCGACCAACACCTCGATCGATATCGTCAAGGGCAAAGTCGGCATCGGCTCGGCGCTGATGGACAATATCCGCGCCTTTGCCGCCGCCGTCGATGTGCCGCTCATCTTCTGGAATTCGATCAAGATCGCGCTGCTCTCCACGGCATTGACTTTGATCGTCGCCTCGCTCGCCGGTTATGGCTTCGAGGTCTTCCGCTCGAAATATCGCGAGCGCGTCTATAGCGCGATCCTGCTCACTCTCATGGTGCCCTTTGCGGCGCTGATGATCCCGCTCTTCATCATGATGGGCAAGCTCGGCCTCATCGACACCCACTGGGCCGTCATCCTGCCGACGCTCGGCTCGGCCTTCGTCATCTTCTATTTCCGCCAGTCCACCAAGGCTTTCCCCTCGGAGCTGCGCGATGCGGCGCGCGTCGACGGCCTGAAGGAATGGCAGATCTTCCTGCTGATCTATGTGCCGGTGATGCGCTCGACCTATGCGGCGGCCTTCATCATCGTGTTCATGGCCTCCTGGAACAACTATCTCTGGCCGCTCATCGTGCTGCAAAGCAACGAGATGAAGACGATCACGCTGGTCGTCTCCTCCATGGCCTCCGCCTATTATCCGGATTTTGGCGCGGTCATGGTCAGCGCTATCCTCGCCACCCTTCCCACCCTCGTCGTCTTCTTCGTCATGCAGCGCCAGTTCGTGCAGGGCATGATCGGCTCGATCAAATAGGACTTCACATGCGCAATATCACGCTCTTCAACGACAACTGGATCTTTGCCGCGGGCTTCGACAAGGCCGCCGTCGGTGCGCCCCTCAAGGGCGAGACGGTTCGCCTGCCGCACAATGCGCTGGACCTGCCGCTGAACTATTTTGACGAGAAGGCTTACCAGAAGCCCTTCACCTACCAGAAGGTCATCGCCTGGGCGCCGGAGTTCGAAGGAAAGCAAGTCTCGGTCGTCTTCGATGGCGCGATGGCGGATGCGGTCGTCTATGTCAACGGCACGGAAGTCGTCGCGCACAAGGATGGCTATACCCCATTCGAAGCCATGCTGACCGGCCACCTGAAGCAGGGTGACAACCTCATCACCGTGAAAATTGACGGTTCCGAAAACCCGGAAATCCCGCCCTTCGGCGGCCGTATCGACTATCTCACCTATGCCGGCATCTATCGCGACGCCTGGCTGAAGATCGCAAGCCCGGTTTCCATCGAAAACATCAAGATCGAAACGCCGGTGGCGCTGGCCGAGAAGAAGTCCGTCACCGCCCGCGTCGATCTGCGCGCCGCCGCCGGTCACGCATTCGACGGCACGCTGACGCTGTCGCTCAAGTCGTCAGACGGCAAGGTCATCGCCTCGACGGAGAAGACCGTAACGGGTGCGTCCGAAATCGTCTCCTTCACCGACATGGCAGGCCTCTCGATCTGGGAGCCGGAAAACCCGGTTCTCTACACGATCGAGGCTGTGCTGGTCACCGCCAGCGGCACGGATAACCTCTCCGCCAACTTCGGCTTCCGCACCGCGCAGTTCACGCCGGAAGGCTTCTTCCTCAACGGCAAGCCGCTGAAGATCCGCGGTCTCAACCGCCACCAGTCCTGGCCCTATACCGGCTACGCCATGGGCAAGCGCGCGCAGGAGCGTGACGCCGAGATCCTGAAATACGATCTCAAGTGCAATCTCGTGCGCACCTCGCACTATCCCCAATCGCCCTGGTTCCTCGACCATTGCGACCGCATCGGGCTTCTCGTGTTCGAGGAAATCCCCGGCTGGCAGCATATCGGCGGCAAGGACTGGCAGGCCGAGAGCGTGAAGAATGTCGAGCGCATGGTGCGCCGCGACTGGAACCACCCCTCGATCATCATGTGGGGCGTGCGGATCAACGAGTCGCAGGACAATCACGACTTCTATGTCGAGACCAACAAGACGGCCCGGGCGCTCGACCCGACCCGCCAGACCGGCGGCGTGCGCTACATCACCGACAGCGAATTCCTCGAAGACGTCTTCACCATGAACGACTTCGTGCTGGGGTCTGAGGAAATGCCGGGCGCAAACCGCGGCCGCATTCCGTTGCGCGACCAGCAGGAATGCACGGGCCTGAAGCAGAAGGTGCCCTACATCATCACCGAATTCGGCGGCCATATGTATCCGACGAAGCGGCATGATCAGGAGCAGCGCCAGGCCGAACACGTCACCCGCCACCTGCAGGTCCTCAACGCCATGTATGGCGATCCGTCGATTTCCGGCGCCATCGGCTGGTGCATGTTCGACTACAACACGCACAAGGATTTCGGCTCCGGCGACCGCATCTGCCATCATGGCGTGATGGACATCTTCCGCGAACCGAAATTCGCCGCTTACGCTTACAAGAGCCAGTGCGAACCGTCCGACGAAGTCGTCATGCAGCCCGCCTCCTTCTGGGCACGCGGCGAGCGCAACATTGGCGGCATCCTGCCGCTGATCGTGCTGACCAACTGCGATGAGGTCGAGATCGCCTATGGCTCCGGCATCCGCAAGCGGATCGGCCCGGATCGCGAACGCTTCCCGCATCTGCCGCATCCGCCGGTCGTCATCGACCACCGCCATTTCTCCAAGGACGAACTCGGCCTCTGGGGCATGGAATGGCAGCCGGGCGAGCTGATCGGCTTCATCGGCGGCAAGGAAGTCGCCCGGATGGCAATGGTTGCCGACCCGGTGCCGGCAAAGCTCGAAGTCGTCGCCGACGACCAGACGCTGCCCGCCACCACGAAGGATCAGGTCCGCTTCATCGTCCGCGCACTCGACCAGGCCGGCAATCTCCTGCCCTTCCTTGACGAGCCGGTGACGGTCGAAGTCTCAGGCGCGGCGAAGCTGCTCGGGCCGGAAACCATCATTCTGACCGGCGGCACGACGGGCTTCTGGATTGAATCGACCGGGACAACCGGTGCCGTCAGCGTGAAGGTTTCCTCGCCGCGCTTCGCGACGCAGACCCTTTCACTCACGGCTGTCTAAGGGGGGCAATATGGCGACGAGCGAGCTGTCACTGAAATCCGTCCGCAAGACCTTCGGCGCGCTGGAGGTGATCAAGGGCGTCGATCTGGAGATCGAAAAGGGCGAGTTCACCGTCTTCGTCGGCCCGTCCGGCTGCGGCAAGTCCACCCTGCTCCGCATGATCGCCGGCTTGGAGGACATCTCTTCCGGCGAGCTCGAAATCAGCGGCCAGCGGATGAACGAGACGGACCCGTCTAAACGCGGCATCGCCATGGTCTTCCAGTCCTACGCGCTCTATCCGCATCTCACGGTGCGGCAGAACATGGGCTTCGCTCTCCGCTTCGCCGGCGTTCCCAAGGCGGAAATCGAGAAACAGGTCATGGATGCCGCGCGCATCCTCGAACTCGAAAAGCTGCTCGATCGCAGGCCGAAGGCGCTGTCCGGCGGCCAGCGCCAGCGCGTCGCCATCGGCCGCGCTATCGTGCGCCACCCGAAGGTCTTCCTCTTCGACGAACCGCTGTCGAACCTCGATGCCGAACTGCGCGTCCACATGCGCGTCGAGATCGCCAAGCTGCACAAGAAGCTCGGCGCGACGGTCGTCTATGTCACGCATGATCAGGTCGAGGCCATGACGCTCGCAGACAAGATCGTCGTGCTTCGCGACGGCCGCATCGAGCAGGTTGGCTCACCGCTCCAGCTTTATTCCGACCCGGACAACCGTTTCGTCGCCGGCTTCATCGGCTCGCCGAAGATGAACTTCCTGCCCGCAACGGCGGTGACCAACAACGGCCAGCCCTCAATCCGCCTCGACGCCTCCGGCATTGTCCTGCCGGCCGGGCACTTGGCGACCGGGCTTGCCGACGGCACCCGTCTCGTGGCCGGTCTGCGTCCGGAAATCTTCAAAGATGGCGGCGATTCCAGCCTCCTGCTCGATATCGAAATGGTCGAGCATCTGGGCTCGGAAACCTTGGTTCACGCCCGCAGCGGCGAAACCCTCGTTACCGTCAAGTATAGCGGCATCCGGCCGATGAAGGATGGCGAGACGGTGCGCGCGGAGTTTGATGCGGCGAATGTGCTGTTTTTTGGGGCGGATGATCAGCGGATCAGGTAACGCGGGATCAGGTGGCGCTGTTTCCACGTCGGCGGGCTGATGCACCGATCCGCGCCACCCTCGCTGTCGTATTGGCTGCATGTGACCCAAGGCAAAGCCGGAGCCTATGCAGCAGACGCGCAATCTCATCTTCATTCTCGGCGACCAGCTCTCACGCGGTATCTCGAGCCTGAAGGGCGCCGATCCGGCGCGCGACACCGTGCTGATGGTCGAGGTGGCGCAAGAGACGACCTATGTCCGGCATCACAAGAAGAAGTTGGTGCTCATCCTCTCGGCCATGCGGCATTTCGCCGACGAACTGGAGGGGCTGGGCTTCCAAGTCCGCTATGTCCGGCTGGATGATCGCGACAATACCGGCTCTTTCGGAGAAGAACTCGCACGCGCCGCGAAAGCGCTGAAGCCGGAGCGTATCGTCGTCACCGAAGCCGCTGAGCGGCGCGTGGTCGAGGCGATGAAGGGCTGGGAAAAGCAGATCGGCATTCCCGTCGATACCCGCGATGACGACCGCTTCCTCGCCTCGCATGACGAATTCCAGCGTTGGGCCGAGGGCCGGCGCGAACTGACGATGGAATATTTCTACCGCGACATGCGCCGCAAAACCGGGCTGCTCATGGAGGGCGACAAGCCGGCGGGCGGGCGCTGGAATTTCGATGCCGAAAATCGCAAGCCGGCCGGCGCGACGCGGTTCAGGAGAGAGCGCAAGGGGATCAAACCGGACGCGATCACGAAAGAGGTCGCGGCTCTCGTCGAGACCCATTTCCCCGATCACATGGGCTCAACCAAAGGCTTCTCCCTCGCCGTCACACGCGGCCTAGCGGAGACGATCGCTGACACATTCATTTCGGACTTCCTGCCTTCCTTCGGCGAGACGCAGGATGCGATGGTGGGTGGCGATCCGTTTCTCAACCATTCGCTCCTCTCCTTCTACATCAATATCGGCCTTCTCGATCCGCTGGAAATCTGTCGCGCCGCCGAGCGCGCCTATCTGGAAGGCCATGCCCCCATCGAGGCCGTCGAGGGTTTCATTCGCCAGATCATCGGATGGCGCGAATATGTCCGCGGCATCTACTGGCTGGCGGGCCCGGGTTATGAGCACAAGAACTTCTTCGAGGCCAAGCGCCCCCTGCCCGACTTCTTCTGGACCGGAAAGACTGACATGCGCTGCCTTGCGACTGTCATCGGCGAGACAATCGACAATGCCTATGCGCATCACATCCAGCGGCTGATGATCACCGGCAATTTCGCGCTGCTCGCAGGTCTCGACCCTTACGCGCTGCATATCTGGTATCTGGAAGTCTATGCGGATGCCTTCGAATGGGTGGAACTGCCCAATGTCGTCGGCATGAGCCAGTATGCCGATGGCGGCTTTCTCGCCTCCAAGCCCTATGCCGCGAGCGGCGCCTATGTGTCGCGCATGTCGGACTATTGCACCGGCTGCCGCTATGACGTGAAGCAGAAGACGGGCGACAAGGCCTGTCCGCTCAACGCGCTCTACTGGCACTTCCTCGACCGTCATACGGACAAGCTCTCGCGCAACCGCCGTCTCGCCCAGCCCTATGCCACATGGCGGCGGATGGACGAGGGGCAGAAGGCGGTCTACCGCGCCAGCGCGGAGGCCTTTCTGGCGCGGCTGGATCGAGGCGAAAAGGTCTGAGCGTTACTTCGCCCGTGCCCATTCCGGCAGCCAGTCGCCATGCGCGGCAAGCAGATCGTTCGTCATCGACCAGATCTGGTCGAGATCGAGCTCGGCGGCCGTGTGCGGGTCCATCATCGCGGCATGATAGATATGCTCGCGATTTTCCGTCATCAGCGCCTGCACGGTCAGTTCCTGCACGTTGATATTGGTTCGGATGAGCGCCGTCAGCTGCGGCGGCAGTGCGCCGATGAAGGTCGGCTGGATACCGTTATTGTCGACCAGGCATGGCACTTCCGCCGCGCAGTTTTCCGGCAGCGAGGTGATGCAGCCATTGTTACGCACGTTGCCGTAGATGACCGAAGGTTCGCCGGTCCAGACCGAATTCATGATCGAAGAGGCATATTCGTGGCTCGCCTTGACCTCGATCTTTTCGGCCGCCTTATAGGCATCGGCCTGCGACTTCCAGCGCTCGATCTGCTCGACGCAGCGCTTGGGATATTCGTCCAGCGGAATGCCGTATTTCTCGATCAGGTCTTCGCGGCCTTCCTTGATGAAATAGGGCGTATACTCGGCGAAATGCTCCGAACTTTCGGTGACGAAATAGCCAAGCCGCGTCAGCATCTCGTAGCGCACCTTGTTGGGGCAGCGCGGGTTCCAGTGGCTCGGCTTGGGGAAGCGGCCTTCGCGATAGCCTTTCAGCAGATCCGGATAGAGGTTCTTGTACGACCCGTCCGCCTGACGATGCTCGAAATTGAGATAAAAGGCCATGTGATTGATGCCGGCGGCGCGGTAACGGATTTCCTCGACCGGGATCTCCAGATCACGCGCCAGCTCGAACGCCGTGCCCTGAACCGAGTGGCAGAGACCGACCTGCTTGATCGTCGGATATTTCTCCGCGATCGCCCAGGTGTTGATCGCCATCGGGTTCACATATTGCAGCATGACCGCATGGGGGCAGACGGCGAGCATGTCCTCGCAGATCGACCACAGATGCGGCACGGTGCGAAGCCCGCGCATGATGCCGCCGATGCCGAGCGTGTCGGCAATGGTCTGGCGCAGACCGTATTTCTTCGGCACTTCGAAATCGGTGACGGTGCACGGCTCATAGCCGCCGATCTGGAAGGCGACGACGACAAAGTCGGCCTTGTCCAGCGCGCGGCGCTGATCCGAATGCGTCTCGATCTTCGCGGAGACGCCGAGCGTGTTGATCAGCTTGGAAGCGACAATCTCACTTTCAGCCAGCCGCTGCGGATTGATGTCCATGAGTGCAATGGTGGCGCCTGACAGCGCCGGGCGCTGCAGCACGTCGCCGATGATATTCTTCATGAAGACTGTGGAGCCTGCGCCGATAAAGGCAATTCTCGGGTTCCGGTTCATCGTCTCTCGCGCTCCTCGCTCCCGGCCTCGCGCCCAGCGGAGGCCATATTGTGCTTATTTCGCGGCGCAGCGACATTCCCCGCACAACCGCCTATGAATGCTTGAATATCGCCGGGCGGTCAGGGATGAAAAGAGAAGGCTTGTGCTTTTATGGGTAATTTTGTGCTCAGGCAGGCGCGAGGCTTATCCTCTGCCCTTGCGGGAGAGAAAAGCCCGCCTCAAGCGGAGGATGTCTCAAGCATAAGGCCGGTAGGACTTTTCCTCGACCAATTCCGAAGACAGCGCAAAATTGATTTCGCGCTTCACGTCGGCGCGCTGGTCGTTGGTCACATAGACCGCACGGGCGAGCTCGATGAAGCGAGGCCCGAAATTCTGCTCGCGTTCGCAATCGCGGATCTCGTCCTCGATGTCCCAGAGCTTCGTGTTGACGTCCTTGAGGCGCAGCTTCAGTCGCAGCACCTGGGCGGCCACGGGCGAGAGCTTGCGGTTGAGCAGCCAGAGTTCGCGCGTCACATTCGCGAGTTTCTTCGGATCGTCGATCCGCTCCGCCTTGATTTCAAGGATCGTGATCTTGTCGACGAGTTCACCCCAGGAGATCGGCACTTCGATCATCAGTCTTTTTCCTTTTCTTGTGCAAGCACAGCAATATCGGTGGCAATACGTTCATAAAGTTCAAGCCAGTCATCGCCCGCCTTCGCGCGCAACAGCCGCATGGTGGGATACCAGGGCGAATCTTCCCGCTCCAGCATCCAACGCCACTCCGCCACATGACGCAACGCCACCCAGACCGGGCGACCGAGCGCGCCGGCCAGATGCGCAATCGAGGTGTCGCAGGTGACGATGAGATCGAGATTGGCCATCACGGCGGCGGTATCGACAAAGGCATCCGGACCAAGATCGAAGCCATCGCCAAAAACCTGAATGCGCCCCGCGCTTGCCGTCGGTAGCTCATCGGCGCCGACATCCATGTGGAGCGCATAGAAATCGACGCCCGAAAGCGCGGCCAGCGGCGCGAGCGCCGAAGGCGGCAGCGACCGACGGGGATCGACCCGGAAATCCTGGCTGCCGCGCCAGCAGAGCCCCACCTTGAAGCCGGCGCCGGGCATCCGCGCGCGCCAGAACTGCACCCTTTCCGGATCGGCCACCAGATAGGGCACGCTGGCCGGGATGGTCTTCTCAACCGTCGCGAAGGCGCGCGGAAGCGAACTGATGGCAATCGTCTCATCGAACGCGCCCGTAAAATCGTTCGTGTCGCGCCAGTGCACCCGTGCACCCGACGTGGCCAGCAGCCGCTGCATCTTCGCCGGTCCGGCAAAGGTCACGTCCGCGCCGTGGTCCGCCAGCATCTTCACATAGCGAAAGAACTGGATCGTATCGCCGAGCCCATGGTCGTTGACGACGAGGACGCGCTTGCCCGCGATGGTTTCCGGCCGCGCCACATCGAAGCGAGCGTCCGACACCGGAACAGGACGATGGCCGTCGACCCAGCGGCTTTCGTAGCCTTCCCATCCCTCCTCGAAGTTCCCAAGCAACAAGTGCAGGATGCCCTTGCTGCTCAGTGCCTCCTCCAGCGTGGGATCGAAGGCCAGCGCACAGTCGTAATAGTCCATCGCCTGCCTGAAGTCGCCCCTGGTCCGGGCGATGATGCCCAGTCCGCAATAGGCCTCGGCGCAATCGGGCTGCAGGAGGGCGGCCCGCATGAAGGCTTCATGCGCCTCGTCTTCGCGACCGAGCCGGCGCAGCGCGCTGCCCAGATTGAGCTCCGCCTCGATCAGCGCCGGATCAAGTGCCAGCGCCTTTTGCAGGGCTTCAACGGCCTCGGCTAAACGGCCGCGCTGGTAGAGCGCGGCTCCCAGATTGGATCGCGCCCCGGCATCGGTCGGCTGAAGCTCAGCGGCACGGCTGAAATCGGATGCCGCCAGATCGAGCCGCCGCAAGGCAAAATGAAGACAGCCGCGGTTGAACAGCGCGTCGAAATAGTCGGGATCGAGTTCGATGGCGTGGCTATAGAAGGCGAGCGCGCCATCGTGGTGACCCGTGGTCTGCAAGATATAGCCGCCGGAGCAGAGCGCTTCGGGAAAATCCGGATTGGCAGCCAGCGCGGCGTCGATGAAGGCGATGGCGCTCTCGAGCCGGCCTTCCGCCTTTTCCTTCAGGCCACGGTGATAGAGCGCGCGCGCTTCATCCGTCACGGTCTGAGGGGTCGGGCTGGTCATCAATGCAGGTCCTTGGGCGCACGCGAGGCAGCGTACGTGTGTCAGGCCCGACAATGCCTACAAGGACTTGCGCGAAGCTTTCACGCGGTCTGCTGCAGAAGCGCAGCGAGTTCCGCACGCTGCCGCTGCAGGGTGAGGAACACCGCATAGTCGCGCTGATGCGCACGGGCCGCATCCGGCCGTGGCGACACAGTCTTCGTCGCATGCGTCATATGCCCGGATGCCTCCGCGATGTCGCGATAGAGGCCCGCTGCCAGTCCGGCATTGACCGCCGTCCCCAACAGCACCGCATCCCGGCCCTCGTGCAGGCGAACGGAGCGATTGGTCACATCGGCATAGAGCTGTGGAATGAGCGGATGCCCGGCAAATCCGCCGGTCATGAAGAGGCTTTCGATCCCGCCGCCCTGTGGCAGGTGCTCCAGAATCTGGCGGATGTTGCAGGCGAGCGCCACGCAGGCGCGCCAATAGAGTTGAGCCAGGCCGTCGAAACTCGTATCCAGGGTGAGCCCCGCAATCACGCCCGTCTGCGTCGGATCGGGTACCGGCGATCGGGAACCATGAAAATCCGGCAGCATGGCGAGCGGCAGACCGTAGCCGACGCCCCGCTCCGAGACGCGGGCCGCGATATGATCGAGAACCTGCAGATGCTTCTCCCGCGTCGGCGGGCCACCCTCCGGATGGGTGCGGATGACATGATCGAGCAGCGCGCCGGAAGCCGATTGCCCCGCCTCCATCAGCCAGAGGCCCGGCAGTCCCGCATCTCGGAAACCGCCCCAGCAGCCTTGATGGCTGAACGCGTGATCGGAGAAGGTCACGAGGCAAGTCGATGTTCCCGCCACCAGCGCCGCCTTGCGGTCGAGTGCGGAAAGGTCCGTGCCGCAGAAGACGCCGATGGCGCCGGCATAGCCATCGATGAGTCCCGAAGCGACGACGCAGTTGGGCCCCAGCCCCAGCTCCTGTTGCGCGGTCGCGCTCAAATGACCTGCCGACGAGGCGGAGGGACGCGAGATGTCCGGTAATCCGGCCCGGTCGGCCAGATCGGCGAGGCCGATGCGCGCGTAAAAATCATCCGGCCGCGCGCCGGGCGCCGCCGGCCCGTAACCCCATTTGGAAGAAGCCGACGAATGCGAACGACTGTTGCCGCCCGTCGCACGCCAGGTGAGATAATCGCAGAGGTCGAAGGCGAGCCCCATACGGCTCCAGGTCTGCGGCAGGTGGCGTTTGAGCCAGAGCAGTTTCGGCAATTGCATTTCGGGCGAGAGCTTGCCGCCGAAGCGCGTGACCAGCGGATCGTCAATCGAGCACTCCTCCGCCTCCGGGTTGGCGCGGTGGTCCATCCAGAGCATGGTGTCGGCTCTCGTCGCGCCGGCCGCGGTGACCGGCAGAGGCCCGCCTTCGCTGTCGCGCACCACGAGCGAACAGGTCGCGTCGAAGCCGATCGCCGCGACATCACCGGGGGCCACCTGCGCCTCGCGCAAGGCGGTCCGCACGCAATCGATCACCGCCTGCCAGATGTCGTCGCTCACCTGTTCATAATGTCCGGCTTGCGGCTGCAATACCTGCGTGGGGGAAACGGCGCGCGCCAGTTGGCGGCCGTCCAGCGTGAAGACCGCAGCCCGCGCACTGGCGGTCCCCACGTCCACCGCAACGATTAACTCACCCATGAAGGCTGTCTTCCGAACTCCTCGACCCTTCGACAAGTTGCAGCAAATCCGTCATGGCGTCAAACGATGCATCGGGCTTCAGTGCCGCAATCTTCTGCCGAAAGGCGGGCGCACCGGCATGGCCGCCACCGCCGAAGGCGAAGACGCGCATGCCCGCCGCCCGCGCCGCAATGATGCCCGCCGGGCTATCCTCGATGACAATACAGTTTGCCGGCGAATAGCCGCACTGGCGGGCTGCATGGAGAAAGAGATCGGGTGCGGGCTTGCCCGCCTTGACCATCGTGGCGCTGTAGAGACGCGTGCCGAAGGTGGCGGAGAGACCGGTCACCGCAAGGCTCTTTTCGATCCGCTCGGGCTGGCTGGAGGAGGCAACACAGGTCGCAATTCCGCGCAGGGCGAGCGCCTCCAGAGCCGAAAAAACGCCCGGCATCGCCCGCAATTCATGCTCGTAGCGCTTGAACAGCCGCCGGCGGATCAACGCCGGAAAATCCTCCGGCAGATGCCGGCCAAATTCCTGTTCCACGATCTCGGCCACCGCCCCAAGACTGCGGCCAAGAAAGCGATCGGCGATCTCGTCTTCCGTCAGGAAGACCTGCTGGCTTTTCAGCATTTCGCCCAGCACGGAAAGCGCAATCGGCTCGCTATCGACCAGCACCCCGTCGCAATCAAAGATGACGAGGAGTTCTGTCGGGGTCCGCATGGCGCCCGGCCTTCAAAGCTTGCCGTCGATATAATCGGCAAGCGTCGCGGCAGTACCCTTGGCGTGCAGGCTGGCGAGCGCCTTGGAGAAGCTTTCGACAAAGCGCGGATTGGTGCCGACATCGCCGAAAATATCGCCAAGCGCGAGGAAGGCCTTCGGGTCTTCGCGCGAGGCAAGCGCCGCCTTCTGCAGCCGCTCGGCGCTCTCGTCATTGAAGGCGATTGCCTTGCCGCTATCCGATACGCCCTCGAAATACTTACACCAGAGCGCCGAGACCAGCGACAGACCTGTCACGTCCTGCCCCTTGGCAAGTCTCGCAGCCGTGGCCGGCAGAATGAATTTCGGCTGACGGTTGGAACCGTCCTGCGCCAGACGCGGGATCGTGTCGCCGATCTTCGGGTTGGAGAAGCGGCGGTCGATCAGGTCGAAATAGTCGGCAAGGCTCGTGTTCGGCACGGGCGGCACGACGGGGATGATCTCGTTATGCTCGAGCCGCGCCAGGAAAGCCTTGATCAGCGGGTTTTCCATAGCCTCGTGAACAAAGTGAATGTCCATCAGCGAAGCCGGATAAGCAATGGCCGCATGGCCTCCGTTGAGAATGCGCAGCTTCATCAGCTCATAGGGCGCGACGTCGGGCACGAATTCGGCACCGGCATCTTCAAAGGCCGGGCGGCCGAGGGGGAACTTGTCCTCCAGCACCCATTGCTTGAACTCCTCGCAGAAGACCGGCCAGCCATCCTCGATGCCATAGGTCTCGCGGGCGATGTTGATCTCGCGCTTGCCGGTGGCCGGCGTGATGCGGTCGACCATGGAATTCGGGAAAGCCACGTTCTTCTCGATCCAGTGCGCGAAGTCGGGATCGGAGAGCGCGGCAAGCCCCGCGACGGCAGCTTCCGTCACCTCGCCATTGCCCGGAATGTTGTCGCAGGACATGACGGTGAACGGCGGATGGCCTGCGGCGCGGCGCTTCTTCAGGCCGGCGATGATCAGGCCAAAGACGGTCTTCGGCTGATCGGGATTGGCGCCATCGGCGGCAATGGCCGGGTGCTTGGGATCGAACCTGCCGGTGGCCGGATCGATGAAATAGCCGCCTTCGGTGATGGTCATCGAAACGATGCGGATCGCCGGATCGGCGAGCTTCGCGATCATTGCATCGAAGTCAGGTGCGGCGATGAAATCGATCATCGGGCCGGTGATGGTCGCGGCCGACTTGGAAATATCCTGCTCGACCACCGTCGTCAGATAATCCTGCGCTTTCAGAACCTCCTTCATCTTGCCGTCGGAGGCCATGACGCCGGCGCCGATAATGGCGAAGTCGAGATTCTTGCCCTGATTGAACAGGTCATGCAGATAGACCGCCAGATGGGCGCGATGGAAATTGCCGACGCCGAAATGCAGGATGCCGGCGGTGAGAGCCTCGCGCCGGTAGGTCGGCAAGGATGCCTTGTCGGCTAGTTTCGGCAGGTTGGCTAAGGATAGTTTTGTCATGGTCATCTCCCCGGCTTGGCGGGTATCGAGGGTCTGTTCAGCTCATCCAGTTGCCGCCGTCGACATTGTATGTCTGGGCGACGATGTAGTCGGCTTCGGGGCTCGCGAGGAAGATCGCCATACCCACAAGGTCATTTGCGGTTCCCATCCGGCCAAATGGCACTTCTTTTCCGACCAGTTTCTTCTTTTCGCCGAGCGGGCGGTTCTCGTATTTGGCAAAGAGCGCGTCGACGCCATCCCAATGCTCGCCATCCACCACGCCCGGCGCAATCGCGTTCACATTGATGCCGTGCTTGATCAGATCGAGCCCCGCCGACTGCGTTAGCGAGATGACCGCGGCCTTGGTGGCGCAGTAGACCGCGACGAGTGCCTCGCCACGTCGGCCGGCCTGGCTTGCCATGTTGATGATCTTGCCGCCCTTGCCACGCGCAATCATCGACTTCGCCGCCGCCTGCATGGTGAAGAGCGTGCCGGCCACGTTGATCGAGAACAGCGTGTCGAAGCTCTTGCGGCTGATCTCGACGATAGGGGCGAGATCAAAGAGAGCCGCATTGTTAATCAGGATATCAATGCCTCCGGTCCGCGCATCGACAGCGGCAATCGCCGCGTCGATGGAGGCCTGATCCGTCACGTCCATTTTCACCGCATAAGCCTGGGGGCCAAGCTCCCGCGCGGTCTCTTCGGCGCGCTCGATATTGATATCGGCAATCGCCACCGTCGCGCCTTCGCGGATATAGGCTTCGGCAAAGGCCCGGCCGATGCCGCGCGCCGAGCCGGTGATCAGCGCCGATTTGCCTTGCAGACGTCCGGTCATACGGCCAGTCCCTCATTGTTGAACTTGTGGATGCGCCGGTCGTCCGGCGTCAGATAGATCGTGTCGCCATGCTTCAGCATCGCGTCGCCGGCGGTGCGCAGCGTCAGCGTGCCGGCAGTCTCGGTGTGCACATGGCAGAAGGTGTCGGAGCCGAGATGTTCGGCAACGCCCACCGTGCCTTTCCACGCGCCATCGGTCGTCGAAACGTTCATATGTTCCGGACGAACGCCGATGGTCTTAGCGCCGAGCTTTCCGGCTTCCGCACCCTCGATCAGGTTCATTTTCGGCGAGCCGATGAAGCCGGCGACGAAGAGATTGCGCGGGCGGCTGTAAAGCTCCAGCGGCGAGCCGACCTGCTCGACATTGCCACGGTTGAGCACGACGATCTTGTCGGCCATGGTCATGGCCTCCACCTGATCATGCGTCACATAGATCATGGTCGTGCCGAGCTGCTGGTGCAGTTCGGAAATTTCCAGACGCATTGTCACGCGCAGCGCCGCATCGAGGTTCGACAGCGGCTCATCGAAGAGAAAGGCCGTGGGCTGGCGCACGATGGCGCGGCCGATGGCAACGCGCTGGCGCTGGCCACCGGAAAGCTGGCCGGGCTTGCGCTCGAGGTAATCGGTCAGGTTTAGGACCTTGGCAGCCTCGGCCACCTTGCGGTCGATCACCGACTGCTCCTCACCCGCCATTTTCAGCGGGAAGGCGATGTTCTTGCGCACCGTCATATGCGGATAGAGCGCATAAGACTGGAACACCATGGCGAGCCCGCGCTTGGCGGGAGCCTCGGAGGTGACGTTCCGGTCGTCGATCTCGATCGTGCCGCCGGATGTGTCTTCAAGACCCGCGATCAGGCGAAGCAGCGTGGACTTGCCGCAGCCGGACGGGCCGACAAAGACGACGAATTCGCCGTTTTCGATCTCCAGGTCGATCGAAGGAATGACCTTCATCTCGCCGAAAACCTTGGAAACCTTGTTCAATCGAATGCTGCCCATGACGGTCTCCTTATTTGACTGCGCCGAAGGTGAGGCCACGCACGAGCTGCTTCTGCGAGAACCAGCCCATCACCAGGATCGGTGCGATGGCGAGCGTGGAGGCCGCAGAAAGCTTTGCCCAGAAGAGGCCTTCGGGACTGGAATAGGATGCAATGAAGGTGGAGAGCGGTGCCGCCTGCGAGGCCGAAAGGTTCAGCGTCCAGAAGGCCTCGTTCCATGAGAGGATGATGTTGAGAAGCACGGTCGAGGCGATGCCGGGAACCGCCATCGGCGCCAGCACATAGACGATCTCCTTGCCGAGCGTCGCGCCATCCATGCGGGCGGCTTCGAGGATTTCGCCGGGTATTTCCTTGAAGTAGCTGTAGAGCATCCAGACGATGATCGGCAGGTTCATCATGGTCAGAATGATAATGAGGCCGAGCTTGGTGTCGAGAAGTCCGAGATTCTTGTAGGCGAGATAGAAGGGCACCAGCACCGCGACTGCCGGCATCATCTTGGTCGAGAGCATCCACATGAGGATGTCCTTCGTCCGCTTGCCGGGATTGAAGGCCATCGCCCAGGCCGCGGGAATGGAGATCAGCAGCGCGATCAGCGTCGAGCCGAAGGAGATGGCCGCCGAATTCCAGACATGCAGCAGATAATCCGAGCGCTCCTGCACTTCACGATAGCTGTCAAGCGTCCAGTGGAAGTTCAGGAACACCGGCGGAAAGGCAATGGCGTCGCCTTCCGACTTGAAGCTGGTGATGATCGTCCAGAGGATCGGGAAGAAGAGGATGAGCGCGATCACCCAGGCAATGACGGTGAAGGTGACGCGCCGCGAGGTGGAAACCGATCGTGCCATGGTTCAAGCCTCCAGGTTCTTGCCGATGATGCGCATCAGGAAGAATGCGACGATATTGGCGACGACCACCGCAATGATCCCGCCGGCGGATGCGCTGCCGACATCGAAGTTCAAAAGCGCCTGCGTGTAGACGAGGAAGGGCAGGTTCGTGCTCGCCGTCCCCGGTCCGCCATTGGTGGTGACGAGGATTTCGGCAAAGACGCCCAGAAGGAAGATCGTCTCGATGAGGATCACGACCGTAATCGCCCGTGAGAGATGCGGCAGCACGAGATAGATGAAGCGGCTGACAACGCCCGCGCCGTCCATTTCGGCGGCTTCCATCTGCTCGCCATCGAGCGATTGCAGGGCGGTGAGCAGGATCAGCGTCGCGAACGGCAGCCATTGCCAGGCGACGATCAGGATGATCGAGAGCAGCGGGATCTGCGCGAGGAAGTCCACCGGCGGCAGGCCGACCAGCGAGAAGAGCCAGGCGAAGATCCCGTAGATCGGGTTCATCAGCATGTTCTTCCACACGAGTGCCGCCACCGTTGGCATGACGAAGAAGGGCGAGATGACCAGAATACGGACGATCCCCTGCCCGAAGATGGGCTGATCGATGAGCAGCGCCAGGAACAATCCGCCGATGACGGTGATCAGCAGAACCCCGCCGACGAGATAGATCGTATTCAGCACGGCCGATGCGAAGGCCGGATCGGTGATGAAGTAATAGTAATTGTCCAATCCCGCAAAGGAGATGACCGGGTTCAGCAGCGTGTAGTTCTGGAAGGAATAATAGAGCGTGGCGGCCAAGGGCACAGCCATCCAGACCAGCAGCAGGATGACGGCCGGTGCCATCATCGCCCGCGCGGTCGTGCGCATCTGCATCGTTGCCATGGCTCAATTCCTCTCCAGGGTTATGGCGTCAGGTTCCGGCGCAATCGGCCGGTCATGGCGTCCGGGTTTTGTTGAATAAACGCGCGGCTTTTGGGTGTGGCTCCTCCCCTCACCCCGCCTCCGCTGTCGCTCGGCGGACCTCTCCCCGTTGGGGCGAGGAGACCTGAGAGGCTGCGTCTCTTCCTCTTCTCCCCGTCGGGGAGAAGATGCCGGCAGGCAGATGAGGGGGTAGCCCTAAACTCCGGCCATGATTCCCCTTGCCCGGACCGCCGCCCCGCGAGGCGGCGGTCCTTTTGCGTCAGGAGGAAGCTTACTTCGGATAGCCGGCCTTCTTCATTTCACGCTCGGTGTAGGACTGAGCCGCCTTGAGCGCTGCATCGACCGTTTCCTTGCCGGCAAGGGCTGCCGAGAACTGCTGGCCAACCGCCGTGCCGATCCCCTGGAATTCAGGAATGGCGACGAACTGGACGCCGACATAAGGCACCGGCTTGACCGTCGGATGGGTCGGGTCAGCGGCGTTGATCGAGTCCAGCGTCATCTTGGCGAACGGCGCTGCCTTCTGATAGTCGGCATTGGCATAGAGCGATTTGCGCGTGCCCGGAGGAACGTTTGCCCAGCCTTCCTTGGCCGCAACGATTTCGGTGTAATGCTTGCTGGTTGCCCAGGAGACGAACTTCTCAGCCGCATCGACCTTCTTCGAGCCTGCCGGAATGGCGAGGTTCCAGGCCCAGAGCCAGTTGGCGCGCTTGCCGAGACCGTTGTCGGGGGCGAGTGCATAACCGACCTTGTCGGCAACCTTCGAAGCCTTCGGATCGGAAACGAAGGAGGCAGCGACGGTTGCGTCAATCCACATGCCGCACTTGCCCTGCTGGAAGAGCGCGAGGTTTTCGTTAAAGCCGTTGGACGAGGCACCATCCGGACCTGCGTCCTTCATGAGCTTCACGTAGAATTCCAGCGTCTTCTTCCATTCCGGCTGATCGAATTGCGGGGTCCACTTTTCATCGAACCAGCGTGCGCCAAAGGAGTTGGACATGGCGGTCAGGAAGGCCATGTTCTCGCCCCAGCCGGCCTTGCCGCGCAGGCAGATGCCGTTGATACCGTCCTTGCGGTCGGTCATCTTGCGGGCCGCATCCGCGATGAAGTCCCAGGTCGGCGCGTCAGGCATTTTCAGCCCGGCCTTTTCCATCAGGTCCTTGCGGTACATGACCATGGAGCTTTCGCCGTAGAACGGTGCGGCATAGAGCTTGCCATCGGCGCTGATACCGTTGCGGATCGCCGGCAGGAGATCGTCGACGTCATAGTCGGGGCCGAGCTTGTCGAGCGCGACGAGCCAGCCGTTCTTGGCCCAGATCGGAACTTCGTAGGTGCCGATGGTCAGCACGTCATACTGGCCGCCCTTGGTGGCGATGTCCGTCGTGACCTTCTGGCGCAGCACGTTTTCTTCCAGCGTCACCCAGTTCAGCTTGATGTCCGGATTGGACTTCGTGAAGTCGTCGGTCAGCTTCTGCATGCGGACCATGTCGCCATTGTTGACGGTGGCGATCGTCAGGGTCGTTTCTGCATTGGCCATGCCGGCCATAGCGAGCGCAGAGGCAGCGCCCAGCAGCCATGCTTGAAATCTCATAGTTTCCTCCCAAAATCGAAACTGAGCAAATGCTATGCTCATGGGCAAATAATCGATTTCGGCGAGATTTTGTCAACGGCAAATCGTCGCTGCGGTGCACAAGAGGAGGTCAAGGGTTTGCATAGGTTGAAAAATTTCGACTTTGTGCGTGTTGGGACAGCTTCGCTCAAAACGGCGCAAACAGGCCAAGTTGGAAGTCCGGCGGCAGGGCGTAAATAGTCATGATAGTCATCATGGTCATGGAGTGAGGCAATGAACGTCCGTATAAACGGCGAGGAGAACTGGACTGTCGCGAGCGTTGTGGTCTCGGCAGAAGAATGGCAACGCAAGACGGCCCGCAAGGGAACGCCGGCCGAATTCCTGCTGGCCTCTCCGCGGAGAGGGGCTGATCTGGAACTTGAACGCGTTTCAGACGCTCCGCGCGATCTTGATCTATGAGGATCGCGCCTTCATAAGCGTTATTTCCATTGCAGGAATCCGTCGCGGCGTAGCGCTTTTGGGCCTCGGACAGGCGTCAAGAAGCGCTGTCCGATTGGCTCTCGCATGATCTGCCCCAGCGATTCGTCGGGAGACTTCTTCACGTCGATGAGAGGATGGCGCTGGTCTGGGGAGAGCTGATGGAGAATGCCAAACGCGCCGGACGCGGACTGTCCGCCATGAACGGTTTGCTGGCTGCAACCGCTATTGCTTATGATCTCACAGTTGCAACGCGCAATGCGAAAGACTTCGACGGGTTGGGCGTCGGGCTGAACGACCCATGGTCAGCGTGATCGCCATCAACCTCTGAAACAGGTCGAGTCACAGTGTTTTACCAATACAAACGACGATCGAACTCAATGACATTTTTTTGGAAATCGCTCGTCACTGACCGGGGGGATACGGCTGATCGCGCTGGGCGGGACGTTGCCCGACGCGGAGAGCGCACGCTTAGCCCTCCAGCAGCATCCTCGCCGCCGCCTCGTCTGTAATCAGCCCGTTGATATGGCCGCCCTTCACTGCAGCCTTGATCGCCGCATGCTTGCGCACGCCGCGCGCCAGACCAATGACGGTCGACGTCTCGCGGCTGGGGATCGGCAGGCTCGCCACCCGCTGGTTGACCGGATGATCGAGCAGCTTGCCATCCGCGCCGAAGATCCAGCCGCAAATCTCGCCTGCTGCCCCGGCCTTCAGGATATCTTCCATCTCTTCGGGGGTTAAGAAACCGTCGAGCACGAGCGGAGCTTTCAGCGCCATTTCGCCAATGCCGATGAATGTCACGTCCGACCGCCTGGCAAGATCGATCGCCGTTTCCATCAGCGGCTGGCGATGCATGAGATCGCGCTCCTGCCGCGACGACACGATGACCGGCAGCGGCATGGGAAAATGCGGCGCCTTGACCGCATCCGCCATCGAGAAGATGACGTTGAAATAGGCGGCCGACCCGTCCGGACTGATATTGCCGGTGAGCGACACGATCTTGTGCTGCGGGCACTCCATCGGCGGGAGCTGATCGACAACGGCGCGGAGCGTTCGACCCGTGCCCATCGCGATGATCTGCGGTTCCTGTTGTTTCAGCCAGCGCTCCAGCTCGGCCGCACCCGCCTCCGCCACTCCGACCGGAAGCCCTTCGGCACCCGGATCCGTGGGGACGATCTCGACCCGCTTCAACCCGAAACGATCCATCAGCGCCTGCGCCAGTTCCATGCAGGCGGCAATGGGATGGTCGAGACGAACCTTGATCAGCTTCTCCGTAACGGACAGCGAAATGAGGCGTTGGGCGCTCTGACGTGAAATGCCCATGATCGCGGCAATCTCGTCCTGCGTGCGGCCGGCGACATAGTAGAACCAGCCGGCGCGGGCCGCGTCATCCAGTCTCGAATTGCTTTCGCTGCGTCTCGCCATCAGTTCTCACCCACAAGGTGCCGCAAGCTGCCAAGTTTCGTTTCCGCTGTCAAACGAGGTCGCAGGGGTTCGAGGTGGCGCGGTCCCTCCTGTTGCTCCAGCGACCGGAGCATCGCGACAGCGGCAAATTTCCCGGTCACGGCTTTCGTTGACAGCGCCCTGAGATAGCCTCCGGGCGAGCGGATATGGTCTGCCCGCTCAAGGATGATCGCCACGGCTATAGCAGCCTGTGCTTCGCCCATCGCCGCACAAGCCGTATTCCACGACCCTTGCGAAATCCTCAGCATTGCCCGCACCATCATCACCGCAGCCATGAACTCCGCCCAGTTGCCGATCCCGTTGCGGCTGTAATCGCTGATCTGTGGGCAGACTGAGAGAATCCGGGAAAGCGAAATTGTTTCCCGGATTTGTTCACGAGATGGCTCTTCCTCTGTCACGCAATTTCGTGGGCTTTCATGTTCAACCGGTTGTCCGGTTTTCGCAGGGCTGGAATCAAGAGTCTGATCTGATTCAGATTTCTGTATGTGGTGCTCAAATTCGCATACAGAGGCGCTCAATTCTGCCGCCGTAACCGCTTCCAGATAGGCGTTTTCGAGCTTTGCCCGAAGGTGGAGAAGCCGATCGCGCCGATCCGTGAGAGACTGGATCGATGCATTTCGCGCGACCCTGCCGGAAAGAGCCTCGAGCTGTGCCGCAAGGGCATCCCAGTCCCCTGCCCTCCCCTCGTTCTGAGCCGCCTGCAGGAGCTTGGCGATATCGCGCAGATGCAGTGTCACCTCGCCGCGCAAGCCCTGCCGGAGCTGTTCCTCGGCGCGAAAAGCGTCCGCTTGGGCCTGGATGGCGTCTGCCGCGAGAGCAAGCGGTGCGAGATCGAATCCGAACATCTCCTGCGGTGCGCCATGGGCGTCACGGCGGCAATAGCGCTTGCCGTTCGGGCTGTCGCGGCGGAAGATGAGGCCTGCGTCGACAAGGGCCGCGAGATGGCGTCGGATGGTCGCGGGTGACATGCCTCGCGTGCGCAGCGACAATTGCTGGTTCGAGGGAAACACAATCAGCGGACGGGAGCCGTCGAGCTGCCGTTCCGGGTGGAAGCTCAAAAGTGCTTCCAGAACCGCAATCGAGCGGTCGGATAGATTGTAGGCCGCTTTCGCCTGCGTCAGGGCCCGCAGCAATTGCCACTTGTCCGCCGCGCTCGTGGCGAGCACAGAGCCTGATTCCGCCTCCCTGGCTTGCACCTGCGAAACCCGTTTCCGCCTCAAAAATTGACGCGCAAAAACCTGTCCGCCGCCAAACGGCGTCGTTGCAATGTCCTCATTCATGATCGCCCTCTTCCTTCGAGAGGCAAGACGGCGCCCTTAACGGCACTTCTCTTCGGGCATAAGACATCGCCGCGCATTTTTCCTGCACGGTAAGCTTACACATAACATATTGAAATTAATCACACTTCATCGATTCGGCGCAAAAAGGTTCGCGCAGACTCTTGACTTTGCCCGGTGGAAGTGATTCTCTTGAATTGCTAGATAGAAGAGGGCTTCCGGGATGGTGACGTTTCGGGGGCCTTTTTTCTTGCTTGCTCTGCTCCTGTTGCTCGTTGCATGAGATCGGGACCGGGCTTGCTGAACCCTTTTTCCCAATCATGATCTCTATTTCGTCTTCGCCTCCTGCTGAAGGGCGTTCCACGCCTCTTCAATCAGCGCTGTGACGGTCGAAAGAAATGCGTCGGGGACCGGCGCGGTGAATTCGATACGCGGCTTGCCGCTACCAGCGTAGACCTTGCCGAAGGACTTGCCGTCGCGGCCGGACAATGGCTCGCCGCGGTCGGGCTTGGGCTTCTGTTTGCGCGAAAGACGATCGAACAGCATCTGGAAGCGGCGGTTGGTTTCGGCGGAGCGGAAGCGCTGTGATGCGACTTCGTCGCTGGCGATTTCGGCGGCTGCCGGACGTGCGGTGAAGATTGCGCCCAGCGCCATCCAGCGTTCTCGGCCAACCTTCGGCGCTGGACCGATGTCGCGGGCTATGTAGAGTGGAATGCTGTCGGCCACCTGCAGAAGCCGGGAGACTTCGCTCTTCTGCACGCCAAGTGCATCTTCCACGACCTTGCGTGCAAAACCGCGCTGTACCAGCGCCTGGGCAAAAAAGGCGCGCTCAATGAAGGTCAGATCGCGCCGCTCGGCATTTTCCTTGCCCTGCGCCAGCACCAGTTCATCGTCCGTTAGCTGGCGAACGATCGCCTTGACCTTGCGGTTGAGACTGCGCACCGCGGCGAGCCGGCGATGACCGTAGGCGGTTTGGAAATAGCCGTTCTTATCGGGATGCGGGCGCACGAGGATGGGCACCTGCTGGCCGCTCTCCCGGATGCTGTCGACCAGCCCCATGAATTCGCCGTCGCTTTCGCCCCGCGCGAACCGGTCTTCGACGAAGGAGGAGGACACGAGGGCGCAATCGAGCTCGACGATGCGTTCCCCCTCCTCGATCGCCTGCCGCAGCGTGCGGGCCTCTTCAGCCTCGCGGGCCAGCGAGCCGAGCGAAAGTCCCATGGCGCGCACGGCGCCGGAAGCAGCGCGTGGCGCGCCGGCTTCCGCCTGCGGCACAGGCTCAGCAGATTTGGTTTCGGGCGCGACGGGGCCGCCCGGTCGCCCGGTGAACAAGGCCTTCAATTCATCGCGTCGTTTGCCGCTGGACATGGATATCTTCACTCGTTTTCAACTCGTCAAGCGCGGCCCCAGGCCGCATGGATCAACTGTTCGATTTCCGCATTCACCGCATTCAGGCTTTCAAGCGCGCGGTCATAGGTGGCGCGGGTGAAATTCTCGCGGCCGACTTCGTAGAGTGTCTGCTTGGTCAGACCGGCATCTGAAATGGCGGTAGATTTGACCATCGGTGCGGTCAGGACGCGATCACCGAAGAGCGAGCGCATGAAGCCGGCAATCTGCGTTTGCGGCCCGTCATTCGGCTCGTAGCGGGTGACGAGATAGCGCAGGAAGTCGAAATTGAGCGTGCCGCCGGCCTCGCGCACCACGGACAGCAGGTCCGAGGTCATGAACAGGAACTGGCTCATCGAGGCGACGTCGAGCATTTGCGGATGCACGGTGACGATCACCGAGGTGGATGCGCAGAGCGCCGAAAGCGTCAGATAGCCGAGCTGCGGCGGACAATCGAGCACGACGACGTCGTACTCGTCGGCAACAGTCTGCAGCGCCTCCTGCACGCGAGCGAAGAAAAGCGCTTCAGCTTGTTCGCCGGCTTTGCGGTTGGCAAGCACCTGCGGCGTGACATGCTCGAATTCCTGAAGTTCGAGATTCCCCGGCACAAGATCGAGCCCGGCAAAGTAGGTCTTGCGGATGACGTCCTTGAGCGGACGCCGTTCTGCATCATAGCGGATGGCACCATAAAGCGTGTCGTTGCCGGTCAGGTCGAGTTCCGGCTGATAACCGAAGAGGGCCGAAAGGGATGCCTGAGGGTCAAGGTCGATGGCGAGCACCCGGTGGCCGCTCATGGCAAGATACTGTGCCAGATGCACCGCCGAGGTCGTCTTTCCCGAGCCGCCCTTGAAGTTGGTCACCGAGATTACCTGCAGATGCTCGCCACGCTCGGCGTCGCGCCATTTCAGGTAACTGCGCGCCTTCTGCGCATTGCCCTTGGCGAGCGCCTGTTCGGCCAGATGCTGGCGAAGCGCGTGAATATCAGCGAGCGAATAGAAGCGGCGGCCTGCGACCCCGGTTGAAGGCTGCGGCCCCTCGCCTGCCAGCGACAGCTGCCTGAGATAGCCGTCCGACACGCCGATCATCCGGGCGGCTTCGCCGGAAGTGAAACCCCGCAATACCTTTTGCGCGGTCGGCGGAAACAGTCGCTCCCGCATTGCCTTCAGCTGATCGGAAAGTGCCGATGCGTCCGCGGCGATGGTCTCGTCTGCGGGGGGAAGCGATCGTGTGTTTGCTGTCGCGGGGTTCGTCACGCGTCATCTGCCTTGTTGCGCGCGAGGCTACTGACGGTTCATAAAAGCGATACGAAGGTCCCTTACCTTTACATCGCCGCTCGTCAGTTACGCTTCAACGCGGATTATATCCAACTTGGCGTAAAAGTGAGACCAAAGCCGAGTCGCGTCAAGCTTTAATTGCCGCCTGCTTCCCTTTGTTGTGACTCTTGATTTCGGGCTGTTATCCGGCTCAGGACGGGCGCTCGCCGACTGTTGACAGCTGTCAACAGCGGCTTGGACGAGTCAGGTCCGGTCAATCCGGAAGACAGTGTCCGTCTCGTGTTCCCGCACATAGTCGATCGCAGCGCCGTTCCAGTGGAGATCATAGAAACGACCGAGCCTGGGATTTGCGGCGAGATCGGGATAAAAGAGGGCCACGCATTCGCCGCCCGGCCAGCGCGTGCTGGGATAGACGATGCCGTGGGCGCCCGAGGCATGCAAGGGTTCCGCGACCCCTTGCGCGCCCGCATAGTTTTCTGAATCGAGCCAGGCCGAAAAATCGGGATCGCGAAGATCATGCAGATCGGCGCTGACGGAAAGCGTGATTTCCTGGCACGACGAGATCCAGCCCGCGGCCTCGCCCGTCGCCTTCAGGAAACGCTCCTGGTGATGGACTGTCTGCAGCAGGGCGGCCTCCATCGAATTGGCGGCGTAGAGAACGCCATAGCGTCCCGTGGAAAAACGGCTCGGCAGATCGTAGCTGATGTGGGTGAAGGGGCTCATGAGCACCCCGGTCTCGTCTTCGACGCGATGCGCCTCGGCCACGAGATCGATATTGCCGACGGACTCCGAGAGGCGCGGATCGGTCTTGCGTTCGGCAAATGCCAGCCGCGTCCAGTCCTCCGGAGAGGCGATATCGTCGAAGATGCTGACGCAAGCCGTCGGCACACGAATGAAGCGGTGTGCCTGCGGCCATTCGATGCGGGTAACGGAGGGAAGTTTCACCAGCCGCCCCGCCCGGAATCGAGGAACCGGCGGATGCGCATGATATCGGTCAGTTCGCCATTCAGCATGATGTCCAGCGCGGACTTGCCGCCGAAGACCGCATTGCCCTTGGAGATCCACTCATAGGCACGCTCCGGATCACGGAAGATCATCCGCAGCGCCTTGTGGATGCCCATGAGGTTCGAAAGACGCGCCTTGCCGTCGCGCGACAGCCTGCCCATCTCGCCGGCTTTCCAGCGCCGATAGGTGCGCACCGGCATATCGACCAGTGTTGACGATTGTTCGTCCGTCAGCGACCAGCTCTTGAACAGTGCGACGGCGGCGCGAAACATGGCTTCGCCCTCCTCGTCGGTGATCGGCGAAGCGACATACTCGCGCGCGAGCGTTTCCAGCGGCTGCAGAGATACCATGCGTCGTCCTTCGATCGTCCTTTTTGCCGAAAAATAGGAAGTCAGATGCCAAATGGCAATAGGATTTACCTTTTGGCCGCAAAGTCGGGTCGGAACTATGCGGTTTCGTTGACCGTTGATGAACAGATGTTACAAAGCGGCGCAGCTATTCAGGAAACGGGGTGCAGGATGAGCCTGAAATTCGGAACAAGTGGCCTTCGCGGCCTGTCGGTAGACCTCAAGGGAGAGCCATCGTTCGTCTATGCGAAGGCCTTTGCGCTTTATCTTTTCGATTCCGGCATGGCGAAGCCGGGCGACAGCATTCTGGTTGGTCGCGACTTTCGGGACTCAAGCCCGGAGATCGCCGCCAATTGCATCGGTGCACTGCGCCAAGCCGGGCTTGAGCCGATCGATTGCGGCACCATCCCGACGCCAGCGCTTGCGCATTTCGGGCTCAAGCTCGGTGCGGCCTCGCTCATGATCACCGGTTCGCATATCCCCGCCGATCGCAACGGGATCAAATTCTATCGCCCGGATGGGGAGATCGGGAAGAGTGACGAGACCGCGATCAGCGCCGCCGCCGAATTCGTCCGCGCCGACCGGGATGCGTTGAGGTTTCTTCCCGGCGAAGGTGCGCAACGCGGCGCGGAGGCCATGGATCTGTTTCTTGCGCGCAACAAGGAATTGCTGGGCGCGGGTGCCCTGCGTGGCCGCAAGATCGGCGTCTACCAGCATTCGACCGTCGCGCGCGACATGTTCGTCGATGTGCTGTCGCATTACGGGGCCGATGTGGTGCCGCTTGGCAGGTCCGAAGCTTTCATCCCCGTCGATACTGAAGCGGTGTCGCCGGAAACCATCAAGCTCATGAAGGGCTGGGCGCGCGAGCATGGCCTCGATGCTATCGTTTCCGCCGATGGCGACGGCGATCGACCGCTGGTGGCGGACGAGACCGGAACGCCGCTGCGGGGCGATCTTCTCGGTCTCGTGGCGGCTCTCTTCCTGGGTGCCGATACCGTGGTCACCCCGGTGACGTCGAACTCGGGTATCGAAGCGGCAGGGTCCTATCGTGTCCTGCGCACCCGGGTAGGCTCGCCCTTCGTGATAGCTGGAATGGAGGATGCTCGAGAGGGCGGAGCCGCCGCGGTGGTGGGGTTCGAAGCCAATGGCGGCACGCTCACCGGCAGCGATTTCTCCGTCAACGGATCTACCTTCACTGCCCTTCCCACCCGCGATTGCTTCCTGCCGGTGCTTGCCATACTGGCTCGCGCGGCGGAGGACGGCAAACCACTCTCGATGCTCGCGAAGGATTTCGCCCTGCCCGTGGCCGCCGCCGACCGGCTGGAAAATTTTGCCACGGAACGCAGCGCCGCCCTCATGGCTTATCTGCGCGGCTCGGCTGAAAATCTCGACCGTTTCCTGAAACCCATCGGCAAGGCGGCCGAGACATCCGATATCGACGGTCTCCGTGTCACGCTGGAGGATGGCCGCGTCATCCATTTCCGCCCATCCGGCAATGCGCCGGAAATGCGCTGCTATGTGGAAGCCAAGACCGAAGAGGATGCGGCAAGCCTGCTTCAGGCCGGCCTTGAGGAAATCCGCAACTTCAAAGCCTGATGCGGCTGAAGAAGTTTAAGGTGACGAGGCGGGCTACTTGCCTGCCTTTTTTTTTGCTGCGGCCACCTTCTCGGCTACACTGCGCAGGCCCAGTTGATATCCGAGCGTGCCGCAGCCGGCGATGACCCCGTCGGCGCGCAGCGACACATAGGAATGATGCCGAAAGCTTTCGCGCTTGTGAACGTTGGAGATGTGAACCTCCACCACGACACCCTCGAATGTGTTCAGCGCGTCGAGGATGGCTACGGAGGTGTGGGTGAAGGCGGCCGGATTGATGACGATGCCAACAGCTTTTTCACGCGCCTCGTGAATCCAATCGATGATCTCATGTTCGGCATTCGACTGGTGGAAACGGAGATCGAAGCCGAGTTCTGCAGCCAGCGCCCGGCAGTCCGCCTCAACGTTGGCCAGCGTCTCGTGGCCGTAGATATGCGGCTGGCGCTTGCCGAGCAGGTTGAGATTCGGGCCGTTAAGAACAAAGATCGTGTCCGGCATAGGCGGGCTCCTGCGTGATATGAGGTACTGATCTGCTTAGCCGCTTGCGCCCGGATTTTCAAACCATACGCGTGACATCGTTCGAGTTGACAGCTGTCAACGCGTTGCCAGCACCACGCGGAGGACATCGTCCTCGTCCTTGGTCCAGGCAAGATTCTCGCGATGAATCAGCAGGTTCACATGCGCATGCGTTTCGGAAAACGCGAAGCTCATCTGGTGCGGATCGAGCGGGCGGGGGAAAAGCACCGGCACGAGATCCGCCACCGTCATGGGCTTTTCGCTGACGGCTTCAAGGATCGTCCCGCAGCGCTCTTCGTGATGGGCGAGGATCTCCGCAATGCGGGTGTGAAGTCCACTGAAGGGCAGTTCGTGGCCCGGCAGGACAAAGGTGTCTTCGGGCAGGGACGCGGCCATGCTGCCGAGGCTGCGGGTATAAAGACCGAGCGGATCGCCATCCGGCTCCACGGCCCAGACGCTCACATTTGGCGTGATGCGCGCCAGCACCTGGTCGGCCGCGAGAAGAAGGCGGGCGGAGGGGTCATAGAGCATGATCTGCTCGGGCGCGTGCCCATCGCCGGACAGGATGTCGAAGACGCGCGCGCCGATCTTGAGCCTTTCGCCGGCGACCAGCCGGAAAAAGGTCAGGGGCAGGGGGGTGACCATGCGAAGATAATAATTCCCCTGGGTCGCGACCATCTCGGCAGCGGTGTCGTTCATGCCGTGGGACCGGTAGAAGGCGCGGTAGGTGTCCGCACCCAGCGCGTTCGGGCTCAGCGAAATGTTGTTGCAGGCCAGAAAACCCGTCTGGCTGGTCAAAAGCGGGATGCCGAACCGCTCGCAGAGCCAGCCGGCCAGTCCGATGTGGTCCGGATGATGGTGGCTGACGATCAGCCGGGTCAGCCGTTTGCCGTTCAGCGGGCCCGACAGCAGTGCCAGCCAGGCTTCCTTCGTCTGGTCGTCGGCTATGCCGGTATCGAGTGCCGCATAGCCATCCCCATCCTCGATCAGGTAGATATTGACATGATTGAGCCGGAAAGGGAGCGCGAGGCGCGCCCAGAGAATGCCTGGCGCAATCTCTATGCACTGACCCGGCTCGGGCGGCGCGGTAACGGGAAAGGTGACGGGGCGGGCGGTCTGGGCGACGGCCGCCGCGACTTCGGCTGTTGCCGGGCGGGACATGGACACGCGTGTTTCCTTCTGGTCTTTTCCGCCACAGTGCCGCGAGCGGCCTCGCCATGGCAAGCCCTTAAGTCGTACTTATCATCCTAAAGACGGCTTGCGATCGCCGCTTTCCTGCTCCTATAGTCGCCGCGTTACCGGAGGAGACGGAGCGGAGCGTCGTTTCCGTGCGAAATCAGGCCGACGCTTTGCGTTTGGAATCAAATAATTGAGTGGAAAGCTCTGGAACTGGCATGAGGAGGATCGGGTGTTGACGTCAGATGTGATGACGAGGATCGAAGGCAGGGCGGGAATCATCACGCTGAACCGGACGCAGGCATTGAATGCGCTGTCCCACCCGATGAGCCTCGCAATCGAGCAAGGCCTCGACGCCTGGCGCCACGATGCTCGCGTCGCACTGGTCATCCTGGAGGCGGCCGGCGAGAAGGCGTTTTGCGCGGGCGGCGATATCGCCAGCATTTATCATCAGGCCAAGGCAGGTCAACTCCAGCCGGCGCGCGATTTCTGGCGTGAGGAATACCGGCTGAACGTCAAGATCGCCGAATATCCGAAGCCGATCATCTCCTTCATGCGGGGATTCATCATGGGCGGTGGCGTTGGCCTCGGCTGCCACGGCAGCCATCGCATTGTCGGCGACACGTCGAAAGTGGCGATGCCCGAATGCGCCATTGGCCTCATCCCGGATGTCGGTGGCTCCCTGATCCTTGCTAGGGCGCCCGGCCGGACAGGTGAATATCTTGGCCTGACGGGTGAGCGGCTGAACGCGGCAGACGCGATTTTCGCCGGCTTCGCCAATCTCTATGTGCCGGAGGCGGACTGGCCCGGCCTGAAGGCTGCGCTTGTCGAAACCGGCGATGCGGCACTTGCCGAAAAGGCGGGGCGTGCAGCCGAAGGTGCTGCGCTGCCGGCATTGCTGCCGATGCTGGAGCGCGTGTTTTCCGCCGAGACCATCGGGGCAATACTGGAGCGGCTGGAAAAGGAAGAGGGCGAGGTGGCGCAGAAGGCGCTTGCCGCGATCCGTCGCAGCTCGCCCATTTCGCTTGCCGCGACGCTTGAAATCGTGCGTCGCGCGCGGGGCTTTTCCTCCGTTCGCGAGGCGGTCGCGCTGGAATACCGCTTTACCTGGCGTTCGCACGAGTTCGGCGACTTCGTCGAAGGCATTCGCGCGCAGTTGATCGACAAGGATCGCGCACCGCGCTGGAAACATCCGGCAGCCGACGCTGCGCCGGCGAAGTACATCGACATGATGCTATCGAGCCTCGGCGAGGACGACATTCACTAGCATTTGCAAGGATCGGGAGGAATTATCATGAAGATCGGCTTTATCGGGCTGGGGAATATGGGCGCGCCCATGGCGCATAATCTGGCTCAGGGCGGACATGAGGTGTCGGGTTTTGATCTGGCGGCGCCCATTCCGGACGGCGTGACCAAAGCATCCACCGCCGCTGCGGCCGCGGATGGCGCGGATGTCGTGATCACCATGCTGCCCAACGGCGCGATCCTGCGGGCTGTGGCCGCCGAAATCATTCCCGTGATGGCCAAAGGGGCCGTGTTCCTCGATTGCTCGACCGTTGACGTGGCCAGCGCCCGCGCGGTTGCGGCGCAGGCGGAAGCGGCTGGACTGATGGCCATCGATGCGCCGGTATCAGGGGGGATCACGGGCGCGGCGGCCGGAACGCTGACGTTCATGGCGGGCGGGCCGGATGCGGCCTTCAACATCGTGAAGCCGTTGCTCGACATCATGGGCCAGAAGGCCGTGCATTGCGGCTCAGCTGGAGCCGGGCAGGCCGCGAAGATCTGCAATAACATGATCCTCGGCGCGACGATGATCGCCACCTGCGAGGCCTTTGCGCTCGCCGACAAGCTGGGCCTTGATCGCGCCAAGATGTTCGATGTTGTCTCGACCTCCTCCGGCTATTCCTGGTCCATGAACGCCTATTGCCCCGCCCCTGGCGTCGGGCCGAAATCACCCGCAGACAACGGCTACAAGCCGGGCTTTGCAGCGGAACTCATGCTGAAAGACCTGAGGCTCTCGCAGGAAGCCGCGCAAAGCGTCGATGCCGATACGCCCATGGGTGCGCGCGCGGCAGAGCTTTATGCTGCCTTTGTCGAACAGGAGGACGGGCGTGGCCGCGATTTCTCAGCCATGCTGCCGCGTTTCGAAAAGCGTGGAAGGTCGGGCTAACGACACTGCAAGGCTTTCCGGGTTATGATAACATCTGGTTACCATCGGCCCGAGTGCTCATGACTGCAATGCTTTGCCGCCTTCGCTGTCCTCGGAAGTCATAAAGGCTCCCGTAATTTCGCCCTTTGAGCGCTGCGCGTCAGCACGGGTGCAAGTACAGTCGGCAGGATCGTTACCTGCAGGGGAGGGGACAAGGGGCCTTCAGCCTCTCCCCATGACAGATCCTCACGCGGTGGGAGGGTCAACGGAACGGAAGGGATTTTATCCTTCTATCCGCACAGCGAAAGAAATCGGGGTAATAGGTTTCTTTATGGATTCTTTTCTTTCGATTTCATGTGATTAGAGGCGCGAGGCCTTTCCGTGGCCATCGCCATCGCGTGGAAATGGCCCCTCACCCCCACCCAATCTCCTATTTCGTCAGGGCAATGCCGTCGCGGGTGACGCCGGCCCGAGAGCCGATGGCCGGCTCGTGAAAATGCGCAATTTGGAGGACTCTCGTACTATTGAACCGAGTTGACTGATGTTAACTTGCCAAGGCAGGCTGAACGAGCGCACGCCGTGGGCGGAAAGCGGGCGGGCTTTGAGTTGGAGCAGAAAATGCGTCTGAGGGTTCCAACGAATTTTGCTCTTGGTGTCGGGCCGTATTTTGGGCTCGACACAGCGACGTTCCAAAGTTTCGACGTGGCGGACGATGCATTCTTCACGGCAACGCGGCTCCTCTGCCGACGCGGAAGCGACCCCCTCACCGTGACGCTTCCAGCGGCGCAGAGTTATTTCGTGATGGCCTATCTCTCCGCGGCGCGCCATTGCGATGTTCTGGTCAACGGGACCGAAGAGCCGTTGCGGCATTTTCCAGCCGGCTCCATTTGCCTCGTTGATCTCGCTGAGGGCGCGGCGATCCGTCTGCACAGCGATCTCGATGCGCTGGCCTTCTGCATTCCTTATGCCTTCTTCACTGGAAACGGCTTTTTTGATGAACTGGCCTTGAGGCTTCCGCTGCGCTGCGTGCGCGGTCAGGCAGACCCTCTGATTTCCCATATCGCCACCGCTCTCTCGCCTACGCTCGACACCGGCGCAAAGTTTCCCGCATCGGTGTTGCGACCCATTGCCGTTGCGATCGGCGCGCATCTCCTCCAGCGTTACGGCGAAGGATTTAAGGGCAGAGGCGCAGTTCCGCGGGACGCGGCGCGGGCCGGAATGGTCGCGGAGGCGCGGGATGAGCCTGCTGGCCGTCACGCGACGAACGACGTTCCGGCCCAGTCCCCGCTCCGTCCCGCAGGTGCAGCGATGGAGTTCTGCATTCCGCCGGACTGGCATCTTGACCGCCAGATCGCGTTTGCGAAGCAATGCATGCTCAATCCCGAAACCGATACGGCGACTGTCGCAAGCCTTTGTGGCTTCCCGGATGTCGCCTTGTTTGAAGATATTTTCCGAAGCCATACAGGCGTTTCTCCGCACCAATGGCGGTTGCGGACCTTAAACTGAGCGGAACTCACCCATGGAAGCGCAGCCCCCCGTCTTCGCTGACAAATCAGGTCCGTTTGGCGTGCTGGAAAGCAACCGCATTGCGATGAACTACATGGCGGGCCCGGAAACCGAGACGTGGCAGCGCGTGAGGTGCAGGTCCAGGAACGGCGCGTTTGCCTATGGCGTTAGCGTGAGCCTTTGCAACGGGGAGGGACACTGGCTGCCCGGAGGGGTGTTCATCGATGACTGGAGCCGGGAAGCGAATGAGCCACCCTGTCTCCTGCCGAATTCGGTGCATTACGAGATACCCCACGACACCTTGAGCGATTTTGCCCATGAGCGGGCGCGGCCGGATTACCATGGCTTGGCCTCTCCTCACGAGGGGGTCGACCTCGTCCTGCTGGGTCTGAGCCAGGCCCTGTTGCCATCCTTGAGACATCCTCGCTCGGCAGACATCACATTCGTTGAGAACATCTGCCAGGCCATCCTGACGCATATGGTCGAACGATACGGCGGCATCTACTTCGCGCCTAAGAACAAGGGGTGCCTGGCCCCCTGGCAGGAACGCCGGGCAGCCGAATTTCTCGTCGCGCATCTCGATGAGCCGTTCTCGCTGGTGGAACTGGCCAATGCCTGCGAACTGTCCCGAAGCTACTTCATCAAGGCCTTCAAGGAGAGCTTCGGCAAGACCCCGCATCGATGGCTGATGGATTATCGCGTGGGTCGGTCGAGGCAGATGTTGCGCCAGGGTGCGTCGCTGGCCGAAATTGCGCTGGCCTGCGGCTTTTCGGACCAAAGTCACATGACACGCGTGTTTGTCGATTATACTGGCATTTCTCCGGGCCGTTACCGGAAACTGCAGGCCGGAGGTCCCCGATGAAGGCTTTGGAACAGGACGCGACGGTGGACGCGCTCGGCTGCTCCCTCAAGAAGGTGGAGGAGGGGCGGGAGGCATCGGGCAGCTATCTGAAGTTCTACCACCGCGAATCCAGATCGGACGCGATCGGGCGCGTGGAAACGGTGGCGGCCGATCGCGGCCTCTTGATCGGCATGTCCAGGAACGCCGGCCACCAGCGCAAGATTTTCAAGGGACGCTCGGTCACGCAGCAGGAGTTTGCCCGCAACAGCTTCTATGTGCGCGACTTCGCAGAGGATTATACGGCCGATCTGGGCGGTAATTTTGCCTTTCAGCTTATTGAAATTTCCAGTGGCGGTCTGGAGCGGATGTGCGAGGCCGCCGGCGCTTCGACCCATTCGCGGCTCGCGCTCGGCGTGCACGGCGAAGATCTGGTCCTGGCCGGCCTGCTTGCCGCCCTGAACGCTGCCGTTTCGGATCAACGCGACTGCAGCCTGCTTTTCATCGACCAGATGAGCCTGGCCATCGGGACGCATCTGCTGCGTCGTTACGGGTCGCATTCCGCATCATCTGCACGGCGCGGGATGAGCCTGTCACCGCTGCAGATCAGGCGCGTCAAAGAACTCGTCGATGATCGGCTGGACGGAGACGTTCCCGTCTCGCTGATGGCTGCTGCATGTGGAGACATGCCGAGCGCCGTCTTCGTGCAGGCCTTTCGGGAGACGACGGGCCAGACGCCGCACCAGTGGCTTCTCGCGCGGCGAACTGAAAAGGCAAAGGCGATGCTTCTGGATACGAAGCTTTCCGTGGCCGAGATTTCGGACTTGTGCGGCTTTGCCGACCAGAGCCACCTGACCCGCATTTTCAGCCGGAAGCTCGGTTCCCCTCCGGGCGCATGGCGCCGGCAGCACCGCTCCTGATCCTGATGCGCGTGCTGCCTTTGCCGCGCAAAATATCCAAACCATCCCACTAATCTTCAAGAACTCTGCAGGCCGATCATGATGATGCGGGGCCGACACCGGTCGCCCGCGCGCGACCGTGGGCAATGACGTCAACAGGAGTTGTCGATGGCTGCAGATCTCATTCTTCATCATGGACTGATCACGACGCTGGACCGTTCCAGACCCGCGGCCTCGGCCGTTGCGATCAAGGACGGGGTGTTCCTGGCCGTGGGGGGTGACAGGGAGATCATGGAACTGGCGGGCCCCAGCACGAAGGTCGTCGACTTGAAGGGGAGGCGGGTTCTTCCCGGCCTGATCGACAATCACACCCACGTCGTGCGCGGCGGCCTCAACTTCAACATGGAGCTTCGCTGGGACGGGGTCCGGTCGCTCGCGGATGCGATGGACATGCTGAAACGTCAGGTCGCCATCACGCCGACTCCGCAATGGGTGCGGGTCGTGGGCGGCTTCACGGAACATCAGTTTGCCGAAAAGCGTCTGCCGACACTGGAGGAAATCAATGCGGTCGCGCCCGATACGCCCGTCTTCCTGCTCCATCTCTATGACCGCGCGCTGCTCAATGGTGCAGCGCTCAGGGCCGTGGGCTATACGAAGGACACGCCCAATCCGCCGGGCGGCGAGATCGTCCGCGACGGCAATGGCAATCCGCTGGGCCTGCTGCTTGCCACGCCCAATGCCGGCATCCTCTATGCGACGCTCGCCAAGGGGCCCAAGCTCCCGTTCGATTATCAGGTGAATTCAACCCGGCATTTCATGCGCGAGCTCAACAGGCTGGGCGTCACCGGTGTCATCGATGCCGGCGGCGGGTTCCAGAATTACCCGGACGACTATGCCGTGATCCAGAAGCTGGCCGATGAGGGCCAGATGACGGTTCGGCTCGCCTACAATCTCTTCACGCAGAAGCCGAAAGAGGAGAAGCAGGACTTCCTCAACTGGACGGCCTCGGTGAAATACAGGCAGGGGTCCGACTATTTCCGCCATAACGGCGCCGGCGAGATGCTCGTCTTTTCGGCCGCTGATTTCGAGGATTTCCGCCAGCCCCGGCCCGACATGCCGCCGGAGATGGAGGGCGAGCTTGAGGATGTCGTCCGCATTCTGGCCGAAAACCGCTGGCCCTGGCGCCTGCATGCCACCTATGATGAGACGATTTCCCGGGCGCTCGATGTCTTCGAGCGCGTCAACCAGGATATCCCCCTTGAGGGGCTGAACTGGTTCTTCGACCATGCCGAGACGATCTCGGATCAATCGATCGACCGCATTGCGGCGCTGGGCGGCGGCATCGCGGTCCAGCATCGCATGGCCTATCAGGGCGAATATTTCGTCGAGCGCTATGGGCACGGCGCGGCCGAGGCGACGCCGCCGATTGCCAGGATGATCGAGAAGGGCGTGCGCGTGTCCGCCGGCACAGACGCCACGCGCGTCGCCTCCTATAATCCCTGGGTCTCGCTGGCCTGGATGATCACCGGAAAAACAGTCGGCGGGATGCAGATCTATCCCCGTGCCAATTGCCTCGACCGGGAGACCGCGCTCAGGATGTGGACGGAGAATGTGACCTGGTTTTCGAATGAGGAAGGCCGGAAGGGGCAGATCGTCGAAGGACAGTTTGCCGATCTCATCGTGCCCGACCAAGACTTCTTCTCTTGTCCCGAGGACCAGATTTCCTTCCTGACCTCCGAACTGACCATGGTCGGCGGCAAAATCGTCTATGGCGCTGCGGATTTTGCCGGGCTGGACGAGAACCCCTTGCCGCCTGCCATGCCCGACTGGTCGCCGGTTCGCCGGTTCGGCGGCTATGCGGCGTGGGGCGAGCCCGAAGGCGCGGGGAGGAATTCCCTGCATCGGCGGATCATCTCCGCCTGCGGCTGCGCCAACGACTGCAATCTTCACGGCCACGCCCATGCGGGTGCCTGGACGTCGAAACTTCCGATTGCCGATCTCAAGGGCTTTTTCGGAGCGCTGGGTTGCTCCTGCTGGGCCGTGTAAACCGGGGAGGGCCACGATGAACTGGATGGCGTTGTTGGGGGCGGGCCTTGCGCAGGAACCGATCTGGAAGACCCTTGCGCTTGCCGTCCTCTGCTCGGCCTATATCCAGGGACCGATCACCAAGATCCTCGATTTTCGCAGCGCCATTGAAGAAATGAAGCGCTTCGGGTTGTCGCCGGCGCCGGTCTTTGCGGTGATCGTCATCGTCTTCGAACTGACCTCATCAGCCATGGTGATTTCCGGTGAGCTTCGCTGGGCCGCCGCGCTGGCGCTGGCGTTGTTCACGCTCGCCGCCACGTTTCTGACACTTCGCTTCTGGGAGCTGCGGAAAGGGACCAGACGCATGACGGCCATGAACACGTTCTTCGAACATCTGGGGCTCGTTGCGGCCTTTGTTCTGGTCGCAGTCGAGAGCGTCCCGGCGAGCCTGATCCAGCTTTTCTGAGACAGTTTCATGACACGTTTTTGTTCGAAAAAGCGGCTTGTCGTTCAATACGAACAGACTTGCAAATGGCAGGTTGGCGCATAGCCAAGGGAAACGCCAGAAAACCTTGCATGCTCTCCCGGGCATTCGGGAAGCCAGCCCGAACGGACTTCCGCCCGCCGGCTGTCATGGAAGCCGGCCTATATAGACCCCGCCGCCCGGGCCGGCCGCGGGGACGTTCAACCCCGTATAAACAAGGATCATTGCGATGACTGGGAACTATGTAAAGACCAAGGACGGAGTCGATATCTTCTTCAAGGACTGGGGTCCGAAAGACGCGCAGCCGATCGTGTTTCATCACGGCTGGCCGCTGTCGTCCGACGACTGGGACGCCCAGATGCTGTTCTTCCTCAAGAACGGCTATCGCGTCGTGGCGCATGACCGCCGCGGCCACGGCCGCTCCGCCCAGGTGAGCGACGGCCACGACATGGATCATTACGCAGCGGATGCCTTCGCGGTCGCCGAGCATCTCGACCTGAAGAATGCCGTTCATATCGGCCATTCCACCGGCGGTGGCGAAGTGGCGCGCTATGTTGCGAAGTTCGGCGAACCCGCCGGCCGTGTCGCGAAGGCCGTTCTGGTCAGCGCAGTTCCGCCGATCATGCTGAAGACCGAAAGCAATCCCGGCGGTCTGCCCATGGAAGTCTTCGATGGCTTCCGCTCGGGCGTCGCCGATAATCGCGCCCAGTTCTTCCACGACGTGCCGAGCGGCCCCTTCTACGGCTTCAACCGCCCCGGTGCGACCGTTCATCAGGGCGTCATCCTGAACTGGTGGCGTCAGGGCATGATGGGCAGTTCCAAAGCCCATTACGACGGGGTGAAGGCCTTTTCGGAAACCGACCAGACCGAAGACCTGAAGGCGATCTCCGTGCCGACGCTCGTGCTGCATGGCGATGATGACCAGGTGGTGCCGATCGCGGCTTCGGCCGAGCGTTCCATCAAGCTTTTGAAAAATGGGACGCTGAAGGTCTACAAGGGCTTTTCGCACGGCATGCTCACCGTCAATGCCGATGTCATCAACCCCGACCTTCTGGCTTTCGTGAAGGCCTGAGGTCCGGCCCTTCCGGCAGATCATGGTTTTCCCGGCGGGCCTCCCGTCGGGAAAACCGGACGCGCGGCAGATCGCGTGACCCGCAAAGGAGTTCAAATGTTCAGGCTACCTATCCCTGCGCTGCTGGCATTCAACGGCGGCTATGTGGACACGATGGGTTTCCTCGCGCTTGCGGGGCTCTTCACGGCGCATGTCACCGGCAACTTCGTCACGCTGGGTGCCGCACTTGCCTTCGGGACGGGCGGCGCGCTTGCCAAGCTTCTGGCCCTGCCGCTTTTCTGCGTCATCGTGCTGGTCACCCGGATCGGCGGGACGGCAATGGAAGCGAGGCATTGGCCGGTGGTCAGGATCCTGCTGACGATCAAATTCGTCCTGCTCGCCGCCGCCTGCGTGATCGCTGTCTGGCATGGTCCCTTCAAGGACGCCGATGCGCTGGCCACCGTCGGGATCGGGATGGTGCTTGTCACCGCCATGGCCGTTCAGAACACGGTCCACCGCGCGCACATGTCCAAGACGCCGCCCTCCACGCTGATGACGGGCACGACCACGCAGATCATGGTGGACCTTGCCGATCTGATCTCGGGCAACGTGTCTCAGGGCCGGCACGTCATCAAGGCGCGATTGTCCAAGATGGCGCTCAGCCTCGCCTCCTTCGCGATCGGTTGCGTGAGCGCCGCCGGCGCCTTTCTTGCGTCCAATACCTGGTGTTTTGTCGTCCCGCCCATCCTTATCGGTCTGGCATTGACGAATGCCCTCGAGACCGAAGACAATCGTTGATGCCGAGCCCCGGCTCAGGGCTGCGGGGACACCAACATTCCGTCGTCCTTGGCGGACAGGCGTTGCGCTGAAACGATGAGGTTCGCCAGAACCTTCAGGATCTGAGCCCTTTCGCGGGTTGCCAGCCACTGATTGAAGGCACCGACGAGACCCGTGTAGATGAAGTTCGCGAGATCCTTGATCTCCTCGGGGCTGCAGCGGGCGGCGTCGGTTGCAGTCAGCAGCGTATCTTCGTAGAGCGAAAGGAATTCGTGATCCTTGTCGCGAGCGAGTGTGGCGGCATGCGGATGACGCAGCAGGTAAAGTGTCATTTCCTGCAGCGCCAGCTGCTCGTCGGGCGCCTTCTCGATTTCCTCCCAGATGAAATAGAGGAGTTCGGGAATGCGGTCATGCAGCGTCTGCGGCTTCATGAAGCGGGTCGCCAGAACCTTGCGGTAATTCGACACGAGCTGCCCCATCGCGAGGAAGAAGATCTCTTCCTTGTCGTTGAAGTGATAGTGCAGCGTGGCGAGGTTGACGCCTGCCGCTTCCGCAATCTTGCGGGTCGTCGCGTTGTAGAGCCCGTCCGAAATCATGACCTTGAGCGCGGCTCCGATGATGAGCTCGCGCTTGCCGTCACTGTTCGGCCGGGCGATTCGGGCCTGTTTCAGGGAAGCTTTCATGGCCTCATCTTCTTTGTCGAACCGGAATAATCAAGCCCTCTTCGGATCGATGGGCAGGATCGCTCCGATATGACGCTCCAGCGCGGCAGCGGCCGAAAGGCAACGTTCTTCCCGGTACCAGGCGCTGACCAGCTGCACGCCGGCGGGCACGCCGTTGACGAAACCGGCCGGCGCCGAAATCGCAGGAAGCGACAGTCCGGCAATCGCCGAGAGCGGTTTGAATGCTGCGAGGACTTTCGCCATGGTCGGGATATCGACGAGATCGTGATTATGCGGGAAGGTCGGCTGGAACGCCGTTGGCATGAGCACGACGGGATATCGCTTCAACAGCTCCGCCCAGGCGCGCTGGATGGCGATCCGACGCTGCCACGACTGGATGAATTCCAGCGGCGAAAGCACGGGAAGCGCGCCGGCTGTATTCAGGAATGCGGTCTCGAAATCCTTGCCGCCCAGCGCGAACATCACCTCGCGGACCGGGCTCGGCGCTTCGGCATAGAGCATCGCCATCCACAACTCGGCCATCTCGCCGAGATGCGGAAGCTCGACCTCTTCGACCGCATAGCCCTCTGCAGCAAGCCAGTCGGCCGCCTTCCGGACAAGCGCCGACATGGCCGGGTCGACGCCCTCTGCCGGCGTGCCTGCATAGACAGCCACGCGGCAGGGGGCGAGGTCTTCCGCGCTTGGGAGGGGAAGAGGGGCAAGGGTCGGATCGCGGTAATCAGGACGCTCAAGGGCGGCAAGGCCGAGACGGAGATCGTTCACCGAGCGCGCCATCAGGCCCTCCGTCGCACCCTGCTGGAGGCAGAGTGACTTTTCGACATGGGCCGACGGATTGTGGCCCGGAATCCGGCCGACGGTGGGCTTGAAGCCATAGATGCCGTTGACGGCGGCCGGCAGGCGAAGCGAACCTGCGACGTCGTTGCCATGGGTGATCGAGCCGATGCCGATGGCGGAGGCGACTGCCGCACCGCCGCTCGAGCCGCCGGGCGTCAGCGCCGGGTCCCAGGGGTTGAGCGTCTTGCCGTGAAGATCGTTCTGGGTGAACCAGCGATAGCAGAAGGCGGGAACATTGGTGCGGCCGACGACGATCGCGCCGGCATGGCGCAGATTGGCGACTGGTGAGCTGTCTTCGGAGGCAATGGCGTCCTTTGCAGCGACAAGCCCGACGGTCGTGGCGTGGCCGGCCGTATCCACGTTGATCTTGACGGTGATCGGAACGCCGTGAAGCGGCCCGACGGCATCGCCGCGCCTCAGAGCCAGATCCGCCTGGTCAGCTGCGGCAAGAGCCTCGTCAGACATGTCGTCAACCACGGCGTTGACGGCCGGATTGACTGCCTGCATGCGCGCAATCACCGCTTCCGTTGCCTCGCGGCTGGAGATCTCTCCGGCCCGGATGGCCGTTGCGGTGCGCGCGGAATCCCACGCCCAGATATCGTTGCCTGATGTCATGTTTTCCTCCCATTTCTCCCATCGGCGGCCCGTCCTCGATCCGGAAGATTTGTCCTCCGTCAAAATTCAAGCTGCCTGACCAGTTGACGGACGTTTAATCCAATCATATGATTTGGTCAATTGACTAGATTGTCGATTACGAATTGGGAATTCGTTTCGGGAGGAGAAAACATGAAACCAATCAACAGGAAAATTACGTCTGCCACTCAGTCTGCATCGCGTCGCGATGTGCTGAAGCTCGGCGCGTTGGGTGCTGCGACCGCGGCATTCTCACTGCATTTTCCCGCGGCACACGCTGCCGGCGGCGATGTCTTGCGCATCGGCTGGGTCGGGGCACTGTCAGGTCCGGGCGCGCTCTTCGGCGAGCCGGTGGATTTCATCAAGGCGCAGATGGAGAAGCTCTTCAAGGGCGGCCTCAAGATCGGCGCGAAGACCTATTCGGTTGAAATCCTGCTGCGTGACAGCCAGAGCTCGGTCAACGTCGCAACGCAGGTCACCATCGACCTGATGACCCGTGAAAAGGTCGATCTGATCGTCGCCTCGGAAGCCTTGGCCGCCATCGGCGGCGGTCAGATGGCGATCGTCACCAAGACCCCGATCGTCTCCAGCATCCTTCCGTCTGATGCCATTCTCGGCATTCGCGGTGGACCGGACGGCTATTCCAACAAGGGCACGCCGTGGACCTTCCACTTCTGCTTCTCGACCACCGATATCAGCACGGCCTATACCGGCCTGTGGGAGCCGGTGCGCAAGCGCCTCAATGATACCGTCGCCGTCAGCTTCGTCGACCAACCCGCCTCGCGCGGCTTTGCGGACCCACAACACGGACTGCCGGCAACGTTGAAGGCCGCCGGCTACAAGACGGTTGATGGCGGCATGTTCAAGATGGAGACGCAGGACTTCTCCAACCAGGTAGCAACCTTCCAGCAGGGCAATGCACAAATCCTCTCTGGCTTCATGTTTGCCGATCACTTTGCCGGCATGTGGCGCAGTGCGGCACAGTCCAAATACAAGCCGGAAATTGCGACCGTTGCGGGCGCCTTCCTCTTCCCCGGCGGGGTTGAGGCGCTGGGTGATCGCGGTGACGGGATGTCGACGGAAATCTGGTGGTCACCGAAGCTGCCCTACACGTCTTCGCTGACGGGCCAGAGCGCAAAGGACATGGCTGCCGAATGGGAAAGCACGACCGGCAAGCAGTGGACGGCCGTTCTCGGCTACACGCATGCCGTCTGGGAAGTGGCGCTGGCCGGCCTCAAGGCCTCGGGCGACCCCAAGGACAAGAAGGCCGTGCAGGCCGCGCTTGCAAAGCTGACGCTTGAAACCGTAGTCGGCAAGGTCGACTTCGCCTCCGCCAAGGTTCCGGGGCTCGCCAGCACGCCTTTGGTTGCTGGCCAGTGGCGCAAGGCCAAGGGCGGCAAGTTCAAGTATGACCTCGTCGTCACCTACAAGGGCTCGGATTCGCCCTTCCAGGTCGAGGACGAGTTCAAGCTGCTCTCCGAGCTCGGATGACACGCTCATCGGAAAATTGAAGAAGCGCGCGGGCGTCTCAGGCTGCGGGTCAGGCGGTTCATCAAGCCTGATCGGCTGCTCGCCCGGGCGCATTTTGGGTGGAGGAGTTTCGGGACATGTTGGAAGCAGAGGGCCTCTGCAAGTCGTACGGCACGAAGACCGTGGTCGACAAGGTGAGCTTTTCGGTGGTTCAGGGCGAATGCCTCGGCATTATCGGGCCGAACGGCGCCGGCAAGACCACGCTGTTCAACGCGCTGGACGGAACCGTCTCGGTCAACCGCGGTGCGGTGAAGCTCGACGGGCAGGACGTGTCGCGGCTCACCCAGTATGAACGGGCGCGTCTGGGCCTCGGCCGCGCCTACCAGGTGCCGCGCACCTTCGTCGGTCTCTCCGTCTTTGAAAACGTGCTGGCCGGTGTGATGCACGGGCCGCGGCTGCGGGGGGCTGCCGCCAGTGCTGAAACGCGCGCCATTCTCGATACTGCCGGCCTGTTGCCGAAGGCCAACATGCCGGCGGGCGCCCTGCCGCTTCTCGACCGCAAGCGGCTGGAACTCGCCAAGGCGATGAGTGTCGGCACCAAGGTCATCCTGCTCGACGAAATCGCCGGTGGCCTTACCGAAGAGGAAGTCCACGACATCATAGAAATCGTCAAGGTTCTGAAAAAGGACCGCGCCGTCATCTGGATCGAGCATATCGCCCATGCACTGATGGCGGTCGCCACCCGGATCATGGTGCTGAATTTCGGCGAGAAGGTCGCGGATGGAGACCCGGCCGAGGTCATGGCATCGCGCCTCGTTCAGGAAATCTATCTGGGGATCTCGATCGATGACGCTGCTTGAGCTGGAACATGTCGACGTCTTCTATCGCGACCTGCAGGCGACTTTCGATGTGTCGCTGACGGTGGACGAGGGTGAGACGGTTGCAATTATCGGCGCGAATGGGGCGGGGAAGTCGACGCTTCTGCGCGCCATGATCGGTCTGACGCAATGCCGCAACGGCCGTATTCGTCTCGCCGGTGAAGACGTGACGCGGCTTCGCTGCGATCTTCTCGCGCGGCGCGGCGTGGCACTGGTGCCGGAAGGGCGGCGGCTCTTCTCATCGCTGACCGTCGAGGAAAATCTGCTTCTCGCCATGGCGCGAGCCCGCAAAGGGCCATGGACGCTTCAACGCGTCTACGACCTCTTCCCCGCGATGAAGGAATTCCGCAGTCACCGCGCCTCCGACCTGTCGGGCGGGCAGCAGCAGATGGTGGCGATCTCCCGCGCGCTTTTGACCAATCCGCGTGTCCTCCTGTGCGACGAGCTGTCGCTCGGTCTCGCGCCGAAGGTGATTTCGGAAATCTACGCCTGTTTCGACGGCATTCGCAAAGAAGGCGTCTCGATCGTGCTCGTCGAGCAGGACACTGTCCGGGCACGCTCCGCCTCCGACCGTCTTTATTGCCTGCTCAAGGGCAAGGTGCGGCTCGCCGCTAAATCCTCGACGGTCACGCCCGAGGCGATCCGCGAAGCCTATTTCGGAGAGACCCGCACATGAGCTTTCTGCCAACTATTCTCAATGGGCTCATGGTCGGCGGCCTTTATGGTCTCTTCGGCCTGGGCCTTGCATTCGCCTTCGGCATCATGCGGATCGTCAATATCGCGCATGGCGAATTCATCGTACTCGGAGCCTATATCGGCGCATCGCTGCTGTCTGTGACGCATTTGCCTCTGCCCGCCGTGATTGTCCTGGTCGCCGTGATCACCTTCGCGCTGGGCTGGGCCCTGCAGACCGTGATGCTCAACCGCATGATCGGCCCAAACCCTGTGCCGGCCATGGTCGCGACCATGGGTCTGTCGATCATCATCCGCAATGCGCTCGTGGAATATTATGGCGCCGATATCCGCGCGATCGACATTGGCCCGCTCCAGGACCAAGGCGTTTCGATCTTCGGGACCTCCATCGGCGTCCTCCCGATCATCATCTTCCTGATCGCCGTCCTGCTTTTCGTGCTGATGCATATTTTGCTGACGCGGACGACGCTCGGCCGCGCCTTCAGGGCAGCAGCCGACGACTTCGAGATTCTCGAGACGCTGGGCTTCAACCGCAAGCGCGTCTATGCCATCGCCATGGGGCTTGCGGTGACGCTTTCGGCCATTGCCGGCCTCCTGCTCGCAATCCGCAGCTCCTATTCGCCCTATAGCGGCGTCGAGCGGTTGCTGATCTCCTTCGAAGTCGTCATCATCGGCGGCATCGGCTCGCTGCGCGGCAGTTTCCTCGCCGGCCTCTTCCTCGGCGTGGTGCAGCTGATCGGCTTGCGGATCAATCCCAATTCGGGGCCGCTCTTCGGCCATCTCGCCTTCTTCCTCATTCTCTTGGCCAAGCAGGCAAACCTGCCGGCCCTTTTCATCCGGAGGCGGGCATGAACGGTCCAGTCTTTTCGCGCAATGCCGGCCTGATCGGTGGCGTCCTGCTCGTCGGCGCGCTGGCTCTCTCCGCCATTCTTCTGCCTGTCGATCGCCGGCTGCCGATGGAAATCTGCCTCGTGCTGGCCATGGCGCAGGGCTGGAACCTGCTCTGCGGCTATACCGGGCTCCTCTCCTTCGGCCATCAGGCCTTCATCGGCGTCGGCGCCTACACGCTCTTTCTCGTCGTCAACACGCTCGGGATTTCGCCCTTTCTCGGCCTCGCTTTCAGCGCGACTGTCTCGGCGGTCGTCGCGGTCGTGATCGCTCTGCTGCTCAAGGGCTCGCGCGATGCCTATTTCTCCATCGGCATCTGGGTGCTGGCCGATTGCCTGCGGTTGCTCGTCGGTCAATGGGATTTTGTTGGCTCCTCGCAGGGCATGGTGCTGAACGCGCCCGATATCGATCCCACGACGTTCGGCGATGCTGTCTTCTGGGCGGCGCTGGCGCTCGTCCTCGTCACGCAGTTTGCGATCTTCGGCCTGCTGCGCACCCGCTTCGGCCTCGGCCTGATGGCGATCCGCGACAACGAGACTGCGGCGGCCAGCGTCGGCATCGCACCCGGCCGCTCGCGCATCATCGCCTTTGTCGCCTCCGCGGTGATCTGCGCGGTGGGCGGCGCGATCTACTATCTTTCCGTTCTCTATGTGGATCCGGCCGGAGCCTTCGATCTCGACTGGCAGATCCGCATTCTCTTCATCGTCATCGTCGGCGGTGCAGGCACATTGGAAGGGCCGCTGATCGGGACCGCGATCTATTTCCTGCTGCGCGAGTTCCTGCAGGATCATGGCGGCCTGTTCCTGATCATCCAGGGCGCAATTGCCGCGCTCACCATGCTCTTTGCGCCGCAAGGCCTCTGGGGTCTGGTTCAGGCACGGACCGGCTTCCAGCTTTTCCCGACCAAATGGGTCACGCAATAGGTAGCAATCCCGGGAGGATCGGATGACATCGCGACTGAAAACCATTGCCCCGAACCTGACCTTCGCCTTCGACATCTATGTCGATCTCGGCCAGCCCACCTTTGCCGGGCGCGGACGGCTCGGAGAGAGGCGCATCTTTCCGATCATCGGGGGCTCGGTTGCGGGTCCGCTTCTCAACGGCCGCGTCTGCCCTGGCGGGGCGGACTACGCGCTCGTGCGCAACGACCGCTCGACGCTGGTCAGCGCGCATTACATGCTGGAGGCGGAGGACGGGACGCCGATCTACATCCGCAATGACGGGCTGTTCACGGCTCCCGTCGAAACCGTGGAAAAGGTCGATGCAGGTGAGCTTGTGACGCCGGATCAGTATTATTTCCGTGCTGCCCCCGTCTTCGATGCGCCAGAGGGGCCGCATGTCTGGCTGAGCGACCGCCTGTTCATCTCCTCTTGCGCCTTTCGGCCCAGCGACGTGACGATTTCGGTTTACCGGATAGATTGAGGGCCGCACGACGGCGGAAAAACCGGTACCGCTCCGCGTCGAGACCTTCAGTTTAGTTCGACTGGCAAGGCTTTGGCAGGCAGCGCAACGGTGGCAGCCAGCCTCTTCTCAGCCGCCCTCATGCGAGGCCGTCACCTTCCCATGCTGATGCAAGACGAGTGCGACGGCGCCCATGACTGTATCGTCATTGCCCAGAAACTTGCCCACGACAAAACGCGGGCGACCCTTGCCCTGGACCTCCATCTGCGGAAGCGTGTGCCGCTCGAAGCTTTTCTGAAGACGCTCCACGAAGAAGTCGCCCACCATGGCGAGTTTTCCGGCAATCACGAAAAGCGGCGGGTTCAGGATGGTCGCCGTCAGGCCCATCCCCCAGCCCGCGATATCTGCGGCGTCCTCGACGAGACGCCGGTAGCCGATATGACCTGCGCGGGCATGCTCGATGAATTCGTCGATCGAAACCGGATGTCCGGTGAACTCTTCAGCCTTTCGAAGCAGATGAAACGCGCCCACAGAAAGGGTCAGGCAACCGCGGCTGCCGCATCGGCATAGCTCTCCCCGGGGATCGAGCACCAGATGGCCGAATTCTGCAGCATTGCCAAACGTGCCTCTGTGGACCGCACCATCCAGAACGATGGCGCCGCCCACTCCAAGGTCGAACTTGAAAAGAATGAAGTTCTTTTCACCCATGGCCGCGCCCCAGGTCATCTCGGCCAAGGCGCCGCAATGGCTTTCATTTTCGGCATGAATGGGACAGTCGAGCTCGGCCGCGAAAACGCTGGCAATATCCACTCCGTTCCAGGTGGGCAGAACATCGCCATTGAGAACCTTGCCTTCAAAGGAAAGGGGTGCCGAGATGGCCAAGCCTACACCCAGCAGATCCGAAATTCGGATGCCCAGTGTGTCGCATTGCTGTTCGAGGCTCTTGCGAACTGCGCGTGCGGCCTCTTCGGGCGAATAATCGAGATTGATCGGCAGCCAGACATCCGAAAGGACCGAGTGCGTCAGATCGCAGACGGAAATGCGGATTTCACCGAGCCCCAGAAGCACGCCTGCACACCGCCCGCGGGCCGGGTTCAGTGACAACAATTGCGACGGCCGGCCAAAACCCGTGCTCCGGCTGTCCAGTTCGATGACAACCCCTGTTTCCCGCAATTCGGTCAGAAGCGTGGACACGGTTGACCGCGCAAGACCGGTGGCCTGCACCAACTGGCTCGCCGTCGCCGAGCCGATCGCCGCCATAGCCCGAACGATGCGGCTGGCGGGCTGATCCGTGTCGAGAAAAAGGGTGCTTATGGGATCCATCGTCCGCCCGTGCCTGAACTTGAACCGGTTCTTGACCCGAGTGATGGTCAAGGTCAAGTTTTTTCGAAAGTGAACACAAGGCGCGCGAAAATGCCAGATATATATATTTGTGCGGTGCAATATCTATGCTGCAACCGCCAATTTACGCCTACTTTATTCGATTTCGAAAAAAGTATTTGACTTGGCACCCGCGCCTTGCTTGATTGGGCCGAGCGGATGAGGCCGCACCAGGGAGGATTTCATGCGATTTAAGAAAATGGCTGCCACGGCTGCGTCTGCATTGACGCTGGCTGCGATCTTGGCAGGAGGCGCCGTGCGCGCCGATGAATTGAAGGTCTGGACGCTGACCTTCGACAACAACTCCGCCAACGGGGCGTGGACCAAGATCATCAAGGATTTCGAAGCCGCCAATCCGGGGATCAAGATTTCCCGCGAGGGCCGGTCTGTCGACGAGCACAAGGCCGCACTGCGCGTTGCCGCCCAGTCCAGCCAGGGACCTGACATCTATTTCATGTGGGCGGGTCTCGGCCTCGGTGGCGAATTCGTCAAGGCCGGGCTCTCCAAGCCGCTCGACGCCTATTACGAGAAATATGGCTGGGACAAGCGCCTGACGCCGTCGGCCGCGAGCTTCTCGAAGCTTTATGAAGGCAAGCGCCATGGCGTGCCTTACACGTTCCACGGCGAGGGCATCTATTATAACAAGGCGCTGTTCGAAAAGGCTGGCATCACGTCTGTGCCGCAGACCTATGACGAACTGAAGGACGATGCCGCCAAGTTCAAGAAGGCCGGCATTGCTGCCTTCACCTTCGGCGGCAGCGTCAACTGGCACGTCATGCGGCTGATGGATGTCATTCTCGAAGCCAAGTGCGGTGCCGACAAGCATGACCAGCTGATGGACATGAAGCTCGACTGGTCGACAGAGCCCTGTGCGACGGCAAGCTTCGAAGAGCTGAACGACTGGTCGCAGAACTACATTCTGAAGCCGTTCATGGGCATCGACAATTCGCAGGCCTTCAAGCTGTTCCTGGCCAATCGTGCGGCCATGATGCTGGAGGGCGACTGGCTGGTCGACCAGCTTCGCGGCGCGAAGAAGCTCGAAGGGATCGATCTCTTCCCGTTCCCGACGGGCACGGACCGTCTCTATGGCTTTGCCGAATATCTCTATGTCTCGGCCAAGAGCGCGCATCCGGACGATGCGGCGAAGTTCCTCGACTATCTGCTCTCCGACAAGGTGCAGCAGGAAAGCCTCGGGGCCTTCGGCTCGATCTCGGTCAATTCCAACGTCAAGTATGAGAAGGTCGATGCGCTGGACCAGAAGTGGATCGATATCTTCGGCAAATACAAGAAGATCTACATGAACGGCGACCAGGCTTTCCCGCTCGATGTCACGACGGAATATTTCCGTGTGATCAACGAAGTCGCCTCCGGCAACATGAAGCCGGCGGATGCCGGCAAGACGTTGCAGACCTTCATTTCGAACAGAAAAGGCTAACCTCCCGAGCGACGGGGTCGGCGTGTCTCGGCACGTTCGACCCCGCCCAGGGGGAGAACGTTGAAAATGTCCAAAGCCTCCCTGTCCATGCGGCCGGCCCTGCAGGGCTATGTGCTCCTTGCGCCTGCCCTTCTGGTTTATCTCCTCTTCGCGGTCTATCCGATGATCGACGTGATCCGGATGTCGTTTGCGTCGTGGAACGGCTTGAGTGCCGAGAGCCGGTTTGTCGGCATCGACAATTACCGTGCGGTTCTCACCCAGGACCCCGTCTTCTGGGGAGCGCTGTGGAACACGCTTTGGTGGACGGCGCTCGCCGTCGTCATTCCCAATCTCATCAGCTTCGGCCTCGCGCTGGCGCTCAATCAGAATGTCCCCGGCCGCTCATCGCTGCGCGTGGTCTTCTATCTTCCCGTGATTATCGCCTCGATCGCCGTCGCGACGATCTGGAAGTGGATGTACGACCCTTTCTTCGGCCTCTTCAACAGCCTTCTGACAAGCTGGGGCCTGTCCGACTGGATCGTCGATTGGCTGGGTGATCGCAAGATCGCGCTCTGGTCGGTCTTCGCCGCGCATGTCTGGCAATCGGTCGGCTTCTCCATGGTCTTGTTTCTCGCCGGCCTGCAGAGCGTCTCGTTGACGTTGATCGAGGCCGCGCGGATCGATGGCGCAGGGCGGTGGGCGGTGTTTCGCCATGTCACGCTGCCGGCGCTGACGCCAACGATCACCATCGTCTTCGTGCTCTCGTTGATCAATTCGCTGAAGGCCTTCGACATCGTCTACGGTATGACCGGCGGCGGGCCGGCGCAATCGACGCAGATGCTCGCCATGTGGGCCTATACGCAATCGATGCAGCTCGGCGATTTCGGTCGCGGGGCGGCGATCTCGGTCATCCTTCTCCTGATCACGCTGGCAGTTGTCGTGCCTTACATGCGCTGGATGTTCCGCAACCCGGAGGACGCAAGATGAGCCTCTTGTCTCAGGCTTTCCGCCCCGTCGGCTCCAACCGTGTCGATCCCATGCTGGTTGCGCTTTGGCTGGCACTCGTCGTTCTGGCGCTCGTCTGGATCACACCCTTCATCTTCATCGTTTTCACCGCGCTCAAATCCAGCGATGCGGTGATGAATACCAGCGCGTTCGCGCTGCCGACTGAGCCCGACTTCGGCAATTTCGTCTCCGCATGGCAGCGGGGCAATTTCTCGACGACGGCCTTCAACGGCGTGATCATCACCTTCATCAAGGTGCCGCTCGGCCTCTTTATCTCGGCCATGGCGGCGTACGCGCTTGCCAAGGTGCCGATGCGCTTTTCGAAGGTCTTTCTGGCGCTTTGCGTCTTCGGCACGATGCTGCCGTTTCAGGTCATGCTGGCGCCGATCTTCAAGCAGGTGAACGCTTTCGGGTTGATCAACACCTATCCCGGCATCATCCTGCCCTATCTGGCCTTCGGCGTGCCCTATCAGGTCTTCATCCTGCATGGCTTCTTCGCCGCCGTTCCCAAGGAATTGTCGGAGGCCGCGCGGATCGATGGCGCCTCGCATTTCACGATTTTCCGGCGCATTTTCCTGCCGGTTTCGCTGCCGGTGCTCTCCGCCCTGCTGATCCTCGACTTCGTGGCGACCTGGAACGAATTCGCCATGGCGCTCGTCATCCTGCAGGATCCCAAAATGTGGACGCTGCCGCTGGGGCTGATGAATTTTCAGAGCCAGTTCCAGAGCAACTATGGCGAACTCAACGCGGCAATCATCATGACCGTCCTGCCTGCCGCCATCGTCTACCTCATGTTCCAACGTTATTTCGTCGCGGGTCTCACGACCGGCGCTGTCAAGGAATGATCATGACGCATCTCTACGACCTTTTTGAACTGCGGCTCAAGGGACCTGCCTCGGGCAATCCCTATCTGGAAGTGCGCCTGCATGCCCGCTTCCGGCAGGGCAATCGCGAGGTTCGCGTCACCGGCTTCCACGACGGCGGCGACGACTATGTTCTTCGCTTCATGCCGGACACCGTGGGGACATGGACCTATGAAACCGCATCGAATGTCGATGCGCTGAATGGCCAGCGGGGTCAGGTCGATGTTGTCGAGGCGCGGCCGGGTGTCCATGGACCCGTCTCCGTCCGCAACCGGTTTCATTTCGCCTATGCCGATGGCACGCCCTACTATCCTTTCGGCACGACCTGCTACGCCTGGACCCATCAGCCGCTCGAGGAGCAGGAGAAGACGCTCGCAAGCCTGCGTATGAGCGGTTTCAACAAGATCCGTATGGCCGTCTTCCCGAAGGACTATCCCTTCAACACCAACGAACCTCTGCAGCCGATCTTCACGCCTGCGGACGGCGGGCTCGATTTCGACCGCCCCAATCCGGAAGCCTTCCGGCATTTAGAAAAGCAGATCGCCACGCTCGGCGAGATGGGGATCGAGGCCGACCTTATCCTCTTTCATCCCTATGACCGCTGGGGCTATGCGACGATGAGCGAGGCGCAGAACCTGCGCTATGTCGAATATGTAGCGGCGCGTCTTTCGGCCCATCGAAATGTCTGGTGGGCGCTTGCCAACGAATACGACTTCCTTCTCGACACGATTCCGGTCGCGACCTGGGACCGTTTCTGCCATATCCTGGAAGAGAACGATCCGGTCCGGCATCTGAAGTCGATCCATAACGGCGATCAGAACATGAATTTCGATCACCGCAAGCCGTGGATCAGCCATGTCTGCATCCAGAACTGGGACGTCAAGCGGACGCCGGAATGGCGCGTCGCCTATGGCAAGCCGGTGGTCAACGATGAGCCGGAATATGAAGGCAATATCTGGCCGGCCTGGGGCAATATCTCGGCGGAGGAATTGGTTCACCGGTTCTGGACTACCGTCATGCGCGGCGGCTATGCCGGCCATGGCGAAACCTATGACGATCCGGACGAGCGTATCTGGTGGGCGAAGGGCGGCACGCTGCATGGCGAAAGCTGGAAACGCATCAAGTTCCTCCTCGAACTCCTGAAGGAAGATGCGCTGCAGGGGCTTGAGCCCATGGGCATGAACGACCAGTGGCCCTGGAGCCGCATTTCCGGCGCGCGCGACCTCGGCGGCAAGGTGAGCTTCCTCTATTTCGGCGAACACCAGCCGAACCAGTGGACGACCGGCCTGCCGGTCGAAGACGGCAACTACGAGATCGATCTGATCGATACCTGGGCGATGACGGTGACGCCGGCAAAGCGCATCCCGGCGCTCATCCCCCATCCCCAGCGCCACGGCGCCATCGTGCGCGGCGGCAAGGCAGATGCAGCCTTCGGCATCCAGCTTCCGGGCCGCCCGCATCTGGCGCTGCGCATCCGCAAACTCGACTAAGGAACAACCATGGCATCCGTTCAAATTTCGAACGTCAAGAAATCCTACGGTGCGGTCGAGATCATGCATGGTGTCGACGTCCCGATCGGCGACGGCGAGTTCGTGATCCTTGTCGGCCCGTCGGGCTGCGGAAAATCGACGCTGCTGCGGATGATTGCCGGTCTTGAAGTGGTGACCTCCGGCGATATCAGCATCGACGGCAAACGGGTCAACGACCTTGAGCCGAAGGATCGCGACATTGCCATGGTGTTCCAGAACTACGCGCTCTATCCGCAGATGACCGTGGCGCAGAACATGGGCTTTGCGCTCGAGATTGCCGGTCGGCCGAAAGCGGAAATCAAGGCGGAGGTCGAAAAGGCAGCCGAGATCCTGTCGCTGACGCCACTTCTCGCCCGCAAACCTGCGCAGCTGTCCGGCGGACAACGCCAGCGCGTGGCGATGGGGCGCGCCATCGTGCGCAATCCCAAGGTCTTTCTCTTCGACGAGCCGCTGTCCAACCTCGATGCGAAACTCCGGGTCAAGATGCGCGCCGAGATCAAGGCGCTGCACCAGCGGCTCGGTTCGACGATCGTCTACGTGACACACGACCAGATCGAGGCCATGACCATGGCCGACAAGATCGTCGTCATGAATGCCGGACGCGTCGAGCAGATCGGGACGCCGCTGGAGCTTTACGACCGCCCCGCCAACCTCTTCGTGGCGACCTTCATGGGCAGTCCGGCGATGAACATTCTGCCTGCAAAGGTGACGGCGGACGGCATCTCGATCGCAGGTGTCGCCACGGTGCCGATGCCGGCAGGGCTTTCTGCCTCCGGCGAGGTTTCCTATGGTCTTCGTCCCGACCACGTGACAATTGGCGGTCAGGATGCCGTGTCGGCTGACGTCCTGGTTGTCGAGCCCACCGGCTCCGAGACCCATATTACCGCGACGCTGGGCGGCCACGAAATCATGATCGTTTCACGCGACCGGGTCGATATCGCGCCCGGCTCGAAACTGCCGGTGTCTCTGGCGTCGGAACACGCCCATTTGTTTGACGCGGTCAGCGGGCGACGTCTCTGAAGCTGTGAACGAATGGCGCGCTGGACATTTGTTGTCGCGCGCAATCCGTTGACGCGAGACTGTTTCCGCATTTCGTGGAAACACTGAAACTCCCTATCCCTTTGTTTTTGCAATTCGGGCTGAAAACCGGTTTCCGGTTTCGGCTCGGAAACGCTTTGAGCCTGGAGCCGATCGCCGGGGCATGGAGCCCATCGGCGATCGGCAACTTCAGCGTTCGATCGGCCTCAAACCCTCGGCGGAAAGGCGAGGGAAGCTTCCGGCTTGGCGTTGTGGTGGTAGATCGGCCATTTCAGATATCGGTAGACGGCCTCCTTGACGACCTCGGCATGATGCCCGCGAACCATCGCGACATGATGCTCGAAGCCGTTATAGGACACGAACCGCATGAGGTCGCGAAGGTTGGGGACCTTGGTAACCGCAATGCCGCCATCCATGGGGAAGGGGTCGTCCGTAAACTCGCCTTCGCCGAGGTAACACTTGACCGTGCCGGCCCGGTCGTCGGTCGAGAGCCGGAAATAGGTCATGTCACCGGCCCGCACCTTCCCCTTGACGGCGCCGAAGCATTTCTCCCGGCCGATCGTCTCGCCCAGAACGTCGAGTTCGCCGATCTCGGGCGTCGCGCCGAAAAAGCTCTTGGGGTAATTGCCGCAATGGGTGCAGACGCATTTGTCGGCTTCATAGGCGTAGTTGTTGTTCCAGTCGAGAATGGCTGACGGAGCGCCCGAGGCAAGCGACAGCGCATACATCGAGACCGCCCCCATGATGTCCACTTCGCAGGCGGAAGGCATCAGTTCTTCGCCCATCATCGACATGGTCAGGCATGTTGCGCAGCCGAAATTGTCCTGCAACGAGCGCCAGCACTGAATGGCCGAGGCGTCACAGCCGTTCTCCTCGATCCAGGTGTTGACCGCGAGCGTCCACTTGGCCTGACGCACAATCTGCTCCTGCTTGATATGCGCGGGAATGCTGCCATAGGCCTTGATGCGGTCGAGCTTTTCGATCAGCGCCTTGTCATTGTCTGCAATGCGGGCTGCCGCACCCATCATTTCGGAGAGGTCGACGGTTACCACCGTGATACCCGAAGCCTGCAACAGCTTTTCGGAATAGCGCATCGTCTGGAAGGCACCTGTCCGTGCGCCGATAGCGCCGAGCCTTGCGCCCCTGAGCCCCCGAACAGTGCGACAGACGCGGGCGAAGCGATCCAGATCGCCCCGGAACTCCGCTCCCGCGATATCGCAGGTGTGAGAGGTGGTTTCGGTAAAAGGCACGCCGTATTGATAGAAGTTGTTCGAGACGGAGAGCTTGCCGCAAAACGCGTCCCGCCGCTCGTGCACGGAGACCTTGTCGACCTCGTCATTCGAAGCCTGCAGGAGGATTGGGACATTGAGGCCCGCGCGATTGACCAGTTCGGCGACCGCGATCTCGTCCCCGAAGTTCGGAAGACAAATGACGAGCCCGTCGATTTCCTCGCGTTTCGAACGGAAAAAGGCGGCATATTTGTCCGCGTCGGCAATCGTCTGGACCGCTCCGTTCACCGTTGCCTCGAATGGGAGGATGTGCGCATCGACGCCAAGAGATGCCAATTGCGCCAGCACCTCGTCGCGTGCCGCGCGGCACGGTGCGCCATTGAAGAATGCGCGACTTCCGATGACGACGCCCAGCGCCGTCCGCTTCTGAATAAACCTGCTCAACCTTGAATCTCCTGATATCTCTCGTGGGGTTCTGGGTTCGAATTGCGTTTGAATTGTAGCGAATGCTTAAGCTCGCCCGAGCTCAAGACATGATCAGGCCGCCATCGATATTGATCGTCTGGCCGGTGATATACTCGGCGTCGCTGGAGGCGAGGAATGCGACGAGCGCGCCGACTTCTGCGGGCGTGCCTGCGCGTTGCATCGGAATGCCTTCGACCCATTCCGCCATCAGTTCGCCCGGCCCGTATTCGCCCAGCATCTTGCCCCAGACGCGGTCGTTATAATCCCACATCTCGGTATGGATGATGCCGGGGCAGATGGCGTTGGCGGTGATGCCTTCCTTCGCCAGTTCCTTGGCGAGGCTCTGTGTCAGCCCGACGACGCCGAATTTTGAGGCGGCGTAATGCGGCGTATAGATGAAGCCCTGCCGCGCCTGACCGGAAGCGGTGTTGACCAGCTTGCCCTTCGTTCCCGAGGCACGGAAGCGGCGGATCGCTTCCTGGCAGCACAGGAAGACGCCCTTGGTGTTCACGTCGAGATTGAAATCCCATTCCTTCTCGGTCAGGTCCTCGACCTTGGCGATGGTGATCACGCCGGCATTCTGAATGGACACGGAGAGCGGCCCGAGTGCTGCTTCCGCCTCGCCATAGACCTCGCGGATTGCCTTGGCATCGGTCACGTCAAGAACATAACCCTTGATGATCGCACCGGTCTCTTCGGCCAGGGATAGAGCCGCATCCGGCGTATCCTTGTCGATGGCGGCGATGGCGACTTTCGCACCCTCTTCGGCAAAGCGCCTGGCGATGCCGCGGCCTATGCCCTTGTTGCCACCCGTGACGATGACGGTCTTGCCCACAAAACGATTCATGACAGTTCCTCCTGTTGATCGCAGCGGGCAGGGACCGACCGGAAACGGTCAGTTCAACAGCCGTGCTGCGGTGAATTTGTCCGTCACCAGAACATCGATTACGCCCAGCTTGAGCGCGGCAGCGATGGCCTGGGTCTTCGATTCGCCACCGGCCAGCGCCATGACGCGATCGGTCCTGCGCAACTCCTCCAGCGTCAGGCCGATGACCCGCTCGTTCAGCGGCGTTTCAACCGGCTTTCCGTCCTCGTCGTAGAACCGGTAGGAAATCTCGCCCACGGCGCCCGCTTCATGCAGCATCGCCATTTCCTGCCTCGAAAATGTGTTGCCGGACCGTGCAAGCAGTTCCGACGGTTCGACCGCCCCGATGCCCACGATCGCAAGGCTCAACCGGCCGAAGAGGTCCATCGTCTCACGCACCACGGGGTCGGCCAGCATGACGAGCTTCGCTTCCCGCGACGACGTGATGCCCTGTACGAGGAGCAGGCGAGGTTCGCCGCCGGTCAGTTTCGCCAGACGCGCCGTCAGTTGCGTCGCATGCATCTGCACCGAGGCATCGCCCATGCCGCCGAGGATCTGCACCACATACTTGGCCTTGGCACCCTTCATGGGGTGGATATTGTCCACCATTTTCAGGATCGTCTGGCTCCAGCTCGAAACCCCGATGATCTCGTCCTGCTGCAGCGTGACTTCCAGGAAATGGGCCGCCGCTTCGCCGATGCGCGCCATGATCGCTCCGTCGCGATCTTCCGAACAATCGACAACGATCACTTCGGTCAGCCCGAAACGGCTGCGCAGTTCGTTTTCCAGATCCGCGAATGTGCCTGGCGGCGGAATGATCGTGGTGCGGACGATGCCTTCCTGCTCGGCGCGTTTCAGCATGCGCGAGACGGTCGCCTGCGACATGCGCAGAATATCCGCGATCTCCGACTGCCGCTTTTCCTCGACATGGTACATCTGCGCCACGCGGGCAATCAGCCGTAACTCGTTGATGCGCCCCATGATCCCCTCCTGAGTGAATTTTTATTCACTCTTAGAAGGAAGGGAGGGTGCCGTCGAGCGGTAGATTGCGTCATTCCAGACATTCAACCGCGATTTCACATCGGAGGCGCGCGGGGCAAGCGGTACGCGCGGCCGCGGCAGGGCGGCAATGGCTGCGAGGTCCGGCCAGATGCCGAGTGACAGACCGGCCAGATAGGCAGCGCCCAGTGCCGAGGCTTCCGGCGTGTCGCATTGGATCACGGCGTGTTCGAGCGCGTCAGCCACGCATTGCATCAGGAACGTGTTCTTGCTCGGTCCTCCATCGACATAGAGATTGCCGAAGGGTGCCGGCGAAATGGATGCCATCGCCTTGAAGACGTCATGAACCTGAAACGCCATGGAGTCGGTCACGGCGCGGGCCATCTGGGCGCGGCTGGTGCTGAAGTTGATGTTCGAGAAGAGGGCGCGGGCATCCGAATGCCAGTGCGGTGCGCCAAGGCCCACGAAGGCTGGCACGAAGCCCGGCCCATCGGGCTCGGCGGTGGCGGCGAGATCCGTCAGCGCCTGCACATCGGGCAGGCCGAGGATGTCGACCATCCACGGAAGGGCCGCCGCAGAGACGAGGATATTGCCTTCGAAGGCATAAGTCGGCTTGCCGTCCAGCGCCCAGGCAATCGTCGTGGTGATGCCGTGGTCCGGCTCGATGTGGTGTGGCAGCGTGGTCATCACCGACGAGCCGGTGCCGAACGTCACCTTGCCGTCGCCGGGATTGAAGGCGCCGTGGCCGAAAAGGGCCGCATGGCTGTCGCCAATCGCGGCGACAATCGGGATCCCGTCGGAGAGGCCGGGCACGGACTTTGTCACACCGAAGCGGTCGCTGCTGTTGCGCACTTCCGGAAGGAAACTCGCCGGCACGCCGAAGAGGGAGCAAAGCTCGTCGCTCCAGCGCTGCGCCTTCAGGTCGTAAAGCTGGCTGCGCGCAGCATTGGCCGCGTCGCAGGCATGGACAGCACCGCCGGTGAAGCAATGGATGAGCCAGGAGTCGATGGTGCCGAGGCGGACGTCGTGGCCAGCCGGAACGCGGTCCAGCAGCCATTTCATCTTCGGCCCGGGGAACATCGGATCGATGGGCAGGCCCGTGAGCGCCTGCACGCGAGCCGCATGGCCTGCTGCATTGAGCCTTGCACAATCGGGGGCCGTGCGTCGGCATTGCCAGCTGACGACCGGGCCGAGCGGTTGGCCCGTCAGGGCGTCCCATATGGTCACGGATTCGCGCTGGTTGGAGATGGCGATGCCGGCAATCTCGACCGAGGGGCCGCTCGCCAGGCAGCGCTCGATGGCTTCGAGAACCGATTGCCAGATGCGCAGCGGGTCCTGCTCCACCCAGCCCGGCTGCGGGTGTTCGATACCGACCGGCGAAGAGCCGCGTGCGAGAACTTCGCCCGCCGTGGAAACCAGAACGGCTTTGGAGTTGGTGGTTCCCTGGTCTACGGCGAGGATGGCGGTCTGCATGGCGGTCTCGAGCTTGGTTGAAAAAAATGGCGCAGCAGTGGGAGGCTTTGCTGCGCCGGGCACGTTAAGGTCTCGCTACCCTCAGGCGCGAGTCTTTTTGCGTGCGATCAATGCGATGGCGGCTTCCGCCACGGCGGCCGGGGCCATGCCGAACTCGTCGAGCAGGAATTCGGCCGAACCCGTGGGCGCGAAGATGCCGGGCACGCCCAGGATCTTCATCGGAGCCGGTGCTTCGGCCACGACGACTTCCGCAATGGCCGAGCCGAGGCCGCCATAGACGGAATGCTCTTCCGCCGTCAGGATTGCGCCTGTTTCGGTTGCGGCCTTCACGACGGCCTCGACATCGATCGGACGAACCGTTGCCATGTTGAGCACGCGTGCCTCGATCCCCTGCGACGCGAGAATATCGGCGGCCTTCATCATGCGATGCGTCAGCGTACCATTGGCAATCAGCGTCACGGCGTCGCCGTCGCGCAGCAGGTTCGCCTTGCCAAGCTCGAACTTGTGGCCGGCCGGCAGCAGGTCCGGAACGCCGACACGCGACAGGCGCAGGAATACCGGGCCCTGATAGGCGGCGGCCCATTCCACGGCAGCCGCCGTTTCAATGGAATCGCAGGGTGCAATGACAGGCAGGTTCGGCAGAACACGGGTCCAGGCGAAATCCTCGATCGAGTGATGCGTCGGTCCGAGTTCGCCATAGGCCATGCCGGAGGAAATGCCGACGAGCTTCACGTTGGCGTTGGAATAGGCAATGTCCGCCTTCACCTGTTCCAGCGAACGACCGGTGAGGAAGCAGGATGCGCCGCAGACGAAGGGGAGCAGGCCACCATTGGCAAGACCGGCGCCGACGCCGACCATGTTCTGTTCGGCAATGCCGACGTTGACGAGGCGCTCGGGCCACTTGGCCTTGAAGCCGCCAAGCTTGGAGGAGCCGACCGAGTCGTTGCAGACCGCAACAACCTTGCTGTTTTCGGCGCCGAGACGCTCCAGCACGGCAACGAAGGCGTCGCGGCAATCGTGCAGTTTCGGTTTCGTGTCGATCGCGTTCATCACAGCGCCTCCGTCAGTTCGGCCATGGCAATCTTGTATTGCTCTTCGCTCGGGACCTTGTGGTGCCAGTCGACCTTGTCCTGCATGAACGAGATGCCTTGCCCCTTGTTGGTATGCGCGACAATGCAATGTGGACGGCCGCTCGTGCTACGGCGCTCCAGCGCGGGAACAACTTCGGCCATCGCGTTGCCATTGATTTCGGACACGTCCCAGCCAAAGGCTTCCAGTTTGGAGCGGAAGGGAGCGAGATTATTGGTGTCGGTGAGTGCCGCGCCCTGCTGGAAGCGGTTATGGTCGATGATCAGCGTCAGGTTATCGAGCTGGAACTGTGCGGCCGACGAGATCGCCTCCCAGTTCGAGCCTTCCTGCATCTCGCCGTCGCCGGTCATGACATAGGTGTGGTAGGCCGCACCCGTCAGCTTGGCAGCCTTCGCCATGCCGACCGCGACCGGCAGACCATGACCGAGCGGACCCGTGTTGGTCTCGACGCCCGGAACCTTGTTGCAGTTCGGGTGACCGTTCAGCCGTGAAAGCGGCTTGAGGAAGGTGGAAATTTCCTCTTCCGGCAGAAAGCCACGCTTGGCCAGCGTCACATAGAGCGCGCAGGCCGTGTGACCCTTGGACAGGACAAAACGATCCCGATCAGGATGCTTCGGCTGGTCCGGCCAGACCTTCAGCACCTTGAAGTAGAGCGCCGTCATGATGTCGATGGCGGACATCTCCCCGCCGATGTGACCGGCCTTCGCCTCAAAGACCGCCTGGAGATCGCGGATGCGGATCTGCCTGGCGACACGTTCCAGATCGCTGATTTGCATGAAATCCTCTATGTGCATAAATATGCGTTACCTCATAATCTTGCCACACAGGCGGCATTGTCAAGTCCCGGGCTGAGAAAATTTCAAGAGATCAAGTCAAAATTCCTTGTTGACAGCCCCGCGATGCATCCGTTACGAATTTACACACAGTAAGGAATATTTATGCATGCCTAACGGCTTCGGCCGACTGGGCAGGGAGGAATGGATGAGCATAGCGGCAGACCAGCAGCCGAAAGCGGGCTTCAATGTCTTTTCGGCATTGAGGGGGGCGACGGGTCCCCTGATCGGGCTTGTCCTGCTTTGCGTCTTCCTCGCCTTTGCGACAGACAAATTCATGTCTGTACGCAACCTTCTGAACATTCTCGACCAGATCAGCGTGCTTGGCATCATGGCCGTGGGCATGACGCTGGTCATCCTGATCGGTGGCATCGATCTGGCTGTTGGTTCGGTCCTGGCGCTTGCCATGATGGTCATGGGCTATGTCGCCAATGTTCACGGCTACCCGATGGGCGTGGGCATTGCCGTGGCGCTCGTGGTTGCTGCGATTGCAGGTGCGGTGTCCGGCCTTCTCATCACGGTTTTCCGGGTGCCGGCCTTTATTGCCACGCTTGCCATGATGTCGGCCGCGCGCGGCGTTGCCAACATGATCACGGACGGCCAGCAGATCGTCGGCTTTCCCAGCTGGTTCAGCCTCCTGGCCTATACACGCTTCGGCGGCTTCCTGACGCTGACGGTCGCGATCATGATCGTCGTCTTCATCCTGGGCTGGATCTATCTGCGATACACCTCGGGTGGCCGCTCGCTCTACGCCATCGGCGGTAATCCGGAAGTGGCCCGCCTTGCCGGCATCAATGTCAAACTCTTCACGACCGGCGTCTATGTGGTTTCCGGGCTTCTGGCGGGTCTTGCAGGTATCGTACTCGCAATGCGTCTCGACTCGGTGCAGCCGACTGCCGGTGTCGGATACGAACTGGACACCATCGCGGCGGTCGTCATCGGCGGCACGAGCCTGACGGGTGGCAAGGGCGGCATTTTCGGAACCCTCGTCGGCGTTTTGATCATCGGCGTGCTGCGCAACGGTCTCAACCTGCTCGGCGTCTCGCCCTTTACCCAGGCGGTCGTGATCGGTGTTGTCATCGCGCTGGCGGTCGCTGCGGAGTCTTTCAAGAAAAACAGGTGATTTGGCCGCGTGCCAAGACAGACGGCAATGCTGCCGGGGGAATGCCAGGCTTTGGCCCGGTTTTAACAACGGACAGGCGAAAGGCGCCGGTCCAGACATCATAATGGAGGAGAATAATCATGAAATTCAAGACTGCACTCGTGGTCGCCGCAGCGCTTGCCGGTACCGTCTTCAGCCCGCTGGCAGCATCTGCCAAGGACGTGAAGAAGATCGGCCTCGCTGTCTCCAACCTGCAGGCCGACTACTTCAACCAGATCAAGATCGGTGTTGAAGCCTATGCCAAGCAAAAGGGCATCCAGGTCATCACGGTTGACGCCAAGAACGACTCTGCTACCCAGATCAGCCAGGTTCAGGACCTTCTGACGCAAGGCATCGACGCCTTCATCTACATCCCGGCCGGCGCTGCCGCCGCTGCCGTTCCGACCCGCCTTGCCAAGCAGGCCGGTATCCCGGTCGTCAACGTCGACCGCAATGCGCCTGAAGCCCCCGGCGACACGTTCATCGCAACCGACAACGCAACTTCGGCTTACGAAGTCTGCAAGCACATCATCGGTCTTGCCGGCGGCAAGGGCAATATGATCATGATCCACGGCCAGAAGGGCACGACGCCGGAAGTCGAGCGCACCAAGGGCTGCAACAAGGCGATCGGCGAGAACGCCGGCGTGAAGCTGGTTGCCGAACAGTGGAGCGAGCAGTGGTCGCAGGCTGAAGGCCTCAACATCGGCCAGAACCTTCTCCAGGCTCATCCGGACACGACCCTGATCTTCGCACAGGCCGACGGCCTCGCTCTGGGTGCTGCCCAGGCGGTCAAGGTTTCGGGTGCTTCGCAGCGCATCTATGTCGGCGGCTTCGACGGTGACACCACCGCTCTGCCGATCCTGGCACAGAAGGGCTTCGACGCAACGGCCACGCAGCAGGTTCGCGGCATCGGCCGTCTGGCCGTCGATAGCGCGATCAAGCTCGCTGCCGGCGAGAAGCTTCCGGCCGAACAGCTTCTGCCGGGCTTCCTGACGACGCCGGAAAATGCTCCGAAGTTCGTCGCCGAACACCCCTGATACCGTCAAGGACGCGAATGCCATGACTTTCACGGATAGAACTCCGATCCTGTCGCTCCGCCAGATCCGCAAATCCTACGGACCTCTGGAAGTGCTCCACGGCGTCGACCTCGACGTCCGGGCAGGGGAAGTCGTGGCGTTGCTCGGTGAAAACGGCGCCGGAAAATCGACCCTGTCGAATATCATTTCCGGCGCCATCCAGCCGAGTTCCGGCGATATGACATGGCTGGGGGCACCTTATGCCCCCGCCAGCCCGCGCGCCGCGATGGATGTCGGCGTCGGCATGATCCATCAGGAACTCAAGCTCCTGCCGCAGCTTTCGATTGCGGAAAACGTCTTTGTTGGCCGCTACCTGACCTCCGGCGGCCGTATCGACCGCAAGGCGATGGAAGAGCGTGCGCAAGCCGGCCTGCAGCGCCTGGGTCTCGACATTTCTCCCAAGCGCGTCGTTGAGGGACTGTCGACCGCCAATCAGCAATTGATCGAAATTGCCAAGGCGCTGACGCTCAATGCCAAGCTGCTCATTCTCGATGAACCGACAGCCGCACTCGGTGGCGAAGAGACACAATTGCTCTTCCGCCAGATCGAGCGCCTGAAATCGGAAGGCGTCGGCATCATCTATATTTCCCACCGTCTCGAGGAAATCCGCCAGATCGCCGACCGCATCGTGGTCATGCGCGACGGGGCAAAGGTTCAGGAATTCGACAGCGGTGACGTTCCCATCCGTTCCATCGTCGAGGCCATGGTCGGGCGTTCGCTGGAGCGCATGTTCCCGGCGGTGCCTGCTCCTGCCGATCACGTCATGCTGGAGGTGAAGGGGCTTGCCTCGCCACGCGGCAGCTTCCGCGACATCAATTTCTCCGTCCGCAAGGGTGAGGTGTTCGGCATTGCCGGACTTGTCGGCGCGGGCCGCACCGAACTGGTGCGTGCGCTGACCGGCGCTGACCCGATTTCGGCAGGGGAAGTGGTTCTCGAAGGCAAGACCGTGACCCCGCGCTCGCCGGCTGACGCCATCCGCAACGGCATGGTCCTCGTTCCCGAGGACCGGAAGCTGCAGGGCGTCGTGCTGGATCATCCGATCGCAGAGAATATCGCCTATGCGAACCTGAAGGAAATCTCGGCTGGCGGCTTTATCTCGTCGCGCAAGCTGCATCAATTTGCTGACCGCTATATCGCAAAGTTTGGCGTCAAGGGGCGCGGCAGCCAGAATGCCGGCGAACTGTCCGGCGGCAATCAGCAGAAGGTCGTGCTGGCCAAGTGGCTGGCCTGCAAGCCAAGGGTTGTCGTGCTCGACGAGCCGACGCGCGGCATTGATGTGGGCGCGCGCTCTTCGATCTACGACACGATCATGGAACTCGCACGCGAAGGCCTCGCCGTGATCGTCGTCAGCTCCGACCTTGAAGAGGTTCTCGGGGTGTCGAACCGCATCATGGTCATGGCGCAGGGCAAGCAGGCCGGCATATTAGATCGCTCGGAGGCCAACGACGTCTCCGTCATGGAACTCGCGACACTTTAAAAAACAGCAGGTAAAACATGTCTGACATCAAGCTCAACGCTCCCAAGCTTTTCGACCTCTCCGGCCAGGTTGCGCTCGTCACGGGCGCCGGCAGCGGCATCGGTCAGCGCATCGCCATGGGCCTTGCCCAGTGCGGCGCAGACGTCGCACTGCTCGACCGCCGCACCGATGACGGGCTTTCGATAACGGCGGACTTTATTGCCAAGGCAGGTCGTCGCAGCATCAGCATCGCCGCCGACGTAACGAACGGCGCTTCGCTCAACGAGGCCGTCGCGCGCACCGAAAAGGAACTTGGGCTCCTGTCGCTCGCCGTCAACGCAGCCGGCATCGCCAATGCCAATCCGGCCGAGGAGATGGAAGAGAGCCAGTTTCAGACGATGATGGACATAAACCTGAAGGGCGTCTTCCTGTCCTGCCAGGCGGAAGCGCGCGCCATGCTGAAGAACGGCCGTGGGTCGATCGTCAATATCGCCTCCATGTCGGGCGTCATCGTCAATCGCGGCCTGAACCAGTGCCACTACAATGCCTCCAAGGCCGGCGTCATTCACATGACGAAGTCGATGGCGATGGAGTGGGTCACGCGCGGCGTTCGTGTCAACACAATCAGCCCCGGCTACACTGCAACGCCGATGAACACGCGACCGGAAATGGTGCACCAGACGAAGCTCTTCGAAGAGCAGACGCCGATGCAGCGCATGGCGACCGTCGACGAAATGGTCGGCCCGGCCGTCTTCCTCCTGTCGAATGCGGCCAGCTTCGTGACCGGCGTCGATCTTCTGGTCGATGGTGGCTTCTGCTGCTGGTAATCCAGCCTAGACCGGCACGTCTTCGCCCATGCCGTGGTCAACAGGCATGGGCGATGGTTTTTGATCGCGCTTTTGTGGTGCGCGGCCTCTACCGCAGCCGCGCTCCGTTTGCATCGAACAGAAAAGTCTTCTCGGTCGCGAAGGCGAGGCTGATCGTCTGGCCGTTCACGAAGTCGCGGCCGCCGCGTTCCTCAACAACCAGCGACTGGCCGTCCTTCAGCGCGCAATAGAGATAGTGCGTGCCGCCGAGATATTCCGTGAAGTCGATCACGGCGTCGAGAGTTTCCTGAGCCTGGTCGGCAACGGTGAAGTTTTCAGCGCGGATTCCCAGAAAAACCTTGTCGCCCGGAACGCGAGCGGTGCTTGTGAGACGCGGCGAGATAATCGTCTCCCCGAACTGCGCCTTGCCCTCCGTAAGCCATGTCCCCTCGATGAGATTGATCCGCGGTGAGCCGATGAAGCCGGCGACGAAGATATTATCCGGATTCTCATAGACCTCGCGTGGCGTGCCCACCTGTTCAATGCGGCCGTCGCGCAGGATGACAATCCGGCTCGCCAGCGTCATCGCCTCCGTCTGGTCATGCGTCACATAGATCATCGTGTTGCCGAGCGTGCGGTGGAGCTTGGCGATCTCGACGCGCATGGAGACCCGCAGTTCCGCATCCAGGTTGGACAGCGGCTCGTCGAACAGGAAGACATCCGGTTCGCGCACGATGGCGCGGCCGATGGCGACGCGCTGGCGCTGGCCGCCGGAGAGCTGGCCCGGCCGGCGCTCCTGCAGATGCGTGATCTTCAGGATCTCCGCCGCTGCATCCACGCGGCGGGCAACCTCCTCCGCTGGCGTGCCGGCCATCTTCAGCCCGAAGCCGAGATTTTCCCGCACCGTCATGTGCGGATAAAGCGCATAGGACTGGAAGACCATGGCGATGCCGCGTTCGGACGGGTCGAGATAGGTTACATCCCTCTCGCCGATCGAGATTTCGCCGTCGGTCACATCCTCAAGTCCGGCGATCATCCTCAAGAGCGTCGATTTTCCGCAGCCGGAGGGGCCGACGAAGACGATGAATTCGCCGCCCTTGATCTCCAGATCGATGCCGTGAATGACATCCAGCGCGCCGAATGACTTGCGGATATTCTCAAGCCGGACGCCCGCGCCGGCGCGATCCATGGCCTTCATCGCTGCCTCCGTCATTGCGCCGGGAACCAGACGAGCATCGCGCCGGGCGCACGGTTGTCCCACAGGTGATAGGGCACGAGCCGCACCTTGGCCGCTTGCGCCTCCGGTGGTGTGCTGCGGTAAAGCGCGTTGCCCCAATCCTCGACCGAATCTCGCCGCACATCGAGATCGAGCGCGACGGCGCCGTTCAGCTCATCCAGAACCGTTGTGGCAGCGACTTTCGGCGTCTCGCCGATCCGGAACGTGCTGAGGTCGGCTCCATTATCGACCTCTTCGGCGCAATAGACGAGCGGGCCGCGCATCAGCGAGACGCGACCGGCATCCTGCCGCACCTTGGGATGCGCATAGAGCGGGCGAAGCGCTAGCGGCAGGTCGAGCACGATGGCATCGCCGTCCTTCCACTCCCGCTCAATACGGGCATAGCCGTCCACCTCGACCGCCTTGAGATCGGCCGTTTCGCCGTTGATGGCAAGTGTCGCGCCCTCGGCCCATTCGGGGATGCGCAGCGACAGCGTGAAGCGTGTGGGCGCCGAGAGACCTAGCGACAGGTCGATCCTGCCCTCATAGGGATAGGCCGTCTTCTGTGCGAGATTGACCTTCGCGCCGCCAGCGAGCTCGAAGCTGGCCGTGCTCTCGCCGTAGAGATGTACGGCGATCTCGTTATCGGACGCTGCATACATGTAGGAGCCGACCGAGGCGACGAGGCGGGCGATGTTCGGCGGGCAGCAGGGGCAATGGTGCCACTTCCACCGGTGATGCTTGCCGGTCGATTCCAGCGGATTGTCGTAGAAGAAAGTCTTGCCATCCATGGAAAGCCCCGTCAGCGCGCCGTTGTAGAGCGCCTGTTCCATGATGTCGGCGAAGCGGCGGTTCGGCCCGCGTCCCAGCATGCGGCTTGCCCAGAAGACGAGCGCGACGGAGGCGCAGGTCTCGGCATAGGCGGTTTCGTTGGGCAGGTCGTAATAGTCGGTGAAGCCCTCGTTGCTCGCCGCCGGGCCGATGCCGCCGGTCACATACATCTGCCTGGTCGTGAGGTCGTCCCAGAGCGTTTCCAGCGTCGAGGTCAGGCTGTCGTCGTGATATTCGGTCGCAAGGTCCGCCATGCCCGAATAGAGATACATGGCGCGCACGGCGTGGCCGACGACCTTCTTCTGTTCGCGCACGGGCAGATGCGACTGACTGTATTCGTAACTGCCAAAGACATAGGTCCTGGGTTGGCGTCCGTCGCGGATCGCCTCCTCATCGAAGAAATGCGGTTGCGTGCCGCGCTCGTCGACGAAAAACTTCGACAGGTCCATATATTCCCGCTTGCCCGTCACGCGCGCGAGCTTGACCAGCGCCAGTTCGATTTCCGGATGTCCGCAATAGCCGGGCAACTGGTCCGGTCCGTGGCCGAAAACGGTCAGCATGTAATCGACATAACGGCACATGATGTCGAGGAACTTGCGCTTGCCGGTGGCCTGGAAATAGGCGACCGCCGCCTCGATCATGTGGCCGGCGCAATAAAGCTCGTGATGGTCGCGCAGGTTCGTCCAGCGGCGGCCGGGCCGGATCCGCTGGAACCAGGAGTTCACATAGCCGTCCTCCTGCTGCAGCTTTTCGTAGAGATCGATGATCTCGTCGGCGCGCCGCTCCAGTTCCGCATTCGGCTTGCGATAGAGCGCATAGGCAATGGTCTCGATCGACTTGGCGAAATCACTGTCCCAGAACATCTGGGTCGAGACACGGGCCTTCTGTTCGGTCTCAGGCATGGTCGGGCTCATGCTGTGGAAGGGGATCACGACGCCGGGGCTCGGCTGGTCTGGATCGATCGCCTGCAGCATGCCGGCTGCAATGCAGCGGTCGAGCAGGATCGAGGCGGTCTCGTCGCAGACGGCGTCCTGCCATTTGCCCCAGAATCCGCCGACGGAAACGGCCGGCACGGCGACGGGGCGGAACTGTTTTTCACTCGACGTCATCGGGGTATCCTTTGAGGTTATTTCACCGCGCCGGCCGTCAGGCCGCGCATGTAGTAGCGTTGCAGGAGGAGGAAGACGATGATGCAGGGGATGATCATGACGACTACGCCCGCCTGCAGCGCGCCCCAGTTGATCGACCCCAGCCGACCGGCGCGCACCGCCGTCATCAGGATGGGAAGCGTGAACTTGTCATTGCTCGACAGCAGGATCAGCGCGGCCAGAAACTCGTTCCAGGCATTGAGGAAGGCGAAGATGGCAACCGTCGCCACACCCGGCATGACGAGGGGCAGAAGCACGCGGGTGAGCAGCCGGACGTCGCGCACGCCGTCGACCCGCGCTGCCTCCTCGATTTCCTTCGGCACGGCATCGAACGCATTGCGCATCATGAAGACCGAGAAGGGGAGCTGCAGTGTCACGTAGATTAGGGTGAGCCCGAACAGCGAATTGTTCAGCCCGAGCTTCGCAAACATGATGAAGAGCGGCGTCAGGATCGACTGGAACGGGATCATCAGCGTCGCCATCAGCAACACGAAGAGCACGTTCTTCAGCGGGAACCGGTAGCGCGAGAAGCCATAGCCGGCGAGCAGGCTGATCACGACCGTGAGAACGACGGTGCCGAGCGACACAATCAGCGAATTCAGCATGTGCTGCCAGATGCCGGAGCCGAACGTGTCAAGCATGCGGTAGGCGTCGAAGGAGACGCCGTTCACCGGCCATGGCGGCACGGGCGGACTTGATGCCTCGGGACCGCGCCGGAACGAGGCGAGAAAGGCGACGATGAAGGGTATGAGGAACAGGAGCGACAGCACGGAGGCGCTGCCGTGAAAGGCGAAGTTGCCGAGAAAGCGGCGGCGTTCGAAGTTCGTGCGGGCTTTTGTCATGCCTGCTCTCCCTTGTCGCGAAGCAGCCAGAGCTGGGCAACGCTCAACACCAGCAGGATGACGAGAACCGCGATCGACAGCGCTGCGCCATAGCCGAGATTGAAGGACACGAAGGACTGGTTGACGATGTAATAGACGATGGTGATCATCCGGTTCTGCGGCCCGCCGCTAGTCATGATGTAGAACTGGTCGAAGGCGAGGATTGAGCCGGTGACCGAAAGGACAAGCGCCAGCGCCAGCGGCTTGCGCATCAGCGGCAGGGTCAGGTAGCGGAAGCGCTGCAGGCGTTTCGCGCCGTCGATGCGGCTGGCTTCCACGAGTTCCGCCGGGATCGATTGCAGGCCGGTGAGGAGAATGATCATGGTGAAGCCGGCGATCTTCCAGACGACCATGGCGATGATGGTCCAGAAGGCGAGGTCGAAGGTGGCGAGCAGGTTAACGCGGCCGCTCGTCACGCCGAGGCGCTCCATGAGCGGCGAGAAGAAGCCGCTGTCGATATTGGCAAGCCAGGTCCAGAGCAGTGAGGCGGAGGCAAGGCCCACCACCACGGGCAGGAAGAAGAAGGTGCGGTAGACCGGCACCGCGCGCCGCTTCTGCTCCACCAGCATCGCCATCGGGAAAGCGAAGGCGAAGATGACGACGGTTACGATGCCGGTGTAATAGGCGGTGAAGCCGAGTGCATCGTAGAAGCGCTGGTCGGAGAACATGCGCGTATAGTTGCGCAGGCCGATCCAAGTGGGCTCGCCGAGAAGCGGCCATTTGTGCAGGCTCATCCAGGCCGTGAACAGCACGGGGAAAACAAAGAGCACCAGAACCAGGATCATCGCCGGCGCGATGAAGAGAAGACCTTTGAGGGCTTCCTTCCGGCGCCTGTTCGGCCGGTTTAGGCGCGTCGTTCCGGATGGACTTGTGGCGGTCATGTCTTGAACTCGCACGTCATGAAGTTGGGCATGTCATCGGATAGCTGTCGGGAGCCAGACACGTGAGGTCCGGCCCCCGATGGGACGCGGGATCGCCCCGGGAGGATCGTCACATCACTGTGCGTCGTCGATGATCTGCTGCATCTGCGCCTGGGCGTCGGCGAAGGCCTTCTTCTCGTCGCCGAAGATAGCGGCGTGGGTGAAGGCGGCCCAGGGGCCGTTGGCGCTGTTGATCAGGTCGTTGAACTGCAGCGTATAGGGCGTCTTGGCGACCGCGATGGCATCGACGCCGACCTTCAGGCGCGGATCGAGGCCGGCCAGAACCTGGTCAGCGAGATCGCCACGCGTCGGCAGGCTGCCATACTTGGCCATGATCTTCTGGCCTTCCAGCGAATAGACATATTCGAGGAAGCCTTTCACCGCGTCGAGTTTCTTCGTGCCCTTGGTGACCACGAAATTGTCGCCGCCGGCAAAGGACGAGGGCTTGCCGTCGACGCTCGGGATGAGCGTCACGCCGAAATTGAGTTCCGGATGCTGGGTGATCAACGTTCCGATGGCGAAGGCGCCGAGCGTCTGCTGGCCGATCTTGCCGCTCTGGATCGAGAGGAAGTTCGCGCCATTGTCGCTCTCTGCGCCCGGAGGCACGAGATCCTTCTTGACCATGTTGCGGTAATATTCGACCGCCTTGTGCATTTGGGGCGTATCGAGCGTCGCCTTCTTGCCGTCCGCGGAGAGGATGTCGGCGCCAGCACCCCAGACGAGCGGGGTGAAGGTGAAGATCATGCAGCCGCCGCAGCCGCCGCCGGAGAAGTAGAAGCCATAGATATCCTTGCCCAGTGCGCGGATCTTTTCGGCATTGGCGGTGATTTCCTCCCAGGTCTTCGGCGCCTTGTCGGGATCGAGGCCGGCCTTCTTGTAGAGGTCCTTGTTCCAGGCGAAGATCGAGGTCTCGACCGACAGCGGTAGGCCGTAGATATGGTCCTGGTAGGTGCCGAGGCGGACATGCGAGGGCGAGAGCGACTTGAAATAGGGCAGCGACTGCGCCCAGCTCGTCAGGTCCTCAAGCTGGCCGGAGGCTGCAAAGGACGGCGTGTAGATCAGGTCCATCGACAGCGCGTCGGGCGCCTGGCCGCCGGCGATGGCGGTTGCATATTTCTGCACCAGATCGGTCTGTGGCACCTCGGTCAGTTCGACCTTGTCCTGATGGCCGGCGTTATAGGCCTTGACGGTTTCCTTGAAACTGTCGCCGATGCCGGACCGGACCCACATCTGGATCGTATCCGCCCAGGCAGCCGGCGCGATCAGCATCGCGGCAAGCGTTGTCGTGGCAAGCAATTTTCTCATGACACTTCCTCCCAAAAGGGCTCTCCTCAGCCCTGAAACTTCTGTTTACCGATCGTTTGGTGCGCCGCCGCAGGAGCCGCGTACCACCAGCGTGCAGGGCAGCTTGCGCCAGCCCGGTTCGAGTTTCTCGCCCTCTCCCAGGGCGAGTACCGTGAGCCCGGCCTGCCGGCCCAGCTCCTTCAGGTTCATGTCCACCGTCGTCAGCGGCGGGCGTGACTGGGCGGCAACGATTTCCCAGTTGTCGAAACCGACCACCGAGACATCGCCCGGCACCGAGACCCCAAGTTCGCGCAGGCCGTCGATGACGCCGCGGGCAATCATGTCGTTGCCGCAGAAGATGCTGTCCGGCCGCTCGCCGGACTTCCACAGATCGAGAATGGCTTCCCGGCCCCAGGATTCCGTCCACTGCCCATGCAGCACCGGCGCATCGCTACCGGCGAGCCGCCGGAAAGCGGAGGCGCGCTCCAGTGCCGCGATGAACGCGTCCGGCCCGGTGATATGGGCGAGCCGCTTGCGCCCCAGCCCCTGAAGGTGGGCGACCGCCAGTTCGGCCCCATGCACATCGTCCGACGCATAGGTGATGCTGTTCGGCGGCCCGGCCGTGAAGGCATAGACCACCGGCACCGGCAGGTCGGACAGATCGACCGGCAGCGCCCGATCCGTCCGCTTGCCGGTGGCGATAATGCCGTCCACCTGCTTGTCCAGCATCGCCTCGACATGCACGCGCGCCAGGGCCGGATCGTCCTCGATGGCGCAGAGGAAGACCGACACGCCCTTGTCCACCAGCGCTTCCGACACGCCGGCCATCAGCGGCAGGGTGAACCGGCCATAGGTGTCGTTGGTCAAAAGCCCAATGGTGAAGGATCGCCGTGATAGAAGTCCTCGCGCCAGCGCATTCGGCCGAAAACCGATGTCCGCTGCGATCCGCTTGATCCGCGTCCGCGTCTCCTCACCCATCCGGCCCGTATCGTTCAAAGCCTTGGACACCGTCGACACACTGACGCCGGCCGCGCGGGCGAGGTCGTGTATCGTTGTCCGAGAGCTTTTCGGTTCCTTTGTCAGCGGTGCCTCCCATCGCTTGTCGACGCGAGAAAACCTTTTCTCAAACAGCAAGTCAATATGAGAAAACGTTTTCTCAAAATTTTCTGATGAGGCGCCCGGGAAGCTGGCCGGATAGGAATTGATCTGGTCCGGCTCGAAGTTTGCACCAGTCTCTCGTGGCGTCACCTCTGCCCATTCCAGCTCTTGGCCACTGAATTATGCGGACCCGTACGGAACTTTTTGGTCGCGAAACCGTTTTGTGGGCAAACAAACACAAACAGCCGCACATCGGGCGTCCGCCCGTCGTCACTTTCGCCTCCTCATTCGACGCGCCAACCTCGTAAGCAATCCCTCACACTCGATGTCACGCCGCCCTTGCCGGCTCCGGCTCTGACCTCACAACGCTCCAAGGGACCCATGACGACCTCCCGTGTTTCGCTCCGCACTCGCCGAGAGTTTCTCTCGACCGTCGCATTTGCTCTGGCTGCCAGCGCGGCCTCGCCTGTTCTGGCGCGTAGCATTTCTGGACGGCTGCCATGGCAAAGTGGTGCGGCAGACCCGCCGACACAGGTAAGACCCGGGGGCTGGCAGTTCTTCACCCCGCAGGAAGCGGCAGCCATGGAGGCTGTCGCTGACAGGTTCATTCCTGCAGACGACCTGTCGATTGGCGGGCGCGAGGCGGGATGCGTGCTTTATCTCGACCGGCAGCTTGCTGGCTCCTACGGCCAGTCCAGCCGCCTGTACATGCAGGGGCCATTCAAGCCTGCACTGCCGACACAAGGGTATCAGGGACAAGAGACGCCGGCCGAGCGTTATCGAAAGGGGCTTGCGGCGCTCAACCGCTGGACCGCTGAGAACAAGTCCGGAAAATCGTTTGCCGAGCTGCAGCCGGATGAACAGGACGCGGTGCTGAAGGATATGGAAGCGGACAAGATCAAGCTGCCCGACGGGGTCGCGCCCAAGGCGTTCTTCGGTCTGATGCTCACGACGGTGATGGAGGGCTTCTTCGCCGATCCGATCTATGGCGGCAACAAGGACATGGCGTCCTGGAAAATGCTCGGCTTCCCCGGCGCGCGATACGACTATCGCGACCACGTCAGCAAGCACAATCAACCCTATCCGCTGCCGCCGGTTTCGATTGCCGGATCGCCGGCTTGGCTTGTGAAATAAGGGGAACGGACCATGACGAGAATCATGCCGCGCAAGGATGTGGTCATTGTCGGTCTCGGTTGGACCGGCTCAATCCTCGCGCATGAACTGACCGAAGAAGGTCTCGACGTTCTGGCCATCGAGCGCGGTCCCTGGCGCGATACCGCGACCGACTTCAACATCGGCTATATGCAGGATGAACTGCGCTATGCCGTCCGGCGCGATCTTTTTCTGCAGCCGGTCGAAGAAGCGATGACGATGCGGAACAACACGTCGCAGACGGCCCTGCCCATGCGCGACTATGGCTCCTTTCTACCCGGCAACGGGGTCGGCGGCGCTGGCGTTCACTGGAATGGCCACACCTGGCGCTTCTGGGACAGCGACTTCCGTATCGCGAGCCATCTTGCGGAGCGCTACGGCCCCGACAAAACGCGCGAACTTCAGTTGCAGGACTGGGGTGTCACGGGGGCGGAGCTCGAAGGGTCCTACGACCGGTTCGAATATCTGGCGGGCATCTCGGGCAAGGCCGGCAACATCAAGGGCCAGATTCAGCCCGGCGGCAATCCGTTCGAGGATCCGCGCTCCAGGGATTATCCACTGCCGCCCCTTCCCATGACCTACGCGCCGACGCTCTTTGCCGACGTCACCCGTTCCATGGGTTTGCATCCCTTCCCGACGCCGGCGGCCAATCTCTCGAAAGATTATATCAACCCGCTCGGCATCGCCATGGGCCAGTGTACGATGTGTGGTTTCTGCGAGCGTTTCGGCTGCGCGAACTATTCCAAGTCTTCGGCCCAGACAACGATCCTGCCCGTGCTGATGCGCAAGAAGAATTTCGAGTTGCGTACCCAGTCCGAAGTCCTGCATGTCGATCTCGACGCCTCGCGCAAGAATGCCCGTGGCGTTACCTATGTCGACACGTCAGGCGAGGAATATTTCCAGCCGGCGGACATGGTCCTTCTCTGTGCTTACGGCCTGCACAACGTGCGGCTGATGCTGATCTCCGGCATCGGAGTCCCCTACGACCCGGGAACAGGAGAAGGCACCGTTGGGCGCAATTACTGTTACCAGACCAATTCCGGCGCGCAGGTCTTCTTCGACGACAAGAACTTCAACCCGTTCATTGCCGCCGGCGCACTCGGACAGACGGTGGACGACTACAACGGCGATGCCTTTGACCATGGCGGGGTCGACTTCGTCGGCGGCGCCGGCATCAACTGTATTCCGACAAACGGCCGACCGATCCAGACGCGGCCGACTGCGCCGGGGTCTCCCAGATGGGGCTCCGAATGGAAGAAGGCCACCGTTCAGGCCTACAAAAGCACGCTCGGCTTCTCCTCGCAGGGGTCGAGCTATCCCATACGCGGCAACTATCTCGATCTCGATCCGACGTACAAGGACAGGTTTGGCAGGCCGTTGCTGCGCGTCACCTTCGATTTCCCCGATAATGACGTGCGGATGTCTGCCTGGATTACGGGAAAGATGGAAGAGATCGCCAAGTCTTTCGGGGGCAGGCAGTATACTGCTTCGCCGCGCAAGAAGGGTTGGGATTCGGTGCCCTACCAGAGCACACACAACACGGGAGGCGCCATCATGGGAGCCGACCGGAAAACCAGCGCGATCAACAAATATCTCCAGAGCTGGGACGTGCCGAATGTCTTCGTGATCGGCGCTTCCGCGTTCGCGCACAATGCCGGCAAAAATCCCACGGGCACGGTCGGGGCGCTTGCGTTCCACGCGGCGGACGCCATTCGCCAGCAATATCTGCGCAATCCCGGACAACCCTTGGTGACCGCATGAGAACCGTCAAGCTGTTTTTCGCTGTCCTTCTTGGCACCACCGCTGCAGGCTCGGTTTTTGCCGGTTCCGGCACGCCGGACGACGCCTCCAAGATCATTCGCGGACGCTATCAGGCCGTACTCGGCGACTGTGCTGGCTGTCACACCAAACAGGGTGGGGCTCCGTTTGCGGGCGGCGCCCCCCTGGAGACGCCGTTCGGTGCGCTCGTTCCACCTAACATCACACCGGATCCGGAAACGGGGATCGGAACATGGTCTGAAGCCGATTTCTTCAGTGCCATGAAGCGCGGTATCGGCCATGGCGGCAAGCGGCTCTATCCCGCAATGCCGTACCCGGCCTATACGAAGATGCATGACGCCGACATTTCCGACCTGTGGAGCTACATCCGCACGATCGAACCGGTCCACAATGCCGTCAAAGCCAATCAGCTTCCGTTTCCGTTCAATATCCGTCTTTCGATGCTTGGCTGGAACACGATCAATTTCACGGAAGGCGAGTTCAAGCCGGACAGCCAGAAATCGGCCGAATGGAACAGGGGCGCTTACCTTGTTCAGGGACCGGGTCACTGCGTGACATGTCACTCGCCAAAGAGCGTGCTCGGCGCAGACGAGACCGATGGAGCGCTCACGGGCGCATCCTTGCAAGGCTGGTATGCCCCCGACATCAGTGGAAACTCCTATACCGGCATTGGCGGATGGTCTGACGACGAAGTCGTTGGGTATCTGAAAACAGGCGCCAACAATCATTCGATTGCCTCGGGTCCGATGGCGGAGGTGATTGAAAATTCGACGTCTGCGATGAAGGACGAGGATCTGAAAGCGATCGCGACCTACTTGAAAAGCATCAAGAGCGAACCGGCCAAACCTGCGCCGGTGAAAAGCGACGACGCGCATTTTCAGGCTGGCGCGCTCATTTATCACGACACCTGTTCGGCCTGCCATGGCGGAGAGGGGCAGGGCGGACGCCAGCTCTTCCCGGCGCTTGCCGGAAGCCCCATCGTGCAGCAGGCCGACGCCGAGACGCTGATCCATGTCGTGCTCAACGGCAGTCAGGCAGCGAGAACAGCCACGGCCCCGACCACACCGGCCATGCCATCATTGGCCTGGCGGCTGAATGATCAGCAGGTCGCGGACGTGCTGACCTATATCCGCAACAGCTGGGGTAATGCCGCACCGCCTGTTGCATCCTCTAAGGTCGCCGATCAGCGGAAACCGTAATGGAAAGATGGAGGCGGAGGACATCGGGTCCGGGCAGTTCAGTTCCGGGCTCGAATCGGTCACGCCGCGCTGACGAGTGCGGCGTGTCTCTTGGTATTTCACCCAGGTCCCACTCCAGAGCATTTGGTGGCTTACGTCCGAGGTCGGCATTCGCCCTGCCCAACTGTGTGATACGCGGAAGGAGACTCGTCATTCAGATCCGAGCCGGGCGACGATCATCTCTGCGATGGGTATGGCCGAGGTTGCTGCCGGGGAGGGGGCGTTGCAGACATGCAGCGTTCTGTCCGTCTGTGCAAAGAGGAAGTCATGCACGAGCGAGCCATCCGCCTTGACGGCCTGCGCTCGGATCCCCGCCTCGTGCGGCAGCAGGTCACTGAGCCGCAGTTCCGGGCAGTATTTCCGGCATTCTTCGAGATAGCCAGGCTTCCACAGCGAATTTCGAAGTTCCGTCACGGCCGAGCGGCGATTGGCGAAGACCGTTTTCCAGAATCCGGCAAACAATGCGTAGTCCGTCACATCCGCGAGATTGAGCGAGAGCCGTGGATAGCCTTCACGTGCAAACCCGATCACGGCGTTCGGACCGACCGTGACACTGCCATCGATCATGCGGGTCAGGTGCACGCCGAGAAACGGGAGGAACGGGTCTGGAACGGGATAGATCAGATGACGGACGATCTCGTTCTTGTCTGCGGGCAGCCGATAATATTCGCCGCGGAAGGGTATGATGCGGAAGTCGATGGCAAGGCCGGCCAGCCGCGCCAGACGGTCAGCCTGAAGCCCGCCGCATACGATCAGCTCATTGGCCTGCCAGCTTGCACCATCGCTGTCGATTTCCACGCAATCCGTTTTCTCGCGAATGCCGGTAACACGGGTCGACAAACGCACTTCACCACCGCTGGCGGCGATGCGTTCGCCCATCTTCCGGCACACATCGAGATAACTGACGATACCGGTCGAAGGTACATACAGAGCGCCCAGGCCGACGATATGGGGCTCGCGCTCGACGAGTTCCTCTGCCGAGAAGCGATGGACTTCGATCGTGTTCTGCTTCGAACGCTCGTAGAGCGCATCCATGCGTGCCACTTCCTGGTCCGACGTGGCCACGACAAGCTTGCCGCACACGTCGTAGCGGATGGCATTCTGCTCGCAGAACGCCTTGGTCGCGATAGCGCCCTTGCGGCAGAGTTCGGCCTTCAGGCTGCCCGGTGGGTAATAGATGCCGGCGTGGATGACGCCGCTGTTGTGGCCGGTCTGGTGCTTCCCCAGCGAATCTTCCTTTTCCAGGAGGATCAGACTGCTGCCGGGCCGGGCCTCGAGGAGCCGCATGGCTGTGGCAAGCCCGACGATGCCGCCGCCGATGATGCAGTAATCGTATTTCAACGAGTGTCTCCTTCGGACTTTACACGGTTTGGGCCTGCGTCTGGCATAGCCGAAACAGGCTTCATCCTGGGCACGGTCATCCGTCATGAACGCGCGACTTGGTGCCTGCCACGCCGTGACAATGCGCTCTCAGCAAGGGAAAAGTCTACTGCGGCTTGCCCAGGTCGGCGACCGCCTCTACCCTATCCTTCCGGATCATCGACCCCAGCATGGGAATGGCTGCGGAAGGCAGGAGTGAGCAATGTCCAACCGAAAGACTGCACTGATCGTCGGGGCTTCGCGCGGCCTGGGACTTGGGCTGGTCGATGCATTCCTGTCACGAGGATGGGATGTGATCGCAACCGTTCGCGGCGCGCATGGCCGCGCGGGACCGGAAGCCCTTGGCGTCAAGGGTTCACTCACAATCTTGGAGTTGGATATCAACGCCGCCGAGGATGTTGCAGCCTTGAGCAAAACGCTCTCCGGCCGTGTCCTCGATGTGCTGTTCGTCAATGCCGGCGTTGCGCCGGACCCGGAGATTGCAGTGGAGCTTGTTGCCCTCGAGAGCTTCGTGGACACGATGATCACGAACGCGCTGTCTCCGCTCCGGATCATCGGCGCTCTGCACGCTCTGGTCCATCCGGAGGGGATCGTCGCCGTGATGTCGTCTAACATGGCCAGCATCAACAACAATGGCGGCGGCGGATGGGAGACCTATCGCGCCAGCAAGGCAGCCTTGAATCAGATGCTGAAAAGCTTTGCCGCGCGCCATCATGACGATCGAACCTACCTTTGCATGTCGCCCGGATGGGTGCGGACAGACATGGGCGGGGCATCCGCGCCCCTCGACGTCGAAACAAGCGTGCGAGGCGTTGTCGCTGCGATGCTGGCGCGGCAGGGTTCCGGCGGCGTCCACTTTGTCGACTACCGCGATCAGACCGTGCCCTGGTAGACTGATCAGATTGGCCAGTCTCTAAAGACTGTAAAATCGGCGCGCGAATTGATCCTGATACCGGCTCGCCGTGGGCCGTCAGGTGTCTGCGGGTTCGCGGTCAGAACAAGATCCGCGATCCGGCGGCTATGTCACTCGCGCCATGATCGGACTGGATGGTGCAGAGACACCGACGAACATTTGCTTTTCGCGGGACCAGATGCCAAGGGTCGGAACTCTGTTGCTTGTCCGCCGGTCAATCCGCTGTCCAGCCCCCATCGACGACGATCGAAGTTCCGGTCATCAGCGCCGAGGCATCGGAGGCCAGGAAGACGATGGCGCCCATGATGTCCTCCACCTGACCCAGCCTGCCGAGCTTGATCTTTTCGAGCACGCTCGCCAGAAACACCTCGTTTGCGAAGAATGGTTTTGTCAGGGGTGTTTCGATAAAGGTCGGGGCAATCGTGTTGGAACGGATACCGTGCTTTGCAAGATCAAGCGCCATCGCCTTGTTCAAGCCCTCGATCGCCCATTTCGAGGCGCAGTAGAGCGTCCGGTTCGGTCCGCCGACATGCCCCATCTGCGAGCCCATGTGGATGACGGACCCCTTGATGCCGGCCGCAATCATACCCCTGGCCACGGCCTGGGCGACAAAATAGGCCGCCTTGACGTTGAGATCGAGGACCGCGTCGAAGTCCTCTTCGGTCGCCTCCATGATCGGCTTCGGCCGGTTGGTGCCCGCATTGTTGACGAGGATATCGAAAGGGCCGGCTTTTTCGAGGCTTGAGGCCGTCGCCTGGATGTTCATGACGTCCAACGCCAAGGGCTCGGCACTTCCGCCGGCAGCCCTGATCGCATCGGCCGCCCGCTTGATCTCCTCTTCCGACCTTGCGGCAAGGACGACGTGGGCACCGGCTTGCGCCAATGCCGCTGCCGCCGCGAGGCCGATGCCGCGGCCCGCACCTGTCACGAGCGCCCGGCGCCCATCAAGCCGGAAGGACGGTGTTTCGGGCAGCACGGTCACGCCGCACCCTTTTCTTCCGCACGACCGGCGTAAGGGACGTTATCCCCGCCATAGCGGCGGACCCGCACATTGGCCTGTTCGGCATGCCCTTTGAAACCTTCCAGATCGCAAAGCCGCGAGCAATATCGGCCAATCAGGGCCGAGGCCTCATCGGTGAGCACCTTCTGATAGGTGCATGTCTTGAGAAACTTGCCGACCCAGAGACCGCCCGTGTAACGCGCCGCCTTCTTTGTCGGCAGCGTGTGGTTGGTGCCGATCACCTTGTCACCATAGGCGACGTTGGTGCGGGGACCGAGGAAAAGTGCGCCATAATTTGTCATGTTTTTCAGGAAGTAATCCGGGTCGCGAGTCATGACCTGAACATGCTCCGAGGCAATCTCGTCGGCGATCTTCACCATCTCCTCGTCGCTATCGGCCACGATGACCTGGCCATAGGCCGCCCAGGATTTGGCCGCGATCTCGGCGGTGGGCAGGATCTTGAGGAGCCGTTCGATCTCGGCCATCGTCTCGCGCGCGAGTTTTTCCGACGTTGTCAGCAGGATCGCGGGACTGTCCGGACCATGCTCGGCCTGTCCGAGAAGATCAGTGGCGCACATTTCGCCATCGACCGTCTCGTCGGCGATGACCAGAGTCTCCGTCGGACCCGCAAAGAGGTCGATGCCCACGCGGCCGAAGAGCTGACGCTTGGCTTCGGCCACAAAGGCATTGCCCGGACCCACCAGCATGTCGACAGGCGCGATCGACTTCGTGCCGAGCGCCATGGCACCGACGGCCTGAATGCCGCCAAGCGCATAGATTTCATCGGCACCGGCCAGATGCTGGGCGGCGACGATGGCAGGCGCTAGCCCGCCCTTGTAGGGCGGCGCGCAGGTGGCGACGCGCGGAACGCCTGCGACCTTCGCCGTGATGACCGACATGTGAGCGGAGGCGAGAAGCGGATATTTGCCGCCCGGCACATAGCAGCCGGCCGCCTGGATCGGGATGTTCTTGTGGCCGAGGATCACGCCGGGCAGTGTCTCGACCTCGACATCCTGAAGGGTCGCGCGCTGGATCTGCGCAAAATTGCGCACCTGCGCCTGGGCAAACTGGATGTCTTCTATGTCGCGCTTCGACAGCGAGTTAAGACAACTGTCGATCTCGGCCTTCGTCAGGCGATAATCTTCCCGGTCCCACCCGTCGAATTTGACCGACAATTCGCGCACGGCGTCATCGCCACGCTTTTCGATGTCGGCAAGCGTTGTTTCGACAACCTCCCGGACCTTGCGATCGTTTTCGGCAACGCTCGACGCTTCCATGCCGCGCTTCAGATATTTCATTGTTGTCTCCTCAAAATGTTGGCTTGGCGACCGGCGTCAGCTGTTGGGATCCGGGACGTCCTGCTTCATCCGGCGCAGCGCCAGGATGCGTCCATCGCGCCAGGCCTGACGTTCGGCGATTGTGTCGAGAGGGATGCGCTCGCAGAGGCTCGCATGCGTCGTCGCGATCTGCGCGTCGGTCCACGGGTAGTCGGTGCGGGCCGACTGTCCGAGATGGCGCATCATCGGCCCGAGCCGGTCGATGAAGCCCTGCATGCCATCGGGCGCATTGAGATGCGCGACCTCAAACGGGCCGATGGAGGCCCAGCGCAGCGCAAGTCCGTCGGTCAGGACGGCATCGATGTCCTCAGGATCGCAATAGCCTTCGCCGACCAGATGCAACGCCTCCGCGACCAGAGTGAACTGAAGGCGATTGAGAATGAAGCCGTCGATCTCCTTCTTGAGCAGGATCGGCTTCATGCCGACCTCCTTCATGAAGGTCTTTGTCCTGGCAATGGTGTCCGGTGAGGTCCAGTTCGTGCCGCACAATTCGACGAGCGGAATGAGCGAGGGCGGATTGACCGGATGGACGACGAGCGCCCGCTCAGGCCTTTCGACGGCGCCCATGAACTCCGATCCGGGGAGAGCAGAGGTCGATGAGGCCAAGATGGCCTCGGCATTGGCAAACTGTGAGATTTCGGCAAAGACCTGCCGCTTGACGTCGAGATCCTCACGAACGCTCTCCTGCACATAGGATGCGCCCGAGACAGCATCGGCAATCGACTCCACCGGCACGATGCGCGCCAGAACCGTCTCGACCGGTTCATCGAGCAACCTGTTTTCGGCAAACAACTCGAGTGTGCGGCGGGCACCGTCACGCGCCCGGCCGGCAGCCTCGCCGGGCAGGGCGTCGTAGAGACGGACGTCGTGGCCGGCACGGGCGAAAACGACCGCCCAGGCGCGCCCGACCGTGCCGGCGCCAATGCAAGCAACGGTCGTCATTTTGCCTCCGCGGTATCGCGAGCCCAGCGACGTTCGAAGCTCCAGACGTCTTCGAAGCCAATCAGCGAGTTGAATTCCGAGAAATTGAACAGCGGCACCTTCGGCGAGTCGGAGGTTCCCTCGGTCTTCAGCACGGTCAGAGCGTTTTCAGCCGCGGCGGCGGCGGCAAGGCCCGTGGCAGACGGATAAATCGCCAGCTTGTAGCCGAGTGCTGCCAGATCCTTGGAAGAACGGATCGGCGTGCGCCCGCCATCGGCCATGTTGGCCATCATCGGCTGCGGCACGCGGCGGCAGGCTTCTCGCATTTCCTCTTCGCTTTCCAGCGCTTCCAGGAAGACGATATCCGCACCCGCCTCGCCATAGGCAAGACCACGCCTCAAGGCGCCTTCGAAACCTTCCGGCTGGCGCGCATCCGTGCGGGCGATGATCAGCATGTCGGGGTTCTTGCGGGCTTCGACGGCAACCTTGATTTTCTCGACCATGTCAATGATCGGCACGACGCGCTTGAAGGGCGTGTGGCCGCATTTCTTCGGAAATTCCTGATCCTCGATCTGGATTGCAGCGACGCCCGCTTCTTCGTAGCCGCGCACGGTATGATGCACATTAAGAAGCCCGCCATAACCGGTATCGGCATCGGCGATAACCGCTGCATTCACCGTGCGGCACAAGGTGCTGACGCGATCGAGCATCTGCGTGTAGCTGGCAATCCCGGCATCCGGCAATCCGAAGGCGGATGCCGTCATCCAGTAGCCGGAGGCATAGACAAAGTCGAAGCCGACCTTGTTGGAGACCACGGCCGTGATCATGTCATGGATGCCGGGCGCGACCACGAACTGGCCGGATGCAAGGGCTGCTTTCAGGTTGGGCTTGCTCATGCTGTCTTTCCTAGATTTGCGAGATAGGTCATCACTTCGGCTTCCCGGACCACGTCGCCATACTTGGCGTCCATGTCGAAGAGGTTGGCCTCGTGCGGTGCAGGGTGGCGGTCGCCGACAGCGTCGCGCACGATGATCGGGATAAACCCGTGGGAGCAGCAGTCGACGCAAGTGGCGCGAACGCAGCCTGAGGTCGACACGCCGGTGTGAATCACCGTGTCGATGCCAAGCGTCGTCAGCGTGGAGGCGAGAGACGTGCCGAAAAAGGCGGACGCATACTGCTTGGAGATGACCAGCTCCTCCTCGTGCGGCACCAGTCCCTTCGGCCAGGCGCCCATGGGGCTGCCTTCCACGAAATTGTGAAGCGTCATCGATTTCTGGTAAAACCGGCCGCCATTGAGCACGCTCTTGTTATAGACGACGTTGGTATAGATGACCGGCACGCCGGCCTTGCGGGCGGCCGCCTGAAGCCTCAGCGCCGAAGCCAATGCGTCTTCGACGTCGGCAAAGAGCGCGCAGCCGCGATCGAAATAGGCCTCGACGAAATCGATCATCAGCAGGACAGGGCGCTTGCCAAAGCCGATCCGCTTGCCGAACGCGCCCTGATAGTTGGAGGAAAGGTCCTGATCGGTCACTTGCCGTCTCCCTTGTCTAAAAACTGTTCCATGCGTCCGTCGTCGAGGAACAGCCACGGGCTGTCCGCGCGGTGACGAATCTCGAAGGCGGAGATATCTGCCTCATCGTCTGCAAGAATCGCCCCTATCTCGTCCAGCCCAAGAAGAAGCGCGCGCTTCCGCCAAGGGTCGATCTCGAAGCCGATGGAAGGTCCGTTCGGCAGGAGCACGGTCTGCTCCTCCAGGTCGACGGTGAAGGGCTCGCCGGTACGGGCCGCTGCCATCAGGTTGGCATGGGTCTCTCCCGTGACAACGATGGGCAGCACGCCGTTCTTGAAGCAGTTGGAAAAGAAGATTTCGCCGAAGCTCGGTGCAATCACACAGCGAATGCCGAAATCGGCGAGCGCCCAGACCGCCTGTTCGCGGCTCGATCCGGATCCGAAATTTGCGTCGGCAACGAGAATGCGGGCCTCGTTGAAGGGCGGCGTGTTGAGGACGAAATCCGTCAGGCTGCCGTCGCGGCGATGTCGGCGCTCGTGGAACAGTTGCTTGCCCAGGCCGGCCTTGTCCAGCAGGAGGAGGAAGCGGGCAGGAAATATGATGTCCGTGTCGATGTCCGCTTCCGCAAGCGGGGCCGCGACCGACGTTAGCCGGGTAAACTTTTCCATCAGTGCAAGGTCTCCAGTTTGCGGAGGTCGATGAGGCGGCCGGCAATGGCCGCAGCGGCTGCCATGGCCGGGCTCATCAGATGCGTGCGTCCGCCCTGGCCCTGCCGGCCTTCGAAGTTGCGGTTGGATGTGGACGCGCAGCGCTCGCCGGGTTTCAGACGGTCGTCGTTCATTGCCACGCACATCGAACAGCCCGAATCTCGCCATTCGAAGCCTGCTTCGCGAAAGACTCTGTCGAGACCTTCGGCTTCCGCCTGAAGTCTGACTGTCGCAGATCCCGGCACGACGATCGCCGCGACATTGTCGGCAACCTTGCGGCCCGACACGACGGAAGCGGCGATTCGCAGGTCCTCCAGACGGCCATTCGTGCAGGAGCCGATGAACACCCGATCGATGGCTATCTCCTCCAGCGGGGTGCCGGGCTTCAGATCCATATAGGCGAGGCTGCGTTCCATCTTCTGCCGCTTGACGGGGTCCGCTTCTTCTGCAGGATCCGGAACCTTCGCCGTGACGGAGGCCGTCTCGCCTGGATTGGTGCCCCAGGAAACCTGCGGAGCAAGGACGGAGACGTCGAGGTCGACTTCACGGTCGAAGGTGGCGCCGGTGTCGCTGGGCAGGCTTTTCCAGTGGGCGACGGCGCGCTCGAGAAGCGCGCCCGCAGGCGCGAGAGGACGCCCGGAAACCCAGGCAATGGTCGTATCGTCCGGAGCCACCATGCCGACCCGGCTTCCCGCCTCGATCGACATATTGCAGAGCGTCATGCGCGCTTCCATGGAGAGCTGGCCGATGACAGGGCCGGCATATTCGATGGCAAAGCCCACGCCGCCGTTCGTGCCGATACGCGCAATGAGGGCCAGAATGATATCCTTGACCGTGACGCCGGCGGGAAGCTGCCCGAGAAGGTTGACCCGCATCGTCTTCTGCTTTCGCTGCCGCAGCGATTGCGTTGCGAATACGCATTCACATTCGCTGGCGCCAATGCCGAAGGCGATCGCACCGAAAGCGCCATGCGTGGATGTATGGCTGTCGCCACAGACCAGCGTCGCACCGGGAAGCGTGAAACCGAGTTCCGGACCGATGACGTGCACGATTCCGTGCTGGCTGTCGTTCATTCCGATATAGCCGATGTCAAAGCGTGCGCAGTTTTCCCGGAGGCGGGCCACCTGCCGTGCTGCAAGGCCCTCTGGCAGCGGAAGATGTCTGTTGACCGTCGGAACAGCGTGATCGGCAACGGCAATATGCGCCGCCGGCCGCCTGAATTCACGCCCTTCGGCGATCAATCCTGCGAATGCCTGCGGGCTGGACACCTCCTGAACCAGATGGCGATCGATGTAAAGGAGCGACGTTCCATCCTCGTAATTCTTGATGACGTGGCTGTCCCAGACTTTCTCGTAGAGCGTTCTTGCAGTCATTTCCGATGTGATGTCCGATGAGGCGTGTGAAAGTGACGAAGGCTGGCGCTTCAGCCGCAATCAGGAAATCTGGCAGGACCCCAATGTTTCCTCTTGCAGAAAAGCTCGAACCCAATTTATGCTGAAATGAATACGCATGCAATACGTTGTCGCATGCGGATCGAAAAAAGGAGACAATGATGCGTGTAGGGGAACTGAAATGAGATTGGGCGTTGATGTGGGTGGCACGTTCACCGATCTTTTGCTTCATGACGAAAAGACGAGCAGGACTTTCCAGGCCAAGACGCCATCGACGCCTGAAGATCAGTCGATTGGCGTCGCTGCGGGCGTGAAGCTCATCTGCGAGAAGGCGGGGATTTCGCCGTCGGACATCGACCTGATCCTCCACGGCACGACGGTGGCGACCAACGCGGTGCTGGAAGGAAAGGGCTCGCGGGTCGGCCTGCTGGTCACGGAAGGTTTCGAATACACGCTGCATCTGGCGAAGGCATGGACACCTGGTCCTCTGTTCGGCTGGATCAACATGGAAAAGCCGGACCCGCTTGCGTCGCTCGCCGATACGCGCGGGATTCCGGAGCGCATCAATGCGCGCGGTGAAGTGGTGCGGGAACTCGATCTCGACGCCGCGACGAAGCTGATCGAGGACCTGTGCTCTTCAGGCATCGAGGCACTGACGATCTCGCTCATGCATTCCTATGCCAATCCGGTGCATGAAAAGGCGCTTCGCGACATCGTCGCCGCCAAGTTTCCGAACATTCCGGTATCGCTCTCATCGGAAATCCTGCCGGAATTCCGCGAGTATGATCGCGCCATCACGACGGTCATGAATGATTATGTTCGTCCGATCATGAAGCGCTATCTATCGCGCATCGAAGACCGTCTGAAATCGGATGGTGTGCGGGCGCGCCTGCATATTGTGCGGTCCGACGGCGGTCTGATGAGCGCTTCGGCAGCCTCCGAACGTCCGGTCCACACCGTTCTCTCCGGCCCTGCCGGTGGTGTGACTTCGACCATGATGCTGTCGCGCCGCTCGGGCTTTTCGAAGCTTCTGGCATTCGACATGGGGGGGACGTCGACCGACGTTGCCGTCATCATCGACGGTGAAGCCACCATTTCGCGATCGACCGAGGTCGGCATGTTTCCGGCAAAGGTGCCGACGCTTGATGTACGCTCGGTGGGCGCGGGCGGCGGTTCGATCGCCGACGTGTCGGAGCTGACGGGTTCGCTTCGCGTTGGCCCACGTTCGGCTGGGGCCCGTCCCGGTCCGGTATCCTACGGCCGCGGCGGTACGGAACCGGCAGTTTCCGACGCCAACGTCGTTCTCGGCTATCTGCCGCCGGTTCTGCTGGGCGGCGACATGACCCTCGACGTGGAAGGCGCGCGCGCAGCCGTTGCGCGGGTCGGCAACCAGCTCGGCCTTTCGCCTGAAGAGGCGGCAAAGGGCATCATCGACATCGCCAACGAAGTGATGCTTGGCGCGCTGCGCGTCATCACGGTCCAGCGTGGCCTTGACCCCCGCGAGTTCGGTATCGTCGCCTTTGGCGGCGCCGGTCCGCTCCATGCCAACGCAATGGCGGAGCTTCTCGGCTGCTATCCAGTGCTGGTGCCGACCAACCCGGGCGTTCTTTGCGCGCTCGGCTTCCTGGAAGCCGATTTCCGTAACGAATTCGTGCAGACTTATATCCGCTCGACGGTCGGCCTCGACCCCGCGGAAATCTGGTCTCGCTTCGGCGAACTTGAAGCCAAGGCGCAGGAGTGGCTGGTCGAACAGGAAGTCTCCCAGGCGGATGCCTCGATCACGTTCTCGCTCGACCTTCGCTATGAACAGCAGGGTTTCGAAGTGGCGGTTCCCGTAAGCGCTGAAGATGTGCGGAAGCGCGGCGACATCGCGCGCACGCTGGCGGATTTCCACGACATCCACGAGCGGCTTTACGGCGTTCGCTTCCATGTGCCGGTCGAACTGGTCGCCCTTCGCGTCGTGGCGCGTGGTGCAACGCCGCCGGTGGAGGAGGCGAAGCTCGCTTCTGCAGGTGGAGATGTCAAGAATGCCATTCTCGAGACGCGTCCCGGCTATTTCAACGGCGCCTGGGTGGACACGCCTCATTATGATCGCGCCAAGCTCGGCGCGGGCGCTCGCGTCGAGGGCCCGGCCATCATTCGCCAGTACGATACGACCACGGTGCTCCTGCCTGCGCACTACGCCGAAATCGATCCGCACGGCAATATCCTGATCTGGCCTGTTTCGAAGGGGGCATGAACACCATGGCTGTCAAAGTAGATCCCATTACCCTCGATATTATCGAGAACGCGCTGAAGAATGCGCGGTTTGAGATGGACGGCGTCGTCGTTCGCATTTCATTGTCTCCCGTCATCCGCGAACAGCATGACGAGTTCCCGATGATCTGCAACGAGCGTGGCCAGATGATCGTGGGCCAGTTCGGCTCCTACATCCCATCGGTCGTCGAAAAATTCCAGGGCGACATCAACGAAGGCGATATCTTCGTCTGGAACGATCCCTATGCCTGCAAGGGCTCCATCTCGCACAACAACGACTGGTGCGTGATGATGCCGATCTTCCATGAGGGCGTCCATGTCGGCTTCTCCTCGATCTTCGGCCACATGGTCGATGTCGGCGGCTCGGTGCCGGGTTCCATGCCGGCCAACGCACGGACGATCTGGGAAGAGGGGCTTCGCATTCCGCCGGTGCGCATCTACTCCAAGGGCGTGCTGAACGAAGGCGTGCTCGACATCATGCTCAACAACACCCGCACGCCGGACATGAACCGCGCGGACCTCATGGCCCTGATCGCCGGTTGCCGCACGGCGGCCACCCGCGTGAAGGAACTGTGCGACCGCTTCGGTCGGGAAACCTACATGTCGGCGTGTGACTTGCTGCTTGATCGCACGCGCGAAGCCATGCGCGTCGTCATTCGCAAGTACATTCCCGAAGAGCCGGTGAGCTTCACCGACTACGTCGACGATGACGGTCTTGGAAACGGTCCGTTCCGCATGACGCTGACGATTTCGCGTCGAGGCGACATCGCTGTGTTCGACTTCACGGGAACCGATGGACAGGCGGAAGGCCCGATCAATTTCCATATCCACGAAGGGCTCTGCAAGCTGTTCTTCGGCGTTTACATGATCATGTCCTTCGATCCTTCCGTGCTCTTCAACGAGGGCTTCTATGACCTCTTCGAGATCGTGTTGCCGGAAGGAAGCCTGCTCAATCCGCGCTTCCCGGCCGCGCTTTCGAACCGGCTCAACACACACACCCGGTTCTTCGACTGCCAGGCCGGCGCGCTCGGCAAGTTCGTGCCGCAGCTTTCGATGGCTGCGGGTTATGGCACCAGCCCTCACTTCATCTTCTCGGGACACGACAAGGACAACAAGTATTTCCAGCTCATGGAATTGCTGTTTGGCGGTGTGCCTGGACGTCCGAAGGGCGATGGCTTCGACGGACACGCCTGGTGGCCGCTCTTCTCGGCCACGCCAATCGAATATATCGAGAACTATTATCCGGTGCTGGTCGAACGCTACCAGCCGATCCAGGACTCTGGCGGTCCCGGTCTCCATCGCGGCGGCGCCGGTATCGAGAAGGTCTATCGTGTCCTGGAACCCGGTCAGGTCTCGATCCACGACGACCGCGAAGTCGTTCCGCCATGGGGCATCAATGGTGGCCTTCACGGCGGCACGTCAAGCAAATGGGTCATCAAGGCCGGGTCGGACGAGCCGGCGCGCATCCCGTCCAAGATCGATAACCTCAAGGTCCAGCCGGGCGATCGCGTCGTCTTCAAGACGGCAGGGTCCGGGGGCTGGGGCGACCCTCTCGATCGTCCTGCCGCGACCGTGGCCCGCGACGTCCGATATGGACTGGTTTCGGCAAAGCAGGCCAAGGAGGGTTATGGTGTCATCCTGACCGCGGATAATCAGGCCGACGAAAAGGCGACCGAGGCCTTGAGGGGCCGGCTGAAGGAGGAGCGGGGCGCGCCGCCTCCGTTTGATTTCGGCTTCACTCCGCCGGAGCGCCAGGCGGCGGAATGAAATACAAAATGGGGCCGAAAGGCCCCATTTTTTGTGTCTGTCTCGAAACGGCAGGCAGTTAGCCATTCCCCTGCGGAACTGGAATGGTGCTGCGCCAGATCAGGCGCCCGGCGATACGTCGGTCTATCCCGCGCTCGATGGGGCGGGTTGGCTCGTCCAGATGCAGAATAGCCAGTGTTTCGTTGACCATCTGATCGATCGGCTGGCGGACTGTGGTCAGATGATAGGGTGCGCGCCTGCCTTCCGGGATGTCATCGAAACCGGCGAGCATGAGATCCTTGGGCACCCTGATCCCCAGCCGCAACTGAAGGGCATCCATCACGCCCATCGCCATGATGTCGTTGACCCCGAAGATCGCTTCTGGCCGTTTCACATCGGGAGCGGAAAAGTATCGGATGGTTGCGCTGAAGGCGCCTTCATAGGACGAGTAGCCTTCGATCTGGGTGATGTCAGTGCGCTTGATCCCGCCCTCTATCAGTCTATCCATGAAGCCGCGCACGCGGTCACCGCTTGTCGTCGCCGTGGGATCACCCGTGACGATCAGATAGCTCTTGGCGCCGGCCGCCAGAAACGCCTCCGCGAGCAGCCGTCCGCCGGCCGTATTGTCGCAGCGCACGCCCGAGGCGTCGGAACCGGGAATGTATCGGTTGAAGAGCACGATCGGGATACCGCGATCGTGGCACATGCTGGTCATGCGCGTCGACAACTGCGCGGAGGTGAGGATCACGCCATCCACCTGGTATTTCAGGACCTGGAGGATGGCATCGTCGCTTTCCGCTCCGGCATCGACCGTGAAGATGAGCACCTGCCGCCCGTGTTCCTGCAGTTTTCTGCTGAAGGCGTGCATAACATGCACGTAAAAGGGATTGGCGAGATTGCCCAGGATCAGTGCGACGATGTTGGATCGTTTCGTCGTCAGGCTGCTGGCGATCGAATTCGGAACGTAATTTAACCGGCGCGCTGCCTCCAGCACCTTTTGGCGTGTTTCCTCCGCAATGCTCGAGCCGGGCGTGAAGGCACGCGAGACTGCCGATTGGGACACGCCCGCCAGGGCAGCCACGTCAAACGATGTCGTCCTGGTTGAGCTGCGCGTCATCCCTATCGAGACTCCTTGGGGGTAGGTTCAGAATACGTATTCAATGCTGATCTGCAGTTATGCAAGCTATCTGTCCTGCCGGCTTGTTTCAATAGCGAAGCTGTCGGCATCCGCAAACTGCGAGGTTGTCGGTGCATCCAGTGCCAACCAAGAAATCCTGCAAAAAGGTCCCATGACGCAATTGACTTGTGAAACAGTTTGCGCGAACAATGCATACGCATTCACAAAATACCCTGCCGAGGGGGTAGGGCTTCGCTAAAGTCTGGGAGACTACGATGAAGAAGAGCTTTCTGCTGGCAACACTCACCTCCGCTGCGGCCTTGATGTGTCTCGCGGCGCCGTCTTTCGCCGATGAGGCCGCAGATGGCCTTGCCCGCGCCAAGGCCAACCTGGTTAAATACCAGTCCAAGCCGCAGTTCACGGCGCCGGGCGAGCCCTTCGATGCGAAGTCCTGCGCCAAGGGCAAGAAAATGCTCTCGATCCCGAACAACAGCGGCAATCCCTTCCTCAAGGGGATCATCGACCGTATGAAGACTGCCGGCGCCGAGGTTGGGCTTCAGGTTCGCGAGTGGGAAAACCAGGGCCAGCCGAGCCAGTGGGTTCAGGGCGTTGAATTGGCCACGCGCGAAAAATACGATATTATCGATCTGATCTCGGGCATCGATCCCGGCACGATCGAGCCGCAGCTGAAGGCAGCGAAGGAAGCGGGCGTGAAGGTCATGACCTCGCACTTCTACGATCCCAGCTTCAAGCAGAATCCCGTTGTCTCTTCCTCGCTGACGATCGGCTTTGGCGAGATTGGCACGATCCTCGCCGACTGGTCGGCCGTTGCCACCGATGGCAAGGCCAATATTGTTCTCGTGGTCTCCAAGGAAGTGCCGCCGACCATCCCGTTGGTCGAGAACTTCAAGAAGCAGTTGGCTGCCAATTGCCCGACCTGCAAGATCGTCCAGGAAATCAACGTGGGCGTGACGGAATGGGGCACCAAGATCCAGCCGGCCGTCCAGTCGGCTGTTCAGGCGCATCCGGAGATCAACGTGGTCATTCCGATCTACGACTCCATGTCGCAGTTCGTCATTCCCGCCCTGCGCCTGGCGGGCAAGACCGGTCAGGTTAAGGTTGCGACCTTCAACGGTACGCCTTTCGTGCTGGATTACATTCAGCAAGGTCTTGCCGATATGGATATCGGCGAAAGCCTCGACTGGATCGCCTATGCGACCGTGGACGGGCATCTGCGTGACGCGTGCGGGCTGAAGACCCCGACGGCCCTCAATGTGCCCTTCTACATTTTTGACAAGACCAATGCCGCAGAGGCCGGCAAGCCGGCGAAGTTCGATACGGGTTACGGCGACGCCTACAAGGCCGGTTTCCGCAAGCTCTGGGGTATCCAGTAATGACGCAGGCGTCTGGTCATGCCGGACATGACTTTTCGACCGAGCCGGGAGCGCCCAGCGCGCTCCCGGTCCTTTCAGTCAAGCATATCTCCAAGACCTTCGGCGGTGCGAAAGCGCTGCAGGACGTGTCATTCGACGTCATGCCTGGAGAGGTTCATGGTCTTCTGGGCAAGAATGGGTCGGGCAAGTCGACTCTGGTGAAAATCCTGGCCGGTTTCCACACGCCGGATGAGGGTGGCAGCCTTCACTTCAACGGACAGAAAGTCTCTCTCCCGGTGCGTGGCGGCGACGCTCGACGGTTGGGAATGGCCTTCGTGCATCAGAACCTCGGTCTCGTCCCGTCCCTGACCGTGCTCGAGAATCTTCGCATCGTGCAGCTGACAGGTGGAGGCCGCGCCTTCATCAACTGGTCGGCCGAGGAGGCCGACGCCGTCAGTGCGCTGAAGCGCTTCGGTCTGGATCTCGATCCCCATGAACGGGTCGACCGGCTGAGCCCCGTGCAACGTGCGCTGCTGGCTATTGTCCGGGCCTTCGAGGAAATCGAGACCGCGCGTGCCATTACCGGCAAGCCCGGCCTTGTCCTCCTGGACGAGCCGACGCCGTTCCTGCCTGCAAGCGGTGTGCAACAGCTTTTCGGTCTGGTGAGGTCGATTACCGCTGCCGGCTGCAGCGTGATTTTCATCTCCCACGACATTGATGAAGTGATGGAAATTACCGATCGAATTACGGTTCTGCGGGATGGCAAACAATCCGGAGAATTGGACCGTCGGGATGCCACGCACGAAAAGATCGTGGAAATGATCGTCGGCCAGAGCATCAGTCGCGGCGGCCATGCCAAGCGCGAACCCTCGAGCCTGCCGGTGTATGCGCAGTTCAACGACCTTGCCGGCCGCATGCTGCAGCCTTCGAACTTCCACGTCGGAAAGGGAGAAATTCTCGGACTGACAGGTCTGATCGGCTCCGGCTACGAAGAAATTCCATATCTTGCATTCGGTGCTCGACCGGCCGCGAGCGGAACCATCAAGGTCGCCGGCGAAGATGCTTTCGAGCAGGTCACGCTCGAGCCCAAAGGTGCGTTGGCGCGCGGTTTTGCGCTTCTGCCGGGGGATCGGCAGGGGGCAAGCGGTGTGGACAGCCTCCCCATCGTCGACAACATGTTCCTGCCCGACGTCGGACGCTTCTTCCGTGGTGGGCGCCTCAGAAACCGCGCGATGATCGAAGAGGCGCATATCCTCGGAACGAAATACGAGGTGCGGCCCAACGATCCCTATTTGAAACTGTCCGCGCTTTCGGGCGGGAATGCGCAGAAAGTGCTGATCGCGCGCTGGATGAACCGTTCGCCAAACCTGCTGCTGCTCGATGAGCCCACGCAGGGTGTTGATGTCGGCACGCGGCAGCAGATCTTTGCGGCCCTGCGCAAGGCCGCCGCCGAGGGCATGTCCATCATCTGCGCAAGCTCCGAGGCCGAGCAGCTGGCAGACATCTGCGACCGGGTTCTCGTCTTTGCCAAGGGCCGGATCTGCCACGAACTCAGTGGCGATTCGCTTACGAAGGAAGGCATCTCCGAGGCATGCTATGCCTCTGCAGCGCTTCCCAATTCCATTCCTGTTTCGCAGCGAGCTGCTCAATGAACGATACTGCCAATACCGCATCCCACTCTTCGTCCCGACGCCATCTGCTGCGCCTCTTCGAGCGCTATGCGCTGCTGCTTGTCTGGGCGATCATCATTGCGCTCTTCAGTTTGGCCATGCCGGGTTCCTTCTTCACCTGGGGCAACTTCTCCATCATGTTCGCCTCCTATGCGCCTGCAGCACTGCTGGCACTGGCCATTATCGTGCCGCTGACGGCAGGCGATTACGATCTCTCCGTAGGCGCAACGCTGACGCTTTCGGCTTCAACCATCGGTGTCCTCAACGTCTGGCACGAGATGCCGATCCTGCTGGTGCTCTTGATCGTCATTTTGTTGGGTGTCGTCGTCGGACTCGTTCACGCGCTCTTCATCATCTATTTCCGGGTGCCGTCGCTGGTCGTCACACTTGGCTCGACGTCGCTGATGAGCGGCATCGTGCAGTGGATGACCAACTCCTCGACGATCGGTGGCATCGATAACGGGCTTATCATGGCAGCGGTGGGATACCGGCTCTTCGGTATTCCTTATGCCTTCTATTATGCGCTCCTGGCCGCGCTGATCATGTGGTACATATTCGACTACATGCCGCTCGGAAGACGTCTGCTGTTCGTAGGACGCGGCCGCGAGGTTGCCCGGCTGAACGGCATTTCCGTGGACAAGGTGCGCGTGGGAGCACTGATCATGTCCGCAGTGCTCTCCTCGGCGGCCGGTATCCTTTACGCCGGCGTTCTGGGTTCTGCAGACCCGTATTCCGGATTGAATTTCCTTTTGCCCGCATTCGCCGCCGCGTTCCTGGGCGCCACCACGATCCAGCCCGGACGTTTCAACCCATGGGGTGCGATCCTCGCCGTGTACTTCCTGGCAACCGGCATTACCGGTCTTTCGATGCTCGGCATACCTCTCTGGGTCACCAACGTCTTCAACGGTGGCGCGCTCATCCTCGCCGTGACCATTTCGCAGATCACGCGAGGTCGTGAAGCTTCGGATATCGGATAACGCGCCTGCGGGACTTGCGCCGATTATGGGCGCAGGTCCTGCCGCGATCAATGGAACCAGCATCATGGACATGTTTACCTTCAGCACGACGAAAAGCTTTATTTTCGGCGCGGGCACCCTCAATCGTCTCGGCGAAGCGGTCGTTGCGACCATAGGAAAGCGTGTGATCGTGGTGACCGATCCGGGTATGATGTCCACGGGGATTGTGGATCGCGCCCTCAACGTGCTCGCAGGAGCCTGCATCGATGCGACCGTATTTTCCGATGTTCAGGCGGATCCTCCAGAAAGCGTGGTGAGCGGCGCGGCGGAGCGCGCGATCTCGTTTGGAGCGGAAGGCGTCATCGGGATAGGGGGTGGTTCTTCGCTGGATGTTGCCAAGCTGGTTGCTCTTCTGGCTGTCGGACAGGAAAAGCTCGCCGACGTTTACGGCGTTGGAAAAGCGAAAGGGCCACGGTTGCCGCTCGCGTTGATCCCGACGACATCCGGCACCGGATCGGAGGTGACGCCCATCGCCATCGTCACCACGGGAGAATCGGAGAAAATGGGTGTTGTTTCCCCCGTTCTCCTGCCTGATATCGCTCTGCTTGATCCCGAATTGACTTACGGACTGCCTCCGCATGTCACTGCAGCCACAGGCATAGACGCGATGGTCCACGCGATCGAGGCCTACGCGTCACGCAGTCCGAACAATAACCCGCCGTCGCGCATGCTGGCCGTTCAGGCATTGCAGTTGATGGTCCCGGCAATCAGGACCGCCGTTCACGATGGCCGCAATGAGAAGGCGAGAGCCGACATGTTGCTCGGCTCGATGCTTGCGGGCCAAGCCTTCGCAAACTCGCCGGTTGCTGCGGTTCATGCCCTGGCATATCCGCTGGGAGGGCATTTTCATATTCCCCACGGGCTGTCGAACGCGCTGGTCTTGCCGCATGTACTGCGCTTCAATGCCGTCACTGCGCATGAGGCCTACGTCGATCTTGCAGCTCTTGTTTTCCCGGACCTTGCAGAATTTGCAGGGCAGGAGAGGGTCGGTGCATTTTGCGATCGCCTGAACCAGCTTTCTCTGGATTGCGGGCTGCCGCAAAGCTTGCGGGAGATGAAGATCACCGAAGATTGGCTGCCAAGACTTGCAGCTGACGCGATGCGACAAACAAGGCTTCTCGTCAACAACCCCCGCCCGGTGACGGAAGCAGATGCCCTGGCGATCTATCGCTCCGCCTTTGGGTGAGTTTGAAAGAGGCGAAGGCTCAGGCGGGCGCTCAGGCCGATGCCGGTAGCGGTCTCGCCGAGCGTGATCGAGCCGCCATGGAGATCGGCAATCCGTCGGGCGATCGCGAGACCGAGGCCGGAGCCGGGCTTCGACCCCGCGCGCGAGATCTGGTAGAAGCGTCGGAAGACGCGGCTGCGTTCCTCCTCGGGTATACCCGGCCCCTCGTCTTCGACCGCAATGGTCGCCGTCGTCTCATCCCTGATCACGCGTGCCGTCACGCAACCGCCTTCGGGACTATGCGCGATCGCGTTATCGACGAGATTGGCGATGATTTCCTGAAGGAGAAGCGGATTACCGGCGATGTAGACGGGCTCGCCCGGGGCATCCAGCGCGATATCGACTTTGTGCTTCAGGGCTTCAGGCGTGCGTTCGGCAAGCACATCGGCGGCAAGCCGGGCTAGATCGACGCGCTGGTCGACATCGAGTGCGCCGCTATTCGCATCCGCGCGTGCCAGAACAATCAGCTGCTGCAGCATGTGCTGCAGGCGGGTGACGCCGTTTTGCGCTTCGGCGAGTGTCGCGAGAAACGCGTCCTGGCCCGCGGCCTGTCGCTCGAGAAGCTCCAGATGCAGTTTGATGCCGCCCAAAGGCGAGCGCAACTGATGCGAAGCGTTGGCCGTAAAGTCGCGCACACCGGCGATCGTTTCGTCGAGCCGCTCCATCAGTGTGTTGATCGCCGAGACGAGATCGACGGCTTCTTCCGGCACACGCGCCGTATCGATTCGAGTGAACGGGATCGCGCCCGGCGTTGCACGTCCCAGAAGCTCCTGGCTGATTTCGGTGAGAGGCAGAAGCCCGCGCAGGATCGCGATATAGGAGAGAATGGCGGCAGCACTTAAGAGAACTGCTTCGAAGAACACCAGAACCAACAGCATCCGCGCTTCCATATTGAGCCGGCTGTTCAGAGTTTCGGCCATCTTGAAGACGAGCGGACGGGGAAATCCTTCCACCGTGCGGCTCGTCATGGCGATCCGGACCTTCATATCGTTGAGATCGGCCGGGCTATGAACGATCTGGTCGCGCGGCGCTGGATCTGTCTCCAGTGCGCAGAGCGACTGGTCGCCAAACTGGACGGAAGCCCCGTCCGAGATACAGAAGGCCAACGTATCGTTGGCTTCGCCACTCAGGATTTCCAGGGCACCCTGCGCCAGCGTCTCGTCGAAACGCGCCGGCCCATGCGCAGCGGTGCGATCGACCAGCGACACGAGCGCCGCATCGAGCAGGCGGTCCTGGGTCAAGTTGACGATGCTGTGGATGAGGACTGCCCCGCCAATGCCGAAGACAATGGCCAGAACGGCGACCGGCAACACCATGTTCTGCAGGAGGCGTCGACGGATCGACGGGACGGGACCTGACTGCATTCACTCGACCTCAAGAATATAGCCGATCCCGCGGATGGTGCGTATGTACGGGCCATCAGGCTCGAGCTTTTTCCGCAGGCGACCGAGATGCAGTTCCACCGCATTGGGCGTCAGCGCATCGTCAAAGCCGGAAATTGCAGAGGCGAGCCGCTCCTTCTGCACCACCTTTCCGGCGCGGCTCATCAGAAGCTCCAGCACCGAATATTCCCTTGGACGCAGGAACAGTGTCCGCCCGGCAAGCGTCACAGTGCTGGAATTGCGGTCGATGGACAGGGCGCCGCAGGTGAGCGTCGGGCTCGCCTGATTCCGGCCGCGCCGGACGAGCGAGCGCACGCGCGCTTCAAATTCCTCGAGCGCGAAGGGCTTTGTCAGATAGTCGTCCGCCCCTACATCGAGCCCGGCGACACGGTCGGGGATGGCATCGCGCGCGGTCAAAATCATGACGGGTGTCGTCGATCCGTCCTGCCGCAGGGCCTTCAGCACAGAAAGTCCGTCCATTTCCGGCAGGCCGAGGTCGAGGACGACAAGGGCATAATCTTCCTCCAGGGCGGCCGAGAGTCCGTCGCGACCGTTGTCGAGATGGTCGACGGCGTAACCGGCAGCGCCAAGCGCCGCCACGATCCCGCGCGCCAGCAACGGGTCATCTTCCACAATGAGGACCCGCATATCATCCTCCCTCGTTTCTTGTGTCTTGTCGCAGATCAAGCACGGCGAGCGGTCGGCGACAAGACATTTCCCACCCGTTATTTCCGGATGGGAGGCAGATGACAGGATGGTGACGGGAATCCCGATGTATCTCCTGAGAAATGTATTCGGCAAAGCCGCCTTCACTTGGCCGCCCTCGGCATTCGAGCCGGGTCAACAAGATGAAGCGCTGCCGTGCCGATCGAGACGGAGGACCCCGGGCGGGGTAAGTCTCATTCCAGGGAGAAACAACCATGACAGACACCACAAGAATGTCCCGCGTCGGCACGGTATTTCGTGTGACCAGCGGCAATTTCCTCGAGATGTTCGACTTTTTCCTCGTCGGCATCTATGCCAGCAACATTTCCAAGACCTTCTTTCCGTCGAACAATGAAGTAGCATCGCTGATGCTGACCTTCATGACCTTCGGCGCGGGCTTCCTGATGCGCCCGCTGGGCGCGATCTTCCTCGGTGCTTATGTCGACAAGATCGGTCGCCGCCAGGGTCTTATCGTCACGCTCGGCATCATGGCCCTCGGCACTGTGCTGATTGCCTTCGTGCCCGGCGTTCAGACCATCGGTCTCTTTGCACCGCTGCTCGTTCTGATCGGCCGCCTGTTGCAGGGCTTTTCCGCCGGTGTCGAACTCGGCGGCGTTTCCGTCTATCTGGCGGAGATGTCTCCACCCGGCAAAAAGGGCTTCTACGTCTCGTGGCAGTCGGGTAGCCAGCAGGTCGCTATCATGGTGGCCGCCGCGCTCGGTTACGGACTGAACTCCATGATCGCGCCGGCAGCGATGTCGGATTGGGGCTGGCGCGTGCCCTTCTTTATCGGCTGCGGCATCGTACCGTTCCTGTTCTATGTCCGCCGTTCGCTGGAAGAGACGCAGGAATTTGCGGCCCGTCAGCATCGGCCGAGCATGACGCAGATCTACCAGACGCTCGCCGCCAACTGGGGCATCGTTCTGCTCGGCATGCTGATGGTCGTCATGACGACTGTATCTTTCTATGCCATCACGGTCTACACACCGACCTTTGGCAAGACGGTGCTGAAACTCTCGGAGACAGACAGTCTTCTCGTCACATTCTGCGTCGCGGTGTCGAACTTCTTCTGGCTGCCGGTGATGGGCGCTGTCTCGGACCGCGTTGGCCGCAAACCGGTACTTCTGATCTTCTCCGCGCTCGCGCTGCTGACGGCCTATCCCGTCATGGCCTGGCTGGTGGCCCAGCCAAGCTTCGAACATATGCTGATCGCCGAACTCTGGCTTAGCTTCCTCTATGCCAGCTACAATGGTGCCATGGTCGTGGCGCTGACGGAGATCGTGCCACCGATCGTGCGCACTGCGGGCTTCTCGCTTGCCTATTCGCTGGCCACGGCACTGTTCGGCGGTTTCACGCCCGCGATCGCCACCTGGCTCATCGCATATACCGGTGACAAGGCCGCGCCGGGTTACTGGCTAGCCTTTGCGGGCGGTTGTGGCCTTGCGGCGACGCTCCTGGTCTACCGCAAGGTGACAGATGGTGCGCAGCCCCGCGCACTCGCTGCCAAGGCATGAAAGACGGAGATTGCACGCGAGGCTCTCCTCCTATTGCCACATGCCACGCATCTTCGCGCCGACATCGATCCTGATCTGGCGAGCACTCCGCTCGCTGGCGGCGGCAGAGACCTTCGGCCAGCTTGTCGTTTCGAAGAACTGCAGCAGCGTGGCTGGAATGAACCGCGTGCGCGAGGCGTAGACATGGCGGTCGCCTTGCGCATTCTGACCGTGGGTGAAGAAGCGCTGCGGCGTGATGAGTGCAAGGTGATCGCGTGCCCGCGTCATGCCGACATAGAGGAGGCGACGTTCCTCCTCCAGTTCGGCAGTCGTCCCGGCTCCGAGGTCGGAGGGCATGCAGCCATCGACCACATTCAGCATAAAGACGGAACGCCATTCCTGTCCCTTGGCGGAATGGATGGTCGAGAGGATCAAATAGTCCTCGTCGAGCAGCGGCACACCCACCTGGTCGCTGGTCGCATCCGGTGGATCGAGCGTCAGTTCGGTCAGAAAGCGCTCGCGGCTCGGATATCCGCTGGCGATCTGCTCGAGCTGAAGAAGATCGGCTTTGCGCGTATCGGCATCCTCGTGGATGCGGTCGAGATGCGGCTCATACCAGAGGCGGGCGATCTCCATCTCACCCGGCCAGCCGCCCTCGGCCTTTCGGAGGCTTGATACGAGCTTGATGAATGCCGGCCAATCCTCGCCCGTCTTCGAAGGCGCGGGAATTTCTGCGAGCGACTGCAGGGGTTCAGGGTCGGCCGCAATCGTATCGAGGATCTTGCCCGCCGTCTGCGGCCCGATCCCCGGCAGCATCTGGAGAATCCGGAAGCCTGCCACCCGGTCCCTCGGGTTTTGCGCAAAGCGCAGCGTGGCCAGCAGGTCCTTCACATGCGCGCTATCGAGGAACTTGAGACCGCCGAATTTCACGAAGGGTATGTTTCGCCGGGTGAGTTCAACTTCCAGTGCGCCGCTATGGCTTGAGGTGCGGAAGAGGACAGCCTGCTGCTTCAGCGTCATGCCAATCTCGCGATTGGCCAGCACCTGTTCCACGATGTAGTTCGCCTGGTCGTTCTCATCCTTGACGGTGACAAGGAGAGGGCGCTGCTCGGATTCGCGATCCGTCCAGAGGTTCTTGGTGAAGCGCTCGCGGGCGAGATCAATCACGCCATTGGCGGCCGACAGGATCGGCTGCGTTGAGCGGTAGTTGCGGTCAAGCGTGATGACGTCGGCGGGCTTCGGCGAGAACTCGGCCGGGAAGTCGAGGATGTTGCGCACGGTGGCGGCGCGGAAGGAATAGATCGACTGCGCATCGTCTCCGACGACCGTCAGCCCGCGCCCGCCCGGCTTCAGGGCCATGAGAACGGAGGCCTGCAGGCGGTTGGTGTCCTGATACTCATCCACCAGGACATGATCGAAGCGACCGCCGATATCCTCGGCCAGTTCCGGATCGGACATCATCTGCGCCCAGTAGAGAAGCAGGTCATCGTAATCGAGAACGTTCTGCGCCTGCTTGGCCTCGACATAAGATGCGAAGAGCCGCTTCAGCTCTGCCTCCCAGCTTACGGCCCAAGGATAGGCGGCCTTGAGGACGTCCGCGATCGAGGTCTGTGCATTGACGACACGCGAATAGATGGCAAGGCATGTGCCCTTGGTCGGGAAGCGGCTGTCCGTCTTGGAAAGGCCAAGCTCGTGCCGGACGAGGTTCATCAGGTCGGCGCTGTCTTCGCGATCATGGATCGTAAAATCGACATTCAGGCCGATCTGGTCGGCATAGAGGCGCAGGAGCCGCGCGCCGATGCCGTGGAAGGTCCCGGCCCAGGCCAGCGCATCGGTCATGATCGCGGCGTTGTCTCCCAGCACCTGCCGACAGATACGTTCCACCCGCCGTCCCATCTCGGAAGCCGCCCGGCGTGAGAAGGTCATGAGCAGGATGCGGCGGGGATCGGCGCCATTGACGATCAGGTGCGCCACGCGATGCGCCAGGGTATTCGTCTTGCCAGATCCAGCTCCAGCGATGATTAGAAGCGGACCGCCAATCGATCCGTCCTCGGAGCCGATGCCGTGAACGACCGCGTCACGCTGCCGGTCGTTCAGTTTTTCCAGATAAGCCGTCATCCGTCCCCGTCGCGCATTCAGAGGATTTTCCCGTCTCGCGATCGGGCATATGTCCCCGAATTGCGCTCAATTTTCATTAGCACATTCGAATGGAGTGCATCTGCTGCATCACAAGCCCCGCACGACTCACGAGAGTGTTCGGAACAAATAATGAACGTATCAGCTTCGTTGAGCGCTGCAAACCCCCGAGAGGACCCTGGTCGGGGGCGAGCGGCGTGGGTCATCCTTCCGATAGCGTCGGTGAACGGTCAGACGCAAGCATGATCCATGCCTCAGTGCAAATCGATACCGGTCTGGCTCATTCTGCTGTCGCCCGCATCGTCACGTTGCCGGCTGCCGAGCTGATCCACAGGTCGTATGCTCCATTTCGGCGGGCGCCGTTCACAGAGAACGCGCTGCCATCGAAGAGCGGCGCCAAGCTCCGATAGGTGAATCTTTTAAGAGGATCGCTCGCGGCCATTCCGAGCGCGGTCGATAAAAGCAGCGTCGCCTGTAGCGGACCGTGGACGAGAAGACCGGGGTAGCCTTCTTCTTTCAGACAGTAGTCGCGATCATAGTGGATGCGATGTCCGTTGAATGTCACAGCGCTGAAACGGGCCAGAAGCGTTGACGACGCATCAACGGCGTACCTGACATCCGGCGATGGCGTGGCTTCGCTCGGGCGCGCATCCGTGGGGGATTGCAGCGGACGGTAGACGATGTCGTGTCGCTCGCTGAGGGCGAGCCCGGCGGGACCGTAATACTCGTGATCTACCGTGACGAAACACAAGGGGCCGGTCCGCCCATTCTTCATGATCACATCGGATATGGAGGATCGGCGGCTGATCGCGTCACCCACCCGGAATGGGCCGTGAAGATGAAGCTCTCCGCCGGCCCACATACGCCGGGGCAGGGGAACGGGCGGCAGAAAATCGCCGCGGGCGGGGTGGCCATCTGGTCCAAGACCTGACATGGGGACGATATCGGGCGAGAGGCACCAATGAATTCCGGGCGGCGCCATGTCGCCGTTCCGCAGCGTTGGCGCTTCGTTCAAGATCGCCGCAACACTGTTTGCAAGACGCGGCGTAATCACGTCCTGGGCTTCTCGTTTCTTGCCGATCCAGCCCTGGAGATGGCTCAGATCAGTATCGGTCAACGCATTATCCCTCCATGCTCCGAGTTGCATATCTCAGAAAGATCTGGGCAGGCCCAGGACATGCTCCGCGACATAGGACAGAATGAGATTGGTCGAGATCGGGGCGACCTGATAGAGCCGGGTTTCACGAAATTTCCGCTCGACGTCATATTCGCATGCAAATCCAAAGCCGCCGTGAAACTGGATACAGGCATTGGCGGCTTCCCAGCTGGCTTTCGCAGCCAGATATTTGGCCATGTTGGCCTCCGGCCCACAGGGCAGCCCGGCATCGAACTTGCGGCATGCCTCGTTGCGCATGAGGTTGGCCGCTTCGATCTCGATATAGGCCTCGGCGATGGGAAATTGAACGCCCTGATTCTGGCCGATCGGGCGACCGAAGACCACGCGGCCGGACGCATAGTCGACGATCTTGTCGGTAAACCAGTATCCGTCGCCAATGCATTCCGCTGCAATCAACGTACGTTCGGCGTTCAGCCCCGTCAGAATATACTTGAACCCCTGACCCTCTTCGCCGATCAGGTTCTCGGCAGGAATTTCCAGATCATCGAAAAAGAGTTCGTTTGTCTCATGATTGACCATGTTGAGGATCGGGCGGACTTCCATCCCCTTCTTCACGGCCTCCTTCACATCGACGAGGAAGATGGACAGGCCTTCCGACTTCTTCTTGACCTGGCTCGCGGGTGTGGTTCGAGCCAGCAAGATCATCAGGTCGGAATGCTGGACGCGGCTGATCCAGACCTTTTGCCCGTTGATGACCCAGCGGTCGCCCTTGCGGACCGCGGTGGTTTTCAATTGCGTTGTATCCGTTCCGGTCGTCGGTTCGGTCACGCCCATGCTTTGCAGCCGCAACTCTCCGTTCGCGATCCGTGGAAGGATATTGCGCCTCTGTTCTTCGGAACCATGCCGGATCAGTGTCGACATGTTGTACATCTGGCCGTGACAGGCGCCTGAGTTACCGCCGGCTCTGTTGATTTCCTCCATGATAACTGCCGCTTCGGCGAGACCGAGGCCGGAGCCGCCATAGGCTTCCGGGATCAGTGCGGACATCCAGCCTTCCTTTGTCAAAGCATCGACAAACTCTTCGGGGTAGCCGCGCGCCTCGTCGATCCGCCGATGATATTCGGGTGGGAAATTTGCGCAAAGAGCGCGGATACCGTCGCGCAACTCGGCAAAGGATTCGTGCTGGCTGTTGATGTCCTTCAAGATGCACTCCGTCTTTGTCAGGTTGTGTCATTGCACTTCAGTTGAACCAGCCCCGCAGCGAAGGCGCCCTTCGCAGGTCGCGGAGCCGGGATAACAGGGGCTCGGCGTCGCCGTTCAAAACGGGCGCGGCCAGATGCTTGAACTTGGCCGATATGGAGTCGGCGTCGGGAAACGTCTCCGGCTCGCCGGAAGGGTCTGCAATGCGCAGATGGTGATCCCGGTTCCTGGCCTGCAAGATGACCGTTGCACCGAAGGGATGGCGCAGGCCCTCAAGGCTTTCATCGCGCACGACGGTGACGCGCGCTGCCAGGGCATCGACTTCAGGCTTCCCCAGCAGATCGTAATCATCCCAGCCGAAGCGGCCTCGCACCAGCGCCACGGCGGCGGCAAAGGGCATGGAGAATTGGCCTTCGACGATGCTGCGCGCCAGCCGCTTCTCCTCCAGCGGTGCACCGACGAGCGTGATGCCGTTACGGTGCAGGCCGACCGTCACGCTCTGAACGTCTTCGGGGTGGAGGTCGAGCTGTTGGCGCAAAGTCAGAAGCCCGTCGACAGCGGCATGCGTGTAGCGGCAGGCGGGATAGGGCTTGACGCCGATGCGCGAGGTTTCCCAGACGCTCGTCAAATCGGCAATGGCGCGCGCGGGCGTCGCACCGTCACTATAGCCGCCTAGAAATCCATGCTTGCCATCAATGGCGTCGCGTGCTCCCAGGAATCCTGACGATACAAGGGTTGCCGCCATCAGGCCCTTCATCGAGGCTTCACCGACCTGATATCGTTTGTTCCAGGCCCCGTTGATCAGGAATTGCAGCGACCCGGATGCCTGGCTTGCGGCAACACCGAAGGCCGATGCCATGGCGTCTGCGTCCAGACCCATCAGACGCCCGGCAGCAGCCGCTGCGCCGAATGTGCCGGCCGTGGCCGTGGGATGAAATCCGCGCGCATAATGTGCGGCCGGGTCAAGCGCCATGCCCAGGCGGCAGCAGACCTCGAAGCCGACCACAACGGCCGCCAGAAAATCGGCGCCTGACGCCCCGGTCAGTTCTGCGGCCGCCAGTGCGGCAGGAACAACCGGTGCGCTCGGATGAAGCGAACTGTCGGCATGGGTATCATCGAAATCCAGGCTGTGTCCGAGCGCACCATTAAGAAGTGCTGCTGCAGCTGCGCCGTACCGTCGGTTGAGGCCGAAAACGGTGCAGGGGCCTGCTCCCTCCATTCCGAGCATCTCGATCATCTTCAGGATGGCAGGGGTCGATTCTGCTTCGTGGGCGGCGCGCACAATGGAACCGACGAAGTCTGTCGACAGGGCAAGTGCACGGTTCGTCACCGCTTCAGGGATCGTCGCCGTGTCCAGTTCCGCCGCGAAAGCGGCAAGCGTCGCCGTTACAGTCATGCGTAATCCCCTTGGGACCGGTGTCGTCGCTGCAGGATCTGTTCGGCGCGGCGTATGACCGGCACATCAACCATTGCGCCATCGACACTAGTCACACCGTGTTGCGAGGACGCGGAAAGCACGCGGGTCGCCCACTCCACATCCGCGCGCGATGGTGCAAAGCCCTTTCGGGCAGGCGCGATTTGCGCGGGATGGATGAGCAGCTTCCCCGAGAAACCGAGTTCGACCGCATGTAGACAATCATCTACGATGACGTCTTCTTCCCCGATTGCCGTTGTGACGCCGTCGATTGGCCCAGGCTGACCCGCAAGACGGGCCGCCATCACCAGCGCCGACCGTGCAGGGAGGAGCGATAGTCGTGAATGGGACATGGCGAGGTCCGCGGCAAAGTCGATGGAACCGAAGGCGAGCCTTGATGAAGCCCGGGCGAGATCGTTTGCGTGATAAATGCCCGGAGCCGTTTCAACGAGCGCAATGACGGGGCATCCGCAGGTCGCCTCAACATGGCGCAGGTCATCCGGATTTTCGGCCTTGGGCAGCATGATGGCGTGAAGGCGCAGAGACCTGGCGACCGCCAGGTCGTCCAAATGCCATGCAGTGCCGGATGCGTTGATGCGCAAGAACACCGGCATGTCGTCAGGTATGGTCGACAATCCCTCGGCGAGCCTTGAACGCGCAGCCGCCTTGTTTTCCGGAGCCACCGCATCTTCCAGATCGACAATGACCGCATCGGGCCTAGCGGCCGCAGCCTTCGCAAATCGCTCGCCGCGATCCGCAGGCACGAAGAGATGCAGTACCGAAGTAGCCGTTTCGCTGCGCATCTGCTCCTCACCTCATGTCTTTGCGGACGATGATGGAGAGGGGGGGATATAAATGGAAATATATTTTTGCTCTCCTGCCTATAAGGCAAAAGTATCCCGGCAACGCCGGGGCCATCTGTTTCGGTTATAGCGGTGTGAGAAAGCCGTTATTTGATGTGATGGCTGCTTTCATGAATTCTGGTTCCGGTTGCAGGTGAAGATTCCTGCTATGGGAAGGAACGCCAGACATGAAGATAACGGACCTCTCAGGTCTGCTTGTGGTTTCCGTCGAGCAGGCCGTAGCAGCGCCGTTTGTCTCGTCGCGGTTGGCTGAAGCGGGCGCCCGGGTCATCAAGATCGAAAGGCCCGAGGGCGATTTTGCGCGCCAGTACGATCATCTCGTTCATGGTGAAAGTGCCTATTTCGTCTGGCTCAATCGGGGAAAGCAGTCGATCTGTCTCGATCTGCGCGAGGAAAGGGCGCGAGCGCTTCTCGGCCGCATGATCGCGCGCGCCGATGTGTTCATTCAGAATCTCGCGCCCGGTGCCATCGACAGGTTGGGATTTGCGCCCGAAGTTCTGCGCGAACGGCATCCTCGTCTTATCACCGTGTCGATCTCCGGCTATGGAGACGAGGGCCCCTACAAGGATCTCAAGGCTTACGACCTGCTGGTCCAGGCCGAGAGCGGCCTTTCGTCGATCACAGGAATGCCTGAGGGCATGACGCGGGTCGGCATATCGATCTGCGATATCGCGGCCGGCGTGACGGCGCATCAGGCGGTTCTTCAGGGTCTTTATGCGCGTGAGCGCAGCGGCCAGGGCAGGCACATCTCGATCTCCCTGTTTCACGCCCTGACGGATTGGATGAATGTCCCCTACCTGCAGTATGTCTATGGTGGCAAGATTCCTGAAAGAAGTGGACTGACGCATCCCACGATCGCCCCTTATGGCGCCTATGCCGATCGCGATGGACGCGAGGTTCTCCTGTCAATTCAAAACGAGCGCGAATGGCTGAATTTCTGCTCAAGCGTTCTGGGTCTGCCCGAACTCGCCTCCGATCCCCGGTTCAGCGACAACTCTTCGCGTGTGGCCAATCGATCCGCGCTGAATGCGATCATAGAGGCGAAGTTTGCCGCCTTGTCCCGCGAGGAGATCGTCGAGAGACTGGAGAACGCGCGCGTCGCCTATGGGAGGGTGTCGAGTCTCGAGGATCTGGCCTCCCATCCGCAAAACCGGTTCGTGGAGATCGAGACGCCGACAGGTCCGGTCCGCATGCTCGCGCCTGCATCCCTGGTCGACGGCCAGACCCCCGAGCTCGGAGCCGTACCGGCCCTTGGAGCGGACACTGCCGCGATCATGGCCGAGTTCGACGAGACCCAACTCCCGTAGAGAGCAGGCGATGATGACCTGAGGCACGGTTCGTGCGGAGATCCACGCGATTGCCGGCGCAAACCGAGTTGCCTTCCTGCACGGCTCCTTTCAGCCCGTTTTCCGCCCCGCTTCCAGTTTGCAAGATCGGTCCCCAACAGGACACATGCCTGAGATTTTCTCAGCGCAATCCCTGTTCCGGACCACCCCTTCGCCGCGTCGGTACCGCGCAGGGCGGTGAACCAGCGACCCATAATCTGAGACGTGACACGGCAACTATCGTCAGAACATTTGCATATGGGGGGTGACGAATTTCGGCATTTGTGCTCCCGCGGCGGAAGCTGCAACTATCGGTCATCAGCCGGGGCAATACCTGCGCCAAGCCACATCCTGAAAAGAGGGGCGTAGCGCGGATAAACCATCGGATGAGTGAGACGAAACTGAATGATGTGGGAGGACCGGCGCGTGATGGGAGATTATCCGCGTGCAGCAGAAGTGAAGCCTGCCAAGGGATGCTTCATCAATAACCTCTGGGAAAGCTCCGCATCCGGATCAAGCCTGCCCGTTTTGGCACCCGCAGAGGGCGTTGTCTTTGCAGAGATAGCGGCCGGCAATGAGCAGGATATCGACCGCGCAGTTGCCGCGGCACGCTCGGCCTTCGACGGCGGTCCCTGGTCAAGGCTGACCGCGACCGAACGCGGCCGCCTGCTTTCGCGTCTCTCGCAGCTGATCCTGGAAAATGCCGATGAACTGACGGAACTGGAAGCTCGCGATTGCGGCAAGCCGATCCGCGCTGCCCGCGCCGACATTCAGGCCGCTGCCCGCTATTTCGAATTCTATGCCGGCGCTGCCGACAAGGTTCACGGTGAACAGATTCCGTTCACGAACGGCTACTATGTCACCGGTGAACGCGAGCCTCTGGGTGTGACGGGGCATGTCATCCCCTGGAATTATCCGGCTCAGATGACCGGCAGGACACTCGGACCCGCATTGGCGATGGGCAACGCAACCGTCCTGAAGCCAGCGGAAGATGCCTGCCTGACCGTTCTGCGGATCGCGGAACTTGCTGCCGAAGCCGGTTTTCCTGAGGGTGCCGTCAATGTTGTCCCGGGGCTCGGCCATGTCGCCGGTGCTGCTCTTTCGGAGCATCCGGGTATCGACTTCATCTCCTTCACGGGATCACCGATGGTTGGAACGCTGATCCAGACCGCCGCGGCGAAGAACCACATTGGGTGTGTTCTGGAGCTCGGGGGCAAAAGCCCGCAGATCATTTTCGAGGATGCAGATCTGGATGCTGCCATTCCCGTTGTCGTTGCCGCGATCATACAGAATGCGGGTCAGACCTGCTCTGCTGGTTCGCGGGTCCTGATCCAGCGCTCGATCTGGGAGAAGTCCGTTACCCTGCTTCGTGATCGGTTCGGCGCAGTCAAGGCGGGATTGCCGCATCATGACGCAGACCTCGGTCCGATCATCAACGCCAAGCAGAAGGCCCGGGTCGAAGGGTTCATTCAGCGCGCTCGGGAGGCGGGCGTGCCCGTCATCGCAGAGGGCGGCGTCCGCGATGACGCGCCGGCGGGCGGATTCTACGTTGCGCCCGTCGTCTTCGGGCCGGTCCCGCGGCCCGATTCTCTCGCCCTTGACGAGGTCTTCGGCCCGGTTCTGGCTGCGATCCCGTTTGAAGACGAGGCCGATGCGCTCGCCCTTGCGAACGGCACCGAGTACGGCCTGATCGCGGGCGTCTGGACCCGGGACACAGGCCGAGCGATCCGCATGGCGCGCCGACTCCGCGTCGGACAGGTCTATATCAATGCCTACGGCGCCGGTGGCGGCATTGAGCTGCCTTTCGGGGGCGTCAAGAAATCCGGCCATGGACGGGAGAAGGGCTTTGAAGCCCTCTACGAGTTCTCCGCGCTCAAGACCATTGTCATCAAACACGATTAGGAGGAGATCATCATGGCTGCAGGCAAGGGCCGTTTGGCCGGCAAGATTGCGGTTGTCACCGGCGCGGGGGGCGGCTTCGGCGAAGGCATTGCGAAGCTTTTCGCCGAGGAGGGCGCGAAGGTCGGTGTCCTGGATCTTCGTGGTGATGCCGCTCAAAGGGTCGCTGATGAGATCGGCTCGAATGCGCTCGCGCTCGCGGCCGACGTGACATCCCGACAGCAGATGGAAGATGCCGTGAAGAAGGTGGTCGACACTTTCGGTGTGCCGAATGTCTTCATCAATAATGCCGGCTGGACCCATCGTAACAAGCCGATGCTTGAGGTCACGGAAGAAGAGTTCGATCGTGTCTACGCCATCAATGTGAAGTCGATCTTTCACATCAGCAATATCATTGTCCCCTTGATGCGCAGCATCGGCGGCGGCTCGATCGTCAATATCGGCTCGGTGGCCGGCATTCGACCGCGCCCCGGCCTGACTTGGTACAATTCCACCAAGGGCGCCGTGAACATCCTGTCGCAGTCGATGGCGGTGGAACTTGCTCCCGACAAGATAAGGGTCAACGCCATCTGCCCTGTCATGGGGGAGACAGGCCTGCTGGAAGCCTTCATGGGCGTGCCGGATACGCCGGAAAACCGGGCCCGTTTCGTGGCGACAATCCCGATGGGCCGGATGTCCCGCCCGGAGGATATCGCGCGGGCGACGCTCTATCTCGCATCCGATGATGCGGAATTCATCACCGGCGTTCTTTTCCCGGTCGACGGCGGCCGCACGGTCTAGGACCGTGTCGGCGTTGCATGGGGTCCCCGACGGCTTGGCTGTAGGCTTGCGTCGGAAAGACATCTTCAGGGAGTGAGGAAATGCAAGGTTCCAGCATTCAAACGAGCCATCGATCGAGAGCCTTCGGGATTTTCCGAGGGCCCGGCAAGGCGGCGGGCTTCGATCAGTTGAAGATCGTCAGCCTGCTCTTCGTCGTGATCTTCGTTGTCTATGCTCTGCTCCTTCCGGGTTTCTTTACGGTTGGAAATCTGCTGACGCTGATGCGGACGGTTGCAGTTCTTGGGATCCTCGGCCTCGGCATGGCCATTGTCGTGATCGGTCGCGGGATCGATCTGTCGATGATCGCGTCGCTGGCCGTCCCCTCGGCTCTGGTGCTGATGCTCGCCGCCAGCGGCTACAGCGTGTTCGTCGCGATCGGACTGGGCATTTGTATGGCCATTGGGATTGGCATTCTCAATGGCATCCTTGTCGCCTATGCCGAAATTCCGTCGTTGTTTACGACCCTTGCCGTCGGCATCGGGATCGCCGGCGTCGGGCAGATCGGCCTCTTCGACTACGAAATCGTGTCCTGGCCCCCGCAACTGGATGTGATCGCCTGGATCGGTCGCGGCAGTATCGCCGGCCTTCCGTATTCGGTGCTTGCATTCCTGGCGACGGCCATCCTGGTCGGCATATTTCTGCGTGGAACCCGTCCGGGGCTGTTCGTCTATGCGTCGGGTGACAATCCCGGTGCTGCGCGATTGACCGGCATCCCGCTGCGTCCCGTGATGGTGATGCAATATGTCATGTCATCCTGCATCGCCTTTTTCGCCGGATTGGTGCTCTCGGCCTCGTCCGCGAGCATGGACACACGCATCTTCAATCTCACCTGGATCTACGATGTGATCCTCGTGGTGGTGCTGGGGGGCATCGGCCTTTCCGGCGGCCGCGGCGGCGTCGCGAATGTGATCATCGGCACCCTGTTGATCGGAACGGTCATGAACGGGCTGACCATCATGGATGTGTCCTTCGAGATGCAAAATCTGGTCCGTGGATTGGTGCTGCTTCTGGCGGTCCTCGCCGACAGCTTGATCAATCCACGCAACGAGGAGACGGCCCAGCAGGGCGATATCTGAAATCCACTGGCCCGGTGGAGGATCGGGCCTGAACGCAACGGGAGGTGTAACGTGCATAAATTTCTGAAACTGGCCATCGGGTTTGCGATGGCAACCGTGGCAGGGCTTTCGTCGGCAAGTGCGCAGCAGAGCATGGCCGATCCGCTTCGCAAGGACTACTACGCCAATCTCAAGGGCAAGAAGGTCGTCTTCGTTCCGGTCTTCATGGGCCTGGATCTTACCGAAGGCTGGTCGAAGATCATGGCGAAGCAGGCCAAGGATCTTGGCTATAGCTACGAGGTCCGCAATTCCAACTTCAATACAGCCGCCGGTGCGCAGACCATCACCTCGCTCATCAGCGAGAAGCCGGATGTCATCGTGGTGCAGAACCCGGATGTGCAGTCCTACGCGAAGCTCTTGCAGCAAGCGGAGAAGGCCGGCATTCGCGTCATTCAGCTCAATATGAAGACAAACTACCAGACGACCGGTTTCGTGGGTGCGGATGTCGAGCTGATCGGCGAAAAACAGGCCGAAGCCGCGGTCGCCAAATGCGGCGCTGGCGCGCAACCCGGCAAGATTCTGATCCTTGCCGGTCCTCCCACCAGTCCCTTCTCGGCATACATGCTCAAGGGCTATGAGAACATTCTCAACAACAATCCGAAGGTAAAGGTCGTATCGGTCCAGTCGACAGGCGACTACGAGTCGGCCAAGGCCAAATCCATCACGCAGGTTGTTCTGCAGCAGCATCCCGATCTTTGCGCCGTTCTCGGGGTCTGGGACAATACCGATGTCGGCACTGCGGCCGCCCTGCAGGAAGCAGGCAAGAAGCCCGGTGATGTCTTTGTAACGACCTCCGGCGGCGGTGGCGAACTCGCCTGCAAGGGCCTTCGCGATGGGATGTGGCAGTATTACGTGAGCTATGACGTACCCGGACAGGGCCGCGACCTCAACGCGCTGATCATGGCCGCCCTTCAGGACAAGAATTCCGTCGGCTCCACCAAGACCGTGCTCTACACGCCTCTCGTGACCTATACGCCCGCAACCCTCGGCGACGAACGCTGCTGGTCGCTCGACACGCTGCGCTGACGGCTCGAATGATCATCTCCCCTAGCTCGATGAGGGGTGGGGGAGATCACCAAACCTCGCATCGCTCCGTATTGAAGGCCGGCATCATGAACACTCTTGTCAAATTGCGATACCGGTTCTGGCCGGACAAGATTTTCGGCGAGTTGCTGCAGAAGTCCTGGATGGAAACCGCAGTGCCGCTGCTTGTGCTTCTGGCCGTCATTGCCTTCTTCAGTGCCCGCATTGACACATTCATTTCCATCACCAGCATTTCGGACCTGCTTCGGCAGGCATGCGAACTCGGCTTTGTCGTCCTCGGCATGTCGATCGTCCTGATTGTCGGCGGTATTGATCTGAGCGTTGGGTCGATCTATGCGCTGAGCAATCTTTTCGCGCTCTACTGCATCAACGTCCTGGGTCTCGGAATGCCCGCCACTGTCGTGGCGACGCTGGTCGTGGGTGGCCTTCTCGGCGCCGTGAACGGGCTGCTGATCGGTTATTTCCGGATGCGCGCCTTTCTGACGACCATGGTCACCCTGATCGTCTACAAGGCCGCAAACGACATGCTGAATGCCAAGGTCGCGGTGCAGATATCGGCCAATTTCCCGGATGCTCCGGCCTGGGATTATCTCGGCGCCGGCACGCTGCTGAATGTCCCCGTCATCGTCTGGATCTTCGGCCTCGTCGCCATCGGCGGTCACGTCTTCCTGACCCGCCTGCGCGCCGGCTGGCATGTGCTGGCCATCGGCGGCAATCGCCGCTCTGCGTATAACACTGGTCTCCCGGTCAAGCGCGTTGTCGCTCTTTCCTATGCCGCCTCCGGCATGTTTGCTGCCGCGGGCGCCATCTTCTATGCCTCACGTCTTGCCTCGCCCGGCGCGGATACCGGTAAGGGACTTGAGATCGTGGTCCTGACTGCTGCCATCCTGGGCGGGATCCGTCTCGGTGGTGGCAAGGGCTCGGTCATGAAGGCCCTTTTGGGTACGCTGATCGTGCTGCTGCTGACCAACGGCATGCTGCGCATGGCCATGTCGGCCGGGGCATCCCGTGTCATCCTGGCAACGATCCTTTTGCTGGCCGCGCTTCTCGACATCCGCTGGTTCAAGAATCGCCACAAGGCAGTCCAGGAACTGTATGTGAGCCCGAACTACATGGAACTGCCGCCGCCGCAGCCCACCGCCCGCGACAGCGGTTCGCCCTTCGCCCTCAATGACAAACTCCGCGATGTCGAAACAATCGGCCTCGGGGAAGTCGAGGCGCCGGAAGATGTCGTTCTGGACAGCGACAACAATCTTTACTGCGGCAACCGCCACGGCGATATCGTCCGGTTCTTTGCACCCGACTACAAGCGACACGAGGTTTACGCCCATATCGGCGGCCAGCCGCTGGGCATGGCGATGTGCCAGGACGGGACGCTCCTCGTCTGTGTCGGAGGGATGGGTCTTTACAGGGTGAACAGGGACCGGAGCACCGAAAAGGTTACCGACGAAACGAACAGGTCGCTTCTGTCGATCATCGATGACAGTCGTCTGCGCCTTGCCGACGATCTCGACATCGCGCCCGATGGCCGCGTCTTCTTCTCTGAAGCGACGGTGCGCTACGAGATGCATGAATGGCCGACGGACAGTCTGGAGGCGCGGGGCAACGGCCGCATCATCTGCTACGATCCAAAGACCCGCAAGACGACAACCGTGCTGCGCAAACTCGTCTTTCCGAACGGCATTGTCATGGCGTCCGATGGCCAGTCCCTTCTCTTTGCCGAAAGCTGGGCCTGTCGCATCAGCCGTTATTGGTTCGATGGTCCGCAAAAGGGCAAGGTCGAAGTGGTGATCAACGATCTGCCGGGCTATCCCGATAATCTCAATCGCGCATCTGACGGCAATTACTGGCTCGCCATCATGGGTGTCCGCAGTCCCGTCTTCGATCTTGCGATGAAGCGGCCGGCCTTTCGCCGCCGGATGTCGAAGAAGCTGCCCGGAGACGAGTGGCTGGCTCCCAACCTGAACACAGGCTGCATCGTCAAGATCAGCGAGCAGGGCGAGGTTCTGGACGTCCTGTGGGATTTGGGAGGCGAGAACCACCCCATGATCACCTCGATGCGCGAACATCGTGGTTATCTCTACATTGGCGGGATTCACAACAACCGCATCGGTCGCCTGCGACTTGCGGATGCAGATGCGGAATTCGTTGATCTGAAGGTGTCGCATGCTTGAGTTTGTCGCAGACGTCATGGGCGGATTGTTGGGGCGGCGCCGGTCAAGCCTTTCCGTCCCCATACTCGATGGCGCCTTCAGGCCGAACCAGCTTCTGGAGGAGGCCGACATACTCCTCGAACGGCCGGGTCTCGAGGATATGGCTATCGCACCGGACGGCTCCCTTGTGCTTGCGGCCGGCCCCGAGGTGCTCGCGTACGCACAGGGCGCCGTTCACGTCCTTGAACGGTATGATTCCAATATCACCGCGCTGACATTCCTTGCCGATGGTCGCCGCGTGGTCGCGCTCGGCGATCGAATAGTCATCGAGGGTCGAGCCGGCGCGATTGACGCAGGCGCGGGCCGGTCATTCACCGCCATCACCGCACTCTCTGTAACCTCCAGTGGGACCCTTCTGGTCTGCGACGGCTCCGCGCACCACAGTTGCGACAATTGGCAATATGACCTGATGACGAAAGGCCGATCGGGGCGTCTCGTGCAGCTGGACCCCAAAAGCGGCAAGGCCGACTTGCTGCAGGACGGTCTCGCCTGGGCCTCTGGTGCGATCGAAGACGGAAAGGGAGTGCTTGTTTGCGAAAGCTGGCGCCACCGGTTGCGGCGCGATGGCAAGCGCGACGCCACAGGCGAACTCCCCGGCTATCCCGCTCGCATCACGCCCACGGCGGATGGCGGCTTCTGGCTGTCGCTGTTTGCAGGTCGTTCCCAGATCGTCGAGTTCGTGCTGCAGGAAGGTTCCTTCAGGCGCGAGATGATGGAAACCATCGACCCCCGTTACTGGATCACGCCCGCGCTCTCCTCCGGAGAGGACTTCATGGAGCCCCTGCAAAGCGGTGGCGTCAAGCACATGGGGATCCTCAAACCTTGGGCGCCACCCCGTTCCTATGGCCTGGCGGTCAGACTTGATGCCAACTGCAATCCCCTGATGTCGGTGCACAGTCGCGTTGGCGGCAAACATCACGGCATCGTCACGACACTGGAACGCGAAACCGAGGTTCTGGCGCTCTCCAAGGGCTCGGGGCGGCTTTTGCGCATGGATCTGCATCATATACGCGCTGCAAGCGGCGTCACGGAGGCTTGAAATGACGCCTGTTCTGGAATTGCGCGGCCTGACAAAGCTTTATGCTGGCGTGCCCGCCGTGGAGAACATCAACTTCACCCTGATGCCCGGAGAGGTCCACGCACTCCTTGGCGAAAACGGCGCCGGCAAGTCGACCCTGACCAAGATGATCGCCGGTGTTGTGGAGCCGACTGCCGGCGAAATCCTCCTCGACGGGAAGACGGTTCATCTTGATACCCCCGCAGACGCGCTCAAGGCCGGGATCGCGATGGTGTTTCAGGAGACAAGCCTGGTCCCTTCGATGACCGTCGCGCAGAACCTCTTCATGGGCAACGAGCACTTCTTCAACCGGCTGCGGGGCATCAACATTGCCGCCCAGCAATTCATGCAGGCGCTGAACTTCCAGGTCGATCCAACAGCGGTGGTCCAGACGCTGGGCGCGGCAAAGAAGCAGATGATCGAGATCGCGCGCGCCATGCTATCCAACGCCCGGATCATCGTTTTCGACGAACCGACCGCGACTTTGACGCCGGAGGAAAAGAAGCACTTCTTCGATCTGGTGAAGACCCTGAAAGGCCGTGGCGTCGCCATCATATTCATCAGCCATGCGCTGGAGGAGGCGCTGGCAATCTCTGATCGCATCACGATCCTGCGGGACGGAACGCATGTGGTGACGGACCAGACGGCTGCTTTTGACCGCGCGCGGATTGTACAGTCCATGGTTGGTCGTAGTCTGTCGGAAGAGCTTTACGGCAAGAAGAAAGATGTCATACGCCCGCCCGGCGAACGCATCCTTCAGGTTTCCAATCTTCGGGTCGGCAACATGGTGCGCAACAATTCGCTTTCCGTCTTCGCCGGCCAGGTCACGGGCGTGTTCGGCCTCGTGGGATCCGGGCGGACGGAGACTTTCAAAGTCGTTTCCGGGGCCATCAAGCGAAACTATCTGAATGGTGGCGAGGTCTTCATTCGCGGAAAGCGTGTCCGATATCGCGTGCCAGCGCAGAGCCTCAAGGAAAAAATCGCCTACATCACGGAGGATCGCAAGATCGAGGGGTTCTTCGAAACCATGTCGATCAAGCTCAACATTGCCATGGGAAAGCTGGCCAAGCTGGGTTGGCGTAAGTTCTGGCTCAGGCGTTCCGAACTGAACAGGCTCGGCGACGAATGGAGCAAGTCGCTGCATATCCGCGCCGTCAGCAAGGATGCGAAGGTGATCGAGCTTTCCGGCGGTAATCAGCAGAAGGTGGTCATCGCCAAGTCGCTCATTCAAGAGCCCGATCTGATCATCTTCGATGAGCCGACGCGCGGGGTCGATGTCGGTGCCATTGCGGAAATCCATCAGATGATCAATCGCCTGGCCGATGAGGGGAAGGCCGTTGTGGTGATTTCGTCCTATCTGCCGGAGATCATGCAGCTTTCCGACCGGTTGCTCGTGGCGCGGCAGGGAAGGGTGGTAGAGGAATTTTCGCCTCTTGATGCGACGGAAGAAAGGTTGATGTACGCTGCCGTACACTGATCCGGAAGGCGGGACAGCTCTTGTCCCTTGCAGGAAATTTATTGGCGACTCTGGCTAAACTGTCTCGGGAGGCAGTATGGTGTCAACAACAAGGGGACGCCTGATGGATCTGCGACAACTGCGCTATTTCGTTGCAATCGTTGAACAGGGATCTTTTTCGAAGGCCGCTGCCGCTTTGAATATCGCACAGCCTGCGCTGAGCCTGCATGTCAGAAACATGGAGGCCGACCTGAACGTATCACTGCTCTTTAGAAGCCCGCAGGGTGTTGTCGCTACCGAAGCCGGCGAGATCTTGTTGCGCAATGCACGAACCATTATCGACCAATTCGCGGTCGCAGAAGAAGAGATCCGCGGCTTCGAGATGGAGCCTTTTGGCGAGGTCAGACTTGGTCTGCCCGGGACGATTGGTCAGATCCTCGCAGTGCCGCTGATCATGGCAGCGCGAAAGCGGTTTCCGAAGATCAAGCTGAGGATCGCCGAGGCGATGAGCGGATTTGTTCTCGACTGGATGCGGGACGGACGCGTTGATCTGGCGGTTCTCTATATCCCGGTCAATGACCGGGGCCTGGCCTCGCGCTGCGTCCTGACGGAGGAACTTTGCCTCCTGGGTCCAGCGGAGCCTTTGCCCGGCATCGAAATGCCGACCGGGACAAAGCTGGCCTATGCCGACGTGGCACGCCTGCCCCTTATATTGCCAAGCCCGAACCATGGGCTGCGAACCCTGATCGAAAGAGAGGCCGGGCAGTCGGGCCTGACCATCAACACGGTACTGGAGGTCGATTCCTACAGCAGCATCAAGGAACTGGTGGAGGAAGGGCTCGGCTACTCCATCCTGCCCTATAACGCCATCGATCGCGAGGTCAAGGAAGGGCGGCTGATCTACAGAGGCATCGAGGCCCCGGTGCTGAAACGCGATGTGCATGTGGTGCACACGGCCGTCCGCCCGATGACCAATGCGGTTTCTGCCATCGAGCAGCTTTGCCGCGCCACGCTACTCTCCCTCGTTGAAACGGGGCGGTGGAATGGCGCACGCGCCGTTGTTGACGCCGTCGACGTGACCTCCGCCCACGCTTCCAAGGCCTAGGGCGGGCAACACAAACCGCAGGCCGTTGTCCCGTGAGGGTTTTGGCTCGAAGGTCGAGCCATCTCGTCGGTCTTTACCGCATTTGTCCTTCAAATCATCCAGCCAGACGGCCGCTCTGTCGCCGGTTCAAATCCCATCAACTTACACCGAGAATTCAAATTGTCGTACAACATGATGATATGACGTATCAAAAACGGTCATACCTGCGCCCATCCTGACATCGTTCGTCTTGATCTAGCGCCGGTGGCGAAAAATGA
>UBMP01000023.1:0-2500 GCA_900466575.1 Hyphomicrobiales bacterium | reverse complement strand
CCTTTTGTATAATGGGTCAACGACTTAGTGTAACTAGCAAGCTTAAGCCGATAGGTGTAGGCGCAGCGAAAGCGAGTCTGAATAGGGCGATTGAGTTAGTTGCATTAGACCCGAAACCGAGTGATCTAGCCATGAGCAGGCTGAAGGTTGGGTAACACCAACTGGAGGGCCGAACCCGCATCTGTTGCAATAGATTGGGATGACTTGTGGCTAGGGGTGAAAGGCCAATCAAACTCGGAGATAGCTGGTTCTCCGCGAAATCTATTTAGGTAGAGCGTCGACCGAATACCCTCGGGGGTAGAGCACTGGATGGGCTATGGGGACTCACCGTCTTACTGATCCTAACCAAACTCCGAATACCGAGGAGTACTAGTCGGCAGACACACGGCGGGTGCTAACGTCCGTCGTGAAAAGGGCAACAACCCTGACCTCCAGCTAAGGTCCCCAAGTCATGGCTAAGTGGGAAAGGATGTGAGGATCCCAAAACAACCAGGATGTTGGCTTAGAAGCAGCCATCATTTAAAGAAAGCGTAACAGCTCACTGGTCTAAATAAGGGTCTTTGCGCCGAAAATGTAACGGGGCTAAAGCCATGCACCGAAGCTGAGGATGTGCAGTTTACTGCACGTGGTAGCGGAGCGTTCCGTAAGCCTGTGAAGGGAGACCCGTGAGGGCTCCTGGAGGTATCGGAAGTGCGAATGTTGACATGAGTAACGATAAAGGGAGTGAGAGACTCCCTCGCCGAAAGACCAAGGGTTCCTGCTTAAAGTTAATCTGAGCAGGGTTAGCCGGCCCCTAAGACGAGGCGGAAACGCGTAGTCGATGGGAACCACGTTAATATTCGTGGGCCTGGTGGTAGTGACGGATCTCGTAAATCGTACTTTCTTATTGGATTGAGAGTGCGGTGAAGAGGTTCCAGGAAATAGCTCCACCGTACAGACCGTACCCGAAACCGACACAGGTGGTCAGGTAGAGTATACCAAGGCGCTTGAGAGAACTATGTTGAAGGAACTCGGCAAATTGCACGCGTAACTTCGGAAGAAGCGTGACCCCTTTGTACGCAAGTATGATGGGGTGGCACAGACCAGGGGGTAGCGACTGTTTATCAAAAACACAGGGCTCTGCGAAGTCGCAAGACGACGTATAGGGTCTGACGCCTGCCCGGTGCTGGAAGGTTAAGAGGAGAGGTGCAAGCTTTGAATCGAAGCCCCAGTAAACGGCGGCCGTAACTATAACGGTCCTAAGGTAGCGAAATTCCTTGTCGGGTAAGTTCCGACCTGCACGAATGGCGTAACGACTTCCCCGCTGTCTCCAACATAGACTCAGTGAAATTGAATTCCCCGTGAAGATGCGGGGTTCCTGCGGTTAGACGGAAAGACCCCGTGCACCTTTACTATAGCTTTACACTGGCATTCGCCAAGGCATGTGTAGGATAGGTGGTAGGCTTTGAAGCAGGGACGCCAGTTCTTGTGGAGCCATCCTTGAAATACCACCCTTATCTTCGTGGATGTCTAACCGCGACCCGTTATCCGGGCCCGGGACAGTGTATGGTGGGTAGTTTGACTGGGGCGGTCGCCTCCGAAAGAGTAACGGAGGCGCGCGATGGTGGGCTCAGACCGGTCGGAAATCGGTCGTCGAGTGCAATGGCATAAGCCCGCCTGACTGCGAGACTGACAAGTCGAGCAGAGACGAAAGTCGGTCATAGTGATCCGGTGGTCCCGCGTGGAAGGGCCATCGCTCAACGGATAAAAGGTACGCCGGGGATAACAGGCTGATGACCCCCAAGAGTCCATATCGACGGGGTTGTTTGGCACCTCGATGTCGGCTCATCGCATCCTGGGGCTGGAGCAGGTCCCAAGGGTTTGGCTGTTCGCCAATTAAAGCGGTACGTGAGCTGGGTTCAGAACGTCGTGAGACAGTTCGGTCCCTATCTGCCGTGGGTGTAGGAATATTGAGAGGATCTGTCCCTAGTACGAGAGGACCGGGATGGACATATCTCTGGTGGACCTGTTGTCCTGCCAAGGGCATAGCAGGGTAGCTATATATGGAAGGGATAACCGCTGAAGGCATCTAAGCGGGAAACCCACCTCGAAACGAGTATTCCCTGAGAGCCGTGGAAGACGACCACGTTGATAGGCTGGGTGTGGAAGCGCAGTAATGTGTGAAGCTTACCAGTACTAATAGCTCGATAGGCTTGATCGTTCTCATTGATCAATGCGCATGAATTGAAAACCAGCTTCTCGAAACACAACTTGTTGCCTTTTATTGACCTGGTGGTTATTGCGGGGTGGCTGCACCCGTTCCCTTTCCGAACACGGCCGTGAAACGCCCCAGCGCCAATGGTACTTCGTCTCAAGACGCGGGAGAGTAGGTCGCTGCCAGGTCTATAAAATGCAACTCGTTCAAATCTTCTCATTCACAACCCGCCCGCAACGACGGGAAAACATTCACGCCGCTCTCGCGGCGTTTGTCTTTTGTAGGCATCGCCCACAAAGACGGTAA
>UBMP01000040.1 GCA_900466575.1 Hyphomicrobiales bacterium | reverse complement strand
CCCGACCAGGTTGTCGCCATGATGGTGGGGCGTGAACTGGCGAACGAACAGCATCAGAGCTTCCGCACCGAGGAGGTGACGATGTCGCTCTCTAGCGTTTCGACAAAGCGCATCCGCAATGTCTCCTTCGATCTGCATCGCGGCGAGGTGCTGGGCATTGCAGGTCTGGTCGGGGCAGGGCGCAGCGAAGTGCTTCGTGCCATCGGCGGCGTCGACCGCATCACGAGCGGAACGGTGACACTGAGAGGCAGGCCGCTCTCGATCTCCTGCCCGCGCGACGCCATCAGCGCCGGCATCGGCTTCCTGCCGGAAGAGCGCAAGCGCGAAGGCATCGTCCCGGGTCGCTCGGTCACCTCCAACGTTGCGCTGGCCTCGCTGCCCGCCTTCTCGCGCGGCGGCATCATTCAGCACCACCGGGTCCGCAAGACTGCCGAAACGCTGCTGCAGCGGGTCAATCTGCGTCCGTTCCTGCTCGACCGCCCGATCCGGCTGTTCAGCGGCGGCAACCAGCAGAAGGCGATCATCGCCCGCTGGCTCGCGGCCGGCTCGAAATTCCTGCTGTTCGACGAGCCGACGCGGGGCATCGACATCGGCGCGAAATCGGAAATCTACCGGCTGATCGAGCAACTGGCGAAGGAAGGGCACTCGGTGGTCGTCGTCTCTTCCGAACTGCCGGAGATCATTCGTCTCTCGGATCGTGTTCTGATCATGCGCGACGGTGCAGTCGCTGCCGAGCTTGCGCGCCACGAACTCAATGAAGAAACCATCGTTGCCCATGCCGTAGGCACCGCCTCCGGGCAGTCCGGCAGGGAGGAGCAAAACAATGTCTGACAACACATCCACAGCAAAATCGGGTGCTCCCTCCCGGGCGATAGCCTTTTCGGTCCGCGACGCCGGAACACTGATCGGGTTGCTGATCATCTTCGGAATTTTTGCCGTGCTGGCGCCGGACTTTCTGACAAGCCGCAACCTCATCAACATTCTCCAGCAGTCGAGCATCAACGCCTGCCTGGCGCTGGGTATGACGCTGGTCATCATTTCGGGCGGGATCGACTTGTCGGTGGGTCCGACGGCGGCCGTTTCGGCCGTGATCACCGCAACTCTGCTGGTTTCCGGCGTACCTGTACCGATCGCGCTGGTCGCGGGTCTCGTCATCGGCGCCCTGTGCGGTCTCGTCAACGGGCTGCTCATTGCCTATGCCGGCCTTCAGCCGTTCATCGTGACGCTCGGCACGCTGTCGACCTATCGGGCGGTCGCGCTCATCTACACGGGCGGCAATCCGGTTCTCGGCGTGCCACAATCCTTCCGTGCCCTCTTCAATGGCTCGGTGGCGGGCATGCCCAACTCGGTCGTCATGGTGGCGATCGTGGCCGTGCTCGCCTGGCTGCTGCTGCGCAAGACGCCGCTCGGTGAATATCTGATGGCGGTCGGCGGCAATGAAGAGGCGGCCTATGTGGCCGGCGTTCCGATTGCCCTGACCAAGATTGCGGCCTATGTGATCTCGGGCGTGCTTGCCGCTCTGGCCTCCATGATCCTCATCGGTCGCCTGGGTGCTGCCGAGCCCATCCTGGGCAACCTCTGGGAGCTGGATGCCATTGCCGCCTCTGCCATCGGCGGGGCCTCGCTGATGGGCGGCAAGGGATCCGTCGCCGGCACGCTGCTCGGCGCCAT
>UBMP01000019.1 GCA_900466575.1 Hyphomicrobiales bacterium | reverse complement strand
GAGATCTTCTCGGCAATCGTGCGCATGGCGTTGACGGCCTTGTTCACGGCTTCACCCGAGGCTTCCGCATCCTTGGACGACTGGCGGGCGATCTTTTCCGTCTGGGCTGCGTTGTCGGCGTTCTGCTTGATGTTGGCGGCCATCTCTTCCATCGAAGCGGAGGCTTCTTCGGCAGAGGAGGCCTGTTCGGTGGCGCCCTGCGAGAGCTGTTCCGAACCCGAAGACAGCTGCTGGCTGCCCGAGGAGACGTTGTCGGCTGCAGCAAGCGCATCCCCAACCACGCCGCGAAGACGCTCGATCATGGTGTTGACGTGACCCAGCATCTCGGCGATTTCGTCGCTGCCCGAAGCCTGGACGTCCTTGGTCAGATCACCTTCCGCAACTTCGCGGACTGCTTGGTTGGCGCGGTTGAGACCGCGGCTGATTGTGAAGGATATCCACACCGCCGCGAGGATCGAGAAGACGAGGACGGCGCCGGCCATAGCCAGCAGGAGCGTGCGGGAATTTTCGTAGAGCACGTCGGTATCGGTCGAGGTTTGAGCCATCTCGTCCGCACCGGCCTTGTTTACGGCCTCGGCAAGATCGACCAACTGCGCGGTGAGCTTGGCAAAATCCCCGAGAGAAAGCGCCGCGGCGCGCTCGTTATCGGCCTGGTTGTTCCGCAGAGCCAAGGAGTTGATCTCCTCCATCTGCTCCTTCCAGCGCGGATACATGGACGCAAGGCTGGTAGCGCCTTCCTTGATGGCCGCGTTCTTGGCGCTGACCAACGTCTTGATCTGCTCCTCAATCGCCGGATAAGATGCGCGGGCCTTTGCCACGAAATCGTTGGTCATCTGCTGATCATTGGTCAGCATCGCGTTCTTGTTGAATCGTAATGCCTGAAGAATTCCAATTTCCAGCTTCCCGGCACCGCGAATATTGGCGGCCGGTCCAGCCACCAATTCATTCAGCGAGTTATTCAGGCTCGCGAGATTGGTCACCGAAAGATACGACATCACGCTCGTCAACAGAATGATGAGCAAAAAGGTGATGCCGAGCTTAAGTTTGATCGTGAAACGCATGGGGTTCCTCACGCAGTTGCCCGAATTGCTGGCTCTCTCTGGGAAGAGAAGATGGCCTGCAGGTTCGGGAGAATGATGAATTCGCCTTCGCGCTTGACGAGGGCATGGATATAGTCAGGTCTCCAGCGCATGCCGACGATCGGTGGCGGCTCGCTGGCAGTAGCCGGCAGGCTGGTGACCTCGAAAACCTTGTCCGTACGCATCCCCACGAGCGTCGTCTGGCCTTCGAGATCGAGTTCGGTCACGATGATGCGGCTGTCGATCGTGACATTTCCCGCTTCCATTCCGAAGGCGACACGAATGTCGGCCAGCGGAATGACCTTGCCGCGGAAATTGATGACGCTGCCGACGAAGGGGAGGCTGCCGGGGACGCTGGTCTCAGGCAGGAGGTCCAGGATTTCCTGAACGATCACCGCTTCGATGGCAAAGGTCTCACCATTCAGGCAAAACGTCAGAACCGAGATTTCGTCCGCGCCTTTCCAGATCGCGCGGTGATCCGCTTTGATAGTTGCTTCGCTCATCCTGCTGCCCGCAATTGCGCCTCCTGGTGCTGGCCGGCGGCAATGAGATGCCCAACATCGAGGATGAGCGCGACATTGCCGTCGCCAAGGATCGTCGCGCCCGAGAAGGCGGAGACGTGATCGTGAAGTTTCGACATGTTCTTGATGACGGTCTGGTGGTCGCCGATGATCTGGTCGACAACCAGTCCGACGCGTTCCGAGCCGGTCGAGACGACGACGACTTTCTGGAACGGATCGGGTTGCGTGCCCGTACGGAACAGCTCGCGCAGCCGAAGGAAGGGCACGAGATCGTCGCGCAGCGAGATGAAGCTGCGGCCACGGGACTTGAGATCTTCTTCCAGCGACAGTTCGAGGCATTCCTCGACGGCCGAGAGCGGCAGGACATAGCGCCCGCTGCCGACACGGACGAGAAGGCCGTCGATGATCGCCAGGGTCAGCGGAATGCGCAGTGCGATCTCGGAGCCTTCGCCCGGATTGCTCTTGACGTCGATGGCGCCGCGAAGCGTCTCGATCGTCTTCTTGACGACGTCCATGCCGACGCCGCGGCCGGAGAGGTTGGTGACCTTTTCCGCCGTAGAGAAGCCCGGCTGGAAGATCAGCTGCAGCAGTTCCTGGTCGCTAAGCTGTGCGCCCGGCTGGATCAGGCCATTGGTTTCCGCCTTGGCGCGGACGCGGGCGCGATCGATGCCGCGACCGTCGTCCTTGATGGTGATCACCACTTCGCTGCCGGTCTGGTGGGCGGAGAGATGAACGCGGCCCACCGGAGACTTGCCGACCGCGATGCGGTCTTCCGGGGTTTCGAGGCCATGGTCAACGGAGTTGCGTACGAGATGGACCAGCGGATCGGCGAGGCGGTCGATGACTGTCTTGTCGACTTCCGTCATTTCCCCTTCGGTGATCAGCTCGATATCCTTGCCTGTTTCGCGGGCGAGGTCGTGAACGAGACGGCGGAAGCGGCTGAAGAGGCTTGCCACCGGCATCATGCGCAGGACCATCATCGTGTCGCGCAATTCGCCTGCCAGCCGCTCGATTTCTTCCGAGACGGAGCGCAGTCCGAGATCCGCAGCCGAGCCAGCCATCTGGCTGAGACGTGACTGCGCAATGACAAGTTCGCCGACGCGGTCCATCATCTCGTCGAGACGAAGGGCGGGAACGCGAACGTTGTCCGCCTGCTTCTGCGATTTGGCATCGGTTTGCTGCGGAGCCTTTGACGCGTCTGCAGCGTTTGCCGCCGCCTGCTTTGCTGCGTCCGTTGCGATATCGGTCGCAGGTGCTGGCGCCTTCTTTGCCACAGCCGCCGGTGCGGTCGCGATCTGCTTGAGGTCCATCACCATGTCGTCCATCACGAAGATGAAGACATCCTCGATGTCGCCCCTCGGCTTGTCGGTCTTCAGGGTTACACGCCAGGACACATGAATTTCGCGCGGGTCGATCTCTTCCAGCGGCGGAACATTATCACTGAGTGCTTCAACCTGTGCCTCGCCCAGCTCGCGCAATTCATCAAGCAGGCCGAGCGGGTTCGTGCCGTTGATCATGGAATTGAGCGGGAGGCTGAATGTGAGTTCCCAGGTAGACAGCCCTGCGGCGGATGTATCCGCCATGGAGCCGCTCTGTTCCGCTGCAGCGGTTTCCTGCGTCGCAGCCTTGGCGCTGCCGCCGACGGCGCGGTGAAGATTGTCGAGCAACTTGGCGCTCATGGCTTCATGGTCGCCGTTGGGCGTCTGAAGCAACGCCAGCATGTGACCCTGAGCGTCGAGAACGGCGCTGACGAGCTCGGTCGTTGCCGGCGCCTCGCCCTTGCGAACCCGGTCGAAGGCGGTTTCGCAATGATGCGTGAAGGCCGCGAGCTGGTCGAAGCCGAACATCGACCCGGAGCCCTTCAGCGTGTGGAGGCCCCTAAACACGGCATCGATCTGTGCCTTGTCTTCGAGGTCGCGCGTGAGGTCGAGAAGACCCGCTTCGATCAGTTCAAGCTGCTCGAGGGCTTCCGTTTTGAACACTGCAATCGGATCGGGATTGTTCATCGTCCAAGGACCTTCTTGGTGATTTTGACGAGCATGTCGGGCTCGAAGGGCTTCGTGAGCCAGCCGGTCGCGCCTGCGTCCTTGGCCTGCTGTTTCAGCTCTCCGTCGGATTCCGTGGTGAGGAAGATGACCGGCGTGCCCATATAGGCGGGCAGCTTGCGCAGGCTGCGGATCATCGTCAGGCCGTCCATGTTCGGCATGTTCAGATCGGTAACGATGAGGTCGAAGCTACCCGACTTCATCTTCGCAAGCCCGTCGGCTCCGTCGACGGCCTCGGTCACTTTGTAGCCGGCGCTGGTCAGTGCAAGGCGGGTCGTCAGCCGGATACTTGCGGAATCGTCCACGGTCAAAATGTTTGCGCTCATAATGCTTTTCCTTCCAGCCAGAAGCCGTCCTGTTTCTTGTCGCCAGTCAAAAGACCCATGCGCTCGATCACTGCCAGGAAACTGCCGGCAGCAGGTCGTGTGAGCTTGAGTTTCGCGCCGCGGGCGGTCACCGACTTGCGCGCCGAGATGACGAGTTGCGCCAGTGTCAGGTCACATTCCTGGGCGTCGTCGATGTCGAGGGCCAGCGTTCTGCCGCGCTGCGCATTCTCGCCGATGAACGCCTGCAGGATGTCCCGCGCACTGCTGATCGTCTTGATAGTAAGAGGCCCGTTCAGGGAGAGGGCTGCAGTTTCCGTTTTCATGCTGTTTTCCCAACGTTGAATTCGATGACTGTCCCGTCATCGTCTCTTTGAGATGAAGTGAACGTCTGCCGAATCTCCGGCCAGCGACGGCAGAAAGCTGCCACGCAGGCGGGGTCGAAGTGTTTCCCGCTCGCATTCAGGATTTCCGCGAAAGCGGCGTCGAGCGGCCAGGCACTCTTGTAGGGACGATCGGAGCACAAGGCGTCGAGCACGTCCGCGACGGCGACGATGCGGGCCTCGATCGGAATGTCATTGCCTTTCAGGCCCTTGGGATAGCCGGTGCCATCCCATTTTTCGTGATGATTGGCCGCGATCGTTTCTGCGATCTGAATGAGCTTGCTACTGCTGCCGCCCAGAATCTGCGCGCCGAGTTCCGTGTGTTTCTGCATCACGCCGTATTCATCGGTCGTCAGTTTGCCAGGCTTGAGCAGAATGCTGTCCGGAACCCCGAGCTTGCCGACGTCGTGCAACGGGCTTGCCAGAAAGATCATTCTGCACAGTTCCTGGTTCAGACCCAGTTCCTCTGCAATCATGCCCGCAATATAGGACACACGGTCGATATGGTTGCCGGTGTCGCCGTCGCGAATGCCGATAGCCTTCGACAGGCGCCAGATGATCTCTTCCTCGCGTCGATTGATGCGCGCCATTGCATCTTCGTATTTCCGGTTCAGTTCCGCCGCCTGTTCAGTGAGGGCAAGCTGAGCCGAACGGATGTCGAGAAGGTTCTTAACCCGGATACGCAGTTCGGTATCATCGAACGGCTTGTGCAGGAATTCGGTTGCTCCGGCCTCGATTGCGGCGAGCTTGACATGCCTGTCGATCGTCGAGGTGATCATGATCACCGGGACCGCCGACGTCAAAGGATTGGCGCGGATGGCCTGGATCACCTCGATGCCGTTCATTGCGGGCATTTCGTAGTCAACGAGCACAAGATCTGGAACCATGACATCAAGCTTTTCCAAAGCTTTCAGGGGTTCCTGGAAAGAGTGAATTTGGCAATCGGCAACAGAATTGATCGCTCGCTCAAAAGCGAAGATCATTGAAATACTATCATCTATCAGGAATATATTCATTTTGCGCCCGGATTGCTTTCCATTCGGATATTCTTGATGACTTGAATTTCCGGTAGCCCCCGCATTCCGGAATTTGATCTGTCCAAAAGGCATTTCAACCTGATGTAAAGAGGAGACCATGAAATGCCTAACAGCTTCTTAATGTATACCTACTAGAAACCATCCCTCTTAAATCAGCATCGGCGCTCAGATACCGTAAGTTCTGAGGGCTATCTGAATTTTCAGAGATGAACCTCTCCGTTCCGCAAAATCAGACAAGTAAAGTTTATTTTATATCGAGCTAAATTGGAGCGGATGCTTCATTTTCGCCAAATTGCAGCAATTCCATCATTAGAATTAGGGATATCCGCCCCAAATTTGCCACTAGCTCAAGCCGTTAACCCGATGTTGTGGGGTTTCGATTAGCCTGCGTCCAAACAAGAACCAGACGAGGGCAGAATGACTTTGGGAACCGCTTCCTTTCAGCAGGACGAAGAGCGCTTTTCTGAATCCGCTCTTCTGGAACGGCTGGAAAGCGCACGCGGCCAATTGGAGGCGCGTTTTCTCGACGGCGGATCGGTTCTTGTCACGGTCCTCGATACACTTTCCAAACTGGTTGAGCTTCTTGATCAGGTTGGGGCATCTCTGAAGGACGAGGAAGCCAAGGACGCGAAGCGCAAGCTCGTGCTGACCGCCGAGCTCTTGAAGGCCGTGCCCGACAATCACGCCACGCGCCAGGCGAGCCTCGCTGCAGTGAAGCAGTTCAGCGGACAGTTTTCACACAATATCGATTCCATGAATGAGGCTCTTCGCTATCTTCGTACATTCGCAATGACGGCAAAGATTGCTGGCGCGAATGTCGCTGATTTCTCGGATTTCGTCTCGGAAATCATGGAGCGCATCCAGTTCGCCACCCAGGAAGTCAAGATGCTCGCGGGGCGCGTTGATGCGCTTGCCGCTCAGATTGATGGCGCCGACCTGAAGAGTGGTGGGCCGCTCGAGAATTATTTTGATGATCTTCCGAAGATCGTATCGCGTCTGGTGAAGAGTGGCGCCGAAATCGAAGCTCAGAAACACGCTCTGTCGGCCATGGCCATCAAGGTGGCCGAGCTAGCCCGCAAGGCGCAGGCGAAGGTTGGTCAGGTGCTGTCCGCCATGCAGATCGGCGACATTACCCGGCAGCGCATCGAACACTGCCAGGCCGCCTTCGAGATTGCACGCGATGTTCTTGATCGAGGTGCCGGAAAAGGCGTCTCTTTGGATGAGCGTGAGACGATCATGGCGACAATCACCCGCCTGGTGGCGGAGTTGCTGGCCGAGTCGACTGCGGATTTTCATCGCGATTCCAGCCGTGTGGTCGAGACGATCCACAGCCTCGGTGGCGATGTGGCCGCGCTGATGAAGCTCTATGAAGCGATGATCCTCGCGCAGCATCCCGAACGCGGAAATCCGATCTCTGTCCTTCACGATGATCTCGTCACCGCGCATGGCATGGTGGTCAAGATCGGTCAGGCCGCCAATGTTGCGGCATCTCTCAGCCAAAACACGGCCGTTCTGGTCGGCGAGTTGACGACCAGCGTCGAGACCATTCAGCTGGTTCGTCGCGACATCCAGTATATGGCCCTCAACACCACTCTGCGCTGCGGTCGGTTGGGTGAAGAGGGGCGTCCGATCAATGTCGTGACCGGCGAACTGCGCGTCTTCGCGTCCGTTCTGGATGATGACGCTGGCCAGATCCTGAATACCTTGAAGCAATTGCAGGAGCACGCGGCGGGACTGGGGACTGTGGACGCCAGCGAGAGCGATGGCGAGACGGAGAGCCTTGAAGGGCTGCTCGATTCCGCCATTCCCATGCTGGCCGAAGCCGCTCGCACCATGGAAGACAATATGCAGGCTCTGCGTCTCACGGCGGAGGATATGTCGGCAAATGTGACGAGAGCCATCAGCCGTCTGGATTTCAAGGCCGGCATCGGAGAGATCATGTCCGATTGCACCGAGGAGGCAATTGCCGCGAGCCAGCAGTGGCATCAGGAAATTGGCATGACGCCGACCCTGACGGAGATCGGTGAGCGGATTGCACGGACCTACACGATGGTGGCGGAGCGTTCCATTCATGCCAGCGTGTTTGGTAGCGCGCTGGCTGTTGAAGAGCCAGCAACCGTCGCGGAAGACGACCTGCTCGAAGACGCCTTGTTCTAAGCGGACCGAATCCCGAAGGCTGCCGGATATTCGAGATCCAGAGTTTCCTTTAGGCCACACTTAGGAGCCTTGCGCCAGCCGTCTCTGTCGCGGCCGTCGCAGCATCCATCACCGGCTACAGAGCGTCGCAAATCCGCTTCCTTCAACGCGCAATTGAGGGCATGATCGCGCCAGTGATTTGTCGGAGCCTTGCTGCTGTCCGGCCTGTCGATCTCAACGGCATGATCTGCGGAAAATGTGGATGAATGTGTTCACGATTGCTTCTGCTCTCCTCCTGCTGGCCGCCGCGCCGGGAGAGCCCTTGCCAGAACAGCGCGACGTCGCCGGTCGCGTCGAGACGGCGCTCGCACGGCGTCTGGGTTCCGAATTTGCAGCGGTCGACGCGGAGAAGATAGCACCCAGCGGTGATCTGCCGGGCTTTGTCGCCTGTGGCCACGTATCGGAAAATGCGTCTCGTAGCGAACGCAGGACGGAACGCTTTTTTGCCGTCGTGCCCGGCAATTTCGCCATTCTGGACCGGGATGGCAGCAGTCTGGTCGATGCGTACTGGAAGCGTTACGGCTGCTGAGTGGTGGCTGATGAGAGTGCAGCCACCTTATCCAGGTTTTTGACGGCGTCGCTGAACGAGAGCCATGTGTCCGGATTGTCGCCGGACTGCCGCTTCAGAAAGGTGTAACCGGTCTGGTACCAGAGGAGCACCTTGTCCTCCATGTTGTCGAGGATGAGATCGCCGCGGTCGGTGCGCGCCATCAGGACAAGGTGACCTTCGTTGTGGTGGTCCAGAACGACGGTGAGAAAGAGTGCGGAGCTTGGCCATCCGGCCTCGATCAGCAGCCGCTTTTTCAGGATTGCATAGTCATTGCAATTTCCCATCCCGTCGTCCGGATAGGTCCACCAGTTCGCGATGCCCTTGGCGCGAATGTGATAGTGGTCTTCGTCCGATATTCCAGCGATGTTCTGATTCACGAGCTGGTCGATTTCGATCAGCGTTTTCCAGCTCTGCTCCGTCAGCGTCGCGCGCTGCGCTCCGTGCGTCGGCGCGTGGCATTCGACCGAATGTTCCTGACAGAAAATGTGCCAGCCGATCGGCACCGAGGTGGCTCCACCGTTGGTGTCCGCGTAAATCCGGGGTTCAAAGCCGGACTTTGGTTGCGGATTTGCGCCGGCACTCTGTGAGGCAGCAGCCAATGCGAATGTTGCGAATGCGACAGCGGCGGTGATGCGGAACATGGATTTGCCCTCTTATTTTGAAGGCATATGAGGCCGCGATCTCGAAATATTCCGCGTTCACAATCGATAGGATTTTATCGATCCGTCTTTCGGTCCGCTTATGGTTACCGAAGTCTGGCTGACGAAGTCGGATGGGGCACCGCTGATACGTCCAGTTTCCTTCGACCTTTAATAAAGTTGGTCGCATTAGGGTTAACCGGATGCAAATTTTGCAATGTCTTGTGTTTAATTACGGTATGGAAGAGTATTGGTTGTAGGCAGGCAGGAGTTACATCGAGAAGGCGCTTTTTCTATTTTGTGAAATGCTAATACAGGTCGACGCCGCGCCGGCCACCGGACTTCCGAGGAGCCGGCGGACGCAAGGCTTTCAGGCCTGGAGAGCGAAAAAAGCAGGCATTTTCGCCGTTCAGACAGCTTCCCCGGCCGCACATGGTTATTGCATCACGAACAAGTTTATTCTCGGAAGTATGACGCTGATACTTGCCGGCGATAAAAAACAAAACTGTTTCAAATTCGTTTTGGGTTGGCAAGCCTGCCTGGAACCGACACCCGGTTTGGAGTTGTGACATGAGTCAATCGAGCTTGACGCGCATTGTGGAGTATATCGCGAAGCAGACGGGCAAAGATGTGTCTGAAGTCACTGCCAATACGTCGCTTGAAGATGCCGGCATCGACTCCTTTGACTTTATCGAACTTGTCTTCCAGCTCGAGGACGAGTTCGGCATCCATGTCGATCACAACCAGAATGATGTCGCCGCGCGACTGAAGACCGTGGGCGACATCGCGAACCTTGTCGACGAACTGGTTGCGGCAAAGGCCGGTCAGACAACGGGCAGCCCGAACGAGGTCGCCTGATGCGCGAAGTCGTTGCCACCGGTCTTGGGGTCGTTGCGCCCGGAGCAAGCGACGTGCCTGCCTTCTGGCGCCTGCTCAGAGCCGGGCAGGCGGTGACCGCGCCACCGAGCGCGATTCCGGAGGGCAAAATACGGGTCGCAGAGGTCAGGGACACGACGCTGACGGACAGGCTGCCGGTGAAACCGGCGGCACTCGATCGAAGCGCGCAATTTGCTGTTCTGGCAAGCGGCGAAGCCCTTTCCATGGCCGGCATCTCTGCGGAGAATACGGATCTAAGCCGCGTTGCGGTCATTATCGGCAACGGCGGCGCGGGGCTCACTTCGCTGGACGAGCAGTTCTATCGTCTCTATCACGACCAGTCTCGTCCCCATCCTTTGAGCGTTTCGAAGTCGATGCCGAGTTCGTCTGCCAGCTGGGTATCGATTGCTTATGGGCTGAAAGGGCCGACCTTCGTCATCGCAAGCGCCTGTGCCTCGGGAACGCATGCCACCGGCATTGGTGCTGAACTGATCAAATCGGGTTTAGCGGATGTCGCAGTCGTCGGCGGAGCCGAAGCACCTCTCAATCGCGGTACCCTGCTCGCCTGGGAAACCATGCGCATACTCGCCCCCGACGTCTGTCGTCCTTTTTCAAAGGGGCGTCTCGGCCTTCTCCTGGGCGAAGGCGCGGGCATTATGGTGCTGGAAAGCGCCGATCATGCGCGGGCGCGCCATGCTGCCGTTCTCGCGCGTCTTGCCGGGTTTGCCTGTTCTGCCGACGCGGCTGACATGTTCAACCCGTCAGAGGAAGGCATGACGCTGGTCATGAATGCCGCCCTCAGGGCTGGCGATCTGTTGCCGGGCGATGTCGACTACATCAATGCCCATGGCACCGGCACGCTTGCCAATGATCGTGCGGAAACAGCGGCCATTAAGGCGGCTTTCGGTTCGTCGGTGCCGCCAATCAGTGCCAGCAAGAGCGTGACGGGCCACGGGCTCGGTGCGGCCGGAGGGATTGAGGCAGTGGCCACGATCCTTTCGCTGCTGAAATCCGAAATTCCGCCGACGGCGAATTATCTTGAGCCCGATCCGGAATGTGATCTCGACTACGTCCCGAATGTCGCCCGACCGGCCGTCTTGCGCGCAGCGCTGTCGAATTCCTTTGCCTTCGGCGGGTTGAATGCCTCGCTCGTGTTCACGGTATGACGGATGACGGGTGAACGCTCCATCGAACGGTTCGTCGGACGCGGCCTCGCATCACTGCCTGTGCCATATCGCAGACGCTTGCTGAGGCTGGGATGGCGGTTGAGTCTCCCGTTCCGCCGCGATGTCGGTTTTGGACTCGAACCGATTCTGGAGCAGCGCTTGCGGGTCGGTCGCGCGGGCGCTCGCAGGATTGCCATCGAACACGACTTTCACGACTATCTGCAGCAGCTCGAGTGGCTGTCCAGCACCACGCGCTCCGTCGAGGCGATGTTGGCCGAAACGCATCGGGTTCGTGTCAGCGATCATAATCTGGTGCAACGCATAGCCGACAGCGGCCAGTCCGTGATCCTCGCGCCGCTACACATGGGCATTTTCCCGCTCGGGGTCAGCCATTTGCTTTGGCGCTACTTCCGTGGGCGGCGACTGCTCGTGCTGCGGGCGCGCGAGGATCACGCCATCAACAATCTCGCGATGGACCGGCTGAAGGCTGTTGCCGGTGAAATCCGCATTCTGAACACACGCAATCAGGCCGAGTTCATGGATGCAATGCGCTACGCCCGACAGGGCGCTGTCGTCATTTCTCTCATCGACCTGCCGCGGACATACGGCGTCGCTGCTCCAGTCACGCTGTTCGGCATGCCGTCCGCCATTGCTCTCGGATTGGATTCGATGGCGCGCATGTTGAAGGCTGTCGTCCTGCCGATGGCAGTTCATTCCGACCTCGACGGCGACGAGGTCATCGTTGGCCAGCCGTTCGAGGTCGCCGAAACCAATCCTGTTGCGCGTGCCGAGCTTGCTGCCGATCTTGCGCGGCAGATTGAAGCCTTCATCCGTCCCGCGCCGGAGCAATGGCACATGTGGACCCGCATAGACGAATTTTATCTGGACCCCGACGAGGGAGAAGCAGGGGAGGGCGCGCGCGATGCAATGGCCTGATTTCATCAAGCGGTTGTTCCGGCTGGGCTCAGCCCGCCGACCGCAGACGACGCTTGGCAATTTCGAGGTGACGGGTCTTCACGATCTTGGCTCTTCCATCGAGTTCCGTCGCGATACGGCCGGCAGCCTGATGGTGATCTTCTTTTCGGCACTGGCGATCGTCATCCTTGGTGGCTTATGGATCGGGACATTCTCCAAGCAGGAGACGATGCGCGGTGTCGTCCTCGGCGCCAAGGGAAGTCAGCGTGTCAACTCCACGGTGGCCGGTACCGTCTCAGCCGTCTGGGTCAAACAGGGCGAGACGGTGAAGCCTGGTCAGAAGCTGCTGACCGTCGTGCCGCAGCAGTCGGGCGCAGGCAACAGATCACTTTCCGAAGTCGAGCTTGCGGCGCTCAAAAGTCAAACCGAGAGTATCGAGCGTCGGATTGCCGAGATCAAGGACCTGATGAGCCGAGATGCCGGTGACCTGAAGACCTACGAAGACAGTTCGATGAAGCTTGCCGCCAATCTCGAGCAGCAGGAAACCGACATCAAGCGCGCGCTGGATCAGCAGTCCGCTGCCGTCGACAAACTTCGTGGTTATCTCAAGCGTGGACTGGCGACCCGCGACATGGTTTCCGGGCAGGAGCGGGCGCTCCAGGACTACAAGCGCCAGCTTGCCGACATTCGCATGCAGATCACGCAGCTCAGCTCTACCCGTATTGACCGTCGTCGGACGGTCGAGCAGAACAACAATGGCAGCAATAGTCAGCTCGCCGATCTCGAGCGCGCCAAGGCTGCGCTGAATTCGCAGATCGAGCAGGCGAAGTCGGCCATTGCAACCGACATCCTGGCGGTCACCGCCGGCCAGATTGCTGCGGTCAATATCCGAGAGGGCGCGCAAGTCAGCGCCGGTGATACGGTGGTCGCGATTGGCGATCCGACCGCACCTTTTACCGTCGCGCTCGAGGCTCCGTCGAAGACGATGGGCTTGCTGACGATCGGGCAGCGCGTCGTGCTGAAATATGATGCTTTCCCCTACAAGACCTTCGGCGTGAAATACGGCAAGGTCATTTCGATCGGCGAGCAGCCGGTGAGCCTGCCGAAGGCCATTGCCGACGACAAGCCGTTTATCGACCCGAAGCTCGGCGATGCGGGCCCCGCACCGCCGCCGCAGTCACGTTATCTTGTCGAAGTCGAGCCTGACGATCGCACGATCAACGCTTATGGCGTCGACCGTCCTATCCTGGTTGGCTCGACATTGTCCGCCGATGTCGTCGTCGAACGCCGGCGGTTGATCGACTGGGTGATCGATCCCATTCTCGCCATGAGGGGGCGCCTGTGAGACTTCCATTCTTTTCCGGCAAACCGACCGTCCACACGGTCCTCCAAAACGAGAGCCAGGAATGCGGCCTCGCGTGCATGGCGATGGTGGCGAATGCCTATGGCCATAATGTCAACATGCCCTACATGCGCTCGGTGCATCAGGTGACGAGCGGCGGCATGTCACTCGCCGAACTCTATAACCTTGCAGGGGTGTTCGGCTTCGACGCGCGCGGTCTTGCCGTCCAGAACACAGACGAAATGGATGCGCTGAAGTTGCCGGCGATCCTTCATTGGGAGGGCCAGCACTATGTCGTCCTGGAGCGGATCAGTGGTGGCCGCTTTTACATCCAGGATCCCTCGATCGGACCTCGCGCCTTTGAGCGGGCGGATTTCGAGCGGTATTTCTCGGGCGTCGTGCTGGAACTTGAGCCACGCCTGGCCATGGACAAGATCGCAGCAAAGGACGGCCTCACATTCTGGGACGTGGTCAAGTCGACCAATGGCTTCCGCGAGGCGACACGCCGCATTCTGATCGTCTCGACGGCTGTGGGTGTCCTGGCGCTCGCAACGCCTATCCTCCTGCAGATTTCGCTCGATTTCGTGCTGCCGCAATCGGATGTGGACCTCTTGGGCATCCTCACGATCGGGCTGTGCGCCTTGCTTCTCTTCGAAGCGGTCGGTCGTTGGCTGCGTGATGTCATCATCTTGCGCACGTCGGTCGGAATGCAGGTGCAGTTCACGCGGTCTGTCGTCGGCCATGGTCTGCGTCTGCCACTACGTTATTTCGAGGCGCGGCATCCCGGTGATTTCGTCACACGTCTCGAGTCGATCGATCAGGTGAAGGCCTTCGCATCCGATGGTCTCGTGCGCTCGATCGCCGATGCGCTAGTATCCGTGCTGTCGGTCGCGCTCATGTTCTATTATTCGACGTCGATGACGTTCATGGTTTTGGCCACTCTCGTTCTCGCGATCGGCGCGCGGGCGCTTTATCTGGCTCGGACGCGGGACGCCACGAACGAGGCGTTGGCCGCGCGCACCGTGGAAGTCAGCACGCTGCTGGATGGACTTGACCGGATTTCGACCCTGAAGGCGCATAATGTCAGCGGCCGGTATGAACAGCGTTGGTTTGAGAAAATGGCGCGGTTCGCAAGCCGGGATTTTCTGTCACGCAAATTGCAGATCGACGCCCAGTTGCTGATCCATGTCGTCGTCATGATCGGCACCGTTGCGACGCTTTACGCAGGCGTTGCCGCAGTTCTGACCAACAGGATGACGATCGGCATGCTCTACGCGTTCTTTGCGCTGCGGGGCTCGTTCTTCCTCATGGCGGACACGCTGACGGTCAATCTGATGCATCTGACCGTGATCGGGTCGCATGTCCGGCGTCTCGAGGACGTCATTCAGGCCGATCCGGAAGTGTCTTCCGGCGCGACGGCGATCCGAAAGACGATCCGCAAGGACGTTGCGGTCAAGGATGTGTCCATCTCCTTCGGGCGTGATCATCGGCCGGTGGTCGTCAACGCGGAGTTCACCGTCGATGTCGAACATGAAGAACGCGTCGCCATCATCGGCGAATCCGGCTCAGGCAAGTCCTCGTTGCTGAAAGTCATCGCCAGCGTGGCGGACCCCACCTCAGGATCGGTTCTGGTCGATGGCCAGCCCCTCTCGCGCTTCGGCCTCATCGAATATCGCAACAACATCGGCGCGGTCTTTGCCGAGGACGGCCTCTTTCAGGCTACCATTGTCGAGAACGTCTCCATGTTCGATCCCGACGTACCGCTCGACAGGGTGAGGGAAGCGCTGGACCTCGTGGGGCTGACGTCAGAAGTCGAGGCATTGCCACAAGGGTTGGCGACGATCGTGGCAAATAACAACACGCTTCTTTCCACGGGGCAGCGCCGTCGACTTCTGGCCGCGCGTGTCATTTGCCGCAGGCCGAAACTGATGCTGTTCGACGAGATTACAGCCAACCTGGACGCTGTTACGGAGAAGGCGCTTCTTGAGGCGATCTGCCCTCTGCCCGGCGCCAAGATATTTGTGACGCACAGCGAACGCCTTCTCGACTACGTCGATCGCGCCTATCATTTAAAGGAAGGAAGGCTCCAGCTTTTGAAAGGCAAGGCGCCTCAGCGTCTAGAGAAAGCCCTTTGACAATACGTTACACCCGTATGTTCAACCGGGGGGTGTCCGCGGCTCCCGGCGTTGAAGCGTGGCTTCGACAGCTGTTAAGGTCGCCGTGTTGTGTCCTGTGCGCTCTCTGATGTATATTATAATATAGCTAAATAACCGTCGTCTGTTCTCGGCTTTTATTCCTGCACATTAAAAAAGTCAGCCTGACAATGATCAGACTGACTTCGTAGTTGTAACTGCCGCAGCAAGCCGCAGCAGATCAACAATTAGCTGCACTTGCTGCCGCAGGCCGGAGCCGGCTTGCAGACAGGCTTCGGAGCGCAGTACGTGCCGCCAACAACGGTCTTCATCTGGTCGAGGTTCATGGTCTTCATTTGATTTCTCCACTGGTTTCCGGCTTCATCTCTGCGCCGGTAAGTTTATATTCCATTAATCATGTTTTGAATCAACATATTTTTTCCAATTAAACCAACGCCTTGATGGAAATTATCTATAGTTTGCTATGGAAATTAACGTAACGTCAGCTCTGCTTTCGCAAGCCTTGTGAGAGATCAATCGCTTAACTTCTTTTCTCCGTCCGTGCGCCCAAATTCCATTCTGGGAAAGTGGGCTTCGATCGCTGAGCTATGCCAGATCCCCTCCAGCAAGCGGGTCTACCTCAATGGCGGTAGAGCCGCAGAATACGCTTTTTATCATATTTTAACTGCAACCATGGATATTTACGGGATCAAGGCCGCGACGACGTTCTGTTTTAGAATATACCGTAGAAAAGGTTCCAGTTATGGTGCGTCTTTATCAGTTGGCGGGAAGTCCGGGCCGGATAAGGATGTGTCGTATCGTGCTGGCGGCGGGGCTGGTTGCCGCAAGCGCCATGGCTGCAGCGGAAGACCTTACATGGATCAACGTTTCCGACTTTAAGTTGAGGCTCGGACAGGATCAGGTGCTCCAGGATCTGGCGCGGACGGAGTTGCGGCTTACACAGGCGCAGCTCTTTCCGAAGGTGACGCTGGGCACGGACTGGGTGGTCGACGGGAAGACCGAGTATTCTCCGGACGTAAGCCAGATACCCGACAGCAGCTATCCGACAAAAGACCCTTCCTCGATCGGGCTTGAAGTCACGTGGCGGCTTTTCGACGGATTGAAGAATCTCAACGACATCAATGCCGCGCGGGAGAAGGTTGCGGCTACGGTCGAGGCCTCGCTTGACACCAAGCAGAAGCTGCTGGTCGAACGCGCGGAGAAGGTGCTGGCGCTCACGCGTGATCGAACCATTGTCGCTTCAGCCAAGCGCGCGGTCGTGCGGCAGCAGGAGGCCTCCGATATCTCCCGGCAGATGCTCACCGACGGTCTCATGACCCAATCGGACGTATCGATTGCAGCTTCGGAACTGGAGAACCTGCGGGCGCTCAGCGAGCAGGCGTCGCGACAGCTGGCTAACAGCGAGCTTGCCTTCGAGAAATTCAACGGGTTCCAGGCGCCGTCCAAGCTCAATGTGGCCGCCGCAAAGTTGAAGCTACCGGCTTCCGTTACCGACGCAGTGGATCGCGCCATGGCCAATTCGCCGCTCCCCAAGATGGCGGCGCATCTGCAAAACGCTGCTGACTTCAGCGTCGAGTCTGCACGGGGCGCTTTCTTCCCGACAGTGGATCTGGTCGGCAAATACACCCGAACGTTTGACCCGACGCCCGCGGTGAGCACGGTCAACAATTACGCTCTTCTTCTCAGGATGCGGCTTCCGATCTTCGACGCCACCCTGCAACCCAATCTGGATCGTGCCCGTGCGGAAGCACTCCAGAAATCCTACGATCGCCAGGACACCGTCCTGAGTGTGAGCACCGGTGCCCGCAGATATTTCAACGACTACAAGTCGCTGAAGGCTCAGGTTGGACGGCTTGAGGCGCGGGTGAAGGAAGCGACCAAGGCGCAGGCGGCGATGCAGGAGGAAATGAAGGCAGGCCTCCACACGGTGCTCGATCTGATCCAGACCCAACGTAATCTGATTTCGGCCGAACAGAGCCTGGCGGACGCCAGATATCTCCGCGACATGTCCGCATTCAATCTGCTGGGCACCATGGGTGACCTTGATGATGGAGCCTTTGACGGCGGCGGCATGCAGAAGATGTTCTGATATGACGCTGCCGAGTGCCCGTTCGCGCACATCAGGCAGCTTCGAAACCACCAAAACAAAATCGCCGAGCGGGACGCGCACTCTTTCGGCAGCGATCACAGCTCGGCGATTTGTTTCGAGCGCCATTCGTTGGGCGCCATCATTTTAAGTCCCCTCTGGACCTGCCTATGTGAAAGCAGGAACCATGCCAGATCGGATTTCCGAAAGCTTCCCCCTTGTTTTGGTGTTTCTGTTCGCCGCGCCGCAGTGTGCGTGATGAGATCCTGTGCCACGTCGCACCTTGCTGCACATCTTTTGAGCATTCCGCGTTTTGCGCCACGCCTGTGCATCAGGCCATGGCGGCGCTTGTGTCAACGCTGAACGATAGGGGGCCACATTGACGTCGGCGGAGAGGCGCATTGCCGTGGACTTCTGTCGCAGATGTGCGACGAAGCGGCGCAGCGACCGCCCGTGATATCTAGACGAATATAACGGTATTGGTGAATATAGGGAATGCCGGATGGAGTGAGCCCGGCTTTCAAGGAGGAACCCATGCTTCATCAGAAGATCATCGAGACGCCGTTCAAGGTCCGTTACGGCAATTTCATCGGCGGCGAGTGGCGCGAGCCGGCCGCTGGCCGCTATTTCGAAAACACCACGCCGGTCAATGGCGGGCTGCTATGCGAAGTCGCCCGTTCGGACGAAAAGGACATCGAAGCCGCGCTCGACGCTGCGCACGCCGCCAAGGATAAGTGGGGCCGCACCTCGACCACCGAGCGCGCCAATATCCTGAACAAGATTGCCGACCGCATGGAAGCCAATCTCAAGACGCTCGCCGAAGCCGAGACCTGGGACAATGGCAAGCCGCTGCGCGAAACCATGGCGGCCGACATTCCGCTCGCCATCGACCATTTCCGCTACTTCGCTGCCGCGATCCGCGCGCAGGAAGGCTCGATCGGGGAAGTCGATCACGACACGATCGCCTATCACTTTCATGAGCCGCTGGGCGTTGTCGGCCAGATCATCCCGTGGAACTTCCCGATCCTGATGGCCGCCTGGAAGGTCGCTCCGGCACTGGCCGCCGGCAACTGCGTGGTGCTGAAGCCTGCCGAACAGACGCCGGCCTCGATCCTCGTTCTGGCCGACATCATCGGCGATCTGCTGCCGCCGGGCGTGTTCAACATCGTGAACGGCTTCGGCCTTGAAGCCGGCAAGCCGCTCGCATCCAGCCCGCGCATCGCCAAGATCGCCTTCACCGGCGAAACCTCGACGGGCCGCCTGATCATGCAATATGCCTCGCAGAACCTGATCCCGGTGACACTGGAACTCGGTGGCAAGTCGCCGAACATCTTCTTCGCCGACGTCATGGCCGAAGACGATGACTATCTCGACAAGGCGCTGGAAGGTTTCGCGATGTTCGCGCTGAACCAGGGCGAAGTCTGCACCTGCCCGAGCCGCGCCGTTGTGCATGAAAAGATCTACGATCGCTTCATGGAAAAAGCGATTGCCCGCGTCAACAAGATCGTACAGGGCAACCCGCTCGACCTGTCCACCATGATCGGTGCGCAGGCCTCGTCTGAACAGCTCCACAAGATCCTCTCCTATATCGAAATCGGCAAGGGTGAGGGCGCGGAACTGCTGACCGGCGGGGAGCGCAACGTGCTCGGCGGCGATCTGGCCGAAGGCTTCTATGTCAAGCCGACCGTCTTCCGCGGAAACAACAAGATGCGCATCTTCCAGGAAGAAATCTTCGGGCCCGTCCTGTCGGTTACGACCTTCAAGACCGACGAAGAGGCGATGGAGATTGCCAACGACACGCTCTACGGCCTCGGCGCCGGCGTATGGAGCCGCGACGCGAACCGGTGCTACAATTTCGGCCGTGGCATTCAGGCCGGTCGCGTCTGGATCAACAACTATCACGCCTATCCGGCACACGCGGCCTTCGGCGGCTACAAGCAGTCGGGCATCGGTCGCGAGACGCACAAGATGATGCTCGACCACTATCAGCAGACCAAGAACATGCTGGTCTCCTACTCTCCCAAGGCGCTCGGCTTCTTCTGAGCACCGCGTTTGAACTGAGGCGGGCTCCCGGGAAACCGGGGGCCCTTTGTCTTATGGGGGAGTAAAAAATGGCTGTTGTGCTCGAAGGGCAGCATGTCAGCGCGACTGACGCGGCGCTGGACCTGATTGCCGACATTCGCCGTGATCATCCGGAAATCCTGTTTTACCAGTCGGGCGGATGTTGCGACGGTTCCGCACCCATGTGTTATCCGGCGGGCGAATTCATCATCGGCGATCATGATGTTCTCCTCGGTCATATCGGCGGCGCGCCGTTCTATATCTCGGCGGCGCAATATGCCGCGTGGCAGTCTCCGGACCTGATCATTGATGCCATTCCCGGGCGCGGCGGCATGTTTTCGTTGGACAACGGACGGGAGCGGCGGTTCCTGCTCATATCCAGCGCATGCACCCTCGAGAGGGTGAAATAGATGTCATATGGCATCTTTTGCAGATTTTTGGGCAACAAGGCTCGGAATTTTGCCCTTTTAGTGTCAAATGACGCTGCAAACCGTCTTTGTCTCCAGATAATTGTCAAGCCCCTGGGCGCCATTCTCATACCCCCACCCAGACTGCTTGTGACCGCCTTTGGGCAGTTCCGGCGAGAAATAGGAATGGCAGTTGATCCAGACCGTCCCGGAACGGATGCGCCCGGCAAGCCGATGGGCCTGCGACAGGTCCTGCGTCCAGACGCTGCCGGCCAGGCCATAGTCGGTGTCGTTGGCGAAGGCGATCGCCTCTTCCACATCGTCGAACGGCGTGACGGCAACGACAGGGCCGAAGATCTCCTCGCGCATCATTCGCATGTCACGCCGCACGCCGGTGACGACGGTCGGTTCGAAGAAGGTCCCCAAATCGCCCGCCTGCCGACCGCCAGACGCAATTTCCGCGCCCTCGCGGCGTCCCTCATCAATGAAGCCAGCTACACGATCGGCCTGTTTGCGATTGACGAGGGGGCCGAGGTCGGTCCTTTCATCAAGTCCGTGTCCGAGAACCAGCTTGCTCGCCGCCCGCGCCAAGCCTTCCGTCAATTCATCGCAGATGCTGCGATGGGCGTAAACGCGTGAACCCGCCACGCAGACCTGACCGGAATTCGCAAAGATTCCCCGTGCGATGCCGGGAATGGCCAGCGCCATATCGGCATCCGGCATGACGATGGCCGGCGACTTGCCGCCAAGCTCCAGCGTCAGCTTCTTGAGGTTTCCGGCTGCGGCTTTGACAATAAGTTTCCCGACTTCCGTGGAACCGGTGAAGCCGATCTTGTCGACGTCCGGATGTGCCGTCAGCGCCGCTCCGACCGTTTCGCCAAAGCCGGTGACGATATTGACGACGCCTGCCGGCAGACCTGCCTCGAGCATCAATTCGCCCAGACGGAGGGCGGTCAGCGAAGTTTCTTCGGCAGGCTTCAGCACGATCGTGCAACCGGCCGCAAGCGCCGGCGCGAGTTTCATCGCCGCCATCAGCATGGGTGAGTTCCAGGGCGTGATCGCGGCGACCACGCCTATGGGTTCTCGCACCGTATAGGCAAAAATCTGTTTGCCCTCTGGCTGATAGGCAATTGAGGTCGGAATGGTCGAGCCCAGAATTTTGGTGCAATAACCCGCATAGTAGCGATACTGTTCGGCAGATGCGGGAATTTCGCCGAAGCGCCCGGTTCTGTAGCTTTTGCCCTGGTCGAGCGTTTCCAGTTCGGCCAGCTCCTCCACATGGGCGTCAATGAGGTCGGCGATCCGCCATAGCAGCTTGCCGCGCGCAGAGGGCGTCAGCCCGCGCCAGGCCTGGCTCGTGAGCGCCTTGCGCGCGCTCGCCACCGCCTCGTCGACATCGGTGGCATTGCCCTCGGCAAGGTCGGCGAGCTTCCGACCCGAGGCGGGATCGAAGGTCGAGAAGACAGCTCCGCCCGCCGCATCGCGCCATTGTCCGTCAATCAACATCTGTTTGCGGACACGCGAGAGAAAGGCCTTCGCGCCTTCTGTTCGCGGTTCGAAGTTGGAAATTGCAATGGTCATTTCATTGTCTCCTGCACCAAGCGGACGGCCGCTAACGCGCCTCGCATGATGGAATGATAGCCGGTGCAACGGCAGATATTACCTTCGAGGCTGGCGCGGATTTCGTCTTCGCTGGGGGCGGGATGTTCCTTCAGCAGGGCGACCAGCGCCATGACGAAGCCCGGTGCACAATAGCCGCACTGGAAGGCGTTCTCTTCCGCCAGCGCGAGCCGAATGGCGGTCGCGAGCGGATCGTTCTCCAGTCCTTCGGTGGTCACCACATCTGCGCCTGCGATCTGGAATGCCATGGTCAGGCAGGCATTGGCCGCCTTTCCATTGATCAGCACGAGGCAAGCACCGCAGCGACCGATGGAGCAAGCTTCTTTGGTGGCCGTCATGGCGAGTTCGTCCCGCAGGACTTTTACCAGAGGTGTTTCGGGCTGACAGGTGAGGGAGCAGGCTTGGCCGTTCAATGTGAAGCTGGTCGTCATGGCCGCTCCACAAGCGCCGCCAGAATCTCTTCCGGCTGAAAGGGTGTGACGGTCCGCAGATGACCGGTCGCCGCGAAAACGGCGTTCGCAATGGCCGGCGTCACTGCACCAATCCCGAGCTCGCCGACCCCGCGGGGACCGTAGGCGTCGTTTGCATCGAGGCTTTCCAGCGCAAAGACCCGCATGTGCCGTGCAGAGTCCTGAATACCCGGCAGCATATAGGTGTCGAGATTCGCGGTCATATATCGGGCGTCCCGCATCGGTGCGTCTTCCGTCAGCGTGAAACCTAAACCCTGCACCGCTCCGCCTTCGATCTGGCCGAGATAGGCGGCAAGGTCCATCACCGGACCGGCGGCTGTGTGCTGGTGAAGATCGAGAACGCGAACCTCGCCGGTCACACGGCTGACCGCGACGCGGGCGAGTGCAGCGCCGAAGGCAAAGATCAGCCGGGCGTTGCCGGCCGTGTAATCGTTCTTGGGGAACTCATAAGCGACCGTGACGCTCGGCAGTTCGCCCTCATCGAGTTCATCAGCAAGCTGCCGGAAACTCAGGAGGAGGTCACCGCTGTTCGTTCCGCGTTCCTTGAAGCCCCCAGGGGCTAGCGCCAGCATGTCCGGATCTCGACCGAGGATGCGGCCAGCCGCCTTGCGCATCTTGTCAGCGAATTCCGGTGCGGCGCGTCGTGTGGTGGCCCAGACGACATAGGTTCCGCGCGATGCGGTTGTCGAGCCGGAATCCGGCGCGGCCGCGGTGTCTCCTGTAACGGCTTCGACGTCCTGACGCGCGCAGCCGAGTTCGGCCGCCACCGTCGCCTTGACCAGGGTCAGGAGGCCTTGGCCCAGTTCATCCAACCCGAATCCGCCCTCGATCATCCCCGTTTTTGAAAGCGACAGCCGGCCGCCTGCAGGATCCGGCACAACGGAACCCAGTCCGTTGCCCTGATAATTGAGAGCCATGCCGGTGCCGACGATCCATTCGCCGTCCGGCTGCGGCCCCTGCGGACATGTCCAGAGTTTGGATGCGCCGGCTGCTGCCAGCATTTCCTCCGAGCGTTCGGTCGGGGCCACCAACTGACCGAGATAGCCAGCATCTGTGGGTTTGCGGAGGTTTCGACGGCGAATTTCAAGTGCCGTAAGGCCGCACTCGGCGGCCAGTTTGTCCATTTGGCATTCGATTGCGAACGTCAGCTGGTTCGCGCCGAAGCCCCGGAATGCGCCGCAGGTTCCGTTGTTGGTATAAGCCAGCCTACCGGAGGTGCGGACATTTTCGATAATATAAGGTCCGGCGGCATGTTCCAGGGCGGTTTCCAGAACTCCGGGCCCCAGCGACGCGTAGGCACCGGCCTCGGCAAGCACGTCCACCTCGTGAGCGACCAATTTGCCCTCACTATCGATAGCTGTCTTCATGCGGATCGACATCGGATTCCGCTTCTGTCCGGCAAGGACGGACTCGGCACGCGACAACTGAAGGCGCACGGGTCTGCGGGACTTGAGCGCCAGAAGGGCGAGGACCGGCTGAACGGTTAATTCATCCTTCCCGCCGAACGCACCGCCGGTCGGCGAGGTCACGACGCGGATCCTCTCTTCGGGCATTGCCAGGATGCGGGCAAGCTGCAGTCTGTCACGCGCGCCGTGCTGACCGCCGGCGAACACGTGCAGCAGGCCATCCTCGTCGACATAGGCGTGGCCGCCTTCCGTTTCCATGAAACCATGCATCTGCCGCGGCGTCACATAGGTTTCTTCGATGACATGGGCCGCGCGGCGAAAACCCGCCTCGGCGTCCCCGCGGGAGAAATGCAGTTCGCGTTGCAGGTTGCCGTTGTCGTGGACAAACGGCGCGTCCGGCAGAAGGGCTGCCTGAGCATCGGTCACGGTCTCCAACTCTTCGTATTCAACCCGGATGAGGGATAGCGCACGCTCGGCCGTCTCGGCATCAATGGCTGCAACGGCAGCCACAGGGTCACCGCAATGGCGCACCTTGTCGTAACAGAGTGCCGGCTGATCCTGGATGACGATCCCGAAGGCATTGCTCCCCTTGATATCCCGATGGGTTACAACAGAGACGACGCCCGGCAGCGCTTCGGCGACAGACGTGTCCAGGGAAAGAATACGTGCATGCGGCAGGCCGGCACGGAGAATGCGACCGACAAGCATGTCCGGCTTTCTGACATCGGTCAGATAATTGAGGCGGCCTGCGACTTTTGCCGCCATGTCCGGTCGTTCGTGCCAGGCGTTCGGCTGCTCTTGCCGCGACAGCAGAAGCTCACCCTCAGGCGGGACAACATCGTACTCGGGAGCGCAGGCGCGGTATACTTTGCGATCAGGAAGCTCGCCCCCTAGTCCATGCACCAGAGCATTGGCCGCAACGCTCTTTCGATAGGCTGCCGAGCGGAAGGCGTCCGCCGGAGCGGCTATGGTCTCCATCAGGCACGCATGCAGCCCTTTCCAGTCGACCGCTTCCAGGGCTTGACCCTCCAGAAACCTCTCAGCCTCCGACAGTCGGACCGGCGCTACGATGCCCCCGCCGACTGCGATGCGTGCGGAGAGAACGTCGCCCTCCGCTCCCAGCGATAGACGCGCCGCAACATTGATCACGCTTGGCGTAAAGGCGGCGCGCAGACCAATCTTGCGGAAGGTCCACCGATCCTCAGGGCCTTGTGATGGCAGCATGGCATGCGTAAGGATCCCATTGAGAGAATGCCCGCTCAGCCAGTTCTCGAGAGGCATCTCAGTCGCGCCCGCAGGCGTTAGCCAAGCGACCTTGGCTTCCAGGACGAGGAGAGCAGGCAAAAGACATCCGCTCAGGCCTGCGATATTGCCACCCAGAGTCGCCTGGTTTCGGATCGAGGGGGCCGCGATCTTGCCCAGCGCGTGGTGAAGTAAGGGGAGGGCGACGCTGATATCGCGAGCGCGGATCAGGTCCGCAAGCGTCGTTAGTGCCCCGACCCTCAAACTTTCTAAACCAGCGTCAATGCCCTTCAGTTCGGAAATGGAAGCGAGGCTTACCAACCTGTCCGGCTTAGCTAATCCCTTAGTCCATTCCAGCTGCAAGGCAGTTCCGCCCGCGCAAAGACGATTGCCATCTTGCGATTGGAGCGCCAGCGCGTCCGAAAGCGAGGCTGGTGAGACGACCTGCATCAGGCGCTGCCCGCCGTCGTGCCGAAGCGGATGCCCTTTTCCTTCAGCCAACGTCGATAGGCAATGGAGGAGGAGTCGGCCCGCGTCGGGATTTCCGCGCGCGGTTCCAGCGGCATGAGGAGAGGGCGCTGGTTTTCAACGATGATGCGATCCTGCATGAAGATCACCTGCTCGAATTTCAGCAGCGCATTATCGGTTGAGATCGGATCGACCAGATACATGACCGGCTGTGCCCGGCAGAGCCCGTCCTCCATCGGCTGGATGAACAGTGCGATCGCGTCGAGCCGGTTCGGCGAGGTCGGGCAGACGCGATAGAGCATCACAACGAAGGGCGAGGGGACGCGATAGGTCAGGTGCACGAAATCGCCCTTGTTTTCCGTTGCGGCGATGCGCGGCTGGAAGAAGGTGCAGTTCGTCGCCCAGACCTCATCCACATCGCGCCGGATTTCGCTGGCATAGCCGGGCACTTCCGTATGCGGTTCCGAGCCCAGAATATCGGTGTGCACGAAGGGAAAATGGGCCATGTCAAGAAAGTTCTCGACCACGCGCAGGCCGGATGCACGCATCGTCACCCACCCGCAGAGAACGAAGCGGCGGTCATCTTCCTCGGCTTCCGCGATTTGGACAATATCCTTCGTCGGGCTGCCCAGCGTCGTGAAAAGGCAGCCGTATCTCACCTGCACCGGAAGAGCCGGACCGCGGGCGCCGTCATCGAGGATTTCCCGCACCAGCGGGTTTCCGTCCGCGCCGAGGTTGTATTCGATTGCCTGCCCGAGTAGCCGGGTCGTCTGCATGGTCTCGGTCAGGTCGCTTGCCGTTGCGATAGCATACCAGTCGTCGAGTGCGACGCGGTCGGTGGTCTTTGCCATGGTCAACTCCCGGAGCCTTCGGTCCACTGCTTCGTGCCGCCGCCGTTTTCGGCAAGCCAGGCGGCGCGGCGGGCGAAGTGATCGGGCGCCATCTTGCGGACATCGGCGATGATGTAGTCGAGATCGACTTCCGTCAGCCGTCCATCCTCCACGATAATCTCGCCATCCACCATGGTCATGACGACATCGCCGCCGCGCACGGCGTGGACAAGATTGTGCTGCAGATTGAAATAGGGACCCTCGCCGAAGAGCGGAGTCATCCGCGGCGTATCGGTGCTGACCGCGATAATGTCCGCGCGCTTGCCGGTTTCGATGGAGCCGATCTCGTGATCGAGGCCGATGGCCTTCGCGCCGAGGATGGTGGCCATGCGCAGGCACTGCCAGCTATCCATGGCGGCGGCGTCGCGGTGGCGCAGCTTGCCGAGCAGCGAGGCGGTCTTCATCTCCTCGAACATGTCGAAATTGTTGTTCTCCTTCTCGCCATCGGTGCCGATGCCGACCGGAATGCCCAGCGCCAGCATGTCGGAAATCGGCGCGATGCCGGAGGCGAGCTTCATGTTCGAAACCGGATTGTGCGCAACGGAGACCGGGTATTTCGCAATCAGCTCGACTTCCGACGGATCGAGCCACACCGCATGCGCGATCATCGTACGTGGCGTTTCGAAGAAGCCCAGCTCTTCGAGCGCGAACATCGGCCGCTTGCCGTAACGCTTGACGAATTCCTCAACCTCGATATCGGCTTCCGAGCAATGGGTGTGGAAGCCGGTCTGGTGCTTCTTCGCCATGGCAATGGCGCGCTGCTGACCTGCCTCGTCGGCGTAGAAGAGATGTTCGAGACCGACCCAGACATTGATCCGACCATTGGCCTTGCGATGCCATTGCTCGATCATTGCCTCGTTCATGTCGAGCGTGTCGAAGTAATTGTAATCCGGATGTTCGCCGACGTAAGGCACGGCGACCAGCCGCGTGCCGACGGCTTCCGCAGCGGTCGCGCTGCCCTCCATGAAGCGCCACATGTCGACCACGGTCGTGGTGCCGGCGAGCGCGGATTCCGCATAGCAGAGGAAGGAGGCTGCTTCTGCCTCATGCGGTCGCAGCACGCGGTGCATGGGGTTTATATGCTGCGTCAGCCAGTCCCAGACGGGCAGATGCTCTGCCGTGCCCCGCAGGAAGCCGGAATGGGCATGGGCATTGATCAGTCCGGGCATCAGCACGGAATTTTCGATCTTCGTCACCATCAAGTCCGGATAGGCGCCGGAAACCGCCTGGAAACTACCGACTTGCAGAATGCGCCCGTCTTCGATCGCCACCGCGCCATTCGTGATGACGCTGTTATCGGCGTCCATGGTCAGGAGAAATTCGGCTGTCAGGATACGGCCTGAAGTCATTTGGTTCGTCCTTCCATCGCGGCGCTCGCCGTTGGTTTCATGCGCGACCGGTGAGGAAATCGGCGGCGCGTTCGCCGATCATCGTCACGGGGGCGTGGGTGTTGCAGGTGGGGATGATCGGAATGACCGAGGCATCCGAAATGGTGAGGCCGTCGAGGCCATGGACCTTCAATCGCGGATCGACGACCGACAATGCATCGTGGCCCATCTTGGCCGTTCCGCTCGTGTGGAAGAAGGTGCCGCAGGCATTCCGGATGAAGTCGACAGTTTCGGCCTTGGTCAGTCGTCGCTCCGGCGCGGCGAAGCCATCGAAAAGATCGCGGAAGGCCGGTGTTTCAGCCAAATCCATGATGGTTCCGACGGCGGAGACAAGTGCCTCCAGATCTTCGGGTTCGGCGAGATAATTCGGCTGAATATCCAGTGGTCCGAACGGATCGGCGGAGAACATGCGCAGGTGGCCGACACTCTTCGAATGCATCAGGCCGGCACCCATGGAGAAGACCTCGCCGGATGTGTCGTAAAGCTCGCGCACGCGCGGTTCGGCGCTGTTGCCCTGAACGGGGAATGAGTGGACATCGGCTTGCGCCAGGCCGGGCCGCGATCTCCAGTTCAGCATCGTGCCGCCGCCATTGTCGAGCTTTTGCCCGAGCGGCTTTTTCGCGCGGCAAACAATAGCCTGCACCAGCGGATGGTCCTGCAGGTTCTTGCCAACGCCGGGCAGCGCATGGCGGACCGGGATGCCCAGCGCTGAGAGCTCTTCCGGATCGCCGATGCCGGAGAGCATGAGGATGCGGGGCGTGTTGATTGCGCCGGCGGAGAGAATGACCTGGGTCGTTGCGCGCGTCTCGACCGGCTGGCCGTCCAAGAGATGGCGGATGCCGGTGCAGCGCCTGCCGTTCAGCAGGAGGCTAAGCACATGGCTTCCGGTGAGCACTGTCAGGCGCGGATTGTCGAGGATCGGTTTCAGATAGCCATCGGCGGAGCTGAAGCGACGGCCTTCAGCGATGTTGAAATTCGACGGTGCTGCGCCTTCATTCGTCTCGCCGTTCGGATCGGCGATCACCGGGATGCCGACATCCGGCGCGCCTTCGAGCATGGCGCTGGCGACGGGGTGCAGATTGCTGCTTGTCGTAATCCGCAGCGGCCCACCCGAGCCGCGAAAGGCGGTTTCGCCGCCTTCCCAGTCTTCGGCTCGCTTAAAATAGGGGAGCACGGACGACCAGCCCCAGCCGTAGCAACCGGCATCTGCCCAGCCGTCGTAGTCCCGCGGATTGCCCCGATACCACATCAGCGCATTGATGGCGGAGGACCCGCCCAGAACCTTGCCACGCGGAATGCCGATCGTGCGACTGTTGACCAGCGGCGAGGGCGTGTAGTCATAGCCCCAGTCGAAACGGCTGCGGCCGAGCGGCACCCATTCGCCGGGATCGTCGATCTCTGCCACGCCGAAACCACTCTCACCCGCCTCGACCAGAAGCACGGTCGCATCCGTCCGTTCGATCAGCCGCCGCACCACCGGCAGGCCGCCCGAGCCCGCGCCCACGACGATGTAGTCGTAGGCCTTTTCAAGCGTGCGGGCGGGAAGGGCGGTCACGGTGCGTCAGGCTCCTCAGTTATGCTCGCTGGGACCCATGATGACGATGCCTTCGGTAGCTTCGACATGGCGGACGAAGATGTACTTGTCTTCACGACCGTCCGAATGCTTGCGCTTGATGTCGGGCTGGACGGTGCCGGCCACCTTGGCGACGACGATATAGGGCACGTCCGCCTTCAGACCGGCCTCGCAATGGGCTTCGAACTCTTCGAGCGTGCGGGCGGTGTAAGCATTCTCGACGCCTGCCCCGCGGGCAATCGCGGCGATATCGACGCGGCCGAAGGCCGTGTGCGTCGGCGGGCCGCCGATGGACTGGTAGCACTCGTTGTCCCAGACGACGGTGAAGAGGTTCTTCGGCTGCTCGTTACCAAGCGTGGCGAGAATGCCGAGATTGAACATCATGCCGCCATCGGTATCGAGCGAGATGATGCGGCGATGCGGCAGACCGGCGGCCAGCCCGAAGGCCTGCGGCGTCACGCAGCCGAGCTGCTGCTGGAAGAGGCTGGCTTCGCGCATATGCGGCGCGGCGTTGTACCATTCATCCACCGAGGCGCCGAGCGACAGGATGACCAGCTCGTCCTTGAGCCGCGCGGCGAGGAGCTTCATGCAATCGTAGCGCTTCATCGAACGATCTCCCCGCCAAGGGCAATCGCGGAATGGTAATAGGCGTTGTAGGACCAGTTATAGGCGTCCACGATAGACTGCTCGATCTGGTCCTCCTCGCGCACGATGCGATAGGGAATGCGCAACGCGTTCAGCACGGGTTCCATGGTGATGCCATGTGGGATGGCCCACCAGTTGTTTTCGCCAAGCTCACCGCGATAGCTCATCAGCATGACGACCGGGATGCCGGCGCCGAGGCCCATGCGGGCCAGCGGCTCGACGGAGGCGCGTAGGCCGGAGTTTTCCATGATGAGAGCCGCGCGCTTGCCGGACAGGAACACCCCGCCGCAGATGGCAGCGCCTTCGCCCTCATTGGTGACGCGGATCGTGCGAATATCCGGATCGGCGTCGAGCGCCGGATAGAGCTGCTTGAAAAGCGAATCCGGCAGATAGCAGACGATGCTGACGCCCGCCTTCTTGAGCCCCCGGATGACCGCATCGACGGATGATTGCTTCATGTCATTTCCTCTGTTCGGCTTGAGGAAAGCAAAAGGAAGATGTGCCGAATAGACGGTATTTTTTGGCGAGTTCGTTGCGTCCAGTGCAACATGTTCACACGCCCCTAATCCGCCAGCGCGGCGATGAATTGCTCAAGCAGCCGGCCCAGCGCCAGCGCCGCATCGGACATCTCTTTTTCCGGCCGCGAGAGCAGCGTCAACTTGCGCGGCGGCAGGCGCGGGTCGATCAGCGGTACGAATTTGATCGTGCCATCAATCAGTTCCTGTTCCACGCCGACCCGAGTTTGCAACACGAGTCCAAGGCCGCGTTTGGCAAGCTCGACCATGAGACTGATCGAATTTGTGCGCGAGCGGCTCTGGATATCGACGAGCGAGCGGCTGAACGCTTCTTCGACCGAAGAACCCAGCGTCAGGCTGGCATCCGACAGAATGACCTTCTGGTTGGCGAGGTCGAAGAGCTTGAGCGAGGGTTTGTCTGCCTTGTCGCTGCCGGGAAGCGCCAGCACGCCGAGGGGCAGCGAAATCGAGGCGATGCGCCGCACGGCGCGGGGCGCGCGGACGTCGAAGATGATGCCGAGATCGGATTCGCCTTCGGCAATCGCGTTGCACGCGGCCTGCGAACTCATGACTTTCACATCGACCGACACATCCGGATGTTTGCTCCAGAAGGCTTCCAGCGCACGCGGCATGAGGCCCCGAGCAACACTCTCGACAACGGCGATGGAAACCGTGCCGCGATGCAGACCATGCAGCTGATCGATCTCGTTGCAGGCACGGCCGAGTTCGGAGAGTGCGGCGCGGGCGCGATAGAGCAACAACTCGCCGGCTGAGGTCAGCTTCAGCCGCTGCCGCACGCGTTCGAACAGCGGCGTGCCGAACTCCTCTTCCATCTGCCGAATGACGCGGCTGATCGAGGAAGGGGCGACATTGAGCGAAAGGGCCGCCTGGCGGATCGATCCCAGCCGGGCCACGAGCTGGAAATAATGGATGCGCGCGGGGACAAGGCCGAGGCGATAGGGGTCCATGCCGGCCCTCATGCGGGCTCGAACAGCGGTACGATTTCCATCTGCGGCACCGTAACCAGCCCCATGTCGGTAATGCGGATTTCTGGAATGACCGAAAGCGGGATGAGGTTGAAGCCCATATAGGGAATGGTGCAGCCGGCCTTTTCCCACTCGACCTTCAGCGCCTGCACTTCCTTGGCCACCTCATGGACGCGCTTGTCGGAGAGGAGGCCTGCGATCGGCAGCGGCACGATGGCGGTCACCTTGCCGTCCTGCACTACGCAAGCGCCGCCCTGATGCTCTTCGATGGCGCGCAGCGCTACCTGCATGTCGGCCTCGTTGGTGCCGGCGAGGATGATGTTGTGGCTGTCGTGGCCGACGGAGGAGGCGACCGCGCCGCTCTTCAGCGAGAAGTTGGAGAGGAGGCCATAGGCGACATTGCCGGCCGATTTGCCGTGGCGCTCCACAACCGTCACGAAGCAGAGGCCATGCCGCTCGAAATGCGTCTGCCAGTCGTTGGCGGGTTCAAGCTCGACCTTCACATGGCCGAGAATGATGCCCGGCAGCTCGGTCTTGATCGTATTGACGACGACCTTTTCCGTCGGCAGTTCGGGCGTCAGCTTGAGTTGCTTCGGCAGCTTGACGGTGTGATAGGCGGCCTCCGGGTAACGCCAGGGCTTGGACAGCGTTTCATCTAGCAGCGGCGTGATCTTCTTCTGGTCGACCATCAGCTCGCCACCATACCAGGTCGAAGTCGGGTTCAGGTCGTCGTCCAGCATCACGAGGTCGGCGCGGCGCCCGCCGCCCATGCCGCCGAAGTCGCCTTCCATGCCGAAGCGCGTCGCCCCGTGCAGCGAGCCCATGGCCCAGGCCTGTTCGGGCGACATGCCGGCCTTGCGTGCCTCGCGCACGACCCAGTCGAGGCCGAATGTCAGCAGGTCGTCTGCGTCGCGGTCGTCGGTGCACACCGCAATGCGCTTATGTGATGCTCCCAGTTCGGTGACCGTCTTGATGGCGAGCGGCAGCGAGTGCCACGGCGTCGTCGGCGGACCCCCGCGTAGGAAGAGCCAGATGCCGGCCTCCAGCATGTCGTCGGCAATCTCGCGGTCGATAGCCTCATGCGTATCGGTCACGCCGGAGGCCGCATAAGCCGCGACAAACTCGCGGCCATAGACATGGCCGCTGACCGGCTTGCCGCGCGAAAGCGCTGCCGCGATGATGGCATGGCTGCGCTCGTCACCCATGGCGACCGGCACGAAATCCATCTTCTCGCCCAGCGCTGCGGCTTCCGGCCATTTGTCGAAGATGGCGGCGATCTTTTCCGGCGTCAGGTCGCCGCCGGCGGTTTCAAGTTCCGGCGAGGTGGCCGGCACAGTCGAGGGCACCGTCAGGAAGATCGAGAGCGGCGCATGGCGCGCATCTTCCAGCATCGCTTCGACGCCGGCGACATCCATGACGTTGCCGATCTCGTGGCTGTCGCAGAAGATCGATGTCGTGCCGTTCAGGAGGGCGGCTTCGGCATAGGCGCAGGCCGTGACCATGCTGGACTCGATATGGATATGCGGATCGACCAAACCCGGCGCGATGATGCCGCCCTTGGCGTCATAGAGTTTCGCGCCGCCCGTCTTGTATGTGCCGGCGGGCTTGACGGCGGCGATGCGGCCGCCGGAGACCCAGACTTCGCGATCGGCAAGGATGCGCTCCGAATAGGTGGAAAGCACCCGCGCGCCTTGGATCACAAGGTCGGGCGCTGAGCGGCCTGACGCGACATCGGCAAGCCTGCGGGTCATCGTTGCCAGCGGCGCAACGGAAAAGCGGGTGATGGCCATGTCTCAACTCCTTGGAGATTAGGGGGCCGGCTGGTCTGCCTCAATGGTAGTCGGGAATACCCGGCATGGTGATGAAGCCGGGAAGCCTGCGGAAGCGACGCAGCCACAGCCGCAGCGCCGGAAACTCTTCGTGATCGATGTTGAAGTCGCGCGAGAGCGCAAAACTCGGGATCAGCGCGAGATCGGCAATCGTCGGATAATCGGCGGCGAACCATTCATGGCCTTCAATCTGGCGGAGCGTCATGTGGTCGTCCATGATGCGGAAGGCGGCGCGGGCATCTGCCTTCAGGCGCTCCAGATGCCCGCCCACCGCGAAGACGGCGACTTCACGTGCCTTGATGGCGGCCTGCAGCGGCCCTGCACAGAAGCCCAGCCACATCATGGTCGCCGAAAAGTCCGGTCCGTCGATCGGCAGCCATTTGCCGGCCGCGTCGTGGTTCCTGGCGAGATGAGCCAGTATCGCCTCCGCGCCAAAAATCACCGCGTCATCCTGCTTGATGAAGGGCAGCGTGCCGCAGGGGTTCAGCGCCAGAAGCGCCGGTGATTTTTCCTCGCGGCCCGGCAGCATGTTGACAGAGTAAATCTCGTGTTCGATGCCGAGCATGGAGAGAAGAAGGCGGACGCGATAGCTGTTTTCGTCCAGTTCGTAATTGTAGAGCGTCAGGGCGGACATCAGGCGGCCTCGGCTGGGGCTGTTTCAAGGGTGAGGCGGAGGGCCTGCGCATAGCGGGCGAGCGCGGCGACCGGCGCGCCCTCGTTCGCCATCAGGTGCAGAGCGATCTTTTCCTTGCCTAGGGCCTGGATGGCGACCAGCAGGCGGATTGGGCCGGCGGTGAGGGAGATGTAATTCTCGGTGATTGCTTCAACGGTCGGCGCATCCGCCGAGATCGGAAGGGGTGTCGCGGCAAGCCCCTTTAGCGCCTTCGCGGCCGTGCAATCTGCATAAAGGCTTCGGACCGGAACGAGGCCAGCTATCTCCGCTGGCAACAGAGTGGGATCGGCATCCGCCGTCGCGCCCGCCCAGATGATACCGTTGCGCTCGGCGGCCGCAAAAGTTTGCATGCGGATCGTCTGCGGCACTTCGAGCTGCGGGTGCGCCGGGATGTGGCGGCATTGGCCGGCTGTGTCATATTGCCAGCCGTGATAGAGGCAGGCGAGGTGGTCGCCGCGCACGAAGCCGAAGCTCATCCGCATGCCGCGATGCGGACAGCGGTCTTCCCACACATGCGCCTTGCCGCTGGAATCGCGCCAGACGACCAGTTCCGCGCCGTCTACCAGGGCCCCGGTTGAGGTACTGGGGTCGATCACGTTTGAAAGTGCCACCGGCGACCAGGTGGGTTGCGATGTCATCGTCATGTTCCCCTCAATTGGTGCTGGCGGACGCGATGTCCCGCCGCGTCACGTCATGGATGATGCAGTCATAAGGGCCGAGGCTGCAGGCCATTTCGAACATGTCGATGAGCGCCTCGTCGCCTACGACGGTCACGTCGAAGAAACGGTCGCTGGCGGCTCCGAAATCGATCCGCAAATCGAGGCGCTGCGCACGATGGAGAGCGAAGCCGCGGAAGCTCGCTTGCGCGAGATCGCCTGAGAATACGAATGCCACCTCAGCCAAGGCGGTGTCTCCTCGGGCTGTTCTCGTATCGGGCCGTTTGTCCTCTTGCTGTCATCTGACCGCCAAATCGGCATCTGCGCATGCATTTGCCTAAAGTTTAATCATGCATTATTATTGATCACTTTAGCGGCAGGTCGAGCGGCTTTTCAAGCGGTTTTTTCGCCGCAGGTGTTGCTTATTACGCATCAAACTCGACGAATTTTTCCCACTATGCGGAACAAGTTCGTTTTGAAAATCTCGCCTCCGGCAGCGGTTTCAGCGCCCAGGAGAAGGAATTACCACCCCTACGTATGCCTCTTCGTCGTCCAGAAAATTTTCGACGAGGCACCTGCAGAGCGTGCGGAACGTTGCGCGGGCTGCACGGCACGGTAGGCGGGGTGGCATTTCGGATTTTCTGGCACGGATATTGCTGAACGAGCCACAGGGACAATCGCCCGGATCGGCCTGCCGGTTCCGTGAGCAAGAAGTTCAACACACAAACAGGGGTTCACATGATCGACATTCGCAATCTATCCCGGCGCGGTTTCTTGAACATGACGGCGGCTGGCGGTGCAGCCGCGCTGATGTCCGGCACGCTCGCACGTCAGGCCTTCGCAGCGCCCTTGGCCGCGGTGAAGGAAGAAGATGCCATCATCGGTTTCGGCCATGTCGGCCCTGTGACCGACGAAGGCTGGACCTGGGCGCATCACCAGGGCGTGCTGGCGGTGAAGGAAAAGTATCCGAAGCTGAAGAAGATCCTCGAAGTCGAGAACGTTCCGTACTCGGCGGACGCGACCCGCACCTATCGCCAGTTCGTCAGCGAAGGCGCGAACATGATTTTCGACACGTCCTCCACCGGGGACTTCCTGCATGACGTCGTCAAGAGGTCGCCGAAGGTCGCCTTCATGGAATGCGACGGCCGTACCGATATGCCGAACCTCGGCTGGTATTATCTTGCCCACTGGTATCCGACCTATGTCATCGGCGTTGCCGCCGGCATGATGTCGAAGACCGGCAAGCTCGGCTATGTCGCCTCCTTCCCGGTGCCCTCCGTCTTCTCCGGCACGAACGCCTTCCTGATGGGCGCGCGCTCGGTCAATCCGAAGGCGACCCTGCAGACCATCGTCATCAATTCCTGGTTCGACCCGCAGGCTGCTGCCCAGGCCGGCACGGCTCTGATCGACAATGGTTGCGACTTCCTCTTCGGCATCATGGATGAGGCCGCGTATCTGCAGGTTGCCGAAAAACGTGGCGTCTGGGCCGCCATGTGGAACACGGATATCCGCCGCTATGGCCCGAATTCCTACGTCTCCTCCGTCGTCATCGACTTCAAGGACTTCTATGTCGATCAGGTTGGCCAGCGCCTTGCCGGCAAGTGGTCGCCCTCACAGACGATCCTGGCCATGGGCAAGGGTGTCGATCGCGACAAATGGGGCGAGAAGGTTCCGGCTGAAGTCGCCAAGGCGGCGGATGCCGTGCGCGACAAGATCCTCGGCGGCTGGTCGCCCTTTACCGGCGAAATCAAGGACGCCAAGGGCAATGTGAAGGTGCCCGCCGGCAAGACCATGTCGGAAGTCGAACTCTACCACTGGGATTGGTCGATCGAAGGCGTTTCTGGTCTGTCCGCCTGATCCAACTCTCGGGCGGTCCGGTTTTGCGCCGGGCCGCCCGGCCGTTTCTTGTCGTTTCGGCAAATTCCAACGATAGCCTCATCGGTTCCTCGCGCATGCAAGATGAAATCCCAGCCGCCGCATCATCTCCAGGCACGCCGCCGCGTGTCTACTTGAAGGGGATTGCCAAATATTTCCCCGGCGTGATTGCCAACGAGAATGTCGATATCGAGGTTTTGCCCGGGGAAATCCATGCGCTGCTGGGCGAAAACGGTGCAGGCAAATCCACGCTCATGAACATCCTCACCGGCATCTACCAGCCGGATGCTGGCGAGATCATCATCGACGGCTATGCACGGCAGTTCGCCTCGCCCGTGCAGGCGATCGCCGCCGGCATCGGCATGGTGCATCAGCATTTCAAGCTCGTTCAGGCCTTCACGGTGGCCGAGAACATCCATCTGGGGTGGGACCAGACACCGAAACGGACGTCTGCTGCGGTGCTCGAGGCGCGCACCGCCGAGCTGGCAAGGGCCTTCAATCTGCAGGTCAAGCCGGGCGCACGCGTCAGCGATCTTTCGACCGGCGAGCAGCAGCGCGTCGAAATCCTGCGCGTGCTTTCCCGCAATGCCAAGATTCTCATCCTCGACGAACCGACGGCAGTGCTCACACCCGCCGAGGCCCGCGAGCTATTCCGGGCGCTGCGCGATTTCGTCTCGCGCGGAAACTCGGTCATCTTCATCAGCCACAAGCTGGACGAGGTTTTGGAAATCTCCGATCGCATCAGCATCCTGCGGCAGGGCCGCAAGATCGCAACCGAAAAAGCCGCCGATTGCGATCCGCGCATGCTCGCCAAGCTGATGGTCGGCCGCGATATCGTGCTGGATGACATGCGCGGCCGCGCGGCGAATGCCAAGCCCCTGTCCGCCGAGCCCGTTTTGAAGGTGGCCGGCCTCTCGGCGCTGGGCGATAACGGTCTGCCGGCGCTGCATGACATAAACTTTTCGCTCCGCGCCGGAGAAATCCTCGGCATTGCCGGTGTTGCCGGCAATGGACAGCGCGAGTTGAGCCAGGTTCTGACCGGCGTCCGCCCGGCCTTGTCCGGTGAGATCATCATCGCGGGAAAGACGATGGCGGGGCTCAAGGCCGGCGAGTTCGCCGCTGCCGGAATCGGCCATATCCCGGAAGACCGGCTGCATAGCGGGCTCGCTCCGGCCATGTCGATCACAACCAATGCCGTGATGCGCGAATATGGCCGTCCGCCGGTGGCGAAGGGCGGCTTCTTCAGCCGGGATGCGGCGGGCAAGTTGGCGCGCGAAATCGCGTCTGCTGCTGATGTCGCGATCCCCGATTTCGCCATGCCGATCCGCAATCTCTCCGGTGGCAACCAGCAGCGCCTCGTGGCCCGTCGTGAAATGCGCATCGCCGATCGTATCCTCGTCGCCGCCTATCCGAGCCGTGGACTGGATGTCGGCGCGATCAACACGATGCTCCGCTATATCGTTGAGTTGCGCGATGCCGGCGCTGGCGTGATCCTGATTTCCGAGGAACTGGAAGAGCTGCTGAACCTTTCAGACCGCATCGCCGTGCTTTATGAAGGCCGCATCATGGGAATTCTCGACAATGACAATCTCGACATCGACGAGATCGGTCTGATGATGGGCGGCCGCGCGCATGGGTATGCCGGGGAGGCTGCTTGATGGCCTACCGCATCCAACGCTTGCCTTCCTCGACGCCGCTGATCGCGTTTGCAGCTCGCGTCATCGCGGTTGTACTGGCGCTTCTCGTCACGGCACTGATCCTGGTCATCACCGGTCACAACCCTTTCGAGCTCGCCGGCGAGGTGCTGTCGTCCTCGCTGTTTGACAGTTTCGGGCTGCAGGATCTCGGCGTCATCTTCATGCCGCTGATGTTGACCGGGCTCTCCGTCGCCATTGGCCAACAGATCGGGGCCTGGAATATCGGGGCCGAAGGGCAGTTCTATGCGGGCGCCTTCGCCGCGACCGCGATCGGCCTCTTCATCCCCGCGCCTGATTGGCTGAGCCTGATCCTCATGGGCGTTGGCGGATTTGCTGCCGGTGCGATCTGGATCCTCGTGCCCACGCTCGCCAAGGCCTATGCGGATGTGAGCGAACTGATTTCCACGCTGCTCCTCAATTTCGTCGCCGCCCTTCTCGTCTACTACGTTGCGACCGGGCCGTGGCATGACCGCATGACGAATTCCGCCACGCCCAAGGTTGCGGCGGAAATTCCGGAGTTCTGGGGCGCCATCCATTGGGGTTTCCCGATTGCGATCCTGATTGCCATCGTTCTGGCGCTGGTGCTGAGCAATACGAAATGGGGCTACGAGGTCCGGCTTTCCGGCTCCAACCCGTCTGCCGCGAAATATGCGGGCATTCCGGTGCGTCGGCATCTCATCATGGTCATGCTGCTTTCGGGTGCCATTGCAGGATTCGCCGGTATGCTGGAAGTGGCCGGCACGGTGCATCGTCTGCAGGGCGGAATCTCCAACAATTACGGCTATATCGGCATCATGGTCGCGGTTCTGGCGCGGGGCTCGCTGATCGGTGTGATCTTCACCGGCGCCTTCATGGCCTTCATCCAGAATTCCGGCATCATCCTGCAGACGCAGGGGCTGACTACGTCGGCGGTGCTGGCGATGACCGGCCTGATCCTCTTCCTGACAGCGATCGGTGAAGAGCTTTCATATTACCGCATCACGCGGGACAAGGTTTAGGAGCGCGTCATGGATCTCATCACCGGACTGCTCACGACTGCGTTTCTCGCCGGCGGCGTGCTGGCGCTGGCAGCCATCGGCGAAGTGCTGGCCGAACGCGTCGGTGTCGTCAATCTCGGCGTCGAGGGGTTGATGGCGATGGGCGCATTGACCGGCATCGCGGCCGTTACGGCCACGCATTCGCCTGTACTTGGCTTTTTGGCCGCACTCGCCGTCGGGGCGATTTTCGGCGCGGTCTTTGCCTTTGCGACCGTCATGATCAAGGCAAACCAGGTGCTCTGCGGGCTGGCGCTGACGCTGATGGGAACGGGGCTTGCCCAGACCATTGGTCGAAGCTATTCCGGCATGCCGGCGGTTGCGACGTTTGAGCCGATCTCGATTCCGCTTCTGTCCGACATCCCGATTCTCGGCAAGGCGTTCTTCTCGCAGAATATCCTGATTTATCTCATCTATCTGATCCTGCCGATCGGCCTCAGCTATCTGATGTTCTACACGCGTCATGGGATGAACATGCGTGCCGTCGGGGAAAACCCGGCGGCAGCGGATGCGGCGGGCATCTCAGTGAACACAATCCGCTTCTGTTATGTGACGGCGGGCGCAGCACTGGCCGGCGGGGCGGGCGGTTATCTGACTCTGGCTTTTGTCCCCTCGTGGTCCGATGGCGTCATTGCCGGGCGAGGCTGGATTGCCGTGGCGCTGGTGATTTTCGCGGGCTACCGACCGGGAATGGCGGCACTGTCGGGTCTGCTGTTCGGACTGATTACCGCGCTCGGCTTTGTCGGGCAGGCGAGGGGCTGGCCGGTCGCGCCTGCCTTCCTTTCCATGCTGCCTTATCTCGGCACGCTCGGTTTTATCATCGTCCCCGTCATCGCATGGCAGAAGATGCGCCGCGCTATGGCGGCACCGGCCGCGCTCGGGGAGCCCTATTATCGAAATGTGCGCTAGCTCCGCGCGAGCGACACGCATAATCTGGTTGAACGTCACGCGCGCACCTGGCGACTAGATGTCAGTCGCCGCGACTTATGACTAACATTTTAGTATCCGACCTGTCGGACTGCTTGGAAAAAGGGTGAGACCATGGTGCAGGCAAAGGATAAGGCGTCCATCGATCAATGGTATGTTATCGATACTGAGGCCCAGATTCCCTTCGGGACCTCATCGAACCGGCTGCTGGGCTTCGATCTCAAGGTTGTCCGCAGCGAGACCGATGGGGTGACTGTCTATCGTGCAGGCAGCGATCAGCCGCTGCCGATCCGCCAGCGCTTCGGCTTCATCTGGACGACGCTGGGAACGCCGGAGCGCGATGTCTTCCCCATGCCGGAAGCGGATGAGCCGGATCGGCGCTATGTGCCTTGCGGTGTGGTTTCGGTGAAGGCCTCCGGCCTGCGCATTGTCGAGAACTTCCTCGACATGGCGCATTTTCCCTTCGTGCATACAGACATCCTAGGCTCCGAACCGCATACGGAAGTCGAGCATTACAATGTCGAGATTCGTCGCGACGTGGACGAAGTCTGGGCGACCAATTGCCAGTTCTTCCAGCCGCAGGCGGCGCTTTCGGCCAAGGAAGGCATCATGACGCAGTACATCTATCGCGTGATGACGCCTTTCACGACGCTGCTTTACAAGACCTGTCCCAACTCCGCCAACCGCTGGGACCTGATCTGCCTTTTCGTACAGCCGGTCGATGTCGATCGCTGCCGTGCGCATCCCGTCATGTATCTGATCGACGATGTCTCGACGACGAGTTCGCTGATCGAATTCCAGCAGCTTATCTTCCTGCAGGATCGCATCATTCTGGAAAACCAGCGTCCGGTTCTCCTGCCGCTTGAGCCACGCTCCGAGATCCCGACCCGGGCCGATGCGTCCTCCATTGCCTATCGCCGCTGGCTGAAGGAAAAGGGTGTGACCTACGGCACCAGCGCGCAGGCTGCCTGAACCGATGACGCTGAAAAATAGATGGCTTCTGGCCCGGGGATTTCATGCGCCCGTTTGCGGCGCGGTTGAGGTTCTGGACGATACTCTGATCGAGATCGGGGAAGACGGGGTCATCGCGGATGTCGTCAGGCCCTCGGAAGAGCGTTACGAGGCGCTGAAATCCTCGATCGACGGGCAAGGCAAACTGGAGCGCTTGCCCGAAGGCAGCTATCTTCTGCCGGGCTTTATCGATTGCCATGTACATGCGCCGCAATATCCGCAGCTGGGGTCGGCGCTCGATGTGCCGCTGGAGGTCTGGCTGCACAAATATACGTTTCCGCTCGAGGCGCGTTTCGTCGATCTCGCCTTTGCCCGCCGGGCCTATGGCCTGCTGATCGATGATCTTCTGGCAAACGGGACGACGACGGCGCTCTATTTCGCGACGGTGCATCAGGAAGCAACGCGGCTGCTGGCGGATCTCTGCCTGGAAAAGGGCCAGCGTGCGCTGGTCGGCAAGGTGGCGATGGATCATCCGGAAAACTGCCCGGATTATTATCGCGATGCCTCGCCCGACGCGGCGGTCGAGGGCACGCGCGCGCTTATAGACTATGTGTTTGCCCATGCCGACAATGCGAGCGGTCTCGTCAAGCCCGTCATCACGCCGCGCTTCATCCCCTCCTGCACGGACGCGGCGCTGGAGGGACTCGGGCGACTGGCGCAGGACTGCGGCTGCCATGTGCAGACGCATTGTTCGGAGAGCGATTGGGCGCATGGCTATGTGCTGGATCGCTATGGCATGACCGATGCGGCGAGCCTTGATCGTTTCGGCCTGCTCGGGCGGCGAACCATGCTGGCGCATTCCAATTTCGTGACGGCTTCGGATATGGAGCTTCTGAAGGTTCGGGAGGCGGCGGTGGCGCATTGCCCGCTCTCCAACGCCTTCTTCGCCGGCGCGGTCTTTCCGCTGCGCGCGGCACTGGAAAAGGGGCTGCATGTCGGCCTCGGCACAGATATTTCCGGCGGCCCGAGTGCTTCGATGTTCGAGGCGAGCCGCAATGCGATCACGGTCTCGCGCATGCTGGAAAGCGGTGTCGATCCGGAGCAGCCTGCGGCCGCGCGGGCGTCGGGGAAGGTCGCGCGGATCGATTTCCGCGATGCGTTCCACGTCGCGACCGCCGGCGGTGCTAAGGCGCTTGACCTGCCCGTCGGCCAGTTTGCGCCGGGCTACGCGTTCGACGCGATCCTGATCGATTGCAACGCGCCGGGTGGGACGATCCGTCTTTGGGACGAGGCTGAGACGAGCGACGATCTCCTGCAGCGGATTATCTTCACCGCCTCGAAGGGCAATATCGCGAAGGTTTGGGTCGCCGGTCGCGAAGTGGCCGGAACGCAGGCTCCCGCACGCGGAGTGTAGCGCAAGAGCGCCCGAAGGTATCTCCCAGGAGGAGAGAGGTTTGCCTTCGCGATACGTCGAGCGGGTCGCGAGGGAGATGATGTCGTACGATCGCCCCCGTCGCGCTTCCGGGCGCAGGCTCGGACGAAGCGGCGTACGACTTCATTGGTCCCTGATCTATTAGACTTATCAGGGTACCTCTTTGCCCATTGCCAGCGTGTAAAGTTCAAACCAGGTCTGTCGGTCGATCTCGACCTTTGCTGCCTCCCCGATCTTCGAAATACGGGCGAGCGTGTTGGTGCCGAGCACGGGCGCGATGCGGGCTGGATGTGCCAAAAGCCAAGCTACGGCAACGGCGGCTTCATCGACACCCTGTTCGCTGGCAATGCGCTTCAGCGCGGCGGCCAGCGCCGGCTTGGAACTATCCATCAGCCCGCCACCGCCGAGCGGGGACCATGCCATGGGCACGATCATGCGTTCCTGCAGATAGGCGAGATCGCCATTGGTGAAGGGATCCGTGCAAGCAAGGCTCAGTTCGATCTGGTTAACCGCAAGGTTCGTCTCCATGGACGATTGCAGCAGCGAGAAATCCCAAGGACGGAAATTCGAAACGCCGACCGCGCGGACCTTGCCCGAGGCGACCAGCGCATCCAGCGCCGGGCCGGTCTCGTCCGGGTCCATAAAGGGATCAGGGCGATGGATCAGCAGCAGGTCGATGTGGTCCGTGCCGAGCTCCTTCAGGGAGGCCTCGAGCGAGGCCGTGATATGGGCAGCGCTCGTGTCGTAATATTTGCCACGTGCGGCCGAATGGCGACCTGCAGGCACAACGATATCGCACTTTGTGACGATCTCGATCTGGTCGCGCAGTGACGGCGCCTGCTTCAGCACGCGACCGAACAGACCCTCGACCGTGTAACCGCCATAAATGTCGGCATGATCCATGGTGGTGATGCCCTGCGCGAGGCAGGCATCAAGCTTGGCGCGGATATGCGCGTCCGAGGTATTCGCGTCATCGCCCAGCCGCCACATCCCGTAGACAAGCCGGCTGAAGGTGAGATCTGGTGTAATATCAATGCGTTCCATCAGCGGCGAACTCCGGTTCCAGGCGGCGTCGCCGGGGTGTCGGCGGGCACGCGTCCATCTTCATGCAGCAGCGACGAGGTTTTCATCTGCGGTAGAACCTTGGTGCTTAAATGTTCGGCTTCGTCAAGATGCGGAGAGCCGGAAAAATCAAGGCGCGCATGCCAGCTTGAGGTGCAGTGGCAATTCACCCAGGCTGCCACAAGATCCTCAAACGGAACAGGCCCGCACGGTAACTGCGCGGGCCTGTTTCATGGTGGATATTTCGACCTTATTCGGCAGCTACAGCGACCGGTGCAAGGCGGGGCTCATCATCAATGACCGGCTTGCCGGCGAGTGCGGCAGCCAGGCGCTCCTTGTCGAGTTCGCCTTCCCAGCGGGCAACAACGACGGTGGCAACGGCATTGCCGATGAAGTTGGTGATGGCGCGGCATTCCGACATGAAGCGGTCGATGCCGAGGATCAGGGCCATGCCGGCGACCGGAACCGCAGGGACGACGGAGAGTGTTGCGGCCAGCGTGATGAAGCCAGCGCCGGTAATGCCCGCGGCACCCTTGGAGCTGAGCATGGCAACGAGAAGCAGCAGGATTTCGTCACCGAGCGATAGCGGCGTGTTCGTCGCCTGGGCGATGAAGAGCGCAGCCAGCGTCATGTAGATGTTGGTGCCGTCGAGGTTGAACGAGTAGCCCGTGGGGATCACGAGGCCGACGACCGGACGGGCGCAGCCAGCGCGTTCCATCTTGGACATCAGGCCGGGGAGCGCTGCTTCCGAAGACGACGTGCCGAGAACCAGCAGCAGCTCTTCCTTGAGGTAGCGTATGAGCGAGAGGATAGAGAAGCCGTTATACCAGGCGACAGCGCCGAGGACGACGAAGATGAAGAGAAAGGACGTCAGGTAGAACGTGCCGATCAGCATCGCGAGATTGGCAACGGAGCCGATGCCGTATTTGCCGATAGTGAAGGCCATTGCGCCGAAAGCGCCGATCGGTGCGGCCTTCATGAGGATGGCGACGAGGCGGAAGATCGGGTTGGTCAGCGCCTGCAGGAAGTCGAGAACCGGCTTGCCCCTTTCGCCGACCATGCCCAGCGCTGCACCAAACAGGACCGAGAAGAACAGGACCTGCAGGATATCGCCCTGCGCAAACGCGCCGACGATCGTATCGGGGATGATATTCATCAGGAAACCGACGACGGTCGCGTCATGGGCCTTGGCCGTGTAGGTGGCGACGGCCTTGGTGTCCAGCGTCGCCGGATCGATGTTCATGCCGGAGCCGGGATGGATGACATTGGCGACGATGATGCCGATGATCAACGCGAGCGTTGAGAAGGTCAGGAAGTAGATCATCGACTTGCCGGCCACGCGACCGACCTTCTTGAGGTCCGCCATGCCGGCAATGCCGGTGGCGACCGTCAGGAAGATGACGGGGGCGATGATCATCTTCACCAGCTTGATGAAGGCGTCGCCCAGCGGCTTCAGGCTTTCGCCGATCGCCGGATAGAAGTGTCCAAGGAGAATGCCGGCAGCAATGGCCGTCAGAACCTGGACATAAAGCTGCCGATAGAACGGCGTCTTGCCGCGCGGTTCGGCGACCGCGTTCGAAATCTGCATGTGAGCCTCCACTTGCCCCGCCCGGACGAATGCGCCTCCCGAGGCGTAAGTTAATCGCACGGCACCTTGTCCTGCCGTCGTTGAATTTGTTTGCAATGCCCGTGCCAGTTTCGACTGTGATTTTAACCCATTGTAAGGAAATGGAAATTTATCTGCGCGTTGCCTTGGTCCACGTCATCTGTGCGGAAAAACACACAGCACCACTTGCCGAGCGTGCGGAAAAATGCACAGAATAAGATGTGACAGAGCCACTTGAAACCGAGGAAAATCGCGAGCCGCCCGTACATGTTGCGGGCTTGAAGCGGCGTGTCCGTCGGGCATGGAGGCTCTTTGCGACTGTCTTCGTCATCGGGGTCGCGCTCGTCGGTCTTGCCGCAAACCGCTATGGGCGTGAGGCGGCTGTTTCCAGCCTGCTCCAGCAGGGACGGACCGAGATCAACCTAAAGGCGGCGCTTTTGCGAAGCGTTCTCGAGCGGCCCCGCGCCCTGCCGCTTGTGCTCTCGCAGGACCGGGATGTCTCCGATGCATTGACGACGCGATCCGGCGGCGACATCGACCGGCTCAATCGGAAGCTTGAGGCGCTCGTTACCGGCACCAAGGCAGCGGTCATCTACGTGACGGATGACAGGGGCGTGGCCATTGCCTCCAGCAACTGGCAGGACAAGGCGAGCTTTGTCGGCAGCGATTATTCCTTCCGCTCCTATTTTCAGGACGCCATGGCCAGGGGAACGGGCGAACAGTTCGCGCTCGGCAGCGTTAGCAACAGGCCGGGCCTCTATATTACCAACCGCGTCGCGTCCGCCGGAAAGACCTTGGGCGTCGTCGTCGTGAAGATGGAATTCGAGCAGCTGGAGAGTGACTGGCGCGACAGCGGCAGACCGGCCTTCATTACCGGGCCGCAGAATGTCGTGCTGATTACCAATCTTCCCAGCTGGCGCTTCATGACGGCGGGTGCGCTGGACCCGGGCATGGCCGCCGCGCTTCGTGAAAGCCTGCAATTTGGTGGGGCGCCGCTCCAGCGCCTGCCGATCAGGGTGGAAACGCCACTTGTTGGCGGCGTCGATCAGGTGAGGGCGGTGTTACCCGGCGGTGGCGAGGCGTCCTTCCTCGAACTGAAAACGGAGGTTGCGACCACAAACTGGGTGCTGCACTACCTCGTACCGGTTCAGCCGGTGCTGGCGGATTCCGTCGGGCAGGCGATGTTCGTTTCGTTTGCGCTGTTCATCGGTGCGTCTGTGCTGACGGCCGTGGTGATGTGGCGCAGGCAGGCAAGCCTCTTTGGGATGGCGCGTGCGGCGCTTGCCCGCGCTGAACTGGAGCGCCGGGTGCGGGAGCGTACACGCGACCTGAGCCGCGCGCGCGATCTTCTTCAGGCCGAGGTTTCGGAACACCGCAACACCGAACAGCGGCTGAAGGGCGTCCAGCAGGAACTCGTTGCAGCCAATCGTCTGGCCATTCTCGGCCAGGTGGCTGCCGGCGTGGCGCATGAAATCAACCAGCCCCTGGCCACCATCCGGGCCTATGCCGAAAACGCGCAGACCTTTCTGGAGCGGAAGAAGATCGATACGGCGCGGGAGAATGTTGGCCTGATCGTCGATCTGACCCAGCGCATCGCGACGATCACCGACGAGCTGCGCGCCTTTGCCCGCAAGGGGCGCGGCGCGCCCGAGCCTGTGCCCTTGCGCGGTGTGCTTGAGGGTGCTCTCGTTCTTTTGAAAACGCGCTTTGCGGGCCGGATCGAGGCCATCTCGATCGACCTGCCTGACGACGATCTGAAGGTTCTTGGAAACCGCATCCGGCTCGAACAGGTCTTCATCAACCTGTTCCAGAATGCGCTTGAAGCGCTGCAGGAGAAGAACGACGCTCGCGTCGAAGTCCGGGTCGACAAGACGCAGACCGGCGTCATCGTGACCGTGGCGGACAATGGGCCGGGCATTCCGGCCGACATTCGCGACGTTCTTTTCACGCCGTTCAACACATCCAAGGAGCAGGGACTGGGTCTCGGACTGGTCATTTCGAAGGAAATCCTCGCCGACTATGGCGGTTCGATTTCCGTCGAGAGCGATGAGACCGGGACGCGCTTTGCCGTCGGACTAAAAGGAGTATGAGTGTGGAACGAGGCCTTTCGGTCTTTCTGGTCGATGACGACAAGGATCTCAGGCGCGCTACCGCGCAGACTCTGGAACTTGCCGGCTTCGAGGTTCAGGCTTTCGGTCGGGCGCGTGAGGCGCTGGCCGCCTTGCCGGCGGACTTTCCCGGCGTCGTTGTCAGCGATATCCGCATGCCGGAGATGGACGGATTGCAGCTCTTTGTCGAGATCAACGGGCGAGACCCGGACCTCCCGGTGATCCTGATTACGGGCCATGGCGACATTCCGATGGCGGTGCAGGCGATCCGGAATGGCGTCTATGACTTCATCGCCAAGCCCTTTGCCGCGGACCATCTCTCGCTCAGCATCGCGCGTGCTCAGGAAAAGCGTGCTCTGGTGCTGGAAAACCGGCGCCTTCGCCGCCTTGCCGAGGCTTCGGACGATGACATGCCGATGCTGGGCAACACGCCGGCGATCACGCGGCTTCGTCAGACGCTCAGGCAGATTGCGGATACCGATGTCGATGTGCTGGTGACCGGCGAGACGGGCACCGGCAAGGAGGTCGTCGCCAACCTCCTGCATCAATGGGGTCATCGCAAACGCGGCAATTTCGTCGCACTCAATTGCGGCGCGCTGCCGGAAACGGTGATCGAGAGCGAATTGTTCGGTCATGAAGCCGGCGCGTTCACCGGTGCGCAGAAGAAGCGGATCGGTCGTATCGAGCATGCCGATCATGGCACGCTTTTTCTCGACGAGATCGAAAGCATTCCGCTTTCCACGCAGGTCAAGCTGTTGCGGGTTCTGGAGGGCCGCGTCGTCACGCCGCTCGGGACCAATGAGGTGAGGCCGGTCGATTTCCGTGTCGTGGCGGCGGCGAAGGAGGATCTGGCCTTCTCCTCCCGCGAAGGCAAGTTCCGGGAGGACCTGTTCTACCGTTTGAACGTCGTCAGCATTGCCATCCCGCCGCTACGCGAGCGGCGCGACGATATTCCGCTGCTCTTCACCTATTTCGCCGGCCGCGCGGCACAACGCTTTCGCCGCGATATACCAGACATTCCGAATTCCTATATGCGCGCGCTTCAGTCGCGAGACTGGCCCGGCAATGTTCGCGAACTGTCCCACGTCGCGGAGCGCTTCGTGCTGGGACTGGATGAAGATGCTGCAAAGAGGGACAATTCTCCACCTGAAGCGAGCCAGGAAACGCTGTCGGTACGAATGGACCGGCTCGAGGCCGATATCATTCGTCAGACGCTGGAGCACTGCAACGGCGATGTCCGGACCACCATCGAACAGTTGGGCATCGCGAGAAAGACGTTCTACGACAAATTAAGCCGGCACGGGATCAGCCGCGCCGACTACATTCGGGACGATTCAGGGGCTTAAAGTCGACTGTTGCTTCGCAGGTGCCTGCAAACACTAAACCAGCGTCCCCCGTTTGTGGTCGGGGCACGGGTCAGTGTCCACTGGCAACCCTGCGAGAGGTCGCTCAGGTCCCGGACTTCTTGAAGCGGGTCGCCGCGAAGGCCGACTTGACAGTCGCAGGATCGCGGTTCTGTGCCGGCGGGAACGAGAAGAGCTCTGCAGCCACGTCGATCAGCAGGTTCTTCTCATGCAGCCACATGATGTCGGAGACGAGACGGTCGATGCGCTCGCGGGCTTCCGCCAGCACCAGCGCGCGTTCCTTCTCTTCCTCGAGAGCCTTCTTCTTTTCCAGCGCGAGCTGAAGCTCCGTGATCTGGCGCTCAAGTTCCGCGTCGGACTTAGACATCAGTTCGGGCCGAAGCTTATCGATGTCCTGGATGCTTGTCATGATGTTTCCCCTGTTGGACCTGACAGAACCGCGAATCTCAGATCGCTAACGCCGCCTGACAAACCACTGAGTCGCTGATTCTACTGGCCAAATTATTACGTAAGGGTCCCGGTCGCTGACAAGAAGGAAAACTCTTGAGAAAGAGTTACGAACGATTTTGTTGTGAACCGTTCCATTCGTGCAAAGCTGCTGAAGTACCGCATTTACGCTCTTTTCACCGAAAAACATAATTGCAATGCGACGTTAAGCTCTTTCAAGCGCCTGCCGCCTATAGTCGTGTCCGGTCTTGAACACGGATACGTGAATGTGCGGTTTTGCGGGATATTTGGGTCATGTGGCTGAGCCGGAACGGCTTCTGGCTGCCATGGGCGACGCGATTGCTCATCGCGGGCCTGACGGACGAGGCCTGAAAGTCATTGCGCCGGCGGGTTCCGCGCTCGGCGCCGGCCTATCGCATGTGCGCCTTTCGATCGTGGGTCTGACAGACAGCGCCCAACCGATGGCCTCCGAAGACGGCCAGCTTTCCATCGCCTTCAACGGCGAAATCTTCAATTATGTCGAGCTACGTGAAGAACTGATCGCGCGCGGACACCGTTTCCGCACCAGTGGCGACACCGAAGTTCTTCTCAAGCTCTACGAAATTTACGGCGAAAGCTGCCTGTCGCGCCTCAATGGTGATTTCGCCTTCGCCATCTGGGATGGCCGCGCCAAGCGCATGTTCATCGCGCGTGACCGGATGGGCGTGCGTCCGCTCTTCTACACCGAAAAGGCGGGAACGCTCTATTTCGCGTCCGAGGTGAAGGCGCTGCTCGCCATTCCGGGCTTCCATGCCACACTCGATCCGTTCGCGCTCGATCAGGTCTTTACGCTGTGGTCGCCGATCGCGCCGCGTACGGCGTTTGAGGGCGTCTTCGAGCTGGAGGCCGGCAATTTCATGATCGCCGACGCCTCCGGTCGCCGGATTTCGACCTATTGGTCGCTTGATTTTCCGGATTCCCGCGATGTTCGGCCCGAGATGGATGAGGACGACAAGGCGGCGCAACTACGTCATCTGCTGGAAGACGCCACGCGCATACGTCTGCGCGCCGATGTCCCCGTCGGCTCCTGCCTCTCGGGTGGGCTGGATTCCTCGATCGTCGCGGCGCTTGCCGCCGACATGGCTCCGCGCGGGCTCGACACATTTGCCATCACCTTCGACAGCCCCGAACATGACGAGAGCGGCTTCCAGACGCTCATGGCCCGCCATCTCGGCGTCAAGCATCATGAGGTCAACTGCACGGAAGCCGATATCGCCGCCGCCTTCCCGGATGTCGTGCGGCTCGCCGAAAAGCCGCTGATCCGCACCGCGCCCGCGCCGATGTATCGCCTGTCCTCGCTGATCCGCGAGACGGGCATGAAGGTCGTGCTGACAGGCGAGGGGGCGGACGAAGTCTTTGCAGGTTACGATCTCTTCAAGGAGGCGCAGGTGCGCCGCTTCTGCGCCCGCCAGCCGGGCTCGAAATTCCGCCCGCATCTCTTCCGCAAGCTCTATCCCTATCTGCCGGGCCTGCAGAAGCAGTCCGCGGAATATCTCGCCGCCTTCTTTGGCGCGGATGCCGCACCGCTGTCCGATCCGCTCTTCTCGCACCGCCCGCGCCTGCGCGGCACCGCGGCGGCGAAGCTGTTCTTCTCCGGCGACCTGAAGAGCAGGCTTGCTGGTTACGATGCGGCCGACGACATGATCGCGCAGCTGCCGGAGCGCTTCGGCCGCTGGCATCCGCTGCATCAGGCGCAGTATCTCGAAACGCGCTTCCTCATGCCGGGCTATATCCTGTCGAGCCAGGGCGATCGCATGGCGATGGGCAACGGCGTCGAAGGCCGCTTCCCCTTCCTCGATCACCGACTGGTCGAATTCGCCGCGACGCTGCCGCCATCAATGAAGCTGAAGGGGTTGAAGGAGAAATATCTCCTGCGCAAATCCATGGCCGACAAGCTGCCGGCCGAGATCACCCATCGCGTCAAGCAGCCCTATCGCGCGCCGGACAGCCGCGCGTTCTCGGGCAGCGTGGCGCAGGAGCACGTACATGCGGTGCTCGACGCGCGCCGCGTCGCCGGCGACGGACTTTTCAATGCCGCAGCGGTCGACAAGCTCGTGCAGAAATGCGCCGGCCAGGCCGCTCCAAGCTTCCGCGACGACACGGCTTTCATCGGCGTTCTGTCGACGCAGATGTGGCTCGACATATTCCAGGGAACGAACAGGCGCGCCAGCGAAGCCGCCTGAATAATAAGGAGAAGAACCATGAGCGAATCCATCAAGCAGACCATCCGGTCCTTCATTGTCGAGAACTTCCTCTTCGGTGACGAGGCCGCCCTTCCGACCGACGCGGACTCGCTGATCGCGGGCGGGATCATCGATTCCACCGGCGTTCTCGAACTCGTTGCCTTCATCGAGGAGCAGTTCGGTTTCACCGTTGCCGACAGCGACATCGTGCCGGCGAACCTCGACACGATTGACGCCATTGCCGGCTATGTCGGCCGCAATGCATCCACAGCGGCCGCCGCTTGAGGAGATAAGTCCATGCGGGTCGAGCGCTTCCTGACCGACAGTGCGCAGGTGTTTCCGGACAAGACGGCTTTGATCACCGCCGACCGGCGGCTGACCTATGCCGAACTGGACCGGCTGACCGATGCGCTTGCCGCATCGCTCGCCGCGCAGGGCGTCAAGCGCTCCGACCGCGTGCTGGTCTTCATGGACAATTGTTGGGAGGCGGCCGTCTCGATCTTCGCGATCCTGAAGGCCGGCGGCACGTTCAGCCCGATCAATGCCTCGATCAAGGGCAACAAGCTCGCCTATATCATCGGCAATTGCGAGCCGGCGGCGATCCTCACTCAAGGACGGCTGATGCCGGTGGTGCGCGAGGCGCTGGCCGAGCATCCCGGCCGCCAGATTGCCGTGCTCTCGACCGAAGGCCGCAGTGGCGTTCCGGAAGGTGCTGGCTCGTTCATGGCCGCGCTTGAGGGCGAGGCGACCCCGCCCGCCCATGGTAGCGTCGAAACCGATCTCGCCATGCTCATCTACACGTCCGGCTCCACGGGCCAGCCCAAGGGCGTGATGATGACGCATGACAATATCGAGGCGGCCTCGCGCTCGATCATCACCTATCTTGAAGGCCGCAGCGACGATATCGTTCTCAACGTCCTGCCGCTCGCCTTCGACTACGGTCTCTATCAGCTGCTGATGACCTTCCGTCTCGGCGCGACGCTGGTGCTCGAAAAGTCCTTCGCCTTCCCGCAGGCGATCTTCGATCTCATGCGCCGCGAGCGCGTCACCGGCTTGCCTCTGGTGCCGACCATGGCGGCAATGATCCTCCGGATGACCGAGCTGCAGCCCGGCTTCCTGCCCGATGTGCGCTATCTGACCAACACGGCCGCAGCGCTTCCTGCCGAACACATCGCTCAGCTGCGCGGGCTCTTCCCCGGCGCGCGGCTGTTCTCGATGTATGGTCTCACCGAGTGCAAGCGCTGCACCTATCTGCCGCCGGAAGAGCTGGATCGCCGTCCGGGCTCGGTCGGCATCGCCATTCCCGGCACGCAGGCCTTTGTCGTGGACGACAATGGCGCGCCGGTTCCGGCCGGCGTCGAGGGTGAGCTGGTCATTCGGGGTCCGCATGTCATGCAGGGCTATTGGCGCAACGAGCAGGCGACCAATGCCATGCTGAAGACGGGGCCGGACGGCCTCATCCAGATGCATACGGGCGATCTTTTCCGCACCGACGCTGAAGGCTTCCTCTATTTCGTCGGACGCAAGGACGACATCATCAAGACGCGCGGCGAGAAGGTCGCGCCGAAGGAAGTCGAGGCCGTGCTGCATGCGCTGCCGGGCGTGGCGGAGGCGGTCGTCGCCGGCATTCCCGATCCGATCCTGGGTCAGGCCGTCACGGCCATGGTGGTCCTGAGCAACCCGGCGCTGACAGAGCGCGAAGTTCTCGCGCACTGCGCCCGCAATCTCGAAGATTTCATGGTGCCGAAGCGGATCGTCTTCAAGGACGCGCTGCCGCGCACCGATACAGGCAAGGTCAGCCGTCGTCTGGCGGCCGGAGAACTGGAGCAAGCCGCATGAGCAAGACTGCCACCGCCCTCAAAGAGGCCGCAGCCTTTGGCCCGGAGACGCTGAACATCGATTGCGAGGCGGAAGTCGAGAAGATCGTGGTGGCCCTTCGCAGCCAGCTTCGCGCCATGCGCAAGCGCGGTCTGGTGCTGGGGCTCTCCGGCGGCATCGACTCCAGCGTCTCGGCAGCCTTGGCCGTCCGTGCTGTCGGCGCGAAGAACGTCTTTACGCTGTTCATGCCGGAACATGATTCCGATCCGGAAAGCCTGCGCCTTGGCCGGCTCGTCGCCGACACCTACGGTATCGAAAGCGTCGTCGAGGATATCGGCCCGACGCTCGCCGCCATGGGCTGCTACAGCCGCCGCGACGAATTCATCCGGACGATGGTACCGGAATACGGGCCCGGCTGGGCGTCCAAGGTCGCGATTTCTAACTCTGCGGAAGGCGGCGGGTTCAACATTTCCTATCTCGTCGTGGCCGACCCCGACGGCAAGCAGAGCCGCCACCGCATGCCGCTCAACGCCTATCTCGGCATCGTGGCTGCCACGAACATGAAGCAGCGCACCCGCAAGCAGCTTGAATATTACCATGCCGATCGGCTGAACTTCGCCGTCCTCGGCACGCCGAACCGGCTGGAATACGATCAGGGCTTCTTCGTCAAGAACGGCGATGGTGCCGCCGACGTGAAGCCGATCGCGCATCTCTATAAGGGTCAGGTCTACCAGCTGGCGGCCCATCTCGGCGTGCCGGAAGAAATCCGCGTCCGTCCGCCGACCACGGATACCTATTCGCTCACACAGACACAGGAGGAGTTCTACTTCTCGCTGCCCTGGGACAAGATGGATCTCTGCCTCTATGGACTGAACCATGGCCTCGACGCGGGGGAGGTGGCTGCCGCTGCTGGCCTCAAGCGCGAAGCGGTCGAGTATGTCTATGCAGACATTGCCGCCAAGCGTTCGGCGACGCGCTATCTGCATGCTGCGCCGCTGCTGGTTGAGAAGGTCGGAGAGCTGGACCGCTTGGACTAAGCGGAATTCTTCGTAAACAATTGTATTTTAAAGATTTCTTTTGTGGGGGGGCGATGCACGTAGAAATTACGTGTATTGTCTTGACGTCATCCGGAGTGCGTGTGAGCGATGGTAAATGATCTCTTTACCGATTCGGTGCGCGCGTGGTCAGCATACATACGAATTCGGCAGCTATGTCTGCTCTTTCGACGCTAAGGTCGATTGATACCGGCCTTAACAAGACCCAACTGGAGATTTCTTCCGGCTACCGGGTCAACAGTGCTGCAAACAACGCTGCATACTGGTCGATCAGCAGGACCATGCGGTCTGACGACAAAGCAATGTCGGCTGTCCAGGACACCTTGGCGCTGGGCGCCGGCATGGTCGATGTGACTTATAACGGCATGACGGCGGCCCTGAGTGTTGTTGACGAGATAAAGTCGAAACTGGTGATCGCCCGTGAGCCGGGCGTGGATCGAACGAAGATCAACGCCGAAATCACCGAACTCAGGAACCAGATCTATTCTATCGTCGATTCATCGACTTTCGGCGGTCAGAACTGGCTCCACCGCAACGATGCTGCCGACGATACCGATAAGGAGATCGTCGGTTCGTTCGTTCGCAGTCCGACCGGAAACGTCTCGATTCAGACCATTCGTTATTCTATGCAGGCCCCGTTGGGGACGAAGCACCTTATCGATGAGAGTTATCACAACGGAATTCTCACGAATGTTGAGTTCGCGCGCAGGCTGGGGACCTCAACGGAATGGGTCTTGATGAATGGCAGAAACCATAACATCCATCCGACGATTGCAGTGGACAATACAACCTCGCCCGACGACATCGACGATATGATCAAGGTCGTCGATTACATGATCCAGTATATGGCAGACGCCGCATCCGATCTCGGCGCATTGAGTAGCCGGATAAGCCTGCAGACGAGTTTTGCTTCGACACTGAGAGCGACGATCCAGCAGGGGATCGGTCGTCTTGTCGATGCGGACATGAATGAGGCCTCCACCCGGCTGAAAGCGCTTCAGGTGCAGCAGCAACTCGGCGACCAATCGCTGTCTATTGCCAACGCGCAGTCCGATAGGATCATGCAATTGTTCAAATGACAGGCCGCAAGCGCTGCTCTGGCAGTTGCGGCGGCGTCTCGCGGGCATATGCGCCCCCGCCTTGCGGTGGGCCGCGTCGTCACACCGGTATGCGTCTCACGCCTGACCCGGAACGCGGTAAGCGGACAGGATGTCTCCAGCCCTCTCGCCGATGGCCTTGAACTCCGCTGTGGTCCAGGCACGCAATGTCGTCATGTCGGTGACCATGCCCGTAGAGGCGACCGCCATCGAGGTTGCGGTCGCCTTTTCCGGCACATCGGTCTCGATGATCATGATGAAATCCTTGTCGCCGGCGGTGAAATAGAAGCTGAGTAACTTGCTGCCGCTGGCTTCCGCCAGTTTCCGCATGGCCGCCTCACGGTCCTCAGGGGCGGACATGAAGCCTTTGAGATAGTCGGTGGTGAGCCGCCCGCGCGTGATCATGATCATGGAGTGTCTCCGTGTCCCGGTTAGAGGTTCGTCAATAAGGTTCCGAGCCGAAGAACTGGCGCCAGTGCCACACGCCGTTCACCTTCTCGAAAATGCATGTGGCGAGATACTCCCGTACTTCCTCGACGCCAGCCCGGTCACGGCGCCTGAGCACGCCTTCCGCGAAAATCCAGCCCGCGTTCCCCACGATGGAGATGTGTTTCCTGGGAAATTCGAGGTTCAACGTTGCGGGATTGGAAAAAATGACATCGAGCTTCGCCTCGACCTGCTGGCGCGTCAGGCAGATTTCACCGCGTTCCGAGCCGATGAGATGAAAGCCCCCGTCACTCCACAGTTCTTCTGCCAGAGTGCGGTTTTTCGTCTCGATCATCGATTGGAACGCGACGAGTTTCGATGAGAGGATCGCTGCGGCGTCAGCGTCGTCATCCTCCAATTTGGCGGCGAACTTGATCGATGGAGGCGTCATGAGACGGATGCCTTCCTCTGCGCGGGATTCAGCTGTGGGACGCTCTCTGTCGAAGGCACGACCACAACGCCGTCCGGATGATTGCCGGGCTGAACGACTTTCAAGTCAGGAGGCTGGTGTGGGAACCCGTCGGCCGAGGTGACGTTGCTCAACAGGTCGAGCCATTCCGGTCGCAGGCCGTCGCCTCGGGACGCGGCGAGTTGATGAAGTTTCAGGAAGAGATGCATCAGACATTACCTCCATCAATTGAAAGTCGCAGAAATGGTCCGTGCGCATCGCTGCGCCCGTTTCAGCGGATCTTTGACTGGTTTGACCTTGTATGAAGCGCTGGTGGCTTGATCCACGGCGCCGACTGCATGACTGTTGTTGAAAAGGATACCGGGCGCCGCCCGGCTGTCCATGGAGAAATTTGCATGCAATTATTGCCGCGCGATCCCTTGAGAGACCCCGTCTGCTACTCGGCAGAGACCAACGGCCTCAGGTTTGCAAGGGCGGACGAATGCGCGCGATCCAGAAGCGACATCCGGCCCGCGACATTGCGATCGAAGGCTGCAAGGAGACTTGGCTGCAAACGCAGGTTTCCGCGTGCGTCCAGTTCGATCTCGCCATCGGCGGCGGCTGCCTTCAAAAGCGTTCGGACATGCGTGCGGGATACACCGAAACGGCGACCGAAATCTGTATAATCGACGGCGATCCATCCCCCGTTTGCCCGGCTGTGCAGCTGGACGAGCCGCATCAGCATGAGCATGCCCGCCGATGCCGCGTAGAACCGGAAGGTCGAAGGGTTTTGCGAAAAGATTTCCTTTGCCATGGGCTCCAGGGTGGTGATCCAGGCGCCACGCATATTTTTGAGAAAATTCAGATCACCGGCCAGCGGCAATGCATAGGCTTCGCGACCTCCGATTTCGGCGAGGGCAGCGTAGTGCGCCCGTATGAATGCGCGGTCGTGCTCGATCAGCGCTTGCGTCGGCAAGACCATGCGCATGCGCAGATCGCTGGGCGCCGGCTTGATTTGCAGATAGCCGACCTGCACAAAGCGCGCGATGATCAGGTCGACCTGCCGCGCACTGGCGACGCCAAAGAGATCGATCGCCTTTTTCAGCCGGCTCATGGAGGGAAGGGTCTCTGGATCGCCTTCCCGATAGCTTCCCCACATGGCCATCACGAGGGCGTAGACCATGATGCGGCCGCCATCCAGCATCAGCTCGATCAGCGAGCGCTCGAACTCATAAAAACTGAGGACCGCGACGAGATAGGCCTCACGGCACTTGAGGAAATTCGGATGCTCAAGAATCCGATCCGTTGAGAGGTAAGTCGGGTCTGTTACGTGCAAAGCGCAAATCCGAAACCGCAGCGTCTATATGACCCGGACTATATGTCTCTTTCCGACTGACGGCAATTGCCGGTTGCTTTTTGTCAAGCACGGGTGGCGCCGGACAGCCCTCGGTCAAACCTTGTATGGATCGGGTTCAGTCGAAGTCGCCGCCGAAGAAGCGGTTCCAGCGCTCGCCGGCCAGACCGGTCAGCATGCAGTCTGCCGCAAGGAAGGGTTCCGCGAGAGCCGCGTCCCTGGCATGAATCACGGTCGAAGAAATCGTCGCCATGATCATCGAGCGACCGGTTGCGGACGCGATCAGGTCCGGGCTGGAGCGCCCGCGCAGGCCAACGGCGCCGTTTTCGAGCGCATGCGCAAACATCAGGTCGAGAACCGGACCGAGCCGTCCGGGTGTCGCCATGATCTGCAGCACGCGGCCGATTCCATCGCGTTTCAGGTGATAGAGAAACGCGCCGATCGGCTCGCCGCTCTTCGTTTTCACCAACCCCATATGGGCCTGGCCGAAGGCCGGCTTGATCACCGCATTGGCCAAGACATGGTCGAGATAGCCCTTGCCCCAATCGGGGTGTGCCAGCTTGCCGGCGCTGAGCTTGCGCACCGCATCGGCAAAGTTCTCGAACGTTGCCTCTTCCACCGTCAGGCCGGCAGGCGCGGGCATGGGCGCCAAACGCGCGAGGCTCGACCTGGCGGGCAGCCGCCTGTCTACGAGCCGCACCAGTGGGGCGAGGCTTTTGATGAAGGACGCTTTTTCTCCGGCGAGCGCTGCCGCAAAACCGCCGGGACGGAAGACGCGGAACCACTCGAAACTATAGCCGGGAATCGTTCGTCCACGCAGCTTCGTCCACATCGTCTCTGAGACGAGATTGGCGGTCTCGCTGAGCGAAACATCCTGGGGTCCGCTGACGAAGGCTTTGAGCAGGCGCGCGCCGGCAAGCGGGTCGCTCTCGTGATCTTCCGACATCAGGGCGCCGCAAAAGGCTGCCCGCAGGTTGCGGTCGCCAAGAAGATAGGGCACCGAATGGACGCCGACAAAACCATTGACGCGGCCGTTGTCAGCGACATGGACGAGCGCCGGAATTTCCGGATCGCGATACGGGCCGTCCAGATAGAAGGCGCGGAAATAGGCGGTCAACGCTGGCGGCGGCGGAGACTTGCTATGGCGGAGTATCCGGTAATAGAGCGCGCTGACCGCGCTGATATCGTCTGCGGAAAGAGGCCGCACCTCGCTCATTGGGGTGCGTCCTTGAGGCGCGCGACAGCCACACGCGGCCGTCCCTCTTCGTCCGTGGGGAAGTCCAGGCATTCGAAGACGCGCGACCGCGTGAGCAGCGATTGCGCCTGCCGTTCCTGCCCGACGCCGAATTCGAAGAGGAGGAGGCCGCCGGGCCTCAGGAACGCTGGCGCCTCGCGCACCAGGCGCTGCTGTATGGAGATGCCATAGGGTCCTCCGTCGAAGGCCTCGCGCGGCTCGTTTTCGAGCAGGTGCGCGCTCTCGCCTTCGAGCCGGCCGGTCGAGATATAGGGCGGGTTGCAGACGATCATCGTTGCCTTGCCTTCTGCGCCTTGCCCTTCCAGTGCTCCGAAGAGGTCTCCCCGGCAGATGGTGGCACGGTCAGAGAGACCGAGAAGCGCGGCATTGGCCTTGGCGGTTGCAACGGTGTCTTCGGTGAGATCCGCTGACAGCAACGTGGCGGATTTTACCGCATGGGCCACGGCCAGCCCGACATTGCCGGAGCCGCAGCACATGTCGATGAGGAGTGGCGCGGCATCGCCTTTCTCGCGCAACATGGCAATCGCATGGCTCGCCAGAAGTTCGGTTTCGGCTCGCGGCGCGAGAACGGAGCCTTGCAATATCAGATCCAGCCCCAGGAATCGATATTGGCGCTGCTGCGAAGCCTCGGCGTCTTCCGCCTTGTTGTCAGCCTGCATGAAATGTCCCGCTTGACGGAAAGAATGTCGAAATCCACTCAATTTATAAGGATGAATGCTTAAGTCTTCATAACTTGCGTTTTGCTCACTTCAGCCGCCCCAGACCACTGATTGTTCGTGGCGTTTGATGAGGTGGCGCAGTTCTTCGAATCGCTTGGCAATGTGCCGCGCGAAGTTTTCGACGGCGGGCATGGGGGAGGCCTCCTTGTGTCGCAAGAGCACCAGCGCCCTCTCGGGGTGTGGAATCTGGAGCGGTAGGGCGGTGATTGATCGGTCGTTTCTCATGGAGAAAACCGTCGAGTGCGGCAGGATGGTCAGCGCGTCCGAGCCCTTCAGATAGTTTACGACATTCATGAGCGAACCGCCGGAGTAGCGGATTCTTGCCTCCGTGACGCCCAGCGAAAGCAGCAGGCTGTGAAGGTCGGCCAGCAGTGGACTTGTCGGCGGCGGAGCGACCCAGGGGTAATCGAGAAGGGCGCCCGGCCGCAGTTTGCGCGCCATCAGCAAGGGATGCGTGACACGACAGGCGATGACGTTCCGTCCCGGCAGGATCTCTTCCGCCGCGAGACCGGAGCCTTCATCCAGGAGGTCGATCGGGCAGATGGCAAGATCGATCTGGCCGGATGTCAGACCCGCCTTGAGTTCCGAGATATAGCCGTAGCTCTGTTCGATGCGGACATCCGCATGTCTCGTCTGAAAGTCGGCTGCCATGCCCGCGATCAGCCCGTCCATGAAATAGGGCGTTCCACCAACGCGGACCACACCGCTGCGCCCCAGTCGAAAACTGTCTATCGATTCCGCAGCTTTCCGCGATGCCGACATGACCGCCATGCCGTGATGCGCGAGTTCGCGGCCGAGAGGCGTCGGCTGCAGGGGGCGCCGCCCCTTGATAAACAGGGGCTCGCCTATGCGCTTTTCCAGGATGGCAAGCGTGCGCGAAACGGCAGGCTGTGTCAGGCCGAGAAGGGCAGCACCTTCCACGACCCCACCGGCTTTCACCACGGCAGCCAATTGCAGCAGGTGTTTTTCGTCTATCTTCATAGCAAATCATTATATAGTTTCGCCACGAAATCATCAAACTTGTTTTCCCCTCTGTTAGGCTACAGGTATCGAAACGTGTGGTGGAGGAGCGTTGCATGGCTGTCCCTTTCGACGCCTTTGGGGCCTCTGCGCCGTTGGCGGACCAGCTGGCTGGCCGTTTCGGACGTCGCCGCGACGAGGCGCTACCGCACGCCATTTCGTCCTTTGCAATCCATCTTCACGCACTGGTGCGCGAGCTGCAGCCTTCGCGCGACGAATGGCGCAGCTTCATGTCTCTGCTCCGGGATATCGGCGACTACAGTCATGACCGACGTGACGAGTGGATGCTGGCCTCCGATCTCCTCGGCATCTCGGCGCTTGTCGAGGACATCAATAACCGGCGCCCAGCCGGTGCCACGCCCAACACCCCTCGGGGTCCGTTCTATCGCTCCGATGTCCCGCTTTTGCCTCTCGGCAGCGACATCTGCCTGGATGGAAAGGGTGAGCCGCTCTATGTCCGCGGTCAGGTTGTCGATCTGCAGGGCACCCCCATTACCAGCGCGGAAGTGACGACCTGGCAGGCGAATGCGCTAGGATTTTATGAAAACCAGCAGCCTGACGACCAGCCGGAGTTCAACCTGCGCGGACGTTTCGTCACGGACAAGGCCGGTCATTTCCATTATCGCACGATCAGGCCATCCGGCTATCCGGTGCCTCTCGATGGCCCTGCCGGAGAGCTTCTGAAACGGGCGGGACTTCCCCCGCGTCGGCCGGCACATCTGCAGTTCCATGTCGCTGCGGCCGGGTTCGAAACGATCACCACCCATCTGTTCGATGCGGATGATCCGCATCTCGCATCTGACCCGCTCTTTGCCGTCAAGCCCGAGCTTGTTAAGCCATTTCGCCGCGGCGATGGCCGGCATGAGCTTGAATGCACATTTGTCATGGTCAGGACACCTGAGGAGATTTCCCGATGAGCCGAGACTTCGTTTATCAGTCAAACCCAGCCACTGTGGTTTTCGGTGCAGGCGCGCGGGCGCGGGCGGGCGAATGGGTCCAGAAACTGGGCCGATCGCGTGCGCTGGTTCTGTCAACGCCCCATCAGGCCGGCGATGCCGAAGCCCTGTCGCAGGCGCTTGGGGCTCTTTCCGCCGGTTGCTTTCCGGGTGCCGTCATGCACACGCCGGTGGATGTGACCGAAACGGCCGTCAAGGCGCTGGAAGCGGCAAAGGCGGATTGTGTCGTCTCCTTTGGTGGCGGTTCGACGACGGGGCTTGGCAAGGCCATCGCGCTCCGCACCGGCGTTCCGCAGATCACGATACCGACGACCTATGCAGGCTCTGAGGTGACTCCCATTCTCGGCCAGACCGAGAACGGCCGCAAGACGACGATCCGCGACATGAAGATCCTGCCCGATGTCGTGATCTACGATCCCGAACTGACGGTCGGGCTGCCGATCCCGATGACCGTGGCCAGCGCGCTCAATGCGATGGCGCATTCGATGGAAGGGCTCTATGCGAAGGATCGTAACCCCATCTCGACCATGATGGCGGTCGAGTCCTTTCGCAGTTTCAAGGCTGCACTTCCGGGGCTGATCGCAAATCCGCGCGATCTCGATCTGCGCGCCGAGGCGCAATATGCCTGCTGGCTCGCCGGGACCGTGCTCGGCACGGTCGGCATGGCACTGCATCACAAGATCTGCCACACGCTGGGCGGCAGTTTCGACACACCACATGCCGAAACCCATGCGATCATGCTTCCTTATACGACCGCTTATAATAACGTCGCGGTGCCGGAACTCCTCGCGCCCATTGGCGAGATTTTCGGGGCGAGTGCGGGTGCGGCGCTTTACGATTTCGCAAAGAGCCTCGGTTCGCCGTTGTCCCTGAAGGAGATTGGTCTGAGCGAGGCCCATCTCGATCGTGCCGCGGATATCGCCGCGGAAAACCCCTATTGGAACCCGAGGCCGATTGACCGCGCCTCCATCCGGCAGCTTTTGCAGGATGCCTGGGAGGGCACACGGCCAGCCAACTGATGTTGTGGTCGCGATGAACAGGAATTGGAACACAGGGAAGGGAAGAGACATGCACGCACATGAGAAAG
>UBMP01000011.1 GCA_900466575.1 Hyphomicrobiales bacterium | reverse complement strand
GGGGGAGTCGTTTCATCGAGGTTTTTGCCTCAATGCCGCCCGCGCCCCCCTGATGACATCCCCCGCACGTTACGATGGATGCCACAAGGCTCTCCTCCCGCCTGAGCCAACCGTCGATGGCCCATCCGGTGGCGGAAGACCTATAGAATACGGGAAGGTTCTGAGAGCGGGGAAATCGGAGAGGCTAGGTTAGCCTCTCCCCTTGTGGGAGAGGAAGGAAAATCAGCATCTTAGCTGTAAGCTAAGTGCTAGATTTTCCAGGTGAGGGGGAAATTTTGTCCCCGGCATTTACAACAAATCCCCCTCACCAAGCTCGCCATGCCAATCGCCTCCGGCTCTTGGGGCGAGCTATCCTCTCCCACAAGGGGAGAGGACGGGTGCCCTACTCCGCCGCCTGCTCCACCTCGCCATCCTCATCCGCCAGGAATCCGCCGGACTGCCGGGCCCAGAGGCTGGCATAAAGCCCGCCCTGCTGCAGCAGCTCGCCATGCGTGCCGGTCTCCGCAATCGCGCCCTGTTCGAGGACGACGAGCCGGTCCATTTCGGTCAGCGTCGAGAGCCGGTGGGCGATCGCGATCACCGTCTTGCCTTCCATGAGAGCGAAGAGGTTTTCCTGGATCGCGGCTTCGACTTCCGAGTCCAGCGCCGAGGTCGCCTCGTCGAGGATCAGCACCGGCGCGTCCTTGAGGAAGACGCGCGCAATGGCGATACGCTGACGCTGGCCGCCGGAGAGCTTGACGCCACGCTCGCCGACCTGGGCGTCGAGACCGCGGCGACCCTTCTGGTCCTCCAGCGTCTCGATGAAGTCCCAGGCATTCGCCCGCTTCGCCGCCGCGATGATCTCCTCGTCTGACGCGTCCGGCCGGCCATAGGCGATGTTATCGCGAATGGAGCGGTGCAGAAGCGAAGTGTCCTGCGTGACGACGCCAATCTGAGAACGCAGCGAATCCTGCTCGAGGGTAGCGATATCCGTCCCGTCGAGCGTGATGCGCCCCGCCTCCAGATCATAGAAGCGCAGCAGCAGGTTCATCAGCGTCGTCTTGCCCGCGCCGGAGCGGCCGACCAGACCGATCTTCTCGCCGGGCGCAATAGCCAGATCGAGATGCTCGATCACGCCCTTGTTCTTGCCGTAGTGGAAGCGTGCGCCCTCGAAGCGGATTTGGCCCTTCGACGCGGTGAGGGCTTTGGCCCCTGCCCGGTCGATGACGTCCACCTTCTTCGACAGCATCGCCATGCCGTCATAGACCGTGCCGACATTCTCGAACAGCGCCGAGATTTCCCACATGATCCATTGCGACATGCCGTTGATGCGCATGGTCAGCGACATGGAGACGGCCAGCGCGCCGATCGCGACCTGCCCCGACTGCCAGAACCAGAGGCCGAGACCGCCGACAAGGAAGAGCGCCACCGCGTTGTTGAAATAGACCAGCGAATGGTAGAGCGTCACGTACCGCATCTGCCCATGCACCGTATCGAGGAACGTCGCCATGCCTTCCTTGGCATAAGACTCCTCGCGGCCCGCATGCGAGAACAGCTTCACGGTCGAGATGTTCGTGTAGCTGTCCACGATCCGGCCCGTCATCATCGAGCGGGCATCCGCCTGCGCCTCCGAAATCTTCCGCAGCCTCGGGATGAAGTAGACGAGCAGGCCGATATAGACGCAGAGCCAGAGGACCAGCGGCATGGCCAGCCGCCAGTCGGCAGCCGCCACGACAGCCAGCATCGAGATGAAATAGACGACGACGTAAACCAGAACGTCGAGCACCTTCATCATTACTTCACGCACGGCAAGCGAGGTCTGCATGACCTTGGTGGCCACCCGGCCGGCAAACTCGTTGGCGAAGAAGGACACGGTCTGCCGCAGCAGATAGCGATGCATCTGCCAGCGCGCGATCATCGGGTAATTGCCGAGCAGGACCTGATGCATGACCGTGGACTGGGCAAGCACGATGAGCGGCAGTCCGATCAGCACGAAGCCTCCCATGAAGGCGAGCCTGACACCCTCGTCGCGCAGGAACGTCTCGCGATTGGCATGTGTCAGCCAGTCGACGATATTGCCGAGGAAGCTGAACAGCATGACTTCGCCGACCGAGATCATCGCGGTCAGCACCGCCATCAGCACGAGCCAGCCGATGACACCCTTCGAATAATGCAGGCAGAAGGCCAGGAACCGCGCCGGCGGCGTTTCCGGAACCTCCGGCGGGAACGGATTGATGCGTTTTTCAAACCAGCCGAACATGGCGGTTCTCTCCTATGAATGCCCGACGTCAGATGCGGGCAACGTATTGAAACAGGGAATCCGGACGATGACAGGTCAGGTTCGGCGCAAAGGTCCGAACGTGAGTTTCCGCAATGGGATTGGAAATTCAAAAACCCGTCAGGACAGCCGGATGTCGGCCCAGATATGGACAAGGAGGCGAATGCGCCAGACCGGAATGTGATCCATCAATGCCTCCTCCTTGATCGGGTTGAAAGTGGTGACGAACATAGCTGCGTTCAACCCGCTTGACCACCCCGAAAGATGAATAGAAGGCATTGCTGACAATCTGTGGCAGCACCGCCACAGATATGAAAGCAACTCTCCAAAAGCATTTGTATTCAACACCCTGCCGGGCCTAATGGAATCTGGTCCTGAAGCCGTTGAATCAGAATTCGAAGAAGTCCCAGTCCATGCCCGACCTGAAAATCGCCCTCTACCAGCCCGACATTCCTGGCAATACCGGCACGATCCTGCGCTTTGCCGCCTGCATGGGGCTGACGGTCGATATCATCGAGCCGGCCGGTTTCGTGCTGTCCGACAAGAACCTGAAACGCGCCGGCATGGACTATATCGCCTCGGTGACGATGACCCGGCATATCAACTTCGAAGCCTTCGAGACGTGGCGCAAGACAAGCGGCCGCCGTGTCGTTCTGGCGAGCACGAAGGCAGCGGTTTCCTATGTCGATTTCGACTTCAGGCCCGACGATATCCTGCTCTTCGGTCGTGAGAGCGCCGGCGTGCCGGATCATGTCCATCAGAGTGCAGACGCGCGCATCCTCATCCCGATGGCATCGGGCCAGCGGTCCATCAATGTCGCGCTTTCGGCGGCAATGATTGCGGGGGAAGCGCTGCGGCAGACGGGCGGGTTTGCGCCCCTGCCCTAGTTATCGGAACAATGCGAAGGAATTGCCGCCCTGCTGGTTGGCAATGTTGAGGCCGATCATGCTGAACTGTGCGGCCGCCTTGGCCGCGGCCATGTTGGCGGCAACCTTCGACATGTTGGCATCCACCAGCCGACCCGTCGCAATGTCGAGCGTGTCCTGCAGGCGCTGCATCACGGCAGACGTGCCCTGAAGGTGGCCGGAGACGGAGCCGAGCTCGGAAGCACCGGCCCACATGTTGTTCAGCATGCCGCCGACCGCCGAAATCATGCCATTGATCTCATCATCGCTTGTCGCGTTTGTCAGCGCAATCTCGCTGCCGCTCGCAGGCGTCGCCGAGCCGACGTTAAGGAGATGATAATTGTAGCTGCCGCCACCCTTGTTGGTAACTGCATAATCTTTCGTCAGGAGGCCGTCCGCCGCATTGCCGGTGGAGGCGAGATTGACCTTGGACGTGTCGAAGTCGAGGCCGTTGACGACCGTCACCCCATCCTTGTTGGTGGAGATGGAGGCAACAAGCGATGTCGTGCCGGGCTTTGCCGGACCGCTCGACAGCCAGTTCTGCCCGGAGAAGCCGGCCGACTTCATGACCGTGCCAAGCTGTTCCTTGAGTTGGGTGATTTCATTGTTCAGCGCGCTCTTGTCCGCGCCCTTGGCCTTGGCCAGGATCAGTTTGGTCTGGATGTCCTGGACGAGTTCGGTCGCCTTGTTCATGCCGAGGCTGGCGGCGTCCGCCGTCGCAGCGCCCAGTTCGGAGGCATCCGCTGCGGCCGTCATCGACATGCCCGTCGACTTCATCGCCTTGGAGATCGACCAGTAGGCGGCATTGTCCGAGGCCTGATCGACCTTGCGGCCGCTCGCCATGACCCGCTGCTGGTCTTCCAGCGCCTGCGTCGATCCGGTCAGCAGCGCCAGAGCGCCCGCCGCGCTGCCATTATATGAGACCCCGGCCATCGCCGTCTCCCGTGTCGTCAGGCAATTCCGTGCCGAATTGCGTTCCGAAGCTGCGCCTTTGCACACCTCTTCGATCATCATATTAGCAGGCACGTGTTGACATCACGTTTCCTTGAAGGATTGCAATTGAGTGAATTCACCTCATGGGAACGGTTGTTCCGGCGCGCTTTTCCGGTCTAAGATGCTGCTGCTTCGCGGAGCCCCAGCGCCCGCGACTGCCAAGGTTCCCGTCATCCGATCCGCCTTCGGAGCAAGCCGGCCGCGACACGCGTCGACGCTCCCACCATGCCGTCAGCGAGTGCCGCAATGTCTGAAGTCCGTCCCGATGCCACGCCCGAGCCGACCGCGCTCATGGTCTGGCTTGCCGCCATCGGTTCCGGCGTTCTGGTCGCCACCATCTATTACGCGCAGCCGCTCATCGACCCGATCAGCCGCGACATCGGCCTCTCGCGGCAAGCGGCTGGCCTCGTCGTCACCGCCATGCAGATCGGCTACGGCCTGGGCCTGGCCCTGATCGTCCCGCTCGCAGACCGCTACGAAAATCGCATGTTGGTAACGGCAAGTCTCGTGGTGACCGCCCTGGCGCTGGGGGCCATCGCCATATCCGGCAATGAGGTGGCATTCCTCGCCTCCGCCGCGATTGCCGGAGCAGCCTGCGTGGGCGCACAGATCCTGGTGCCGATGATCGCCGGCATGGCCTCGGATAAGCGGCGTGGTGGCGTCATCGGCACGGTTATGGCCGGGCTGATCACCGGCATCATGCTCGCCCGCCCCTTCTCGAGCTTCCTTGCCAGCGTCGTCGGCTGGCGCGGCGTCTTCTTCACGGCGGCCGCAATCACATTGCTGATCGGCCTGCTGCTGCGCGCGCTTCTGCCCACCCGCATGCCGACATCGAAGCAAAGCTATCTGAAAACACTCTGGTCAACGGCCGCGACTGTGGCCCGTTACGGCGTACTCCGCCGCCGCATGGCCTACCAGATGTCGCTCTTCGGCATGTTCACGGCCTTTTGGACGACTGTTCCGCTGATGCTCGCCGACCACTTCGGATATGATCAGCAGGAGATCGCCCTCTTCGCACTGGCAGGGGCCGGCGGCGCCCTGGCCGCCCCCCTCGCGGGCCGCCTCGCGGATCGTGGCCTGTCGCGCGCGGCAACGATTGCCGCCGGCCTCGGCGCAGCCATCATCCTCGCCCTGACCGACTACCTCGTCCAGGCCGGCGCGATCGTCACGCTCATGATCGCCGCGGCCCTTTTCGATGCCTGCGTCCAGTCGAACCAGGTCATCGGCCAGCGTATCATCTATGCCCTGTCGGAGGCGGAGCGCGGCCGGATCAACTCCGCCTATATCACGGCCATGTTTATCGCCGGGTCGATCACCTCCGCACTCGGGCCGGTGCTTTATGCCCACTTCGGCTGGCTGGCGATCGCCATCGCCGGCTTCCTGCTGACGCTGCCGATCGCGCTTGCCGAATTGGCCAACGGACCGTTGGCCGCCAGAACAGGCAGGGCGTCATGAACGAGCGGCCGCGGATCGTCATCTTCGGTGCAGGCTCGATCGGCTGCCATGTCGGCCTGACCTGGCTTGCCGCCGGGCTCGACATCCGCTTCATCGGCCGTCCGAAGGTGGTTCAGGCGGCACATGACGAAGGCGCCTGTGTCGAAGCCGACGGCAGGAGCCATGCGTTCGAACCGAAGGATCTGGTCTTTTCCGACGCGCGGGATGCGCTCGCCGATGCCGATATCATCGCCCTCTGCGTCAAGGCGACCGACGACCGTGAGGCCGCAGCCGAGATTGCGGCACATGCGCGGCCGGGCGCCATCGTGCTCTCGCTGCAGAACGGTGTCGACAACGGCTTGCGCCTGCAGGCGTTGCTGCCGGAAATGACGATCGTCGAAGGCATGGTGGCTTATAATGTCGTTCGTCCGTCCCCGACCCGCGTTCGCAAGACCAGCGCCGGCAACATCATCGTCGGCCGCAATGCCACGCTCGAAGCAGCCCTGGCGCCCCTCAGCACAACAGCGTCTGCGGTCGAATTCGTTGACGACATGCGGGCGGTGAAATGGAGCAAGCTGCTGCTCAATCTCAACAATCCGCTCAACGCGCTTTCGGGCCTGACCCTCTATGATCAGCTTTCCGACTGCGCCTGGCGCAGGCTTCTCGCCACGCTGCAAAACGAGTGCCTGGAGGTGATGAGCGCCGAGGAGATCGAGCCGGCAAAACTTGGGCCACTGCCGCCGCGCTTGATTCCCTTCTTCCTGTCCACGCCGGACTGGTTCTTCAACAGCACCGGCCTGAAGCTGCAAAAGATCGCCCGCGATGCCCGCTCATCGATGGCCGACGATTTCGCGGCCGGCCGGCGGACCGAGATCGATTTCCTCAACGGCACGGTGGCCGAACATGGACGCCGCCACGGCGTCCCCTGCCCGGCGAATGAAACCATGGTCAAACTGGTGAAACAGGCCGAATGCGGCCAACGGCGAACATGGACGGCGGGCGAAATCGCCGAACTGATCAATCGGCGGATGGCAGGCGCCGCATCGTAAACTCGATGGCGCCATCGGGAAGCTGACGCCAGCTCTCGACTTCGGTCCAGTAGGCCGCCTTCGGGAAATTGTCGAACCATTCCCGCGCCTTCGCCCGCGCATCCTCACGCGGCAGCATAAAGGTCTCTCGCACGAAGCGACCTTCGCCTGCGCCGGCCCTGGTCTGCCGGCCTTCTGCAATCTTGCGCCTCAGCCCGTTCATGGGAGGAGGCCCGGGAACCCGCGCCATGCTGCCTCGCCTTCCAGAAACTGCGATATATGGCCTCAAGATGGGCAATTCCCGGGGGAGAGTCAATTGGATGGACTGGATGCGGCGGCGCGCTGCTGTTAGATGACTCAAAGCTCAAGGGAGCGCGCGCAAGACATTGATCGGAATCGGAATAGCCTGAATGCAGAGACCGAGCTTACCGAAGGGCCTGCCGCCCGATATCGAGGCCCGAAAGGGTGCGGCTCGACAGTGGTTCGAAAGCCTGCGCGACCAGATCTGCCAGGTCTTCGAAGGTCTGGAAGACAAGCTGACCGGCCCCCTCTCCGATCGAGAGCCCGGCCGCTTCACCGCCAAGGACTGGCATCGCGAAGAAGGCCGCGGCGGCGGCGGGCGCATGTCGATGATGACGGGCCGCGTCTTCGAGAAGGTCGGCGTTCACACCTCCACCGTCCACGGTGAGTTCTCGCCCGAATTCCGCTCGACCATTCCTGGCGCCGAGGAAGACCCGCGCTTCTGGGCCTCGGGCATTTCGCTAATCGCCCACCCCGTCAACCCGAACGTCCCGACCGTGCACATGAACACCCGGATGGTGGTGACGACCTCGCACTGGTTCGGTGGCGGTGCGGATCTCACGCCCGTGCTCGACCGGCGGCGCACGCAGTACGATCCCGACACCAAGCTCTTCCACCGCGCGATGGAGCTCGCCTGCCGCCACAACGAGGCGGTCGCGGATTACGAGAAATACAAGGCCTGGTGCGACGACTATTTCTATCTCAAGCATCGCAACGAGCCGCGTGGCATCGGTGGCATCTTCTATGACTGGCTGCATTCGCCGGACGACAAGGGCGGCTGGGAAGCCGATTTCGCCTTCACCCGTGATGTCGGGCGAACCTTCGCCATGGTCTATCCGAAGATCGTGGAGACGAACTTCAACACGCCCTGGACCGAGCAGGACCGCGAGGAACAGCTGATCCGTCGCGGCCGCTATGTCGAATTCAACCTGCTTTATGATCGCGGGACGATCTTCGGCCTGAAAACCGGCGGCAACGTCGAATCGATCCTCTCCTCTCTGCCCCCCATGGTGCGCTGGCCCTGATTGGCAGCTTCCGGGAACTTCGCGGGCCTCACCGGGTTTGGACGCGAGCGAAACAACGGGAGAAGGATCATGCGATTGTTTGAATGCGCTACGCTCGTCCCTGGATGCCAGTGGCATACGCGCGCCGATGAGGAATCAGAAGTCGTCCGCCGTGCGGTGGAACATATGCGTCAGGCCCATGGCGAGACGATCATCCGCGAAAACATGGTGGACAACATCAAAGCTCGCATCCGCGAGGAAGATCGCGCTGCCTGATTTTCACCCGTAAAATTTTATATATTTCGTGGTCACGGCTGGTGCCGTTAGCCGTTTGTTTAAGCTTGTCCTCATAGGTTGAGGCCTTGGAGACAAGCCATGGATTTTATCAGCGTACCCACGGTCATGATTTGCATCATTATCGCCATGTCGGCAATCGCCATGGCGATGACCGTCATCTGGCATAAGGACCGCAAGGAGGTTGCTGCCGGCTTCTGGGCGTTGAGCTTCTCGGTCGGCGCGGCCTCGGGTCTCACCGTCGCCGTCATGGGCGCGGGTTCTCAGGGTGCCGTGCTTGTCGCGACGAGCCTGAACGCCCTTTCCTTCGCCCTTTCCTGGTCTGCCTTCCGCGCTTTTGGCAAACAGAAGGTCCATCCTTCCATCATTAGCGCGCTGCCAACCGCCGTTGTCTTTCTGCACCTGATGTTCCCGGCGTTGCGGGAAAATCCCAACAATGCGATCATCCTGCAGTCGGCAGTCGTGACGGCGATGACGCTCCTGAACGCCTACACCGTGAAAACCGGAGAGGGCAACGCCGAACTGTCCATGACAAGGCTGCTCATCGGTTTTCTCATCCTGCATGGCCTGTTCCACGGCGCCAACATCATCATCACCTACACCCATCCCGCTCCCATTGTCGGAGGGCGTGTGGCCTCGCTGTGGTTCAGACTGTTCATGCTGGAGGCCTTCCTCAACGTGATCATCATAGCAACGAGCGCGCTGATGCTGATCAAGGAGCGTTCCGAACAGCGTCATCGTATCGCGTCGGAGACCGATATGCTGACCGGCGTCGCCAACCGCCGCGCTTTCGTGCAACGCACGGAACTGGCGCTCAAGGATGCCCGCGACCATGCCGTGCTTGCGGTTATCGATCTCGATCACTTCAAGTCGATCAACGACCAGTTTGGCCACCAGGCCGGTGACCGGGCGCTTGTTGCATTCGCCCGGACCGTCAAGAACCGTCTTCCCAACGACGTTCTGTTCGGCCGCATCGGCGGCGAGGAATTCGCTGTCTTCATTCCTGAAAACCGCGACCGAAGCGCACATATGCTGCTGGACGATCTACGGCGCGACGTCGAAAATGCAGCGATCCAGAGCCAGGGCCGTCCGCTCCCGCTCACCGTCAGCATCGGCGGCGCGACGATCGAAAAGGCCGGCCTCAACTTCGACAATCTGGTCGCCGCAGCCGATAGCGCGCTCTATGCCGCCAAGGAAGAGGGCCGCAACCGCGTCGCCATGTTCAGCCCGTCCATGCGCCTTTTGAAAGTGCTCGAGCAGGATGGACAGAAGCGCATCGGCCTTGCCGAGCATCGCGTCAGCCGTCGCATGACGCGCGTTCACACCTCCCCGAAGACAGCCTCACAATAAGGCGTCGAGCCGGGCGAGAAGCGCCGGCTTCTCTGCATTGAAGTCGCCAGCGACCCATTCCTCTTCCAGTTTTGCCAGAAGCTCGCCCACGCGCGGACCGGGCGAGACACCCTTTGCCAGCACATCGGCTCCCGAAAGCGGGAACACGGGTTTGCCCCAGCTTCCCGCCTCACGCAGCAATGCACTCAGCCGTGCGACCTCCGGCATGAGCGCCGTATCACCCTCGGCTTTTGCGCGGACGATGGAAAGTTGCAGCTTCAGGCGCACGATGACCCCGCCCTTACCGGAGCGATAAAGCATCCGGCGAAAGGCGGTCGCCGCGATCTTTTCCGGGATTTTCGGCGACGCCGCCCATTCGGCCAGGAAGGCCGCCTCCTGCTTCGAGAGGCGTAACCGCTCCGCCATTGCTGCCAGCCGCTCCACGTCCGGCGGAACCATCGCGGCAAGCCGCAGCAGCGGATCGGGCTTCCAGCCGAAGGCACGCTCGGCGGCGATCAGCCCCGGCACTTCATCGATGCCCCATTTCTCGGTTTCGGGAAGGATCAGCGTCAGGATACCCGCCGTTCGCATCCATAGGAGAGCCCGGCCCGGATCCTCCGCAGACAGGAGCTTCTTCAGCTCCGACCAGACACGCTCGGCAGAAAGCTTCTTCAGCCCATCCTTCTCCCGCGCCATGGCGCGCAGTGCCGCAGCGTCCGGGCGTCCCGAGCCATAAAAGGCGAAGAAACGGAAATAGCGCAGGATGCGCAGGTAATCCTCGCGGATGCGTGTCTCGGCATCGCCAATGAAACGAACCGTGCGCGTTTCGATATCGGCAAGACCGTCGACCAGATCGATGACCTCGCCATTTGCATCCGCATAAAGCCCGTTGATCGTCAGATCCCGCCGGCTCGCATCCTCCTGCCAGTCGTCGGTGAAGGCGACTTCGGCACGCCGCCCATCCGTCGAAACGTCGCGCCGTAACGTTGTCACCTCAAAGGGCCGATGGTCGATGACGAGCGTCACCGTGCCGTGTTCGATGCCTGTGGGGATGGCCTTGATGCCGGCCGCATTGGCGCGCGCCATTACCTCTTCGGGCTTCAGCGTCGTGGCCAGATCCACATCCGCAATCGCAATGCCCATAAGACTGTTGCGCACCGCGCCGCCGGCAATCCGCCCTTCCCCGCCATCGGCGTTGAGCAGGGCCATAGCCTTCTTCAGCTCGGCTGCGTTGAACCAGTCTTCGTGTGCGACATTCACCATGCGTATAATCTTTCCCAGGCGGTGTGCAGGATGCCCGCCGTGACACCCCAGATGTTCCAGTCCTGATAGGGCATGCGATAGAAGAAGCGCTCGCCGCCTTCCCAGGTGCGACTGTCGAGAATGTGGTTCTCGTCGTTCATGAGGAATGAGAGCGGCACTTCGAAGACGTGATCGACCTCGTCCGGGTTGATCTTCAGTTCAAAGCCGGGCTTCACCACCGCCATGACCGGCGTGATCGAAAAGCCGGTAAACGTCCTGTAGTCCGGCAGCCGCGCAATCGTCTCGACGAAATCCGGCTTCAGCCCGATTTCCTCCTCCGCCTCGCGCAAGGCTGCAGCTTCTGCCGAGACATCCTCCGGATCGATGGCGCCGCCCGGAAAGGCGACCTGACCGGAATGCTTCCGCAGTTTCGAAGTCCGCTGCGTCAGGATCATCCTCGCATCCGGCCCGTCATCGATCACCGGCACCAGCACAGCCGCATCGCGCAGCTTGAGCTGCTGCAACTGATCGGCAAACCCCGGATTCATCAAAATATCGCCGTGATCGGCCCAATCGAGCCCCTCCGGCTCGCCCACCTGGCGCAATGCCCGGCGGCGGAATTCCCCAGCCGAATAGAGGCTCATTGCGAGAGCCTCTCCAACTCGTCGGCGGGCATGACAGGGAAGACGACCCCGCCGGAGCGGACCGCAAACATGTCCCTTCCCTCGATCTCGACGACCGCGCCCAGTTCGACCAGATCGTACATCACGGCGCGTGACACGAGAGCTTCCAGCCGCCCCCGCACATGCAGATAAGGCTTCAACTCTCCAAGCTCCCCGGCGATCTCGAAGCGCAATTGATGCTCCGGCCCGGCCTCGGCAATGTCGCCGACATTGGTACGGAAGGTGAGCACCTGTTCGCCGTCACGCTCCGTCCGCGTCATCTCGACGGCGAGAAACGGCGCGTCCTCGACGCGAATACCGACCTTTTCCACAGGCGTGACGAGATAGGTCTTGCCGTCCTCGTCCCGGCGCAGAACCGTCGAAAAGAGCCGCACCAGCGCCTCGCGCCCGATCGGCGTTCCCATATAAAACCAGGTGCCGTCGGCGCGGATTTCCATGTCGATATCGCCGCAAAAGGGCGGATTCCAGCGATCTACGGGCGGCAGGCCACGTTTCGGGTCCGCCGCCCGCGAAATCATCGCCGCCAGCCCCGCCGCATCGCCCGCCTTGTCCAGCCTGTCATCCGCCATTGTTTGGTCCCGGTTTACCGTCAGAAGTCAAATAGTCACTCCGCCCGCGCTTGTCAGCCCGCCATCGCGCTATAAGTTAGGGGGAAACGATGAGACCACCGTTCCGGTTCGATTCGAACTGCAGCCGCCAAGACCTTGAGGAGAAAGCCGCATGACGGCCGTCACCACCAGCGAACCGATGATGGACGAAGCCGCCATGGTGGCCGCCGCCGAAAGCGCGCTCGCCGACATTGCCGCGATCCGCCAGGAAGTCGCCAAGGTCATCTTCGGCCAGGAAGCCGTTGTCGAGCAGACGCTGCTCGCGGTCCTTTCCGGTGGCCATGCGCTCCTCGTCGGCGTGCCGGGTCTTGCCAAGACAAAGCTGGTGACGACGCTCGGCTCGGTGCTCGGACTGAATGCTGCCCGCGTGCAGTTCACGCCGGACCTCATGCCAGCCGATATTTTGGGCTCCGAAGTGATGGACCAGGATGAGGCGGGCAAGCGCTCCTTCCGCTTTATCCAGGGCCCGATCTTCACCCAGCTTCTGATGGCGGATGAAATCAACCGCGCCTCGCCGCGCACGCAGTCAGCGCTCCTGCAGGCCATGCAGGAATATCACGTCTCGGTCGCCGGCAAGCGGCTCGACCTGCCCCGCCCCTTCCATGTGCTGGCCACCCAGAACCCGCTGGAGCAGGAAGGCACCTATCCGCTGCCCGAAGCGCAGCTCGACCGCTTCCTGATGCAGGTTGACGTGCCCTATCCGGAACTCGCCGCGGAACGGCAGATCCTGCTGGAAACCACCGGTGTAACCGAACGCACCGCCTCCCCCGTCATCGATGCCAACCGTCTCGCAGAAATCCAGAGCCTCATCCGCAAGATGCCGGTCGGCGAAACCGTGGTGGACGCGATCCTCAACCTCGTCCGCGCCGCCCGCCCGGGTCACGGGAACGATATCACCGACCGCAACGTCTCCTGGGGCCCCGGCCCGCGCGCTGGTCAGGCCCTCATGCTCGCCACCCGCGCCCGCGCCCTCTACGAGGGCCGGCTTGCACCCTCCGTCGATGACGTCCACGCCATTGCCGAAGCCGTGCTCCAGCACCGCATGGCGCTGACATTCGCAGCCCGCGCCGAAGGCATGACGGTCAAGTCGGTCATCGCCGGCATCGTTGGCGTCAAGTAAAGGAATCCGAATGGCGCCAATAGGCCAGTCAGTCGAGCGAACGGGCGGAGCGGACATCCTCGCCCGCGCGAAGGCGCGCGCAGCGCTGGTGCCCGACTGCCTCGTCGAAGCCCGCCGCATCGCCAACACGGTGAGCGCCGGCTGGCACGGCCGCAGACGGCGTGGCATCGGCGAGAATTTCTGGCAGTTCCGCCCCTATTCGCCGGGCGAGGACATGGCCCGCATCGACTGGCGCAGATCGGCACGCGACGATCATACTTACGTCCGTGACAAGGAATGGCAAGCCGCCCACACCGTCTGGCTGTGGGCCGACCTCTCCGCCTCCATGATGTACCGCTCCCGCCTCGGTCAGGTCTCCAAGGAAAGCCGCGCGCTCGTTCTCATGCTGGCGCTGGCCGAAGTGCTCGCTCGCTCCGGCGAACGCATCGGCGCGCCGGGCCTCATGGAGCCGATCGCCGCCCGCAACGCCGCCGAGCGGCTGGCGACAGCACTGGCCTATGCCGAAAATGTCAGCGGCCTGCCGGACACATCGATGATCCGGGGCGCGAGCGAAATCGTGCTGATCGGCGACTTTCTCGATCCGCTGGACAAGATCATGGAGCGCATCGCCCCTCTCGCCCGCCGCGGCCTGCGCGGCACGCTGATCATGGTGGCAGACCCGGCAGAGGCCGACTTCCCCTATGCGGGCCGCACTGAGTTCACCGACCCCGAAACCGGCGTAAAATTCACCGCCAGCCGCGCCGAGGTTCTGGCCGAGGACTATCGCCTCGCCTATGCCGCAAGCCGTGATGCGCTGGGGGCGGAGCTGCGCCATATCGGCTGGTCGCTGATCCGCCATTCCACCGACCGCCCGGCTTCCGAAGCGCTCGTCTCCGCGCATATCTACCTCTCCGGACAGGGGAGCGCGCGCTGATGGGAGCTCTCGGCTTCGCCAATCCAATCCTGCTGGTGGCGCTGGTAGCACTCCCCGCCATCTGGTGGCTGCTGCGTGTCACGCCGCCGCGCCCGGCGCGCGAGGTCTTCCCGCCCCTCGCCATTCTCGCCCGTATCGCGAAGCGCGAAGAGACGCCGGCAACAAGCCCGTGGTGGCTGACGGCGCTCAGGATGCTGCTCGCCGCCCTGATCATTCTGGCTCTCTCCGGCCCGATGCTCGACCCCCATCGTAACACGCTGTCCAAGGCCGGCCCCCTGGCGCTGGTGATCGACAATGACTGGGCGTCGGCGCCCGATTGGCCCGATCGCGTGGCAACTGCGCAGGCACTGATCGAACAGGCCGGCCGCAACGACGTGCCCGTGTCGCTCACGCTGACGGCCGAAGCCGTGAACGACCCCGTTCCCACCTCCGCCGAGACGGCCTTGACCCGCCTCAAGGCCGCCGAACCGCGCCCGCTGGAGGCCGATCGAAAGGCCGCCTTTTCAAGCCTCGCCACAGCGCTCGGCCCGACCCGGCCGGGCACGCTCGCCTTCGTGTCGAGCGGTATCAAGGCCGCGAAGGACGAGGAGTATGCAAGCCTCGCGGCGAGCCTCAAGCCCGCCGAAACCTGGCTCTACACGGCGCGTAGCACCGTCGCGGCCGTGACCGACGTGAAGAACGACATAGACAGTACCGACGTCACCGTCACGCGCCCCTTCGCCGAAGGGCCGCAATCGCTGGCACTCGACGCGCTGGACGAAAAGGGCCGCGTGCTGATGAAGGGCGCAGTGGAGTTCAAGGATGGCGAAACGGTCGCCACCGGCAAGATCGCCGCGCCCATCGAACTGCGCAACGATTTCGCCCGCGTCGCGATCACCGCCAGTCGGCAGGCCGGCGGCACCTATCTGCTGGACGATGGCTTCAAGCGCCGCCGCATCGGCCTCCTGAGCGGCGAAACGCGCTTCCTGTCGCAGCCGCTGCTCTCGCCGCTTTATTATATCAAGCGGGCGCTGTCCCCCTACGCCGATATTGCCGAACCCGGCGAGGCGGATCTCGCCAAAGCGATCCCAGATCTCATCGCGGAGAAGCCTTCCGTCATCATTCTGGCCGACATCGGTAAATTGCCCGAGACCGCCTATCCGCAGATCCTCGACTGGATCAAGGCCGGCGGGACCCTCGTTCGCTTTGCGGGTCCCCGCCTTGCCGCCGCCCCCTCCGATGATCCGCTAGTGCCTGTCGAACTGCGCGAGGGTGAACGCTCGCTCGGCGGCGCGCTCTCCTGGAGCGAACCGCAGCCTCTCGCCTCCTTTCCCGAGAACAGCCCCTTTGCCGGATTGCCGAAAGCGGACGGCGTGACCGTGACACGACAGGTTCTCGCCAATCCTTCGCCAACACTCGCCGAACACACCTGGGCAAGCCTCGCAGACGGGACACCGCTGGTGACGGCGAAGAAACTCGATGGCGGGCAGATCGTGCTCTTCCACACCAGTGCCGACACGAGCTGGTCGAACCTCGCACTCTCCGGCCATTTCGTCGAAATGCTTCGCCGCATCACCCAGTTGTCGCGTGCCCATGGCGGCGCGGCACCGGGCAAGGCGGAGACACTCGCCCCCTTCCGCCTTCTCAACGCCAATGGCCTGCTGACCGCCGAAACCTCGGGTTCAAAACCGCTGACGATCGCCGCCGGCAAGGTGCCGGTTCCAACTCTGGACACGCCACCCGGTCTTTACGGCACGGAGGAAGGCTTCACGGCGCTCAATCTCTTCCGCCCGGGGGATACGCTCGCCCCGCTCAATTTCGCTCCGCAAGGGATCGCGGTCACCGCAGCGGGGCTCGCCGGCTCCGGCACCACGGAGTTGCGCCCTGCGCTTCTGCTAACGGCTTTCCTGCTGCTGGTCGCGGACTCCGTCGCCGTCCTTGTCATGGGCGGAGCCCTGTCGGGCCTCTTCAGCCGCCGCCGCGCCGGCTCGGCCGCGGCCATCGCTCTCGCGCTCGGTGCCGCCCTCATGCTGATGCCGCATAACGCCCGCGCCGCAGACGATTCCCGGCCCGGCGACGACAAGATCATTGCGGCGCTCGACTCGACCCATCTCGCCTATGTCCGTACGGGCGAGGCCGATGTCGATCGCATCTCCCAGGCCGGACTGCTGGGCCTGTCGGATTTCATCCGCTACCGCACTTCGCTGGAGCCCGGCGACCCGGTGGGCCTCGACATTGCCCATGACGAACTCGCCTTCTACCCTATTATCTATTGGCCCGTGACCGCGACCGCGCCCATGCCCTCGCAGGATGCGATCAACCGCATCGACGCCTATATGCGCGCCGGCGGCACCGTGCTCTTCGACACGCGCGATCGGGATACCAACCTCGAAGGCGCCGCGGCCAGCCCGAACACGGAGCGGCTGCAGACCATTCTCGCCGGTCTCGACATTCCGCCGCTGGAGCCCGTGCCGCACAGCCACGTTCTGACGAAGTCCTTCTATCTCCTGCAGAACTTCCCCGGCCGTTATGCCGGGAGCCCGCTCTGGATCGAAGCCACGGGCGATGCCAAGCGCGACGCAGCCCGTCCCGTCCAGCGCGGCGACGGCGTGTCGCCGATCCTGATCACCGGCAACGACTTTGCCGGCGCCTGGGCAACGGATCGGTCCGGCAATCCCCTGCTGCCGACCGTGCCGCCGGACGAGCGCCAGCGCGAACTCGCCTTCCGGGCCGGCGTCAACATCGTCATGTACATGCTGACCGGCAATTACAAATCCGACCAGGTACATATCCCTGCCCTCCTCGAACGGCTGGGGCAGTGACATGATCACCTTTGCGCCATTCGTTCCCCTCTGGGCCATGATCGCTATCGGCGGCGTGGCATGTCTACTCGCGGGCTTCGGTCTCTTCCGGCGCATGCGCGGCGCATGGCTGCGGGCGCTGGCGCTCGGTCTCCTCGTGCTGGCTATTGCCAACCCGTCCTTCGTCTCGGAAAACCGCGAGCCGCTTCCGACGATTGTCGCCATCGTCGTCGACCGCAGCCAGAGCCAGCTGATGCCCGAGCGCGTCAAGCAGACCGATGCGGCGCTGAAAGAGATGACCGATCGCCTCGCCAAATTCCCCGGTATCGAGCCGCGCATTGTCGAGGTCCGCGACAACGGCCAGGAGGAATCGCCCTCGACCAAGGCGTTTGCGGCGCTGAACGAAGCGCTGTCCGATGTCGCCCCGGCCCGTGTCGGCGGTGCGGTCTTCATCACCGACGGCCAGATTCATGATATCCCCGAGGCCGGCAAGCTGCCGGGCTTCAACGCGCCCGTCCATGCGCTGATCACCGGCCGACCCAACGAGTTCGACCGGCGAATCGAGGTCGTGCGCGCACCGCGCTTCAGCCTCGTCAATGCCCAGCAGGAACTGACCTTCCGCGTCATCGACGATGGCCAGCCCATTTCCACCCCGGCGGATGTAACCATCCGTATCAACGGCGAGGAGGTTGGCACGCTGAAGGCCGAGCCCGGCAAGGACACGCGCTTCGATTTCAAGCTGAACCGCGCCGGCAACAATGTGGTCGATTTCGAGGTGGCCGCCGTGCCGGGCGAGCTGACGACCAGCAACAATCGCGCCGTTCAACTGATCGATGGCATCCGGCAGAACCTGCGTGTGCTGCTCGTCTCGGGCGAGCCGCATGCGGGCGAGCGCGCATGGCGGAACCTGTTGAAATCCGACGCGCTGGTCGATCTCGTCCATTTTACGATCCTGCGTCCGCCGGAAAAACAGGATGGCACACCAATCAACGAGCTCTCGCTGATCGCCTTTCCGACGCGCGAACTTTTCGTCGACAAGATCAAGGAATTCGACCTGATCGTCTTCGATCGCTATCAGAACCGTGGCGTGCTGCCGATCCTCTATTACGATAACATCGCCGAATATGTGAAAAACGGGGGCGCACTTCTGATCGCGGCCGGCGCCGAATACAGCAGCGAAAACTCCATTGCCGATACACCGCTCGCCGACATCCTGCCCGCCCAACCGACTGGAAAGCTCGACGAAAAAGGCTTTTACCCGCGCCTGACCGATCTCGGCAAGAAACACCCGGTCACCCGCGGGCTCGAAGGCTCAGAGAGCGAGCCGCCGAAATGGGGACGCTGGTTCCGCACGGTCGGCGTGTCCGACACCCAGGGCAGCACGGTGATGAAGGGTGCCAACGACGATCCGCTTCTGGTGCTGAACCGCGCCGGCGAGGGCCGCGTCGCCATGCTCTTGTCCGATGAGGGCTGGCTCTGGTCGCGCGGCTTCGAGGGCGGAGGGCCGCATGCCTCGCTTTACCGTCGCATCGCCTATTGGTTGATGAAGGAACCGGCGCTGGAGGAAGAGGCCTTGAATGCGCGCGCCAGTGGCCGCAACCTCGAAATCACCCGCCAGACCATTGGCGATGATCCGGGCGAAGCGACCATCACCTACCCCTCCGGCAAGACCGAAAAGGTGAAGCTCGTCTCCTCGGAGCCGGGCCTCTACAAAGCGTCCGTCGCGGTCGGTGAAACCGGCCTCTTCAAGGTCTCAAACGGCGAACTTTCGGCTCTTGCCCATGTCGGCGCGGTCGATGCGCCCGAGTTCAAGTCGGAAATCTCGACCACGGCAACGCTGCAGCCGATGGCCGAGGCGACCCATGGCGTCGTCGCCCGCCTTGCAAAGGCAGATGGCAGCGCGGAACCGCTGCCGCAAATCCTCACCGTCAACGGCAATGTGCGCATCGAGGGGAACGATCGCATGGCCTTCCGCCTCACCAGCGAATCCGTGCTGAAGGGCATCGACACGCTGCCGCTCTTCAACGGACTGATCGGCCTCGCCGCCCTTCTCTTTGCAGCGTCCGCCATGTGGTGGCGCGAGGGGCGGTAGTTCCCGGCACCTTACAGGGCCGGGCCACCCATCCGAGCCTCCACCTCGCGCCACAACGCTTCCACGATCTTCGGATCAACGCCGCGCGACGGCACCAGAACGAATTCCACGGCCTCGAGAGCTGGAAGCTGCGGTACTTCGACCTCGACAAGTCCGGCGGGGGCCATGGCGACCGGCTGCACGAGAACGCCCATCCCGGCCGCCGCTGCGGCTGTCAGCCCGCTCAGGCTGTTGCAGGTGCAGACGATCCGCCAGGCAAAGCCGGCCCCTTGCAACGCCTCAATGGCGATGCGTCGCGTAATACTCGGCTGCGGATAGGTGATCAGCGGTATGGCGGCCCCGCTTTCCAGCTGCAGATGCCGGTCGCGGCCAAGCCAGGTGAGCGGCTCGCGCTGCAGGAAGCGACCCCGCGCCTCGTCCTTCAGCCGCTTGGCCAGCACGAGGTCGAGATCGCCTTTGGCCTGAGCTTCATAGAGCACGCCGCTGAGATCGACCGTCAGCTCCAGATCGACCAGCGGGTGCTGACGGATGAAGCTTTCCAGCACGGCGGTCAGCCGCGACGTGACGAAATCCTCGGAAATGCCGAGCCGCAGGCGGCCGCGCAGGCGCGTCTGGTTGAACAGCGCCGACACCTTGCCGTCGATTTCCAGCATCTCGCGCGCATGGCTGATCAGCGCCTCGCCATCCGGCGTGAGCCGCACCGCATGGGTCGTCCGCCAGATCAGCTTTCGCCCGAGATGCTCCTCAAGTCGCTGGATATGCTGGCTGACCGTCGACTGGCTGAGCCCTAGCCGCGTGGCCGCACCGGTGAAGCTGCCGGCCTGTTGGAGCGCCACGAAGGTGGCGACATGCTGGAGATTGAGCATTTATTGCAAAATCCAATAACTGTTAGCGTTTTCATTATGATCCGTGAAGACGTACACTGCAAGTCATTGCAAGACCCGGATTTGACCTGATGAAACGCTTCCTGCCCGACACCTTCACCATCCTCCTCGTGCTCACCGTCCTCTTCGCCTCGCAAGTGCCGATTTACGGTCAGCCGGCACAATGGTTCTCGACGGCCACGAAGGTCGCGATTGCCGCGCTGTTCTTCCTGCATGGCGCGCGGCTCTCGCGCGATGTGGTGATTGCAGGCCTCCTGCACTGGCGGCTGCACCTGATGATCGTGCTGGTGACATTCGGGCTCTTCCCCCTCATCGGGTTCGGCCTCGGCTTCGCACTCAAGGGCTTCCTATCGCCGACGCTGTTCATCGGCGTGCTCTATCTCTGCACCCTGCCCTCGACCGTCCAGTCCTCCATCGCCTTCACCTCGATGGCAGGCGGCAATGTGCCGGCAGCAATCTGCGCGGCATCCGCGTCCAACATTTTCGGCATGTTCCTGACGCCGCTGCTCTGCGGCCTGATCCTGTCCGCAGGCGGCCATGGCGGCGTATCGCTTGACGCCATGCTGCAAATCTTCACGCAGCTTCTGCTCCCCTTCATAGCGGGCCAGCTTCTGCAGCCCTGGATCGGCAACTGGGTCCGCGCGCACAAGAAGATTCTGATGCCCATCGACCGCGGCTCGATCCTCATGGTCGTCTACGGCGCCTTCAGCGAAGCAATGATCGAGGGGATCTGGCACAATTTCGATCTGACGGATATCGGCCTCATCGTCGTCATCGATGCGGTTCTGCTCGCCATCATGCTGACGATCACCATGTTCGGCAGCCGCAAGCTCGGCTTCTCGCGCGAAGACGAGATCGCCATCACCTTCTGCGGATCGAAGAAGAGCCTCGCCTCTGGCGTCCCGATGGCCAACGCCATCTTCGCCGGCCAGCCGGTCGGCGCCATCGTGCTGCCGATCATGATCTTCCACCAGATCCAGCTGATGACCTGTGCCGTGCTGGCGCAGCGCTACGCCGCAAAGGCCCCCAAGGAAGCACTCGCAGCGGCCGAATAGGGCCGCTTAGTCCGCCCTCCAGCGCATGTCGCCCCGGATCAGATCGTGGGCACCTTCCATCAGCGGCACGACGAGGATGCGGCCAGGATCGGTAGGTCCGGGAAACTGCAGCGCGTTGTAAGCAACCTTCTCAAAGCCGAGCGGCATGTAATAGGGCGGGTCGCCGACGAGGATCACGCCCTCGGAGCCTTTCCGCCGCGCGGCATCGATGGCGATACGGACAAGCTCACGCCCGATGCCGATATTCTTGTGCGAGGGCCGAACGGCCAGCGGCCCGAGAAGATGTCCCTTCAACTGCCCCGCCATAACAGGCGTCATCCGCACAGAGGCAATCACCTCGCCATTGTCGATGGCAACATAGGAGAGCGACCGGTCATGCGGCCCCTGCTCGCGAATGCGCTGCGACGATTTGGTGTAGCGACCGGGACCAAAAGCCTCGTCATTGATGAACTCAATGACGTTATCATGCGTTGCATCTTCGGTGAGATACAGGAAGTCGTGCTTTTTCATGGGATAGAATCAACCGCAACAGAACAGACATGGAAAACCGGTCGCGCCTTTCAGCGCGTTCAATTCGATCTTCAGCGTCGTCGCGGGTTTCTTCCGAACATGTTTTGCTTCCTGTTATGAAAAATGCCGATAGCAGGAAATTTTCAAAACGCAAACCGAAAAACACACTGTTCATTGAATTCGCGGTACTCCTGTCATCCAGCCCGGACTATGTTTGAGCATAACATGAGCATCGGAGCTGTCCGAAAATCGGTTCCCACTTTTCGGTCCGATGCTTTGAAGGAGAACAATCATGGGCATGCTGATCGAAGGCGTCTGGCACGATGTCTGGTACGACACGAAGGAAACGCGCGGCCATTTCAAGCGCCAGGAATCGCGTTTCCGCAACTACGTGACCGCCGACGGCAGCGCGGGCCCCACCGGCGAAGGCGGCTTCAAGGCCGAGGCCGGACGCTATCATCTCTATGTCTCGCTCGCCTGTCCCTGGGCGCATCGCACACTCATCTTCCGCAAGCTGAAGAAGCTGGAAGACCTGATCAGCGTTTCTATCGTCGATCCCTACATGCTCGAAAACGGCTGGGAATTCAAAGGCCGCAACGGGGGTACGAAGGACGATCTCTTCGGCTCGGATTATCTCTGGCAGGTCTACACCCGCGCCGACCCCAACTATTCCGGCCGCGTCACCGTGCCGGTCCTCTGGGACAAGCAGAAGAACACGATTGTCTCCAACGAGAGCGCCGAAATCATCCGCATGTTGAATTCGGCCTTCAACAGCCTGACCGGTTCAACGGAGAATTTCTATCCGGAAGATCTGCAGGACGCGATCAACGCGTTGAATTCGGAGATCTACGACAAGGTCAATAACGGCGTCTACAAATGCGGCTTCGCGACGACGCAGGAGGCCTATGAGAGCCATATCGGCCCGCTCTTCGACATGCTGGACGCTCTGGAAGCGCGCCTTTCAAAGGGCCGCTACCTTTTCGGCGACCGGATGACGGAGGCCGACTGGCGCCTCTTCACCACGCTCGTCCGCTTCGATCCGGTCTATGTCGGCCATTTCAAATGCAACATCCGCCGCATCGCGGACTACCCGAGCCTGTGGGGATATCTGAAGGACCTTTATCAAACCCCCGGCGTCGCCGACACGGTCGATTTCTATCACATCAAGCACCACTATTACGGCAGCCACCGCATGATCAACCCGACGGGGATCGTGCCGAGCGGCCCGGTGATGGATCTGACGAGCCCGCACGGGCGGGGTTGAAACGCAACGTTGTGTTACAGCGTCACGTGTCGTATATTACACGACACGTGACGAAAGGTATGACGCGATGAACACGCGCGAGACAATTGTAACAGTCAGTGAAACGCTCGATATCGCGATGCTCTTCGGGGGTAAAAAGGGTTTGAAGCACGATGTTTCCAGCCCGATGGCCGTTCACGAACTGATCCTGAGCGGAATTCCGGGCGAAGCGCTGGTACGTCTGGTGAGACAGTTGCCCGCCATTTCTGACGACGGGGACGCGTTCGAAAAAGCCTTTGGCATGAGCGAGCGGACTTATCAGCGCCACAAGTCGAATCGGACGAAGGTGCTTAGCCCGGAACAAAGCTCGCGAACCTGGAACTTCGCCCGCCTTCTCGCCAAGGCAGCGGCTGTGCTCGGCTCGCAGAGCGAGGCGGAGATGTGGATGCTTCGGCCAGCCCTTGGCCTCGAAGGCCGTCGCCCCATCGACCTTCTCGCGACGGCCGCCGGCAGCGACCTCGTGCGTGAATATCTGGAACGTCTGGATTACGGTGTCTATGCATGATGCCGTTGCCCGGCCCGCTCGGTTCGGGAAAGATCATCGGCTGGCGGCTCGATCACAAGCGTTTCGCCGAGACTTGGGATAGCGGCGAAGGCGCGTTTCTCTTCGGCGGACGCTGGAACAGCAAGGGAAATCGTCTCGTCTACGCCTCGCTCGATCCTTCAACCGCCATTCTGGAGGTCGCAGTTCACAAGGGCTTCAAGGCGCTCGACACCGTGCCGCATGTGTTGACAGCCTTCGAAATTCTTGATCCGGCGGATGTGAAAACGGTGTTACCCACAGATGCTCCAAACGCCAACTGGTTGAGGCCGGCGATTCCGAGTGCCGGGCAACAGCTTTTTGGCGATGCACTCACGGGCGCTCACCTCTTCGTGGCGATCCCCAGCGCGGTTTCATCCCTGGCCTGGAACGTGGTGTTCAATCCGCAAAAGGCATCGGACCGCTACCGCCTGCTTCATCAGCAGGATTTCGCCCTCGATCCCCGCCTGCATCCGCCAAGTTGATGGGCTTGCCCTGCCGCCTTCCCGCAAGGAAAACCGCTTCAACTTTCCCGGGAATGCTAGTGAACATCACCAGATCGGCTGCACCTCGTCCTCGCCGGCGATCTCCCTGAGGCGCTGGCGGGTGGAACGCGTGGTGCCTTCCGGCAGCGCGTCGAGGGGGAAGAAGCCGGTTTCGGCGATCTCCTTGTCGGCCACCTTCGGCACCTGGCAGCGCACGTCGCGGCAGACATAGAAGAGAACATGGTCGCGATTGGTGACGCGGGTGTTGAAATAGACGCCGAAGAGTTGCGGGGCGGCCCCCAGCGTTACATTGCCCTCTTCGAGCAATTCGCGCTCCAGTGACTCCAGCGCCGTCTCATCCACCTCGACCCCACCGCCCGGAAACTGCCAGCCGGGAACGTAGGTGTGACGCACCAGGAAAACGCGTCCCTTGTCATCGAAGGCAGCGGCGCGTACGCCCAGCGTCAGCCCGCGCTTCATGCGGAACCACAGATGCACCACATAGAGTAGCCTGCGGCGGATCGGCCCGAGGGCGCCGGGATCGCGGGGTTGTTTCATCGCATCACTTCTCCGAACGGATAGCACGAACCGATTTTGACGACCGCCCGGCGACCTGCTAACCAAGGCCTCATGTTCAGGCTCGCCCATATATCCGACATCCATCTCGGCCCATTGCCGGATGTGCCGATCCGCGATCTCTTGTCGAAACGGATCACCGGCTATGTGAACTGGCATCGCAACCGACGCAAGCATCTCTTCGGCAATACGCTGGAATTATTGCTGGAGCACATGCAGACGCACACGCCGGACCACGTCGCGGTCACCGGCGATCTGGTCAATCTGGCCACTGAAATCGAAATTCGCAATGCCGCTGTCTGGCTTTCCGGCGTCGGCAAGCCGACGGACGTATCAGTCGTGCCGGGTAATCACGACGCCTATGTGCCGGGCGCGGCCGGCCGCGCGGGCGCCGCCTGGAACGATTACATGGTCGGCGACGCCGATGTGCTCTCGCAGGCGCGGCAGTTCCCCTATGTCCGCCGGCGCGGAGAGATCGCCATCGTCGGCTGCTCGACGGCGGTCGCCACGCCCCCTTTCTCGGCGAATGGCTATTTCAGCGGCGGACAGGCGCGGCGCACGCTCGACCTGCTGCGCCAGCTCGGCGACGAAGGGCTCGCCCGCGTCGTCCTCATCCATCATCCGCCCATCCGGGGTGCTACGGCCAATCACAAGCGCATGGTCGGCATCCGCCGCTTCGCCGCCGTGATGCATGAGGCGGGCGCCGAACTCGTGCTCCATGGCCACACCCATCTCAACACGCGCTACACGCTGGCCGGACGGGATGGCCCGGTGCCAGTGATCGGCATCGCCTCCGCCTCGCAATCGCCCGGCGGCAAGAAGCCGTCTGCCGGTTTCAATCTCTTCGAGATCGATGGCCGGCCCGGCAACTGGCAAATTCTCCATCAGCGTTACGCGCTCAACGACGACGCCCGGACATTCCGCCTGAGCGTCGATGAGGTGCTGTGAAGCACCTCAGTCCAGCGTCCGCCGGAAGCGCATCAGTGCCAATGCCATGTAGATGAGGATGAAGCCGGCCAGGACGGTGATTTCGACCGAAACGCCGTTCAAATCCGCGCCCTTCAGCATGATGGCCCGAACGATACGCAGGAAATGGGTGAGCGGGAAAATCTCGCCGAGATATTGCGCCCAGACCGGCATACCGCCGAAGGGAAACATGAAGCCGGACAACAGGATAGAGGGCAGGAAGAAGAAGAAGGTGAGCTGCATCGCCTGCATCTGCGTTCGGGCAATGGTCGAGAATGTATAGCCGAGAATGACCAGCGCGAAGACGAAGATGAGGATGGCAAAGAGCAGCAGCGCCAGGGAACCGACGAAGGGCACGCCGAAAAGCAGCTTCGCGGCCGTCAGCACCACGACCACCTGCACCGACCCGACGCAGAGATAGGGCAGAACCTTGCCCAGCATGATCTCGATGGGGCTTGCCGGCATGGCGAGCAGATTTTCCATCGTGCCGCGCTCGATCTCCCGCGTCAGCGCCATCGCCGTCATCATCATCATGGTCATCTGCAGCACGACGCCGAGGAGCCCCGGCACGATATTGTATTGCGTGATGCCTTCCGGGTTATAGCGCTTGTGAACGACCACCTGCAGAGCATTGTCCGCCGCCTCAGCCGCTTCCGCCTGCTTGCCCTGCTCCCTCAGAAGTGCTTGTGACGTGACGGTTGAGAGGGGCGAGATGGCACCCGAAGCGACCGCCGGGTCCGTCGCGTCCGCCTCGATCAGGATCTGCGGATTGTCGTTGCGCTCCACCCGCGTTGAGAAATCCGAAGGGATGGTGACGACGAAGGAGACCTTGCCCGAGGCGATCATCGCTTCCGCCTCATCCGCCGTCGCGCCGACCTTGACGAAGCGATAGTAGTTCGTGAGCTCCAGCGCCGAGACCATGGCCCGCACATATTGGTCTGTACCGGAACTGACGAGCACGGCGGGCAGGTATTTCGGGTCGCTGTTGATCGCATAGCCGAAGAGCACGAGCTGCATCAGCGGCACGCCCAGCATCATGCCGAAGGTGATGCGGTCGCGCCGCATCTGGATGAACTCCTTGATCAGCAGAGCCGTCAACCGGCGGAGGGAAAAGAGCGAGGCCATCATGCCATGTTGTCCTTCGACTTCGCCATGAACTGGATGAACACGTCTTCGAGGCTCGTCTCGCCTTCGCTGACCGTCACGCCGGGACGATGGCGCAAAGGTTCCAGCGCCGCGTTCAACCGCACCTTGTCACTGCTCACCACATGCAGCGCAGCGCCAAAGGGCGCGACTTGGTCGATATCGGGGTTCTTGCGCAACTCGTCCGCCAGATCGCCGATCTCCGGTCCCTCGACCACGAAGGTCGACAATCCGGCATTCTTCACCACTTCCGCCACCGTACCGCTAGCGATCAGCGAACCGTAGGAGATGTAATGGATACGATGGCAGCGTTCTGCCTCGTCCATGTAATGGGTCGAGACGAGAACGGTCAGCCCCCGCCCCGCCAACCGATGGATTTCGTCCCAGAACTCGCGCCGCGCCTTGGGATCGACGCCGGCGGTCGGCTCGTCCAGCAACAGCAATTTGGGATCGTGCATGATGCAGGCGGCGAGCGCGAGGCGCTGCTTCCAGCCGCCGGACAGCGTGCCGGCCAGCTGCTTTCGGCGGGCGGTCAAGCCGAGGTCTTCCAGGGTCTTAGCGACATGCTCGCCCGGCGGCTTGAGCTTGTAGAGCCGCGCGACAAACATCAGGTTCTCTTCGATCGACAGGTCCTCGTAGAAGGAGAACTTCTGCGTCATGTAGCCGACTTCGTTCTTGATCTTCAGGCTCTCGGTGTTGAGATCGTAGCCCAGCACCCGGCCCGAGCCTGAATCCGGCGTGAGCAGCCCGCACATGATGCGGATCGTGGTCGTCTTGCCCGACCCGTTCGGTCCGAGAAAGCCGACGATCTCGCCCTGCTCCACGCTCATCGTCACATTGTTGACGACCGTCTTGCCGCTATAGGTCTTGGTCAGCCCGGTGACTTCGATGGCGTTGGTCATGACGCACCCGCGCCTTGTGCATCGGCCAGACGCACATCGACGATCTGCCCTGGCTTCAGACCGTCTGCCGAACCCTCCGGTTGCGCCTCGATCATGTAGACGAGCTTCTGCCGGTTCTCGAGCGAATAGATCACCGGCGGCGTGAACTCCGGTCCATCGGCGATGTAGCTCACCCGCGCCTTGATGCCCGTCTGGCAACCATCGCAATTGACGTCAAGGCTTGAACCGACCTTCAGCCGCGAAACGTCCTTTTCCGGAATATAGATGCGAAGCTTCACAGCCCCGTCCGGCAGCACGGAAAGAACCGGCTGCGATGGACCCGCCACTTCGCCCTGCCTGCGGATGATGTCCTGCACGATGCCATCCGCAGGGGCTGCAAGATTGCGCTTGCCGAGCTTCCACTTCGCTTGATCGAGCGAGGCCTCCGCCTGTTTGACGGCATCCCTGGCAGCATCGATTTCCTGGCTGCGCGCCGGCAGTTGCGCGACAGCCAGATTGGCATTGGCCTGCGCCACGGCCGCGGTCGCAAGATCGAGCGCGGTCTTGGCCTTGTCATAGTCCGCTTGCGGGGAGATCCCGCGCTTCAGGAGGTCGGATTGCCGGTCGAAGGTGCGCTGCGCATCCTCGACCTGCGCCTGGGCCGAGACGAGATTGGCATGGATCACCGCCACCTCTTCCGGCCGCCTGCCTTCCTGCAGATTGGCAAGCTGCGCGCGAGCCTGCCCCAGCGCGGCGGTTGCGAGCTGCACGGCAATCTCGGCATCCTGCGTTTCCATCGCAGCAAGCGAAGCCCCCGCCTTCACCCGGTCACCCCGGCGCACCGAAATCGTCTCCACCCGCGCCACGTCGAGCGGTGCCATCAGCACATAATCGCCCTCGACATAGCCGGTGGCGAGCGGCGCACCGGCCCCGCAGGATGCGACCAGACTGCTGATCAGCGGCAAAGCGCAGAAGAAACCCGCCATGACGTCACCCCTTCTTATGGGCTGCAATCAGCCCCCTGAGATTGATCTTGAAGACGGCGACGAGCTCATCCGCCTCTGCCGTCCCGATGTCGTGCCAGTCCATCCGCTTCAGCACGATGGGCCGCGCCACGCGGAAATAGAGAACCTGCCCGAGCAGCGAAAACACCGCTGCCTTCACATGCTGGCTTTCCGGATCGAGACCCGTCGCCACGCCGAAAAGCCCGCAAAGCCGCATATGCGCCCGTGAAATCAGCGTGTCGTAGACGTAATCGACCACCTCGCCGGGCTGCATGATCTCGCGCAACATGAAGGTCGCGTAGGTTCCCGCGTCGCGTGAAGAGACGAGAAAGCGCGCGAACCGCTCGATGGCCGCTTCCATGATGGCAACTGCAACCTGCGGATCGGCGGGGAGCGGCGAGGCAATCGCAGGCGCGGCAACAGTTGCGATCCGCTCCGCCACGAATTGCGCGCAGGCAAGCCGCAGCCCCGGCTTGCCGCCGAAATGGTAGGCGATGGAGCCGATATTCGCATCCGCTGCATCGGCGATCTGTCGCGTGGAGACAGCATCATAACCCTGGGTGCCGAAGAGCTTCAGCCCCGCCTCAATGAGAGCAAGCTTCGTCGCCTCGCCACCCGATTTTGTCTGTTTGACCATGAAGCACTCCTAGCCGCTATTTTTAATCAATCGATTGATTAAAATCAAGCTCGCGAACATTTGATTGCATTTGATTATCGCCAAATCCCCGAACATGTTGATCTGGCGGAGAAATAAGTCGCTGAAAATCGACGCTGCCCTGATCAAGCTGGAGAGAAACCATGACTATGCACATCAAGTCGCTTGCAGCGGCGCTGGCAATCGCCGTCGCCATGCCCGCCGCAGCCTTCGCCGTTGGTTCCGAAACCGACAAGACCCAGCCGCCGGCCAAGACCGAAACCTCGACCAAGTGCAAGGATGGCGAGGTCTGGGACAAGGACAAGAAGAAGTGCGTCAACCCGAAGAAGTCGAGCCTTGACGACGACACGCTTTACAACGCCGCTCGCGAACTTGCCTATGCTGGGCAGTACAACAACGCACTCAAGGTTCTCTCGGCGATGAAAAACCAGGACGAGGCCCGTGTGCTGAACTACAAGGGCTATGCCAGCCGCAAGGCCGGCAACATGAAGCTCGGCATGAGCTACTACCAGCAGGCGCTCACCAAGGACCCGAACTTCATTCTCGCCCGCTCCTACATGGGCATGGCCTATGTCGAACAGGGCAACATGAAGGAAGCCAACAAGCAGCTCAACGAAATCCGCGAGCGCGGCGGCAGCAACACCTGGGCCTACACGGCGCTGAAGCAGACGATTGCGTCGAAGACGCGCTACTGAAAACCATGGGCCAACGCTTTGTCCCACTCCATACCAATGGCGGCAGCGCGCGGCGCAGCCGCCATTGTTGTTTCACAGCCAGCCTGCCCTGTTCCCGGGGAAACGCGGCCGGCGCGCTCACCCGTGCAGCACGGTCTGCGAAGTCTGCGCGATGATCAGACCGGCAATCTTCGCCGGGCACTCGTCGAGCAACATGTGCCCCATGCCCGGAACACGGGTTTTGGTAAAATGCTCCGGCAGGCGGTCCATCTGGTGCGAGGGGAGGATCGCATCGTCATCGCCCCAGACGACCGCAACCGGCATCTTGAGCGTTTCCAGAAGCTCGAGCGGCAACACGCCTTGCGCCTTCACCGGCGAGGACTGCTCGGTAAACATCGCCTCGTAGATCTCCTCCAGTGCCTCGACGGCACCGGGGCGCTCCCGATCCATCGCCATGCTTTCGATGACATCCGCCGGCAGATCGACGCCGGGCGCCGTCATGATGCGCAGCGCATCGGCCAGTTCCTCGGCCGTCAGGGCCTGCGCAAAGCGCTCCAACGCATGCGCGTTGATCTCCGGCCCCATGCCCCCCGGTGCGACCAGCGTCAGCGATTTGATCTTGGCCGCCGCCCGCATGGCAATCAGCGCGGCCACCGCCCCGCCCATGGAATGCCCGGCGAGATGAAAAGCGGAAATGCCCTGCGCATCGAGATCGGCGAGGATCGCCTTCGCCATCTTGCCCGCCCCGCCGCGCTCTTCCGTGTGCAGGGAACGATTATGCCCCGGCAGGTCATAGGCAATGACGGGCAGGTCTTCCGGCAGAAGCGCGACGACTGCATCCCACGCCGCGGCACTGCCGCCGAAGCCATGGATCAGGACGACAGGCGCCCTCGACGACAGATCACCGGAAACTTCCGAAAACAGCGTCATGATGATCCCTTCCCTCCTCAATGCACGCGTCAGGCCGCACCGCGCGGTCGCCTCCACCTTATTCCCCAAGGACAGCGAAATCGTGACTCAAGTCAAGGCCGGCAACCCATGTTCCGACCATTGTCACGGAACGCTTCTATCCTACGGCCGGAACTTCAAACCGGCCCATCGTCTCGCAAACGGCCCCGCAACCGTGAAAGGCGCCACCTATGGAAAGCATGATCTCCACGCCCGAAAAAACCGCAGCCGCAGGCCTGCTGGTGGAAGTCACCGGCCTCAGGGATGACATCGTCGCCAAGGCGGCACCACAGATCGAGACCGCGACAGCCGGCATCGACATGTCCGAGGCCGACCGCCGCTCTATCGCCAATCTCTATCACTATCTCGGCCTGCGCCGTCATGACATCCGCTCGCTGCAGCGCCGGCTGATGGTGCGTGGCCTCTCTTCGCTCGGTCGGCTGGAAAGCCGCGTCCTGCCGACCCTCGACAGTGTCATCTGCGCGCTGGCCGAAATGGCAGATGCTGCACCGACCATCGATGCGCCTTCGGAGGCAGCCTTCTTTGCGGGTGAGACGGCGTTGGAAGAGGCAACCGACGCGCTTTTCGGCCCCAGGCCCTATGGCCGGCGCGGACGGATCATGGTGACCCTGCCCGGTGATGCCGCCAGCAACCCGGATCTTCTCGTTGATCTCGCGCGCCGCGGCATGGACATCGCGCGCATCAATTGCGCGCACGACAATCCGGAAGTCTGGCGCGCGCTCGCCAATCACGCCCGCAGCGCCGGCGCCGAGACCGGCCGCACGGTGCGCGTCCTCATGGACATCGCGGGCCCGAAGATCCGCACCGAGTCGGTTCTGTGCGAGCGCAAGCTGGTCGCCGGCGACGCACTTCGTCTGGTGGCCGATGGTGAGCCTTATCTCACGGAAGGCGTTGTTGCCTGCGCCGCCGTTTCGCTGCCCGAAATTGTGATCCGCCTGTCCGTCGGCGACCGCATCCGTTACGATGACGGCAAGCTGGAAGGTGCCGTAGAGGAAACCGATGGCCGTCAGGCGCTGATCCGCATCCGCCGCACCAAGGCGGGCGGCGCGAAAATACGCCCGGAAAAGGGTCTGAACCTGCCCGATACCGCACTCGGCCTCTCGCCGCTGACGGCCAAGGACAAGGAGGATCTGGCCAGCGTCGTCGAATATGCCGACATGATCGGCTATTCCTTCGTCAGCGAACCGGCCGATATCGACCTCTTGGAAAAGGCCCTGAGCGAACGCAATCTCGCCGGCAAGGTGCTGGGGCTCATTGCCAAGATCGAGCAGCCGCGCGCGGTACATAACCTTCCCGAACTGATCGCGCAGGCCAAGCGCCACCGTCATCCCTTCGGCGTGATGATCGCCCGCGGCGATCTTGCCGCAGAAATCGGCTTCGAGCGGCTGGCTGAAATGCAGGAAGAGATCCTCTGGCTCTGCGAGGCCGCCTCCGTGCCGACCATCTGGGCAACGCAGGTGCTGGAAGACCTCGTCAAAACCGGCCTGCCTTCGCGCGGCGAAATGACCGATGCTGCCATGGCTGCCCGCGCAGAATGCGTCATGCTCAATAAGGGGCCGTCCATTGCCGAAGGCGTATCCGTGCTCGATCACCTGATCGGCCGCATGGAAGGCCACATGTTCAAGAAGACGCCGATGCTGCGCGCGCTGACCTCCTGGTGAGGCTCAACTTGCGATCAGGGCGACGCTGGCAAGCGTCGCCAGAAGCGCCGGCACCATGACGACAAAGCCGATCTTCAGGAAGCGCCAGAAGCCGACATCGATGCCTTCGCGACGCAGCGCATTGATCCAGAGGATGGTCGCCAGAGACCCGGTGATCGAAAGGTTCGGCCCGAGATCGATGCCGATCAGCACGGCCGCCGAGATCGCGGGCGACGCATGCGCCGTGTTGACGACACTGCCCGCTACCAGCCCGGCCGGCAGGTTGTTGACGATGTTGGCAACGAGCCCTGTCGCTATCCCCGCCCCCATCACGGTCGCCTTGGGATCGCTCGCGGCATAGGCGTTGAGCGTGGCGGCCAGCGACTGGATCATGCTCGTCTGCCCCAGCGCCTCGACGACCACAAAGAGGCCGGCCACCAGCGGCAACACGCTCCACGAAATCTCCTTCATGTAGCCAATCGGATTTTCGCGGTTGAAGAGACTGACCAGCGCCAGCGTCGCAAAGCCCGCAATGAAGGTCGGCCAGCCGAGATCGAAATCGAGCGCCGAGGCGACCAGAAGCGCCATCGCCGTCACGATGAGACCAAGTCCGGCGATCTTGGCGCCATGGGTCAGCGAGACAGGCTCGACTTCCCTGGAGATGCTGTCTTCGGCAATCACACGCCGCTGCGTCAGATAGAGCGCGACGAATGTGACGACGATGGAGACGACGGAGGGCAGCGCGAACATGGAAAACCAGGCACCCAGCGCCGGCATATGCCCTCCGCTGAAGATCACGAGGTTGGCCGGGTTCGAGATCGGCAGCACGAAGCTCGCCGCGTTGGCGATGAAGGCACAGATCAGCATGTAGGGAAACGGGTCACGCACCTTCGCCGCCTTGCAAGCCGCATAGACGGCGGGCGTCAGCACGACCGCGGTTGCGTCATTCGACATGAAGACCGTGACCAGAACGCCGACGAGATAGATCAGCACGAACAGCCGTCGCGGCGACCCCTTGGCGCGTCCCGTCGCAATCGCCGCCAGCCAGTCGAAGAGGCCTTCTTTTCGCGCGATGTCGGAGATGAGCATCATTCCGATGAGGAAGAGATAGACATCAAGCCCCTTTTCCACACCCGCGAGCGCGCCCCGCCACGCGATCAGCCCGGAGATGACCAGAACCACCGCAGCAAGAACGGCCCACACCGCCTCGGGCCAGCGGAATGGCCGCACGAGCAGCCCCAACGCCGTCAGTGCAGCAATCGCGACAATGGCGAGTGAAGAAGTGTCATTCATGACCATGGGAGATGTGATTCCGGCGGGGTTTGCGGAGAGCGGATAAAGGCAATGCGGGTCTCTAGCACAGCACCAGATAGGGGAGAAGGCGTGTCGAAAGCGGAACAATGCGCGATGTATTGAGTTGTTCCGCCGTTGGGCGCCGTTGGCGGACTTTTCCGACGCCGTTTCCGTGACCTCCACTGATCCCTCAATGGTTACGTCGTCGCGCGGACGGCGCTCAACGCCCCTGTCCCGACGGATCGAAGACCGCGTCTAGCTCTGCAGCTGATCGACCAGAACGTTCAGATAGCAGACAATGCCGCCAGGTTCGAAAGTCAGGGTGACCTCGCTGCCGGACCCAATCCCGACCGAAATCAGCCGCGATCCGGCACCGCGCCGTTTGGGGGCAGAAACGGGAGGTCCGCCCTCTTCCTTCCAGGTCAGTTTGAAGACGGGTTTCTCGTCACCTTCTACCGCCCAACTCACATGAACACGGCCGCTCGGCACTGACAGAGCACCATACTTGGCGGCATTGGTCCCCAGTTCGTGTAGCATGAGGCTGAGCGAGACGGCCGCCCGCTCCGCAACCTTGACATCGGGCCCACCCACCTCGAACTGACAGGTATCGTAAATCGAGATTGCCTTGTTCACGACATCGGCAACAGAGGCCACGCCCGCCACGCCATGAACGAGCAAGTCATGTGCGCCAGCAAGAACCCCGATGCGTGCGCGGAGAACCGCGTACATGGCCTCCGGCTCGCCTCCCGATCGCGTCGTCTGGTTGACGATCGCCTGAACCAGCGTCAACTGGTTCTTGAGCCGGTGAACGAGCTCCTCACTGAGCTGTCTCTGCAGCACGTCCTGTTCGAGCAGCTGGAGATTTTCCTTCTCCTTGGACGCGGCCAATTGCGCCAAAGCCTGCCTCTGGCGAACGAGTGTCCTCGTCGTCACGCTGATCGTGTGGATGATCAGAATGTCGACCGCCACAATAAACGTGTAGAACATCAGCGCCAGCACGGCGCCCGGTGTCAGCCCGAACGAATTGACCGGCGCGATGAAGAAATACCAGGATGCAATCCCACCCAGGGTCGCGCAGACGATGCCAGGCCACAGCCCGCTGACCAGCGTGGCGACAATGACCGCGGGAAAAAACGTCAGGTAAGGAAAACCCGGCGGAAGGCTCGAATCGATCGAAAGACGCACGCCCAAGGCTGCAGCAAACAGACCGAGGGCAAATGCCCAGCGGAAGGTTGTCGACCGCTCCTGCGCCACGATGAATTGCAGGCGCCCGGTCATCGAACGACGTTCTATGTGGTCCATGTTTCCCCAACGCCGCTATATCCTGCGAGCTTCTGTATATCGCCGGATTACATTTTACAGTTGGCACAAGGCGAAGCGACTTTCAACAATTGGAAAGTCGATTTTGAATAGCCTCTTGTAAAGCGGCCGCTACGCACCCGGAAAATATTCAGCTCTCGAACAGAATTTTCCTGATTTCGATTATATTAGAAACAATTAATACAAATTCAGTTCTTTGCCAGCGCCAATTTCTCGGGACGGTGGAACAAAAAGTGGGGCGCTGCCGTTTCCGGCTCGTTTTCATAGCGAAAGTATTTTCCATGGCCGCCGCTTCGGATTCCTCCCGCCCGTTCGACCGCTCCATCTTCGCTTTGGCCGCCCTCAACTTTTTCCTTGCCGATGCCCGCGACGGCCTCGGGCCTTTCCTGGACGGCTTTCTCGCGACCAATGGCTGGAACCCCTTCACGCTCGGCATGATCGCTACCATCGGCGGGGTTTTGGGAATGATCGCGACGCCGCTGTTTGGCGCCCTGGTAGATGCGTCGCCCTACAAGCGGACGCTGATCATCCTGCCGGTCATCTTCGTCACCGCCGCCGCGCTCTGGACGCTGGCCAGCCCCGAGAACTATTCCGTCTTCGGCGGACAGTCGGCAACAGCCATCGTCGGAGCCGTCGTCGGCCCGGCACTGATGGGCCTCACGCTCGGGCTCGTCGGGGAGAAGCGTTTCTCGAGCCAGGTCTCGCGCAACGAATTCTGGAACCACGCCGGAAATGTCTTCTCGCTCGCCGCCATCTTCGTCGGCACGGTCTATTTCGGCATGGCGGGCATCGTATATCTGATGATTGCCACCGCGATTGCCACGATCGTGGCCGTGCTGGCAATCGACCCGGCCCGGATCGACAACAAGGTCGCCCGCGGGCTTGCTCATGACGACGGGGATCCGGGCCCCTCCGGTTTCAGCGTGCTCTTCGAACGTAAGGGCCTGCTGGCGCTTGCCGTCGTGCTGATGATCTTTCACTTCGGCAATGCGCCGATCAGCCGCCTGATCGCGCAGAGCTTCTCCATTCAACTCGGTACGCCTTTCCGCACGACGGCCATCACCACCGGTGTCTCCCAGGTCTCGATGATCTTCATGGCGCTCGCAGCACCTTTTCTCATCCGCCGTTTCGGTCTGGCGACGGTTATCCTGATCGGTCTGATCGCCCTGCCAATCCGAGGCGCGATCGCGGGAGCCTTCACGTCCTTCGGCTCAATCTATCCGGTTCAGGTGCTCGACGGCGTTGGCGCGGGCCTGATCGGCATTGCCACGGCCATCGCGGTGGAGCGTATTCTCTCCGGCACAGGTCGCTTCAATGTCGGCCTGGCGGTTGTCGGAACGATCCAGGGCATCGGGGCATCGTCCAGCAATATCGTCGCGGGCTGGCTCACGGACCTCGGCGGCTACAAGCTCGCCTACTGGTTCCACGGCGGCATTGCCTTCATCGCGGTTCTGGTCTTCCTGGTGTGGCGCAACGACATCGCCCCACCGCAGCGGGAGGATGGCAAACGCTCGCCCAGCACCAAGGCGGAAACCGCGGCGGCGATCCCCTGACGTTGCTTCAATCCGGCAGCAGCCCGGAGATCACAAGTCCCAATGCCGTTACCAGCGCCCCGGCCCAGATCGTGGCACTCACCCAGCCATGCCCGATCACGCCCTCGAACAGGATGATGAACGACGGCGTGAGGTAACCATAGGACAGCGTCTTCGACGCCGGCAGCCGCATCGAGGCATATTGCAGCAACATGAAGGTCACCGCCGTGGTCGCAACCGCCATATAGAGGATCGAAGCCCAGACTTCCGGCGGGAAGGACGCAATATCCGTATGAATCAGCGCCGGGATGCCCGGGATCATCAGCCACGCCGCCGTCGCAGCCACCGCCCAGAAGCCGACAAAGATCGGCGGCTCACCGCGGCTGAAGAGCCTCAAGAGCGGCGCATAGGCCGCATGGCAGACGACGCCGATGAAATAGATCGCCTCGCCGCGCCCGACATCGAAGCCGAGAATGGCGTTGATATCACCGCGAAAGATCACCCAGACAGAGCCGATCGCCGCAACAATCAGGCTCGAGAGCACCGCGGGCTTGGTGCGCTGGCGCATGAGAAACCACGCGAAGCCGGCTGAAATCAGCGGCATCAGCGTGAAGACGGCGCCCGTCGCCACCGGCGAAGTAAACTCCAGCGCCTTGAACATGGTGAACATGTAGATCGCCATCAGCAGCCCGAGCACGACATAGCGCCACGGTTCCCTGGGAAAGCTGAGCTTCACCTTCATGACCTGCGTCGCGAAGATCCACATGACGCCGACCGAAAGAATATAACGCAGCGCATTGATCGCCGCCGATGGCGCATATTTCGCCGCGATCCCGCCGAGGGAAAACGAGCCCGAAATCAGAAGAGCGAAAGACAACATCGCCAGATGCGCCATCCACTTCTCGCGGCCGGTAGCATGGGCATTATGAGCGGCTTTGGCGTGGGGCATGCAGGCACTCGGATTCGTCTTGCTGGAAGCGGAAGCTTTTCACGATAAGGCGCCCATGACCAACAGATATTGTTGAGGCTGCCGCACTTTTGTTGATGCCGCAATCGCGACGGTCACTCTTCCTCCCCCTTGTGGGGAGGAGCCTTTCTATCCGCTTGATCAAGCGATCATGGCAAGTCCCCCTCTGGCTGCCGCCATCTCCCCACAAGAAGGGAGACAGATGGAGCACCGCCTTGCACCGCGTCCACAAACGACAAGGCCCCCGTTTCCGGAGGCCCTGCCCATTTCCTCACTCCGCGGCGACCTTCGCCATCGGGTTGTTCGGATGCGTCGTCCAGTTGGCGTAATCGGCCGAGACGACCTTGCCGGTGCGCTTGTCGATGTCGCCGGGCTGCTTCTCGACCATGGTGATGCAGTTCTCGACCGGGCAGACATCGACGCAGAGGTTGCAGGCGACGCATTCCTCTTCGATGACCTCGAAGTGACGCACCCCGTTGACCATGTTGGTGATCGCCTGGTGGGACGTGTCCTCGCAGGCGATGTGGCAGCGGCCGCACTTGATGCAGGCGTCCTGGTCGATATGCGCCTTGGCGATGTAGTTGAGGTTGAGATACTGCCAGTCGGTGACGTTCGGCACGGCCTTGCCGCGGAAATCGTCGAGCGTGGCATAGCCCTTCTCGTCCATCCAGGCTTCAAGCCCGGTGATCATTTCCTGCACGATCTTGAAGCCATAGGTCATGGCCGCCGTGCAGACCTGCACGTTGCCGGCGCCCAGCATCAGGAACTCGGCCGCATCGCGCCACGTCGTGACGCCGCCAATGCCGGAGATCGGCAGGCCGTAGGTCTCCGCATCGCGGGCGATTTCGGCCACCATGTTGAGCGCGATCGGCTTCACCGCCGGGCCGCAATAGCCGCCATGCGTCCCCTTGCCGTCGATGGAGGGCATGGGCGAACCGGTGTCGAGATCGACGCCAGTGATGGAGTTGATCGTGTTGATCAGCGACACGGCATCCGTGCCACCGTTCTTCGCCGCGCGTGCGGGACGACGGATGTCTGTGACATTCGGCGTCAGCTTGGTGATGACCGGCATCCGCGTGTACTGCTTGCACCAGCGCACAACCATTTCGACGTATTCCGGCACCTGACCGACGGCAGCACCCATGCCGCGCTCGGACATGCCGTGCGGACAGCCGAAGTTGAGCTCGATGCCATCGGCCTCGGTCTCTTCGACCAGCGGCAGGATCGCCTTCCAGGCCTCCTCCTCGCAGGGCACCATGATCGAGGCGATCAGCGCGCGGTCGCGCCACTTCTTCTTCACGGCCTTCATTTCCTGAAGGTTGATCTGCAGCGGGCGGTCGGTGATCAGCTCGATATTGTTCAGACCGAGAAGACGGCGGTCGGCGCCCCAGATCGCGCCGTAGCGCGGACCGTTGACGTTGACGACCGGCGGGCCTTCCTCGCCCAGCGTCTTCCAGACGACGCCGCCCCAGCCGGCGGCATAGGCGCGCTCGACATTGTAGGCCTTGTCGGTCGGCGGCGCGGAGGCGAGCCAGAACGGGTTGGGCGATTTGATGCCGACGAAATTGTTGCGGATATCAGCCATGTTGAATTCCCCTTCCCGCGCTTCAGGCCAGAGCCTTGATGATGGACATGGCCGCATCGCGGCCCATGGCGACGGCGGAGACGGTCAGGTCCTCGCCACCGGTTGCGCAGTCGCCGCCAGCCCAGACGCCGGCAACGGAGGTTTTGCCCTCTTCGTCGATGACGATCTTGCCCTTCTCGACCTTGATCGTATCGAGACCGGCAATGTCGAGCGTCTGGCCAATTGCCGTCAGGATCTGGTCGCAGGCGATATCGATCGTATGACCGGTTTCCTTCAGCAGTCCGTTTTCCAGATGGGTATAGGCCATCGTGATGCCGGTGACGTGGCCACCGTGGCTCAGAACAGCCTTCGGGGCCAGCCAGTGGCGGATCAGCACGCCCTTGGAGGCGGCCAGTTCCTGCTCAAAGAGCGACGCGTTCATATGCTCCTGCCCACGGCGGTAGCACATCGTCACCTCTTCGGCACCGAGGAGCTTGGCTTGGACTGCCGCATCCACCGCCGTCATGCCGCCGCCAATGACGACAACGCGGCGACCGACCGGCACATCGCTCTTCGTTTCGGCCTGACGCAGATTGGCGATGAACTCGACGGCATCGACCACGCCGAATTCATGCGTGCCTTCGACGGTCAGTGCGTTGACGCCGCCAAGGCCGATGCCGAGGAAGACGGCGTCGTGCCGCGACCGAAGATCGGCCAGCGAGAAATCGCGACCGAGCATCTCGCCATCCAGCACATCGATGCCGCCGATGGAGAGGATATAGTCCGCTTCCTTCTGGGCGATATCGTCCGTCGCCTTGTAGGTGGCGATGCCATATTCGTTGAGGCCGCCGGCCTTTTCGCGATGGTCATAGACCATGACGTTGAAGCCATGCATCGCAAGCCGATGCGCGGCGGCCAGACCTGCCGGACCCGCACCAACGACGCCGACCGATTTCCCGTTGGAATTTAGCCGCGTGTAGAACTGCTTGCCGGCGTTCATCGCCTTGTCGGTCGCATAGCGCTGCAGGCGGCCGATCTCGACCGGGCGCTCCTCGGCCGTGTTGCGCACACAGGCCTGCTCGCACAGCGTTTCGGTGGGACAGACGCGGGCGCACATGCCGCCCATGATGTTCTGGTCGAAAATCGTCTTGGCTGCACCGATGGCGTTCCCCGTCGAGATCTGACGGATGAACAGAGGCACATCGATGGAGGTGGGACAGGCCGTCATGCACGGCGCGTCATAACAGAAATAACAGCGGTCCGAGGCAACCAGCGCTTCGTGGTCCGAAAAGACCGGATGCAGTTCGGAGAAATTCTTGTCGTATTCAGCAGGCGAAAGCCGGCCGGAATGGATCCCAGGTTCCAGTCGTCCCATGTTGTTCCCCTATGTGTAACGGCTAGTGGAGGAACGCTAACTCAGTTCAAAAATTTTATCAAACGGTAAAAATATGCTCGCGACGATTTTTTTGGCCTGCCCAAAGCTTGGGCATTTCCGCCGCTTTGCAACGATCAATTTTCGGCGACAAGCCTTTGCTGCTCGCGGTTTCGATAGGCTTTCGGCGTCACGCCGGTCTGGCGGGAGAACAGCCGGTTGAAATAGGCGGGATCGGAAAAGCCGAGATCGAACGCAATCTGCTGCACGGTCATGGAGGTAAAAACGAGATCGCGCCGCGCCTCCTCGATCACACGCTCGTCGATCAGCTGCCCGACCGATTGCCCGGCGATCTTTCGGCAGACGCGGTTGAGATGGACGGGCGTCAGCTTGAGCTTCTCGGCATAGTACTCCACCGGCTGCTGCTGGCGGAAATTGAGCGCAATCAGCGTCTTCAGCTTCTCAATTCGCATGCGGTCACGCTCAGCTTCTCCAGTTGGCCGTGCGCCCGCCGCGCCGATGCGGCCAATCAGGATCATCGCCGCCGAGAGACACGCCCGCACGAACTCGCCGTCGATCCCGAAGCCCGCAGCCACCTCCGTATTAATCCGCCCTATGAGGTCGCGCACCAGCCGCGCATCCTCTTCCCCCTCGTTCAGCGCATGCGCAAGCGGGCTCTCCATCAGCGCCGGAGCCGGCACGACGGGAAGCCGCGAGAGCACGAAGGTCAGCACGTTTCCGTCAATATCCGGCGAGAATCGGAAGCCATGAACCCGTTCCGGCGGGACCGTAACCAACGCACCGGGTTGAAGCGGAATTGCGCGATCCGGCAGCACCAGCTCGCCATCCCCGCCCCTGATATCCAAAAACTGAAAGAAGGCCTCATGCGTGTGCGGCCGGATTTCCCAATGGTTGACGCTGCTGCGCGAAGGGATCGATTCGGAGTGAATCCAGAAGTCGCCGACCGCCGAGCGGTCCTCGCCATAGAGCGCATAGGTCGGTATGGCCTGCCGCATTGCAGCATCTCCAGATGTTTCAAAAGTACAATATTTTGACTGGTTTCTCCATTGTTCGCAAGCGCCCCGGATTTATCATTCGGCAAGATTGAACACAGGGGCTGGGAGAGGCCCTCTTCGGGAGGAATAAGAATGCGCACTCAAGTCGTTATCGTCGGCTGCGGGCCGTCCGGCCTTCTGCTCGGCCAGCTTCTCACCAATGCCGGCATCGACAACATCATCCTCGACCGCGTTGACCGCGACTATATCCTCGGCCGCATCCGCGCCGGCGTTCTGGAAGTCGGCATGGTCGGCATGCTCGACAAGGCCAAGGCCGGCGACCGCATGCATGCCGAGGGCCTGGTGCACGACGGCTTCAGCCTCTCCTTCGACGGCGTCCAGCATCGCATCGACCTCAAGGGCCTGACCGGCACCTCCGTCATGGTCTATGGCCAGACCGAACTGACGCGCGATCTGATGGACAAGCGCATCGAGACCGGCGGCATGACCATCTACAATGCTGGCAACGTGACGCCGCACGATTTCGACACCGACCACCCCTACGTCACCTATGAAAAGGATGGCGTCACGCATCGCATCGACGCCGACTTCATCGCCGGTTGCGACGGCTTCCATGGCGCCTGCCGCGCATCCGTGCAGGACAAGGGCGTCAAGAATTTCGAAAAGGTCTACCCCTTCGGCTGGCTCGGCGTCCTCGCGGATGTGCCGCCGGTGGATCATGAACTGATCTATGCGCATCACGCGCGCGGATTCGCACTCTGTTCGCAGCGCTCGCTCGTGCGCAGCCGCTATTACGTTCAGGTGCCGCTGACTGACAAGGCGGAAGAGTGGTCGGACGATGCGTTCTGGGACGAGCTGCGCCGACGCATTCCGGCCGACAAGGCGGAAGCTCTGAAGACCGGCCCGTCGATCGAAAAGTCCATTGCGCCGCTCCGCTCCTTCGTTGCCGAACCGTTGCGCTTCGGCCGCATGTTCCTCGCGGGCGATGCCGGTCATATCGTGCCGCCGACAGGCGCCAAGGGCCTCAACCTCGCGGCCTCCGACATCCACTACCTCTTCACCGGCCTGCAGGAATTCTACGGGGAGAAATCGATGGCCGCTCTGGATGACTATTCCCGCCGCGCCCTCTCTCGCATCTGGAAGGCCGAGCGCTTCTCCTGGTCGATGACCATGCTGATGCACACATTCGAGGCCGAAGGTGAATTCGGCCTGCGCATGCAGCAATCGGAATTCGCCTATCTCACCAGTTCGAAGGCTCCGCAGCTTGCGATGGCGGAGAACTATGTGGGCCTGCCCTACTAAGCGACAGGACGAAATAAGCCTCCCAGGCCCTGGCGGTTCCGAAAGGAGCCGCCTTTTTCTTTCATCAAAAAAAGATGACTCTTTTCATCCACTTTAATCTTTACCAAAATAATCATGTTTTGTATGGTGCCGTCACTGAGACATCCTCTGGAGGACGCAAGTGGCGAAAAAGACTGGAAAAAACAACCGAAAGGCAGACTCGAAGGGCAATACTGCGGACTGTACGACGAGCAGTGCGAAGGCCGATCTGAAGAGTTTTCTCTATGTCGGCGGGCGCGATTGCCAGGTGGCACATCTGCGCGAAATCGCCTCGGCGCATGGCGCGGAACTCATCCACCATGACGGCGGCCTGCGCGAAGCGGTCAGCCGCATCGACACGGTGCTCCCCTCCGTCGATTGCGTTTTCTGCCCCATCGATTGCATCAGCCACGACGCCTGCCTGCGCGTGAAGACAGGCTGCAAGAAGCACGGCAAGCGCTTCATCCCCTTGCGAAACGGCTCCAAGTCGAGCCTCGAACGCGCCCTTCAGGACATCAAGGACGGACGGCTGAAACATGCGTGACGGAGAGGGAAACGGGCTTGGCGGCATGATGCGCCTCCACGACATCGCGGCTGCCTATGGCGACGGGCTGATCCCGGAACTCTATGATCTTTTGACCCGCAGCGCGCCGCCCGTCGAGATCGCCGGCAATGTCGTGGCTTTCCCCTCTCGCCACGAGAAGCCCTTGAACGGACGAGAAAACCTGCCACATGTTGATGACGCCGTAGGCGCGAAAAACTGATTTCCGGAGACGCACATGTATATCGCCATGAACCGCTTCAAGATCGCCAAGGGCTCCGAAAGCCAGTTCGAGGATATCTGGCGCAACCGCGATTCGAAGCTGAAGGAAAATCCCGGCTTCGTGGAATTCCACCTCCTTCGCGGCAGGACCCATGACGAGGAAGGCTTCACGCAGTTCGTCTCGCATTCCACCTGGGAAAGCGAAGACGCCTTCATCGCCTGGACGAAATCGGAAAACTTCCGCGCCGCGCACAGGAATGCCGGTGACAATCGCAGCATCTATCTCGGCCCGCCCGTCTTCGAGGGTTACACCTCGGTCGTGGATGGTTGAGCCGTCAGAAGCGCACCCAGCCCGACGATGAGCCATCCGGCCATCATGATCATGCCGCCAGACGGGGCCGACATTGGAAAAAGTCCGGCCCCCGTGAAGTGACGCTTGACCAGATCGCCCGCGAAGAGCAGCACGCCGAGGATCAGCAAGCCGCCGGAAAGCGCGGTGAAGCGCAAGCGACTGCCGGCCGCGATCAGCCCGAGCAACGCGGGCGCATGAACAAGACACATGAGCGCCGCTGAGCCGAGCAGTCGCTGATCGTCCAGATGCGATGCGGCGGCAGCCAGACCGATGCCGCACATGCCGAAAAGTCCGGCAAAGACGCCAAAGAGGCGGATCAGGACGCCGTCACGCATGAGGCTCGCCCTCCTCGCGGTTTTGCATGTGGTGAGCGAGCTGCTCGACAGGCCTCCAGATGATCTCGCGAAGCTTGGGATGTGCAATCGTCTCGTCCATCGCCATGCGGAAGCAAAGCAGCCATTCGTCGCGCTCCGCAATGCCGATCGGCGCCGAGAAATGGCGCGCGCGCAGGCGGGGATGGCCGTATTTCTCGATATAAAGCTGCGGCCCGCCCATATAGCCGGTCAGGTAATCGTAGAGCTTGTCGCGCGACCGCTCGAGGCTCGGCGGATGAATGGCGCGGCAGTTCTTCGCCTCGGGCAACGTGTCCATGAGATCGTAGAAGCGCGCGACCAGCTTACGGATCGTTTCCTCTCCACCGATGGCCTCGTAAAGTGTAATGGTTTCTTCTTCGCTCATTGCCTGTTACCGCACGACGTCACCGCCCTGCTAAAGCACGGGCTGATCAGCGTGGCAAGGCGGCGATTTGGCGCGTCAGCGACGACGACCTGCGGCCGAGCGGCGCGGCACAGCCGCATCATGCCGGGTACGGCCAGGATGGGAAACACCCTTGGCGAACAGCTCGCGCAAATCGCCCGACGGCATGGGCCTGCCGAGAAGGAACCCCTGCAGATCATCACAGTGATTGACGCGCAGGAACTCCATTTGTCCCTCCGTTTCGACGCCTTCAGCGAGCACGCGCAGACCCAGCCTCTGCCCCATCGCAATGATGGCGGAAGCGATCGAAGCGGCAGCCTCATTGGTCTCGATGTCGCTGATGATCGATCGGTCGATCTTCAAGCGATCCACAGGAAGACGGGCGAGCGCACCGAGATTGGAGAAACCGGTACCGAAGTCGTCAATCGCGATCGAAATTCCCAGCGCCTTCAGCTCGCTCATGATCCCGATCGCCGTGCACTCGTCATCGAGCAGCATCGACTCGGTGAGTTCCAGCTCCAGAAGCGACGGATCGAGGCCGCTTTCAGCCAGCGCCTTACGCACCTGCTCTCGGATCTCGCCACCGGAGAACTGTTGGGCGGAAACATTGACGGACACGCCGCGACGGATACCGAAATCGCGATTCCAGCGCGCGGCTTCGAGACAGGCACGCGTCAAAACGGCGCCCCCGAGTTCGACAATCAGCCCTTCCTGTTCAGCCAGCGGAATGAACGCGCCGGGCCCCAGCCGTCCCTCTTGGGGGTGCTGCCAGCGAGCCAGCGCCTCAAAAGCATAGATGCTGCCGTCATGCAGGTTCATCAACGGTTGGAAATCGAGATCGATCCGACCGGATGCGATCGATTCGCGCAGCGTCTCGATGCGCTGCCGGCGCTGCTCCTGCAGACGCGAAAACTCGGGATCGTAAACCTCGACACGGTTACGACCCACCTGCTTGGCCCGATGCATGGCTGCCGTGGCATGGCTCAGCAACTCCTGCACATCGGCGCCATGACGAGGGAATACGGCCAAACCCGCCGTCACCGACACGGCAAGTCGCGCCCGCTCGACATCCACCGGTTTGCGGATCGCAGCCAAAAGCTGCTGGAGCGCTGCCGTAGCATCGAGGCCCTCGCTTTCGCGCAGGACAACGACAAACTCGTCGGCACCAAGCCGCGCAACCACATCGCCGGGACGGATTGCCTTGACCATACGGCCGCTCACCGCACTGAGGAACGCATCGCCAACGGCATGACCGTGGCGGTCGTTGATCAGTTTGAAATCATCGATATCAAGAACGGCAACGCCGATCGAACGGTCCTCGCCATGCGCCGCGGCCAGTTCCCGCGCAAAAATTTCGGAAAACGCGGACCGGTTGGGAAGACCGGTCAGACTGTCGCGCTCGGCCATGATGCGCAACTGTGCGGCAAGCCGCTCCCGCTCGACTGCAAGCTCCGCAAGCCGGGCGCCCAGCGCAAGGCAGCGAGACTCGAATTCGCTCGGCAGCCGGGGCTGGCGCGAATAGAGCGCGAACGTGCCATGCACGGTCTCGTCGGCGTTGAAATAGGGCATGGACCAGCAAGAGCGCAGACCGTAAGGCTCCGCGAGCGACTTGAAATCCGCCCAGTTCGGGTCGGTCTCGATGTCTTCTGTGTAGATCGGCGTGCCGCGATAGCAAGCCGTTCCGCAGGTTCCGACATTATCCTCGATCATCAAGCCGACGAGGGCCTGACCGTAATCCCGCGCCATCGAAGGCGCAATGACCTCCGCAACCCTTGAACTGTCGGCGGTCAAGACGATGATCGAACCCCAGAAACCCTCCAGCAATCCCTCGCAAAGGGAAATGATACGACCGAACACTTCATCGATCGGACGATCGGCAGCCAGCATTTCCAGAACATCGATCTGCGCTTCCAGAAGCACGCGCGACTGCATCGCTTCAGTCGATTGCCTGATTTGACCGCAGACGGCGACAACCTCTCCATCCTCGTTGAACACGGGATATTTGGAGGCATGGTTCCACCGCACTCCGCCCTGCGGTAGTTTCCACTGGACGGGATCGAAATAAAGCGGTCTGCCATTGGCAAAAATTTCGGCGTCTTCGGCCAGAAAACGCTTCGCGTAGGCGTCGCCGTAAAGCTCTGGATCAAACTTGCCGTTCATGCCGCCAGGAGGAAGACCCAGGGCGAATTCGCTTTCCCGGTTGGCGAGAATGTAGCGACCTTCACGATCTTTGAGAAAGAATTCGTCGGGCAACTGGTTAAGTGCCGCCGACAGGAGTTCGAAGCGGTCAGCCTCATCTTTCAGCTTGGCAAAGGCAGCAAGGAGTCTTGAACGCTGTTCCTCCTCAAGCCCAGCGTGAGCACTCAAAACGCGCTCGATCTCCAAATAGGAATTCCTGCCTCTCAAGTGCACCAACCCTTCGGCCTCTCCCGACCTGTTCGGCTATCTCACCATATTCTTCTAATATTTCCCGTCTGCAAAGCACGAAATGCCCGCATCAGTCGGAAGTCTCATTCTGCTACACTACAACGTTTACGTACCGATTGCAGAACTACACTGAGTCCATGTTAACGTGCAGTAAAAATGTAAACTTGAACCCAAATGGGACGACGCGCCTTAACTTTAGGAAAGCCTTCAACAACATCCGCCTTGGGCGCTTGTCATGCTTTGACTTGAAGTCCGTTGACATAAAGCTGTTCAAGAAAGCGCGCAGCATCCTCGAAGCGCCCGTCACCGCTCCGCGTCGGCCCCAGCACGGCCCTCACCTGCACATCGAAGTCAGCATAGTGCTGCGTCGTCGCCCAGATCGAGAAGATCAAATGGTAGGGATCGCAGCGGCCGATCTTGCCGGTCTTCACCCAGGCGCGAATGACCTCCGCCTTCTCATCGACAAGCTTCCTTAGATCATCAAGCTCCTCCATGATGGAGGGTGCGCCCCGCAGGATTTCATTGGCAAACAGCCGGCTCTCGCGCGGAAAGTCGCGCGCCATTTCCAGCTTGCGTCGGATATAGCTCTTGATCTCGATCTCCGGGTTCCCCTCGGCATCGAATTCGCGCAACGGATCAAGCCATGTATCCAGCACCCGGTCGATCAGCGCCCGATGCATGGCCTCCTTCGTGCGAAAGTAATAAAGGACGTTGGGCTTCGACATCCCGGCAACCTCGGCGATATGATCAATGGTCGCGCCCTTGAAACCATGCATCGAAAAGACGTCGAGAGCAGCCTCGAGGATAATCTCCTCCTTTTCCTCCTGGATGCGTGTCCTGCGCTGGGTTTTCGCCGCTCTCGGTATCGCCATGTCATCCCTCATCGTCTGCCGCGTGAGCAGAATTGCCTTTTGAAAAGGCACTGCGAACTTAATATGCACTTATCGACTATTTTCTCTGATGTGACCGCTTTTTTCGTCTTGAGTGCAGCAACGGAAGCTGTAATGTTTACCAACCGGTCAAATTATCCGTCATGCAATTTACAAACGCAACGCGGATTTTGTGAAAAAACAAGAAAAGCAAGACCGGTCGGAACAGTGGGGCGAAGACTGCGGAAAAGCGGCGCGCCGAGACAAGGAACTGAGGAGAAATTTCATGGCTGCACCGGGCCAGAACATGCGCGTCAATGCCGATCGTCTTTGGGACAGCCTCATGGACATGGCGAAAATCGGACCGGGCATTGCCGGCGGCAACAATCGCCAGACACTCACGGATGCGGATGCAGAAGGCCGCAAGCTCTTCCAATCATGGTGCGAGGCAGCTGGCCTCACCATGGGCGTCGACAAGATCGGCAACATGTTCATGACGCGCCCCGGCACCGATCCGGATGCCCTGCCGATCTATGTCGGCTCGCATCTCGACACCCAGCCGACAGGCGGCAAATATGACGGTGTTCTCGGCGTGCTCGCCGGTCTCGAAGTCATCCGCTCGATGAACGACCTCAACATCAAGACGAAGCACCCCATCGTCGTCGTAAACTGGACGAACGAGGAAGGCGCGCGCTTCGCCCCCGCCATGCTCGCTTCGGGCGTCTTCGCCGGCATCCATTCGCTCGACTACGCCTATGCGCGCCAGGACATGGAAGGCCTGCGCTTCGGCGACGAACTCGCCCGCATCGGCTGGATCGGCGACGAAGACGTGGGCGCTAGGCAGATGCACGCCTATTTCGAATATCACATCGAACAGGGCCCGATCCTCGAAGCCGAAGAGAAGCAGATCGGCGTCGTCACCCACTGTCAGGGCCTTTGGTGGCTTGAATTCACGCTGACCGGCAGGGAGGCCCATACCGGCTCGACGCCGATGAACATGCGCGTCAATGCCGGCCTCGCCATGGCCCGCATCATGGAAATGGTGCAGACGGTGGCCATGGAAAACCAGCCGGGCTGCGTCGGCGGCGTCGGCCAGGTGAAGTTCTCGCCCAATTCCCGCAACGTGCTGCCGGGCACGGTGATCTTCACGGTCGACATCCGCTCGCCGGACCAGGCGAAGCTCGACGGCATGCGCGCCCGCATCGAGAAGGAAGCGGCCGCCATCTGCGAGGCCCTCGGCGTCGGCTGTTCGGTCGAGGCCGTCGGCCATTTCGATCCCGTCACCTTCGACCCCACCCTCGTCTCCGCCGTCCGCAAGGCGGCAGAAGACCTGGGCTACAGCCACATGAACCTCATCTCCGGCGCCGGCCACGACGCCTGCTGGGCCGCCAAGGTCGCCCGCGCCACCATGGTCATGTGCCCCTGCGTCGGCGGGCTTTCGCATAACGAGGCGGAGGAGATTTCCAAGGAGTGGGCAGGTGCCGGTGCGGATGTGCTGCTCAGGGCCGTGGTGGAGACGGCGGGGATTGTGGAGTGAGCCAATGATGGCGGCGCGAGCAACCCCCTCATCCGACCCTTCGGGCCACCTTCTCCCCGATGGGGAGAAGAGGGAATGCGCGTCTGCTGTTTTCGGGATACGGCAAGGTTGGGTGAGTGCGGCAAGGCACACTCCCGCTTCTCCCCCGTGGGGAGAAGGTGGCCCGAAGGGTCGGATGAGGGGGCGGTGCGGCATGCGCAATCCAAACAAATCTCTCACAAAACGAACGCCCAGAGGCACATCGTTGGCCCGTCAGCTTCGTCAAGATGAACCGGACGCGGAGTTTCGCCTGTGGACCGAGCTGCGGAACCGCCGGCTCAATGGCTACAAATTCTCACGACAGATTCCTCTTGGTCCCTACGTCGCCGACTTCGTCTGCCGAAAGAGGAACCTTATCGTCGAAGTAGACGGCTCGCAGCACGCCGAAAATCAGGCCGACATGCGGCGCACGGATTGGCTGAACCGCGAAGGTTATGCTGTTCTGCGCTTCTGGAATACCGAAGTTCTGACAGAACGCCGCAGCGTTCTCGAAACAATCCTCGCGGTCCTCGAGGGAAGGATTGCCGAAAGATGTGACGCAACGCGCTTTTATCCTGCGCGGACCAATAACACCAAGGGAACAGCATCATGAGCAGCACAGTCATCAAGAACGGCACGATCGTCACGGCTGACCTGACCTACAAGGCCGATGTGAAGATCGAGCATGGGGTGATCGTCGAGATCGGCCCGAACCTTTCGGGGACCGAAGTGCTCGACGCGACCGGCTGCTACGTCATGCCCGGCGGCATCGACCCGCACGTTCACCTCGAAATGCCCTTCATGGGCACCTATTCCTCGGATGATTTCGAAAGCGGCACGCGCGCAGGGCTCGCCGGAGGCACGACCATGGTGGTGGATTTCTGCCTGCCGGATCCCGGACAGTCGCTGATCGACGCGCTGAAGCGCTGGGACAACAAGTCGACCCGCGCCAATGCCGATTATTCCTTCCACATGTCGATTACTTGGTGGGGCGAGCAGGTCTTCAACGAGATGGAGACCATCGTCAAGGACAAGGGCATCAACACGTTCAAGCACTTCATGGCCTACAAGGGCGCGCTGATGGTGGATGACGACGAGATGTTCTCCTCCTTCCAGCGCTGCGCCGCCCTCGGAGCGCTGCCGCTGGTCCATGCCGAGAACGGCGATATCGTCGCGCAGATGCAGCAGAAACTGCTCGGCGAAGGCAATAACGGCCCAGAGGCCCACGCCTATTCCCGCCCCGCCTCTGTCGAGGGCGAAGCGACCAATCGCGCCATCATCATCGCCGACATGGCGGGCGTGCCGCTTTATGTCGTGCACACCTCCTGCGAACAGGCCCATGAAGCCATCCGCCGCGCCCGCCAGAACGGCATGCGCGTCTATGGCGAGCCGCTGATCCAGCACCTGACGCTGGACGAGAGCGAATATGCCAATGCCGATTGGGACCATGCCGCGCGGCGCGTCATGTCGCCCCCCTTCCGTGACAAGAAGCATCAGGACAGCCTCTGGGCCGGCCTCGCCTCGGGTTCGTTGCAGGTCGTCGCCACCGACCACTGCGCCTTCACCACCGAACAGAAGCGTTACGGCGTCGGCGATTTCACCAAGATCCCAAACGGCACCGGCGGGCTTGAAGACCGCCTGCCCATGCTCTGGACCTATGGTGTCGCGACTGGCCGCATTACCATGAACGAGTTCGTCGCCGTCACCTCGACCAACATCGCCAAGATCCTCAACGTCTATCCGAAGAAGGGCGCGATTCTGGTCGGCGCCGATGCCGACATCGTCGTCTGGGACCCAAACCGAGAAAAGACGATCACGGCCGCCAGCCAGCAATCGGCTATCGACTACAACGTCTTTGAAGGCAAGAAGGTCAAGGGCCTGCCCCGCTTCACGCTGACGCGCGGCTATGTCGCCGTCGAGGAATCGAGCATCAAGACCCGCGAAGGTCATGGCCAGTTCGTCGCTAGGCCCCCCTTCCCGGCGGTGTCCTCGGCATTGTCAACGTGGAAGGAAGTGACCGCGCCGCGCAAGGTGCAGCGCACAGGGATACCGGCATCGGGAGTCTGACACTGATGGAGAGACTGCTCGGCCAGGGCGGAATGATTGGAAAGCTGCGGGTGCCGCATGCCGTCACCCCACTCGTGGGGGAGACGTCAGGCAGGGCAGAGAACGGTGTGGCTGGCTCCGACTTAAATCGGAACCACGCCATCCAGTTCCGGCAGCAACACCACGCTTTCCTGCTCGCGCGGATCTGTCCGCGCAATGATCGCCGAGCACGGCTCTGTCCCGGTATTGACAGGCAGATGCGGCATTCCGGCCGGAATGTAGAACATGTCGCCGGCGCGTTGCACGCTCACATGCTGCAGCTTGTCGCCGTAATAGGTCGTCGCCTCACCGGACAGAATATAGATCGCTGTCTCGTGCGCCTCATGCAGATGGGCCTTGGCACGGCCGCCCGGCGGGATCGTCAACAGCATCATGGCGATGCCCGTGGAGCCCACGGTTTCAGCCGAAATGCCCTCGATATAGGAAAAACCCTGCTTCCCATCGTAGGACTGTTTCGGGTGGATGGTCTTGCAATCGGGAACCATGCCAGATGACATAGGGGCAGCCTCCAATCATAAATGACGGACGCAAGGTCCGGGGAACAAGAAAAGCGGGACGCGAAAAAGCAAAAATCGGCAGCGTACCAGCGAGATACAAATACACTGGGTGAACATGGCAGAAAATCAGTCTTCCGTCGTTTCGGCGAAAAATCTGGGCCTGACCTTTCAGACGAATGACGGTCCCGTCAACGCGCTGACAGGGGTCAATCTCGATGTGCGCAAAGGCGACTTCGTGTCCTTCATCGGTCCGTCCGGCTGCGGCAAGACGACCTTCCTGCGCGTCATTGCCGATCTCGAACGCGCGACCGAAGGCCAGATCCTCGTCAACGGCACGACGCCGGAGGATGCGCGCAAGAACCGCTCCTACGGCTATGTCTTCCAGGCGGCAGCGCTTTATCCGTGGCGCACCATCGAGAAGAATATCGCCCTTCCCCTTGAAATCATGGGCTATTCCAAGGACGAGCAAAAGAAGCGCATCGAGCATACGCTGTCGCTCGTCAACCTCTCCGGCTTCGGCAAGAAATATCCCTGGCAGCTTTCCGGCGGCATGCAGCAGCGCGCCTCGATTGCCCGCGCGCTCGCCTTTGACGCCGACCTTCTCCTGATGGACGAGCCCTTCGGCGCGCTGGACGAAATCGTCCGCGACCACCTGAACCAGCAGCTTCTGGAGCTCTGGGCGCGCACCAACAAGACGATCTGCTTCGTCACCCACTCGATCCCCGAGGCCGTCTATCTCTCCACCAAGATCGTCGTCATGAGCCCCCGCCCCGGCCGCGTCACCGATGTCATCGAATCGACGCTGCCCAAGGAGCGCCCGCTCGACATTCGCGAAACGCCGGAATTTCTGGCCATTGCCCACCGCGTTCGCGAGGGGCTGAAGGCGGGGCATAGCTATGATGATTGAGGCTATGTTCCACCGCTCTCCCCCCTTGAGGGGGAGATGTCACGAAGTGACAGAGGGGGGTGCCCCAAGCACGACGGCGGGTGGCGTACCCCCCTCTGTCTGCTACGCAGACATCTCCCCCTCAAGGCGGGAGAATGATGCTGCGGCCCAGGAGCACCGCCCATGAAAACGCTCCGCACCAAAGTCTGGCCCGTCCTCGCCGTTCTGGTGGTCATCATCGCCGCATGGTACGCCGCCGCTCTTCTCATGAACCGCACGATCGCCGTCGAAGAAGCCGCCCGTAAGGGCGAGGTTTTAACGACACAAGAGATGTGGCTGAAGTCATACCGCCTCGACAAGCCGCTCCTCCCCGCACCCCACCAGATCGTCACCGAAATCTGGAATTCGACGGCCACGATGAGCATCACGTCGAAGCGCTCGCTCGTCTATCACGCCTGGATCACACTCTCCGCCACGCTCCTCGGCTTCGCGCTGGGCACCGTGCTCGGCATCGCGCTCGCCGTCGGCATCGTCCATAACCGCGCCATGGACAAGTCGATGATGCCCTGGGTCATCGCCAGCCAGACGATCCCGATCATGGCGATTGCGCCCATGCTGATCGTGGTGCTGAACGCCATCGGGATCTCGGGCCTGCTGCCTAAGGCGCTGATTTCCACCTACCTCTCCTTTTTCCCTGTCGTCGTCGGCATGGTGAAGGGGCTGCGTTCGCCGGAAATCCTCCAGCTCGATCTCATGCACACTTACAATGCCAGCCGCACGGACGTCTTCTGGAAGCTTCGCTTTCCGGCCGCCATTCCCTTCCTCTTCGCCTCGCTGAAAGTCGGCATCGCCATTTCGCTGATCGGCGCAATTGTCGGTGAACTGCCCACAGGCGCGGTCGCGGGTCTCGGCGCGCGGCTCTTGTCCGGCTCCTATTACGGCCAGACGATCCAGATCTGGGCGGCGCTCTTCGTGTCGTCCATCGTCGCGGGCCTGCTTGTGTTCATCGTCGGCGGCGTCGAGCGCCTCGTCTATCGCATGATGGGCGCGAGACCGGAGGCCACGGCATGAGCGCGATTGTCGTCATCATCGTCGCGCTTGCCGTCTGGCTCGGAAGCTGGGCGCTGAACGAATATCTCGTTCGATTGAGACCGGCGGGCCCTGCCGCCGAGCGGCAGATCGGCTTTGCCGTGCCGGCCATTTTCGGCATTTGCCTGCTGGCGCTTTGGGAATTGCTGGCGCGCGGGCTTGCGATTCCGGAGATCCTGCTCCCCGCCCCGAGCGTCATCGTCGCGGCCGCCCTCAATGCCTTGCCGATCATCGGGGTCGATGTCTGGCAGACGGTCTTCAAGGAGGTTCTGCCCGGCTATGCCATCGGCTGCGGCGCGGGCCTTCTCGCCGCCTTCGTCATCGATCGCTCGCCCTTCCTGAAGGCGGGCCTCCTGCCGCTCGGCAATCTGGTCTCGGCGCTGCCCATCGTCGGTCTCGCCCCGATCATGATCATGTGGTTCGGCTTTGAATGGCCCTCCAAGGCGGCGATCATCGTCACGATGATCTTCTTCCCGATGCTCATCAACACGATCACCGGCCTTGCCGCCTCCGGCCACATGGAACGTGACCTGATGCGCACCTATGCCGCCTCCTGGCCACAGACGCTTCTGAAGCTGCGCCTGCCGGCCGCATGGCCCTTCATCTTCAACGCGCTGAAGATCAACTCGACGCTCGCCATGATCGGCGCCATCGTCGCGGAATTCTTCGGCTCGCCCTCGGTCGGCATGGGCTTTCGCATCTCGACCGAAATGGGCCGCATGAACACCGCCATGGTCTGGGCAGAAATTCTCGCCGCAGCCATCGCCGGCTCGCTTTTCTACGGGATCGTCGCGCTGATCGAGCGCAAGGTCACGTTCTGGCATCCCTCTGTCCGTGGGGGGCAGAGGTAAAAGGCAGGCTCACCTGCCTCAATCAAAGTTCCGTCCGTGGTGGACGGGAGACACAAAGAGGGTTGAACAATGAAAAAGACAATTGCTTCGCTCATGCTCGGCACGGCGCTCGCCCTGTCCGGCGTTGCCGCTCACGCCGCCGAAAAGGTAACGCTGCAGCTGAAATGGGTCACGCAGGCCCAGTTCGCCGGCTATTTTGTCGCCAAGGACAAAGGCTTCTACAAGGAAGAAGGCCTTGACGTCGACATCAAGCCGGGCGGCCCGAACATCGCGCCCGAACAGGTGATCGCCGGCGGCGGCGCCGACGTCATCGTCGACTGGATGGGTGCAGCGCTCGCCGCCCGCGAAAAGGGCGTGCCGCTCGTCAACATCGCACAGCCCTACAAGAATGCCGGTCTCGAAATCGTCTGCCCGAAGGATGGCCCGATCAAGAAGATCTCCGACTTCAAGGGCCACACGGTCGGCGTCTGGTTCTTCGGCAACGAAGTGCCCTTCTTCGCGCTGATGAACAAGGAAGGCATTTCCACCGAAGGCGGCCCGAACGGCGTCAAGGTTCTCCAGCAGAGCTTCGACGTGCAGCCGCTCATCCAGAAGCAGGCCGACTGCATCCACGTCATGACCTATAACGAGCTCGGCCAGGCCATCGATGCCGGCTTCACGCTCGATAAGCTCACCGTGTTCAACTACACCGAAATGGGCGCCAACCTGCTCGAAGACGGCCTCTATGTCCTCGGCGACAAGCTCAAGGACGCCAAGTTCAAGGCCAACATGGTCAAGTTCGTGCGCGCCTCGATGAAGGGCTGGGCCTATGCCAAGGATCACCCGGAAGAAGCTGCGGGCATTGTTCTCGACAATGACTCCACCGGCGCGCAGACCAAGGAACACCAGGTCTATATGATGGGCGAAGTGGCGAAGCTCCTGGGCGACTCCACCGGCGTTCTTGATGAAGCTGCCTATAACCGCACGGAAGCTGCCGTTCTCGCGCAGAAGATCATCACCAAGAAGCCGGAAGGCGCCTGGACGCATGAAATCACCGACGCTGCTCTGAAGAAGTAAACGGTCTGGCGCAACGGCGTGAAAATCGGAATCGATATTCGCCCGGCGCGATGCGCAGGTCAGAACCGGTAGAGCGCCCTTTGCGCGTCCAAATGCGCGCAGGGGTGCGCTAAGCTCAGAAATGGTGCGCGGGCGGAATGGCCCGCGCATTTTGATTTTATGCGTTTCGATCTCGCTCCTGCCAGCTTCTGGCAGGAGCCTATCTCCCTGCCGATTGAGGTTCACTCCCCCGCGCTGTAATGATCTCCTTGAAGCATGCCGAGGGATTGGCATTCCCAGCGCTCGCCTTTCGCGCTTCGTCAAATGCAAACGATGCCACTTGACGAATGACAGACGGCATTTCGTTCAAAACCGTTTGTGTCACGCGGACGTAACAGGGATGAAGGCAGGCGGAACAAGGTTTTTTGCAGTGCCGCAAAAGACTGGAATATCGCAGTCGGATATGTTGTAATAGAATGCGTACAGAGTGGGACTGACTCTCTTGTCATTTGAGCAGTTGATCCCCACATGCCGCGAGATTGTTTTCCAGCTGTTGCCGACCTTGTGCGCACACGATGGAAAACTTAGCGTACGTTGATTTTTTATCTCGCCTTTTCAATGCTTATAAACGTAACCGCTATACGTAATTTGACTTGCAAATGAGGGGCGTCCCGTCTGCAAACGCTGAGACGGGCGAACGGACAAAGAGGGTGTGCCGCGAGTGTCAGAAGACACCGGGCCGAGGGTTGGACAAGGGATGAGGATGAAGACTTCGAAAGTGAACTGGCTGCTCGCAACGGTCTCGATCCTGATGGCCGCGCCTGCGCTTGCAGAAGATGCGCCGGCAGTTCAGGCGGAAAAACCCGCGATCAACGCGCCTTCGATCGTGGTAACGACCGTCACCGAGCGCAAGCTGACCGATCGGGTGCTGACCTCCGGCACCATTCAGCCGGTCGAGGAAGTCTATGTGCAGCCGCTCGTCGAAGGCCTGTCGATCAAGACCCTCAAGGCCGATGTAGGCGACAAGGTCAAGGCAGGCGACGTGCTCGCCACACTCATGGACGACACGCTGATCCTCCAGAAGAGCCAGTTGGAGGCCAACAAGGCGAAGGTGGTCGCCGCAGGCGCACAGGCCGAGGCCCAGCGTCTTTCGGTCAAGACCAATCTGGATGAAGCCAATCGCCAGCTTGGTCGCGGTGAATCGCTGGCCAAGACCGGGACGATCTCCACCGCGCAGCTCGATCAGCTGAAGGCCGCCGCAACCTCGGCCGCAGCCTCGCTGAATTCGGCCGAACAATCGATCAAGGCGAATGCCGCCGACATGAAGGTGATCGAGGCGCAGATCGCCGACATCGACCTCAAACTCTCCCGCACCGAGGTGAAGGCCCCGGTCAATGGTGTGATCTCGGCACGTACCGCCAAAGTCGGCGCGATTGCAAGCGGCGCCGGCCAGCCCCTCTTCACGCTGATCCGCGACGAAGCACTCGAGCTGAAGGCTGATCTTGCCGAAGACGACGTTCTCAAGGTTGCCAAGGACCAGAAGGTGACCATTTCTCTCGCAGGGTCCGGCAAGAAGATCGCCGGCACCGTGCTGAAGGTCGAGCCAACCGTAAACACCACGACCCGCCTCGGCACCGTGGAAGTGAAGATCGATAACCCGGACGCGGTTCGCGCGGGAATGTATGCGCAGGCCGACATTACCGTAGCCGAACGCACCGCGCCTTCGCTTCCGGTGACAGCCGTGACCACGAGCAGCGACGCGACAACCGCTCGCCTCGTCAGGGACGACGTCGTCCACATCGTGCCGGTCGAAACAGGCATCCAGGACGGACAATATATCGAAATCAGCAAGGGCCTGCAGCCAGGTGACAAGGTCGTCGCCAAGGCGGGTGCCTACGTGCGAGATGGCGACCGCGTGAAGCCGGTCGAATCCCTCGCGGCAGCGACGAACTGAGGGGCGCGAGGGGACGATGAACTTTTCGGCATGGTCTATCCGCAATCCCGTCGCGCCGCTTCTGGCGTTTTTCCTGCTGGTCGTCCTGGGGATGCACGCGTTCAATACGCTGCCCATCACTCGCTTCCCCAATATCGACGTGCCGGTGATTTCGGTCTCGGTGTCACAGAGTGGTGCCGCCCCCACCGAGCTGGAGACGCAAGTCACCAAGATCGTTGAGGATGCCGTCGCCGGGATTGCCGGTGTCGATACCATCACGTCCAACGTCACCGACGGCAATTCGCTGACGGCGATCATGTTCAAGATCGAAGTGCCGACAAACCAGGCGCTGCAGGACGTCAAGGACGCCGTCGACCGGGTCAGGGCCTCGCTTCCTGCTTCCGTCGATGAGCCCGTGGTCAAGAAGATCGACGTCGAGGGTCAGGCGATCCAAACCTATGCAGTCTCCTCGCCCAATATGACGCTGGAAGAGCTGTCCTGGTTCGTCGACGATACAGTCAAACGCGCCTTGCAGAGCGCCGAGGGCGTCGGACGCATCGACCGCTTCGGGGGCGCCGACCGCGAGGTTCATATCCAGCTCGACCCGCTCAAGATGAAGTCGCTCGGCGTTTCCGCCTCCGACATCAACACACAGCTGAAGCTGACAAATACCGATCTCGGTTCGGGCCGTGGCCAGATCGCCGGAGGCGAGCAGACCATTCGCACGCTGGGCGATGCCGGCTCGGTCGAGCAGCTGGCAGGCAAGACGATCGCGCTGCCGAGTGGCCGCTTCGTCAAGCTCTCGGATCTCGCCACCATCACCGACACCTATAAGGAGCCGGTCTCATTTTCCCGCTTCGACAGCAACCCCGTCGTCACCTTCGCCATCTTCCGCTCCAAGGGCGCCAGCGAAGTGACGGTCGCCGACGAGGTGCAGAAATCGCTTGTCGACATCCGCGCGAAGAACCCCAACGTCAAGATCGAACTGGTGGATGACGCGGTCTACTTCACCATCGGGAACTATGATTCCGCCATCCACACGCTGATCGAAGGCGCACTTCTGGCCGTCCTCGTGGTCTTCCTGTTCCTGCGGAACTGGCGCGCCACCTTGATCGCCGCCGTCGCCCTGCCGCTCTCCGCGATCCCGACCTTCTGGATCATGGACCTGATGGGCTTCTCGCTGAACCTCGTCAGCTTCCTCGCGCTGACCTTGGCGACCGGTATTCTGGTCGATGACGCGATCGTGGAGATCGAGAACATTGCCCGCCACATCCACATGGGCAAGACGCCTTATCGCGCGGCTATCGAAGCGGCCGACGAAATCGGTCTCGCCGTGATCGCGACGTCCTTCACGATCATCGCGGTCTTCGCCCCCGTTTCCTTCATGCCGGGCATTCCGGGCCAGTATTTCATCCAGTTCGGCCTGACTGTGGCGTTTTCGGTCTTCTTCTCGCTCGCGGTGGCGCGCCTCATCACGCCCATGATGGCGGCCTACCTGATGCGATCGTCCGATCTCGGCGGCGAGCATGAGGAAAAGGACGGCTGGATCATGCGGGCCTATTCCGGCCTCGTCTCGCTGACGACCCGGCGCTGGTATTCGCGTTTCGCCACGCTTCTGGCGGCCATCGCATTCCTCGTCGGTTCGATCATCCTCCTGAGCAAGGTTCCGGGTAGCTTCCTGCCACCCGAAGATTCCGGCCGCGTCACGCTCTCCGTCGAACTGCCGCCGAGCGCGTCGCTCGCCGACACCGAGCAGACGACAAACAATATCTACGGTCTCGTCAAGAACATCGCGGGCGTCCAGGATGTCTTCGTTCTCGGCGGTTCGTCGCCCAAGGGCGACCTCTCGATCACGCGCGCCACGGTGACCTTGCTGCTTCAGCATCACGACACATCGCTGGTGACTGCGCTGGTGAACGACTTCTTCGGACGCCTGCCGCTCATCGGGCAATATCTGCCCAAGGTCACCGCGGAGGGCCGCACACGACCACAGTGGGATATCGAGAAGGAAGTCTTCGCAAAGCTGAAGGAAATTCCCGACGTGCGCCTGCAGCGGCTGAACGACCGCGGTGATCGCGACCTCGCCTTCAACGTGCTCTCGAGCAATTCCGAAGACCTGAACAAATCCGTGGCCATGCTGGAATCGCGCCTGCGCCAGGAAAGCGTTCTGGCGAACGTGAGCTCCGAAGGTTCCGTGCCACGCACCGAACTGCGTGTGCTGCCGCATTCCGACCAGATCGCCCGCCTCGGCATCACGACCCAGCAGATAGCCGAAAGCCTGCGCGTCGCCACCATCGGTGACGCGGACGCAGCGCTGCCGAAGATTTCGCTGGATAGCCGGCAGATCCCGATACGCGTCATGTATGACATCGACATGCGCAAGGATCTTGCTGCGATCAAGGCCATCCGCCTGAAGACGGCGACCGGCGCAACCGTGCCGCTGACCAGCGTTGCCGACGTGGTCTTCTCCGAGGGGCCGAGCTCGATCAAGCGTGAGGATCGCCAGCGCGTTGTGACGATCGGCGCCGACCTGCCGCAAGGCGTCGCGCTGAACACGGCCTCCGACCGCTTCAAGGCGGCTGCCAAGGAAGTCAAACTGCCCAGCGACGTCATCTTCAAGGAAAGCGGCGACGCCAAGGTGCAGAACGAGATGGTCCAGAACTTCGTCAACGCGATGCTTCTCGGCCTGCTCCTGGTGCTGATGGTTCTCATCCTGCTCTTCAAGGACGTGATCCAGCCCTTCACCATCCTGTTCTCGCTGCCGCTCGCCATCGGCGGCGTGGCGGCGGGCCTGATTCTCACCGGCAACGCCCTCTCCATGCCCGTGCTGATCGGTATCCTGATGCTCATGGGCATTGTGACGAAGAACGCCATCCTGCTTGTCGATTTCGCCATCGAGATGCGCCACAAAGGCATGGATCGTCTGGTGGCCATCGTTGAGGCCGGTCGCAAGCGCGCGCGCCCCATCGTCATGACGTCGATTGCCATGTCGGCGGGCATGCTGCCATCGGCGCTCGGCGTGGGCGAAGGTGGTGCCTTCCGCGCACCGATGGCGATTGCGGTGATCGGCGGCATCATCGTTTCAACGGTGCTTTCGCTCGTCGTCGTCCCGTCGTTCTTCATCATCATGGACGACCTCTCCCGCCTGCTTGGCTGGGTCTTCGGCCGCCTTATCGGCCAGAAGGAGGTGGAAGAAACGCCACCGACGACCGGGGAACTCGGCGCAGCGGTCGCCGAGACAGACCGGACCGTGCAGTCGCTCACGGAACGGCTTGCGGCGCTGGAGGAGCGCGCCGACAAGGAAGCCTCCAATCGCGCAGCCAGCAATATCAGGGCATTACCAAATCTCGCGGCTGAATAAGCGGTTTAACCAGATATTGGCGAGAAAGAACGAAAGGCCGGATGAAAATCCGGCCTTTATCAATTTTGGAGTTGATCGAAATCAAACAATACCCCGCCTGAACGCGGTATGACGATACCAATGCAGCGTTGGGTGGCATGGGTCGACCGGAAGATAGGGCGACTGGATTAAGCCCACGCAGTGCTGCGCTATGGCTCGCCCTTCGGGGACGCACCATAAGGCCGGGGGATTTGAACTGTGATCAAGGTCTTGAAATTGAACGTTCGCGAAAAAGAGATTCTTCTGCGATCCTATTTCCTCAGCGAACTGCCGTCCGCGACGGCCGTCAAGATTGTCGACCATGTGACCGTGGCGAGCCACGAGGCGCGTGATCCGATCTTCAAGCAAGGCGAGAAGGCAAACTATTTCTACACCGTGCTGACCGGCTTCGTCCGTCTCTTCCGGTTGAGCAAGGATGGCCGCGAAGCCGATATCGGCATCTATGGACCGGGCGAAACCTTCGCCGAAGGCGTGATGTTCAACGGCGGCACGCACCGCTTCTGCGCGCAGACGGCAGAGGCCGTAACGCTGGCGCGCTATGAGGTCGACAAGATCAAGCAGTTTGCCTCCCAGGACCCTGCGATCGGGATCGCGCTGATGGCCTCGCTGTCGCGCAATCTCGACCAGGCTCTGGAATGCGTGGCTGACGACCGGCTGCACACAGCGCCGCAGCGCGTCGCCAACTTCATCCTGCAGAACTGCCCGGAAAATGCGAACTCCGCTCGTTTCCGGTTGCCGTTCCAGAAGAGCCTGCTGGCCGGCAAGCTGGGTCTTGCGCCCGAAGCGCTCTCACGCGCCTTCTCGGCGCTGAAGTCGGCCGGGGTCAGCGTGCACGGCCGCATTATCGAGATCGGCGATATCAACGCGTTGAGAAATTTCTAGCGCCTCGGCGCGACGCATAGATACGATGGCTTAGAGCATGGTTGCGTCCGAACGGACCAACAGTGCTTGAGACCTGAAAAGTTTCCACGGGGGTGGACGGGGCGGTTTGTTTTCTTCGAAAGAAGAAGCGGGCCGCCCCACTATTTTGTGAGGCGGTGAGGAAGGACTTCGACGGCCGCGCGAAATCAGAGCCCGCCCTGCTCCTTCAGAAAATCGACGATCGCGCCGACCCCTTCGCCCCGCTTCATGTTTGAAAATACGAATGGCCGGCCCGCGCGCTGTTTCGTTGCGTCCCGATCCATCACTCCAAGATCGACATCGACATGCGGCGCCAGATCGGCCTTGTTGATGACGAGCAGGTCGGAGCGGGTGATCCCCGGCCCGCCCTTGCGTGGGATTTCCTCGCCCTGGCAGACCGAGATGACATAGATCGTGATGTCGGCAAGGTCGGGCGAAAAGGTCGCCGCGAGATTGTCACCGCCCGATTCGATGAAGACGACATCGAGATCGGGAAAGCGCTGGTTGAGACCGGAAATCGCCTGGAGATTGATAGAAGCGTCCTCGCGGATGGCGGTATGCGGACATCCGCCGGTCTCGACCCCTACAATCCGATCCGACGTCAGCGCCTGCATGCGCACCAGCGCATCCGCGTCCTCGCGCGTATAGATGTCATTGGTGACGACGGCGACGGAGTAGTCCCCGCGCATCGCCTTGCAAAGCTCCGCCGTCAGCGCCGTCTTGCCGGACCCCACCGGGCCACCAATGCCCACCCTGAGCGGACCGTTCTGCGATTTCATGGGAGCGTTCTCCAGTTAAGCAATTCCAGCAAAGGCTGTATCACGCTTTTCCGCCCTGATTGGCAACAAACAAAGAGTCAGACAGTTATCAGGAGCGGAAAAGCCGCGTCGTCTGCGTCTCGTGTTTCAGAGACGAGATCTCGGCCATGAATGCGGCCGAGCCAAGATCCCCTTCCGTGCAGTCAGTGAGCTCGCCGGCAAGCGAAGCAACATGATCTTCAAACGAGGCGAGCAACCCGACACCCTCTCTTTGGCCGATCACCCCACAGCGAATGGCGACCGACACGAGCTGGCTGAGGTTGGCATGCAGATAAGCGGCAAGACCAGCCTCCAGACCGGTCTCATTCGCCCCCGCAATCGCGCCCGCCGCAACGGGATAGACGACCCGTCCGCCAGCGCGCGCCCGGATATCCTGCAGCGCCGGATGCGGCCAGTCACGGGCCGCATCGACAAAGGCCGTGCCAAGCGAAACGGTCTCTGCAAGCCGCTCGGCCGACCCGGCAAGCGCCAGTGCCAAATCGTTGATCTCCGCCAGTATGGCTTCGCCACAGGCGCGGTAGCTCAGCGAAAAGAAGATCGCATCCGTTTTCATCGCGCCGTGGCCCATCAGCCCGTCGAGCCATGTATGAAGTCCGGCGCGGTCACGGATGCGACGATCGGCGATCGCCCGCTCCAGCCCGCCGGAATAGGCAAATGCCCCGATAGGAAAAGCCGGCGACAGCCAGGTCATCAGGCGGATCAGCGCCGTCGTGTGGCGGCGTTCAGTGGTGGTGATGGCCATGTGCATGTCCATGCCCTCCGGAGTGATAAGCGCCGCGCACCGGCTGGAAAGGTTCGCGGATATGACGGACGGCAGCACCCAGGCCGGTCAGCATATCCTCGATGACATGGTCGCGGAGGATGAGAATGCGCCCCTCTTCCACCTGCGCGGCGAGATGCCGGTTGCCGAGATGCCACGCGAGTTCGATCAGATGTAACCGGTCGCGCGGGACGATTTCGAGAAGTTCCTCTTCCGCTGCCACAACCTTGAGACAGGTTCCGTCATCCAGCGACAGCAGGTCGCCGTCAGCAAGCATCACGGTTTCCTTCAGATCCAGCATCACCATGCCGCCGTTTTGGGGATGAAGCAGCTTGCGCCGCAAGTGCCGTCCGTCATGGGGCAGCACCACAGTATCAACTGGCGGCGAATGCGGCTCTCCGGGAGCCAGGACCGAGATCGCGCGTAACATGGAAACCTTTCCGCAACTGCGTGAAATCAAATCCAATTGCATGACGAATGGCAAGACGCCTCGGCGCCAAACATGACAAAAATGTTGCACTGCACGCACATCGGCAGATTACAAATTGTCCACCTTTGCCGGTTCGACGACTTCGATCATGCGATCGACCACCATATCCTTCGTCGCCTCACGATAGACGAGCATATGCGGCGCGGAAAAATGCGCCTTCAGATGCTCGCGGCTTTCCCATCGCTCGACGAAGACAAGCGTATTCGGCTCGCCTTCACGACGGTGGAGGTCGTAGGAAATATTGCCCTCCTCCGCGCGCGTGCCGATGAGGCAAGGCGCAGCCGCAGCCGCAAAGGCCTCCACGGTACCGGGCTTCAGGGTGACGGTTGCAATCACGTAGATCATCGCAGCTCCTCGACGTTTTCCTCGAGAATTTCAGTGGCAGGAGATCAATGGCGCGTCAACGCCATAGAACCGCCGGCCGCGATGAGCGCACCGCCGACCACGCGATTGAGGTTGACGAACACGCGCGCAGATTTGATGAACCGACCGAGAGCCGCACCCGCAGCCGCGTAAAGCGCCACCGCCAAAACCTCCAGAACGAGGAACACCGCGCCCATCTGCAGGAGTTGCGTCCAGGCCGGCACGGAAGGATCGAGAAACTGCGGGAAGAAAGCCGTGAAGATCGCAATCGCCTTCGGATTGGCAATCGCCATCGCAAAATCCCGCCGCATCAGCGCCTTGAGTGCCACATCGCCGGACTGCATCTCGGCAAACTTCCGCGCCTTGAGAAGCATCTGAATGCCCGTATAGACAAGATAGATGGCACCCGCGATCTTGATAACCAGAAACGCCTCGGCGGAGGCCGCAAGCACTGCCCCCAGCCCCAATACGGTCACTCCGATCAGCGCTGCGAAGGCCGGCACCCGCCCAAGCCCGCCGAGGCAGGCCGTGACAAAGCCGAGCCGGGCCGCGTTGGAAAAGGCCAGCATGTTATTGGGTCCCGGCGCACAGTTCAGCGCGAAACAGGCCGGAATGAAGAGTGCCCAGGCAATCATGAAATTCCTCTCGAATGATCCATTACTGTCGCTGCTCGCGACCATGCCAAATCCTGACGACGATCAACAAATCCTTCGCCTCGTCCAGCCGGTAACGCAAGACATACGCACCGCTTCCGAAAGGGATAGACAATTGACGATCCCCGGCGCGTTCACGCATTACAACGCCGATGTAAGGATTTTCCTGAAGTCGAACCAGCGCCTGATCGATCGCCAACATCGCCTTCTGAGCCGCCAACTTGTTGCGTCCCACCAAAAAGCTGTAAAGTCGATCGACGTCGTGATCGGCCTCGGGCAGGAACCTGACCTTCACAAAGATCCGGCCTTTCGCCCCGCCTCGTCAGCAAGGGCTTTCAGCTTGTTCCTCATATCCTCAAGCGAGATCGACTCGCCCGTCTCAAGATACCTGGCCCAACGCCGATCATCCTCCGCAAACTCCTCAGCCAGTCGCTCGGCCTCCTCGGCATGTTGCCGAAGCACGGCTTCCGCCAGTTCGGACAAGGTCGATCCCTCGCGCTCCGCAATGACGGAAAGACGTTCGCTCAATTCGCTGTCGATGGCTAAATGTTCTTTTGCGCTCATGGGATAACCATAACACACAGCAAGACCGCTCCAAAGCCCCATCAAAACGGGAAACGCGGGCACGACACCAACATGGGCGGCCTACCCTGAACGACAAGGGCCAGCACCCCGAAGTGTGCCGGCCCTTGCATATGGTCCGCTAAATTGCCAGCCCGCGCCGCAGCTCAGGCGGCCTGCTTGCGGCGCAGCGCTTCCAAAATGTTCTGCGGCGAGGAAACGCCGTAGGGATCGGTCTCGCAATTGTCCGAGAAGCCCTCTTCCTCAAACCACTGCTCCACCACGCCATTGTTGATGACGGCGGCGTAGCGCCAGGAGCGCAGGCCGAAGCCGAGATTGTCCTTGCGCACCAGCATGCCCATCTTGCGGGTGAACTCGCCCGAGCCATCCGGGATGAGCTTGACATGTTCCAGCCCCTGCGACTTGCCCCAGGCATTCATCACGAAGGCGTCGTTGACGGAGATGCAGTAGATCTCATCGATGCCTTCAGCCTGGAATTCGGAATAGAGCTTCTCGAAATCCGGCAGCTGATAGGTCGAGCAGGTCGGGGTGAATGCGCCCGGCAGAGAGAACAGAACGACGCGCTTGCCGCCGAAATAATCTGCGGACGTGACGTCTTGCCAACGGAATGGATTGGGGCCACCGATCGATTCATCGCGAACGCGCGTGCGGAAAGTAACGTCGGGCACCTTGCGAGTAATGAGCATGGATCGTCTCCTTCAAGAAAATCAACGCATACAGCCGGACTTCCGGCAGAGCGGTAATTGCTGGAGATAACCATCTTTGAGGGTGCAGTGCAGCATGCAAGGACGATTTTAACCGCCCCGCATGGGAGGTATTCGCATACTGCATAGCGACAGGGGCGAAGGCACGCTCGCTCTCGCGCCTGCCTTCGCCCCTCCGGGCCTGCGTTGCAGCGAGGCGCCCGCCGTTCAACGGCAAATCGCGAAATTGCCCGCCGACACCTACGGGTTTCGGCGGGTCTCATTCGTGAATCAGAACAGGAAATAGCGCTGCGCCATCGGCAGGACCGTCGCCGGTTCGCAGGTCAGCAACACGCCATCCGCCCGCACCTCGTAAGTTTCCGGATCCACTTCGATATGCGGCATGGCCGCGTTGTGGATCATAGATGCCTTGGTGAGCCCGCCGCGGGTGTTCTTCACGGCGATCATGTTCTTGGCCGTGCCGAGCTTGTTCTTCAGGCCATCATCAAGTGCCGCCTGCGACACGAAGGTGACGGAAGAGTTGGTGAGCGCCTTGCCGTAGGCGCCGAACATCGGGCGGTAATGCACGGGCTGCGGCGTCGGAATAGAGGCATTCGGGTCGCCCATGGGGGCGGCGGCGATCGTACCGCCGATCAGCACCATGTCCGGCTTTACGCCGAAAAAGGCCGGGTTCCAGATCACGAGGTCGGCGCGCTTGCCGATCTCGATGGAGCCGATCTCATGCGCGAGCCCATGCGCGAGAGCCGGGTTGATCGTGTATTTGGCGATGTAGCGCTTGACGCGGAAATTATCGTTGTCGCCGGTTTCTTCCGGCAGCGCGCCGCGCTGGCGCTTCATCTTATCCGCCGTCTGCCAGGTGCGGATGGCGACTTCGCCGACGCGGCCCATCGCCTGGCTGTCCGACGAGATGATCGAGAAGGCGCCGATATCGTGAAGGATATCTTCCGCGGCAATCGTTTCCTTCCGGATGCGGCTTTCGGCAAAGGCGATGTCTTCCGGAATCGACGCCGACAGGTGATGGCAGACCATCAGCATGTCGAGATGCTCGGCAATCGTGTTGACGGTGTAGGGTCGCGTGGGATTGGTCGAGGACGGAATGACGTTCGGCTGGCCGCAGATCTTGATGATGTCCGGCGCATGGCCGCCGCCCGCGCCTTCCGTGTGGAAGGCATGGATGGTGCGGCCCTTGATGGCAGCGATCGTGTCTTCCACAAAGCCGCTCTCGTTCAGCGTATCCGTGTGGATCATCACCTGCACGTCGTATTCGTCGGCGACCGACAGGCAGCAATCGATGGCGCCCGGCGTCGTGCCCCAATCCTCATGCAGCTTCAGCGACGACGCACCTGCCAGCACCATTTCTTCGAGCGCGCCGGGAAGCGAGGCATTGCCCTTGCCGGCAAAGGCGAGGTTCATCGGGAAGGCATCGGCCGCCTCGATCATGCGGGCGATGTGCCACGGGCCGGGCGTGCAGGTGGTCGCAAGCGTGCCATGCGCAGGGCCCGTGCCGCCGCCGAGCATGCAGGTGAGGCCGCTCATCAGCGCTTCCTCGATCTGCTGCGGGCAGATGAAGTGAATATGGCTGTCCATGCCGCCAGCGGTGATGATCTTGCCCTCGCCGGCAATCGCTTCCGTGCCGGGACCGACGATGATGTTGACGCCCGGTTGCGTGTCCGGGTTGCCGGCCTTGCCGATGGCGGCGATGCGGCCGTCCTTGAGGCCGATATCGGCCTTGTAGATGCCGGAATGGTCGACGATCAGCGCGTTGGTGATGACCGTATCGACCGCGCCCGCCGCGCGCGTGACCTGGCTCTGGCCCATGCCGTCGCGGATGACCTTGCCGCCGCCGAATTTCACTTCCGAGCCATAGGTGGTGAAATCCTTCTCCACCTCGATGAAGAGTTCCGTATCTGCAAGGCGCACCTTGTCGCCGGTCGTCGGTCCGAACATGCCGGCATAGGCCGCGCGGGACATTTTGTAAGACATGAGCCGTAAACTCCTGATCGGGTTATGCGTGTTTTGTTTCGGTAATCCGCGTGATGAGGCCGCTCGCCTCCAGCGGTTCGAGATAGCGTCTTTCGGCTTCCCAGGGATGCCCGTCCCAACCCTGATGCGAGAAGCCGGCAAGACCGATGCGATCCTCACCTGCCATACGGTTCTCAATCAGGTCGGCAATGGCCACAAGCCCGGTCGATGGCGTCACATAGGGCGCGGGCGAATAGACGGAGAGCGCCGCATCGAGCCGTTCATGCACATCGCGCGGAACGACCCGGAAGCCCTTGCCCTGGCCTTCAGCATAGGCTCGGAACCCTTCGGAATAATCGTCGCAGAAATCGTCGAGTTCCGGATGGCTGACCGACAGCGGCCCGCGCATCTCGGCAAATTTCTGCGGATCGCGTACGCACCAGATTTCATCCGCCGCCTTGACGGAGGGAAGGGCGCGCCAGCCCGGCTCTTCCAGCATCTTCTTGCCCGGCCGCCCGGTGTTGCAGACAACGACGATATCGGTCCTCGCCGCGTCCTCGCCCGCCGAGCGGCAATCGTTGAAGCGCACCACGGCATGCGCGTCGGCAATCGCCTCCCGCGCTTGTCGTCCGATATCGCCATTGCCCACCACCATGAAGAGACGACCCATATTTACTTCGTCTCCCCGTCGTCCATCAGGGCCTTCAAATCGGCGATCCGCTTTTTCGTCAGATCCTCCTGGCAGCCCGCCACCAGCATCGGCTCCATGGACCCTCCCCGCGCGCCAAAGCCGATGCCCTCGCAATGCCCATCGCGATAATCGATCCAGGCGCGCTGCGCCTTCTTGAGCGCCGCCACCGCACCCTTCAGATTGGGCTGGTCGGTATAGCTGTCGTCCTGCTGTTTGGCATAGGCGACAGCTTTCTTGTAGACAGCATTCAGCTCGTCATCCGCCTTCTGGAAATCATCCCAGGCGCAGATGTTCATCTCCGCCTGCGTCCCTTCCGGATTGCACTTCATCTCGTCATCGGCAAAGGCCACGGATGCCAGGAGGACGACCCAGGAGACGAGGTAAGGCGAGAGCTTTTTCATCTTCACTGCGCATCCTCGTTGGCGGCGCGCCCTTCTTCGAGCATCGACCGCAGTTCCTCCGTACGCTTCTGCGTCAACTCGGCCCGGCAGCTGGCAATCTCCATGGACTGCATGGACCCACCGTCAGCACTCGGTGCCCCACACGTCCTGTCGCGCTTCCTGATCCAGTCGCGTTGTGCCTGCCTCAGGATCACAACGGCGCTTTCATCATCCGACTGGATCTCGGCATTGGCATCCTCCGACTGCGCAAACGCCATGGCCTCACGATAGACGGCATTCAGTTCGTCATCGGCCTTTTGCAGATCGTCTGAGGCGCAGGCATTCATCTCCATCTGCGTGCCATCGGGATTGCATTCGATTTCGTCGTCGGCCTTGGCGGAGAACGCAGCGCCTGAGAGCAGCAGGGCGGCCAGACCGACCCGCATCAGGCCCTTCAGCGAAAAATGCGCCGCAATCGTCACGACGAAGCTCCGTCAACCGCATGCGAATTCAGGCTGCGTGGATCGACGCCATCCAAGCAATTCGCGTTGACGGCAACGACCGCAGAGCCATCAGGCTTCACGCCATAGGCAAAGCCTTCAATCCCGCATGTCTTGCAGAAGAGATGCTGGATCCGGTTCTTGCTGAACTCGAATTTGCTGAGGCTGTCCTCGCCGCGGTTGAGCGTGAACTGATCGCGCCCGGTAAAGGCCAGAACGGAACCCAGCCGCCGGCAGCGCGAGCAATTGCATACAATTGTCCTGTCGAGATCGACATCCACATCGAAATCGACCGCGCCGCATTGGCAGCTTCCGTGATAGTGACCGACGGCCATCAGAGCCTCCCCATCACATCCTGACGGAAGCCATAGATTTCCCGGTTGCCTTCCATCGGGATCAGATTGACGCTGCGGGTCTGCCCAGGTTCGAAACGCACGGCCGTACCTGCCGGAATGTCCAGCCGCAGGCCGCGTGCCTTTTCGCGGTCGAATTTCAGGCCCGGATTGGTCTCGAAGAAATGGTAATGTGAACCGACCTGCACGGGCCGGTCACCGGAATTCGATACATCGATCGTGATCACCGGAAGACCGGCATTGAGTTCGATTTCGCCTTTGGCGGCAATGATTTCGCCCGGAATCATGAATCTCTCTCCAAAGCAATTCCAGCAAAAGTGCAGCGCGGTTTTGCGTCCGGAATTGCGTAAACAAAAAATCTCTTAACGGATAGGTTCATGCACGGTCACAAGCTTCGTCCCATCCGGGAACGTCGCCTCGATCTGCACGTCGTGGATCATCTCGGCCACGCCCTCCATGACCTGCTTGCGGGAAATCACATGCGCGCCCGCTTCCATCAGTTCAGCCACTGGACGACCGTCACGCGCGCCTTCGACGACGAAGTCGGTGATGAGTGCAATAGCTTCGGGATGGTTGAGCTTGACGCCGCGCTCCAGCCGGCGGCGCGCGACCATCGCGGCCATGGAAATCAGCAGCTTGTCTTTTTCTCTTGGGGTCAGGTTCATGGGGAATCCGCTGTATTAAAGAAATTCAGGTGTTCCAGACTTTCGGCAAGGGCGCGCCGTTGCGCAAGAGCGAAATGACGGGCGTCAGAATTTTTCTTAAGTGCTGTCCATCAGACGCCGCAATGCGAACGATCAGCTTCCCATCCCACTGACTCGCACCCGCGTCGGCATCGCCGAGAACTGCCCTAATTTTAGGCAGAAGCGCCTCACCGGAAGGCCCGCAATAGAGCAGCGTTGCGAAGGCAAGATTGCCCGCCAGAACGGGAGCAAGACTGGCGATGTCGTTGACCGCGCCATCGAGCCGGGCATCCTCCGCGTGGATCAGCCGACCCGCACGGCGAACGCGCCACCGGTCGCGAAAGAGCCCGGTATTGACCAGTTCGCCCATGGCAGTGCGCCCCAGGATCACGGCTTCGACACCGAGAAATTCGGCATCGCCGGCCAGATCGACATCAAGCCGACGGTTGAGGTGGCCGTAGTCGAAGAGGATCGTTTCCTGCGGCAGCCAGGAGAGCCGCGCGCCCTCGCCTGCCCTCAGGACCGCTTCGACTTCGGCCGCGCCTTCACTCGCCTTGTAGACCTTCTCGCAAGCCTGTGTGGTGACGGTCACGTCGGTGTTGGCTTCGGCCTCTACGGCCCAGGAAATTCGGTCGCCGCCGGTCAGACCACCGGACGTGTTGATCAGCACGGCTTCGAGTGTGTCGTCGAACGTATCGGGAAGCCTGATTTTTGCGCAGCCTTCCTGAAACAGCGTCTCTATCCGGCTCCTGCCGTCCGAGCGCTTGACGGAAAGCCTGCCGCTCCCCTTGGCTCTTTGCGGCCGGCCTATCACCGCTTCCTGCACGCTCATTCCCGACACTCTCTGCTGCTCATTTCCGATCGGCCTGGTGATATTCCCAAGCCACGCCCACGAAAAAGCAAGAACCGGACCAGACAACAGGGAAGCCGACAGGCCTCGCTAGATTTCGCCAGAAGATCAGACCGTCAGGTGACGCCGCGCCTCCTGCGTGTCGAGTGTTTCCGCCAACCCTTCATGGACGATCTCGCCGCGATCCATGATATACACATAGTCCGCCAGTTCGCGGCAGAAATCGAGATACTGTTCCACAAGCAGGATGGCCATGCCGGTGGAGCCGCGCAGGTATTTCAGCGCCCGGCCGATATCCTTGATGATCGACGGCTGGATACCCTCCGTCGGCTCGTCCAGCACGATGATCTTCGGCCGCGTGACGAGCGCCCGACCGATCGCGAGCTGCTGCTGCTGCCCGCCCGACAGGTCGCCTCCGCGCCGCGAAAGCATGGATTGCAACACCGGAAACAGGCTGAAGATGTCATCCGGAATGGATCGGTCGAAGCGCTTCAGCGGCGCATAGCCCGTCTCCAGGTTTTCCTTCACCGTAAGCAACGGAAAGATCTCCCGCCCCTGCGGCACATACCCGATCCCGGTCTTGGCCCGCTGATAAGGCGGCAGGCCGTTCAGCACCTTGCCCTGAAAGGCGATCTCGCCGCCCGACAGGGGATGCTGACCCGTCACGGCACGCAGAAGCGAGGACTTGCCCACCCCGTTGCGCCCGAGCACGCAGGTGATCTTCCCCATCTCCGCCTTGAGCGACACGCCACGCAGAGCCTGCGCCGCGCCATAATGAAGGTTTGCGTTTTCAACGGTCAACATGTCATCGCCCCAGATAATTCTCGATCACCTTCGGATCGTTCGACACGAAATCGATCGACCCTTCGGCCAGCACCGACCCTTCGGCCAGACATGTCACCTTGACCCCGAGGTCGCGGATGAAGCCCATGTCGTGTTCGACCACGACAACCGAGCGGGTCTTGGCGATTTCGCGCAAGAGGATGGCGGTCTCTGCCGTCTCGGCATCCGTCATGCCGGCCACCGGCTCGTCGACCAGAAGCAATTGCGGCTCCTGCGCCAGCAGCATGCCGATCTCCAACCACTGCTTCTGCCCGTGCGAAAGATTTGCGCCGAAATCGTCCTTCCGATGCGTCAGCCGCACCGTCGCGAGGATTTCCTCGATACGGTCCTTGTCCTCGCCCGAGAGCTTGTAGAACAGCGTGCCGAAAACGCCGCGCTTGCGGTTGAGCGCCAGTTCCAGATTGTCCCAGACCGTGTGACTTTCGAACACGGTCGGCTTCTGGAACTTCCGGCCGATGCCGAGCTGGGCAATGTCCGCCTCGTCCTTCGTCGTCAGGTCCACCGTGCCGTTGAAGAAGACTTCGCCGCTATCAGGGCGCGTCTTGCCGGTGATGATGTCCATCATCGTCGTCTTGCCGGCCCCGTTCGGGCCGATGATGGCGCGAAGCTCGCCGGGCTCGACCACGAAGGAGAGCGAGTTCAGCGCCTTGAACCCGTCGAAGGAAACCGAGACACCGTCGAGATAGAGAAGGCTGTTCGGCTTGTAGGTCTTCATGTCGCTCATTGGGCCGCCTCCGCCTGTTCTGCACCTGTGGCGTCAGCGGGTTTTTCCGCCGCTTGCGCCTTCGCGTTGCGCTTGGCCATCAGCTCCGCGATCGTTCCGACGATCCCCTTGGGCAGGAAGAGCGTGACAGCGACGAAGAGTGCGCCCAGCGCAAAGAGCCAGAATTCCGGCCAGGCGGCGGTGAAGATTGTCTTGCCGCCATTGACGAGAATGGCGCCGAGGATCGGCCCGATCAGCGTGCCGCGCCCGCCGACCGCCGTCCAGATGACGACCTCGATCGAGTTGCCCGGCGCGAATTCGCCCGGATTGATGATGCCGACCTGCGGCACGTAAAGCGCGCCGGCCACGCCCGCCATCATCGCCGAAACGACGAAGGTGAAGAGCTTGTAGTTCTCGACACGATAGCCCAGGAAGCGCGTCCGGCTTTCCGCATCGCGGATGCCGACCAACACTTTGCCCGCCTTGGAGCGCACGATGCCGGAGGCGATCAGCAGCGACAGCGCCAGCGCAATGGCCGAGGCCGCAAACAACACGGCGCGGGTCGAGTCCGCCTGCACTTCGAAGCCGATGATGTCCTTGAAGTCGGTCAGGCCGTTGTTGCCGCCAAAGCCCATGTCGTTGCGGAAGAAGGCGAGCATCAGCGCATAGGTCATGGCCTGCGTGATGATCGAGAGATAGACGCCGTTGACGCGGGAGCGGAAGGCGAACCAGCCGAAGATGAAGGCCAGCAGGCCCGGCACGAAGAGCACCATGATCATGGCGAACCAGAACATGTCGAAGCCGTGCCAGAACCAGGGCAGCGACTTCCAGTTCAGGAAGACCATGAAGTCGGGCAGGATCGGGTCGCCATACGAACCGCGCGAACCGATCTGGCGCATCAGATACATGCCCATCGCATAGCCGCCGAGCGCGAAGAACGCGCCGTGGCCGAGCGAGAGAATGCCGCAGAAGCCCCAGACGAGATCGAGCGCCAGCGCCAGAAGCGCATAGTTCAGATACTTGCCGAAGAGCTGCATGACATAGGTCGGGATCTGCAGCGGGTTCGACGCCGAAAGCGACATGTTCAGCACCGGCACGAGCACGGCAATCGCCAGCAGCAGGATGATCGCAATCGAAACGCGCTTGTCGAGCGACTTGAGGAGGAAGGAGGTGATCATGCTTCCACCGCCCTTCCCTTGAGCGCGAAGAGGCCGCGCGGTCTTTTCTGGATGAAGAGAATGATGAGCACGAGAACGATGATCTTTCCGAGCACTGCGCCCGCGTAAGGTTCAAGGAACTTGTTGACGATGCCGAGGGACAGCGCCCCGACAAGCGTCCCCCAGAGATTGCCGACACCGCCGAAAACCACGACCATGAAGCTGTCGATGATGTAGCCCTGGCCGAGGTTCGGCGAGACGTTGTCGATCTGCGAGAGGGCCACACCGGCGATACCCGCAATACCGGAGCCAAGCGCGAAGGTCATGGCATCGACCCAGGGCGTGCGAATGCCCATCGACGAGGCCATGCGCCGGTTCTGCGTGACGGCGCGCATCTGCAGCCCGATCGGCGAGCGCTTGAGAAGCGTGAGCAGCGCGAAGAAAACGCCGAGCGTGAAGATGACGATCCACATGCGGTTCCAGGTGATCGTCAGCCCGCCGAGTTCGAAGGCGCCGGACATCCACGAGGGGTTGCCCACTTCGCGGTTGTTGGCGCCGAATATGGAGCGCACAGCCTGCTGCAGGATGAGCGAAATACCCCAGGTCGCCAGCAGCGTTTCCAGCGGACGGCCATAGAGATGGCGGATGACGAGACGTTCGATGGCAAGGCCGACGAGTGCCGCGACGAGAAACGCGATGGGCAGAGCGATGGCCAGCGACCAGTCGAACAGGCCCGGCGCATTCTGGCGGATAACCTCCTGCACGACATAGGTCGAATAGGCGCCTAGCATGACCATCTCGCCATGCGCCATGTTGATGATGCCCATGACGCCGAAGGTGATGGCAAGGCCAATGGCCGCGAGAAGCAGGACCGAGCTCAGCGAGATGCCATACCAGACATATTGCGCGGCGTTCCAGAGTTCGAGGGAACTGTTGATGGAGGCAATCGCGGAGGCAACCTGCGGCTTGAGGCTGTCATCCACCGTGCCGGCAATCGAGGAGAGAAGTGACAGCGAATCCTGCCCGCCAATGGCGCGGATTTCGGCAATCGCCTTCGATTTTTCATCCGGCCCGAGAGTGGAAAGCAGCACTGACGCGGCGCGCGCCTGCGTCATCGCCTTCTTGACTTCGCCATCGGTCTCCTTGGCAAGAGCCGCATCGAGCGCAGGCACTGCCTCGGCATTGGGAGACTTGAGAATGGTCTGCGCAGCCGTCAGGCGCACGGCGCGGTCCTTGGACTGCAGCGTCAAGCCGCCCAGTGCATCGCGAATGGCGCGACGCAGGCTGTTATTGACCCTGATCTTGTCGATGGCCGCCTTCTGCTCTTCGCCGACAGCCTTTTGCGTCAGCGGATCGATGAGCTTGAAATTGGAGCCGGACTTTTCGGTGATGAAGACCTGCTTGTCGACCTTGCGGAAATAAAGCTCGCCATCGGCCAGCGCCTCGAGCGCGGGAACGACCGCGGCATCGCCGGTGGCGGCGAGTGCGTTGACCGCATCTTCGATGGTTTTGAAATTGTCGGATGCAAGCGCATTGACCATCGCGCTGTTCGCTTCGGCGGCGCGGGCCGCGAAATGGGCACCTGGCATGGCGACGAACAAGGCCAGAATCAGGGCGCCGATGAATGTCTGGATCGCTTTGAACATGGGCCTCAATCGATTTTCAGGTCGTGTCAGGAAAGGGAGAAGGCGGGCGCCAGAGCGCCCGCCTCCATGACATTCGTTGAAGGATCAGGAGCCCTTGCCGCCGCACTTGCCGGTCTTGACGTTGAAGTTGCCGCAGTTAAGCGGCTTACGCCAATCCGAGATCAGGTCCTTGGAGTCCGGCAGGTAGTCAGACCATTCGTCGCCGACGACTTCAGGCGTCTGCTGAACGATGTCGAACTGGCCGTTGTCCTGGATTTCGCCAATGAGAACCGGCTTGGTGATGTGGTGGTTCGGCATGACGGTCGCATAGCCGCCCGAGAGGTTCGGAACGGTAACGCCGATGATCGTGTCGAGCACCTTGTCGGTGTCGGTCGTGCCGGCAGCCTCGACGGCCTTCACCCAGGCATTGAAGCCGATATAGGCGGCTTCCATCGGGTCGTTGGTCGTGCGCTTGTCGTTCTTGGTGAATGCGTGCCATTCCTTGATGAACTCGGCATTGGCCGGCGTATCAACCGATTCGAAGTAGTTCCAGGCGGCCAGATGGCCGACGAGCGGCTTCGTATCCATGCCGGAGAGTTCTTCTTCGCCGACCGAGAAGGCCACGACCGGGATATCCTCGGCCTTGATGCCCTGGTTGCCGAGTTCCTTGTAGAAGGGAACGTTGGCATCGCCGTTGATGGTGGAAACGACGGCCGTCTTCTTGCCTTCGGAGCCGAATTTCTTGATCGCGGCCACTTCAGCCTGCCAATCCGAGAAGCCGAACGGCGTGTAGTTGACCTTGATGTCCTCGGCCTTGACGCCCTTGGAGATCAAATAGGCCTTGAGGATCTTGTTGGTCGTCTGCGGATAGACGTAGTCGGTGCCTTCCAGAACGAAGCGCTTCACACCTTCCTTTTCCATCAGGTAGTCGACGGCCGGGATCGCCTGCTGGTTCGGAGCAGCGCCCGTGTAGAAGATGTTGCGCGAGGATTCTTCGCCTTCATACTGAACGGGGTAGAAGAGGATCGAGTTCAGCTCTTCGAAGACCGGCAGGACAGACTTGCGCGAAGAGGAAGTCCAGCAGCCGAACACGGCGGCAACCTTGTCCTTGGAGATCAGCTCGCGGGCCTTTTCGGCAAACAGCGGCCAGTTCGAGGCCGGGTCGACGACGACCGGCTCGAGCTTCTTGCCGAGAAGGCCGCCCTTCTTGTTCTGCTCGTCGATGAGCATGAGCATGACGTCCTTCAACGTCGTCTCGGAGATCGCCATCGTGCCCGACAGCGAATGCAGAACGCCGACCTTGATCGTGTCTTCGGCAAACGCGCCGGAAATCGCAGTGGAAGACATGGCGGCGGCAAGCGCCAGGCCCATGAGTTTGGTCTTGAAATTCATGACTCGAAAACCCCTCTGGAATTTGTGTTGGCGGCGGTCTGCCGCAAGGCCCGTGCACTATCGGACGGCTTTGTGCAGTGCGACATACGTCAATTGACGTAGGACAAGGGGCAATTCAGGAAATTCGAACATGCCTGGGGACCGTCGCATTTCAGACATTTTTTGTCGCGCCCGGCATCGGAACCCGCTTCCCTCGTGTGAAATTGCTGCAAGGGAAGTCCAAAGCGCTTTTCATCGGCCTTGACGAAACGGAAAAACTATTTCGCCCTTCTCGATTCGAGCCCTGCCTCTCATATTGCAGGGCAAAAATCCGAACCGTACCGGAGGGTATCGTCAGGAACGATAAAAACCGGAAGTTTTCTCTTCCCTTTTGGACCGAAAGCGGTATGGAATGAGGTATGTGCCAAAGCCCAAAAATAAGGCACGCAATAAAAAGATGCATGGAACAACAGGCATCTAGGGGAAAAATATGGAGTATTTCATCCAGCAGCTCATCAATGGGCTGACTCTTGGCTCCATCTATGGCCTGATCGCGATCGGCTATACGATGGTTTATGGCATCATCGGCATGATCAATTTCGCCCACGGCGATATCTTCATGCTGGGCGGTTTCGCCGGCCTGATCGTCTATCTCCTCATCATGACGGTTTTCGGCGGCGCCCCGATTGCGGTGGCGTTGCTTTGCATGCTGATCGTGGCCATGGCCGCCACAAGCCTGTGGAACTGGTCGATCGAGCGCGTCGCCTATCGACCCTTGCGCGGATCGTTCCGGCTGGCTCCGCTGATCACCGCCATCGGCGTTTCGATCGCGCTGTCCAACTTCATCCAGGTGACGCAAGGCCCGCGCAACAAGCCGATCCCGCAGATGGTCAACTCGGTCTACACGATCGAAGGCATCTCGATCTCGCTGAAGCAGATCGTCATCGTGATCATCACGGTCGCCCTTCTGGCCGCCTTCTGGTACATCGTTGAAAAGACGCCCCTGGGGCGTGCCCAGCGCGCCACCGAGCAGGACCGCAAGATGGCCGCACTTCTCGGCATCGACGTCGACCGCACGATTTCCATCACCTTCGTCATGGGCGCAGCGCTTGCCGCCGTCGCAGGCACGATGTTCCTGATGTACTACGGCGTCATCGTCTTCACCGATGGCTTCGTGCCGGGCGTCAAGGCCTTCACGGCAGCCGTTCTCGGCGGCATCGGTTCCCTACCCGGCGCCGTGATCGGTGGCCTCCTGATCGGCCTCATCGAATCGCTCTGGTCGGCCTATTTCACGATTGCCTACAAGGACGTTGCGACCTTCGCGATCCTGGCTTTCGTGTTGATCTTCAAGCCGTCCGGTCTGCTCGGCCGTCCTGAAGTCGAAAAGGTCTGATCCGATGGCAACTGTGACCAATCCCTCGACCGCTTCGACGGGCTCGCTGACGGCAAAGGCGCTTCGCGAAGCGACGTTCACCGCCGTCATGACCTTCCTCATGTTCGTGCTGTTCGTCGGCCTCAAGACCGACCAGAACATGCGCAACGAACTCATCCTCGTGCCGCGCTGGGGCCTGCTGGCCATCTTCGTCATCATTGCATTCGTCGGCCGCTTTGCGATGGTCGCCTGGCTGCAGCCGTGGCGCACCGCCAGAAAGGCAGCCAAGGACGCCGCACCTGCGCAGACAACGGATGCCGGCTTCGTGAAGCGCAACTTCTCGAAGCTCGCCATCCTGGCGCTGGTTCTCTATCCCCCGATCATCCTGTCGCTCTTCGGCGCTCAAGGATCGCTGAAATACATCGACAATTTCGGTATCCAGATCCTGATCTACGTGATGCTCGCCTGGGGCCTGAACATCGTCGTCGGGCTCGCCGGCCTGCTCGACCTGGGCTATGTCGCTTTCTATGCGGTCGGGGCCTATTCCTACGCGCTGCTGTCGATCAATTTCGGCTTCTCGTTCTGGATCCTGCTCCCGCTCGCCGGTATTCTCTCGGCCTTCTGGGGGATCATTCTCGGCTTCCCCGTCCTGCGGCTCAAGGGCGATTACCTCGCCATCGTGACGCTCGCCTTCGGGGAAATTATCCGCCTCGTTCTCATCAACTGGCAGGATGTCACCCAGGGCACGTTCGGCATTTCCGGCATTCCGAAGATCACCCTCTTCGGCATTCCCTTCGATGCCTCGCCGCACGGATTTGCGAAGATTTTCAATCTTCCCATGTCCTCGGCCTACTACAAGGTCTTCCTCTTCTATCTCATCCTGCTGCTTTGCCTGCTGACGGCCTTCGTCACGATCCGGCTGCGTCGCCTGCCGATCGGTCGCGCCTGGGAAGCGTTGCGTGAAGACGAGATCGCCTGCCGCTCGCTCGGTATCAACACGGTGACGACGAAGCTGACGGCCTTTGCCATCGGCGCGATGTTCGGCGGATTTGCCGGCTCGTTCTTCGCCGCGCGCCAGGGCTTCGTATCGCCGGAATCCTTCGTCTTCCTCGAATCGGCCGTCATCCTGTCGATCGTGGTTCTCGGCGGCATGGGCTCGCTGACCGGTATCGCGATTGCTGCGATTGCCATGGTCGGCGGTACGGAACTCCTGCGCGAGATGGACTTCCTGAAGCACATCTTCGGCCCCGATTTCACGCCGGAACTTTATCGCATGCTGATCTTCGGTCTTGCCATGATCACCATGATGCTGGTGAGACCGCGCGGTTTCGTCGGCAGTCGCGAACCCACGGCTTTCCTCTTCGAGCGCAAGAACGTCTCCGGCTCCTTCACCAAGGAAGGACACGGCTGATGAGCGCGATGGCATCTACCATGAACAATGACGCAATCCTGAAGGTCGAGCATCTGTCGATGCGGTTTGGTGGGCTCATGGCCATCAACGACCTCTCGTTCGAAGTCCGTCGCGGCGAGATCACGGCCCTCATCGGCCCGAACGGTGCCGGCAAGACGACGGTTTTCAACTGCATCACCGGCTTCTACAAGCCGACGATGGGCATGATTTCCATGCAGCAGAAGGACGGCAAGTCCTTCTTTCTGGAGCGCATGGCCGACTTTGAAGTGACGCGCGACGCCAAGGTCGCCCGCACCTTCCAGAACATCCGGCTCTTCTCGGGGCTCACTCTTCTGGAAAACCTGCTCGTCGCCCAGCATAACGCGCTGATGAAGGCCTCGGGCTACACGGTTCTCGGCCTCCTCGGCTTCAAGTCCTACAAGGACGCCAGCAAGGAAGCGACCGAAAAGGCTCGCTATTGGCTGGAGAAGGCGAGCCTGATCGACCGCGCCGACGACCCGGCCGGCGACCTTCCCTACGGCGCCCAGCGTCGTCTGGAAATCGCCCGCGCGATGTGCACGGGACCGGAACTGCTCTGCCTCGATGAACCCGCCGCAGGCCTGAACCCGCGTGAATCGCAGGAGCTGAACAAGCTGCTGCGCTCGATCCGTGCCGACAACGGAACGTCCCTCCTCCTGATCGAGCACGACATGTCCGTGGTCATGGAAATCTCCGACCACGTCGTGGTTCTCGAATACGGCCAGAAGATTTCCGACGGGGACCCCGCCCATGTGAAGAACGACCCGCGCGTCATCGCCGCCTATCTCGGCGTCGATGATGATGAAGTGGAAACCGTTCGTCATGAAGTCGAAGAGGGCGCGAACTGATGACCGCTGAAACATTGCTCAAGGTTGAAGGCGTCGAAACCTTCTACGGAAACATCCGCGCACTGGCCGGTGTCGATGTCGAGGTGAAGAAGGGCGAGATCGTCAGCCTCATCGGCGCCAACGGCGCCGGCAAATCCACCCTGATGATGACCATCTGCGGCAGCCCGCAGGCGCGCACCGGCAAGGTCATCTTCGAGGGTCAGGACATCACCCACATGCCGACGCACGAGATCGCGCGTCTCCGGATCGCCCAGTCGCCGGAAGGTCGCCGTATCTTCCCGCGCATGACGGTCTACGAAAACCTGCAGATGGGCGCGAGCCTGGATAACCAGAAGTTCTTCAATGAAGACGTGGAGAAGATGTTCACGCTCTTCCCGCGTCTCAAGGAACGCCAGTTCCAGCGGGGCGGCACGCTTTCGGGCGGCGAACAGCAGATGCTGGCGATCGCCCGCGCGCTGATGGCCCGTCCCAAGCTGCTCATGCTGGACGAGCCTTCGCTCGGCCTCGCACCGCTGGTGTCCAAGCAGATTTTCGCGGCCATCAAGCTGCTCAACGAACAGCAGGGCCTGACCGTGTTCCTCGTCGAACAGAACGCTTTTGCCGCGCTGAAACTGTCGCACCGCGCCTATGTTCTGGTGAACGGCTCGATCACGATGAGCGGTTCGGGCTCGGAACTTCTCGCCAATCCGGAGGTCCGCGCGGCCTATCTGGAAGGCGGGGCGCATTGATGTCGGAACAGGGAGAGTAATCATGCAAGGGTTGTTTTTCGAATCCGACGATACCGTCCACACCGTGATCCGCGTTGTCGTAATGCTGCTCTGCTTCTGGACGGCATGGATGAGCGGAAAGGGTGCCTCTCAGAGCTGGAAGAATTATCCGGCTGTCGTGATCTACACGCTGCTTCTTGCCGTGGCAGTTCGCTTCATCCATCACGCGCTGTTTAACGGCCCGATGTTCTTTGGCCAGGCGCCCTTGTTTTATGTCATGGACTTCGTTGTACTTTTGGTGTTCTCTACCGCTGGCTACCGCTACACGCGGACCAATCAGATGGTGAACGCCTACTACTGGCTTTATGAAAAGGCCTCGCCTTTCTCCTGGAAGGACAAGGCCTGACCAGAGGGACGGAAGCAGGGCGTCACGCTCCGCTTCTTAAATTGCCGGTGCGATCTTTGGTGGGTATTGCATTGGCTAATCAACAAACTGACCCGCTTGAATTTGGGAGTTACAGAATGAAAAAATCACTTCTGTCCGCCGTTGCGCTGATCGCAATGGTTGCCTACAGCGGCGCTGCACGGGCTGACCTGCTCATCGGCGTTGCTGGCCCCCTGACTGGCCCGAACGCCGCTTTCGGCGCGCAGCTTCAGAAGGGTGCCGAACAGGCTGTCGCAGACATCAACGCAGCTGGTGGCATCAACGGCGAGAAGGTCGTCATCGAACTCGGCGACGACGTTTCCGACCCGAAGCAGGGCATCTCGGTTGCCAACAAGTTCGTTGCTGACGGCGTGAAGTTCGTCGTCGGTCACTTCAACTCCGGCGTTTCGATCCCGGCGTCTGAAGTTTATGCCGAAAACGGCATCATGCAGATCACGCCTGCCTCGACCAACCCGAAGTTCACCGAGCGCGGCCTGTGGAACACGTTCCGTACCTGCGGCCGTGACGACCAGCAGGGCGCAGTTGCCGGCGCTTACATCGCCAAGCACTTCCCGAAGGCCAAGGTTGCCGTCGTTCACGACAAGACGCCTTATGGCCAGGGCCTCGCTGACGAAACCAAGAAGGCTCTGAACGCTGCCGGCATCACCGAAGTGATGTATGAAGGCATTCAGCCGGGCGAAAAGGACTATTCCGCGCTCATCGCCAAGATGAAGGGCGCCGGCGTAGACATGGTCTATTACGGCGGTCTGCACACGGAAGCCGGCCTCATCCTGCGTCAGATGGCTGACCAGGGCGTCAAGGCCACGATGATGTCGGGCGACGGCATCACCTCGAACGAACTCGCCTCGATCGCTGGCGACGCCGTCAACGGCACGCTGATGACCTTCCCGCCGGATCCGCGTAACAACCCGAACGCCAAGGAAGCTGTCGAGAAGTTCCGCAAGGCCGGCTTCGAGCCGGAAGCCTACACGCTCTACTCCTACGCTGCCGTTCAGATCTTCGCGCAGGCTGCCAAGGCCGCCGGCAAGACCGATCCGACCGCTGTCGCAGAAGCTGCCAAGGCCAAGGGTCCGTTCAAGACCGTGATCGGCGACATCGGCTTCGACGCCAAGGGCGACATCACCCGTCCGGACTACACGATGTACACCTGGGGCAAGGGCTCCGACGGCAAGTACACCTACAAGGAAACCGGCCTCTAAGCCGATTTTTGATCCTGTTGGGATAAACAAAGGGCCCGGTGCTTCACGCATCGGGCCTTCTCTTTTGTCAAAATCCATCCCAAAGTCGAAGTTGCACGCGAGCCGGCAGACGATAGAAGATGCGTCAGGGACGAGGCGCTTCGGCGCGAAAGCGGGAACCACCTTCTTTCGCTCGGCACGATGCACGAAGATTGTTTTGGGAGGACGAAATGAATATTCACGCTGCGCACAGCATTTACGACCACGACCTCGACAAGAATGACGCCAATTACAGCGCCATGACGCCGCTGGGCTTCATCCAGCGCACCGCCGCAATCTACCCGACAAAGACCGCCGTGGTTTACGGCGACATCCGCCGCAACTGGGCCGAAACCTGGACCCGCGTGCGCAAGGTTGCGAGCGCACTGAAGCGCCGCGGCATCGGCCTGGGCGATACGGTGTCGGTCATAGCCGGAAACATACCGGAAATGTTCGAGGCCCATTTCGCCGTGCCCATGACGGGCGGCGTGCTCAACACGATCAACACCCGCCTCGACGCGGCCGCCATCGCCTTCATCCTCAACCATGCCGAAGCCAAGATGGTGATGGTCGATCCGGAATTTGCCGACGTCGCCGCACAGGCGATCCACATTGCCGGCCGCGATATCCCGGTCATCAACATAGAGGATGCGACTTGGCCGGACAGCCATATGATCGGCAACGATACCTATGACAGGCTGCTTTTCGAAGGCGACGAGAACGACGCCTGGGTCTGGCCGTCCGACGAATGGAACGCCATCAGCCTCAACTATACCTCCGGCACGACGGGTGACCCGAAGGGCGTCGTCTATCACCACCGCGGCGCCTATATCAACGCGCTGGGCAACATGCTCGACTGGGGGATGGGCAAGCACCCGGTCTACCTCTGGACACTGCCGATGTTCCATTGCAACGGTTGGTGCTTTCCCTGGACGATGGCCGCCGCCGCCGGCACCTCTGTCTGCCTGCGCGCCGTCCGCGTCGAGCCGATCTACGACCTCATCAAACAGGAAAAGGTGACCCATTTCTGCGGCGCACCGATTGTCCTGAACCTGCTGGCGCATGCGCCCGATGCGTTGAAGGCCGGCATCGACCACAAGGTCTCGATCATGACCGCGGGTGCCGCTCCGCCGGCAGCCGTCATCGAGGCGATGGAAAAGCTCGGCTTCGATGTCACACACGCCTATGGTCTCACCGAAACCTACGGCCCCGCCGTCGTCTGCGCCTGGCATGACGAATGGAACGATCTCGACATTTCCGAAAAGGCGCGGCTGAAGGCCCGCCAGGGCGTGCGCTACACGGTACTCGACGGCCTCATGGTCGCCGATCCCGAAACACTGGAGCCCGTGCCGTCCGACGGTGAAACGATGGGCGAGATCTTCTTCCGCGGCAACAATGTCATGCGCGGCTATCTCAAGAACCCTTCTTCCTCCGACAAGGCCTTCAGCGGCGGCTGGTTCCATTCCGGCGACCTCGCCGTGATGCATCCGGACGGCTATATCCAGATCAAGGATCGCTCCAAGGACATCATCATCTCGGGCGGCGAAAACATCTCCTCCATCGAGGTGGAAGGCGTCCTCTACCGCCACCCTGCCGTCATGGAAGCCGCCGTGGTCGCCAGGCCGGATGAGAAATGGGGCGAAACCCCCTGCGCTTTCGTCGGCCTGAAGGACGGCGCCAACGTCACGGAAGCCGACCTCATCGCCTTCTGCCGCGCCAACATGGCCCACTTCAAGGCCCCCAAGACCATCGTCTTCGGCTCGCTGCCCAAGACCTCGACGGGAAAGATCCAGAAGTTCATTCTGCGGGAGCAGGCGAAGGGGTTGTGAGCGGGGCTACGAGCGGGCGACACCCGAGAGGCGGCGCATGCGCGCTGCCTCTTTTACGGCCGCAGCAATACGCGTCAGGAAAGCGGGGCTGACACTTCCGATGGGCTGGGTCGACTCGAAATCGAAGGCCTTGTCCAGTTCCACACGGTTATATTCATCCAGAATGATCCAGCAGGGATGGGCGAGGCCCGCCCTGCGGCATTCCATTTCGCCGAAGGCCAAATGCAGCCGGTCTGCATCGGGTTGCTGTGATGTGATGGGAAACAGAAAGACGGCACCTGGATTATCTGGTGTTTTGACGACGATGCAGGCAGGGCGCGCTTTGCGGCCCGTTTCCTCACCGGCATCGGCTTGCCTCTTCCAAAGATAGAAGAAGCGAACGATCTCACCCCGTTCAAACATCGGGTCCGTTTTCGTCAAGGATGGCATCCAGCCCAGCCATCAATTCGTCATGCACAGCGTCAGGCGCATCATGGAGACCGTAGGCCCTCGTATGGCCCTGCCCTTTCAGTCGCTGGTAGGTCGCTGCATTCAGGATCACGAGTTTCTCCTTGCCGCGCTTGGTCAGCGCGACCGGCTCGATCAAGGCGGCTTCGAGGATTTCACCCGAGGCCCGGTTCATGTCGGAGAAGGTGAACTTTTTCATCGCAAACCTCAAATACGTATTTCACCTAAAATACGTATTTGAGGTGAAATATACAATGGGGAAGCGTACGCTCACCCCTCGTGCAAAACTGCCGCCGCCTTCACCGCAGCGGACGCGCGGTTCTCCACACCGAGTTTCACATAGATCTGTTCCAGATGCTTGTTCACGGTACGCGACGAGAGCCCCAGGATCTCCCCGATATCCCGGTTGGCCTTGCCTTTGGAAATCCACACCAGCACCTCCGCCTCGCGCGCGGTCAGCCCGAACTGGCGTTTGAGGATTTCGTCATCCGCCTCCTTGTTGGCCGAGGTGATACGGAAGAGAATTTCGTTGGCGCCCACTTCTCCGAGATAATTGAGATGCAGGCTCGCGCGGTCACCAAGTCCGATCGCAACCGGGGTTTCGGTCGAAAAGCCGGCATTGGCGCGCGCGGCAAGCCAGCGCGCGATCTCCTGTGTGATCGCCGCCTGGCCCGCGTCACTGCCGGAGGCCATGTTGAGTAGGCGCGAGGCCTGGGGCGTGGCCCACTTCAACTCGCCATCTGCGGTCACCGCCATGAGATGCCGCCCCGCTGCATCGAGCGCCACGCGCGCATGCTGCGCCGAACGCGCATTGGCCAGATGCACGCGGATGCGGGCCCTCAACTCATCGATATTGATCGGCTTCGTCAGATAATCGACACCACCGGACTCCAGCGCATGGACGACATGCTCGGTCTCGGTCAACCCTGTCATGAAGATGACAGGCACGGGCGCAATCGCCGCATTCGCCTTCAGCCGCCGGCATGTTTCGAACCCATCGAGGCCCGGCATGACCGCATCCATGAGGATGATGTCCGGCGTGATCTTTTCCGCAATATTGATGCTCGCCTGCCCCGACGTGGCGATCAGCACGGAAAAGCCCGTCTGCTCCAGCGCATCGGTCAAGAAGCCGAGCGCCTCGGGACTGTCGTCCACAATGAGCACGATATCGCGCGGCTCAGCCATCAACGGCCTCCGTCTTCATACCGTCGAGAAAACGCGCATAGCCTGCCATGTCGAATGCCTTCACATATTGCCCCAGAGCTTCGGCAAACGGTCGGTGGGCCGGGTCCTCGGCCATCTCCGCGAGCTTGCTCTCGATGCCGCGAATGTAGCCGATTTCGCCAAGCTGCACGAGTTCGCGCAGTTGCGAGGGCGACGGCGCACGGATCGGCGGCTCGTCGGCCACGGCCTCCGCCGCCGCCAGATCCTCCACCTCATCGTCATAAAGCCAGGTGAGCTTCAGATGCATCTGCATCTTCGCGTAAAGCTGCTTGATGTCGAAGGGCTTCGCGATCGTGTCGTCATGACCTGTCTCTCCGGAGGCGCTGGCCCCGTCGCCGATATTGGCCGAGAGCATCAGGATCGGGGCGCGCGTGCCGCCTTCGCGCAACCGTTTGACCAGTTCCCAGCCATTCATACCCGGCATCGATATGTCGACGAAGAAAAGGTCGGGCGTGCAGGCCGACACCAGCGACAGGCATTCTCCGCCGCCTTCGGCGGCGAGCACCGTGAAGCCCAGCGGCTGCAGGATTTCCAGCATCAGGTCGCGATGATCGGCATTATCATCGACCACCACGATCGTACGCCGTGCGCCGGCATAGCCCTTGATCGACCGTTCCGCAATTTCGCCAACGCCGGCGCGGTTGACCGGCGGCAGACCGAGCCGGATCGAGAAGGTGGTCCCCTCCTCCGGCTGGCTTGTCACCGCAATCTCGCCGCCCAGCATGTGCGTCAACAGCCGCGTGATCGTCAGGCCGAGGCCAAGGCCCGGCATTGTCCGGATATTGTCAGCATCGCCCCGCTGAAACGGCTCGAAGATATGCGGCAGGTTCGCCTCGGATATCCCCCGCCCCGTGTCGGAAATGGTGAAGGTCGCGACTTGGCTGCGGTAGTCCGCCCGCACGACGACGCGACCGCTGTCGGTGAATTTGATCGCGTTGGAAATGACATTGACGAGGATCTGCCGCAGCCGCTTTTCGTCCGTCCGCACATGCCGTGGCAGCGCCGGCACGCGCTCGAAGAGAAACTCCAGCCCCTTGGCCTGCGCCTGCGGGCGGAACATGTCGACGATCTGGTCGAGGAAGTCATGCATGTTGACCTCGCCCTGAAAGACCTGCAACCGCCCCGCCTCGATCTTCGAAATATCGAGCAGCCCGTCGATCAGGCCCGACAGATGCTCCGCCGATCGCTTGATCACCTTGATCGCCGACTGGCGCGGCTGCGGGATTGTCGCATCGCGCTCCAAAATCTGGGCGTAGCCGAGCACCGCATTGAGCGGCGTGCGCAATTCATGGCTCAGGCCCACGACATAGCGACTCTTCGCGCGGTTGGCGGCTTCCGCCGCCTCCTTGGCATCCTGCAGCGCGGCGTCCGTCTTGCGGTGGGCGGCGATCTCGCGCAACAGCAGCGCGTTCTGGCGCGAGGACTCTTCTTCGGCAACCACCCGGCTGTCATGCGCCAGTACAAAGAACCAGGCTGCTATGCCCGCCAGGATCGAAAAGACGAAGAAAACAGCGAACGTGATGTCGTCCACCACATGTGCCGTCTCCGGCGCTCCCCGGCTCGCCCGCGCCGCAATCATCCAGAGAATGCCACCAATGGCCGCGATCGCCGCCGTCGCTGTCATCAGATAGCGCCCGAGGCGTGTCGAAAGCTTTGCCACGACCGGCTCCGGCAACACGACGGCAGCCGCCTCCGCCACCTGATATTTCAGCCGCGCCTTGGGTTTGCACAGATCGTGGCAACGGCTGTCGAGCGAACAGCAGAGCGAACAGATCGGCGCGGAATAAGCCGGGCACCACGCCATGTCCTCCGGCTCGAAAGGATGTTCGCAGATCGAGCAGGTGATGCTGGTGAGGTTCTTCCACTGCGCCCGCGGCTTGCGCGCGAGATAGTACTTTCCCTTCGTCGCCCAGGCGATGGCCGGGGTGGCAATGAAGGCGACGACCGGGGCGATATAGATCGCCAGCGAGGACGCCAGATCACCGAACGCCCCGAAATGCGCCGTGAGGGCGATGACGGCGGTGAGCAACATCGAGCCGGTGCCGACCGGGTTGATGTCGTAAAGATGCGCCCGCTTGAACTCGATGCCGGGAGGGGCAAGCCCCAGCGGCTTGTTGATGAAGAGATCGGCCGAGATGGTGCAGAGCCAGGCCGCCGCGATGATCGAGAAGACGCCCAGCGTCTCCTCCAGCAGCCGGTAGATGCCAAGCTCCATCAACAGAAGCGCGATCGCGACGTTAAAGAACAGCCAGACGACGCGTCCGGGATGGCTATGCGTCAGCCGCGAGAAGAAGTTCGACCATGCCAGCGAACCGGCATAGGCGTTCATCACGTTGATCTTCAGCTGCGATACCACGACAAATGCCGCCGTCAGCCCCAGGGCCGCCGTATGGTTCGGCACCATGTACCCGAAGGCCGTGACATACATATGCGCCGGATCGCCTGCCGAACCCGCCGGTACGCCGGATGACAGAGCGAGCACCGCGAGAAACGAGCCGGCCAGCAGCTTCGGAGCCCCCACCACGACCCAGCCGGGCCCGGCAAGAAACCGCATGAAACGCTGCCAGAGTGTCGCCGGCTTGTGCCCCGCCGGCAGGAAGCGCAGGAAGTCGACCTGCTCGCCGATCTGCGACATCAGCCCGAGAATGACCGCAGAGGCCGCGCCGAATTCGGCCAGATGAAACGGCGCAAACTGCCCGGAGGCGGCGGGCGCATTCCCCACGCCCGAAAAGCCGAGCCAGAGGATCACCTTCTGCCAGTCGGCAAAGGCGATGAAGATGAAGGGCAGAATGTTGAGCACGATCCAGACCGGCTGCGTGAGCAACTGGAAGCGCGAGATCAGCCGCACCCCATACATGACCAGCGGAATGACGACGAGCGCCGAGATGACATAGCCCACCCACGGCGGAATACCGAAGGCCAGTTCCAGCGCCCCGGTCATGATCGACGCCTCGATGGCGAAAAGAATGAAGGTGAAGCTCGCATAGATCAGCGAGGTGAACGTGGAACCGATATAGCCGAAGCCCGCGCCGCGCGTCAGCAGATCGATATCCACCCCATGCCGGATCGCATAGCGGCTGATCGGAACGCCGATTAGAAGCAGAAGCAGGCAGGCTGCGACGGTCGCAAAGATCGCATTCGTCGTGCCATAGGAAAGCGTGATCGCACCGCCCACCGCTTCCAGCGCCAGAAACGAGATCGCCCCGATCGCCGTCTGCGAAATGCGCTGCGGCGAATATTGCCGCGCGCTCTTGGCGGTGAAGCGAAGCGCATAATCTTCCAGCGTCTGGTTCGCCACCCAGCGGTTATAGTCCCGCCGAACGGGTATGATGCGCTGTCTGGCCGTCATGTGATCTGCTTCGCTGGCATGGTCTATCAAAAGCACGGGCAGCGCATGCATTCAAGCGCAGGCGGCGGGTCGAGGTTACGTTAAACGACGTAAGCAGTGAATGACCTCGCTTTCCTTTGCCGCGGAAACCGCGGGGACGTCCCGAGCCGAAATCCTAGAGATTTCATGGTCCATGCGCACAATCATCCCCAGTTCGCCCGCCGGCTCTAGCCTTGTTCGCATCACCTGCTGACGAGGCCCGCCATGACCGATACGACGCCGAACCTGAACCTGCCCTATATCCTGCCTTCGCAGGCCATGAAGCACATCACCCACAATGAGGCCCTCCAGATCCTTGATGCGGCGACGAATACCGTGATCGTGTCCACACTGTCCGCCCCGCCTGCCGCGCCGGCGGAAGGCGCGCTTTATCTCGTCGGCGCACCGGCTACGGGCGCCTTTGCAGGCAAGGACGGACGATTGGCCTTCTTCATCGACGGTGCGTGGATCTTTCTCGTTCCACGCACCGGCTGGCGGGCCTGGTTTGCAGCAGACGGTCGCACCCGCATCTACGATGGCAGCGCCTGGACCGATCCGCTCGCAAGCCCCCTTGTCGATCGCCTCGGCGTCTCTGCGACACCCGATGCCACGAACCGCTTTGCCCTCTCCTCCGAGGCGAGCCTTTTTACCCATGCGGGCCACAGTCACCGCATGAAGCTGAACAAGCAGGCCACCGCCGACACGGCTTCGCTACTCTTCCAGTCAAACTGGTCCGCCCGCGCCGAGATCGGACTTCTCGGCACTGATACGCTGCAATTCAAGGCGAGCGCCGATGGCAGCGCATGGAAGGTCGGGCTGGAACTCGGGGGCGACGGCATCATACGCCTGCCCAGCCGTCCGGTCGTATCGGCAACCCTGACGACCGCAAGCGTCTCACTCGCGGCAAATGACCTGCTTGGCGTGGATACGCTGACACTGCAACAGGGCGGCTTCGCGCTTGGCACGACATTGACCGGCGGTCGTGGCAAGGCGCTGATCGTCCCCGCCGCCGGCCTTTACGCAGTCTCGATGCGCGTCGGCCTTCAGGCCGCCGCCGCCGCCTCGCTCGCCGTTGTCGTCAACGGCGCGGCATCGAGCCTGCGCTGGAGCGCTGGCGCGGCGACTTCACCCATGATGACTGCCGGCCTGTCCGGAATGCTGTCGCTCGCCTCGGGCGACGCGGTGGCGCTGGTCGCCGGCGGCCCGCTTTCGCTGCAGACCGGACCCAGTGCCTACGAACTCAGCCTGCGCCTGCTCTGAACAAAGAGTTCAGGCATAGAAGCGCACGATATCGACGCCCGCCGACCACATCATCTTCAGGCCCACGAGCAGAAGCAACACATTGATGATCTTGTAGAAGCTCTCCGTCGAGAACCGGCGGACCAGCTTCACACCGAAATAGGTGGTGATCAGCGCAAGTGGAGCCAGCACCAGCGACACTTTCAGGATCTCGAGATTGAGTTCGCCCAGCATCAGATAGGGCGGCACCTTGATCCAGTTGACGGCTGCGAAGAACAGCGTGCTCGTGCCGATGAAAAGATCGCGCTCCAGCTTCTGCGGCTGGACATAGATCTGGAAAGGCGGACCGCCGGCATGCAGGATCATGCTGGTGAAGCCCGCAATCACGCCCCAGAAAATCCCCGCCGGCACATCCGCCTTCTTGGCCGGCGCAAGCTCGGCCTTGGCGAAGAACAGGCTGCGGATGGCGAAGACGGTGGAAATCACGCCGACAATCGCGCTGATGATGAATTCCGACATGTAGGCGGCCAGAAAATATCCGGCCGCAATCCCGACAACGGCCGCTGGCAGCAGAATGATGATGTTGCGCCGGTCGATCGTGCCGCGATAGGTCCACAGACTATAGGCATCCTGCACGAGCAGGATCGGCAGCATGAGAGCAGCGGCCTCGACAGGCGGCATCACCAGCGCCAGGATCGGCGTGGCGATAATCCCCGCCCCCGCAAACCCGCCCTTGGAAAGGCCCGCTATGCCCACGGCAATGATGGCAGCGACCACGAAGGCCGGATTGTGCAGCAGTTCCACCCGAAATCTCCCGAGCTGCCCTCCCAAGGCAACCTTACTAGTTTGCTTTTAATCGATTGAGGCCGCGGGTAAAGCCGATATTCACCATTCCGGTACGTTTGTCCGCACAGTTCGCTGGCACTTAAAGGAATTGACACGCTTGGCCGCCATGATCCCGCGCAAAGCCCGGAGACCCTGCCCCGCATGCCCAATTCGCAGCCGCTCGTCACCCATGTCGTCAGGCAATTCCTGCCCAATCGCGGCGGGCTGGAAGATGTCGTGGCCAATCTCTGCAAGCAATTGCCTTCGCTCGGCTATCGCGCCCGCGTCGTCACGCTCGACCGGTTGTTTGTCGACCCGGACAAGCTGCTTCCGGCACATGAGACGATTGCCGGCATCGACGTGGTGCGCATCCCGTGGAAGGGCTCGAACCGCTATCCGCTCGCACCGCAGGTTTTCCGCCATCTCGCCGACGCCGACATCGTTCACGTCCACGCCGTCGATTTCTTCTTCGATGCGCTCGCCTGGGGCCGGATGCTGCACGGCAAGCCGATGATCGCCACCACCCATGGCGGCTTCTTCCACACGCAGAAATTTGCGGCCATCAAGAAGGTCTGGTTCAACACGCTGACGCGCGTCTCGGCCTCCGCCTATCGCGATGTCGTATGCTGCAGCCTGTCGGATCTGGAGACGTTCAAACCGATCGCCGGCAGCCAAGCAACGCTGATCGAGAACGGCGCGGACACGGACAAGTTCGCCGACCGCGCGAGCCTGAGACCGGTCAAGGGCCTGATCACCATCGGCCGCTTCTCCACCAACAAGCAATTGCCGCGGCTGATCGCCACCATGCGCGCGCTTGTCGATCGCGATCCGGACTGGCGGCTGACCATTGCCGGCGTCGCGTCAGACCTCAGCGAGACGGATCTGCGGCAGGCGATTGCCGCCCATCGCCTTGAGCACGCTGTCAACCTCGTCGTCGGCGCGTCCAACGAGGACATCGCCAGGTTCATGGAACAGGCCAGCCTCTTCGTCTCGGCCTCCGACTACGAGGGCTTCGGCCTTGTCGCCATCGAGGCGATGAGCGCCGGCCTCATCCCGGTTCTGCAGCCGAACGACGCCTACAAGGCTCTTGCCGCACGGCATGACACGATCCGCCTCGCCGATTTCGCCGAACCACAGGCGGCGGCCGCCGAAATCCAGACGAGTTTCGAGGCACTCACCGCGAATCCAGCCGCACGAAGCATCGCCATGGCCTCGGCCGCCGACTATGCATGGCCGGCCGTTGCCCGACGCTATGCGGACCTCTACGATCAGATTCTGAAACGCTGACGGACACCGACGATGATGAGACGCCTGCTCGCCCTTCTGGTCTCCGCGGCCATCGCAACACCGGCCGGCGCGACCTGTTTTCGCGGCGTCAACCTTTCCGGCGCGGAGTTCAACGGACGCGGTGCCAAGGTGAACACCGATTACACCTACCCCTCGCAGAAGATCATCGACTATTTCGCGGCCAAGAAACTCAATACCGTGCGCCTGCCGATCCTGTGGGAGCGCCTGCAACCCGTGCTCAACCAGCCGCTCGATCCGAACGAGCTTGCGCTTCTGAAAACCTCGGTCGACCAAATGCGCAAGGCCGGCCTCGGCGTCATCATCGATCCGCACAATTTCGCCACCTATAACGACATCCAGATCGGTACGCGGATCGTCTCCTACGCCGACTTCGCAGATTTCTGGCGGCGTGTCGCGGTCGAATTCGGCAATCGCGAGGGCATCTATTTCGGCCTGATGAACGAACCCTTCCACATGCCGGCCGCACAATGGTTGCCGGGCGCCCAGGCAGCGATCGACGCCATCCGCGAAACGGGCGCGAAGAACCTCATCCTCGTGCCTGGTGTCCAGTGGACCTCGGCGCGCGAATGGGCCAAGGCGAGCGCTGCCGAGATGATCAAGATCACCGATCCGGGCGACAATTACGCCTACGAGTTCCATCAGTATCTCGACGAAGACTTCTCCGGGACGCATGCCGCCTGCCCCCGCGCGGCGGATGCGCTCACCGCGCTGGATGACGTGACCGCGTGGATGCGCACCAACAAGCGCCGCGGCTTTCTGGGCGAATTCGGCGGCAGCGGCGACGCAGCGTGCCTGAAGGGCATCGCCGACATGGTCGCGAAGATGAACAGCGCCAGGGATGTCTGGATCGGCTGGACCTACTGGGTGGCGGGCGACTGGTGGCCGGCAACGGAGATCAACAATATCACCCCCACAAAGGACGGCGACCGGCCTCAGCTGGCAAGTCTTCTCGGCGCCGGGCTAGACGACAAGTCCTGCGCCGGCTTCTGACCGGCCTCATCCCAGGACCTGACGCCATTGGCGACGCCGAAGATGAACCACAGGAGCCCCCCGGTTTTCAGCGAAAAGCCGGAATTGGAGATGAGCATCAGCAGCAGGAAGTAGATGATGGCCATGGAATGGAAATTCCACGCCTTTGCCGTCCTGCCCGGCGCAAAGACAAACAGCGCCCACAGCCCGACAAAGCCGACGATTCCGAATTGCGTCAACGAGTAGGCAAGCCCTGAATCGGCGGTAAACTTGTCGGTCATTTCAATGCCGAGCACAACGGGAAGCCCGAGCTGCGTAATGAGATGCGCGGTGACGTTCATGCGGCCGCTGATATCGTTCGGGCCGCCATGCGTGCCGCTCACGAGACCGTAGATGGTCAGGAGAGCGAGAAACAGGAATGGCAAGACGAGCCAGACGGTTCGCGGGATGATCTGGAAGAAGGGTCTGAGCAACGTCATGACGATGCAGGAATAGAGCCCGAAACGGGCATCCGCCAGACAGATGATCGTCAACGCGCAGGCAAAGGTGATCCAGCGAAGCCGCATCTCTTTCCGGAACAGCGCCCAGGCATAGACGATGACCCCGAAGTTGCCGGTGGAGACCGGCTCCAGGAAGATCGACGACACGCGATGCAAACCAAGGAACGGAAAGATCGTTCGTGGCTCGGCGCGAACACCGCTGATGAAGAGCCCCTTCGTATGGCCAAACGTGTCGGTGAGCGTCAACGAGCCGCGCGCCAGATAGTAACCGAGCACGTTGAAATAGTTGAGATACGTATCGACCGCAAAATACTCGAACAGCCCGAAGGCAACGACGAAAATCGCCGACGAGGCGACGAGAAAGTCGGCCAGACGCGGGCTCGCGATGCGCAGCCCCGCAAAATAGAAGGCGAACGGCACGAGAATGTCGCGCACCGGCTTCGGGTCGAAGACCTGCCGGAATGCGAACAGGATCAGCATGTAGCCGAAAAAGACACCGAAGCTCAGGTAGAGCCCGACCTTGCGGTCCAGCGCCACGATCAGCGCGCAGGCGATGCAGATCAGTTCGCCCAGCATGACGGTGCTGTCGCGCACGGCAAACATCCGCGTGTTCACGAAGCAGAGGAACGTGTTGTTGAGCAGGCTGCCGAAGACGGCGATGATCGCCAGCATGTATAAGGAGCGGGCGAGGTTTGTCCCGCGATCTTCGGCCGTGACGGGCGTACGCCCGCCGACCGGCAGAGGCGGAACTGTCCCCGTCAGGCTCGCCATCTCAGGCTCGCCCTTCCGTCACGACCGCACCCAGGAACTTGCCATCCCATTGAGAAAGGCTATCCAGAAGGCTCTCGATCTCGTCCGCGGGCGTGTCAGCGCCAATCACCATGAAAGTGGCATCAGCACGGTCGATGATCGAGGGAAGCATGGCGATCGCCGCGTCTCCGGCTCCGTTGGCGAGGTGCAGGATAGGCCCGTTGTCCGCCTGGCGGATCAGCGACGTGCCAGCTGCCGCGCGGTAGCGCAATGAGGCATCCGTGGGATCGGACGGAGCGGCAAGCGCCACGCGCGGGCCGCGCCGAACGAGGCGGGCGCGCGCTTCGGCTACCGCCTCCATTCCGTCCGACAGAAGCACGATGGAGCCCATGTCGATCAGTGTAGCGGCGACCTCGCGGATGACCTCATCGACATTATCGACACCGCTGGCAGGGTAAAACAGGATTTCCGCCTTCGCCGCGCCGCTTTCGCCGAAGCTTCTGCGGATGCTTTCGGCTACGCGCTGTATTTCTGTCTGCTGAGCCTTCGCGGCCGGCGACGTGCGTATGACGGGGCCACCCGCCCGCGCCTTGCTGACCACCGGGCTGAACGCGACCGTTTCCGACGGCGTTGTCGGAGGCTCCGAGGTATTGGCGACCACGTCCGTCTGCGAGCGTCGGCGGTTTGGCCCGCCCGGCGTGCCCGCCCGGCTGATCAGTTCCCGAAGAACGGCCAGCGCCGAGCCGGCGGCAGCGCCGAACAGCAGGCCGGCAAGCAGGATGAGTATCTTGGGCGCACCCGAGGGCTTGGCAGGCGGAACGGCTGCCGAAATGACGCGCGCCGTTGTCGGATCGGTGGAAGCCTTGCCGCCGAGCGCCTCTGCGCGAGCGAGCGTGCTCTGATACATTTCCTTCAGGGCCTGCGCTTCGTTCTGCAGCTGGGCAAGCGTCGTGCGTGCATCGCTGGTCTGCGCCATCGCCTTCTGCATGTCGTTGTAACGCGCCTGCAACGCGTCACGGTCGCCGGTGGCGCGCTGGTAATTGTTCTTCAGCGAGGCGCGAATGCGATCGAGCTCCGCCGTGATCGACGCGCGCATGCTGGCGGCCTGTGCGCGAGCCGCCTTCAATTGAGGGTGCTGCTCCCCGAGATTGGCGGAAAGCTGTGCTTCGGAATCGAGAAGCTGGGCATAGCGCGTGCGCAGGCTGACCAGCGCGTTCGACTGCAGGGCTTCCGGGATCGCGCCGACCTGGATATCGGCCATGGTGATCTTCTGGGCCTGGTCGTAGATCGTCTTCTGTTGTTCGACACGGGTCTTTGCCGCCGCAAGCTGCTGGTTAAGCGCCTCGAGCTGCTGGTCCGCAACGAGACCGCCGGTGGGGGTGGAATAGAGCCCATGCGCGGCCTTGTAGGCCTCGACATCGGATTGGGCCTTCTGCAGCTTCGCAGCGAGCGCGTCGGCCTGATCCTTGAGCGAGCTGCCAATGCGCTGCGCGCTGCCGGAGCGGCTCTTGTCGATCTGGCCGAGATAGGCATCCGCTGTCGCATTGGCGATGTCGGCGGCGATCTTGGCATTCGGATGCTTGGCGGTGATGGCAAAGACCAGGGACTGGTCCGCCCGCTGGACGAGCAGATCGTCACCGAGCGCATCCATCGCCTCGCGCCGGCGCTCCGCCTCGGTCAGAACCTTGGCGCCGAAGATATGGGAGAGCAGCCCGCCGGAGCGCGGCGGCGCTATCCATGGGTCGTTCTGCAGGTTCAGCTTGTCGACGACAGCGCCCAGAACCTCGGCTGACTGCATGACGTAGAGCTGGCTATCCGTGGTCGCCTGCGCGGCGAGGCCAGCGGAACCCGCAGCAATTGGATCGCTTGCCGGCGTCTGCAAGGCGGCGGGATCAAGGATCAGCGCCGTGGTGGCCTTGTAGGTCGGCGTCTGAACAAAGGCGACGCCGAGCGCCAGCACCCCGCACAGCGCCGTTGAAGCGGCCGGATAGACCCAACGGCGACGCAAGATGCCCGGCAGTTGAAAAATGTCGATATCCATACGCAATACATTCCCGAAAAACTGAACAACCAAAACGAGACTTCGGACATCAAAACTGCCAGAGTATGATTAATAATCGGTCAATCGGGGTGTGACGCGATTCACCATGTTCTGCGGTTGCAACGCGGACGCAGCCAATCATTAACGGCAGTTGCGTATCCTGCGGCCCATGACGTCGATACGGATCGGAACATGCCGGAAGAACCATCCTTGAACACAACCCCTCCCCTCATCTCGATGATAGCCTCGACGCTCGGGCGTGATGTCGAAATGCGACTGCTCCTCGACAGCCTCTGCAAGCAGCAGGACGATCGTTTCGAACTGATCGTGGTGGACCAGAACCCTGACGACCGGCTCCTGCCCATCCTGGCGGATTTTGAAGGCCGCTTCCCGATCCGGCACATCAAGTCGGCCGAGAAAGGCCTCGATCGCGGCCGCAATCTCGGCGCGCGCCACGCAGCGGGCGAATGGCTCCTCTTTCCCGATGACGACAGCTGGTATCCGCCGGAATTTCTCAAGACACTGCGCCATCTCATCGCAACGGAACCTGCAGACATCTATTCCGGCAGGTCGCTCAACAAGGACGGCAAGGAGATCATGGTCTCCTTTGTACCTCAGGATACGGACATCTCTCGGCAGAACATCTGGCACGTGCTCATCGAGTGGGTGATCGTCTTTCGTGCCGAGACCTATCGCAAGGCAGGAGGCTTCGACGACGAACTGGGTGCGGGCTCCGGTACGCCCTGGAACTCCGGAGAGGGACAGGATCTTGTTCTGCGCTGCCTTTCACAGGGTGCGAAGGGTTTGTTCCGCCGCGCCCTCTACGGCTACCATCCTGAAGAACAACCGAATGCCAATCCCGATGCCCATATCGCCAAGATGTACGGCTATAGCCGTGGCAAGGGCTTTGTGATGCGCCGCCATCGCTATTCGTTCCTGGAGTTCCTGCCCGAACTGCTCAGGCCCGCGGCCGGTTTCGTCGTCTACACCATCACCCGCAAGCCGACGCTTGCACGCCGCTCGCTCGCCATGTTGCGCGGCCGCCTCTATGGCTGGCGCAATTTTAAGGCGCGATAAACCATGGCCCGAAGTCGCGGACTCCGTGCAGACGCCTGTTCGTTTGTCTTAAACTTTCACGGCTAGGCTCCGATCCCGATATGGCACGGTTCCGTGTCGCCCATGGACATGAGATGAAACCTGCAAACAGCGGCATCGTAAAGAATTCGGTCCTCAACGCAGCCGCCGGCCTGGCGCTGCTGCTGACCGGATTCGTCTCCTCGGTGGTTGTCGCGCGCCTCCTTGGTCCGGAAGCAAATGGCATGATCGCCTTTTCGCTCTGGGTTGTCGTGACGGGCTCGCTCATCGCCGAGCTTGGGACGGGCATTTCGATGCTCCGCATCCTGCCCCAGTTGGCTGCGCGCGGCTACGATGGCAAGGCACGGCGCGGTTTCAGCTCCTTCCTTGCCTGGCCTGTTGCCGCCGCGACGCTCTGGCTCGCCGTGGCTGCCACTGTCTGGCTGTTTTACAAGGGACCGGATCACGGCCTCCCCTCCACACCTCTGATTGCGCTGCTGACCGGCGGGCTCTTCATCGTCCAGTCGCTCGGCTCGTTCGCCAAGAACTACCTCATCGGCGAGCAGCAGCTCGGCTTCTTCTTTCGCGTCTCGGCCGTCAGCGCCATCCTGCAGGTTGCCGGTGTTGGCATCGGCGCATGGTACTGGGGCGTCGAGGGCGCACTGGCTGGTTATGCACTCGGGCAGATACCGCTCTTCCTGACCACGCTGAACGTGCTGCGCAGCCGGCCCGATAGCTGCGGAATGCAGCCGAGACAGATCGCGAGCACCTCGTTCCTGATCGTCATCGAATTCATCGTCGCAGCCGTCTTTCTGACACGACCCGAAATTGTCTTCCTGCAGGAATTCCGGACGTCGGAAGCGGTCGGCTACTATGCCGTTGCCACCTCGCTTGCCAATCTCGCGCTGCAGCTCCCCATGCAGCTCACGGGTAGCCTTGTCCCTTACTACGCCGCCCATTCCGAGAAGAACGGCAGCCTCTCGTCCGACCTGCTCGTGACCGTCATCCGCAACTTTGCCTATCTGACCCTGCCGATGGGTTTCGGGCTCGCGGCCGTCGCCGAGCCGCTTGTCACAAGCATCTACGGGCCCGCCTACCGCGAGGCCGGCATCATGGTCACCATCCTCGCCGCCGGGGTTCCCGCAGCGGTCTTCCTGCAACTGTGCACACAATACGTCTTCTCGATGGACCGGCAGGACATCCGGCTCCGGACAACCGTCGTCGGCGCGATTGTCATGGCCATTGGTCTTTTTGCCACGGTTCCCTTTCTGGGCGGCGAAGGCGCTGCGGTCATGCGTAATCTGACGCTTATCGCCATGGGCGCATTCATCTTGCGCTACATCCCGAAAACCGGACAGAGCAGCGGCATCGTGCTGCGCATTCTGCGCATCGCTGCCGCAGCACTGGTCACCGCGGCGCTGGCCTATGCCGCAACGCGGCTGCTGCCCGGAATAGCCGGGGTGGTCGTCGGCATCATCGCCGGCGCGCTGGGCTATGTCCCCGCTCTTCGCATCATGCGGGCCATTGATCCGGTCGACCGGAGCACGCTTGCCGGGCTTGCCGCACGGGTCCCGCATCGCCTGCGTCCCCTTTATATTCGTCTCATCAATATTGCAGCGCCCCCTGCGGGCGAGGTCGGATTGCCATGAACGCACATACAATGCCGAAGACATTTTCATCCCGCGCCGGCGAGCCCCTCCGTTTCGACGCAATGGCGGGCATCTTCACGCCCGCTCTCCCGCACGCTTCACCGTCAGACACGGCCGCTCTGCTCGTCAGCCCATGGGGCTTCGAGGACATGTCGGTGCGCAAGTTCTATCGAGAAATTTCCGAGGCTCTGGCTGCCCAAGGGATATCAAACCTGCGCTTCGACCTCCCGGGGACCGGTGACTCAAGAGAAGCGGATCATGACATCACACTCGACGCGTGGTTGACGTCTGTCGCCCAGGCTGCCCGCGAAATCGGCCGCCTCTCCGGAGCCTCGAAGATCGTACTCATCGGCCACGGACTGGGTGCCACGCTGTCCATGCTCGCCGAGCCTCGCATCGCGAACCTCTCGGGCATCGCCCTTCTGGCCCCGGTCACCTCCGGCCGCATCTACGCGCGCGAAACGGCGCTCTGGTGGAAGATCATCGCGGCAGACCTCGGCCTTGGTCCGGACTATACCGAGACCGGTGCATTGACCATTGCCGGCATGACCATGCCGGAGACGATTGCGTCCACCCTTCGCAAGATCCGCGAGGCGGACCTGAAGCTATCCCGCGCGCTTCCTGTCCTCGCAGTCTGCCGGCAAGGGCGCGAGAGCGACGGCGCGCTCGCCGACGCCCTGCAGAGCGCAGGCGCGACCGTGACCCGCCTTCCCTATGACGGTTTCGATCAACTGGTGGTGAACCCTCTCATTTCCAGGACGCCGCCTCGGATCGTGGCCGAACTGACCCGTTGGGTCCGCAGCGTGGCGCCTGCCGAAAGCGCTGCCGGACAGCCTGCACCCATACCGCAATCCAGCCTTGTCGGAGACGGATATAGCGAGAAAGGCCTTGCCTTTGGCGAGAGCGGCCGGCTCATCGGCACGTTCTGCGCGCCGGAGGGCGAGACGCGCGGCGCACCCGTCCTTCTCGTCAGTACCAGCTACGATCGAGCCTCCGCCTGGGCCAATTCCGGTGCGACAATGGCGCGTGACCTGGCGCGGCGGGGCATTCCAAGCCTGCGCTTCGACGCCGCCGGCATTGGCGACAGCCCCTCGGCTCCCAATGACCCGGCGCAGATGCTGTATTCGAAAAGCCTCGACCGGGATGTCGAGGCCGCTCTCGCCACCCTGAAGACACTGACCGGCAGGGCCGCGATTCTCGCCGGACGCTGCAGCGGCGGCTACCACGCCTTCCATGCGAGCATTGACAATCCCAACGCCGCCGGCGTGGTTGTCGTCAACTCCTACGCCTTTGTCTGGGATGGCAGCCAGAGCGTGGAGGAGGCACTGAAGAAAGTCTCTCGCCCGCTCGGCGATTATTCCAAGCGCGCCATGAACCCGGAAACCTTCCGCCGCCTGATGCGCAGCGAAGTCGACCTCAATGCAGCAGGCCGAGCGATCCTCCGTGTCATTGTCGCCAAGATCTACAACAGGATCGAACCCGCCCTCGGCAATCTCTCCGCCGGCAACCGGCTGAAGGCGCAGATTCACGCTGACTTCAAGGCGCTGGCCGATCGCGGCGCGCCGGTCGTGCTGGCCTATGGGAAACATGATCCGGGCATCGAACAGGCCCGGATGGTCTTCGGCAGCGATTTCGCAGGACTGAAGCGTTACGCGAACACCCGATTCGTTTCGCTGGGCGAAAGCGATCACAATGTGACGGTCCCGGACGCTCAGAAGATCGTCATCGACGAGATCGCGCGGGTGGCGCTCAGCGCCGCACCAGAAGCCCCTCGGTCGCGCAGGTAATCAACAGACGCTTCTCGATCGACAGATCCTTGGCAAAATCCTTGCCCTCGGGAAGGGCGAGGAAATCGTTGACGGCCGTCAGCGGTGAATTGCCAGGCCCCCAGGGACGCGAGGTCTGGAAACTGTCTTCCTTGGCATATTCAATGCCAGTATCCATGACGAAGATGGCGGACCCCGGCGTCACCAGCGGCGCATAGGCCTTCAATTCCTCGAAGACGTGATCACGCGTGTGATTGGAATCGAGGAAGACAAGCACGCGCTCGGCCGCGCCCACCTCTGCCTTCACCTGATCCACGATGCCCTGATCGATCGACGAGCCCTGGACCAGCGTGATCATCTTCGCCAGCGGATGCGCCTCGATCGCCGCGCGGTTATGCGGGCGAATGTCGATGTCGACGCCGATCACCTTGCGGGCCTTCATCGTGCCGGTTTCCAGCCACTCGCCCTGTGACAAGGCGGCCAGAATGGACGCCGACAGCACCAGCGAACCGCCGCGCGCAATGCCGGTCTCTACGATCACATCGGGTCTTGTCCGCCAGATGATCTCCTGTATGTAGCAGACATCCTGCGGATCCTGGATGATCGGCCGGCCCATCCATTCCAGAACATACTGGTAATCGCGCCGGCGCGAGGCATCCTGCCAGTCGGCGGCGGCCTGACGCAGCGGGGCATCGGCCCAGTTGCGTTCGGCAATGGCAGCGCGCTTTTCGAAGAAATCGGGCATCGGGCTAATCCCTGTATCGTGCAAACAAAGTCAGCCCCTCGCCGTAAAGCGCATGGGACCGGAGAAAGATATCGAAACGGCCGAAGCTCTGCAGATAGACCGGCAGGTCGAGCAGCGAAGCTTCGTCATGTGAGAGATTGAGAAGAATATCGACGCGTGCTTCCGCCAGCAGCCTGACCGCACCCTTCAGCGCCGGCAGTTCAGCACCTTCGATATGCAGCTTGAGCAGCACGCGCGGCTGATCTGGAATGACATCTGCCAAGATCGAGTCGAGCCGCGCGACAGGGACCTTCCGGTTCCGCGCGTCTCCATGAAGGCCCGGCGCGGCGAGCCGCGCCGACAAAAGTCCGGTCGCCAGAAATTCCGCATCGCCATCGAAATCGGTAAGCGCTTCCGGCCGAACCGTGACATCTGGCATGTCGGCCGCACGCGCCACGCAATCGGCATGGCGAGCCGGATCGGCTTCGAACGCGACAACACGGTCGAACGTCACGCCACCCGCCTTGAGCATCGCAAGCGTCCCGAGATCATAGGCCCCGCCATCGATGACCAGATCGTAGCACGTACCGCCGCGGCCGAATTCGCTCAGGTCGTATTTCCGTTCTTCCGGCGTCACCGGGTAATCGGCGCGAAGATCGCGCGCGTAGCGCCATGCGCAGGCGCAATCATGGATCAACCGCGAGGTCTCATCGACATACGCTCCGCGCGCGGCGGCAATCCGGGTCTCTCGGCCGGGCGCTTCACTGAGATCCCGCCAACCATTGGAAAATTCAAGCGGCGTTTTCTCCTCAAAATAATCATAGACCGTAAGCAGTTCGTCCTGCCCGAGCTGACGGAAGATCGCCTTCGCCGTCTCGGCCGGCATCTTGAAGGCGCTGATCAGATAGGTGACGCCCGCAGGCAGGTCGCTCCCCAGCCGATGGACCGGCAGACCGCAGAACGTCCCTTCTTTCGTGCTGTCGACAAAGAATGCAGGACGCGGCGCATTCGCGGGCCACATATCGAGCGCCATCCGCCCAAGCTGCCCTGCCCCGACGAGCGCAAGCGGACCGCCCGCCAGCATGCGCCTGATCCTTGCCTCTCGTTCCATCAGAACCCGAGCCGCTTGATCAGGTCTTCGCGCCGCGGATCGACATTGTCATGCGTGCAGGCATGCACCTGCCCGCAAGAGGCGCAGGAGGGAATGGAGGACAGCCCATCCACGATATGGGCACGACGGAGCGCTGCCATCTTCGGTCCGTTCCAGATATCGAGGATCGTCTGCTCGGCCACGGAGCCGATCGCCAGTTCGCGGTTCCAGTCGACGCAGCAGGGGCTAACGACGCCATCGGCATTGATGGAGAGCGCATAAAGAACGTAGGGGCAGATATCCTTCTTCACCGTCTCGCGGCCATAGGCATCCACCTCGTCGGGCACGGCATCGGCCACGGCAAAATCCGGCCAGCTCGCCACCGTGTTCTCGATATAGATGCCATCCGAGATCGGCCCGAACGTGTCGAGGAAGATGCGGTCCTCACCCTTCGCATAGTCGAGGTTCTGCGCCACCGTCTTCACATGCAGCTTCATGTTGCCGCGAATGGAATAGAGATGCCGCACCGTCTCGACGAACTTCGCAAAGTCGAAGCGCACCCGCGCAAAGCTCAGGTATTTCTCGTCCGTCACGCCCTCGATAGACAGAACGACGCGATCGATGCCGGAGGCCACCAGCTTCTCGTTGAACTCCGGCGAGAGCTTGGAGCCATTCGAGGTCGTCTCGACGCGCGCGACATTCTTGGTCGCCTTGGCCATCCGCACCATCTCGATGAACTGCGGATGCAGCATCGGCTCGCCGTCCTTGAACAGCTTCAGCGTCTTCAGCGGCGTCTTGAAGGCAGCGATCTCGGCCAGGATCTTTTCGTAGAGCTCCATCTTCATGAAGGTCTGGCCGCGGCCCGTCTGCTTGATCAGGCGCGGATCGCCGGTCGGGCAGAAAGCGCACTTGAAATTGCACAGCGACGCCGGATCGACCTGCATGGAGATCGGATTAGCGAGCGGCACGAGATCGACCAGTTCGGCCCGATCATAGGCCGTCGGCAGCATGAAGACATTGCCGTTTTCGACAGCTTGAGCCTGCGGCTTAATGTTCACGTTCATAAGCCTTCAGCACCTTCGCGCTCAGTTGATCTTCCGGCACCTGCCGGTAAAGGTCCAGCAGCTTGCCGGCATCCGCATCGATATTGTCGGCCTTGCAATGTGTGATCTGGCTGCACTTGCCGCAGATGGAATGCGCATCGCGCTTGCCCTGAAGATGGGCCAACCGGTGCGACTGCATTTCCGCGCCAAGCCAGATATCCTTCAGGCTCGCCTCCTTGAGGCTGCCGACCTTCAGGCCGCGAGACCAGTCGACGAAACAGGCACTGACAGAAAGATCGGAATTCACCGAGATCGAATAGAAGAGATAGGGGCAGGTCTTCACGTCGAGAATTTCATTGCCGTAAAGCCCGGTCTCGATTGTGATGCCCATGCGCTCTTCGACATCGAAGTCCGGCCAGCAGGGCGATGTGTTTTCAACGAAGATACGGTCGCAATAATCGCCGAACGTGTTGAGAAACTCGTCCTTGCGATCCTCGCCGATGATCTCCTTCGTCGTCTTGATGACGACCTCGCAATCCCCGGAGACGGAATAGAAATCCTTGAGGTTGGCGAGGAATTTCGGGAAGTCGACCTTCGCCTTGGTAAACTTCCAGAACTGCGCCTCATCCAGCCCATCAATGGAAATATTGATACGGCTGAGCCCGGCCTTCACCAGCGTCTCGCCCATCTCGCCGCCGAGCAGATAGCCGTTCGTCGTCGTGTCGATAACATCGGCCACATCGGCCTCGCGCGCCATGCGGATCATATCCGGCAGATGGCGGTTCAGGAGCGGCTCGCCATCCTTGTAGAGCCGCAGAACCTTGAGCCGCTTGTCGAACTCGCCGATATCGGACAGCACCTTCATGTACTGATCGAGATGCAGATTGCCCTGGTAGCGTCCGGTCGACTTGATCAGCTCGCGGTCGCCCGTCGGGCAGAAGGTGCATTTGAAATTGCAGGCGCTCGACGGGTCAATGAACACCACATAGGGCGTTGTCAGCGGGATCACATCCCCCAGAACCGTCCGGGCCGATTCGATGCGCGGTTGAATTTTCTCTTTGATTTCCAGTCGCATGAACCCTGCCCTTTGCAGCATATGTGCATTGTAGCACTTTTGCAGAAAAGGCTGGCCCAAAGCTTGCGCCGGCACCATCAGGATCTGGACGACCGTTTTTGCAGGCATATGAACAGCTTGCCCTGCAGGACGGATTCAAACTCTCAGAACCTTGAGACACTGCGTCCGCCGGCAAGGCGAACCTCGCCGGAAGGCTTTCCCGCGCCGGTCAGAAGGATCCTGCGTGGCCGGCCCGGCGCGAGATGGAACCAGTTGTCCGAGACCTCGAAGCCGAGAGCGTCGATCTGTACATTCTGGGCCAAACGATCGGTCGAGATGTCGAGCGCAAAGCCCTGATCGGACTCAAGAAGTTCCAGCGTGAAGGATACATCGTGCCGCGCCGTCGGACGGCCGAGCGGGAAATGGAAAGCGCTCGCGATCTCCTCGCCGCTCTCCCGGTCAATCAGCCGCGCCACGGTCACATCGTGAGACGGCGGGCCAAAGCGAAACGAGTAAGCCGTGTCGAAGAAGGCGCCGAAGAGGTCGGTCGCGGCAAGACTTGAAGCCGAGTGCGGTTCGAGCGTCAGGTCGCGCCGGCCCGAAACGACGGGCACCGCGCCATCACGCAAACAGACAAGTTCGACCGTCACATCCCGGCCTTCGCCCAGATCGTTGACGACATGGAGATCGATCCCGTTCGTCCCCTCATCGGTCAGCATGACGTGCAGGGGACGGAAGGCGCGGCGGACGGCATGCCAGACCGGCTTGGGCTTGCCAGTGGCATCGACCAGCCCCCAACCCGGACCGGGCAGCAGGTCCTGAAACGTCCAGGTGAGAGCGCCCCGGCATGACGAGCCCGCCCGCCGCCATTCGGCAAACGTGGCCTCGATCACCTCGCCGGTGACGGCGCGCGACAGATCGAGGTAGAGGCCAGGATTTTCCCGCCGCAGCCGCTCGGGCTCGACCTCGTAGAGAAGCTTCAGATAGAAGTCGCGCACATCCTCGAAATCCCAGGAGGCACCCCGGTCGCGCGGCACCCGCGCCTTCCAGCGCGGATCGTGGACGGCAGCGACGGGCAGATGCTTGTCGAGCGTCGCCTGCTCCGGCACATGCGCGAAGGCGAGGCTTTCGGCGGCAAAGCGCACGTTGGCACGCCGGGCATCCTCCAGCGGCCGCATATAGGCCCCGACGCCATAGTAATGCGTGACGCCGGCATTGGGCGAAAACGGCATCGCCCCGCCCGAGGGCGAATTAGAAACCCACACGCAGTCCGGCCGATGCGCACGCACGAGTTCCGGCAGGATGCTTTCCGTCAGATCCGACTTGTAGGCGCTTTCCGGCAAGCCGAGCATGGCCGCCTGCTGGTAGACTTCAGAGCCGCCGCAGACAACCGCGAGCGACGGCGAGGCCGACGTGCGGTCGAGCAATTGCACGACCTCCTGTTTCAGCTCGGCAAGCCAGGCCGCATCGCTGGCGGGATAGTCGAAATTGGCCAGCATCAGCTCCTGCCAGACCATCAGGCCGAGTTCGTCGCAGAGCCTGAAGAACTCTGCACTCTCATAGGCCATGGTCCCGCCGATGCGGATCATGTTCATGTTGGCGGCGGCCGCCTTTTCAAGCCACGGGCGATAGTCCTCGCGTTCCCCCGGAAGGCTGACGATATCGGCCGTCGTCCAGACCGCGCCCCGGCAGAAGACCGGAACGCCGTTGATCTTCAGCCCGAAGCCCTGCCCGTCCGTATCGCGATCCACCTCGATATGGCGGAAGCCGGTCCGGCCAAGCGCGATGGTCTCGCCGTTCCATTCGAGCGACACATCGTGCAGAACCGGCTTGCCATGGGTGCGCGGCCACCACGGCTCCACATCCGGCAACACCAGCACCGCGGAACCGTCCACGACCTTGGCGCTGGCCCCGGCACAGGAAACTGTCGCGCCCTCTGCGTCGTCGATCCGCACAACCAGATGGCCGCAACCCTGCGCATCACGCCGCGCCGAAATCCGCGCCTCGCCCGGCTGGTCCTTGACCTGCCGGATCAAGGAAACCGGTCGCCACGGCCCAACGGCATGAACCTCCGGGCACCAACCCGGCATGCGCCCCAGTGTCGTTGTCCGAAAGAGCCTGACACCCGCCGGCGTGATCATTTGCGGTCGCCAGCGCGCCCGCGGCCCCTTCTTTCCGAGAAGCGGGCCTAGCGCCCTGAAGCAGATCGCCAGCCGGTCACCGCCCTGAAGGTGAACCGTAACGTCGTGGCTCAAGTACATGCTTTGACTCGAAAGAATCCGGTCGCCGTTGAGCCACACCTCGGCCACCGTCGCGAGCCCCTCGAAGCGTAAGATGGCATCGCCCGGCTCCTCGTCCAGGCGCAGCACATACCACGCGTCGCGATCGTCCAGCGGCATCGGATCGGTCCGGTCGAACCGCCCAACAGCCTCCAGCGCCTGCGCCACCGTGCCGGGCACGAAGGCAGGGATGAAGTCCTCGATCCCGACGATTTCGTCCGGGCTCGCGCAAGCGCCCGCCCGCGTCAATTCCATCACCCAGCCGTCATCGAGACGGCGGATTGTGGGCTGGGCGGACGAGGTGGCGTAGTCGGTCATGGCGTTCTCTTCGCAACTGGCTCCCCCTCTCCCCTTGTGGGAGAGGAAGAAAAATCAGCATCTTAGCTGAAGGCTAAGTGCTAGATTTTTCAGGTGAGGGGGTAAGCGGCGGAGAAGCCCCCTCTCTTGCAAAATCTACGACTTAGCTTTCAGCTAAGACCGTGATTTTGCTTTCTCCCCCACGACGGGGGGGAGATTGGAGGACGCCTCACCCCAGCGCCCTGCCCGCACTCTCCATCAGCTTCTCCCAGGCTTCCGCCGCAGGCTCTAGCGCGCCTGCCAGCGGCTCGAACTTCTTACGCGTCACCGCCCGCGCCAGCTGGAACTGCGCCGATTTCATCACTTCCGAAATCCGCATCGCATGCGCAGCCGGCTCCGCGAAATCCGGTCCCAGCCATTCGAAATAGCTGCCGCAGAGTTCGAAATTGGCCCCCGCCTGCCGCAACGTATTGAACGCATATTTGTGGAAGAAGCCGAAGGGACGTTCGGCAACTTTCGCGGCGGCCTCAGGGAAGATCGCGGAAAAGGCGGCTATCGGGTTTTCGGCCGGCCGGCGATCGTAGTGATACTGGCCGAGCGAAAGCGCCTCCTCGCGCAATTCCCGCTCCTCCGGATAGAAATCCGGCAGCTTGACGAATTCTGTATAAGGCAGGAAGGGCAGCGCGCCTTCGGCCGCATTCATCTGGAACAGCCCGTCGAAATCCTCGCCAGAGAGATGGAAGAAGCCGGCATTGTGGAAATAGTCGAGCTCTTTGTTCTCTAGATCCATCCGGTTGATCGCAACCGTCGTCTTGCCGTGCTCTTGTCTGTAGGCAACGCCCTGCGTGTCGGGCATGTAGAATGAGTCCATCTCGACAAGGCAGATGCGCCCGCGCGCCGCCTGCTCGGCGACATGCGTCTCGACCCTGTCGTAGATCGCAAGCTCGGTGACGACAATTCCGTAAAGCGTTTCAAGGTCTTCCAGCGGAACCTTGAAAAAGGTCATCTGGTCGCCTTCGAAATCTTGGGTCAGCGTGAAGGCCAGAATGGATTGCGGCGCGAGCCCCTGTGCTGCCAGAAGCTCGATCCAAAGATCGGTATAGCAATTGGTTTCAGGCCACATGCGCTCCGGGGAATGGAGCGCATGCGGCTGATAACCGTTGGGCGTGACGTTCAGGATGCCCGTCATCGGATCACCCGAAGAGGGCGTCGCGGACCTGCTGAGGCCACAGCTTGGGATCGAGCCCATGGTGGTGGAAGAGCGCGAGCGCAATGCGCTCCAGACCGAAGCCGACGCAGGCCGTATGGGCGGTTTCGCCGTCGACGGTCTTCAGGTCCCAGGTCTTGCCGAAATGATCCTGATGGTAGTTGAAGCTCATGCAGGCCGTCGGCTTGGAGACGGAGGTGATCGGGATGAGCAGTTCGAACTTCAGGTTCTGGTCGCGCTGGTTGTTCTTCATCAGACGGCCGGCGCGGCCGAAGAAGGGGTCGTTGGCGACGTCGATATCGACCGGCAGCGCCACCTGCGCCATCAGTTCCTTGCCCTTTTCCATCCATTCCTGGCGGAAGGCCATGACGTCTTCCGGCTTGCCCATGCGGACGAACTCGCGCATGCGGAAAAGCTGCATGCGGGCCGGGTCCATCGACGGCTCATGACGGAAGCAGTAGGACTGGATGTTGAAGAGACCGCCGCCCGCTTGAAGATTGCCGCGCTTGGCGACGATCGGATAGAGCGGATAGCAGGCCGCCGGCGTCAGAACGATGTCGGAGGCCTTCTGGCCGCCGGTCCAGTCTTCGCCTGCCGCCATGCACTGGATCAGATCGGCATGCGCCAGATCGTCGCCGCAGAAGCAGTGAACCGTGCCCGCCAGCTGCGGGAAGTTCTTCATGTAGCCCGAGCCTTCGAAATAGCTGCGGTTCATGCCGGGGGGGAAGCGGATGACTTCGGCACCGGTTTCGCCGGAGAACTTGTCGATCAGGCGCTCAAAACCGGTAATGACATCTTCGAACGTGCCGGAGCGCGCATAGAGCCCTTCGACGCCGGTGTCGATGAGAAGACCGCTATCAAACAGGCGGTCGAGGAAAGTCACTTGCATATCCATCACATTATCCCATCAGGCTCGTGTCGAGTTTGTGGACCGTCAGCATCGTCGCGGTGTTCGACAGGATGCGTTCGTTGGAAATCATCAGCTGGGCCGAATGCGCATCGCGCAGATGACGGCCGACGCTGTAGGGCGTGCCGTTCTTGTAGCCGGCAATGCCGCAGATGATCATCGCCTGGTTGATGACCGAGAGGATCATCTGCGAGGTCGCGATCTTGACGTTGTTCATCGCCACCGCAAAGCCCATGGAGGAGAGCTGCGCCGGATCTTCCTTGGCGGCTTCGAAACGCTCGATACCGGCAATGACGTTGGACTTGATCAGATGCAGTTCGGCGGTGGCTTCCGCCAGACGCAGCGCGCCGGGAGGCGTCGTGCCCGGGTTGGCGCGGGCAGCAGCACGAACGAAGGCCTGAGCGCGGGTCACGGCATTGAGCGCGATGCCATACCAGGTGGCCGACCACAGAAGGTGGCAGGTCGCCAGCATCGACTCAGCAGCAATTTCCGCAAACGGCTTCGGCAGGATTTGAACCGCCGGCGCTTCCGCCTTGAACAGGAAGCCATCCGAGCAGGTGCCGCGCATGCCGAGCGTATCCCAGACATGGGTCTGTTCGAGCGTGTACTGGTCCTTCAGGAACACGGTCATGACCTGGTCGGTGGAGGCCGCTTCCTTGTGCGAACGGGACGTGATGAGGATCGCGTCGGCCTGCTTGCCATAGGAAATGACGGTCGCTTCCTTGGTCAGGCGGCAGATGTCGCCATCAACCTCGATGGCGCAGATCGAATTGCGCAGGTTGCCGCCGATGCCGGCTTCGGTCGTGGCCGAACCGAGCAGCAACTGTTCGCGCACGATGCGATGCATGAAAGCTTCATGCCATTCATCGCCCATGCCGTGCGACACGCAGCTCGACAGCTTGATGTGATGCATGGCGAAGATCATGGCCGAGGAGGCGCATTCCTGCGCGATGATCGAGCAGACTTCCGCGATCTCGGCAATGGTGGCGCCTTCGCCCCCCAGCAGGATCGGAACCTGGATGCCGAACAGGCGCGCCGACTTCATGGCGGCAACGGCTTCGTGCGGGAAGCGGCCTTCCTTGTCGACGGCATCGGCATGTTTGGCGGCAACGGCGGCGACTTCGCGGGCGCGCTCGACGAGCCCGGCGCCGCGAATTTCAGACATCATGTTCATCACGCAGCCTCCCGGCCTTCGACGATCGCGGAGACGGTTTCGGCAATCGCGTCGATCGAGGCGAACGACTTGCGGTTCAACAGGTGATCCGGAAATTCAATATCGAATGCGTCTTCGATGCCCAGCATCAGCTGCACCGACGCAAAGGAAGAAAGACCGGCCGCGTAGAGATCCGCGCCGTCAGCCAGCGTATCAACCGCTACAGGCAGGCCGCCGAGCTTGCCCAAAAGTTCCCTGATCTTGTCCTTCATCTTCTTCTCCTTGTCAGAACAAACTGCGAGAGCATCCCTAATGATGGGGAGAAGAAAACCACAGGCGGGATAAGATCGACCTAAAGAATATGGACAAAAAATCCTTAACCTCAGGCTGTGTCCCAAAACAGGACCGCTTGACAACATACTCGGTAGTATGTCTAGTTTGTCCTATTGTAATGGCGGAAGACGAGGAGGACGGACCCGCATGAGCGCAGAGGCGCCCACAGACGGCAACGCCGAGACGATCCGCACCGACAGGACCGGTTTTCTGGCAGCGGGCGCCCTCCCCGCAGGTCTCGTTGAGGAGGGCCATGTCGATATTCTGGACATGGCGGCGCAGTGCTTCATGACGCGCGGTTTTGCCTCGACCAGCATTGACGATGTCGCCCGCAGGCTCGGCTCCACCAAGGGGCGCATCTACCATTTCTTCGCATCCAAGGCCGATCTCTTCTTCGCCGTCGCCGAAGTTGGCATGCAGTTCAACTATGCGGCCATCGATGAGAGCCTGAAGAGCGGCGCACCGGCGGTGGAGCGCCTCACCGACATGGCCTTTGCCCATTGCCTGTCGATGATCGAGACGCAGCCCTACCAGCATTCTGTCTGGCAGGGTGTCGAAATCCATCTGCGGGGATCAACGACGCCGGAACAGCGGGAACGGCTGAATGCGCTGATCGTGTCCCGCGATCATTATTCGGAGCTGTTTCGCCGCGTCATGGAAGAGGCCGCCGCCGATGGGGCCATTCGCTACGACGATCTCGGTATCGCCCGCCAGCTCATGTTCATGACACTGAATTCGCCGATCTTCTGGTACAAGCCTCGCCCCGGCGAAACGGCCGAGGACCGCCGGAAGATTGCCCGGCAATGCACCGACTTCGTGCTCGCGGGTCTGCACGCCGGATCCCGGACCTGAGACTGGCAATCGACTGACGGCCCGGCCCTGAACGCCTGAGGAGAGGCACCACCGGACCGATATCTTGGAGGAGTATGGACCATGCAGGCAGGTTTTGCCCCGAGCATCATGTCACCCGAGAGCGACCTTTGGCCGAGCGCCACAGGCGCTTTCACCATTTCTCCGCTCTGACCCACGATATGCCGGCTTCGCGCCGGCGCCCCCGAATGCTGCAACGTCCGCAGCAGTCCGACATTGAGAGAGGAACCCGGCATGAGCCAGGCGGTCAAGACGAATCTTGAAGGCGATATTTTCCTGATTGAGATCGACAATCCCCCCGTCAACGCGGCATCTGTTGCCGTGCGCACCGGTGTGGTCGACGCCATCGCAGCCTTCGAGGCAGAAGCCAACGCAAAAGCCGCCGTTCTTTATTGCTCAGGACGCACCTTCGTCGCCGGCGCCGACATCAAGGAATTCGGCAAGGCCGCGCTCGAGCCCTTCCTGCCGGATGTCATCCAGAAGGTTGAAGACGCCTCCAAGCCCCTCGTTGCGATCGTTCACGGCACCGCCCTCGGCGGCGGCCTCGAACTCGCGCTCGGCAGTCATTACCGCGTCGGCATGAAGGGCGCGAAGATCGGCCTGCCGGAAGTCCATATCGGCCTGATCCCCGGCGCCGGCGGCACCCAGCGCCTGCCCCGCCTGATCGGCTTCGAAGCCGCAGCCGACATCGCCACCTCGGGCCGTCAGGTTTCCGCTGGCGAAGCGCTGAAGCTCGGCATTTTCGACCTGCTGGACGAAGGCGCAGATCCGAAGGCGGCCGGTCTCGCCTTTGCGCGGAAGATGATCGATGAGGGCATCCAGCCCCGCCGCCTCAGCCGGAACGACGAGAAGGTCGCGAGCCGCAAGGGCGACAAGGCCTTCTTCGACGGCCTGCGCGCGGCCGTGGCCGGCAAGGCACGCGGCCAGATCTCGCCCGTCGCCTGCATCGACGCGCTGGAACTCGCCGCCAACGTTTCCTTCGCGGAAGGTATGAAGGGCGAGCGCGCCATCTTCATGAAGTTGCTCGCCGATCCGCAGCGCGAAGCCCTCGTCCACGCCTTCTTCGCCGAGCGCGCCGTCTCGAAGGTGCCGGGCCTTGAAGCGGGCAAGCCAAAAGAGATCAAGAAGGCCGGCGTCATCGGCGGTGGCACGATGGGCTCCGGCATCACGCTCTCCATGCTCTTCGCCGGCCTGCCGGTGACCATGGTCGAGCGCGATGAGGAACAGGCCGCGCGCGGACGCGCCAATGTCGAGAAGGTTCTGAACGACGGCGTTTCCCGCGGCAAATATGACCACGCGTATCGCGATCGCCTCGCCAACGAACTCTACTCCGTGACGACCGACTTCAACGCGCTGGCCGATTGCGACCTGATCATCGAGGCGGCCTTCGAGGACATGGAGGTCAAGAAGGGCGTCTTCACGACGCTCGACAAGGTCGCCAAGCCCGGCGCGATCCTCGCCTCCAACACCTCCTATCTCGACATCAACCAGATCGCCGCGATGACCAGCCGGCCGGAAAGCGTGCTCGGCCTGCACTTCTTCTCGCCCGCCCATATCATGAAGCTTCTGGAAATCGTCGTCGCCGACAAGACGTCCGCCGATGCGCTGGCCACCGGCTTCGCGCTCGCCAAGAAACTCGGCAAGACCGGCGTCCGCGCCGGCGTCTGCGACGGCTTCATCGGCAACCGGATCCTGGAGCACTATCTGCGCATCGCCGCCCACATGGTCGAGGAAGGCACGAGCCCCTACGCCATCGACCGTGCCGTGGTCGATTTCGGCTACCCGATGGGTCCGCACCAGATGGGCGACCTCGCCGGCCTCGACATCGGCTACATGGCCCGCAAGCGCCGCATCGCCGAAGGCTACACGGGTCGCTATGCCTTTGAATACCTCGACTGGCTCGCAGAACAGGGCCGCTTCGGCCAGAAGACCGGCCGCGGCTGCTACATCTACCCCGCCGGGGCGCGCAAGGGCATCGAAGACCCGGAATTCCTCGCCGCCATCGACGACATTCGGAAGAAGAAGGGCATCCCCCAGAAGCCGGAACTTTCGGCCGACGAGATCATGCGCCGCTACATGGCCGCCATGATCAACGAGGGCGCGAAGGTGGTCGAGGAAGGCATCGCCCTTCGCCCGCTCGACGTCGATGTCGTCATGCTCGCCGGCTACGGCTCGCCCCGCTATCGCGGCGGCCCGATGAAATATGCAGACATGCGCGGGCTGGACAAGGTGCTCGCCGACATCCGCGAATTCGGGAAGGAAGACCCGGATTTCTGGGCTCCGGCCAGGCTGATCGAGGATCTTGTGGCGAAGGGCCAGAATTTTTCGAGCCTCAATGGGGGTGAATGAAGCAATTAGGGGCGAGCCCCCTCACCTGCGATTTCTAACACTTAGCTGAAGCTAAGATGTTGAAATCGCTTCCTCTCCCACAAGGGGAGAGGCGACCTCCACCCCTCCTCTCCCCTTGTGGGAGAGGATAGTCTGCCCCAAGAGCCGTAGGCGATTGGCTAGGCAGACTTGGTGAGGGGGTCAGCTGCAAACAGACACATTCAAAGGAACCAAACCATGCGCGAAGCCGTCATTCTCTCCACCGCCCGCACGGGCATCACGAAAGCCTTCCGGGGCGAACTCAACGCCACCCATGGCGCCGACTTCGGTGCCGCCGCCGCAAAGGCTGCCGTCGAACGCTCGGGCATCGACCCGAACCTGCTGGAAGACGCGATCTTCGGCTGCGGCATGCCGGAGAGTGCCACCGGCGGCAACATTGCCCGCCATATCGGCGTCCGCGCCGGCCTCCCGCTCTCCATGACCGGCGGAACGGTCTCGCGCCATTGCGGCTCCGGCCTCTTCGCGATTGCGCAGGCCGCCTCGCAGATCACTCAGTATGGTGCCCCGGCCATGCTGGCGGGCGGTCTGGAATCGATCTCCATCGTCCAGAGCCATCTGAACATGTTCATGTACCAGAACGACTGGATGCTGGAACACAAGCCGGCCATGTACATGCCGATGATCGAGACCGCCGACATCGTTGCCGCCCGCTACAACGTCTCCCGCGAAGCGCAGGATGAATATTCCTATCAGAGCCAGATGCGCACGGCGGACGCCCAGAAGGCCGGCCGCTATGCCGACGAGATCATCGCCATGACCACGAAGATGGCCGTGCAGGATAAGGAAACCAAGGCGATCAGCTACCACGAAGTCACCTTCGACAAGGACGGCTGCAACCGCCCCTCCACCACGCTCGAAGGCCTGCGTTCGCTCGAACCCGTGCGCGGCCCCGGCCAGTTCGTCACCGCCGGCAATGCCTCGCAGCTTTCCGACGGCGCATCCGCTTCCGTGCTCATGGAAGCCAAGGAAGCCGAGAAGCGCGGTCTGGAACCGATGGGCGCCTTCCGCGGTTTCGTCACCGCCGGCTGCGAGCCCGACGAAATGGGCATCGGCCCCGTCTTCGCAGTGCCGAAGCTGCTGGAACGCGCCGGCCTCAAGGTCTCCGACATCGGCCTCTGGGAACTCAACGAAGCCTTCGCCTCCCAGGCACTCTATTGCCGCGACCGCCTCGGCATCGACCCGGCCATCTACAACGTCAACGGCGGATCCATCTCCATCGGTCATCCGTATGGCATGACGGGTGCCCGCCAGGTCGGCCATGTTCTCTACGAAGGCAAGCGCCGTGGCGTGAAATACGCCGTCGTCACCATGTGCATCGCCGGCGGCCAGGGCGCTGCCGGGCTGATTGAAATCTACTGATCGGAGGCAATCATGGACCTGAGCTTTTCCCCCGAAGACCTTGCCTTTCAGGCCGAGGTCCGCGCCTTCCTCAAGGCCGAGCTGTCGCCGGCTCTTGCCGACAAGGTGCGCCACAACAAGAAGCTGACCAAGGAAGACATGGTCGGCTGGCACGCCACGCTCAACAAGCGCGGCTGGCTGGCGCAGGATTGGCCGAAACAGTATGGCGGGGCCGACTGGACACCCGTCCAGCAGCAGATCTTCGATGACGAAGCATCCATGGCGAACGCGCCGCGCATCATCCCCTTCGGGCTGAAAATGCTTGCCCCCGTGCTGATGAAATTCGGCACCGAGGAGCAGAAGGCGCATTACCTTCCCCGCATTCTCGATGGCACCGACTGGTGGTGCCAGGGCTATTCGGAACCGGGCGCCGGCTCCGACCTCGCCTCACTGAAGACCCGCGCCGTGCGCGATGGCGACCATTATGTCATCAACGGCCAGAAGACCTGGACGACGCTCGCGCAATATGCCGACATGATCTTCTGCCTCGTCCGCACCGGCACCGAAGGCAAGCCACAGGAAGGTATTTCCTTCATTCTGGTCGACATGAAGAGCCCCGGCATCACCGTGCGCCCGATCATCCTTCTGGAAGGCACGCACGAGGTCAACGAAGTCTTCTTCGACAATGTCCGCGTTCCCGCCGAAAACCTGATCGGCGAGGAGAACAAGGGCTGGACCTACGCCAAGTATCTCCTCACCCACGAGCGCACCAACATCGCGGGCGTCGGCGCCTCCAAGGCGGCGCTCGCCGAGGTGAAGCGCATCGCCAAGGCCGAGACGGTGCGCGGCGTGCCTCTTTCGGACGACCCCTATTTCGCCGCCCGCGTCGCCCAGGTGGAAATGGAACTCGACGCGCTCTCGACCACCAACCTGCGCGTCCTCTCCTCGCCGGATGCGGCGGCGTCCGCCGGTTCCATCTCCTCCATGCTGAAGATCAAGGGCACGGAAATCCGCCAGTCGATCAATGATCTCGCCCGCCGCGCCATCGGCCCCTACGCCATGCCCTTCGTCTCCGAGGCGCTTGAAGAAGGCTATAACGGCGACCCTGTCGGCCCCGAATATGCCCTCGGCGTCGCGCCGGATTATTTCAACAACCGCAAGATCAGCATCTTCGGCGGCTCGAACGAAATCCAGCGCGGCATCATCTCGAAAATGGTCATGGGACTGTAAGGGAGCAAGGCACATGAACTTCACCCACACGGAAGAACGCCAGCTCTTCAAGGACAGCGTCGCGCGCCTCATCGCCGACACCTATACGCTGGACGCCCGGAACAAGGCCGCCGAAACCGATCTCGGTTTCAGCGCGGAAAAATGGGCGCAATTCGCCGAACTCGGCGCCATCGGCGCGCTATTTTCGGAAGACGACGGCGGCTTCGGCGGCGCACCGTTTGACGTCACGGTTCTTTTCGAGGAACTCGGCCGCGGCCTCGTCAACGAACCCTTCCTCGCCACCGCCATCCTCGGCGGCGGCCTGATTGCCGAACTCGGCAATACCGACCAGAAGGCCGTCATCGAAGAGATCATCGCCGGCACGAAACAGTTCGCCTTCGCCCATGGCGAACCGAAGAGCCGCTATGACGCAAGCCATGTCGAGACGACGGCGAAGAAATCCGGCGAGGGCTATGTGCTCAACGGCGCAAAGGCGATCGTGCTCAACGGCGGCGCGGCCGATCTGCTCGTCGTTTCCGCCCGCTCCTCGGGTGCCGCCTGGGACGAAGACGGCCTCTCGCTCTTCCTCGTGCCCGCCGACGCCGCCGGCCTCTCCCGCACCGCCTATCCCTCCATCGACGGCCTCCACGCCGCCGAAATCCGTCTCGACAATGTGACGGTGGGGGCGGATGCGCTTCTGGGCGGCGAAGGCAAGGCGTGGCCGGCCGTCGAGAAGGTCATCGCGCGGGCCAATCTGGCGCTGGCCTCGGAGGCCATCGGCGCGATGGAAGTCGCCCGCGACATGACCATCGAATACCTCAAGACCCGCAAGCAGTTTGGCGTCGTCATCGGCAAGTTCCAGGCGCTGCAGCATCGCATGGCGACCGTGCTTCTGGAAATCGAACAGGCCCGCTCGTCCGTCATCAACGCCGCCGGTCGCTTCGACGGTTCCCGCGTCGAGCGCGAAATGGCCGTCTCCGCCGCAAAGACGCTGGCTGGCAAGATCGGCCGTCTCGTCGCCGAAGAGGCCATCCAGATGCATGGCGGCATCGCCATGACCTGGGAATATGCCGTCGGGCATTTTGCAAAGCGCCTGGTGATGATAGACCACATGTTCGGCGACGTGGACTATCATGTCGCCCGGTATGTGGCTCTCTCGAAGGAAGCAGCTTAAGTGCAGGCACTGGTATTGGAAGAAAAAGGCCGATTGAGCCTCAGGGATTACCCCATGAGCCTCGAGGTGGGCCCCCATGACGTCCGGATCGCAATCCACACGGTCGGCATCTGCGGCTCGGACGTGCATTACTACACCCATGGCAAGATTGGCCCTTTTGTGGTCAAGGAGCCGATGATTCTCGGCCACGAGGCGGCAGGAACGATTACCGCTGTCGGCGCCGAGGTCGCGAACCTGAAGGTGGGCGACCGGGTCTGCATGGAGCCGGGCATTCCGGACCTGAATTCCAAGGCCGTGCGGCTCGGCATGTACAATGTCGACCCCGCCGTCCGCTTCTGGGCGACGCCACCGGTGCATGGCTGCCTGACGCCTGAAGTCGTGCATCCCGCCGCCTTCACCTTCAAGCTGCCCGAGAATGTCAGCTTTGCCGAAGGCGCCATGGTCGAACCCTTGGCCGTCGGCATTCAGGCGGCTCTGAAGGCCGGAATCAAGCCGGGCGACACCGCCGTCGTCATGGGCGCGGGCCCGATCGGCATGATCACGGCGCTTTCGGCGCTCGCCGGCGGCTGCTCGCGCGTCATCGTTTCCGATGTCGCCCAGCCGAAGCTCGACATCATCGGACAGTATCCGGGCGTCGAGACGGTCAATGTCCGCAACACCAAGCTTGTCGATTACGTCCGCCACACGACCGAAGGCTGGGGCGCGGATATCGTCTTCGAAGCCTCAGGTGCAGCGCCTGCCGTGCTCGACGTCGCCAATGTCGTGGCGCCGGGCGGCACCTGCGTCATGGTCGGCATGCCCGTCGATCCGGTCCCGGTCGATATCGTCGGGCTTCAGGCCAAGGAAGCCACGCTAAAGACGATCTTCCGCTATGCCAATGTCTATGACCGCGCGATCGCACTGATCGCCTCGGGCAAGATCGACCTCAAGCCGCTGATCACGGAGACATTCGCTTTCAGGGATTCAGTTGCCGCGTTTGATCGCGCGGTGGAAGCACGGCCGACGGATGTGAAGCTGCAGATCGTGTTGTGAGAAACGAGGGGGCAAGAACCCCCTCACCCCGCCTCCGCTTCGCTCGGCGGACCTCTCCCCGGTGGGGAGAGGAGGAATAGCGAGGCTGCGGCAAACTCCGCCTTCTCCCCAGCGGGGAGAAGATGTCCGTAGGACAGATGAGGGGGCGGCCCGAAAGGGCCGAAGCAACTACGCCCCCAAATTCACATCCACACTCGCGCCCTTCTGCCGGTCCGACTCTTCCGCCGCATCCAGCAGGAACTGCAGCGCCGCGCCCCGCTCGAAATCGGGGATCATCGGCCCCACGCCATTGATGGCATCGATGAAGACCTCATAGACCTTCTTGACCTCGGGCGTTTCGATCTCGCGCCAGGTCTGTGTCGCCATGTCCTGCGAGCCGAGGCAGGCGAGAAGCTTGCTCTCGTGCTGGATGTAGCGCACCTCCAGCCCGCCCCCATCGCCATAGATGGAGAGCTTGAGGTCATTGTGGTGACCCGAGGCGAAGCGCGTCGCGGTGATCGTTCCCATCGCGCCGCTAGCAAGCTCCAGATGGCAGACGAAGCTGTCGTTCACATCAAGGTCATACTCGCCAATCCGGTTGCCCTCCGCCTTTTCGAAGGTCTTGAGACGGCCGGAAATCGAAGTCGGGAAGCTTCCGGCGACGAAGGTCGCATAGTCGAGAATGTGAATGCCGACATCGCCCAGCACGCCCTTCGAGCCATGCTTGGAGGACAGCCGCCAGAGCCATTGCGGCTCGGTGCGCCAGTCACCCCAGGCGGCCTGGGTCAGCCAGCTCTGCAGATACTGCGCCTCGAAGTGGCGGACCGGGCCAATCATGCCTTTCGCCACCATCTCGGCGGCGCGCTGAAGCGCTGCGCCGTTGCGGTAGGACAGGTTGACCATGTTGACGACGCCGGCGGCCTTCGCCGCATCCGCCATCTCTTTCGCCTTGGCATAATCGGTCGACAGCGGCTTTTCGCAAAGTACATGCTTGCCGGCCTTCAGGAGCGCCATGGTCGTCGCGTAATGCGCCGAGTCCGGCGTCACGTTCGTTGCGGCGTCGAATTCGCCCCAGGCGATGGCCTCGTCGAGCGTGGCGAAGCGGTTCGGGATCTGGTGCTTTTCGCAGAACGCTTCGAGCTGAACCGGGCGGGTATCCACGCCGGCCACGACCTCCACACCTTCGATAGCCTTGAAGGCCTCGGCGTGGTTGTTGGCCATGCCGCCGGTGCCGAGAATGAGCAGTCTGATCGTCATCTCAGGCACTCCTCACCGCAGGCCCTGCTGGCCGGCCATGTGCAGCTTCGGGCCGCGCTCCTCGATCTTCTCCGGCGCCTTGTCGACAGGCACGTTCGGTGCATCGGTCGGCTTCGCGACGCGCGCCATGGGGTTATAGGCCCACTTCACCGCGTTGCGGATCACGGTCTGCACATTGGCGTCGTGATAGGTCGGATAGGTCTCGTGGCCGGGGCGGAAATAGAAGACATTGCCCGCGCCGCGCTTGTAGGTCAGACCCGAGCGGAACACTTCGCCGCCCTGGAACCAGCTGACGAACACGGTTTCCAGCGGCTCCGGCACGCCGAAGGGCTCGCCATACATTTCCTCGTTCTCAAGCTCGAAATGATCCGGCAGGCCAGCGGTGATCGGATGGTTCCGGGACGTCACCCAAAGCCGCTCGCGCTCGCCTGCCTCGCGCCAGGTCAGATTGCACGGCGCGCCCATCAGCCGCTTGAACGGCTTCGAAAAATGCGCCGAATGCAGGAAGATCATGCCCATGCCGGACCAGACAGCGTCGCATACGCGCTCGACGATCTTGTCGTCGACCTGGCCATGCGCCGCGTGGCCCCACCAGACGAGCACGTCGGTCTCCGCCAGCCGCGCCTCGGTCATGCCATGCTCGGCATCCTGCAGCACGACAGACGAGGCCTGAATGCCCTCTTGTCTGTTCAGCGCCGACGCGATGCAATTGTGCATCCCGTCCGGATAGATCCCGCGGACGACTTCGCTCTTCTGTTCGTGGACGTTCTCGCCCCAGACTGTGACGCGGATGGTCATGACTTCCTCCCTGCTATGATTGGGCCTGAATGGTGTTGGGCTGACTGTGCCAAGAGAAACGACGCGGCACAAGGAAAATCCAAAGCGCTTTGGAACTCACGAGAGGACAGGTTGTTTCAGGCGAAATTGTGGGATGTCATAAAGTTTTTACCGCCGCCGCTCGGCCCGGATCAGGATCGCCCCGCCGACCAGCGACAGCACCGCCATCGCGAACCACGTGAGCGCATAGGAGAGGTGCGAATTGGGGAAGCGAACGATCGTCAGCCCGCCAACCGGCAGTCCGCCGGGATTGGGCGTATCGTCCGCATCAATGAAGAAGGGCGCTATCCGGGAGAGGCCCGCCGTCTTGCCCATCGCCTCGACATCGCGGGAATACCAGCGTCCATCGGCAGGATCGTTGGAGCGGAGCAGCGTGCCGCCGGGCTCCGTCATGCGCAGCAGCCCCGTGACCTGAACCGTGCCTTCCGGATTACCCTCGGCGCGGCCTGCGGCATCCTTGCGGTCGGTCGGAACCCAGCCGCGATTGATATAGACAATGGCACCGGTGTCGATTTGCAGCGGCGTCAGCACCCAGAAGCCGGGGCCACGCTCGGTCGATGCATAAACCAATGCGCTCTTGTCATGGATAAAACGGCCTGAGGCCGTGACATGGCGATATTCGTCGTTGCCCGCGGTCACGGCAGCCCAGGAGGCCTCGTTCGGCACGGCGACAGCCGCTGCATGCACGCGCGCGTCGACGCGCGCAATCAGGTCGAGCTTCCAGGAAAGTCGTTCCACCTGCCAGACGCCGAGCGCGATGAAGACCAAGAAAAAGAACAGAGTGAGAAGGCCGATGCCGATCAGGCGCGATGTGCGCGGGGCTTTCGGTACTTGAACTTCGGAGTTGGGCATATCGTTCATGGATTCGAACCTCCCCTCCCCGGCAAAAAAACAAATGCGGCCCGCCTATAGGACGGGCCGCCTTCGATCTTATCAGGGAAGCTGCTTGGCAGCTTCCGGGGTCATCTGCATCGGCATCATGTAGGTGTTGAGGTTATGCATCACCCAGAGCGAGCCGGACAGCGTGATCAGCACGAGAACGACCGTAAAGAGCAGCGCCAGCATGTTCCAGCCGCCTTCGGACTTGGTGTCCATGTGGAGGAAGAAGATCATGTGCACGATGATCTGCACGAGGCCGAGCCCCATGACGAGAACCGCGGTGACCTGCTTGTCGGCAATGACATTGCCCATGACCAGCCAGAACGGGATCGCCGTCAGTATGACCGACAGCACGAAGCCGGTCATGTAGGAGCCGAACGTGCCATGGTTGGCATGGTCGCCATGGTGATGGTCGTGATGACCGTGGTCGCCGTGTGCGTGGCTGTCAGCGTGAGAAGCCATATCAGAGCACTCCCATGAGATAGACGAAGGAGAAGACGCCGATCCAGATGACGTCCAGGAAGTGCCAGAACATGCTGAGCGTCATCATGCGGCGCTTGTTGGCAGCCGTGATGCCGAGCTTGTTCATCTGCACCATGAGAACCGCCATCCAGACGAGACCGCAGGTCACGTGCAGACCGTGCGTGCCGACCAGCGTGAAGAAGGACGACAGGAAGGCGCTGCGCCAGGGGCCGGCGCCTTCGCCGATCAGGTGGTGGAACTCATAGAGTTCGATGCCGAGGAAGCAGGCGCCGAAGAAGAAGGTGACGACCATCCAGCTGAGCATCAGCCCCTTGTTGCCCTTTTCCATCTCCAGCATGGCGAAGCCATAGGTGATGGAGGAGAAGAGCAGCATGGCGGTGTTGATCGCCACGAGCTTCAGGTCGAACAGTTCCTTGGCATCCGGACCACCCGCGAAGGAGTGGCCGAGCACGGCGTAGGTGGCAAACAGGATCGCGAAGATGAGGCAGTCGCTCATCAGGTAGATCCAGAAGCCGAGCATCGTGCTTTGCTCGGGATGGTGCTCTTCCCTCAGATAGAAGGTGAGCTCACCGGACGGTTGCGCATTATGCGAGGTGTTGGCGCTCATCGGTTCACTCCGCGGGCAGCATTTGCGTACGGCGGGCTTCTACGGCAGCGACCTCGTCGGCCGGGATGTAGAAGTCGCGGTTATAGTTGAAGGTGTGGTGGATCGTCGTTGCGATAATCGCCACGAAGGAAACGATCGCCAGCCACCAGATATGCCAGACCATGGCGAAACCGAAGACAACGCTCAAGGCTCCGAGTATCGCACCGGTGCCGGTGTTCTTCGGCATGTGGATCGGAATGAAGCCCGAAAGCGGACGACGATAGCCGTTGGACTTCATGAACCACCACTGGTCGACTTCATGAACGACCGGCGTGAAGGCGAAGTTATAGGCCGGCGGCGGCGACGAGGTCGACCATTCCAGCGTGCGGCCGTTCCAGGGATCGCCTGTCTCGTCGCGCAGCTCGTCACGCTTCCAGATGGAATACCCGATCTGGATGATGAACGAGCCGATGCCGAGCAGGATCAGGAAGGCGCCGAAGGCGGCAATGATGAACCAGATCTGCAGCGACGGATCCTCGAACTGGCTCATGCGGCGGGTCACGCCCATCAGGCCGAGCACGTAGAGCGGCATGAAGGCGAAGTAGAAGCCAATCAGCCAGAACCAGAAGGACATCTTGCCCCAGAAGGCATTGAGACGGAAGCCGAAGGCCTTCGGAAACCAGAAATTGATGCCGGCGAAGACGCCGAACACCACGCCACCGATGATCACGTTGTGGAAGTGTGCGATCAGGAACAGCGAGTTATGCAGCACGAAGTCAGCCGGCGGAACGGCAAGCAGAACGCCGGTCATGCCACCGATAACGAAGGTCACCATGAAGCCGATCGTCCACAGCATCGAGACTTCGTACCTGATGCGCCCGTGATACATCGTGAACAGCCAGTTGAACATCTTCGCGCCCGTCGGGATCGAGATGATCATCGTCGTGATGCCGAAGAAGGAGTTCACGCTGGCGCCCGAGCCCATCGTGAAGAAGTGGTGCAGCCACACGATGTAGGACAGGATGGTGATGACGCAGGTCGCATAGACCATCGACGTGTAGCCGAAGAGGCGCTTGGCCGAGAAGGTCGAGACGACTTCAGAGAACACGCCGAAGACCGGCAGGACCAGGATGTAAACTTCCGGGTGGCCCCAGATCCAGATCAGGTTCACGTAGAGCATGGCGCTGCCGCCATCCGTATTCGTGAAGAAATGCGTGCCGACGTAACGATCCAGCGTCAGCAGCGCGAGCACGGCCGTCAGAACCGGGAAGGAAGCAACGATCAGGATGTTGGTGCAGAATGCGGTCCAGGTAAAGACCGGCATCTTCATCATCGACATGCCCGGTGCGCGCATCTTGAGGATGGTTGCAATCAGGTTCACACCTGACAGCAGGGTCCCGATACCCGCGACCTGCAGGCCCCAGATGTAATAATCCACCCCGACGTCAGGGCTGTAGGCGATGTCGGAGAGCGGCGGATAGGCCAACCAGCCGGTCTTCGCGAACTCGCCGACGAAGAGCGAGATCATCACGATGATGCCGCCGGCCACCGTCATCCAGAAGGAGAAGTTGTTGAGGAAGGGGAAGGACACGTCGCGGGCGCCGATCTGCAGCGGGACCACGAAGTTCATGAGACCCGTGACGAACGGCATCGCCACGAAGAAGATCATGATCACGCCATGCGCCGTAAAGATCTGGTCGTAGTGGTGCGGCGGGAAATATCCCTCATGCCCGTTGAAGGCAATCGCCTGCTGGAAGCGCATCATGAGCGCGTCGGCAAAGCCGCGCAGAAGCATGATGATGGCGAAGACGATATACATGATCCCGATCTTCTTGTGGTCGATCGAGGTGAACCACTCCTTCCAGAGATAGCCCCAGAGACGGAAATAGGTGAGCGCGCCCAGCACGGCCAGCCCGCCGATCGCGACCCCGATAAAGGTCACGACCAGGATGGGCTCATGATAGGGAATGGCTTCGAGAGTGAGCTTCCCGAACAGCAATGATGTCCAATCCGCAGTCATCGGATTACCTCAACTTTGTTCTTGCAAATGAAACGGTTTTCAACCGGCCGCTGACAGCGTGAAGACGCGAAGGAAAGCGGCCGGGATCATATCGAGTAGTACGGATCAGGTGGCCGGGCGGATGGCCTTTTCCTCGCGCGCGGCCGTTGTCGGCTCGGGGATGCGGCAGATCAGGCCCTTGTCCATGGCCATCATCTCGCTCATGCACATCTTGCCGGGCTCGACGCACATATCGACGATCGCGCTGTAGAGGGACGAGTCGGTCGTGGCGTAGTGATGGACGGGTTCCTTGATGCTCGGCTTTTCGAGCTGCATGTAGGTCGCCTTGTCGAGCGCCTGACCGCTCCCCTTCACGTCGGCAACCCACTTGTCGAAGCCTGCCTGGTCGAGACCATGGAACTTGAAGCGCATGTGGGAGAAGCCGGCGCCGGAATAGTTGGCGGAGAAGCCTTCGTATTCGCCGGGCTTGTTGATGACGGCGTGAAGCTTCGTCTCCATGCCGGCCATGGCGTAGATCTGACCGGCAAGTGCCGGAATGTAGAAGGAGTTCATCACCGAAGCGGAGGTGATCTTGAAGCGAATCGGCGTATCGACCGGCGCCGCCAGTTCGTTCACCGAGGCAATGCCCAGCTCTGGATAGATGAAGAGCCACTTCCAGTCGAGCGCGACGACTTCAACCGTCAACGGCTTGTGGTCTGCGGCGAGCGGCTGCTCGGCGGAAATGCGATCGAGCGGACGATACGGATCGAGCGTATGGGTGCTGATCCAGGTGATCGAGCCAAGCGCGATGATGATGGCGAGCGGCGCCGACCAGATAACGACTTCAAGCCGGGTCGAATGATGCCATTCGGGATCATATTTTGCGGTCTTGTTGGTCTGGCGGTAGCGCCAGGCGAAGAGAAGGGTCAGGAAAATGACCGGCACGACGATCAGGAGCATGAGAATGGTCGAGATCACGATCAGATCGCGTTGCTGTGTCGCAATATCGCCCGAAGGCGACATGACTACCATGTTGCAGGAAGCAAGAGGCAAGGCGAGTGCCGCGATAAGGCCCGCCCTTGATAACATCTTTGTTTCAGGTCGCATTTTCCGATTCCAGCTTCGTCCTCTCCCTCCCGAAAACGGCAGGTAAATGATATGGATCAAGAACACCATAGGCCGATTTGCCGCAACGCAAGAAAAATTGTGGCAGATTTAGGCCTTGTGCGTTCGCGAACGCTTTAAAATATTGTTTTCAATATACAATCACGATTTGTGTTGCATTTGCTCATGAGGCCATTTGACGCAGCAAATTTGCAGGCGCATAGTGATGTTCAGGGCGCTGTTTCGTGGGTCGAACCAATTTGGGAGAATTTGGTTCGAACAAAATCCCCGGAGCCGCGTTTTCTGCAGGAGGAGCAGCCTATGAACTCATACAGTGCATCAGTAGACCAGCCCCGTGCATACGCGCCCAGTTCATCATCGAGCGAGCGTGATGCGCGGCATATCAATGCAGACGCCAAAGCCGATCCCGGCAATATCGCGCTGGGCGTGATTATCGGGCGGTCGTCGGAATTCTTCGACTTCTTTGTTTACGGGATCGCTTCGGTCCTTGTTTTCCCACAGTTTTTCTTTCCCTTCACGGACCGCCTGACGGGCACCCTCCTGTCGTTCGCGGTCTTCTCCCTCGCCTTCCTTGCCCGTCCCGTGGGCACGGTGTTCTTCACCGCCATCGACCGCGCCTATGGCCGCGGAACCAAGCTGGTCGCCGCGCTCCTGATTCTCGGCGGCTCGACCGCCTCCATGGCCTTCCTGCCGGGATACAAGGACATCGGCAACTGGGCGATCGCGCTTCTGATCATCTTCCGGTTGGGCCAGGGATTCGCGCTGGGCGGCGCCTGGGATGGTCTGGCCTCGCTGCTGGCACTCAACGCGCCGCAGAACCGCCGTGGCTGGTACGCAATGATGCCGCAGCTCGGCGCACCGATCGGCTTCATCTTTGCCGCCGGCCTCTTCGCCTACTTCCACTCTGCGATCAGCCAGGCCGACTTCCTGGAATGGGGCTGGCGCTTCCCGTTCTTCGTGGCCTTCGCGATCAACGTCGTCGCCCTGTTCGCCCGGCTCCGCCTCGTAGCCACCACTGAATTCGGCGCCCTGCTGGACCGCGCAGAACTGGCCCCGGTCCGCACCGTCGACCTCGTGAAGAACCATGGCATCGATCTGATGATCGGCACGTTCACGCCGCTCGCCAGCTTCGCCATGTTCCACCTTGTCACCATCTTCTCGCTGAGCTGGGTGACACTGAACACCGACCACGACATTTCCAGCTTCCTGCTGGTCGAGCTGGTCGGCGCGATCGTCGGCACCGGCACGATCATTCTCTCGGGCGTGCTGGCCGACAGGATTGGCCGTCGTGGCCAGCTCTCGGTCGCTGCGGTGCTGATCGCCGTCTTCAGCATCGTTGCGCCGGTCCTGCTCTCCTGGGGTTCGCGCGGCCTTGATGCCTTTGTGATCATCGGCTTCGCCCTGCTCGGCCTGTCCTTCGGCCAGGCTGCCGGAGCCGTGGCTTCGCGCTTCGGCAAGGTCTACCGCTACTCGGGTGCTGCGCTGACGTCGAACATGGCTTGGCTCATCGGTGCAGGCTTTGCCCCGCTCGTCGCGCTTGGCCTCGCCACATCCTTTGGTGTCGCCTATGTCGGCATGTATCTTCTGTCGGGCGCGGTTTGCACGCTCGGCGCCATCGCCTTCAGCCGCAAGCTGGATACGATGGACGACTGATCCGAACCTCCAGTCCGGACACAGAGGAACGGCGCCTTTCGGGGCGCCGTTTCGCATTTCAGGAAACCTCGAACTTCGCCGCGAGGGACGCCGATAGCTGTGCAGCAAAACGCGCAGCCGCCACCGGCAAGGTGCGCCCCTTCAACTGCCCCATGTAAAGGACCCCCGCGGGTACGTCGCGGCGGTCGAGCGGGCGCGCGACAAGCTCCCCGGTGCTCGTCTGTTGCGACAGACCGATGGGAATCTGGAAGGTCAGGATATTTTCCGCCACGGCATGGTTGCGGAGGAATTCGAAACTATCGGATTCGATCACCGGCTCCACCCGCGCAGACGCCGTCAGCATGGCCATGTCGATGAGATGGCGCACGCCGTAGGGCGCAGTCGGCAGCGCCAGAGGATAGGAAAGACAATCGCTCAAACGAAGGATCTCCTTTGCCGCAAGCGGATGTCCGTGTCCCATCACCGCATGAACCGGCTGAAAAACCCGCATCAAGGTCATGAAATCGGCAAGTCGCACCGGTTCGAAGACGATCGCTATGTCAGCGGTGTGGTCCACCAGCGCCCGTTCCGCCGCCTCGCGGTCGCGCACATGTACGCCAAAGGTGACGTTGGGATGCTCCTTGCGATAGAGCGAAATCTCCATCGGCAGGAAATAGGGCAAGAGTGCCTGACTGCAGGCAATCGCCACATGACCGCGCCGCACGCCGGAAAGATCGGCGATCTGCGAGCGCACGCGTTCCATGTCCGACATCTGATTGCGAATATGATGGATCAGCAGCTCGCCCGCACTCGACAGCCGCACCCCATGGGGCAACCGCTCGAATATCGGAACACCCAGTTCGTCCTCGATCGCCAGTATGCGCCGGTTGAGCGCCGTGGACGTGATGGCAAGGCTTTCCGCCGCACCTCGAATCGAGCCGGCTTTCACTACGGCATCAATGTAGCGGAACGTGGTCAGATGGCGCATCGCTCAATCTCCTGCTGCTGCATTTTTTGCAGCAGCCTAGCCAAAACATAGCACAAGACATTTGCACGTCCATCCGAATAACGTGTCCCTGCAATTCAGCGCGACGGCCTCCTTCAAAGGCTCAGGCGCGCAAAGTGAGATGATTTCTTTCAATTTCGAAAACCGCACCGGGGAGCATTGCAATGACGAAAATCTGGACACCCAATCGCCGCCAGTTCCTGAAAAGCACAGCCGGCGTTGCCGGCCTTGCAGCCGCCTCCAGCATCCTGCCGGGCGGCATTGCCCGCGCTGCAGGCCTCACGGTCGGTTTCATCTATGTCGGCCCGAAGGACGACTATGGCTATAACCAGTCGCATGCCGAAGGTGCAGCCGTCGTCAAGAAGATCCCCGGCGTGAAGGTCGTCGAGGAAGAGCGGGTTCCCGAAACGGTCGATGTCCAGAAGACGATGGAATCGATGATCAACTTCGATGGCGCAACGCTCCTCTTCCCGACCTCCTTTGGCTATTTCGACCCCCACATCCTGGCGCTGGCGCCGAAATACAAAGACGTCCGCTTCGAGCACTGCGGCGGCCTCTGGACCGAAAAGAACCCGAAGAATGTCGGCTCCTATTTCGGCTATATCGGCATGGGCCAGTATCTGAACGGCATCGCGGCCGGCCATGCCACCAAGTCGAAGAAGATCGGTTTCGTTGCAGCCAAGCCGATCCCGCAGGTCCTCCTGAACATCAACTCCTTCCTGCTCGGCGCACGCGCCGTCGACCCGACCATCACCTGCCAGGTCATCTTCACCGGCGAATGGTCGCTGGCTGTGAAGGAAGCCGAAGCCACGAACGCGCTCGCTGACCAGGGCGTCGATGTCATCACCTGCCATGTCGACGGTCCGAAGGTCGTCATGGAAACGGGTGCCGGCCGCGGCATGTATCTCTGCGGCTACCACGCCAACCAGTCGAAGCTCGCCCCTGAAAAGTATCTGACGGGCGCGGAATGGAACTGGGGCAAGGTCTATACCGACATGGTCAACGCCACGCTCAAGGGCGAAACCATCCCCAACTTCGTGCGCGGCGGCCTCTCCGAAGGCTTCATCAAGATGAGCCCGCTCGGCCCGGCCGTCAGCGAAGCGGCACGCAAGCAGTTCGAGTCCACGCAGGCGACCATCCTCAAGGGCGGCTTCTCCGTCATCAAGGGACCGCTGAAGGACAACAAGGGCAATGTCGTCGCCAAGGACGGCGAGGCCTTCGCCGAGACCGATGTGAAGCTCGAAAGCATGAACTACCTCGTCGAAGGCGTTGTCGGTTCAACTTCATGAGTTTGTTTTCGAAGGCTCCGGGATCGCGGCGCCGGGCGGCAACGTCCAGCTTCGCATCCTGGGCCTCTCTCACCCCACCCGCCTCCATCGCGGCGAAGAGCTTCATCATGGAAGACCGGACGCAAGACGCGATGTCTGCGCCACTCGGCTCCCTGGACGGCTACTTCAGGCGGGTCGAGGAGGCAAGGGCCGGAGAGACGGGTTGGGTGCGAAGTCTCACCGAGCTGCACCTATCTCTCGACCTGCAGACCTGAACAGAACGACCTTGCTGCACGCCGTCCGGCGCGCGGCATCTCCCAAGACCAGAAGGACCAATAGCCATGACCACGGAAGCAGGACTGGCAGGCCCCGCGGCGGGGACAATCAAAGCCGAGACAGCCGAAACACTAGGCCGCAAGCTGGACGCGATCCTGCTGCCGCTTGTAGCACTCATCGTCGGCATGCTGATCTTCTCGATCTTCCTTCTCTTCCTCGGCAAGTCGCCGATCGAATTCTTCCAGATCGTCTACAAGGCCGGCTTCGGCACACCGTTTTCCTGGACCAATACGCTGGCTCGCGCCGCCCCTCTCCTTCTGGCCGCGCTTTGCGTCGCCCTCCCTGCCCGCCTCGGCCTCGTCATCATCGGCGGTGAAGGCGCAATCGTGCTCGGCGGCGTGGCGGCCGGCGCGGTCGCCACGTTCGCCCCCGGTCTTCCTGGCTTTCTCGGCATCATCCTCATGGGCATCGCCGCCGCCATAGTCGGGGGCGCCTGGATCGGTGCAATCGGAGCGTTGAGGCATCTCCGCGGCGTCAACGAAACCATTTCTTCCCTGCTCATGGCGTATATTGCCATCGCGCTGATGAACCATCTCGTCGAGGGACCGCTTCGTGATCCGGCAAGCCTTAACAAACCCTCGACAGCGCCGCTCCCGGATGCCTGGCGCATCGGCGAAATTCCCGGCGTCGGCGTCCATTGGGGCCTCGCTGTCGGCATCGTCGGCTGCATCGTCTGCTGGCTGCTGATCGAGCGCACCACCTGGGGCTTCGCCGCCCGCATCGTCGGTGGCAACGTGAAAGCCGCACAAATTCAAGGTCTTCCGGCGGGTCTTTTGATTATCGGCTTCACCGCCCTCGGCGGTGCCTTTGCAGGGCTCGCCGGTATGTTCGAGGTTGCCGCCGTGCATGGCTCCGCAAACGCCTCGCTCGCCGCCGGCTACGGCTACACCGGTATCCTCATCGCCTTCCTCGCCCGTCATAACGGTCTGGCCATCATCCCGGCGGCCGTCGTCTTTGCCGGCTTCGAGGCCTCCAGCGGCCTGATCCAGCGCCGCCTCGACCTTCCCGACGCCACGATCCTCGTGCTCGAAGGCATCGTCTTCATCACCATCCTTCTCTCCGACGCGCTGCAGGACAAGGTCAGCATCGTCAAGCTTTTGAAGGGAGACCGCACATGACGACCGATATCGGCCTCTGGGGCGTACCCCTTGCCATTCTCGGCGGCGCGATCCGCGTCTCCACCCCCTTCATCTTCGTCTCCGTCGGCGAGGCGCTGACGGAACGCTCGGGCCGCGTCAATCTCGGCCTCGAAGGCACCCTCGTCTTCGGCGCGATGAGCGGCTATGCGGTTGCCTACCAGACCAATTCCGCCTGGATCGGACTTCTTGCCGCGGCCTTCTTCGGCATGCTCTTCGGCCTTTTCCACGGCTATATCTGCAAGCTGCCCAAGGTGAACGACATCGCGCTCGGCATTGCGCTGATGATCTTCGGCTCCGGCCTCGCCTTCTTCTTCGGCAAGCCCTACATCCAGCCGGTCGCGCCGCATCTGCCGGCCATCTCGCTGGGCTGGTGGTCGGATGTGCCGCAGGTGCAGGCGGCACTTCGCGTCAACGTCCTCTTCATCGCCGGCATTGCGCTCGCCATTGCGGCCTCCTGGATGCTGAAGAACACCAAGGTCGGACTCACCATCCGCGTTGCCGGCGACAGCGCCGACGCCGCCCGTGCGCTCGGCATCGACGTCAACCGCGTTCGTCTCTGGTCGACCGCCGCCGGCGGCGCGCTCGCCGGCATCGGGGGGGCCTATCTCTCGCTCTACTATCCCGGCAGTTGGAACGAAGGCATCTCGTCCGGGCAAGGCCTGATGGCCGTCGCCCTCGTCATCTTCGCCCGCTGGAGCCCCATCAACTGCGCCTATGCCTCGCTTCTCTTCGGCGGCGCCGGTGCACTCGGCCCCGCTCTGCAATCGGTCGGCGTCACCCAAGGCTACTACCTCTTCTACGCCGCACCCTATGTCCTGACGCTCGGCCTTCTGATTGCCACCAGTTCGACCACGCGGGCCATGACCGCCGCCCCCGGCGAACTCAGCATCACCAAATAACGATTGGAGACCGCAACGATGACCACCGTAAAGGCAGACCCCTATCTCTGGCCCTATAACGGCGACCTCCGCCCCGAAAATACCGCGTTGATCATCATCGACATGCAGACCGATTTCTGCGGGAAAGGCGGCTATGTCGACAAGATGGGCTATGACCTGTCGCTGACCCGCGCGCCCATCGAGCCGATCAAGAAGGTTCTGACCGCTATGCGCGAAAAGGACTACCACATCATTCACACCCGCGAAGGCCATCGCCCAGACCTTTCCGACCTGCCACCCAACAAGCGCTGGCGCTCGCAGCAGATCGGCGCCGGCATCGGCGATATCGGCCCCTGCGGCCGCATCCTCGTGCGCGGCGAGCCGGGCTGGGACATCATCGATGAGCTCTACCCCATCGCCGGCGAGATCATCATCGACAAACCCGGCAAGGGCTCCTTCTGCGCCACCGATCTCGAATTGATCCTGCGCACCAAAGGCATCGAGAACATCATCCTGACCGGCATTACCACCGACGTCTGCGTCTCGACCACGATGCGCGAGGCGAACGACCGCGGCTTCGAATGCCTGATCCTTGAAGACTGCTGCGGCGCGACCGATCCCGGCAACCATGCCGCCGCGATCAAGATGGTCAAGATGCAGGGCGGCGTCTTCGGCTCCGTTTCCGACAGCGAAAAACTGGTGAGCGCGCTGCCATGAACCACGTCCTCGAACGCACCCCTCACGTCCCGACCCGGGCGCTGTCTCTCGAAACGCTCGGCATGACCATGCGCTTCGGCAATTTCACCGCGCTGCGCGATGTCTCGATCAAGGTGCCTGCCGGCTCCTTCCACGTTCTCCTCGGCGAGAACGGGGCCGGCAAGTCGACGCTGGTCAAATGCATCATGGGCTTCTACCAGCCAACCGCCGGCCAGTTGACGGTCGATGGCCGCGAGGTCGAGGTCGCCCATCCACGTGCCGCCCATGATCTGGGCCTCGGCATGGTCTACCAACATTTTACCTTGGTCCCTTCGCTCACGGCAGCAGAAAATCTCGTCATTAGCCGCGCCGACGTCCCGGCGAAGATCAACTGGGCTCACGAGCGCGAAGCGCTGGCCGCCTTCATGTCTAAGATGCCTTTCCAGGTGCCGCTCGATGTCCCTGTCGGTCGGTTGGCTGCGGGCGAGAAGCAGAAACTCGAACTGCTGAAGCAGCTCTATCTCGGCCGCAAGTTCCTGATCCTCGACGAGCCGACCTCGGTGCTCACACCCACGGAGGCCGACGAACTCCTGGGCATGGTACGGGGACTGACCAGCGCCGGGGACCTGACCTGCCTGATGATCAGCCACAAGTTCCGCGAAGTCACCGCCTTTGCCGACGAAGTCTCGGTTTTGCGGCGCGGCGAATATGCTGGCGGCGGCAAGGTCTCCGATCTCTCGACCGCCGACATGGCCGCTATGATGATCGGCGAGAAGGAACTCGTCCGCTCCGCAAAGCGCGTCGCAACGAGCGGCAATGTCATCCTTGAAGTGAAGGGCGCGAAAGCTCCCGACCGCTCCGGCTTCAAGACGATCGAAATCGGCGACCTGAAGGTGAAAGCGGGAGAGATCGTCGGCATTGCCGGCATCTCGGGTAACGGCCAGATGGAGCTCATGCAGATGCTCGCCGGCCAGCGCCCGCTGGAGGAAGGCGAAATTCGCGTCAAGAACACGCCCTACAAGGCAACACGCAGCGAGGCCCGCAAGTTCAATGTCCGCTACCTGCCGGAAGAGCCGCTGAAGAATGCCTGTGCGCCGAAGATGACGGTCGCCGAAAACATCTTTTTCCGCGATTTCGACGCCAAGGGCGGCAAGAACCAGTTCTGGCTCGACGGCCGTCGCATGATGGCGGAGGCTGCACGTCTTGTCGGTGAATACAAGGTCAAGACGGCGTCGCTCGCATCGCAGATCGCCTCGCTCTCGGGCGGCAATGTGCAGCGCGCCGTGCTCGCCCGCGAACTCACCGGTGAGGTCGATCTGCTGGTCATCGCCAACCCCTGCTTTGGCCTCGACTTCTCGGCCGTCGCCGAAATCCGCGCCCGTATCATGGCTGCCCGCAACGCCGGGACGGCCGTGCTGCTGATCAGCGAAGATCTCGACGAGATTCTTGAACTGTCTGACAGAATCCTGGTCATGTCGGAGGGACACATCGCCTACGAGACCCCGGCCGCCAGCGCCGAAATCGGCGAGATCGGCAAATACATGGCAGGACATCACTGATGGCGACGATCAAGGCACGACCCTTCGACTTCCAGCTCGACCCAAAGAAGACTGCGCTGATCGTCATCGACATGCAGCGCGATTTCGTCGAGCCCGGCGGCTTCGGCGAAACGCTCGGCAATGATGTGACCCGCCTCCAGGCGATCATCCCGGCGACAGCCGCGCTGATTGCCGGCTTCCGCAAGGCCGGGCTGACCATCGTCCACACGCGCGAATGCCACCGACCGGACCTTGCCGACTGCCCGCCCGCAAAGAAGGATCGCGGCAATCCGAAACTCCGCATCGGCGATCCGGGACCGATGGGCCGCATCCTGATTTCCGGCGAACCCGGCGCGGATATCGTGCCGGAGCTCTATCCCGTCGAAGGAGAGATCGTCCTCGACAAGCCCGGCAAGGGCGCGTTCTACGCCACCCCTCTCGGCGACATGCTGAAGGAGCGCGGCATCACCCAGCTCGTCTTTGCTGGCGTGACGACGGAAGTCTGCGTGCAGACGACCATGCGCGAGGCGAATGACCGGGGTTATGAATGCCTGCTCGCCGAGGATGCGACCGAAAGTTATTTCCCTGAATTCAAGAAGGCCGCCATCGACATGATGACCGCGCAGGGCGCGATTGTCGGCTGGGTGGCCCCCGTTTCCAACATCGTGGAGGCCCTGTCATGACAACTGCGATCAACATGCCCGAATTCCTGCAGGGCGGCTGGCGCGAATGCCAGTTCGAATACTTCCGCGATGGCGTCGAAATCTGCCGCCTCGTGCGTGGTGAGCCCGAAATCGCCCTTCTGCGCTACCAGCCGGGGGCCCAGGTGCCGCCGCACTTGCATGAAGGGCTGGAAACGATCCTCGTCCTGGAAGGCTCGCAAAGCGACGAAAATGGCCTTTACGAAACGGGGACGCTTGTCACAAATCCGGAAGGAACCGTACATTCCGTACAGTCTCAGCAAGGCTGCGTGGTGCTGATTCAATGGGCCAAGCCCGTGAAAATCCTCGAATGAAAAGAGAATGCCAGTGAATATCGAACGCCTGCCCTTCACCCTCTCATCGCTGCGTGCTGCCTATGCGGCGGGCCTGAAGCCCGCAGCTGTCGTCGCCGAAGTCTATCGCCGCATCGGGCTTGCTGACGACCCAGGCATTTTCATCCATCTGCCCGGAGAGGCTGAAACGGCAGAGGCCGCAGCCGCTCTGGGTGCCTATGATCCGGCCAAGCCGCTCTGGGGCATCCCCTTCGCGGTCAAGGACAATATCGATGTCGCGGGCATGCCGACGACCTGCGCCTGCCCCGAATTCGCCTACGAGACCGCGGATGACGCCTTCGTCGTGGCAAGGCTGAAGGAGGCCGGCGCGATCGTCATCGGCAAGACCAATCTCGACCAGTTTGCCACCGGCCTGGTCGGTGTCCGGACCCCCTACCCGGTGCCGAGGAACGCGATTGATCCGGAAATCGTCCCCGGCGGGTCGAGCGGCGGATCGGGCGTGGTGGTCGCACGCGGTATCGTCAGCTTTTCGCTGGGGACCGACACAGCCGGTTCCGGCCGCGTCCCGGCAGCGCTCAACAACATTGTCGGGCTGAAACCTTCCCTCGGCAGCCTCTCGGCGAGCGGCATGGTTCCGGCCTGCCGCACGCTCGACACGATCTCGGTCTTCGCCCTGACGGTGGACGACGCCTTTGCGGCCTATTCGGCTGCCGGCGGCTATGATGCGGCAGACGCCTATTCTAAGCGCTTCGCGCCCATGAAGCTGACCACGCCTGCCAAGGGGCTGACCATCGGCGTTCCGGACGAGAAGACACGCATCTTCTTCGGCGACAACGCGCAGGCGGATTCCTTTGCCGCCACCTGCGTGGCGTTGAAAAAGCTCGGTCACGAGATCGTCGAACTCGATTTCACGCCGCTCTACCAGGTCGCCGCCATGCTCTACGAGGGTGCATGGGTGGCTGAACGCTATGCAGCGACCGAGACGATCATGAAGGAGCGGCCGGAGATCATGCATCCCGTCACGCGCCAGATCATCGGCGGTGCGGAAAAACTCTCCGCCGCCGATGCGTTCAAGGGCATCTACCGCCTGGCGGACCTCAAGCGAAAGGCCGAGCCCATGCTTGAGACGGTGGACTGCCTTTGCGTCCCCACCATCCCCTGCTTCTTCACCGTCAAGGATCTGGAGGCCGATCCGATCGGCCCCAATTCGAAATTCGGCACCTACACGAATTTCGTCAACCTGCTCGACATGGCCGGCATCGCAGTTCCCGTTGCCACCCGCAATGACGGCCGCCCGGGAAGCGTCACGCTTCTGGGGGCGAGCGGTGCTGATGGCCTGCTCGCCGGCATCGCAAAGAGCCTGCACGAGAGAGCCGGGGTCAAGCTCGGCGCAACCGGTTGGCCGCTGGTGGCCGAGCGCTCTGCCGTTCCCGGCCTCGGCGCGAACGAAATGGCCGTCGCCCTGGTCGGCGCGCATATGACGGGCCTGCCGCTCAATCATGAAGTCGCTGGCCGCGGCGGACGCTTCCTCTTTGCAGGCCGCACGGCACCGCAATATCGCCTCTATACGCTGGCCGGTGGCCCGCCCAAACGCCCCGGCCTTGTGCGTTCGGACGATGGCGCATCCATCGCGCTCGAAGTCTGGGCCATGCCTTTGACCCGTTTTGGCGAATTCATGGAAGGCATTCCCTCCCCGCTTGGCATCGGTACGATCCAGCTGGAAGGCGGGGCGACCGTGAAAGGTTTCATCTGCGAAACAGCGGGAATTGCAGGCGCGGAAGACATCACCCGTTTCGGCGGCTGGCGCGCCTACCTCGAACAGCTTTGACCGGCACGGAAAGATGCCCGGCGATGGGGGTCACATGGCCGGGCAAAATCGACTGAAAATGTGATGCGAGATGTCGCCCGGACGAGCCGGGCGACGGAGACAGATCAGGCGGCCTTCTTGCGAACGCGCGAGTAAACGATGTTGCGGTTCTCGCCGTAGAAGACATCGACCTCAACCTTGTTGCGATCGACTGCGGCATTCACAATATCCCACATGTCGGCGCCGGAACGCAGGATGAGCGGCCAATCCATGAAGGTTTCCATGTAGCCGTCGGTCGTGATCTCGTCGCTGAAGTTGGCGAAGAGGAACTCGCCCCCATCCTTGACCAGTTCCATCAGGCGCTGTGTCAGGCGGATTGCGACAGCCCGCGGCAGGTAATCATAGAGGCCGGAGGCATAGACGAGGTCGAACGTGCCGAGTTCATAGGAGCGGCGCATCAGACCGGCGACATTGCCGATAACCGGCTGGACGGCGGTACCGGCATTGGCGGCACGAACGATTTCCACGCTGGTCGGGTCCTGGTCAAGCGTGACCCAGCGGCCGAGTGTGCCCGCCTTGAGCGCTTCCGACTTCTCCGATTCACGCAGGTGTCCGCAGGCAACTGCCAGAACCTCCGCCTTTTCCTTGCGCGCCGCCGTTTCATCGACGATGCGGGCCAGAATGTCGCGGCGCTCGCGGCCTGCGACCGAGCTCGCTGCGTCGCTCGTATAGGCATAAATCTCGCGGCCGAGTTCGGTGCAGGAAGCGATGAAGTCGTTGGCGGCCGGATGCTTGTAGTAGATATCGAGAAGGCTTGCGTCGCCGGAATAGCCGCGGGGTTTTTCGAAGGACCACTTGGTGAACGGGTCCTGCAACAGATATTCCGAGACCGGATGCGCCTGAGCCAACGGGATCAGCTTCTGCCAGATATCGTTGCCGGATTGATGACGAAGAACGTGCAGCTTGCCGGCCAGTTGCTCGACAACCTTGGCAGCAGGCTGGTGATTGGCGAAGCCCTGACGGGCCAGTTCGAGAACCAGGGCAAGCTCTGCGATCTTCTGGCGGAGCATGCCGTCGTCAATTTCGTGTGTGGTCTTGCCGTGGCGCTTCACGAGCGCTGGGGTGATGAGGCTTTGTTCGTCAAGTCTTAGATCATGCGACTGCATCATGGTAGCTCCTCGTTGGCCCCCCAACTGGCTGTTGACGAGGAGCATGATAGCGCAGGTTTCGAGATCAGGAAGTTTTTAATAAATTTTTGGTTAATTTCGACGTTTATGAACGGAATTCTCTATCAAGCGGGCGGCATTCGAGATTTACTGTTTACGTAGAATTAGCAGTATCCTGCTCTATTGTACCAAAGTATCACGCAGGTCTAAATTAGACCACTTAAAGTTGTGCAACCTTTATACTATGCAAAGGCGCTAATAGAACAGGACGCCAGCCAAATGCAGCTGAACGATGACATCGCTAAACGCGCTCGTGTCGCCATGCGTAAAAGATGGTGGCAGGCGGGTGACCCGTTGTTGCTGTCCATGTTGCATCATCGAAACGAACGACAGGACCGAAAGATACTTCGCTGGGGCATGTGGGCGGCTGTACTAAGCTACATGTGCTACGGCCTGTTTGACCTTTATCTGTTCCCGGATATCTCCTACCAGCTCGTCGCCATTCGCTTCTGTTTCAGCATCGTTTTCCTGGTATCGCTTGAGACCGTCGCTCGTGGCATGAGGTCGCTGAAAGTCCTTCATGTGGTGGCGGCGCTGTCTATCCTCTGCGGCGGCGTCGGCTGGCTCGTGTTCGCGATGGCGACCCAGTACACCGAACCTCTGTCGGAATTCATGGTATTCGGGACAGTCTTCGTTCTGGGCGCCAATCTGTTTTTCAATTTCCGGTTCTGGCTTTCGGCGGTTACATCGGCCATCGTGACGATCGCATTCGTCTATGCACTGATGTTCAAGATCAATACGGACATCGTGCAGCGCGTCGTCCTGTCGGCTTTCTTCATCAACTGCCTTGCCCTTTCGCTGTATCTCTCGTGGCGTTTGAGCGAAGAACGCTACTTCTCGTTCCTGCATTCGCTACAGGCGCAGATCCAGGAAAAGGTCGCGATCGAAAAAGGCCAGCAGCTTGAAAAGATTGCCGAAACAGACCCGCTGACGGGGCTGCGCAATCGCCGCGCGATCAGCCAGGACTTCCTGAACCTGACACGCAACGGTCTTTCCGAAAATGAACAGATCGGCCTGATCCTCATCGACGTCGATTATTTCAAGCGTTTCAACGACAGCCTCGGCCATCACGCCGGGGACGAATGCCTTATTGCGCTGGCCCGCCTGTTTTCGCAGAAAGCTGAAGAACTGGGCGCGGTTGCCGGTCGCCATGGCGGCGAGGAATTCGTGATCCTCACAAAGGTCGACTCACAGGAGCGGCTGCGCGAACTGACCGAAATCTTCTGCAAGTCCGTGGAAGCACTGGCCATCCCCCATCCCGACCGCGGCGATGATCGGCACTTCGTTACCATCAGCGCCGGCGCGACGATGACGCGCAATGACGGCAGCCTGGAACTCACCATCCTGCTGCAACAAGCAGACCGCGCCCTCTACTCTTCAAAATTTACCGGTCGAGCGACGTACACGATCTACGATCCCGCCGAAGCCTCGCGCGACGCATCGGGAGAAAACCTGGCGGAATTGCTGAAGCTCGCGATCACGCGCGGGCTTGTTTCGGTTGTCTATCAGCCCTTCATCGATACCCGGACAGGCAAGATCATTGGTTACGAAACCCTGATGCGCCTGCGCGACTTCGATGGCAGCCTCATCAGCCCGGCCGTTTTCATTCCGGTTGCCGAGCAGACGGGCGCGATCCACATGCTGGGACGCTGGGCCATAGAACAGGCCTGCCGCGACATCGCCAACCATGGCATGGGCGACGTCGTCTCTGTCAACGTTTCGGCCATGCAGCTCAAAACCCCGGGCTTCCCGTTGCAGGTGACGGAGATCATCGGCCAGTTCGGCATTTCGCCGCGCAAGCTTGCACTGGAAGTCACCGAAGGCATTGACATCGCACTCGAAACGCAGGCGCAGAAGAATATTGAGCAGCTTCGCGCTTTCGGCGTGCAAGTCTGGCTGGACGACTTCGGCACCGGCTTTGCTGGTCTTGCCTGGCTACGTCGCTTCGACTTCGACGTCGTGAAAATCGACCGCGCCTTCCTGCATGATTGTGAATCGCTGCGCGGTTCCAGCATGTTGCAGGACATGGTCCGCCTGTTGCGCAACCGCGGTGTCCACGTTCTGGTGGAAGGCGTGGAAACCAAGCAGCAGGTCGATCTGCTAAAACGTCTCGGCGTCAATACGATGCAGGGCTATTATCTAGGCCGCCCGGCCTCGCTCGCTGACGTACTCGCGCATCACTCAACCAATCAGCGCGCCTGACGAGCCTTTCTCGATAGTGCGGCCACGCCTTTCGCGCCGGCAACGCTCCGAGCAATAGCGCACGCTGTCCCAGTCGCGCGTCCATTTCTTACGCCACGAAAAAGGTCGTCCGCAGGCCGGGCAAACCTTCTGCGGCAGCGCGCTCTTGTTCCTACGTTTTGCGGTTTTCATGAACGAGCATTACGCGGCGCGGCACGAGGCGGATCGTTGCTACAAATCCAGCGTTTGCCTTTATGCGTAGGCATGGAGGTCAAAAGGAGAAGCGCCGATGTATCTGGACACGAACGGCCATGGGCCGGGCGGCAAACCCGAGCCGGAACGGAGCCCGCGGCCTCAGCTTTCGCTGAATGAGCAGAAGGCGCTCTTCTGGATCGCAGGCCTGAACCTCATCCTGCTCCTCGTCGCGCCCATCGGCGGCGCGACGCTTTTCGATATCGTCATGACCTGGTTGCGATAGCAGGGAGCGCCGCGCCCGCAGGGACACGGCGCAACCCGATTATCACTCAGCCAGGAACCGGTTGGCCGCCGAAACGATCGCCTCGAGCGAGGACGTCACGATGTTCGTGTTGATGCCGGCGCCATAGAGTTTCTTACCCTTGGCGGACACTTCGACATAGGAGATCGCCGAAGCATTCGAACCGTGCTGCAGCGAATGCTCGGAATAGTCGTTCACCGTCATGTCGAACCCGAGATAGGTCGAGAGCGCGTTGACGAACCCATCGATCGGGCCGGTTCCCCTGCCCTCGATCCGCTTCTTCTCACCCTTGTCGGTAATTTCCGCCGCAACGATGCGCAGGCCAGGATGTGCCGGATCGACATAGGAATGATGGTCTACGAACTTGAGACGTGCGCCGGGCTGCGACACGTAGCGCTCGATGAAGTGCTCGTAGATGCGCTTCGGCTGAACTTCCACGCCCTCTTCGTCAGTGATCCGCTGGATCTCGTCGCGGTACTCGACCTGCAGGTTGCGCGGCAGGTTGATGCCGTAGTCTTCCTGCATGATATAGGCGATGCCGCCCTTGCCCGACTGCGAGTTGATGCGGATGATCGCCTCATAGGAGCGTCCCACATCCTGCGGATCGATCGGCAGGTAAGGCACTTCCCAGAGCGGCTTGTTGGCAACCTTGATCGCCTTCATGCCCTTGTTGATCGCATCCTGGTGCGAGCCGGAAAAGGCCGTGTAGACCAGTTCGCCAACGTAAGGATGGCGTTCCGGGATCTTCAGCTCGTTGGAATATTCGTAGACGGCCTTGATCCGCTCGATGTCCGAGCAGTCGAGCTTCGGATCGACCCCTTGCGTGAACATGTTCAGCGCCAGCGTGACGATGTCGACATTGCCCGTGCGCTCGCCATTGCCGAACAGCGTGCCTTCGACGCGGTCCGCACCGGCCATCAGGCCGAGTTCGGTCGCGGCAATGCCCGTGCCGCGGTCGTTATGCGGATGCAGCGAAACGATGACATTGCCGCGATCCTGGATGTTGCGGCACATCCACTCGATCTGGTCGGCATAGATGTTCGGCGTCGCCATCTCGACAGTCGCCGGCAGGTTCAGGATCAGCTTGTTATCCGGCGTCGGCTGCATGACCTCGATGACGGCATTGGAGATTTCCAGCGCCACTTCGAGTTCCGTACCCGTGAAGCTCTCCGGCGAATATTCGAAGCGGAAACCGCCGCCGGCCTTCTCGGCCATGTCGCGGATCATCTTGGCCGCATCGACGGCAATCTGCTTGATGCCGGCTACATCCTTGCCGAACACCACGCGGCGCTGCAGCTCGGACGTGGAGTTATAGAAATGCACGATCGGCTTGGTCGCGCCTTCCAGCGCCTCGAAAGTCCGCGTGATCAGCTCGGGCCGGCACTGCACCAGCACCTGCAGCGACACATCCTCCGGCACGCCGCCCTCTTCCACGCACCAGCGGGCGAAGTCGAAATCGGTCTGCGAGGCGGAGGGGAAACCGATCTCGATTTCCTTGAAGCCCATGTCGAGCAGCAGCTGGAACATCCGCGCCTTGCGATCATGGCCCATCGGATTGATGAGCGCCTGATTGCCGTCGCGCAGGTCGACCGAGCACCAGATCGGCGGCGTCACGATGGTCTTGGATGGCCACGTGCGGTCCGGCAAGGCAATCTGCGGATAGGACTGATACTTCACGGCCGCGTTGGGCATGCCGTCCTGGGGATGGTAGGTCTGCTTGATCATCGCTTCTTCTCGAAACTTTCAGTCGCGATCGCTCTTAGCGCACGGGCGCAGGTTTGGCGATACACGAATGCGGGCGAAACGGCCCGAAATTCAGTTCATGGGGTGATTGCGAAGAAGCGCTTTAAGAGCCCGAGGCGGTCTTTCGGCCGCCGGGCGCTTCTTCAGAGGACCCGGCAACCGCGCGTAAGGCCGAGAAGAAGAAGCGATTTGACGGCAGCCGAACGGCTCCGCATGGCACGGTGGCCGCGGGCGATATCGTTCGAAAATTTCTTCAATGTCTGCGTCATGGGGCTGCGTATAACCGCTGCTTGCAAAATTGGCAAGGGGTTGATCAAATTTTCCGCTTGATGCCTTTCCCGAGGGCATAAACAGCAATCCCGGCCAGCAATCCCCAGAACGCGCCGGAGACCCCCGCAAAGCTCTGGCCCGAGGCCGTGACCATGAAGGTGACGGCCGCAGCCTCGCGCGTATCCGGGTCCTTGAAGGCGGCGCTCGCCGAGGCAGAAAAGGCGCCGAAGAGCGCGAGGCCCGCCACCGCTTCAATCAGGATTGGCTGCGCCTGCGCCACGAACCAGGTGATGAAACCGGTGAAGAGGCCGAAGAGAACGTAGAAAATGCCGGCCATGATCGCCGACCAGTAACGCCGGCGCGGCTCCGGATGCGCATCAGGTCCCGCGCACATGGAGGCCGTGATCGCCGCGAGGCACACGCCATGCCCGCCAAAGGGTGCAGCGAGGATCGAGAGTATCCCCGTTCCGGCCAGCAATGGTCCCGGCGGCGGCTCGAAGCCATTGACCTTGAGCACGGTGATGCCCGGAATGTTCTGCGACGCCATGGTCACGAAGAAGAGCGGCACGGCGATGGAAATCATCGACTGCCAGGTGAAGCCGGGCGTCACCCATTCGAACGGCAGGCTCGTTGCCGGGAGGCTGGCGAGTGCGCCAGCGGGAAACTGATAGACGGTGATCGCCGCAAAGGCGACAAGCGCCGCAGGCACGGCCATCAGCCGGTTCCACGCGCCCGCAATCGCCCAGGCCGCAAAGATGATCAGCCCCGCCGCCGGAAACGCCGCAACAGCCTTCACCGGCGCAAAGCAAAGTTCCATGAGCACACCGGCCAACATGGCGCTCGCCACGGCCTGCGGGATCTTCGTCACCGCATTCCCGACCGGCCGCACCAGCCCGGCAAGCACCACCAGAACATTCGCCGCCAGAAACGCCCCGACCGCCACGCCGAACCCGCCGGCCACCGCCCCCGTGCCAGCCAGCAGCGCCGCCCCCGGCGTCGACCACGCGACCGACACCGGCATCCGCGTCCAGCCCGACAGGATGATCCCGAGAACGCCCATCGCCACAGAAAGCGCCGCCAGCCCCGAAGCCGCCTGCCCCGGCGTCGCGCCCACGACGGTCAATCCGTGCAGGATGACGGCAAAGGAACTGGCAAAGCCGACGAAAGCGGCAAGCAGGCCCATGGTGAAGGCTTGGGGGGAGAAGTCTTTAAGCATGATGTGGGCCGGGTGTTGGTCTGTTTGAGCAGGGAGACAGACCAGAGTGGGCGAGGCTTGGCAAGTCGAGTGGGCGGAAAGGTGGTACGGCAGGGTTGAAATAACGGCGCTGCCGATGGTTTCAGCGACTGCCGCTTCCCCCTCTGGCTGCCGCCATCTCCCCCACAAGGGGGGAGACGGAAAGACGCGCCCACTGCGGCAATCCGCAAATCTTCTCACTGCGAAACACAAGTTGGGTAACTAAGGGCATCGAGACTCAGAGGCGGGAAACCGGTGCCACACGGCCTCCCTCCCCCTTGTAGGGAGGGTGGGGAGGGGTCCGAGCGACGCCCTAAGCTCAACGCCAGCGTTGCTTCGAGGCTGCGCTGCGGGCAGCACCTCAGCATGAGAGCTGCGGTTTCACTCCACCCCAAGCGCTTCCGCCGAAATCCAGAACACCGAATCCGGTGCATTCTCCGTCTCGATCCATAGAAACTCGAGATGGGGGAATTCCGCCTCAAGGATATCGCGACCCGAGCCAATCTCGCAGAGCAGCCCGCCGCCCGGGTTCAGGTGCTTGGGCGCTTCCGCGAGAATGACACGAACGAGGTCCAACCCGTCCTCGCCGCCCGTATGCGCCATTTCCGGTTCCGCCTGATATTCCGGCGGATAGGCCGCAAACGTCTCGGCATCCACGTAAGGCGGGTTGGTGATGATGAGGTCGTAGGTGCGGCCGGCGAGCGGCTCGAAGAGATCGCCGTGGTGCAGGGTCACCTGATCCTCGACATCGTGCTCATCGATATTGATCTTCGCGACTTCCAGCGCATCCTCCGAAAGATCGACCGCATCGACCGAGGCGAACGGAAAGAACTTGGCTGCCAGTACGGCGAGGCAGCCCGAGCCGGTGCAGATATCGACGGCGCTTTCCACCAGTTCCGGGTCCGGCAGGAAAGACGAGCCCTCTTCGCTGCCATATTCGGTAAAGAGGATTTCGCCGATATGCGAGCGCGGCACGATCACGCGCTCATCGACATGGAAGCGCACGCCCTGGATATAGGAACGACCGGTCAGATAGGCGGACGGCTTGCGGCTGGTCACGCGCTCCTCGATCCGCTCGGCGAGCAGCCGGCGTTCATCGGGTAGCAGCCGGGCATCGAGAAACGGATCGAGCACGTCGATCGGCAGGTCGAGCGAATCGAGCAGCAGGAACGCCGCATCGTCCGCCGCCGTCGTTGTCCCATGCCCGTAGCTCAGGTCAGCGGCATTGAAGCGCGAGATCGCATAGCGCCAGTAATCGCGAAGCGTGACAAGGTCGCGGGTGATGTCGTCGAAATTCTGCATGGTCTTTGCTCCGGCCGGGCTTGGCTGCAAGGTGCTTCAGGCTTTAAGTGAGCGCTGGAAACGGGTCAACCGTGGCATGACTTTGTGAAGGACGTAATGCGAAGGCCCAACCATAGAAAGCCGCCTGCCCCACGCCGGGCACCTGACCCGCGCCCGGGGGCCGCAGAAGGGGGCAAGCGCGTGACGGTGGCGCGCGCGCTGTCCAAGCTCGGCTTCTGTTCGCGCACACAGGCCGAGGCGCTGGTTCTGGCCGGTCGCGTGGCGGTCGATGGGAAGAAGACGACGCAGCTCGAAACATGGGTTGACCTTTCGGCATCAAAGATCGCCGTGGACGGCAAGCCCATCGCTGCCGAGGCCTTCGTTTACTACATGCTGAACAAGCCGCGCGGCCTCGTCACCACCCGCGATGATCCGCAGGGACGCCCCACCGTCTACGATTGCCTGAAACATCTCGACCACGCCCATCTCTCCCCGGTGGGGCGGCTCGACAAGGCCAGCGAAGGCCTGCTGCTCTTCACCAACGACACGGAATTCGCGCAGGCGCTTCTCGATCCCGAAACGCATGTTCCGAAGACCTATCATGTCCAGATCGACCAGCTCGTGCCGCCCGAGAGGCTCGCCGCTTTCATCACCGGCGTCACACACGACGGCGACGTACTTCAAGCCCGCCGCGCGGACGTGCTGCGCGAGGGCGACAAGAAAGCCTGGCTGGAGATCGAGCTGGACGAAGGAAAGAACCGCCAGATCCGCCGCATGCTGGAAACGCTGGAGATCGAGGTACTGCGGCTGGTGCGCGTCGCCATCGGCGATCTGCCGTTAGGCGATCTCGGCAAGGGCGAGGTCCGTGCGCTGAGCACAGATGAAGTGCAAATGCTGCGCAACGCCATCGCATCAAAACAGAAAAGGCCCCGCGCCGGTTAGCACGAGGCCTTTTGATTCTTCAGATCGACCCGATCAGCCGATTTCGGACTGGCTGGTGATGATCTTGGAAACGAGACCGTAGCTCTGGGCGTCTTCAGCCGAGAGCCAGTAGTCGCGATCCGTGTCCTTGGCGATCTTTTCGACCGGCTGGCCGGTGGCTGCCGCGAAGATCTTGTTCAGGCGCTCGTTCATCTTGATGATTTCGCGGGCCTGGATTTCGATATCCGAAGCCATGCCGCGCGTGCCGCCCGACGGTTGGTGCAGCAGGAAGCGGGTGTTGGGCAGGCAAAGGCGCTGTTCCTTCGGCACCGACACATAGATTAGCGCACCGGCGGAAGCGACCCAGCCCGTGCCGATGATCCAGACCTTCGGCTTGATGAACTTGATCATGTCGTGGATCGAGTCGCCCGACTCGACATGGCCGCCCGGAGAATTGACGAAGATCTTGATGTCTTCGTCGCTGGCGGCAGCAAGCGCCACGAGCTGCGCGCAAACGCGCTGGGCCAGTTCCTGCGTAATACCGCCATAGATGAAGATGGACCGCGACTTGAATAGATTCGCCTCCGCGTCCTTGCCAAGCGGCTTTTCTGTCTTCTTGTCGTCGTCGTCTTCTTCGTTCATGGGCACCATCCTGTCCTAAACTGATTCACTCACAGGTAATCGCTTCGCTGTTTGAAGACAATGGCCGAGTGGGAGAAAGCTTTCTTGGGCCGGCTGAATGGTAAATGAGTTGGCGCATGAAGAAAGGGGTGGGAAAGATCCCACCCCTTTCGGTCTTTCGCTGAAAGCAACCGTTAGTTCTTCGGTGCATTCGGATCGCATGCCTTGTCACCGGGGGTGCACTTGGGCGAAGCGTCAGGAGCCTGCGTGCTGGTTGCGCCGTTGGTGGTGCCCATGGTCTCCGTGGTACCTGTGGTGCCTGTGGAGTTGGTAGCGGGCATGCTGGAATCAGTCTTGTTGCACGCCGTGTCGCCTTCTCGGCAGTCGGTCGGCATGCCGGTCTTGGTGTCAACCGGCTTCTGGCCGGACTGGCTGTTCGCGCCGGTCGCAGCGTTCTGGGCAAAAGCTGCGGATGCCATCGGCAGGGCGGACATGGATGCGACAATCATCGCCACGGCAATCTTATTCATCATGATCTTACCTTCCTTGGGGTTTGGTTTCCTTACGGATTCGTAACAGGGCGCGTTTGGTGTCCCTGACCAAATAAGTCATGAGAACGAGCGAGGTTCCGCGAAAAGGCTGTCATATTTTTGGGGAACAATTTGATTCATATAGGTTTTCTATTGAATACCGAGCATCCGCCAAACGCTTTACATACGCGTGACGCACCGTCCGCGATGCGATGAAGATCATTCGGCCACCGCAAGCGAAAGAAACTTTCGGAAAGATTACAGATATTTAATCGCGGTCCGCCTCGAAACTTCCAAATCCCGATCTTAATTCAGCAGTACCGCGATGTTTTCGCCAACAATTGAAGGACCCGATCATGTCTCCCGAGGAACGCCAGTTACTCAACGAGCTTTTTACCCGCGTCGGTCAAGCCGCATCGACACCCCGCGATGCCGAAGCCGAAGCGCTGATCCGCGATGAACTGGCCCGACATCCCTATGCGGCCTATTACCTCGCCCAGGCGGTCATTCTGCAGGAAAAGGGTCTGGAAGCATCTGCTGCCCGCATCGGTCAGTTGGAAGCGCAGGTGAAGGAGTTGGAGCAAGGCGCAACCGCCCAGCAAGGTCAACAGGGTCAGCAGGGTGGCTTCCTCTCCGGCCTCTCCTCGCTCTTCGGCGGCAATCCGCAGGGCCAGTCCGCGCCCGGCCAGCAGCCGCCCGCCGGTCCGTGGGGCCGCTCCGGGCCTCAAGGCCCCGCCTATGACGGCGGATACACCCGCGGCGCGCCGCAGCCGGGTCCATGGTCGCAAGCCCCGCAAGCCTCCTATGCAGCCCCTCAGCAGCCCTCGCGGGGCGGCGGCTTTCTCGCTGGTGCCATGACCACGGCGGCCGGCGTTGCAGGCGGCATGCTGATGGCCGACGCCGTGCGCTCGCTGTTTGCCCCGCATTTCGGTTTGGGTGGCCTGTTCGGTGCCGGCGGCGTGGCAGGCGCACCGGTTGTCGAGGAAACCGTGGTCAACAATTTCTACGGCAACGGTGATCCGACGGGCCAATCGAACGATTGGCAGAACGGCAATGACACCGAGCGGTCGGCGCTTGCCGACATGAGCAACGCAACCCAGGACACCGATGGCGGCAATGACGACGATTACGACACGTCGAGCTACGATGACGGCGGCTTCGACGACAGCAATTATGCCTGATCGTTTATGAGGGCGGTCATACCGCCCTCACCCTCTCCCGCGATAGGTCGGAACACCCTGATCAGGCAGCCACACGCCCTTCGGCGGCTCGCCGGTCTGCCAGAAGACATCGATCGGAATGCCGCCGCGCGGATACCAGTAGGCGCCGATACGCAGCCACTCCGGCTCCAGCAGGTCGATGATCCGCTTGGCGATATAGACCGAGCAATCCTCGTGAAACGCCCCGTGATTGCGGAAGGCGAAGAGGAAGAGCTTCAGCGATTTCGACTCCACGAGCCATTTCCCCGGCACATAGTCGATCACGATATGCGCGAAATCCGGCTGGCCCGTCATAGGGCAGAGCGAGGTGAACTCGGGCGCGGTGAAGCGCACCACATACTTGGTTCCCTCGTTCCCGTTCGGCACGCGCTCCAGCACAGCCTCTTCCGGCGTCTTCGGCGCATCCACGGACGCGCCCAGTTGCGTCAGGCCCGAAACATCGGTCTTGCTCATTGTTCTTCTTCCTTTCGTCAGGCCCGCTTCTTCGTCGACTTGTGCGCAGCCAGATTGACGCGCACGCCATGCGGCTTCTCGCCTTCCGGCTCGACATGAATAGCAATGCTGGCGCCAGAAATCACCTGGTGCAGCGCATTCTCGATCCGGTCGCAGATATCATGTGCCTGACCGACCGGCATGCTTTCCGGCACGACGAGATGAAAATCGATGAAGACGGCGGGGCCCGCGCGGCGGTTGCGCAGATCGTGCACACCGAGCGACCCGGCGGCATTCTCCGCAATCGCTCTTTTGATCGCCTCGTCCTCTTCCGCCGTCACCGCGCGGTCGAGCAGACCGTTCACCGACTGCGAGACGACCTTCCAGCCTTCGAACAGGATGTTGATCGCGACCCCGATCGCCATCAGCGGGTCGAGAATTGTATAGCCTGTCAGGGTCGCCGCGATCAGGCCGACGATCACCCCGCCCGACGTCACCACGTCGGAGAGCACATGTCGGCCATCGGCTTTCAGCGCCGGCGAATGATGCTGCGTGCCGACCTTGATCAACAGCCATGCCCAGACCGCGTTGATGACAGCCGCCACCGCGTTGATGACAAGGCCGAGGATCGGCGCATCGATAGGTTCGGGCTTCGAGAGATGCCCCGCCGCTTCCCAGACGATCAGGATCGCCGCGACAATGATCAGCATGCCCTCGACGACGGCTGAGAGATATTCCGCCTTGTGATGGCCGAACTGGTGATCGTCATCAGCGGGCTTCTGCGCATAGCTGATCACACCGTAGGCAATCGCTGCCGCAATCACATTGACGGTGGATTCCAGCGCATCGGAGAGCAGCGCCACGGAACCCGTCACATACCAGGCGAGCGCCTTCAACCCCATGACGAAAAGGGAGAGCGGTATGCCCCAAAACGCGATGCGGCGGATCAGCTTGGAAGTCGCGGCATCCATGGCTTCGCCCCTTTCCATAAGGTGTTGAGTTCGCGGCGACATATCCGCCCAGGCCCGAAAGCGCAAGGAAAATTTCGCGTAAATACAGAAATTATCTTTTAATCTCCGTGACTTAGCCTAAGCTATACTTCCATAGTACAAGCTATATTCGATTGCCACGACATTGATTTGATACATGTCAACGAAGCGGCAATTCGTCCGCGCGTAAAATGTCCTTGAGCGATGAAACCGGAGCCGGGAGAACACCGATGGCCGAGTTGGATACGATCCGCAAGGAACTGGAAACGCTGTTGAAAGAGGTCAAGAACCTTCAGGCGAAGGCAGTCGAACCCGCCGACGCAAAAACGGCAGCGGCAGCCGAGCCAGCCCCTGCGGATGCTCAGACCGATGAAGCCTCCGACGCCCTCAGTGAATTGCAGACCTATTTCACGAGCAAGGCCGGCGAGGCCGAGGAAGCGCTCGAAGAACACCCCCTTGTCGCGGTTGCTGCCGCCTTCATTCTCGGGCTCGTGGCGGGTGCCATTGCCTTCAGATAGGATTTTCCATCATGCGTATAGACAGTCTCATCCAATCACTGAAAGTGCTGATCCGCGTCGATTCCGTCATCGCCGACCTGACATTTCGGGCTCGCATGTCGCAAGTTGCGTTTCTGACGGTGGCTCTCGTCGTCGGCGCCTTCGGGCTGATCATGCTGGGCGTGGCCGGGTACGAGTTCCTGAAGGTTCTTTGGGGACCGGTTCTTGCGGCGCTCGCCATCGCCGGCGCCAGCTTCGTGCTGACCCTTTTGCTCGTACTGATCGCCGACACGCGTAAGCCGGGCAAGGAATTGCAACTCGCCCAGGAACTCCACGCCACGGCGCTCGACGCGCTGATCACGGAAGCCAAATCGGCCACAGGCGACATCACCCTGGCAGGCAATCTCCTGCGCGGCCGCTTCGACACCTCGATGCTCGGCCTTATCGGCCCGTTGGCCACGCTGCTGCTCCGCGCCCTGAAGCGCAAAAACGAGAAGGCAGCGGGAACCTCATAGGGCTCCCGCCAACCATTTTATTGATCAGCTCGGGTTCTCAAGGCTGAAGGCCCGGGCGTGACCATCATAGCTGAACAGCTCGGCATAACGTCCCCAGGAAATCACGGCTGACATGGTTTCCTTCGCCATGTCCTCCGACAGATAGTCCTCAAGCTCCTCGCAGAAGCGCGTATAGGGCGCCATATGCGTCGGTCGTTCGTCTAAGACGCGCTTGATGAGTGCCGCCAGCGGCACATAGCTCACCAGATGCTCCGCGAAGAGACGCTTGCGCATGTCGACGTCGCTCTGGACGAAATGCTTCCCGACTTCGGTCAGGCGCACGTCACCCGCCTCAAGCTCGGCAAAGCGCAGCAATTGCAGCGTTTCTGCAATGGGGAAGAGTTCGTCCACCTCCATCTGCAATTCGCCGGCAATGTCCGGCAGGTCGGCCTCGCCGTTATAGGGCTCGGCCGCCAGCGCTTCCATGAGACCGGAAAGAAGGTTGGTTGAGATCCTCGGCAGCGCCATGCCGATGCCGGTTCCGGGGAAACCGTCAGCCACCCGCTTCTCGACCTTTCCGGCTGGGGCACGCTGCGTCATGCGCGCATAGATGTCATCGACCAGCGCCCGGAATTCCGGGTCCAGACGATTGCGCGGATGCATGAGATCGACCTTGATCTCGGCGGCCACCCGACCCGGATTGGACGAGAAGATCATGATGCGGTCGCACATCAGCACCGCCTCTTCGATATTATGCGTCACCATCAGGATTGACTTGGCCGGAAGCCGGCCCTCTATCCAGAGGTCGATAATGTCGGTGCGCAGCGTTTCGGCCGTCAGCACGTCGAGTGCCGAGAAGGGCTCATCCATCAGCATCAGCCGCGGGTGGACAACCAGTGCACGGGCGAAGCCGACGCGCTGGCGCATCCCGCCGGACAGTTCCTTCGGATAGGCATTCTCGAACCCGTCGAGGCCAATCAGGTCGATCGCCTGCAGCGCGCGCTGGCGACGCTCGGCGGCCGCCACGCCCTGTGCCTCCAGCCCGATCTCGACATTTTCAAGAACAGTCAGCCAGGGAAACAGCGCGAAGCTCTGGAACACCATCGAGAGACCCTCGCATGGCCCGGTGACCGGCTTGCCACACCACTGCACCTTGCCGGCGGACGCCTGAAGCAGGCCGGAAATGATGCGCAGCAGCGTCGACTTGCCCGAACCCGAGCGGCCGAGCAGGCCCACGATTTCGCCTTCCCGGATGGTGACGGACACATCGTCCAGCACGACCAGATCGGGATTGTCACCCTTGTGATAGACCTGCCGCATGCCCTGGACGTCAACGAGGACGGGATGTTCTACAAGGGTATCTACGCGGTTGAATTCAACGTTCGTCATGTTCGCCTCCTTAGTTCATACGGAGCCGGCTGCCCGCGAACGCATAGAGCGGGCGCCAGAGCAGGCGGTTGAAGAGAATGACATAGGCCGACATCACGGCGATGCCGAGCACGATGCGGGGATAGTCAGCGGCTGTCGTGGCATTGGCGATGTAGGAACCAAGCCCCACCGCCGTCAGCTTCGTGTCGCCCCAGTTGGCGACTTCCGCCACGATGGAGGCGTTCCAGGAGCCACCGCTCGCGGTGATCGCCCCTGTCACGTAATAAGGGAAGATGCCGGGCAGGATGACCTTCCGCCACCAGCTCCAGCCGCCGATGCGGAAGATGGAACTCGCCTCGCGCATGTCGTTCGGGAACGCGCTCGCCCCCGCAATCACGTTGAACAGGATGTACCATTGCGTTCCGAAAACCATGAGCGGCGACAGCCAGATATTCGGATCTGCCTTGAAATGGACGATCAGGACAACGGCAAACGGGAAGATGATGTTGGCAGGAAACGCCGCCAGAAACTGCGCCAGCGGCTGTACCCGCTCGGCCACCTTCGGACGAAGCCCGATCCAGACCCCGATCGGCACCCAGACGACAGTTGCCAGCGCCATCAGCACGACGACGCGGACCATGGTGAGGAAACCGAGCCAGACGACGTTGAGGATTTCCGGGCCCGTCAGCTCCGTCGCCACGAAAGACCAGATCAGCCAGAGCGCATAAAGCGCTGCCGCCGCAACCGCGACCACCCACAGCCTGTCGACCCAGACGCTGCGCCAGACCGACATGGCCGCGCGCGGCGGCGCCACGGGAAAGGCCATACGCTGGCGCGGGAGCGCTGACACAACGTGGGTGATCGGCAGGAATATCCGCCGGAACATGCGGGCACGCCGTACGAGATCGAGCAGCCACGAGCGAGGCGCTTCCCCACCGGCCGAAAGCTCGACGCGGAACTTGTCGCTCCAGGCAACCAGCGGCCGGAACAGCAGCTGGTCATAGATCAGGATGACCGCCAGCATGACGCCGACAGCCCAGCCGATCGCACCGAAATTCTTGTCCTGGATGGCCAGCGCCGTGTACGAGCCAATCCCCGGCAGGGTGATCGTCGTATTTCCGACTGAAATCGCCTCGGAGGCCACCACGAAGAACCAGCCGCCCGACATCGACATCATCGTGTTCCAAACCAGCCCCGGCATGGAGAAGGGAACTTCCAGCCGCCAGAACCGCTGCCAGCCGGTGAGCCGGAAGGAGCGCGAGGCCTCCTCCAGATCGGCGGGGACCGTCTTCAGCGACTGATAGAAGCTGAAGGTCATGTTCCAGGCCTGGCTGGTGAAGATGGCGAAGATCGAGGCAAACTCGACCCCGATCACCCTGCCCGGAAACAGCGCCATGAACCCGGTGACGGTGAAGGACAGGAAGCCCAACACCGGCACGGATTGCAGAATGTCGAGAATGGGGATGAGCACGAGCCCCGCCCGGCGGCTTTTGGCCGCCAGCGTGCCATAGACGAAGGTGAAGAGAAGCGAAGCAATAATCGCCGCCAGCATGCGCAGCACGGTGCGCAGCGCGTATTCTGGCAGGTTTGCCGGGTCGAGCGAGATCGGCGTCGACGACAGTGCATCAATCGGCGCGAAGGTCTCATGCCCGCCGCGAATGAAGAGAACGAAAGTTGCAAACAGCAGGCCGAAGGCGGCGGCATCCCAGATGTTGGGAATACGCGACGCCTTACGACCGGCCTCGAGAGCCGGATGATGCAAGGTCATGGTCAATGATCCGAATAATGATGCGACGTCACGGGGACTTTGTCTGCGTTTGTCTTTCGGGAAAACCGATTTCCACTTTTCCCTGAAAAACTCTAATACAGTCCCGGCGGAAAAACCCGCGCAGTGCGGGTCAGCAACTTATTCGATCGATGGACTCGTCATGATATCTGGCGGGCTGAAGGATGCGAAAAACAAGCGTCATGGCGCTCACCCTTGCCTGAAGGCCCTGCGTCCTCGCAGGCTGCCTGGTCACGGATATGTCTTGCTATTCAAAACGATGAGGCGCTCCGGCGTTGCCCGCCTTGGCAGGCCGGAAGCAGGGCTATATTGCGCCGCACATCGTCATAGTCAACCCGTTCGAGAGGCGAATGAATTAAATTTTCGTAATGCGACAACTTTATGAAATTGCTTGGGTTTCCTGCTTCCGCCGAAGCGCACGGAGCAAAAATCGCAACCGCCTGAGCGTAAGCAGGCGGCAACGATCCCGTTCTCAGGAGACGCGGTCCCCTTTCAGGCAATCCGCCAGGAATGCCGTGACCGCTTCAATGGCCAGCTGCCCTCGCTGATCTTCATGCCAGCCAAGCCAGACATGGCGGTCGAAGAAGAGCTTTTCAGGATGCGCGTCGACAAGCCCAAAGCGGCGCCCCAGGATTTCCGGTGCCGCGACGACACCCGCGCCCGCCGCCACCGAAGCAAGCTGGATGGCCAGATCATTGCTGCGCAAGGCAATGGCAAACTGTGGCCCCGCAAGCGATTTCATCCAGGCCTCATGCGGCAACAATTCGTCGCCATGGTCGAAAAGAACATAACGATAGGCCGCAAACGCCGTTTCCGCCACGTATCCCGGGCTTGCGAGACAGCGATAGCGCAAGGTGCCGACCTGCCGGCGGATCAAGGTCGGATCGGCCGGCGCCGACAGCCTGACTGAAATGTCCGCCTCGCGGCGCGTGATAGAAACCGTCTGCACATCGCCCCGCAGCGTGATTTCGAGCGCGGGATGGGCTTTGAGAAACGCCCCGAGATGCGGCGCGATCAGCTCGGCGGCGATGAGGGCCGGCGCGCTGATGGAGAGCGGCCCGGCCACTTCCGGCCTGACGCTCGACGCCGTGCGTTCCAGCGCATAAACCTCTTCCTGCATTCGCCGTGCGTGGGCGGCGATGCGAAGTCCCGCCTGTGTCATCACCGTGCGCTTCTGCCGACGATCGACGAGCTTCGCCCCCAGCGCCTCCTCCAGCGAGGCTATGCGCCGCGCGACAGTCACGTGATCGACGCCCAGACGCTTGGCCGCCGCAGCCAGCGATCCCCTCTCCTCCAGCAGCAGAAGAAACTTGAGGTCATCCCAGTTCATCATGTTCAATAATTCACCATGAAAGAGAGAATTATGGGAATTTTGCACATTATGGGCCCGAGGTACAGTGCACCCGTCATTCAAACCTAGCTACCCCGGAGACAGACCATGCATACCGCAGTTTCCAGACACGGCCGCCTCAGAAAGCTGCCGCACCACGCCACCCACATCGTGTCGCCGATGATCCTCTCCCTCATGATGTCGGGACTGGTTTCGGCCGCCGCGACATACGGCGCGGTCGGCTTTGCGCCGGATCTCGGCGCCCGCACCCTCGGCGCATGGATGCTGACCTATCCGATCGCCTTCCCCGCAGCCGTGATTGCAGCGCCGATCGTACGCCGCATCGTTTCATTGATTGTCGAGGCCCCGCCCGCCAAGCGGTAAGCCTGAACGCAAAAGGCGGCGCCCGATGCGGGCACCGCCTTTGATGATTTGAGAGTTCGATGTCGGCTGCTTACGCCGCCTTCACCTTCGCGCGCTTGGCCAGATGCGCCACGACGTTCTCGATCATCCGCATACCGGCATCCTGGCCCAGCGTCATGATGCTCTCCGGGTGGAACTGCACCGCAGCCACCGGCTCCTTGGCGTGTTCGATGCCCATGATCGTGCCGTCCTCGCTTTCGGCCGTGATGATGAAATCACGGTCGAGCGTGGCGGGATCGGCGAAGATCGAATGGTAGCGGCCGACGGTCACTTCCTTGGCAAGGCCGGAAAAGACCGTGCCGGCTTCCAGCACGCGCACGCGTGACGGCTTGCCATGCATCGGGATCGCCAGCTGGCGGAGTTCCCCGCCATAGGCTTCCGCCAGTGCCTGAAGGCCGAGGCAGACGCCGAAGATCGGGAGCTTGCGAGCCCGCGCCTTCTTGATTGTCGTCTCGCAGTCGAAGTCCTTCGGGCTACCCGGCCCGGGCGAGAGCACCAGCAGGTCTGGATCGACCTTATCGAAGACCTCGTCCGCCACCGGCGAACGCACCGTGGTCACGGTCGCACCCGTCTGACGGAAATAGTTCGCCAGCGTGTGGACGAATGAGTCCTCGTGGTCGACCAGCAGGATCTTCACGCCGACGCCCACCTTGGCGACGTCGCGGCCGGCCTTGCCGGTATTGCCGGCCTTTGCATCGCGAATGGCTGCAATCATGGCGGATGCCTTCAGTTCGGTTTCGGCTTCTTCCTCTTCCGGATTGGAATCGTTGAGCAACGTTGCCCCTGCCCTCACCTCCGCAATCCCGTCCTTGATACGCACGGTGCGCAGCGTCAGACCGGTATTCATGTCGCCATTGAAGCCGACCATGCCGATCGCGCCGCCATACCAGGCGCGCGGGCTCTTCTCATGCGCCTCGATGAAACGCATCGCCCAGAGCTTCGGCGCACCGGTGACGGTCACAGCCCAGGCATGCGACAGGAAGCCATCAAAGGCGTCCATATCCTCGCGCAGGCGCCCCTCGATATGGTCCACCGTGTGGATGAGGCGCGAATACATCTCGATCTGCCGGCGGCCGATGACCTTCACCGAACCCGGCTCGCAGACGCGGCTCTTGTCGTTGCGGTCGACGTCCGAGCACATGGTGAGTTCGGACTCGTCCTTCTTGGAATTCAGGAGCTTCAGGATCTGCTCGCTGTCGGCAATAGCATCCTCGCCGCGCTTGATCGTGCCGGAAATCGGGCAGGTTTCGATGCGGCGGCCGGTGACGCGCACGAACATTTCCGGCGACGCGCCGACCAGATATTCCTGGTTTCCAAGGTTGATGAAGAAGGAATAGGGCGACGGATTGATTTCCTTCAGCCGCCGCGAAATCTGCGACGGCTTTGTGTCGCAGCGCTCCATGAACTTCTGCCCGGGCACGACTTCGAAGAGGTCGCCCTTGCGGAAGCTTTCCTTGGCCTTCGTCACCAGCTTGGCATATTCGCCGGGATGATGATCGCCGCGCGCCGGGATCGTGTCCGTCGGCTGGAAGGGCTCGGCCGGAATATCCCAGGGCTTGCCCTTGGTCGTTGCGCCGTTCTTCTCGAAATCGTATCGATCGACCCAGGCCTTGGCGGAATAATTGTCCACGACGAGAATTTCGTCGGGCAGGTAAAGCACCATGTCGCGCTGGTCGGCGGGACGCTCCAGCTTCAGATCGATGGAGTCGAACTGGAAAGCCAGATCGTAGCCGAAAGCACCATAAAGCCCGAGGCTCGCATCCTCTTCCGAATGGAAGAGATCGGTGATGGCGCGCAGCGCGGTAAACACCGTCGGCATCTTGGAGCGCTCTTCTTCCGTGAAGATGCGGCTCGGCTTCTGGATGGTGAAGTCGAGGCGGCGGGCGGCCTTGGCGTCGATCTTAATGTCGGCGACAGTCGCCAGACGCTCGGCGATCATCTCGAGGATCACTTCGCCGCGACCGTTATAGGCCTCGACCCACATGGTGCGCCCGTTGCAGGAAATGCCGACCGGCGGATCGGCGACCGCCGTGTCCCAACGCGTATAGCGGCCCGGATATTCGTAGTTCGAGGACAGAACCGCCCCGCGCCGCTCATCGAGCTTGTCGATATAGCTGGAAATGGCGTTCTCGTAAGGCACTTCGCGACGCTTGCGGGTGATCGTGACCCCGCCCTTCGTCACATACTGTTCGGAACCGTCATCCAGAACACGCGTATTCATGTCGTCCTCTTCTCCCGTTCGGCCCCAAATCCAAACGGCACATACAAAAAAAGCCGCCTGGAACTTTCCGGGGCGGCTTCAGCGTTTGCTTGACACAACAACTGGCAATGGCCGCCTTTCAGCGAGCCCACCACCAGTTTGCAATCGTCAGCGCGTTTTTCATGGGCGCGATTGTTACAGCGGCTCGCGACGCCATGCAAGACCGATTTTCCAGGCCGGAACCTCAAGGGCGCGGCAGCGTTAACACCTGCAAGCTTCATCTCCATCCATCGGGAGGTTCGATGGTGCAAGGACGTTTCATTCTGCTGGCCGCGATGCTCACTGCCTCTGCAGCCATGGCGGGCGAACCCGCCGCAAAGGACCCGCTTGCGGAGGGGAAGGTTCCCGTTCCCGAAAGCCGTCCCGATACGGCCCCCGCAACACCCCCCATTCCGCAGGAAAAGCCGAAATCGGGTTCCGAGGACAGCCAACCCGGCACATCCGGAGAAAAGCCTCCTGAGAACAAACCCGCTGAAAAGCCGGACGCTCCCGCAGACGAGAAAAAATCCGAACCGCCAGCGAACACCAAGTCGCCCGAACCGCCGAAGGAGAAGACGCCACCCGCTTCGGAGAACAAGGACACCGCCGCACCGGAGGAGACCAGGTCAGAACCGCCGGAGAAGGAAGACCCGGAAGCCTACGCCGCCTGTCTTGTCGACCTGAAGGCAGCCGGCGTCGAGTTTTCCGAAGCCAAGCCCATCGATGACGGCAATGGCTGCGGCATGGACAAGCCGCTCACCGTGCGCACCGTACTGCCGGGCATCAAGCTTGAACCCGAGGCCACGATGCGCTGCCAGACGGCGCTTACCCTCTCCCGTTGGGCAAAGGCTTCGGTCCTGCCCGCCGCCGAGATTGCCTATGGCCCAAACCCGCCGCACATCACCGCCTTCAACCAGGCGACCAGCTATGCCTGCCGCAATCGCAACAGTGCCGAAACCGGCAAGATCTCGGAACATGCGCACGGCAACGCCATCGACATCGCCGGCTTCACCTTCTCCGATGGAAAAACGTTCGTGATCGAACCGCGCGAGAAGGATTCAACACTGGTCGGCGCGTTCGAGCGCGCCATCACGGCCTCGGCCTGCCTCTTCTTCACGACTGTGCTGGGCCCCGCCAGCGACGCCGCGCACGAAACGCATCTGCACCTCGACGTGATCGATCGCAAGGGCGCCTATCGTTATTGCTGGTGAAAGCCCCGAGATCCGGGCGCAAGTGACGCGCAAACTTGCCCCTGAAACACGGCGACCGCTGTTGTCCGGGGGGAATGCCGGAGACCGCTCGACAGTTCAGGGTTTATTGTGGCGGATCGCCAGAAGCGATTTCGTCATCAGCAAGAACTTCTCAGACTCGATCACACCATCGGGAAAAAGATGCGCCATCTGCCGCTTGTCGAGCATGTCGGCGTCTTCGGTGTACGTCATCGCCTCGTCCATATCCGATGTCTTCGGATAGAATCCGGTGCGCATCGCCATGTGGATCCGATAGACCAGCGGACGTGGCAGCCAATGCAGCAAGGCGAAGCGGGAATGCGGGTCGACCGGAAACCAGAAGTTCGGTGTCTGGATCAGGTAACTCGGTGCCAGCCGCCGTGCCTCGCGGGCAAAGCCGACTTTATTGGACCACAGCCCGACATGTTCGATGACCGAGTTGGAAAACACCACGTCGAAGGCATTATCCTCAAATTCCGGCATCGAGCAGGCATTGCCCACCCGCGCCACGACCGGCAGCCCTCCCGCATCGTCCTGCCGGACTTCAGCAAGATTGACGCAGGTAACAGTCAGGTGCTCAAAATCGAGCACGTCGCGCCAGACGGTCCAGAAACCGGTCGTGCCACCCATATCAAGAAGGCGGCAATGTCCCTTGGCTGCGACATGATCGGCGATCATGCTGTTAAGGCGCGCGACGCGGCGCTTGCGAAACACGTTGTTCTGCGAAACGGGAGAGATGTTGAACACGCATGTCCTCGCTGATTTGGGGATGACGAACCCTGGGATAGACGCGACCAGGCGTTACAGCACGTCATTTTCTTAAGGCGAACATATCAGTCCATTCGTTTAAAAAGGATGTGCCCCCACACTTAAGAGATAGCTAACAACCCAGACAAATTTGGGCGATCCCCTTCCGGGAACCGCCCTTGATCTGCCTGTTGTAACCGGCCCTTTTCAGGAGAGGCTGGTGGGATCAGAACTCTTCCCAGTCCGTCGCAGCGGCAGTTGCTGCCCCGCCGGTGGCAAAGGACTTGGCAACCTTGCTGGCGAGCTGGCGTGCGGGCGAGGCTGCCGGTCGCGACATCGAAGTCACAGCCTGCGGTGCTCTCGCAAGCGGGCGCCTGGAAACCTGGGCCGCACCGCGCGTGCGGAATTTCTGCAGGAGAGATGCCAGCGCTTCCGCCTCGGAGGCAAGCGTCGAACTCTGGGCATTGGACTCTTCGACCATGGCCGCATTCTGCTGCGTGCCCTGATCCATGGTGTTGACCGCCGCGTTGACTTCCTTCAGGCCGGTCGCCTGTTCGCGAGCGGCATCCACGATCGCATTGACGTTGCGGTTGATGTCCTGCACCTGCACGACAATGTCGGCAAGAGCCGCGCCTGTGCGTCCGACAAGCGCCACGCCCTGCTTCACCTGATCGCTGGACTTGGTGATCAGCGACTTGATCTCCTTGGCCGCATTGGCAGAACGCTGCGCCAGCTCGCGGACTTCCGTCGCGACGACGGCAAAACCTTTGCCCGCATCCCCCGCGCGCGCGGCTTCAACGCCGGCGTTCAGCGCGAGAAGGTTGGTCTGGAAGGCGATCTCGTCGATCACGCCGATAATGTTGGCAATCTGGCCCGAGGAGTTCTCGATGGCGCTCATGGCCTCGATGGCTTCCTTCACGACCTCGCCGGACCGCTCGGCGTTCTCACGGGTGCGTGCAACCAGTTGGCCTGCTTCTTCGGCGCGGCGCGAGGAATCGGCCACCGTCGTCGTGATTTCCTCGAGCGCCGCAGCCGTTTCCTCGATCGAGGCGGCCTGCTGTTCGGTCCGCTTGGACAGCGAATCGGCTGCCGAGCGTACTTCTTCCGCACTGGCCGAAATGTTGTTGGCGTTGCTGCCGATCGAATTGATGGCCGCCTCAAGCTGCTTGACCGAGTCATTGAAATCGTGACGCAGCCGCTCAAGGTTTTCCGGGAACGGCGTGTCGATCTGCTGGTCGAGATTGCCGGTCGCCAGTTCCTTCAGGCCGTCGCCCAGCGTGTTGACGGCGTTGACACGATCGGTCACATCAGTCGCGAACTTCACGACCTTCATGACCTTGCCCTTCTCGTCCAGGATCGGATTGTAGGAGGCCTGCAGAAAGACCGGCTTGCCGTTCTTGCCGTAGCGCACGAATTCGTCGGCGAAGAACTTGCCCTCGCGCATGCCGCGCCAGAAGTCCTGATAGGCCGGGCTGGCTGCATACTCCTTGTCGACGAACATGCTGTGATGCTTGCCGACGATTTCGTTCAGCGAATAGCCCATCGATTTCTGGAAGTTCTCGTTCGCCGTCAGGATCTGGCCATCGGGCGTGAAGCTGATGACAGCCTGCACCCGCGAGATCGCCTCCATCTGATTGCGATAGTCATTGTTCAGCAGTCGTTCCTTCGCGTTCGCCCATTCAACGACGAAACCTTCGGACTTCCCGCCATTCATCAGCGGCGTCACGAGAAGGTCAAACGCCTGGCCGCCAACCCGGATGGTCGCATTATACGGCTTGGTCAACTTGGCCAGCAGATCGCGCTGATGGCTGGGGTTCTTGTGAAAGACGTCGATATTACTGCCGAGCAGGGTCTCCATCGAAAATCGCGGCAGATCCGCCTTGAGTTCGGTCTCGACCTCGGCAAGCAGGCTCTTCACAGCCGTGTTCATGTAGGTAATCTTCAGATCGGCGTCGGCGATCATCACGTTAGCGCGCAACGTATCAATCGCGCGCATCTTGGCGCTCGACAAACCAGATTTCAGTCCAAACATTGATAACCCCTATGCCCCCGATGGAAATCCCCCATCATTCATGTGAATTCTTGCATCTAGATGTTAACGACTTCTGAAATGAATCCTGAGCGCGACACGATCTCCCTAGAATTCGGGAGAGTTTTGCCCCGTCTCGGCGACTTTGGATGATCAGCCTTTCCGATTTCTCGGAAAAGTCGCAAAATTTATGAATAATTTGAAACCGTTCCGTTCCATCGAAAGTAATATTCGCCTCAATACATGTCTCAAAAGTAGCATTGATCACGGGCCGCCATTGCACCGCACAAGTCGGTGAACTATCTTTGGCATGGGCCTTCGGTGGGCCGCCGGCCACATAATGTATGCCGGGAAAGGGCGAGGTTGATGCTGGATCCGATCATCACGTTTTTCGAGACGCTGTTCCTGGGCCTCGGACGGTTCTTCGGCCGGATTATTGCGGCCATGGCCTGGCCTTTCCTGGTAATCGCAAACTGGTTCCGCAACCGCCACTGGATGGTCCAGGCTCCGATCGCCCTGGCTTTGGCGCTGCTGATCGGCCTCTATGGCTATTTTATCTGGCAGACGCAGGTCTGGACAAACTTCAATCCCGGCTTTGTCGACGCCTACAAGTATTCGTCGCGAGAAGCGGCGGCCGGCGCAACGTTGACCACCAAGGCCGATAGTTCGCCACAGACCTGCCAGCCTTCGGCGATCGTCGAAACGACCATCCAACTCACCGATTTCAACGTCAACCAGAATGCCTGGATCTCCTCCATGATCCTGTACAAACTGGGATTCTTCGGCATTGACTGGGATCACACCCCATTCCTCGACAACAAGGCGAACTTTCAGCGCGGCGTGAACGAGGCCGTGCGCCGCGCCACCACCGAACTGGTCGATACGCTCGGCCGCATGCGCAGCACGTCCGGTATCAACAACAATCTCCAGAACGCCCGCTCCAAGATGCAGTATGGCGAAGAAAACTGGTACTGGAGCTTCGACCCGTTCGGGCCGCTGACGCCGACCCCCAAGCAGTACCGATCTGCGATCAAGGACCTGACGAATTACAACAGCGAACTGTCGAACTGCACGACCACCTTCGACGCACGCGCGGACAATCTGCGCGACTTCCTCGATCGCGTCACAAGTTCACTGGGTTCAACATCCGACATTCTGCGCGAGCGATCAGAAAATCACGGTGGGGGCTGGTTCGACACCCGTGCGGACGATCGCTTCTGGTTCGCCTTCGGCCAGCTCTACGGCTATAACGCCATCCTATCCGGCACCCGCGCGGACTTTGCCAACGTGGTCAAGGAACGTAACCTGGGACCGCTCTGGGACCGGTTGCAGGGCCAGTTCAATTCGGCGCTGAAGATCCAGCCGGCCATTATTTCAAACGGCGCGGAAGATGGCTGGATCATGCCGACGCACCTCGCCACGATGGGCTTCTACGTGCTACGCGTCCGCTCCAACATTCAGGAAATTCGCGACGTGCTTGACCGATAGGCAAGCCGAAAGCATCCGAGGCCCCGAGGAAGCGCCGAGTTCCCGCAGAGATCAATCGTCTGCGGGAATTTCGTGGCACACGCCGATGATCTCGCCTTTACCGTTGCTCTTGGCCCGATAACGTCCAACGACCCGAACATAGCTGTACCGGTCCGCATCCCTCTCCTTGACCCGCACGACATACTGATAGGAGCCACCTTCACGCGCAGTGGTCTCAAGCAGTTCCAGCGCCAGCGTCTGGTCTTCGGGATGAATGGCCTTCGAGGCAATGCCGAAATCGATCGGACCGTCCGTCTCCGGCACGCCGAAGAGCCGGGCGGCCTCCACGGAACAGAATGTATGCCCGGCCTCCAGATCGGAGCGCCAGATGCCGATCCGGACATGCTTCTGAATGAGGCGCAGTACATCGACGTCACTCATGTCGAGAAAGGAAGGCAATGCGCCGAGAGAACGGCCTTCCGCCAATTGATAGTAGAGATTCAAGCTTATCGCCCCATTCGAGGATTTGATTGCTGGGACCTTGCGCGCGAGGAGCACGGTCCCGCTTCGAAACAAGAAACGGTTATTCAGCCGCGCCGGTCGCCGAGCGTTCCGAGACTGACACCTGCCTGAGAGGCTTGAACCTCTCGAAGGCGACCCCAACGAGACCGTCGGAACCGTCCGCCATGGGCTTGTACTGACCGATCGAGACAAAATCCCGCGTTGGACCATCATCGATCTTCAGGGGATAGTGAACCACGGCGCTCCCCTTCCTCTCCAGCGTGTCCAGCATTTTCGCGCGCGCGACCTCGCGACCCTCGTCGCCGAACTTGCCTTGAAACGAAAGCTGGCCTTGGTCTTCAACGGCAACCGCAACATCGTCGACCGCACGGAAATTTCCGAAAATATGGAAATCCTTGCCGTCAAAGCGCCAACAGTCGAAAAGCAGCCATTCGGAAAAGCACGCGACAATCTCGCGTTCGGTCATGCCAACAGCCGCCGCGTTCTCCAACAACCGCTGGAGCGCGCCGTCATCTTCTTCATGCATCATTGGGCCCCCGCCATCATGACCGCCAAACCGCGACCCATCAGGGCTGGTTTGGCAATGTTTGCCGAAGCTGCGTTGCTTCGTGCAGACACGGCATATCATGTTCGCCAATCCAGCGAAGGTAAATTCGCAAATAGTCAAAGTCTCGTCATTAACGAAAAGTAACGAGAGGCGGCGAAGCAGAAACGCAGATTGGCCTCGCTGTATGCGGCGATCGCCGGTGCCGCGGGTGCATCTGCATCGCAGGGTGAATCCTCGGCGCGCCTGGCGCCACCCGGGAATCAACGAGACGCGAAAACGCCGGGGCGGTCATCCCCGGCGTCCTGTCGCAAAGGAACTGCTTATTGCGGGTTCTTCAGATAGGCGATGAGGTCCGCGATATCCTGTGGTGTCTTGAGACCGGCAAAAGCCATCTTCGTGCCCGGAACGAGGTCCTTCGGGTTGGGCAGATAGGCCGCCAGCTCTTCCTCGGTCCAGGTCTTGCCTGCGCCGAAGGTCTTCATTCCGTCGGAATACTTGAAGTCCGCGATGGACGCGACCGGACGACCGACAACGCCCTGCAAGCTCGGGCCCACCTTGGCCTTGGCATCCGTCGCATTATGACAGACCATGCAATTCTTTTTGAAAACCTGGGCCCCCTTGGCCGCGTCGCCATCGGCGAGCGCCACACCCGCGCTGGCAGAAACCGCTGCCACTGCCATCAGCATGCGAACATACATATTGAATCCTTTCGACCTCGTTGAGCTCCGCCCGCCTCTCAGGACGGTCCTCGAGCAGTGCTCTCCTATTCCATCGAAAAGGCCCGTGCCTTGACCGACATCAAGTCTCTTGCATTTTGTCATCCCAGTGAAGGCGGCAAAAGGACACATATTTCTCGTTGCCGCCCACTTCGATCTGCGCGCCTTCCTTGATGACCCTGCCTGCCTCGTCCAGCCGCACGACCATGGTGGCCTTTCGCCCGCAATGGCAGATCGTGCGCACCTCGCGCAACTCGTCGGCGATGGTCAGCAGCTCCTGCGAGCCGGGAAACAGCTTGCCGCGAAAATCAGTCCTCAAGCCATAGGCCATGACCGGAATGTTGAGCCGGTCGACCACGCGCGCGAGCTGCCAAACCTGCTCCGGCGTCAGGAACTGCGCTTCGTCGACGAATATGCAGGCAATGGGCCCGTCCTCCAGCAATCCCTCGATCATCACCTTCAGATCGTCGGTGGCGTGAAAGGGAATGGCATCCGCCGTCAGGCCGATCCGCGATGACACCTTGCCCCTCCCCGCCCGCTCGTCGAAGGCAGCGATCAGGATGACGGTACGCATCCCGCGTTCCCGGTAATTGTACGAGGCCTGCAGCAGCATGGTCGACTTGCCGGCATTCATGGTCGAATAACTGAAATAGAACTTGGCCATGCACCGCCCTCACGAATCCCTTTGAGCCTCCGGCGACCCCTCGAACAGCTCGAACGGACCAGCCATGCCGGCCCTTTCCATGCCCCTCGCCGCCTTGCAAAGCCAATCGGGCAGCCTCGGAAGTCACAGAATTTTTTGGAGAATAACGTCATTGCGACATTTATATTGGGATTTGCGAAAGCCGGAGCTTGCGGCGGGAAGGCAGCCCGATTAGCCCCTTGAACTCATGCGAATTTGATGCTTCGCTGGTACCGAGGATGAATGATATAGCTCATCCAAAAGAGGGAGAACTCTATAATGAAGCGTTCAATTCTGAAGTCCACGGCCGCCTTCGTGCTCGTGTTTGCCGCTGCAGCCGGCGCTGCCAAGGCAGCTGAACCCGCAAGCTGTGGCAACGTCAATGTCGCGCAGGTAAGCTGGACCGACATCCAGGCCACGACCGGCGCCGTCGAGACGGTTCTGTCCGCTCTCGGCTACAAGGTCGAAGTCAAGGAACTCGACCTGCCGATCATCTATACGGGCCTCGCCAACAAGCAGCTCGACTTCTTCGTCGGCAACTGGATGCCGTCGTCCACGCAGATCGTGAAGCCGTTCACCGACGCCAAGACCGTCGACACGGTGCGCGCCAACCTCGAGGGCGCCAAGTACACGCTCTCGACCAACGAATACGGCGCAGCCCTCGGCATCAAGGATTTCGCGGATATCGCCAAGCACAAGAAGGAGCTTGACGGCAAGATCTACGGCATTGAGCCCGGCAACGACGGCAACAAGAACGTCCTCGACCTGATCAAGGACAACAAGTTCGACCTGAAGGACTTCAAGCTCGTTGAATCCTCCGAGCAGGGCATGCTCGCCCAGGTCGCCAAGCTCGACAAGGCCAAGAAGCCGGTCGTCTTCCTCGGCTGGGCACCGCACCCGATGAACGTCAAGTACAAGATGACCTACCTCACCGGCGGCGACGACAGCTTCGGCCCGAACTTCGGCGGCGCAACGGTCTACACGATGTCGCGCGCCGGCTATGTCAGCGAATGCCCCAACGTCGGCAAGTTCCTCAACAACCTCGTCTTCAACCTCGACATGGAAGACGAGATGATGGAATCGATCATGGACAAGGGCATGCAGGGCAAGGATGCCGCCAAGGCATGGCTCAAGGCCCATCCGGACGCCGTAAAGCCGTGGCTCGCCGGCGTGACGACCAAGGACGGTGGCGACGCTGAAGCGGCCGTCAAGAAGGCCCTCGGCCTCTGATCTTCCGATCACGGAAAAAGGGCGGCTCGGCCGCCCTTTTTTGTATGCGCACGCGGAATTGAAAGAGCTGCTCTTCAAGTTCCGGCACATTTGCGTAAACTGGACATATTGGGCCGCAGGCCGACAAGACGGTTGTCAGGGAAGGATAATAAACAAATCGCAAAAGAGAGTGATAAAGCTCCGGCCGCATACCAGCCAACCGAAAACCAAAAAAGGGGAACCTAATGGACTGGCTCCATAGCTGGCTACTGGATGAGAACAACAAGATCATGATCGGCCGGGGCGCCAAGGTCGTTGTCGACTGGCTGACCACGAATCTGAGCAGCTTCTTCGATGCGATCGCGGCGATCCTGCAAAGCTCGATCGATGCCATCCTTTGGCTGCTTCTGGGAAGGTTCGTCGAAGACACGGCGATCGCACCCTATTATCCCTTCATCACGATTGTCGCATTCTGTCTGATCGCCTGGGCCGTTCGGCGGAAGTTCAGCGTCGTCGTGCTCACCGCCGCCGGCATGCTGCTGATCTATAACCAGCGCTACTGGACCGAGGCGATGGAGACGCTGGCTCTCGTTCTGGCCGCGACCGGCGTGTCCATGATCGTCGGCGTCCCGCTCGGCATCCTGGCGGCCCGCCGCCCATGGTTCTATGCATTCCTGAGACCGGTCCTCGACCTGATGCAGACGATCCCGACCTTCGTCTACCTCATCCCGGCCCTCATCCTGTTTGGGCTCGGTGCGGTTTCGGGCCTCGTCGCGACGGTGATCTTTGCAATCCCGGCGCCGATCCGCCTGACGCGGCTGGGCATCATCTCTACCCCGCCGGCTCTTATCGAAGCCGCACAGGCCTTCGGGGCAAACCCGATCCAGATCCTCACCAAGGTCGAGCTCCCGTTCGCGCTGCCGCAGATCATGGCCGGCATCACGCAGACGATCATGCTCTCGCTCTCGATGGTGGTCATCGCCTCCATGGTGGGCGCGGAAGGCCTCGGTACGCTCGTCCAGCGCGCACTTGGCCAGATGAACGTCCCGATGGGCTTTGACTCCGGCATGTGCATCGTCATCCTCGCGATCGTCCTCGACCGCATCTTCAAGTTCTTCGACGAAGGAGAAACGGCATGACCGCTGTCAGCTTCGACAATGTCAGCATCATCTTCGGCGACAACCCCAACCGCGCACTGCAGATGGTTGATCAGGGCCGCACCCGCGACGAGATCGGCAAGGAAACCGGGCTCGTGCTCGGCGTGGCAAATGCCAGCCTGACGATCCATGAGGGCGAGATTCTGGTACTCATGGGCCTTTCCGGCTCCGGCAAGTCCACCCTGCTCCGCGCCGTCAATGGCTTGGCACCGGTGGTCCGCGGCGACGTGGCCGTCAAGACCGACAGCGGGTCGCTGAACCCCTACAAGACCTCGAGCAAGGCCCTGCGGAATTTCCGCATGCACACCGTCTCGATGGTCTTCCAGCAGTTCGGCCTCCTGCCATGGCGCACGGTGTCCGAAAATGTCGGCTTCGGTCTGGAGCTTTCCGGCGAACCGGAATCCGTCCGCAAGGCCAAGGTCGCCGAGCAGTTGCAACTGGTGAACCTGACCCAATGGGCCGACCGAAAGGTCAACGAATTGTCGGGCGGCATGCAGCAGCGCGTCGGACTCGCCCGCGCCTTTGCAACCGGCGCCCCGATCCTTCTGATGGACGAGCCGTTCTCCGCTCTCGACCCGCTGATCCGCACCCGTCTGCAGGACGAGTTGCTGGAATTCCAGCGCAAGCTGAAGAAGACCATCATCTTCGTCAGCCACGATCTCGATGAGGCGTTCCGCATCGGCAACCGCATCGCCATCATGGAAGGCGGACGCATCGTCCAGTGCGGCACGCCGCAGGACATCGTGAAGAACCCGGTCAACCAATATGTCGCCGACTTCGTCCAGCACATGAACCCGATCATGATGCTGACGGCGAAGGATGTCATGAAACTCGGCGCCGCCGAAAGCGGCACGGTGGTTGGCACAGTCCAGCCGGACTCACCGCTGAGCAGCGTTCTTGACGCCATGGCCAAGACGCCCGGCGTCACCGGTGTCGTCGAAAACGGCGCGGTCATCGGCACGATCTCGGCCCAGGATATCCTCGAAGGACTGACCCGACACCGTCGACGGGATGAGTGACACTGTCCCATCAGACGAACGGTAAACCCTATGATCGCCGCCCCACCACCGTGAGGCGGCGATTTTCAGTTCGCCTGACACGGCAACTGACACACCACTTGATCGAGCACATTCCGCCTCGCCGTGAACTGTTGTAGGAAATTGCCTACTGACGACAGCAATCCGCCGCGCTTTCGCGGCGCACGGCAACGGGAAATCTGCAATGAGCAAGGAAGACAAGCCGAAGGTGCTACGCGACACCGACGATCAGGCACGCGATCAGGCGCGCGAACTGATCGTCACTGCGCGCTTCGCCGCCATCGCTGTCATTGATCCCGAGACGGGCTATCCCAATTCCAGCCGCGTGCTGACAGCCACGGATGGCGCGAGCCGACCTGTCATGCTTGCCTCCCGGCTCGCCGCACATACAAGAGCATTGCTGGCCACGCCGCACTGCTCGCTCCTCTTCGGGGAACCGGGCAAGGGAGACCCGCTCGCCTGGCCACGGATCAGCCTGCAATGCGACGCGCTGCCGGTCGCTCCCGACGACCCGGAGCGACCGCACCTTCGGGCGCGCTTCCTGCGCCGCCATCCGAAGGCCGCGCTTTATGTCGATTTTCCCGATTTCCTGTTCTTTCGCTTCAGGCCTGTAGCGGCCAGTCTCAACGGCGGCTTCGGCCGCGCTTATGCGCTGGGGCGGGAGGATTTCGATCTGCCGAAGGATTTGACCGTCCTGTCATGGGAAGCGGAGAATCAGATCGCCACGGCCGCAGAATCAGGCACGCAGATAGAGCCCGGTTTCCGGCTTGCATCCGTAGAACCAGGCTGCATCATCATAGTAGGCAAGGACCGAACGAGGCGGATCGAATGGCCCAAATAATTGATAAATAACAACTTTATCTTAAATATGAGGGTATTCTGAAATATTGCTATAGCCATATATATCGATATGCAACGTGAGGAGAATGGTTTATAGTCGCTGGAGGCGGGTCTTTTGCCCCGCCTCGTAAACGGTGCAGCCAACGACCTCCGGAAGTATATTTTGATGAATTTGGACAACCTGTACTCGAATGCAAATGCGGCGGCCCTCATGATGTCCGCGTTGGCCAACCAGAAACGGATTTTGATCCTGTGCAATTTGGTTCAAGGGGAAATCGCGGTAGGGGCGCTCGCGGAAAAGGTTGGCCTCAGCCAGTCCGCGCTCTCTCAGCACCTTTCAAAGCTGAAGGCGCTCAACCTGGTCAAGACCCGTCGTTCTGCCCAAACGATCTATTATTCGAGCCCGAACCCACAGGTTCGCACACTTCTCAACACCCTTGATGAACTTTACATCAACGAGCCGAAAACCCTGGACTGACCGGTTGCATCAGACAGCATCCTGGAAGTCCAGCATCGTTTTTCGTCCCAGTGCGCAACTTAAGCGCGCTTTTTTATTTTTACAGTCAAATTTGACGAAGTGCTAGGAATATCGCGTCTGGGGGAATAATTCGCCTGAGCGAGACGATGTGCGTTCATCATGGACGCTCAGGCGATTATCATTGCCGCCGGTCACGTTTCTAAGCTGAACGGCCCATGTTGCCCTTGACCAGACAGCGTATCGGAATTTTCTTCCCTGAAACGTCGGAAAGACACCAGTGGAGATAGGCGCTTTCAGTCTCGTTTTATGCCAAGCTAAACTTGTGCGAGCCTTTTGAGTAAAAGCGACCGAACGGACGCGTGATCGACTATCAAAAAAGATCATGGACCCCGGTTTTCCGCTGGGTTGACGCAGTCTTTGGCACTGTTAATTTGACCAACCGATAAAGAACTTGGTTTCGCATCGGCGAAACCGCATTTTCCCTTGAGGAGACTTGATAACATGTCCAACCGCACAACCGCGAAACCGAACGACCTCAGCGCCTTCTGGATGCCGTTCACGGCCAACCGCCAGTTCAAGAAGGAGCCTCGTCTGTTCGTGGGTGCAAAGGATATGCACTATACGACGCATGACGGACGCACGGTCCTCGACGGCACTGCCGGCCTCTGGTGCGTCAATGCCGGCCACTGCCGCCCGAAGATCACGGAAGCCATTGCGCAGCAGGCCGGCGAGCTCGACTATGCGCCCGCCTTCCAGCTCGGCCATCCGAAGGCCTTCGAGCTTGCAACCCGCCTCGTCGATATCGCGCCGGAAGGAATGGAGCATGTTCTCTATACCAACTCCGGTTCTGAATCAGTCGAAACCGCGCTGAAGGTCGCACTGGCCTATCATCGCGCCAAGGGTGACGGCTCGCGCTTCCGCCTCATCGGTCGCGAGCGCGGCTATCACGGGGTCAACTTCGGCGGCATCTCTGTCGGCGGCATCGTCTCCAACCGCAAGATGTTCGGCACGCTGTTGACGGGCGTCGACCACATGCCCCACACCCACCAGCCGGCGAAGAACGCGTTTTCGCGCGGCATTCCGGAACATGGCGGCGTCGATATCGCCACCGAACTGGAACGCATCGTCACGCTGCACGACGCATCGACCATCGCAGCCGTCATCGTCGAGCCGGTCGCAGGCTCCACCGGCGTTCTCATCCCGCCGAAGGGTTACCTCGCCAAGCTGCGCGAGATCTGCACCAAGCATGGCATCCTCTTGATTTTCGATGAAGTCATCACGGGTTTCGGCCGCCTCGGCGCACCGTTTGCCGCCCAGTTCTTCGACGTGAAGCCGGACATCATCACCACAGCCAAGGGCCTCACCAACGGTGTCATCCCGATGGGCGCGGTCTTCGTCACGAAGGACATCCACGACGCCTTCATGAACGGCCCGGAACATATGATCGAATTCATGCATGGCTATACCTATTCGGGCAATCCGATTGCCTCTGCTGCCGCGCTTGCCACACTCGACACCTACAAGGAAGAAGGCCTGCTGACGCGCGCTGCTGAACTCGGCCCCTATTGGGAAAATGCGCTTCACTCGCTCAAGGATTGCCCGAATGTCATCGACATCCGCAATGTCGGCCTCATCGGCGCCATTGAACTGGCTCCGATCGCAGGCGAACCGACGAAGCGCGCCTTCACGGCCTTCCTCAAGGCCTATGAGAAAGGTCTCCTGATCCGCACGACCGGCGACATCATCGCGCTGTCGCCGCCCCTCATCATCACCAAGGCGCAGATCGACGAACTGTTCGACAAACTGCGTGACGTTCTGATGAACAACATCTGAGCAGAAGCCGGTTACGCGGCGCCACACAAGAATACAGCCCCGCCTCGGGGCTGTATTTCATTGAAAGGTCATGTCCCGTTTCCGGCCAAAAAGCAGAGGTAGCAACAAGTTTACCAACCCTATTGGCTGTAACTTAAACACTCTGCGCTATCTGGAGTATGACCCAGAAGCGGAGTTTGAAGATGTTGCGCGGATTTTGGAGTGATCGGTCGGGTAACTTCGGGATGATGACGGCACTGCTGATCGTCCCGATTATTGGCGTTGCCGGTCTGGCTGTCGACATCACAAACGCGATGACCGTCAAGGCGAAGCTGCAAGGGGCGGGTGACGCCGCAGCGCTCGCCGCCATCGCAAACTCGTCTCCGGGCATGCAGGCAGCCTTCAGCATGAGCGGGGACGGAACCATCCCGATTGCCGAGAGTGATGCCAAGGCATTCTTCCGCGCCCAGCTTCAGAACGTCACCGGCTACACGCTCGATTCCGTCGACGCCAGCATTGTCAAATCCGGCAAGACCATCACCTCGGTTGTCAATTTCAAGGCGACTGTGAAGACCTATCTGTCCCAGGTGATCGGCCACAACAACGTCTCGGTCGCCGGCCACGCCACGGCGACGTATGAGACGGCAACCTATCGCAGCTTCTATCTGCTGCTCGACAACACGCCTTCCATGGGCGTCGCCGCAACGCCGGCGGACATCCAGAAGATGGTCAACGCGACCCCGGACCAATGCGCCTTTGCCTGCCATATCGGCTACACCGATCAGTATGGCAACGTGAGCAATGAAGACCCGAACGACTACTACCATCTGGCAAGAAGCAAAAACGTCAACGCGACCATCCGCATCGACGTTGTTGCACAAGCAACCCAACAGCTGCTGCAGACCGCCATGCAGGATCGTGGCAACAATACAAGTCTCTACCGGATGGGCGTCTACACCTTCGGCCGCGACGCGACGAACCCGCAGCTCTACGAAGTCGTCTCGCCCACGACCGATCTTGCGACAGCCGCAACGACTGCGAAGAACAACGTATCACTGATGACGATCCCCCAGCAGGGATATAATAACGACCAGATCACCAGCTTCGACTCGGCCCTGGCGCAGTTGGGAGCCAAGATGGGATTTGCAGGCGACGGTAACAGCGTCGCCACGCCGCAGAAGATCGTCTTCATGGTCTCCGATGGCGTCGGCGACAGCAGCAAGCCGACAACCTGCACCGAGCCGCTCGCCGGCAGCACGCGCTGCCAGGAGCCGATCGATACCACCGCCTGCGATGCGCTGAAGAAACAGGGCTACACGATCGCCGTCCTCTACACGACGTACCTACCGCTGCCGACGAACGGCTGGTACAATCAGTGGATCGCTCCGTTCCAGAACGAAATCGGCACGCGGATGAAGGCCTGTGCGACCCCCGGCCTCTATTTTGAAGTCAGTCCGACACAGGGCATTTCGGACGCAATGACGGCGCTGTTCAAGAAGATCGTCGCCATGCCGCGCCTGACCGGCTGAGTCCTCGGCGGGGGTACTTCAAAGGATCAATGGTGGATGGCGGCGCAGGCCGCCATCCTTGCTTTCCGCCCCGCAGATATGTCTGCGCGACACCCTGAGAACCAACGGCAGGCAGACATGGACAAACTTCCCCCGAACGGCGTCGAAATCTTCATCCACGTCCGCGTCATCATCGGCATGATCCTGGGCCTTAGCCTCGCCCGCATGATCAACGGGCTGACCCGCTTCATCCAGCATCCGACGAGCACCAAGACCGATGCGGTCCATATGACCTGGGCTGCCTATGTGTTGATCTCGATCCCGCATTTCTGGTGGTTCGAGTTCAACCTGCGCCATATCGAGCACTGGAATTTCGGCATTTATGCCTACCTGCTGACGTATGCAGCTCTGTTTGCCGCCCTGTCCGCCCTGCTCTTTCCCGACCAGATCAACGAATACAAGGGCTATTCCGATTACTTCGTCTCCCGCCGGCGCTGGTTCTACGGGCTGCTGATCCTGCTGAAGCTGGCGGATATCGGCGACACGCTGCTCAAGGGCACCGAATATTATGCGAGCCTCGGCGAAGCCTATGACGCGCAGCAGGTCGTTCTGATCCTCGCCGCATTTGCGGGCTGCTTCATCAAGGCGCGACTCTATCACATGATCTTCGCCGCATTTGCGATGTTTGATCTCATCGGCTGGATTGCCGGCAGCTATTTCCTGCCGACATGATCCCGTCGGCATTCCCTGTTACTCATCTTGCAACCCGGACCAAATCACCCCATCATCAGATGGATGAATATTGCAGTCGCGAGATTATTAGATGAATGAACGAAATTCGCCGGATAAGCATCGCCCTGACACGCAACGGAACATTCTCCACCTGATCCGCCAATGGCAGGATGCAACACAGGCATTCGATGAAGCTGTCGGCAACAAGCTCGGCCTGATCACCGCTGAACATCGTTGCCTGAAGGCTCTGCTGGACGGGCCGAAAACGGCGGGCGCCCTCGCCCAGGCCTCCGGCCTGACGCCGGCCGCTGCGACCTCCATGATCGACCGCCTGGAAAAGCGCGGTTTCGTCGAGCGCCAGCGCGACGGTGCCGATCGTCGAAAAGTCCTCGTTGCCATGACAAGGCCAGCCAGCGATACGCTCGACAAGTTCTACGAGCCCATCGCCACCGAAGGCTCCGCCATGCTCGCCAAGTTCGCGCCTGCCGATCTTTCCATCATCGAAGATTTTCTTCAAAGCGCGCTGGCACTCCAACAGGCGCATGTCGAACGGACCATGAGCGAGCCACTGGCCTGATCGCTTTTTTGGCGATTGCCGTCTCGCACTGTGAACCTTTCCTCCCTCTCCCGCGTATCTACTGCAAAGGAGATCACGATGAACACCGCCAGAAGCTCGTTTAACAAGCTCCTCGTTCATTTGATCGCGATCGTCGTCGTGATTGCCGTGGGGGCCGGCATCGGCACGACGATCGGTCCCGACGAATGGTATCGCTCGCTGGACAAGCCGATCTTCAACCCGCCACCCTGGGTCTTCGCGCCGGTCTGGACCCTTCTCTATATCTTCATCGCCATTGCCTTTGCCCGCACATTTCTGCGTGATCCAAGGGGTCCGGCGATGCAGGTCTGGATCGTCCAGATGCTGCTCAACTGGAGCTGGACCCCGCTCTGGTTCGGACTTCACATGATGTGGGGCGCCTTCGCCGTGATCGTCGCGCTCTGGGTTTCGATCGTCGCCTTCATTCTGCTCACCAGAAAGCCCGACCCGATTTCGGCGCTCCTCTTCCTGCCCTATCTCGCCTGGGTCTCCTTCGCAGCCGTCCTGAACGGCACTGTGGCAGCGATGAACAGCTGATCCCGCGCACTCTGTGCTTTTGCATTCGAGTCTGATTTAGTCGAGAGGACAATGAATGGGGCATGGGTGAAGGCATGAGCGAACTGGAACGTCGGATCGATCAGGGGACAGGTCGAGAGCCCGCCGATATCGTTCTGAAGAGCGGCCGTTTCTTCGATCTTGTGACAGGCGAACTGGTCGCCTCCGACATCGCCATCTGCGGCGATACAATCGTGGGCACCTGCGGCACCTATCACGGCAAGCGCGAAATCGACATCACCGGCAAGATCGTTGTGCCCGGCTTCATCGACACGCATCTGCATATCGAGTCCTCGCTCGTGACCCCGCACGAGTTCGACCGCTGCGTCCTGCCCTACGGCGTGACGACGGTGATCTGCGATCCGCACGAGATCGCCAATGTTCTCGGTACGCAGGGCATCGAGTACTTCCTTGCCTCGGCACTCGAAACAATTATGGACATCCGCGTCCAGCTCTCCTCCTGCGTTCCCGCCACGCATTTGGAAACCGCAGGTGCTGACCTTCCCATCGAAAAGCTCTTGCCCTATCGCAACCATCCGAAGGTCATCGGGCTGGCCGAATTCATGAACTTTCCCGGCGTCGTCCACAAGGACCCGGTCTGCATGGCCAAGCTCGAAGCCTTTCAGGGCCAGCATATCGACGGCCACGCGCCGCTTCTCTCGGGCAATGACCTCAACGGTTATCTTTCAGCCGGCATTCGCACCGACCACGAATGCACCAGTGCTGCCGAGGCGATGGAAAAGATCCGCAAGGGCATGCATATCCTGGTCCGCGAAGGCTCGGTCTCGAAGGATCTGCATGCGCTGATGCCGATCCTCACGGAACGCCTCTCGCCCTTCCTGGCGCTTTGCACCGACGACCGCAACCCGCTCGACATCGCCGAACAGGGCCATCTCGACTATCTCATCCGTACCGCGATCGCCCACGGCGTTGAGCCGCTGGCGATCTATCGCGCCGCCTCCATCTCCGCCGCCCGTGCCTTCGGCCTGCGCGACCGCGGCCTTGTCGCGCCGGGCTGGCGCGCCGACCTCGTCGTCATCGACAGTCTGGAAAACTGCAAGGCCGAGACCGTGTTTGCCGGCGGCCGCGAGGTCACGGACGCACTGTTTAAGACGCGCAAGCTGGTCGCCCCCGTCGGGTTGACAAGCGTCAAAGCTCGCACCGTCAAGGCGGCCGATTTTGGCATTCCGGCAACCGAAGGCGAAACCTCCGTCATCGGCGTCCTGCCGGGCAAGATCATCACCGAGCACCGCCGCTTCCGCCTGCCCGTCGATGGTAACCAGACGACCGTGGATTTCGAGCGCGATATCCTGAAAGTCGCCGTCATCGAGCGCCACGGCAAGAACGGCAACCATGCGAACGGCTTCGTGCAAGGCTTCGGCCTGAAGAAGGGCGCAATCGCATCGACCGTGGGCCATGACAGCCACAATATCTGCGTGGTTGGAGCCAATGACGAGGACATGGCGGTCGCGGCCAATCGGCTGTCGGATATCAATGGCGGCTTCGTCGTCGTTCAGGATGGCAAGGTCACGGGCGAAATCGCGCTTCCCGTCGCCGGCCTCATGAGCCTTGAGCCTTATGAATCGGTGCGCGACACGCTGCACCATCTGCGACAAGCGGCGTTTGCGCTGGGCGCAACGCTGGAAGAGCCCTTCCTGCAGCTTGCCTTCCTGCCCTTGCCGGTCATTCCGCACCTGAAGATTTCGGACCGCGGCCTGGTTGATGTCGACAAGTTCATGCTGATCGGATGAACTCTTCCGTGATCTTCGCCTCGCCGGCGACAAGCGTGCGCCAGACATCGATCTTTGCGGCCAGAAGCTCGGCACTGAACGGCTTGGGCAGGTAGTCGTCCATGTCTGCGTCAAGGCAGGCATGACGGTCATGTTCCAGCGTGCTGGCGGTAATCGCGATGATCGGGGTCCGACTCCGGCCGGCCTTCGCCTCTTCGGCGCGGATCGCAGCCGTTGCCTCGTAACCATTCATGCGCGGCATCAGGATATCCATCATAACGATTTCCGGTTTGCAGGCGTGCCAAAGGCGCACCGCTTCCACCCCGTCCCGCGCAATCCTGAACTTCAGACCAAGGCCGTTCAGAATATGCTCGCAGGCCAGCGCACTGACCTCGTTGTCTTCTGCAACCAACACATGGACGGTTTCACCCGGACCATTGCCGACGCCTGCATCCTGTGCCGTGGGCAAGCGCACGAAATCCCGCCGCCCGCTGCGTCGCCGGGCCGCCATGACATCGCACAGCGCGCCGAGAAGAAGCGAGCTGCGCACCGGCCGCTGGAGTTGCGCTTCCGCCGCGATCTCCGCAGCACCCTGCAGGCTATCCGACAGGATGGGGGTCATCAGGACGACGGATGTCGCAGCAAAGCGCGGATCGCCGTGCAATCTTTCGATCAGCTTCCTCGCGCCCCGCCGTTCGAGCGTGCTGCTTACGACCAGAACGTCGATCGTCAGCCGTGCCTCCTCGGCCGCCTCGAGGATCGCCCAGGCGTCTTCAACCGTCGCAACGCCCGTGGCGTCGAACTGCCAGCCCGCCAGCAGCGCTTCCACCGACCGCCGCGAAACGGGGAGTTCGTCCACGACCAGAACGCGGGTGCCGATCGCCGGCAGGATTTCATCGTCCTCCTGGCGCATCTCCGCACATTTGAACGGGAGAGAAACACGGAATGTGCTCCCTTGACCGATTTCGCTCTCGAGTTCGATTGTCCCGCCGAACAGCCTGATCAGAGCAACATTGGTGGGCATGCCAATGCCCAGCCCCTCGGTGCGACCGAGCCGCGTCGCCTGGGAAAGGGCAGAGCCTTCGAAGATCGTACTCTGGTCCTCAGGCGCAATCCCACAACCGGTATCCTCGACCTCGATGGTCAGGACGCATTGGCCGTCCACACGCGGGCCTGCCGAAAGCCTGATTTCCACATGGCCGCGATCGGTAAAGCGAATAGCGTTCGAAATCAGGTTGAAGAGGATCTGCCGGAAACGCAGCTGGTCGCCGAAGACGCGTTTTGGAATATCCGTGGTCGGGGAAACCACAACGACAAGGTTCTTCTCCTCCGCCTTTGCCGCCAGGATCGTGGCAGTATCATCGACGGATTCCAGCGGGTTGAAATAGGCCGGATGCAGCTCCAGATGCCCGGCATCGAGCTTGGAGAAGTCGAGAATATCGTTGATGACGGTCATCAGCGACTTGGCTGATTTGGTGATCGCATTCACATAAGTCTTCTGACGTGTGTCGAGATCGGAACGTGAGAGCAGTTCCGCCATGCTCAGAACGCCGTTCATCGGCGTGCGGAATTCGTGGCTGACGGTCGCAAGGAAATCCGATTTCGCCCGGTCCGCCTTTGCGGCACGACGCAGAAGCCGTTCGAGATCTTCCTGTCGCCGGCGCAACTCGGTCACGTCGGTAAAGAGGCCAATGGCACCGCCATCCTCGGTCGGCTTGATTTCGAGCCGGATCCAGCGGGCACCTTCGATGCAGAAACTGACATCGCTCGGGACTCGGTTCTCGGCATCCGCCCGCAGTCCCTGCAGGAAGGCGAAGGAATCGTCTCCGAAATCGCCCCGCGCTGCGCAATAGGTAAAGACGGCTTCCCAGCGTCCGCCGATCCGGATCATGCCCTCGGGCAGATCCAGCAGGCGCTCGACGGCGCCATTGCACATCAGGACGTCGCCCTTCGATGAAATCATCAAGAGGCCCTGCGCCATGCTGACAAGTGCCTTATCCATCAGCGCGCCGGTTTCGGCGAGCTTGGCGCGGGCTTCGTCGATCACCCGATCCTGCCGCCGAAGCTCGGTCAGATCGTTGAAGGTGAGCACCAGCCGTCCGGCGGCGATCCCGTGCCCCTGGATGACATAGGTTTCGCCGGAAGCGGTTGTGAATTCGCGCAAGGGTATTTCACCCGAGCGCAGAAGCGTTGCCCAGTTGTCCCTCGCTGCGGCCAGTTGTTCGGGGGTGAGACTGAAGAACCCGTTGCTCACGCTCTCGTTCATCATGTCCAGGAAGCTGCATCCGACCAAGCCGGCAAGCGGCGTGCCCTGCCATTTGCGCAGCACGTTCTCGTTGGCGAGCTCGACGATCAGATCTTCCTGCCGGATCACCATCACGCCGGTATCGATGCTGTTCATGATGTCGGAGAGCTGCTGCCAGGCAGCCTGCGCTTGATTGCGGGCCTGCTCAAGCTCCAGTTCCCGTTGTCGCAGCGGTGTCATGTCGAGCAGGGAGCCGACAATGTACCGCTTGCCGTCAGGCAACGCGGCTCGGCTGATGCGCGAGAGGATATGGGCCCCCTCATCCGCCCGGTGCTGCATGACCGATTCGCGCACGGAAACCTCCCCGGTCGCCAGAACCCGGTCGTTTTCCGCGATATAGCTGTCCGCTTCTTCCCCGAAAATCGTGCGCTCATCGCCGCCAATGGCTGGAAGCTCACGGGAATCGAGAAGCTCGCGCTCCACTTCGTTGGCATAGATCATGATGTGGTTTTCATCGCGAACGAAAACCGGCACCGGCAGCGCATCGAGGACCGCCTTGTAAAGGCTGACTTCGTCCCGCTGCCTGATCAGGAGCGCCTCACGTTCCTTGCTGTCGGTAATGTCGAGGCGCAAGCCGACGACATATCCATTGTCCAGCCGTCGATTGATCAGGTGAACCCACCGGCCTGTTCCGAGCTGATAGGTATTCTCGTAGTGGGGCTGCCGGTAGGCCTGCAGACGTTCATGCAGCCTTTTCTCGCAGGCCGCACGGTCGGAGGGATCGATGTCGGGGTTCAAGCCGCGCTGAATGCCGCGCATCAGGATGTCGGCAATGGATTCCCCGGTCCGGATCGACCCCATGTAGGGGAGAAAGAGCTGCACCATCTTGTCGTTGACGAAGGCCACCCGATCCTGCGGATCCACAATGAGGATTCCGGCATCGAGTTGCGACAGCGCGTTCTTCAGGACGGCGAGGAAGGCCGGATCAGCTGCATCGTCCGCCGGCGCCGGAACACCTGCTTCGGCGACGGGACTATCCCACCACGGGGCGGGAGGCACGGCGACCACCGGCGGAGCCGGCTCCAGATGCTCGTAGATGAAGATGTCGCCGGTCTCGCTGACGAATTGCTCGATCCTGAGGCGCTGAGGACGGCCGGCATGCCCGATAGAGAGCACGACATCCGCCTCACTTCCGAAGACGACGGCCTTGCGCTCCATTTCGTCGCGAAGCACCGAGACCTGTGGGTCCGGCAAATCGGCATCGGTCAGACCGGCAAAATCCTGAGGCTGAAGATGATAAAGACCTGCAAAGGCCGCACTCACGGCCACATAGCGCAGCTCGGAATCCTTGATGCAGGCGGGTACGCGGGTGCGCGCCAGTCTCTGGCACGCCATAGCGAGCAGGTCCACGCCTTGCTGCACTTCGTCTTCCCCCGAATCCTATTGCACTTTCATTGCGTTAATTAGGCACACGGAGCGTTAAAGAATTGGTTAACCATCAACTGCCAGCTTTAACCAATCTTTCCGGCAGCGCGGCAAATCATGCTGCGCCGCAACCGGATTTACGCCTTCGCCCTTGACATTCGGGCCCGTTCATAAGACAAGCGGGCAGCTTTCCCCTTCCGGCCGCCGCGTGAGCTGGCCGTTGCGACAGCTGGCAAGACAAGGATCTGCCAGAGCAACAGAAGGAAAAGCGCGTTGCATTGATGCCGGGTTCCACGCCGGCGGCGCTGAAAGCAAAATAACTTAACCCACAAGTTCCCAATTCACGCGGGGTTCTTGACGCGAACGACAACCGCAGTCCGGTCATGGCGCTGCGGGCAATCGGCGTTTCGCGTCCCCGAAAGGCTGAATACCTTGACTAAATTTTCCGACCTCGGTCTCTCCGCCGGCACATTGCGCACGCTGGAAGGCATGGAGTTCACCACCCCCACCCCGATCCAGGTGAAGGCGATCCCGCTCGTGCTGGAGCGCCGCGACATCATCGGCCTGGCACAGACCGGCACCGGCAAGACGGCCGCCTTCGGCCTGCCGATCATCGAGCACCTGCTGAACGACAACCAGCGCCCCGAACCCAAGGCCGTGCGCACGCTGATCCTCGCTCCGACCCGCGAACTGGTCAACCAGATCACCGGCAACCTGCGCGCCTTCCTCAAGGACACCAAGCTGCGCATCGCGCTGGTCGTCGGTGGCGCGTCGATCCACAAGCAGGCCCAGCTTCTGGCGCGCGGAACTGACATTCTCGTCGCAACCCCCGGCCGCCTTCTCGACCTGTGCAAGCGCAACGACGTCAACCTGACGGCCGTGCGCTACCTCGTGCTTGACGAGGCCGACCAGATGCTCGACCTCGGCTTCATCCACGACCTGCGCCGCATTTCCAAGATGGTTCCGAAGCGCCGCCAGACCCTACTCTTCTCGGCCACCATGCCGAAGCAGATCGAAGAGCTCGCGCAGGAATACCTGACCGACCCGATCCGTGTTGAAGCCGCGGCCCCCGGCAAGACGGCCGACAAGATCGAACAGTTCGTCCATCACGTCACCGGCAAGGACCAGAAGACGCAGCTGCTGCGCCAGTCGCTGACCGACAATCCGGACGGCCGCGCCATGGTCTTCCTGAAGACCAAGCACAGCGCCGAGAAGCTTTCCAAGCATCTGGAAAACATCGGCTTTGCCGCTGCCTCCATCCATGGCAACAAGAGCCAGAGCCAGCGCGAACGTGCCCTCAAGGCCTTCCGCGACGGTGAGATGCGCGTTCTCGTCGCAACCGACGTCGCCGCCCGCGGCATCGACATTCCCGGCGTCACGCATGTCTACAACTACGACCTGCCGACGGTCGCGGAGTCCTATGTCCACCGCATCGGCCGTACCGCACGCGCCGGCAAGGATGGCATCGCGATTGCCTTCTGCGCGCCGGACGAAATCAAGATGCTCCGCGATATCGAGAAGCTGACGAAGATGCCGTTGACGGTCGCCAGCGGTGAACCGCCGGCCGATACGCGCGGCGCAGGCAACCAGCCTTCGCGTGGCGCAGGTCGCCCGGCCCGCAAGCCGCACCGCAAGGGTCAGAACCGCCCGCAGCAGGGTGGCGAAGGTGCCGAAGCGCGTGGCGAGCAGCAGGCCCGCCCAGCTCGTCGTCCGCAGACGGAAGCCGCCGGTGGCGCCGAGCGCAAGCACGGCAATGCCAACAACAACGGCCACCATCAGGCAGGCCGCCCCAACGGCGACCGCAAGCGCAACGACCGTCCTGGCCAGAAGCGCGGCGGCCCCCGTGGCGGCAAGCCCGGCGGCTACACCCGCGCGGCTCAGGGCTGATCAAGGCGATACGCACGGCAGCGTAAGACGCTGTCCTGAAATACAAAGAAGCCCCGGCGGACTGCTCTGCCGGGGCTTCTGTATATTGGGTCAGCCGTGAAGCCGGCCGACCCATGGCCGGAAACGCAATCAAAATTCCTGCCAGTCACCTCGTGTGTCCACCGCTGCATTTCCCGAGAAGGCCGAGGCAATCTTGCGGCCGAGCGCCTTGACTGGCGAGGCGGCCGGACGATCGGACGGCGTAGCGCCGCGCACCGGCGTCTGCGCAGCCATGCCACCTTCGGCGAGCTTGAACTGTGCGAGAAGGCGGTTGAGCGAAACAACCTCCGAGGCCAGGCTGTGGCTGGCAGCGGTGGACTCTTCCACCATCGCAGCGTTCTTCTGCGTGTCCTGGTCCATCTGGTTCACGGCCGTGTTGATCTGCGCAAGGCCAGAAGCCTGCTCCTGCGCCGATTCCACGATGGCCAGAACATGGCGGTTGATCTCCTGCACTTCCGACACGATGGTCTCCAGCGCCCGGCCCGTCTCACCGACCAGCTTTACGCCCTGCTCCACCTGCGTGTTGGAGGTCGTGATCAGTGCCTTGATCTCCTTGGCCGCAGTGGCAGAGCGCTGCGCCAGTTCGCGCACCTCCTGTGCCACGACCGCAAAGCCCTTGCCGGCATCGCCCGCACGCGCGGCTTCCACGCCAGCATTCAGTGCCAGCAGGTTCGTCTGGAAGGCGATCTCATCAATCACGCCGATGATATTGGAGATCTCGTTGGCCGACTTCGAGATCATCTCCATGGCGAGAACCGCTTGGCTGACCACCTGACCGGACTGCTCGGCACCGGCCTTGGCGCGGGTGACCAGCTGACCGGCTTCCTGAGCACGGCGCGTGCTGTCGCGGACGGTCGTCGTGATCTCTTCCAGAGCTGCCGCTGTCTCTTCAACGGCCGCGGCCTGCTGCTCGGTGCGCTTGGCGAGATCGTCGGCGGCTGCCTTGATCTCGCTTGAGCCGGCATCAATACCGCGGGCATTTTCCGAGACGGAGCGAAGAGCCACCTGCAGCTTGTCGGCTGAATTGTTGAAGTCGCTGCGCACGCCATCCAGCGTCGCGACGAAAGGCTCGCGGATACGATAGGACACATCGCCATCGGAGAGCTTGGCGAGCGCGGCCGCCAGATTGTCGACCGCAAACTGCACGTCGGCGGCTTCCTTGGCCTTCTGCTTCTCGCGCTCGATGCGCTCCTTCTCGCTCATCGAGCGGTTGGCCTCGGTTTCCTGCTCGAGACGGAGGCGTTCGATGGCGCTTTCCTGGAAGACCAAAACCGCCTTCGCCATGGAACCGACTTCGTCCTTGCGCTCCAGCCCCTCGATCTTCGAGGCCGTATCGCCGGAAGCGAGTGCGGCCATACGCTCACGCAGACGGAAAATCGGACCCGTGATGCCGCGTGTCGCCACATAGAGAGACAGAATAATGCCCACGAGGAATGCAAAACCGACGGCACCCAGGCTCGTCATGATCGTTCTGTCGGTGATGTCGGACAGCTCGTCGCTCCTCTTCAGGAGCGCCGCCTGGCGCGAGTCGTTATAGGCCCTGAGATCCGAGCGCCATTTATCGACGGCAGGGTCGACATCTGCCAACATCTTGGCGGCCTCGGCCTGCTTGCCACCGGCATCGGTCTGTACAGCCTTGTCAATCGCGTCGAACAGCGACTGCGCCCGCGTCTTGAAATCATTGACCGTGGCCGCGTTTTCCGGTGTCAGGGCGGCAACTTTTTCAAGGCGCGTGACGATGTCCTTCTTGTTGGTATCATAGAAAGCCTTGATACCAGCATAGCCCGGATTGGAGTTGTCATAGGCGACCAGCTGATAGGCGCTGTAGGGCACGCTGACCATTGACGTTGCGGCACGAACCGTCTGAATGGCCGCCACGCTGTCGGTCGTCAGAAAGTCCGAATAGGTATTGTCCGCGCTCTTGTAGAAATAGGCCATCGAGCCCGTTGCCCCCAGACCGACAACGCAGAGGGGAATGACAATGGAAAGAATCTTCGCCTTGATGGATATATTCGCCAGAACTGACATGCTTCTCTCTCGCCAGTGTATCCTACCTTCTCGTGCAGAAGGCTGCAGGGATTCGAAATGAGGACATTGCACGGCGACACCCGAATCATTCGGGCCTGGTCAGGGGGAGGATCCGGCCCACGCGAGATCGGATGCCAAGGACGCTAGAAAAAATTGCCAAACCAAACGTTAATGTCGGTTGTGCAATTTAGTGATGCCTAAATAAACATCGGATTGCATCTATATGTCCTGTACGCATTGGAAAACTTGACAGATCACAAGAAATGAAAAACCCGGCAGATTATTCTGCCGGGTTTTTGAATTCGACATAGGCTGACGGGTAACCTCACAACTCCTGCAACCTAAGTTGCGATGGCAGAATGCTCACCACGCATGTATTTTTTGGAAATGCCGGAATTACCCGTTGCCGGAAATCACTTGGCAGGAGAACGACTTTGCCTTCAGCGCCCGGCAGGCGCCCTCCGCGGTTTCCTTGCTGCTGAAGCCGATGAAGCGCGCACGATAGACGCCGCCACCAGCGGCCTGCGCAAAGTTCATGACGCCGTTGAGGCTCGATCCCGCCTTGCCGCGCGCCTTTTCCAGCAACCCGCGCGCATCGTCTTCGCTCTTCGAGGTCGCGATCTGTACTTGCCACAGCGTGTCCGGATCGCTCGACATATTGTCGGGATCGGGCTCTTCAGCAGCAAGAGCCGCTTCCGTTGCGCTGGCTACATCCTCGTCATCGTCCTCGGCCGCAGCCTTGGCAGGCGCCTTGGCCTCCCTGGCAGGTTTTTCAGACGCAACATTTGAACGCTGAACTTCGTAGCGTGACTCCGGAAGCGGAACGGATCCAAGTGAGGCAACGACAGCCTCTTCGCGTTGCGGCTCGGGCGCGCGTGCAACAGCGTTCTGCGGCACCGGCTTCGACGCCAGAGCAACGGCCGGAGGCGGTGCGGCCGGAGCAGCTTCGCGTCGGGCCATGGCGGTCGGCACGGATGCATTCAGCAACGCGGCCATCTTGGCGTCGCGGGCACCGGCGGAGCGGCCACCCATGACGACACCGATCACGCGCCGGCCCCCGTCGTTGACGGCCGTGACGATATTGAAACCGGAGGCATTCGTGTAACCCGTCTTGATGCCGTCCATACCGCGATAGCGATACATCAGCCGATTATGGCCATGGATCGTGCGCCCGCGGAAAGAAAAGGCGCGGGTCGAGAAGAGGCGATATTCGCTGGGATAATCGCGGATCAGCGAAACGCCCAGCCGCGCCATGTCCCGCGCCGTCGTCACCTGTCGGGAATCGGGAAGACCTGAACCATTGCGGAAGGTCGTGCGCGTCATGCCAAGCTGGCGCGCCTTGCGCGTGAGCATCGATCCGCAATCACCACGCCCCGCCAGATAGTCGCACATGGTCTCAGCCGCATCATTGGCCGACAGGACGATCATTCCCAGCACCGCCTCGCGCACGGTCAGCGACTGCCCTGCCCTGACGCCAAGCTTCAGCGGGATGACGTGCGCCGCGCGTGACGTCATCGGAATGCGCGTTTCCCAGCCGATACGCCCCGCGCGGATCGCCTCGAACGTCATGTAGAGCGTCATCATCTTCGTCAGCGACGCCGGATGATTCAACGTGTCGGCATTCTCCGAGGCCAGCACCTTGCCCGTATTGGCATCGAGCACGAAATGCGCATAGCCCGCCTGTGCAGGCACGGCCGCAAACAGCGCGGACGCCAGCATCAATGTCCCGAAAACAGCCAGTCGCAATGCAGTCAGACGGCGCATGCAAGGTCTCCTGCAATATCGTTGATCCGACTGATTCTAATGGTGTTGCAGGGCAACAGAGAAGTTAAAGTTTTAACGATCTGCATTCATCGTTAACAGATGGTTAGCGGTTAAGCCCCGGAGCGCGGTCCGCCGCCGGTTCACGCAAGTGACGGGCGGCGGCCTGACTAGCGCTTGCGCGTCGTGAGATAGACCCCGACTGCCGCCACGGCCGCGCCAAAGATCATCGGCAATGTCAGCACTTCGCCGAAGAACACCCAGGCCTGCAGCGCCACCGCTGCCGGCACAAGATAGTTGAGCGCGGCTGCCTGCGACACCTGGCCCTTCCGCAACAGATAGAGAAGCAGTCCGATCGCGCCCGCCGAAAGCGCCAGCACCGACCAAGCCATGTTCGCCCAGACGGCAAGCGAATTGTCGAAATGCGGTGTCTCGACCAGGAAGGCGACCGGGGTCAACACGACGAAGGCGCCGATGTACTGCAGCAACGCGATGGTTCTGAGATCCCCGCTATGCAGATGCTGCTTCTGGTAGATCGAGCCATAGGTGACGGCCGCCATGCCGGCGACATTCACCAGCACCGGGATCAGCGGCACCGCGCTGGCATCTGTCGCCACCAGCTTCGGCGCAATGGCGATGATGATGCCAAGGAAGCCCAGAGCCAGCCCCAGCTTCTGCTTCGCAGAAAGCCTTTCGCCGACCAGGAACGGCGCGGCCACGGCCGTCATGAGCGGCTGCAGCGCCGAGATCAGGCCCGAAATTCCGGCCGGCACGCCATGCGCAATGCTCCACCACACGCCGCTCAGATAGATCCCGTGCAGGAAGACGCCGCTCACGGCGGCATGCAGGGTGGCGCTGCGGCTGCCGAGCCACCGCGCCCCGCTGATCAGACAGATCCCATAGAAAACGGCGATGGCCAGCGCGAAACGGATCACAAGAAACAGGAGCGGGCTGGCATGGAACGCGCCGTACTTGGCCACGATCCAGCCCGTGGACCAGAGGAGCACGAAGACGACAGGGATGAGTCGATCGATCATGATGAGAAGCGCTGTCCCGTGGGGTGGCCGGCCAATCCGGCAGCCGCTTCATAGGCCGATCGGCCCACCGGGTCCAGAGCGCACTTTTTCAGCTGCTCAAATTTTGACCAGTGCACGCAGATGTTTACAGGACACGTTGTGAACACTGATCGTTTTTTAAGCAAAAGATATCAGCGCGAGCAACGGCCCTTCACGGAACTTTCTTGAAAATCAGCCATTTATGCGAAACCGATATTATTCGCCGCGAACTGTGCATGGTTCTTGCATTATCGGTATTGTTGTATTCATATGAACAAAAAACGGGGGAACACGGCATTGGCATTTGATGAAATGTTGAATGCAGGCGCAGATCCGAGACCGCCATACCGCTCTTATCACGAATGGTATGCGGCGCAGGATCCGGCAAACCTGATTGCAAAATCGCGCGACGCAGAAAACATTTTCCGGAAGACAGGCATCACCTTCAATGTCTATGGTCACGAGGACCAGTCGGAAAAACTCATCCCCTTCGACATCATTCCCCGCATCATTTCCGCCCGTGAATGGCGCAAGCTCGCCCAGGGCATCGAACAGCGTGTCATAGCGCTCAACGCCTTTCTCGACGACATCTATCACAAGCAGGAGATCGTCAAGGCCGGTCGCGTTCCCCGCGCGCTGATCGAGAAGAACCCCACCTTCCTGCCTGAAATGATCGGCATGCGCCCGCCGGGCGGCGTCTACACCCATATCGTCGGCACCGACATCGTTCGCACCGGCGAGGACCAGTTCTACGTTCTGGAAGACAATGCCCGCACGCCCTCCGGTGTCTCCTACATGCTGGAGAACCGCGAAACGATGATGCAGATGTTCCCGGAACTCTTCTACGCCAACAAGGTGCGTCCGGTCGAGGATTACCCCTATCAGCTCCGCCAGAGCCTTCAGGAACTCGCCCCTCCCGGCTGCAAGGGCAAGCCGCGCGTCGCAGTGCTGACGCCGGGTATCTACAATTCGGCCTATTACGAACACTCGTTCCTCGCCGACCAGATGGGCGTAGAGCTTGTGGAAGGCTCGGACCTGCGCGTCATCGACGGCAAGGTCTGCATGCGCACGACGCTCGGCTACCAGGCGATCGACGTGCTCTACCGACGCGTCGATGACGACTTCCTCGACCCGCTGACCTTCCGTCCGGACAGCGCGCTCGGCATTCCCGGTATTATGGATGTATACCGCGCCGGCAACATCACGATTGCCAATGCGCCGGGAACCGGGATTTGCGACGACAAGGCGATCTATTCCTACATGCCGGAAATCGTCGAATTCTACACCGGCCGCAAGGCCATGCTGGAAAACGTGCCCACGTGGCGCTGTTCCGAAGAAGACAGCCTGAAATACGTGCTCGAGCACATCGACGAACTGGTCGTGAAGGAAGTTCACGGCTCGGGTGGCTACGGCATGCTTGTCGGCCCGACCGCCACCAAGAAGGAACGGCTGGATTTTGCCGAAAAGCTGAAGGCAAAGCCGGCCAACTACATTGCACAACCCACCCTGTCGCTTTCGACAGTGCCGATCCTCGTGAAGAACGGTGTGGCCCCCCGCCACGTCGATCTTCGTCCCTATGTCCTTGTTTCGAAGACCGTCAAGATCATCCCCGGAGGGCTGACCCGCGTGGCGCTGAAGGAAGGCTCGCTGGTCGTCAATTCCAGCCAGGGCGGCGGCACCAAGGACACCTGGGTTCTGGAGGACTGAGAGAATGCTCGGACGGACTGCAAACGGACTCTACTGGATGTTCCGTTACATCGAGCGCGCCGAAAACATCGCGCGCCTCATCGACGCCGGGCTTCGCATGGCCCTCACCCGCTCCGGCGCCACGGATGGCGACTGGGACGGCGTTCTCCAGAGCGCCGGCATGCAGCAGGCGTTTCTGGAAGAATACGAGGCTGTCACCGACAGCGACGCCGTCGACTTCATGCTGAGAAGCCGCAACAACCCCTCGAGCGTCATGTCCTGCATCGAGGCGGCGCGCAACAATGCCCGCATGGTGCGCACCGCACTGACCCGCGAGACCTGGGAAGCAACCAACGAGTTCTGGATCGATCTCAAGCAATTGCTCGCCCGCAAGGTGCGTCCGCAGGACATGCCGAGCGTCATCGAGACGATCAAGCGCCGGGCCGGTCTCGTCCGTGGTGCCTTCCACGGCACGATGCTCAGAAACGAGATCTACAACTTCTCGCGCATCGGTACGTTCATCGAGCGGGCCGACAACACGTCGCGCATTCTCGACGTGAAATATTACGTGCTCCTGCCATCGGTCTCCCATGTCGGCTCATCGCTCGACAACATCCAGTGGGAATCCATCCTGCGTTCGGTCTCGGCGCATCGGGCCTACGGCTGGGTCTATGACGCGGTCTACAATCCCGCCAATATCGCCGACTTCCTGATCCTCAACGGCCAGATGCCGCGCTCGCTGCATTATTGCTACGATAAGATCGTCGCCAACCTCGCCTATCTGGAGCGCGAGTACAAACAGCGCCTCGACGCCCATGACACGGCGGAAGCGACGCTGAAATTGCTCGAAAAGGGCTCGATCAAGGATGTGATGGATCAGGGTCTCCACGAATTCCTTGAGGACTTCATCGGCCACAACAACCGGCTCGGAATGCAGATTTCCGAAGGCTATCGGTTTTATTGAGATGTGACGGACCGCGACATGCGACTGAAGATCAGCCACACGACCGAATATACCTATGACGATCCGGTGCAGTATTCGCTGCAGCGCCTGCGTCTGACGCCGAAATCCGGCCCGACGCAGAAGGTGCTTTCCTGGAAGACCTCCGTGGAGGGCGCCAAGATCGAGGTCGGTTATGACGACCAGTACCAGAACTTCACCGAACTGGTGTCGCTGAACGGCGAACAGCAGACGATCCGAATCGTCGCCGAAGGCGAAGTCGAGACGATCGACAAGGCCGGGGTGCTCGGCCCCCACACGGCCTACGCCCCGCTCTGGCTTTATCGCCGCGAGACCCCTCTCACCAAACCGGGCAAGCTCATCCGCGAACTGGTGAAGTCGCTCGATGCAGCCGAGGACCTGCCGAAGCTGCACCAGTTGATGGCGCGCATCAAGGCGCGCATCATCTACACGCCCGGCACCACGGATGCCGCCACCACCGCCGAGCAGGCGATGGAGCTGAAGACCGGCGTATGCCAGGACCATGCCCATGTCTTCATCGCCGCCGCGCGCCAGATGGGGTTTCCGGCCCGCTACGTCTCCGGCTACCTTCACATGCCGGGCAATCCGGCGCAGACCGCGAGCCACGCCTGGGCCGAGGCCCATGTTGACGGCCTCGGCTGGGTCGGCTTCGACGCCGCCAACGATATCTGCCCCAATGAGGAATATGTCCGCATCGCCTGTGGTCTCGACTACAAGGATGCCTGCCCCATATCCGGCATGATCCACGGCGTCTCCGGGGAAACGATGAAAGTCGCGGTGATCGTGGAAGGCTCAAGCCAGTCGCAAAGTCAGAGCCAGAGCTGACGCCAGCGACAGCGACCGCGTGAAACGAAAAAAGGCCAAGCGATGCTTGACCTTCCTCTGTTGTCTGCGCGGCGCCAGTTCATCCGTGGCTTGCCTCTCGCTGACTGGCTTCTTCTAACTCGTCTGTTTGACGAGAATATGACATGGACGAATCTTTTCGGCTCCCGATAAGCTGCCCGAAACCGGGAGGCTGATCATGCGGACGCTGGAACAGGCCATCAACATGGCTAAACCTGTCGAGGGCGAGCGCTTCGACGGCGATGATCTCACGGAATTCCATGTCGGCGACGTGGAGTTCCGCAGTTGCCGCTTTGTCAACTGCAACTTCGATTACGCGACCTTGCGTGCAGCCAGATTCGTCGGCTGCAGTTTCGACCATTGCTCATTCAAGGAAGCAACCTTCAAGGAATGCGTCTTCTCAGAGGGCGAGACCGGAACGGAATGGCGTTATAGTGATCTTTCCAAGGCCGAATTCGAAAAATCGAACCTCTCGCTGAACAAATTCATCGGCTGCCAGGGCTATATGCTCGCGTTTACCGATTGCGCAGCGCCGGGGCTGAAGGCCGATATCGAGGCGCAGCGAAAGGTTCGCAGCCAGGTCATCCCCGGCGGACTGCGCTTCATCCGCTGCAAGCTGCAATATGCCGAATTCGCGCCGGGCGATTTTCAGGATAGCATTTTCGAAAGCTGCGACCTGCGTGACGCCTCCTTCGCCGGTGCGAGATTGAACAGCGCCAGCTTTCGCGGCTCGAGCCTCGCCAATATCGACTTTGCCGGCGCGGTGCTCGACCATGCCAATCTTTCACATGCCAGCTTCGATGAACTGGACTTCCAGTCCATGGCTTCCTTCCGGGCGCTTTCCGTCACTCGCGATCAGCACGAGGCCATCGTCACCTCCTTCGGTCTCCTGACGGTAGGGTGAGTGGCGGCAAGGGAAGGCTTCCGGCCTCGCGCCTGCGCTGCTATGGTCGGGCCGCCCGCGCAAATCACCGGACAGGGACCACCATGATCCTCGGACAAAGCCTCTTCGACGCCGTGCTCGACCGATTGGCCGAGGAGCAGGAGCACGAGCCCGTCGAGCCTATCCCCGCACCGGCAGGCATTCGCGGCCTCAACGCCGGCTTCGTGACGGCGTCCATCGGCATTCCGCTTCCCGGTGGAGAGAGCCGTCTGCATGACGCCTATTTCGATTTCGAGGAAGAACCGCCCAGCACCAGGGAACCGCCAGCAGCACCTCCGTTCGAGCGACTGCATGCCCACACCTTTTCCCGCGTTACACCGCAGGATGTGGCCGAAGACATGAACCTCTCGGAAGCCCGCTCTGCCGAGGCGCTTCATAGCTTGCGCCGCGCTTTCGCTCGCCAGAACCACCCAGATATGGTCGGTGAAGAATGGCGCGAACAGGCGACCCTGCGCATGAAGATCGCCAACCTCCTGATCGATGAGGCGCTGAAACGCCTGCCCTAACGCTTTTGCATAGCGTGACGACGAAACAGCCCCGATCGAGGATCAGCCGCCGAATGTCGACGAGCGAGACAAGCCAAACGCGATCCTATTCTTCCCGGGTTTCAGTCCGCGCCGCAGCGGCCTCCGCCTCCGCAGCGGCCTTGGCGTCAGCATTGGCGCGATGCTCGGGATAACGCCACAACAGCTCCCAGGCTGCAAACAGCCCAACCCCGCCGGCAATCATCCCCCAGAAGGGCGATCCCTTCGTCAGTTCCAGCGCCGACCAGCCCGCAAGAAGCCCGACGATGAGAAGCCGAACCCAGAGCGGACGGTAGATGGGATGTTCGGGTTCAATATTCAGAAGCGGCTTCTTCATGGTGGCATGACCTCCGTGGACCAGGGCAATTCCAGCGAAAGTGGAAACTGGCTTCGCGTCCGGACTTGCGTAAAACAAACAGTTCGTCCGAAACCGTAAAGAACACGATATGCCGGATCAGCCAAAACACCAATGCCGGGAACGAGCCCCGCCCTTATTACACGGCAACACCCGGCACAAGCATGTTGCGTGCGATGATGCCCGCGAAGCGCAGGAGGGGCGAACGATCGCTGGGCCGCCACTCCCGCCTTCGCCTCTCGGAAGAGACCGTACGAGAAGACCAGCACCTTGCATTCCTCAAAAATATTGTTATACCTGATAACTAGTTTTGGGAGGAACACATGCCAGTAATATCCATGCCGGGGATTCGCCCCGTCAATTTCGGCACGCTCGACGTCTCTGTGACGACGGGGGAAAACGGAGTGACCTATATCCGTCCGGTCGCTCCGATCAGTGACGTTCCGGTCTCCACCATCGCCGTTCTGGAATATTGGGCCGAGCATGCGCCGGACCGGCTGTTCCTCGCCGATCGCCTGCCAAACGGCGAATGGCGGCGCGTGACCTACCGCGAAGCCCGTGAACTCAGCCGGTCGATCGCGCAGTATCTGATCGATCATCGACTCTCAGCCGAGCGCCCTGTCGTCATCCTCTCAGGCAACTCGGTGTACCACGGGCTGGTCGCGCTGGGCTGCATGAGCGCCGGCGTTCCCTACGCTCCGATCGCCCCGGCCTATTCGACCAAGTCCAAAGACTTCGACAAGCTGCATCACGTCTTCGACCTCATCACGCCTGGCATGGTCTTCGCCGAGCATATCGAGCTTTATGAAGATGCAATCCGCGCCGTGGTTCTTGAAAGCATTCCCGTCTTCGGCACCGGCGATCTCTCGACCGTGCCCGGCGCGCATAATCTCAACGAGATCCTGACACTTCCCGTCACCGACGCCGTCGATATTGCGATTTCCAATCTTGGCCCGGAGACGATTGCAAAGTTCCTCTTCACCTCCGGCTCCACCGGCAAGCCCAAGGCGGTCATCAACACGCAGGGCATGATCTGCGCCAACCAGATCATGATCCGCGATACGCTCGCCTTCCTCAAGGACGAGCCGCCGGTTCTGGTCGACTGGCTGCCCTGGAACCACACCGCCGGCGGCAACCACAATTTTGGCATTGCCCTTTTCAACGGTGGTTCGCTCTATATTGACGACGGTGCTCCAACGCCGATCGGCATCCACAAGACGGTTCATAACCTGCTCGACATTGCCCCCACGCTCTATTTCAACGTGCCGAAGGGGTACGAAATGCTGGTCGAGCATCTGCGGACGAACGAGGTGCTGCGCAAGCGCTTCTTCTCCCGCGTCAAGGCGCTGCAATATGCCGGCGCCAGCCTCGCCGATCACGTCTTCAAGGCGCTGGAAGAACTCGCCATGGAAACCGTCGGCGAGAAGATCATGATCATCACCGGCTACGGCTCGACCGAGACGGGTCCGTTCCTTTCCACCACCGTCTGGCCCGTCGGCCGCCCCGGCGAGATCGGCCTGCCGGCAGCCGGCTCCGAGATGAAGCTGGTGCCAAACGGCGAGAAGATGGAAGTGCGCGTCAAGGGCGCATCCATCACGCCCGGTTACTGGCGTCAGGCCGACAAGACCGCGGAAGCCTTCGACGAGGAAGGCTATTATCGGATGCAGGATGCGCTCCGTTATCACGACCCGAGCGACATCACGAAGGGCCTGCTCTTCGACGGCCGCGTCACGGAAGACTTCAAGCTCGACACCGGCACCTGGGTCAACATGGCCGGCGTCCGCGGCGCGACCATTCGCGGGCTCGCGCCGCTGGTGCGCGACCTCGTGCTCACCGGCCTCGACCTGCCCCATATCGGCGGTCTGCTTTTCCTCGATTATGACGCCTGCCGCCGCGAGTTCCCGGAACTGGCGAGCGTCGAAGACACGGCGACGATTGCGAAGCACCAGCCACTCGTTGCCCGCATCCAGTCGGGACTGAACGATCTCGCCCGCCACTCGACCGGCTCCTCCACCATGGTGGCGCGCGCCATCATTCTGGAGACGCCGCCCTCGCCCGACGCCAACGAGATTACCGACAAAGGCTCGCTCAACCAGCGCGCTGTCATGGCTGCCCGCGTCGCTGATTGCGAAGCGCTCTATGCCGCCGACATCCCGGCGCATGTGCTGGTGGCCAACAGGAAGGGCTGAGGCAAACACGTTTCGGCTTCGCCGCCCCCCTCATCTGCCTGCCGGCATCTTCTCTCCGCTGGGAGAAGAGGGAAAGCCGCAGCGCCGAAGACACTCCTCTCCCGTTGGGGAGAGGGTCGCCAAGCGATAGCGGAGGCGGGGTGAGAGGCAGGCCGCGAATTCCAACATCAACTTTACACACCGCCACGCTTCAGAGGAGAAATCCATGGATATCAACGGCATCACAGTCGCCATCACCGGTGGCGCATCCGGCCTCGGCGCGGGCGTCGCAAAACTCCTCGCCTCCCAAGGCGCGAAAGTGGGCATTCTCGATCTCAACGCAGAGCTCGGCGAAACACTGGCAAAAGAAATCGGCGCGACCTTCGCCCCCTGCGACGTATCGGATGAGGCCAGCGCAATGGCCGCCCTCGACACCCTGGAAGCCGCAAACGGTGTGGCACGCGTGCTCGTCAACTGCGCCGGCATCGGCACGGCGAGCCGCATCGTCGGTCGCGACGGCCCGCATTCCTTAACCGCCTTTGAACGTGTCATCCGCGTCAACCTCATCGGCACCTTCAACATGATGCGGCTGGCTGCCTACCGCATGCAGGCGCTGGAACCGTTGGCCGATGGCGAGCGCGGCGTCATCATCTCCACTGCCTCCGTTGCCGCCTTCGAAGGCCAGATCGGCCAGGCCGCCTATGCCGCCTCCAAGGGCGGCATCGTCGCCATGACACTTCCTGCAGCGCGCGAATTTTCGAAGCTCGGCATCCGCGTGAACACGATTGCGCCCGGCCTCTTCAAAACGCCGCTGATGAACGAACTGCCGGAGGAAATCCAGGCGAGCCTCGGTGCCTCGATCCCCTTCCCGTCACGCCTCGGCTCGGCTGAAGACTTCGCAAAGCTTGCCGCCTCGATGATCGAGATGAGCTATCTCAACGGCGAAACCGTCCGCCTCGACGGTGCACTGCGCATGCAGCCGAAATGAGCAGCAGAAAAAGGTAACCGGCTCGCTATTCCGCCAACCGGTTCACCAGCCTGATCAGCTCGTCGCGTGCTTCCGGCCCCCCGAGCTTTTCGACAATGCGGTCCTCATGGGCCTGCCATGTCGTCAGCATGTTCTCGGCAAACTGCTCGCCGAGCGGCGTCAGGTATAGCGCCTGGACGCGCCGATCAGTCTCCGACTTGCGTCGCTCGACCAGATCGCGCGCCTCGAGCCCATCAACAATCGCAACGAAATTGGCACGCTGGATGCCAAGCGCTTCCGCCACTTCGCTCTGTTTGAGCCCCGGATTGTGCTTGACGATAAGGACAACGGAGAAATCCGCGGGACGCAATCCCTCGGCCGCGAAGGATTCGCCGAAGTCCTGGAAAACTGCGAGCTGTGCGCGGCGCAGCCGATAGCCGACCGCATCGCTCAGGACAGAATAGTTGATAATGATTCGTCTCCCGCTGCCGAAGCTTTGGCAAAGACTACATAATTTTGCAGTAATTGCAAAAAAATCGCAGCCCGAAGCCTTGCCCTGCCCACGCTACAGTTATACTATATAACTAATTGGGAAAACGATCGTAAAAGACCGCATACGCATGGGGGGAGATGGAACCAATGGCCGACCAGAAACAGAATATCCGCGTTAACCTGGAAGGCAACCTCGCCTACCTCACCTTCTGCCGCCCGGAAAAGCGCAACGCCATCAACGACCGCACGCTCGCTGAACTGCGCGCCTTCTTCTCGGCCCCGCCGCAGGGCGTACGCTGCGTCATCATGAGCGGCGAAGGCGGGCATTATTCCGCTGGGCTCGACCTCTCCGAAGCTGTGGAACGCAACTCCGTCGACGTCTTCCGCCATTCGCGCAGCTGGCATGAGGTCATGGACCTGATGCAGTTCGGCGGCCTGCCGATCGTCTCGGCCATGCAGGGCGCCGTCATGGGCGGCGGCCTGGAAATTGCTGCCGCAACGCATGTCCGCATTGCCGAACCCTCCGTCAAGTTCCAGCTGCCGGAAGGCAAGCGCGGCATCTATGTGGGCGGCGGCGCGACCGCGCGCATCTCCCGCATCGTCGGCCCCGACCGCATGACCGAGATGATGCTGACCGGCCGCATCTATTCCGGCGAGGAAGGCCAGCGGATCGGTCTTGCCCACTATCTCGTCGGCGAAGGCGAAGCACTCGCCAAGGCCACGGAGCTTGCCGAAAACATCGCGACGAACTCCACGCTCATCAACCAGATGGTCATCCAGGGCATCGCCCGCATCAACGACATGAGCCGCGCCGACGGCCTCTATGTCGAAAGCCTGACGGCCGCCATGACCCAGACCGGCCCCGATGCCCGCGAGGGCCTCAAGGCCTTCCTGGAAAAGCGCAAGCCCAACTTCTCCTGACGGAACCGGCCGCCTGCCCGCAGACCAACCAAGAAACCCGTGGGCGCAAACGCATTTCGAGTTGAAGCGCTCGCGCGAACACGCTAAGAAGCCGCATCGGAGCGGCGAAAGCCGAAGGCAAGCACCCGTAGCTCAGCTGGATAGAGTGTTGGATTCCGATTCCAAAGGTCACAGGTTCGAATCCTGTCGGGTGCGCCACTAACTTTCCTAGCGCATTGAATTCAAGATTGCTTTAGGGTTTCAGGACCTTAGCGGAAGCCTGCTTGTACACCATTGGGTCACACGAGAGCGGGACACATGCTAGCTATGGCTTCAGGAATCACCTTTATGCAGCGGAGAAAGTCAGGCATCTACGAATTCAGAAAGCGGCTTCCCACCGAGCTCGCCGGAAAGCCTGCACCACATTGGCTCAAAGACAACCGGGACATAGGCGTCCTCATCAATCCCCAGACAGGCCACTTCAAGCGCGAATTGACAGTTTCGCTGCGGACCAATGATCAGCGACTAGCCCTACGCAGAGACCTTGCGGAGGCCCAGAAGGCCCACCTGTTGTTCGACCTTGCGGCAAACCTAATCGCCAAAGGTGCAGAGGGTGACCCCAAATTTTAGTGCCTCGATGCGTCCCGTGCAAAGACCTCGACCGTGCCTTGAAGACCAGCATGGAAACTCGTAATGCTTGCAAAACTCTTCTGACACAGGGTGCAAAATGGCAGACAGAATTACGTTCGAGTGTCTGGCGCAAGGGGTGCCGAAACAGACTCTTACTGCCGAAAAGCTGGCCGAATGGCTAAGCGAAGAGATCATTTTCTGGCGCGGGACTGGTGCGCTAAACGTTGAAATCATCATAGGACGTCAGAACTATGGGAGGCAGTCAGTTTCGCAGTCCTACAGGAACGAGCTAGAGACCATTCAGCGGCAACTGCTTGCAGGAGACAGTGAGCCATTCAAGGCCTTTCTGAACAAAGCAGAGGATTTGCACGTAATTCTGGCGCATGGACAAATCGCCGCAAACATAAAATCCCTTGTAGAAGAAGGTAGAACAAACAGCGCCCTTTGGTTAGCTCTGGTTTTCTCAGATGGAGTGATGGTTCTTTCGGATGACTTACATCGAGAGATAGCTGGGCTTCAGGCGGCAATACGGTTCAATCCTCGCGTCCTTACGACGTCCGACACAATCTCTGCGGCGGAGGCTTTGCAAAGAGCCAAAGAAACAGAGATTCAAGTGGAAACCATGACGGCAGAGCTTCATGCCGTCTTTGAAGCAAAGCGAAGTGAACTTGATGACCTTATCGAGAAATCCCGCCAAGACCTACTCGCGCTGCACAACCAATACGAAACCTATTTAGTACTTCAAGGGCCTTCTCGACATTGGAGAAGCGTGGCGTCCCGAGCGACTAAGATTGCTATTGCGGCATTTATTGTGTTTGCCGCCCTGCTGGCGGTGCCCGCACTGACTATTTGGCGGCACTGGGACAGCGTTGTTGCCTTCTTAGACCACGTCATCGAGGAGAGTCGAGGGACCTTTTCAATCGCATCGCTTGTGGTCTTCACCATTCCCTTTTTTGCTTACGCTTGGGTCCTAAAACATGTTAGCCGTGTCTTTAACCAAAACCTTCTTATTGGCGCTGACGCAGAGCATCGAAGAGTAATGGCGGTGACCTTCCTTGGACTAGCAAGGCGCAAGTCTGTCGGGATTGGCGAGGAAGACCGCACTTTGGTTCTAAACGCGTTGTTTAGGCCCTCGCCGCTAACACCCCAGGATGATGGACCGCCCGCTGGCCTGATCGAGCTGATGAGCAAAAAGTCGTAGCCGCACCCAGGCACTTGTTGCGCAGTACTACCATCCGTTTACCCCCTCCACAGAATCAATGGAAAGCAGCGGACACCTTATGGCACGAGCACCAGATGAACCGCATGTGGCAAAACTTAATAGCAAAGAGATTGAACAGGGGATCGTTCGCCTCAGCAAACGGCTTGAAGACGTTGCGGCATTCGAGCCATCGGCAGTTGACCCATACCACCCAACGCCGGGAATCGCAGGTCTAAGAGCCTCTGTAGATGATGCTCTAGTTCGGACTTTTGGGGCAGACACCCTCGAATACAAACGATACCGCGCCGCAGCCAGCTTCTCATACCCTATCAACGTAGACAGAAATATCACTGCGCAGAGGGTTGTAGAGTACCTACAAAGAGGAAAGGAAACATCAACTACCCTTCTGAAGCAAGCCATAGCTGGCCTTGAGGAACGGCTTGAAGAGCTCCGACACGAACCCGAGCGAGCACCTGAAGCGCTTCAGGCACGCCCCGCTGACTCCCGCAAGGTATTCGTTGTTCACGGCCACGACGATGGCGCACGAGAAGCTGTTGCTCGGTTCCTCTTCGGTTTGGGCTTTGAACCAATTATACTGCACGAGCAAGCGAACCAAGGGCGAACCATCATCGAGAAGTTCGAGCGCCATGCTGACGTGAGTTTCGCGGTGGTTCTCCTTACCCCGGACGATCTGGGGCGAGCGGTCCACAATGGACAAGAACAACATCGCGCCCGGCAAAACGTAATACTCGAATTGGGATATTTCATAGGAAAGCTGGGGAGAGAATACGTCTGCGCCTTAAAGAGAGGCGACTTAGAGATTCCGTCAGATATTCTGGGCGTCGTTTGGCAAGATTTCGACCCGGCAGGTGGGTGGAAGATGGCGCTAGGAAAAGAACTCAAGGCGGCGGGATATCCCATCGATTGGAACGTGGTCATGGGGTAGCCCTTGCATCCCCATCACTGCTCTGGTACACAATCCGCAAATGGCTTCTGGCTAACCACCTGAAACCAATGCACTTTAGGCCACCAACATGTCTTCCTGTCGGGTGCGCCAAATTCCGCCGATTGCGGGCTGCGCTTTAGCCGCCGATGACGCGCTATGCCGGATAGATAGAGCTAAACTCCCTCGGTGCGCATGTATTAACGACGGCATTCGGCAGAAAAGTTCGCATTCCCGGATGACAAAGATGGCCGACGAATAGGCGGCACCGGAAGGAGACCGGCGCCGCGCTGTGATTGTCCGGTGATGATCTCGTCGCTTTTTTCTTACCTTTGACGAGCCTCATAGAGTGCGACCGCGTCGGGACCGCCCGGAAACTGAAGCCGGTCTGTCGTGTCGTGGACAGCATCCCAGACGGCCTCGGCGACATCCGTTTCCTTTGTCGTCATGGCGGGACGCGCGAATTCCGCGAAGATCGGCGTTGCGAAGTCGGCATAGGCAGCCGGGATCAGATCTTCGATCCGCACATCCGTATTCTGCGCAAAGCGCGTCGTCGGGGCATAGCCGGGCTCGACCAGCTTGGCGCGGACATTGAAATAGCCAAGTTCATGGGCGAGCGAACCGGTGAAGCCCTCGATCGCCTGCTTGCTGGCCGTATACGCTGCCGCCAGCGGCATGGCGGCCAGCGTCACGCTCGAGGTCACGTTGACGATGACACCGGCGCGGCGTTCGCGCATCTGCGGAATGACCGCCTGACACATGGCCATGACGCCGAACGTGTTGGTAGCGAAGACCTTGCGAACATGCGCCATCGGCGTTGCCTCGAATGCGCCGACAACGCCAATACCGGCATTGTTGACCAGCACGTCGATCGGACCTGCGGCCGCGACCGTTGCCGCGATGCTCTCATCGCTCGTAACGTCGAGCGGCAGGAGACGAAGCTTCGGCGATGCCGGGAAAAGGCCGGTGTCGGGCCTGCGCATCGTGGCGATGACATTCCAGCCCTTGCCGAGGAAGTGGCGGGCCGTTTCCAGGCCGTAGCCAGAAGATGTGCCGGTGATCAGGATCGTTTGCATGGGAACCTCCATTCGTTTCGGATGGTTCCTAGATAGTCGCGATCATTTGGACGATCTATAATTCAACGTCCAATTATATTGCTCAATCGTCCAAATTAGAATGAAGCGCACCCGCTCTTCGATTTTAGGCGTGCCCGGCGCTACCATTCATCCGGGCAAATTGCCCGGGCGGGCAGCCGAGCCGCTTGCGGAACGCCGTGCTGAAGGCGCTGGCGGAGTCGTAGCCGATGTCGTCAGCGATCCGATCGAGTGTCTTTGCCCCACGCAGCAAGGCATCCTTGGCCAACGCCATGCGCCAGCGGGCAAGATATTCGATCGGCCCACAGCCGAGCACTGCGCCAAAGCGCGCGGCAAAGGCGGAGCGCGATTGGCCGGCGATGCGGGCAAGGCTTGCAACCGACCAGTCTGCGCGGACATCCGCATGCATGGCCGAAAGCACCCGAGCAAGCGCCGGATCGCGCATGCCATGCAGCAAACCGGCGCGGGTTTGGTCCATCACCGTTTCCTGCGACCGGAGCGCCTCGATAAGAAGAACTTCGAGCATGCGCTGGAGCACCAAGTCCTTGCCCGGTTCGTCGCCACGGCACTCATCGGCGATGAGATCGATCAGCCGGCCGAGCCGAGCCGATCGCCCTTCGGACGGCGGAACATGGATCATGCGCGGCAACAGGGCGAGGAGCAGCGGCGCATTCGCCGCCTCGATCCGAAACGTGCCGCCAAGTGCCATGAAATCCGCCTCGCCCTCCTGCTCGCCGTGACGAACGGGCACATCCATCGGCTCTGTGGGCGTGCCCACGATATCGGGCCGGCTGCCGAGCGTGAAGGCCGGCGTGGTAGGCAGGAGCAGGAAAGCGCCCGTCTCCAGCTTCAAGGGCGCCTCGCCTTCAAAAGTCACCCAGCATTCGCCCCTCAGAACGATCGTGAAACCGGGGGCATCATGGGCGGCATAGCGCACAGCCCAAGCACCCAGACCGGAAATGGGTTTGGAGACGGCCGTGTTCGGCCGAAGCAGGGCAATCACATCGCTCAGTGGGTCCATGTGGACGATCCATCGATTATTCTGAGAATAACTTATGGATCGTCCACGGCCGCGAGTCCACTGCTGACGACGGTCTGGCTACAGCCTGCGACAACCAAACAACATTGGTAGGACCAAAAATCGGATCCTTGGTTCGCATTTGTACGAAATCTTTGACTAAATATCGCCGATGTGGCAAAAGTCTCCCTGGATACACATAATTTGGTAGGACCATTCTGGGAGGGCAGCGATGGAGGTTTGGAGCCGACTCGATCATCTATTGCACGATGTCTGGCTGTCGAGGCTTTCCGCGGCACGCCCGGCGGGCTTTTTCTCTTTCGGGCTCACCTCAATGGAGCCGGCGCGCGATGTCGCAAACACCGAAGGTTTGGGGCGGTGACACCAACTCGCATCTCGACCCCCACGCCAGGCGTCGCGGGCCGCCTCGAACAGGCCATAGAAACGCTGATCGAGGAGCGCGGCCTCGCCGTGGGTGATCGCCTGCCGTCAGAACGCGCTCTTTCCGAGATGCTGGGGGCATCGCGCAACTCTCTCCGCGAAGCGCTGATGCGGCTGGCCACGCGCGGCCGCGTCACGATCCGCAAGGGCGGCACTGTCATTGCCGAACCGGCGGAGAACCGCTGGACCCACAAGACGATCAACGATCCGCTGGCGCCGTTCGTTGCAGGCAATCCGGGCTTCGGCCAGGACGTGCTGGAGGTCCGCCTCGGCCTGGAGGGCCAAGCGGCCTACCATGCGGCCCTGCGCGCAGAACCGCGGGATATCGAGGCGATCCGCCGTTGCTTCGACGACTTGGCGGACTGCCACGAGAAAGGCGACGCCGCAGCGGAAGCCCATGCCGATGCCGCCTTTCACCTCGCCATTGCCGATGCCTCGCACAACGCCGTGCTGCGCTCGGTCATGTCGAGCATGTTCGGCCTCCTCCAAAGCAGCATCTCGCAAAGCCTCGACAAGCTCTACATGGTGCCGCGCACGTTCGAGCGCCTCTCGCAGCAACATCAGGCGCTTGTGGACGCCATCACCGCCGGCGATGCGCTCGCCGCCCGCCTCGCCTCCGACACGCACATCGAGTTCGTCGCGGAAACCATTCGTATCATCGACGAGGAGCGGGCGCGCCGCGCGCGCGCCGAAACCCTTCGCACAACGCTTTCAAGGACCTGACCTGCCATGATCATTTCATCTCCCTCGGACTATCGCGAAGCCGCCCGCCGCCGCCTGCCGCCCTTCCTGTTCCACTACATCGATGGCGGCGCCAACGCCGAATACACGCTTGCCCGCAATGTCACCGACCTGTCCGACATTGAACTGCGCCAGCGCATCCTCAAGAATGTCGAAAGCCTCGATATCTCGACGGAACTCTTCGGTCGCAAGATGGCCATGCCGGTGGCGCTCGCCCCTGTCGGCCTCACCGGCATGTTTGCGCGACGCGGCGAAGTTCAGGCCGCTCGCGCCGCCACGTCCCGCAACATCCCCTTCACGCTGTCCACCGTCTCGGTCTGCCCAATCGAGGAAGTGCAGAAGGCAACATCGGCGCCGATCTGGTTCCAGCTCTACGTGCTGAAGGATCGCGGCTTCATGAAAAACGCGCTGGAGCGCGCCATGGCCGCAGGGATCGAGACGCTCGTCTTCACCGTCGACATGCCGACGCCGGGTTCGCGCTATCGCGACGCCCATTCCGGCATGTCCGGTCCCAACGCCGCGTTGCGCCGCATGATACAGGCCGTTCTCCACCCGCAATGGGCTTTCGATGTCGGCTTGCTTGGCCGGCCGCACGATCTCGGCAACATCTCCGCCTATCGCGGCCAGCCGACCAAGCTCGAAGACTATATCGGCTGGCTCGCCAAAAATTTCGATCCGTCCATTTCCTGGAGCGATCTCGAATGGATTCGCGATTTCTGGAAGGGCCCGATGCTTATCAAGGGCATTCTGGATGCGGATGACGCCCGTGATGCGGTGCGCTTCGGCGCGGACGGCATCATTGTCTCCAACCACGGCGGCCGCCAGCTTGATGGCGTGCGTTCCACCGCCCGTGCCCTGCCCGACATTGCCGACGCGGTAAAGGGTGAGCTGAAGCTCCTCGCCGATTCCGGCATCCGCTCCGGCCTCGATGTCGTGCGCATGCTGGCGCTCGGTGCCGATACCGTGTTGCTGGGCCGCGCCTTCATCTACGCGCTTGCCGCCAACGGCGAAGCCGGCGTCGAAAATCTCCTGGACCTCGTTGCCAAGGAAATGCGCGTCGCCATGACATTGACCGGCGCACGATCGATCGCCGAAATCGATAGGAGCATGCTGGCGATATAAGGCAAGGCCAGCGGCGGGGCTCTTCCGATCTGGAAAACCCGCCGCCCCTATGCCACTCTCCGCCAATGACCTACCTGATATACGTCGCCGCAGCGCTTGCAGAAATTGCCGGATGCTATGCCTTCTGGGCGTGGCTGAAGCTCGGGAAATCGCCACTGTGGCTCATGCCCGGAATGGTCTCGCTGGCGCTATTCGCATGGCTTCTCACACGTATTCCTGCCGGGTCGGCGGGCCGAGCCTTTGCCGCCTATGGCGGCATCTATATCCTGATGTCGCTCGGATGGATGTGGCTTGCCGAAGGCCAGAGACCGGATCGCTGGGACCTTGCAGGGGTGGCGATCTGCCTGATCGGCTCGGCACTGATACTCTTCCCGAACCGCGGATGAGGCTGAGCCTTGGGCCAACACCGCCGCCGGCGGTGCCGATGTCACGAATGCTTGCAAATTGTCTTGGTTCTGTCGTCTGATGATGGCATGAGCATTCGAAAAATGCGGGCGTATTCCAACGCGCTCCGTTTTTCCGAAGCTTCGCCTTTTGCTCCAGACGAACGGCCAGACCAGAGGATTGCCCGCCATGACGGAACCCACGCTCGAACACGATGATATGTCCGAAAACACGATTGTCGATTTCGATGCGGGCGACGGCGAAACCGCAGCTGCGGTGAAGATGGAAACCTATTCCAGCAACCTCAATGTCGCCAAACAGAAATCCGTCCGTCTGGTCGATGCCATTACCGGCGCGCCCCTCAAGCGCAAGGACGCCATCCGCGTCGACGACCTGCGCCCGGCGCTGGCCGAATATATCCGAAACCAGCATCCGACGATCACCTCCGACGACTATGTCAGCCGCCGCGCCATGGATGACCTGCGCGGGCGCTATATCGCGGAACTGCTGAAGGACGAGCGCGGCGAGATTTCCTCCCTCGAAAACGAAGTGGTGGAAAGCCTCAAGACGCATGACACGCTGACCGAGAACATCGAAGACGAATACGACGATGTCCGCACCCTCGGCGACCGCGTCGCCGACTGGGTCGCTGCCTTCGGCGGAAGCTGGACATTCATCATCGGCTTCTTTGCTTTCCTCGGTTTCTGGATGATGCTGAACGTTGCGCTGGGGGAAAAGGAAGCCTTCGACGCCTATCCCTTCATCCTCCTGAACCTCATTCTGTCGACGCTTGCCGCCTTCCAGGCGCCCATCATCATGATGAGCCAGCGCCGCCAGGAAGCCAAGGATCGCCTGCGCGCGCTCAACGAATACAAGGTCAACCTGAAGGCCGAACTCGAAATCCGCCATCTGCATGAAAAGGTTGATCACCTGCTGAACCGCCAGTGGGAGCGCCTGACCGAAATCCAGCAGGTTCAGATCGAGATGATGAACGATCAGGCCAAGGCGACCAAGCGCATGCTGAAAGCGGCGCGCGACATCAAACCGGTCAAACCCGCAAAGGCGCCGAAGGCCTCCACACCGAAAACTGCCCCCGCAGGCACCGCGAACGAGGGCTGACTGCCTTCGCCGCGCCATCATTGCGGCGTCTCCTCCCTCTCGCGGGTGCCCGCTGCCGAAATGAACACGAGATGAACGGCACATTCCGGCATCGTTCAGCCCCGCGAGACTACTCTGTGATCGTTCGCTGATGAAGCGACCGAGACACAGACGGATCGCCCGCGAACATGGCGCCCCGCAGACCGCGCCAGACAGGGCTTTTGAGGAGAACTTCGATGACCAACATTTTCGGTAAGGCATTCCTGGCAGCCGCCATTGGCCTCAGCGCACTGGCTGCCATCCCCGCAACCGCTTCGGCCGACGAGATCGTCATTGTCCGGGACGGCTGGCGCCACCACCATGACCGTCGGTATGAATATCGCCCCCGCTACGAACGTTACGATGGCCCCCGCTATGGCTACTGGGACCGCCCCTGGCATCGCCACCACCACATGCGCTGCTTTGAAAATCGCTGGGGCCGCCTGATCTGTGACCGGTAAGGCACCCGACATTCAACGAAGTTGAAGGGCCTCCCTCTTTGGGGGGCCTCTTTGTTTGATTCAGGGAGACGTCTGCTTTCGATGCGCAAGAGATGGCCTGGGATCGGCGTCCTCGCCACTCCCTTCAAACGCCGGAATGTTCGGGTTTCTGTCCCGACCGTGCAGCATGGTGCCGGGCGAGTTGGACCCTGTCGTCAAGCGTGGAACACACCACGGATAAAACAATGCCGATGCAGGCGCCTGCGATCGTGTCGAGGACACGTTCTCCCGCCATGGCGACCCCGGCCGCACCGTTCGATGCAAGATAGCTCATCAGCAGAGCCAGCGGCGTCACGAAGATCTGGCCAAGGGCGTAGTTGGCGCCGATGACGATCTCGGTGACGAATTGCAGGCCGGCCACCAGCGCGATCACACTCCAGGCGGAGGGCTGTTCCGCAAGGACAAGCCAGACCAGCCCTGCACCGACGACGGTGCCGGCCATGCGCTGCAAGGCGCGGTTCATGCTGATATGCAGGTGTGTGCCCTGCATGACTGCCAGGGTGCCCAGAGCCGCCCATCCCGGATGATCCGCCCCGTATAGATGGACGGCGAAAAGGGCGACCGCCGCGCCAAACGTGATACGGGCCGCCGCGATCAGGCGATGACTGAATGGCCGCACCGGCTCCAGAGGACTTGGCGCGTCAGGCGAGACGGCTTGGCGCCATCTGTCGGTTGCCACGCAGATCGCCCACGCCAGCAACCCGGAAACAGCTGTCGCCGCCGCACGCTCCAATACAATCTGCCAGGTTCCAACCTCCCCCGTGAGTGCACCGGCAGCGAAAACGAAAATGAGCGGGCCCGGGGGGCCGAACTGCCCCGTATTGGCGACAAAGAAAAAGAAGCCGCAAGCGAAAGCGAGAAGCGCGAGCTTGAGAGGCGCCGGTGCGCCCAGACGTGCGGCCACCGACATGGTGACGACGGCAAAGATCAGCCAGAAAACGCAAGTCAGAACGACCCGCCCGCGTTCACCATTCGGCGCGAACCGTCCAAAAAGAACGGCAAGCGCCCCAAGTGCCCCCACCCCGGCAAGATCCGGCCATGGCGAAGCAAGCCAGGACACCAGCGTCACCGCCGACGCAAGAGAGGCCTGTAGCCCTATGAGTACCGAATTGCGGCCCAGGGAACGAACGTTGACGACGATACTCTCCCGAAACTGATGCGGCTTGACAAGGTGACCTGCCGCATCGACACGCCGGACCGCGAGGGGAGATGAAATTGCCGCTTCATCGGAGGATTCAAACATGTTCATGAGGGGTCGATGTCCTTCGAGCGCGCGTGCAAAGCCTGCAGGCGCGCATCTATCAACGCAAAATGTTCAAGCATGGCCACGAGGTCGGGATCGGAGATATCCTGCAGAAACTCCTTTTCGGCCTCGATCAATGCCCGGCGAATTTCGGCAACGCGAGCCCGCCCCGTATCGGTGAGATAAACGTGGCGCGCACGCGCGTCCGCGGCATCCACCCGCCGCTCGACGAGACCCTGGCCAGAGAGAATGTCGAGAAGGCGGACAAGACTGGAGCCGTCGATGCCAACGCGCGAAGCCAGTTCCTTCTGCGTCACGCCATCTCCCGATTCATGCAGGTGAACCAGCGGCAACCACGTCGCATCTGAAAGACCCGAGAGCACAAGATGGGCATCAAGCGCTTGCCGCCAGCGGCGGGCCAGCATCGAAAAGCGGACGCCAAAGCGAGCGCGGGGAAGATCGGGAGGGTTTGTCATGCCCCCCTCTTTAGCCAAAAATAATTTGATTTGCAATTCAAATTATATCCGCAAGCGGTCGTGTGGCGATCCCGAGCCGAGCGCAACGCGCGCACGAAGCCCGATGCCGCGCGCGGGCTTGCGGGAATCCCGGAGGACAGCAAGAACCCGCGACGGAAGAGCAACAGCCGCTCCGCCGACGTAACCGAAACCTGCAACCAGCGTAATCGGAGAAAAGCCCCCCCTGCGAGAATGGCTGTCCGACTTGATCAAGCATTCTGATAATTTTACGTGTGTATTTAAAAAACAAGCAGCCTTTGCGTGCTAAACCCCGGATACATCAATCGTATCTACGGGTCACATATGCTGTTGTTGTCCTCCATTGTTCTTCTTGCCTCCACGCTTACACAGCTGCCACCTCCCCCACTCGGTGATGAGTTTCCCGGCAGCTCCAAGACGATTTCGCCCATCATCTATGAATTCACCGACTATGGCGGCAACAACTCCAGCATGAAGGCAAAAGTCACCGCAGAATCTGTCAAAAGCTGGTGTGAAAACTGGAAGCCGGGAGACGCGTCATGCGTTAAGGACCAGGGGATAGACGAAACTGTCTACGAAGCCCATGCTAACTGTGAAACAGGCGACCTTTGGACAGGCGGAAGGCATTTGCTTTTCAACGGCCCCGAAGAAGCCAACAAAGACTTCTCCGGCTACGTCAATATGAAAGACGCGGATACGGGCAAACGCTTGGGCGCGTCAAACGCGGATCGAGGACGCGAATTCGGTGCCATGTGGCTTGAGCTTTGTCCAATGGGCTGGCCCTACAAGGACGTACCGGTTCAACAAACATTTGATGTCGAAGACCGTTATGGCGAGTCGATGGGACACAATGGCTCTCTGATGTTTTTTCATCAGAAACAACACATCATTGTATACTTGGAGCCGAAAGCATCGATGGCGGGAACCGTCACGCCGGGGACCGTGCTTTTCCGAGGCTGGAGCGTTCCAAACGAAGGGGTGTCCGGCGTCGCCTATTCTTTCAAGAAAGGTTGCCATCCAGCTCCATATCTCGTCAGTGGATATGACAATGGCTCGCTGCGACTGACCTTGGTTGGGAAAGCGCCAGTGCGCAAGGGATGCGACGTCATTGGTTACAGTGACAAGAGCCCCAACGCCAAACTTGTTTTTGATCGCGGCGAATAGATCGGAAGACTCGTCGCAACGCAGACAGTTGCGCTCACACGGCCTCCCATAAGGCTGCCGGGAAAGGCGTTCTGCTCCAAATCAGCCAGGACAATTTTCGGCGTCCAAATTGTCACGGAACGAGTAGTGATCTGGGACGCCTAATGGTCGAGATCGCACAAGGCGTAACCGATGAGCCGCCGAAGCCATTCAAGGCTGATTGGAAAATTACAACTACTTCAACTCGGATACCGGTCCGAAATCGATGTCGAGGGCCTACCTGTCAGCCAACTAAAGTGTTGTTTGACACCTAGTTCTGGAATTGACGGGATTATCCGGGAAGGAGCGGGAAATGCCGAGAATTCAAGAGCTCCAGCGGCCTCGAGCGGACTCTGGCGGGTGCGTTCGTTTGACACAATATCCCCTCTGAGCGCCTTGGATACCGCATCGCATGGCATGCGGCTGCATCATAGGAACTAGCGCTTCAAAAACCGTAGAGTGGCCTCAAAAACCTCCTCAAACGCCTTTCAAATAGGGCTTCAGGATCTCCGCTTACAACGAACTTTTGGCCTCAGATGCGCCGCCCGGAGCGCATTTTGGCAAATAGAACTTTGCCATTGCGGCAAACATCACCTGGGAGCCCGAAAGGGCCCGGAAAACCGAAGTTCTTGCGCCATTCTTGCCGCCGACGAACTTTGCCATCAGAGTCCTGAAACGCGCTCCTTCGCGGCTGGCGCGACGACAACACTTCGGCGCTGAATAATCAGCACCATCAAGCTCAGGCCGGGCGCAATAGGCTGCCTCACATCTCCGACGTGTTTTTAGTTTGCTTGACCTCTTCCCTGACTTTCGAAATTGCTGAATTACCAACGTCGAGAAGTTGCAATCTTAAACGGTTCTGGAAACAATAACGTGTCTCGTTGGAATCATGCGTGAGCCGGAAATGCCTTCCTTTGAAAAACCCAGCTATTCGAAGAGCCAAATCATAAAGGCCGGAAAAGTCCTCCGCTCAAGGCTTCTTATTGTACCCGAGGACTGTTTTGACGATGAGGAGGAGCTTCCCTCAACCGATGTGTACGAGGCGTTCCGCGTGGCACATAACTGGCGATCCGCCCACATGTATCCTCTGCTCCAAGTGAGACGTGAACTCTCTCGAAAAATGCGCGCGATTGAAAGAGGAGCAATCGCCGCTGCACGGCTTAAACGAATGCAAGCGATAAGACGCAAGCTTCTGCGTCCTGTCACCCTATATCAAATGCAGGATATTGCGGGATGCCGAGCGGTTGTCCGTTCGATGAAAGAGGTGGATAGGCTGTCAGAGATCTACAGGTCGGGGGAAAGCAAACACATTATCCAATCCGAAGACAATTACATAGCTGAGCCTAAGACAGATGGATATAGAAGTCACCACATCATCTTAAAGTTTCGGGGTACCGGAGTATCAGAGGTGTATAATCGGCAAACCGTCGAGGTCCAACTTCGCACCCGTCTCCAGCATGCCTGGGCCACAGCAGTAGAAGCGGTAGGACTAGTTCGTGGTGAGAACATAAAGGGCGGCGAAGGCGACGAAGATTGGCGACGTTTTTTCCAACTGATGTCTTCAGAATTTGCATACGACGAAGGATCGCAACCTTGTCCGCAAGCGAACTTGCCTCGCGAGGAACTCCGTAAGGAAATCCGAGAGCTGACAAAAAAGATCAAGGCTGTCTCATCCTTGGAAAAATATCGAAACGCATTAAAGTTCACTGAGGAGCACGACAGTGGATATTCGCAATACTTCCTTCTGCAATTCGACGCCCAAAATGGGACTGTTTCGGTTCGTCCCTATTCGAACTACAATATTAGTGCTCAGCAGTATGTGATCGAGGAAACCAAGCACGGCAATAGAAACACCGTTCTCGTCGAGGCCAACACGGTTCTGGACCTTAGAAAGGCATTCCCCAACTATTTTCTGGACGTACAGATGTTTACCGAGAAACTCCGGGCTGTGCTTTCGCCTAATTACAAGACTGCCCAGGCCTACGATTTATCTTGGCTGAGTTCGTACCGCTGAATGGCCCGCTCACCGACCTATGTAGGCACCCTCGCAGAGGTTCGGCATTTCCGCCCCGGTTGTGAAGCCGATATCGCGGCTCCCGCACCTGCTGCAGATGAAATAGGGCTTCAGAAACGGCGCGAGAGAACGATGGTCCGCGCCGAGCCGCGCCGCCAGCGCCGGTAGATCGACCGGCGCTCGGTTCCAGCAATCCCTGGCATTACAGTGAACGCTCAGCCAGTGACGATGCTCGATCATTTGGCCGAGGGTATCGATCGTGATCACCGCCGCCCCCGATCAGGCTTCCGCCATCACGTCGAACGTCTCGCCATGCGCACTAATGAGCCGAGGCTCATGCATCTCCCCGCTCTCCTCCTCCACTTGCACCTCATAAGCCCGTGCACCACCGAGGCGATCGGCCAGCGACTGGGCCAGCCGATCGGCCGAGGCCATTGATGTGGCCTGGCGCATGTCGCCGAGGACCAGGCGGTTCCGGGAGCGGCGGAACGGTAGGACGATGAACTTGGGCTCAAAGGACATAGGAACTTTCTCCTTGACGTTAGGTATATGTTCCTATTTTGTTCACGTCACAACGCGGGAGTCAAGCGGGCAGCGGGATAGATGGCACAACCTGTGGATAGTGTTGATAAACAAACGCTTTTCAACCCTTGGCTTGCGTCTCCTCGTCGTATGTTCCACTTTTGTTCACGCGCCAAGCGCGAAGGGAGACATTATGAAACGACGTGTATTCTTGAGTTTTGTTCTGGCTTCAGCGCCAGTGAAAAGCATTTCATCCGATCGCCTCAAGCGAGCCCTCGACGAACTGGAGAAGGCGACGCGAGCCGCCTACGGCAATATCGAATTCGAGGCGGCCGTCAACGAGACGGAACGAACGCCAGTCTTTATCCGCGTTCGACGCGCTTGAGGTTGATGGTCACGAAATCTAGGATATCGAGCTGCCGATCCTCCGGCAGCTTCTGAAAATCGGAGAGAAGTACGGCGTCGCGGCCGCTGATTGGACCCGCCACCTCGAACATCTCGCCATCGCCATTGATCAGCCAGTTCAGATTGACGTTGAACCGCTGACGATAGGTTTCGAGCCACGCCAGTGGCATTTCTCGAGTCCCACGCTCATAGCCCGCCAGTGTTTCGAGCGGCATGCCAAGATGCTCAGCGAATGGCTCTCTTTTATCGAAGCCACGAGCCTTTCTCACATCGACGAGCCGCGCCGCAAAGGGCGTTTTTGGTTTCTCAGGCCTAGCCATTCATAAAGTGCAAATTGGACGTTTACAAAACGTACAAAACGCATTATTCCTTTCGATAGATACCGAACACAAACCCATTGAAAAGGGAGGCGTTGCAGGCCTCCCTCTCCAAATCGAAGGGCGATTATGCATATGCGCATTGACAAGTCCATGCAGCGCCGGCTCGACGCCATCGCCAGCATCAAGGCCCGGCTCGAACGTGCCGGATTCTCCCTCCGCGACATCGATCGCCGCTATGGCCTCGCCCGCTGCACGGCCTCCCGCGCCCTGCAGGAGCCCAATCTGGCCGGTGAACGTGCCATTGCGGCAGCGCTCAAGACCCACCCACACCTCCTGTGGCGCGAGCGCTACCACGGCGACGGCCGTCGCAAAGACCCGCAGCCGATGGAAAACTACCAGCGCCCACCGACCCGCAAGCAGCGCCAGCGCGCTGCCCAGCTTGAGCCCATCGACCCGATCCAGGCGGCGGCCTGACTGCGGCGGGGTGCTCTAGCCCTTCAGGTGTCCGTTCCGGCAGGCCGATCCTCACCTTTAGCCCAGGAAAAGACCGCCCGGCTGTCACCCCGCCGCTGAGACGAGAAAAGCAGAAATCGAAAGCCCGCACATGTCCAAACTGAAGTCCGAAATCGTCAAGCCTTTCATCCCTGCAACGAGCCCCGCCCTCTGCCGCGCCGACGATTTGTTTTGCGTTTGGTCGGTCGCGGTGGCGGGGCTTGTTGCGGCCATCGCAGCCTTTGCGAGGGCCTATCTGTGAACCCGTACTCTGAAAAAGAGCGCCAGAGCGCCATGATCGCCGCCGCCTACATCGCGGTGCAGGAGCATTTCAGCCACCTGCCCCTGCGGGACATCATCAATCCGCCGCGCGATCAGTTTGATGCGGCGCTAGCCCGCCAGTGCGCGGTTCACATCATCGCGAATGTTTTTCAAGTGCCCCGCCGCCGCCTGACGTCTGTCATGGGTCGCCAGCGCACCTCTACGAACTTCGCGCTGGCGCGCATCGACGAGCGCCGCGAAGAGCCACTTTTTCGGGCGGTCCACGACCGCATGGGCGAGCGTGCTTCATCCATTTTCCTCACCGACATGAAAGAGGCAGCCATTCGTATGGCTGATGCCGCATGACCGAGTTCAAGATCATCCCCCTGAAAGATATCTTCGTTCCGGAGCGCCTCCGCGAGGTCGAGGAAGAACAAGCTCTGATTATTGCGCAGAGCATCGTCGAGCACGGTCTCATCAACCCGATTTCGGTTCGCGCTACGCCTGCAAAATCGGGCTTCAAGTTCACGCTAATCGCGGGCGCTCATCGCATGCGAGCCTTCGAGATCAATGACGAGACCGAGATCGAGGCCCTTGTCTTCAAGGCGGATGCCGCCGAAGGCCAGCTGCTCGAAATTACGGAGAACCTTTTCCGCAACGAGCTATCCGTCATCGACCGCGCGATCTTCGTCCAGTCCTACCGGGAAATCTGGGAGCGCAAGCACGGTAAGATTGAGCCGGGCCGGCCCGGAAATTCCGCCAACTTGGCGGAATTAATTGGCGCAGAGGCCGACAAAACGACCTTCGCACAGCATGTCGCCGATCGCATGGGGCTTTCCACCCGGTCCTACGAGCGCCTGAACCAGATTGCTCAAAACCTCAATTCCAACCTGCGGGCCAAGCTTCGCGGCACACCGCACGCCGACAACCAGTCGGTGCTTCTGAAGCTTGCGAAGATGGAGCCAAGGAAGCAGGCGGATATCTCAGTCGGGCTGCAGTTTGGGTCCGATCTGGAGACCGCGCTCAAGGCCGTAGAGGATGCCAAGCCGAAGCCCGACGCCCAGACCGTGCTTTTCTCTCGCCTCGTTGACACATGGCGGCGCGCTAGTGCCGAGACCAAGGCGAAATTCCTAGAGCATGTGCGCCCCGATCTCGACGAGGCCGCCTGATGTCGCGCAACCCACTCCAGTTCGAACTCTTCGACGCTGACAAGGCGAGCTTCCCGGTGCGTTCCGCGACCGACCAGCTCGATATCGAGAAGTTCCGCAGCCGGATCAAGCGGGCCATGGCCCGCGCCATCCGCGAATGCCCGCACGATCGCAGCGTCATCGCTGCCCGCATGGCGCAATATCTCGGTCTGCCGACGATCAGCCGCGCCACGCTGGACGCCTACACGGCCGAGAGTAAGCCGCACGATCCGAGCCTCTCCCGCTTCAAGGCCTTTGTCCGCGCCACCGGCGCTTACTGGCTCTGGGACGAGGTCATCAAGGATGACGGCCTGACACTTCTGGCCGGCGAAGAGGCCCTGCTGGCCCAGATCGGCGAAATCCAGAAAGAGCGCGCCGAACTCGGCAAGCAGCTGAAGGCACTGATGGCGACACGCATCAACGTAAAGGACGTGCGCCGATGAGCAAGGTCTCAATCGATAGCCAGATTGGTGCGCTGGAGACCTTCCTCCGGCTGAACGTCCGCATTGATGCCGGTGCGCGCGGCGATCTGCATCGCGACCATATGAAAGCAGCCCTCGAAACGCTCCGTTTCGTCAAGGAACACCAGGACGCCTTCCGCGCCTACATGGCGACGAGAAAGACAGGTCAGGCATGACGCGCGAGTGGTTCACCATCGCGGAGCTTGCTGGCCTCAGCCTGCCGGATCTGCCGCCCTCCGAGCGGCAGCTCGCCCGCGCAGCCAAGGCCTGGGACGCCCATGCCCGCAAGCGCGCCGGACGGGGCGGCGGGCTGGAATACCACATCGATGCTCTGCCAGCCGCCGCGCGGCTGAAACTGCAGATCATGGCCGCCCAGCAGGACAAGGCCGAGCGCGCCAAGTCGCCGATCCGCGAAGCACTCTGGGCACGTTACAACGCACTGCCGGAAACACATAAAATCATGTGCGAAGGCCGTTTGAAGGCCCTTCTGGAAGCCCTTGAGATGGAAGCGGCCGGCCTTTCGCAGACCGCCGCCATGCAGCTTGCCGCCAGCCGGCACGATGTCAGTCTTGCCACGATCTACAACTGGTTTGGCATGGTGGCGAATATCGAGCGCGCCGACTGGCTGCCCGCCCTTGCCCCGAACTTCGCCGCCACCGCCAAGCGCGCCGATTGCCATCCGGATGCCTGGGACTTCCTCAAGTCCGACTATCTCCGCAACTCGAAATCCGGCTTTTCCAGCTGCTATCGCCGCATGCAGGACGCCGCCAAAAAGAAGAACTGGGCACCGATCCCGGACGAGCGCTCGCTGCGCCGCCGGTTCAAGGCCGAAGTGCCCGAGACGGTCATCATCCTCGCCCGCGACGGCGAGGAGAAGGCCAAGAAGCTCTTCCCCGCCCAGCGCCGCTCGCGCCTCCACCTGCATGCCATGCAGGCCGTCAACATGGACGGCCACAAGCTGGACGTCTTCGTCCGCGTGCCCTGGCTGGACAAGCCCGCCCGCCTTTACCTCATCGGCATCCAGGATCTCTATTCCGGCAAGGTGCTCGCCTGGCGCTTGACCGATGCCGAAACATGGGAGGCCGTGCGTCTGGTCATCGGCGACATGGTCGAGCAGTTCGGCATACCGGACAAGATTTTCCTCGATAACGGCCGCGCTTTCGCCTCCAAATGGATCACCGGCGGCGCGCGCACCCGCTTCCGCTTCAAGATCCGCGAAGAAGACCCGCGCGGCCTTCTCACCACGCTCGGCGTCGAGACGATCTGGACGACACCTTATTCCGGCCAGTCGAAGCCGATCGAACGCGCCTGGCGCGATCTGGCGGAAGAGATTTCCAAACACCCCTATTGCGACGGGGCCTATACCGGCAACAATCCGATGGCCAAGCCTGAGAACTATGGCAAAGCCGCCGTTCCGCTCGATGGCTTCCGCGACCACGTCGCCCGCGAGATCGCCCGCCACAATGCCCGCACCGGCCGCAAGGCCGTCGCCTGCAAGGGTCGCTCCTTCGACGAAACCTTCACCGCCTCGATGGAAGACCTCTCATGGGTCGTTCGCTGGCCCACGGAAGGCCAGAAGAGCCTTTGGCTGCTGGCCTCCGACGTCGTCAGAGCCCAGCGCGGTTCGGGCGAAATCCACTTCCAGGGCAACCGCTACTGGAACGTCGCGCTCAATGCCCATGCTGGCCAGAAGGTGACGTTGCGCTTCGATCCGGACAAGCTGCACCAGCCCATCCAGGTCTACGACCTCAAGAACCGGCTGATCTGCGAAGCGGCCTGCATCGAAGACACCGGCTTCGACAACCAGGACGCCGCCCGCCACCACGCGCGCCTGCGCCGCGACCATATCAAATCGGTCAAGGCCGCAACCGAGACCCACAAGAAGCTCACCGCCCAGGAACTCGCCGACATTCTGGCGCGCGGCGAGCAGGCGACCGCGCCGCAGCCGGCGCGCCCGGCCATCACCCGCATCGCCAACGGCAATCTGGCGACCGCCCTCCAGCATGCACCGGCCGAGCCGGCGGAGGAGATCGATTTCAACAACACATTCGGGCAGGCGCTGAGAGTGATCAGCGGCGGCCTCGACGACTGAATTCCCGGCCCTGCCGGGGATGGACCGACATGTAGTGAGTACGGTTCCAAAAAAGAAAGGGCGGGAAAACCCGCCCGAATTGAGGGCTTCGCGGCCCCTTTGACAAAGGAACCATAAATGAACATCGCAGCGAACACAACCACAGCAGCCACCACCGCCTGGGAGCTGGCCGCCACCGCGCCCGAGCTGACCGCCAACCGCACGGAAGCCGATATCGCCGCCTGGCGTCGGCTGACCGAGCGCGTCAAGCAGATCGCCGAAGAAAAGGGCTGGTCTAAGGCCGAGACCGCGCGCCGCCTCGGTATGGCGGAAGGCACCTTCAGCGGCTGGTTTTCCGGCAAGTATGCCGGTCGCCTCGACACGACAAACGCACAGGTCGCCAAGTTCATCGACCAGCAGGATGAACAGGCCTCCTTCTTTTCCTCGATCCCGGTCTCCCCGCCCTATTTCCCGACGAAGACGAGCCGCGAGGTGATGGATACGCTCGCCTGGGCGCATGTCGCCAGCGATCTTGTTCTGATCACGCTCGGCCCCGGCATGGGCAAGTCGCAATCCTGCAACGAGTACAAGGCCCGCCGCCCGAATGTCTGGATGACCACGGTTTCGGAATATACGAAGACCGTCAACGCGATGCTGGTCGAGATCTGCGCGACGCTGGGCATTCAGGAGAACAACCCTGCGCGCCTGGTCCGCGCTATCGGCGAGCGTCTGGCCTCGTCAGGCAACGCGCTGCTCATCATCGACGAGGCGCAGCACCTGATCCCCGAGGCGATCAACCAGCTTCGGCATTTCTCCGATCTCTACAAATGCGGCGTCGCCCTTGTCGGCAATGATGAGGTCTATGACCGACTGCGCGACAACAAGGACAAGAAACGCACCTATGGCCAGCTCCGCCGGCGCGTCGGCATGAAGCTCAACCGCCTGAAGGCCTATCCGGAAGACATCGCGGCGTCCATCGCAGCCTGGAACGTCAAGGATGAGCAATGCGTCAAGCTGCTCACCGCCATCGGCAACAAGGCCGGTGCGCTCGGCCAGATCGACAAGACGATGAAGGCCGCCACCATGCTCGCGCTGGGAACGGGCGAGCCGGTCGGCTTCCGGCACATCACCGCCGCCTGGAAGAACCGCAACGTGGAGGACTTCGCATGAGCGCCGTCCTTTCCACCAGCCTTGCCACGCTCTCCGGCGACATGATGACCGGCCATGTCTCCCCGGCCTATGCATCGGCCCAGCTCCGCCTCATGGCGGAGATGGCGCTCCTGCTCGAACAGGAGGTCGAAGCCTTCCGCGTGCTGGAGCGCAACCGCGCTCTCAGGCAGGACATTGAGGCCGAGTCGCTCCGTGCCCTGCATGAGCTGGCCCGCATGCCGGACCCGAACTACCGGCCCATCCGCACCGGCGCCGATATCGTCACGCTGCATCCGAAAACCGGAGGCCGCGACGATGGCTGACCTCAAACCTTCGGCAGACGTCGAAAACCTCCGCGCGACATTCCTGCCTTACGCCGGCGTGGGAAAACACTTCCGCTCGACCGACATCGCCCAGCTCGTCAAGCAGCTGCGCACGATCGGCGAGATGTGCGCCGAACTGGAGGAGGAACTGGCAGTCACCCAGCGGGCGCAGACGCGCCGGCTGGTCGCAGTCGGCCAGCGCCGCAGCGAGCCGGCCGTCATCGTCGCGGGCCGTCGCCTCGATGGCCTCTCCCCAGTCATCCAGGCGCTCGCTAGCGCCTGGGAAACCTACGACCAGGCGCGCGGCACTTCCGGCGAACGCCAGGCCTACCTCAACCTCAATCTCAGACTGAACGCGCTCCAGGCAGCGCTGAAGGGAGCATGACCATGGAAGCTGTCATTCTGGAAGGCCCGCGCGAAGACGGTATTCTCGTCGTCAACGGCCGTGAATTCATGATCGACGCCCAGGAACGCCACGTTCCGCTTGCGAACGTCAAGCCGGCCGACAAGCTGCAGGACGAGACCGTTCGCAAAATCATCGGTTTTGCTATCGATCTCAACGCACAGATCAATCGCTTCCGGTCTCACACGATGCTCGATCTCGGTAGCTTCGACGCGCTCCTGGAGCAGGAATATGGCGCGAAGATCGGCGGCAAGAAGGGCAATCGGACCTATCAGACCTTTAACGGCCTGATGCAGGTCAAGGTGCAGGTCGCCGACCAGATCGACTTCGGCCCGGAACTGCAGATCGCCAAGTCCCTTCTGGACGCATGCATGATCGAATGGACGGCCGACAGCCGGCCGGAGATCCAGTCGATCATCACCCGCGCCTTCAACACCGACAAGGAAGGCCAGATCAACCGCGCTGAACTGTTCATGCTGCTTCGCCTCGACATCGAGGACGAGCGCTGGCAGCGCGCCATGGAGGCGATCCGCAACTCCATCCGGATTACAGGTTCAAAGGAGTATGTCCGCTTCTATCACCGCAAATCGGTCAACGAGCAGTTCCAGGCGATCACGATCGACCTGGCGAAGGCAGGTGCGTGATGGGTACTTTTTCAGCTCGCACTCGCTTCAGCGCCCGCCCGCATTTGCCCTTCGATCTTTTCGATCGCCTCAATCTCTCTCGAAAGGGCTGCGGAGAACTCTTTGGAAATCAAGCAAGCTCTTCGAATGAACTGGCGGGTGCGTTCGACGTTGAGCCGGTATTTTGTGTCATTCGGACCAGAGCCAACACGATCGAACAATTCCGCCGTGTCGGGATGTCGCTCAGCAGCAACGCTCACATAGTACATAAAATTCCGCCACTCCTGCTCGCTCGCTTCCGGAAGGTAGTCCAACGCCAGATCCTTGTCCGGAAGAACTGCGAGCTTGTTATATGCCTCGAGATAGCGGCTGCTGAGCTTTGCGAAACTTGGATTATATCCCGGCACTATGTCCTTTTGATCGGCTCGACTGAGCTCGGAATCGACTTCCTCAGAAAAAAATATTCCGAGATCGACAAGCTCTCTCACATCTTTGTACCAGCGGCGAACCCTCTTCAAGTTACGTCTTTCGCTTTGATACATCACTGCGACGTGCCTGACCTCTTGTTGGCGGTCAGATTTTCTCATTTGTTGAACCGTCAAAAAGGCAGCTCCGGTGGCGAGGATCCCGGTTATCAAGGTCTGATAATCATAAATAGCTTTACCCCAAGGATCACTGGTCCCGCCGAAAAACGCAGGGGGCAACAAAGCCATAGCAACGACAATGGCGATTGCCGTCAGCAAAGCAAGTTTCGCTTTCTCAGGCATGTTCAAAAAGCTCCGTCCACGAAGAGGGTTTTGTCCACGTGCTTCGGCAAGCCAAGCACTGGCACTAAAGGGATTTGTATCGATACCGAACAGTCTCAGAAAGGTGCAGCATGACCGAGCGGCGCACCAAAATCGAGCAGCTGCTGATCGAGGAGTTTTCCCGCGACGGCTACGAGTGTTTCGAGTTCAAGGGCAAGTCCTACGCCCGCCTGACGCTGGATGGCTCGGAAGTCGCCATGACTGACGTCTGCCTCTCCCGGCTGGCGGAGCAGATCGACCGGAGGCTGCCGTGATGACGGAGATTTTTCGCAACAGCGCCTCAATCTTCAACGGCTTTAGGGATGGAAAACTCGGCATCAATGCCACGTTCCCAGACATGGAGCTCTGCCGGCAACCCCAAAATGATCAAGCCTACCTGCTGAAACAGCGAAAGCATCACGGCCAAGCTTGTTCCGCTTTCATCATAATCGCCCTGGATACTCTTGAGGATGTGTCTGGCATTGCCGACGCTGTGAGTGAGTGCCAGATCGAAATAGGGTTCAGCCTCCTTGATTGTGGCGCGATCAAGTCGTTTCAGAATCTGTATGCTCACGCGCCTTATTTCAGAGACAATTTTAATAGTCTCGAGCGAGGTGGCATCTTCTGGCAAAGAGAAAGTCTCCGGCACCTTCCCATAGATGAAGGTCAACTCATCGAGTTCCAATTTGGCTCGGCGCAACAAGCGCCTCTCCTTGATAGTTTGGATTCTGAGCAGCTGCAGGTGTCTCTCGTTCTGCGCGGCGTCCGACGCTCGCATTTGTTTTACAGTATAGAGCGCTGCGAGAACGGCCAACGCTCCGCCAATCAACGTATCAAGCTTTTTGACGCCTTCGATCCACCCGTCATTTGCAAGGATGCTAATCGCCGGCACTCCAACGAAGACGGCCAGGAATATCGCAATTCCGAGTGCCAGGGCTTCTTCATCCGGCATTTCTTTCATCGGTCCAGCTCCAATCTCGGGGGGCAACTATGAAATCGTCAATCGCGGAAATCCACATAGCGAAGTCCCAGCTTGGACTTGATGAGGACACGTATCGCGCGAAGTTGCTCAACATTACCGGCAAGTCTTCGACCAAGGAAATGGATGAACACGAACGTCAACACGTTTTGCAGGTCTTTGTATCGGAAGGCTTCAAACCTCAAGCAAAGCGTCGTGCAGATGGCCGCCAGAAGCTGTCCGGCCGCTATGCGGGCAAGCTCCAGGCACTTTGGATCGCGGGATGGAACCTCGGGATCTTCGGAAACCGCGATGACGCAGCGCTCGAAGCCTTCGTCAAGCGCCAGACAGGGCTGGATGCTGTCCGGTTTTGCAGAGACGCGGCTGATGCGCGGAAAGCGATCGAGGCTCTGAAGGCCATTCTGGCTCGTGAGGGCGGCGTCGACTGGACGATCAAGAACCTTACACCAGCTTTCACCCACACCGATGGATATCGCATCGCGAATGCACAATGGAGGAAGCTTGGCGGCACTCCGACGGATTTCTGGCCGGTTGTGACCGACCTCATCGATTACAACGTCCTGCATCGAGATTTTACGAGCCAGCAATGGATCGAAGTCATGAACGGTCTCGGCAACCGCATCCGCGCCGCCAAGAAGGCAGGTGCGCAATGAGCCATCGCCTCGCCTCCCCGGCCGTCACCAACCAGCGCCACCAAGCCGCCGCCAAGCCCGGCGAAGCCGCCCGCCGCGCCGCCGCGCGCAAGGCTGCAGCAAAGGCAGGTCCATGATGAAGGAAATTGGCCTCTACCCCATTATTTCTGATCACGCTGTTCTTCGCTTCCTGGAGTGCTGCCATGGCCTGGATGTCGAAGCCATCCGCGCAGAGATACGCAATAGCGTCCAGACCGGCGTCCGCTACGGCGCGGCGGCCGTTATTGCCGATGGCGTCAAGTACGTGCTGCGCGAAGAAACGGTCGTGACAGTCCACCAAAGAGGGAGAGCGTGATGGCCGCGTCCCGTCCCATTCTCGAAAGCGGTCTGGACCTGTTCCAGACCGTTGATAACCGAGCCGCTTTGAAGAGACTTGAAGAGCGCCGCAATGCGCTTTTGAAGTCTCTTCAAAACGCGCGCCCCGGCTCGCATCGCCGCTGGAAGATCGAGGCACGGCTTTGCGATGTCACGACCGAGCTGATGCGCCGGCAGCTTCTGGAAAGAGTTGGAGGGCGGCCGTGAGCAACCTCCCTGGCATCCTTGCGGACATCGCGGAAATCGCAGGTAATGACGCGGCCTACAAGATCGCCTCGGCCGTGGGTGGAACGCGCGTCTCGATTCCGCCCCGCGCGATGGAGGGCCATTGGCTGACAGAGCTGCTCGGATACGACCAGGCGGACGCCATCTGCCGAGGCCTCGCCACGCTCGATCCTGACGGAAAGCTTCGCGGTGTGCGTGACGAAACCATCCCAAAGGGGCCAGCCGCCATCTTGAATGCTGCCCGCCGGCGGGCTGGCGAAGCCCTGAATAGCGGCAGCAGTGTCCGCGAGGCGGCGCGCGCTTCCGGCTTGCATGAGCGCACGATCTGGCGCATGAAAGCAAAAGAAGACGACGGACAAGGCGAACTTTTCTGACGCGCTGACAATTGTCAGTGGCAATAAGTTGCCCGACGAAAAGCAGTGTCGCTCCAACTGGAGCGACCAAATGACTAAACTCACCGCACTCGTCACCGCCACTACGCTGCTCGCCATCGGCGGCGTCAACACGGCCGCTGCCAAGCTGCACGTCGACATGATCGACGACAACTTGCCCGGCCTCATGGAGCGGTTTGAGATCAACTCGCCCCTGCGGATATCGCATTTCCTCGCCCAGTGCGCCCATGAAAGCGATAGTTTCAACGCGCTCGAAGAGTATGCCTCCGGCCGCGCATACGAAGGCCGCGCGGATCTCGGCAACGTTCGTCCTGGCGATGGCGTCCACTACAAGGGCCGTGGCCTGATCATGGTCACTGGCCGCGCCAACTATCGCTCTTTTACCGCCTGGATGCGCACGGAGATCACCGGTGCGCCGGACTTCGAAGCGCAGCCCGAGCTGCTCGACGACAAGGAATGGGCGTCCTGGTCGGCCATTTGGTACTGGACGGTCAAGCGCATCAATGTCGTAGCTGATCGCGATGATCTGCGCGCGGTCACCAAAATCGTGAATGGTGGTTACAACGGCTATGCCGACCGTACCGCGAAGCTTGTACGCGCCAAGGCCATTTTCACGGCAGTTCAGGGTGACATCATCGCCGCCAACCAGAACGCGCCCGTCTTGCGCCGTGGCATGACGGGCGAAGCCGTCGGCGACCTGCAGGAGCAGCTGCACAAGCTAGGCTATTACGCGCTGGCAATTGATGAGGATTTCGGTGCCGGCACAGAGGGCGCGGTCATCACGTTCCAGAAGCGGCAGGGTCTGGTTGCCGATGGCATCGTTGGCCAGAAGACCGCCGCCGCGATCAAAGGTGCGCTGGTCGGAGCGGCTGCCTGATGGAAAAGCCTCGCTACTCCGCCTCGAAGCGCATGATCTACGGCTCCCTCGTTGCCGCCTGGGGCCTCATCTACATGCTAGCGTATGCCGCCGGCTTCCATAATTCTGAACAGGCAACGGGCTTCGCCTCTCTCGTCGTGCCCCTCACTTTCGGCCTCATCGTTGCGCTCCTCGGCGTCCATCGCGGCTTTGGATCATTGGATATGCGCACCCAGCTCAAGCATGGCCCTCTGGCCCGAGACCAGCCGGGACCCGCGACCTCGGAAGCCGCAACCGACGGGGGCCAGACATGAGCGCATTGTTTGGCGGAATATCCGGCAAGGTTCTTGTTCTTGCCCTCGTCCTTCTCGCCGCCGGCGGTCTCATGATCGGGGCGGCAAGTCTCATCTTCAGGGCATCCGAGAACCTCAAGGAAGTCATCGACCAGGCGGTCACTCAGGCGAAGGTCGCAGTCCGCGCCGAGTGCAAGGCTGAGATCGCCAAATCCAATTCGGAGGCCAATGCCAGGATTGCCGCGCAGTCGCGCGCGATCGTCCAGGTGCAGGCCGAAGCCACCGACAAGATCGCCGAAATCGAGAGAGACCAGGCGGCAGCGAGGAAAGACAATGAAAGCCTACCGAATGGCGGTTCTTGCGGCATCGACGCTGCTCATATCCGCCTGCTCATCCGCTGAGAAGGCGAAGCCGGAGATCACCGTGCGCACGGTTTATGTCAGCCCCGATCTGCCCCCGATAGCCGCAGCGCCAGACCCGCAGTTGAGCAATCCGCCTCGCGACCTCGCCCTCCTGAGCCAGCAAGAAACGACTGACTTTTGGAACGAAGATCGCTCCGGCCTCAAGGCTTGCATCGTCCAGAAGCGCGCCGCTGTTCGCGCCATTACCGGAGCCGCAAAATGATTGAGGCTGCTGAACACTTGAAGGTGCTGATGCTCAATCTTTTGGGCGCCGAGGAAAGGCCGAACACAAAGACAATTACGGAACTGGCTGCCGTGATGCGAGCCTTGCGGGAGGCGAAATGATCGAGCGTTGCGACGAGATCGAACGCGCAAGCCTGTATGTCGAGGTAGAAAACGCCCGCACGATCGCCGAGGCGCGCGCCGCCCTTGCCACGTCCGGAACGACGGAATGCATCGACTGCGGCCGTGAGATTGAGCCGAAGCGCCGCGCCGCCATGCCGGCCGCGCGCCGCTGCATCGAATGCCAGGGCCTGATCGAAACGGAGAAGTACCACAGATGATTTTTGACGTTACCGCGATCGGCGTTCTGATCTCCCTCCTGATGAACAGCATAATTCTGATCATCGTGATCAAGAACATGCTCTCGGCCGGAGAGAAGAAGCTCGAGGAGAAGGTCACGAAGGCAGAAACCAAGTTGATCGAGCACGACCGGCGCATTCAGGCAGCAGAGGCAAAGCTCGAAAATCTGCCCAACAAGGAAAGCCAGCACCACATCGAACTTGCAATGGCAGAGATCAATGGGCGGATCAACGTGATTGCGGAGCGCCTTGAACCATTAGCGGCGGTGACCGTCCGCCTGCAAAACTTCCTCCTTGATCAGGGCAAACAACGATGAGCATTGAAATCGAACTCCAGGAAGAGGCCCGCCTCGCGATCCTCAAGGAACTATCGAAGGAAGAGAACAAGGCGATATCGTCATCCAGGATGCAGTCGATCTTGCTCGCGCGCCTGCTCATCGACAAGCCGCGCGAGTGGATCGAGCTGCAGTATACCTATCTGCGCGACATGCAGGCAGTGACGATCGTCGAGGCAGATACGGTGAAGATCGCGCGGCTCACGGCGCGCGGTGAACACCATCTGAAGGGCATCATCCAGATCGCGGGCGTCATGGGTCCGACGATCAGAGGGTAATCAGATGGCTGGCCGTGGACGTCTCTCAAGCCTCGATCTCTTGCCGGAAGAAGCCCGCGACGATCTCATTTGGGCGATCGGCGAGCTGAACAAGCGCGAGCGGACGCAGGCGGACATTCATTTTGAGTTCAATGACCGCCTCGAAGCAAAGGGCATCGAGACGATTTCGCGATCGGCCTTCAACCGCAAGGCCATGCGCCTTGCGAAGCGGACGCTGCAGCTCGAAGAGCGCCGCCATATCTATGCCGGCATAGCCGAACGTCTCACGCCGGAAGAAATCGGCAAGGCCGACATCGTCCTGGGCGAGTTTCTGAAGACGCTGCTCGACGAGCTGCTCGACGGCGACGGCCTCGATTCGAAGAACGCCATGGAGCTGGCGCGCGCCTACAAGGATACGGTCATGGCGCAGCGCCATTCGGCCGAACTGCGCGAGAAGGCCGAGGCATTGGCAAAGTCGAAGCTTGAAAAAGCTGTCGATGCGGTCTCGGAGGTCGTGAAGAAGGCCGGCGTCTCGCAGGAGACTATGGACGAGATCAACCGTCGCCTGGGCATTCTCTGATGGGGCGCGCCAAGGTCATTCCGGCTGATCCGAACGCGATTTTTCTTCCTTATCAATCGCGGTGGATTACCGACAATTCGCGCCTGAAGCTGATGGAGAAAGGCCGCCAAATCGGTCTGTCCTGGTCCACCGCCTATGCCACGGTCAGCCGCACGGCGCTTGTGAGCGCCAAGCATGATCAGTGGGTGTCTTCCCGCGACGATATTCAGGCTCGGCTCTTTCTGGAAGACTGCAAGCTCTTCTCGGGTATTCTCGATCTCGCCGCACAGGATCTCGGCGAAGTCGCCCTCGATCCCGAGGGGAAACATACTGCCTATGTCCTGCGCTTCGCCAATGCGAAGCGCATCCATTCCATGAGTTCCAATCCGGACGCCCAGGCCGGTAAACGCGGCAGCCGCGTGCTGGACGAGTTCGCCCTTCATCCAGATCCTCGCAAGCTCTGGTCGATCGCCTATCCCGGCATCACCTGGGGCGGCAACATGGAAGTGATCTCCACGCATCGCGGCTCACACAATTTCTTCAACCAGCTGGTCCGCGAGGCCCGCGAAAGTGGCAACCCGAAGAAGATCAGCCTGCATAGCGTGACGCTGCAGGACGCCCTGGACGACGGCTTCCTCTACAAGCTCCAGCAGTCCCTGCCTGCGGACGACGAACGCCAGGAGATGACCGAGGCGGAATATTTCGATTGGGTGAAAAGTGGCGCGGCCGACGAGGAGAGCTTCCTTCAGGAATATATGTGTGTTGCCGCTGACGACGATGCGGCCTTCCTGGAATATGACCTGATCGCCTCGGCTGAATATCCGACGACGACGAACTGGCAGGCTATCGAAGGTCGCGAGCTTTACGCCGGCGTCGATATCGGCCGCAAGAAAGACCTGACCGTCCTGTGGATCGTCGAGCGGCTCGGTGACGTGCTCTATACGCGCCACGTCGAGGCTATGCAGAACATGCGCAAAAGCGACCAGGAGAAGATCATCTGGCCCTGGCTCAAACGGTGCAACCGCGCTTGCTTCGACGCCACCGGTCTAGGCATCGGTTGGGCGGATGACGCGCAAGATCAGTTCGGCGAGTATGCAATCGAGGCGGTCACCTTCACCCCGGCCGTGAAGGAGGCGCTTGCCTATCCCGTTCGTTCGAAGATGGAAGACCGGCGCATCCGCATCCCCTACAACCAGACAATTCGCTCAGACCTGCGATCGGTGACCAAACAGGTCACCGCTGCCGGCAATATCCGTTTCACCGCTGAACGGACGCCGGACGGGCACGCCGACCATTTCTGGGCGCTGGCGCTGGCGATCCATGCTGCGGGGCCCGGCGTCGCCGAATTTGGCTACACACCCGTCTCCGCGCTCGCCTCACAAAAGGCCGGTGCTGACGAGGACGACGACGATTTCAATTCCGGTTACGGGAGACGACATTGGTAACAACCCGCACCTCCAGCATTCTCGGCCCAGATGGCCGGCCGATCGAGGTCAAGCTCCTCTCGGACGAGATTGCCACACCGACCATTGCCGGCGTTCGCCGCACCCATGAGGAACGCGTCGCCACCGGCCTGACGCCGGAGCGGCTCGGCACGATCCTGCGCGATGCGGCCGAAGGCAATGCGCGCTCCTACCTCACGCTGGCCGAGGAAATGGAAGAGCGCTATCTGCACTTCGCCTCGCAGCTCCAGACGCGCCGCCTGGCCATCGAGAGCATGGAACATACCGTGGAATCGAAAGGCGTCCCGACAAAGATCGTCGATGCCGTTCACGAGTTGATCGACGATGCCGGGTTCTCCGACGCCCGTGCGCACCTGCCGGACGCGTTGAACAAGTCCTATGCCTGCATCGAGATGATGTGGGAATACGAGCGCAAGGCCCTGCGGCCCGTGAAATACATCGACCGGGACTCGCGCTTCTTCCAGTTCGACCGGCTGACCCTGCGAAATCTGCGCCTGGCTGTCGATGGCTCGATCGAGGGCGAAGAACTGCCGCAAGCGAAGTTCCTGCGGCACATGCCCCGCACGAAGATGGGCATTCCGCTTCGGCGAGGTCTCGCCCGGCCGGCAGCCTGGGCCTACATCATCCAGCAGTTTACCCTGCAGGATTGGGCAGCCTTTTCCGAAGTCTACGGCATGCCGCTTCGCGTCGGCAAATATCCGTCCGGTGCCAGCGCTTCAGACAAGCGCACCTTGCTGAAAGCTGTCGCCTCGATCGCCAACGATGCCGCCGCGATCATCCCCGTGGGGATGGACATCGAGTTCCATAAAGTCGAGGGCCAGCAGGGGGCGGCTGTGTTTGGCGGCTTGCTCGACTACGTTGACAAGCAAATTTCAAAGCTCGTCGTCGGCCAGACAATGACGTCGGACAACGGATCGTCGCTCGGCCAGGCGAAGATCCACAACGAGGTCCGCCTCGATATCCTGCGCGCTGACTGCAAGCAGCTCGCCGCAACGATAAACCGCGATCTGATCCGGCCATTCATCGATCTGAACTTTGGGCTCCAGGAAGCCTACCCCAGGATCGAAATTCCGGTACCAGATCCGGAAGATATCACCGCGCTCTCAGCAGCGCTCAACTATCTCGTTCCCCTCGGCCTTCGGGTCTCGCAGAACGAAGTTCGTGAGAAGCTTGCTCTGTCCGATCCACAGCCGGATGAAGAAGTCCTCGGCAAGCCTGCGGATCCCGCGCCAGCTCCGACGCCCGAACCGAAGCCGGCACCAAAGGACGGCAAGCCTGCGGACAAGGCTAAGGCAGCCCAGGAGGCCAAGGCAAAGGTGGCGGCTCTGTCGGCGATCGTCAGCGACCACAAGCGATCCTGCGGCTGCGGAGCCTGCATTGCGTTGCTTTCGGCCGAGGCCGGCGCACCGGACGCGCTGGAGAGCCTGGACACGTTGTTCGTCGATGCGCTCGCCGACTGGCAGGCCATCGCCGATCCTGTGACGGCTCCGATCCTCGACATCATGAACTCTGCATCGAGCTTCGAAGAGGCTTTGAAGATGCTTGAAACCCGTCGGCCTGATGTTTCGAAGCTCGCCGATCGGCTCGGCCGCCTGACCGCGATCGCGCGCGGCATCGGCGACATTGCGGACTGATCCGATGAAGCGCGGCAAGATCGCCGTCCCAAGCGAAGTCACCAGCTATTTCGACGGCAAGACGAACGCGCCGGCGTTCTCCTGGCTCGATGTCTGGGCCGAGGAACATGCCTACAAGTTCACGGTCGCCAAGGCCGTCGAGCTGGACGTGTTGAATGCATTCCGGTCGACGATGTCGGCAGCCAATGCGGCCGGCCAGGGCTATGACAGCTGGAAACCGATGATCGCCAAGGAGCTGACCAGGCTCGGCTGGTGGCAGCCGCGCATGGTATCCGATCCGTCAAATGTCCAGCCCGATCGGATGGTCGATTTCTCCAGCGATCGTCGCCTGAAGAACATCTTCTGGTCGAACATGAACTCCGCCCGATCGGCAGGACAGTGGGAGCGCGCACAGCGGGGCAAGAAGGCGCTGCCCTACGCGCTCTATGTTCGCACCACGTCGTCCGATCCGCGCCCGGAGCATCTGCTCTGGGTCGGCCTGATCCTCCCTATCGACGATCCGTTCTGGCAAACGCACTGGCCACCGAACGGCTGGGGCTGCAAGTGCCAGGTGCGGATGATCACAGCGCGTGAGGCAAAGACGCTGATCGGAACGAAGCGCGTCGTCGGCAAGCGCGACGACGGATCAGATATCGAAATCTGGTACACCGACAACCCGCCCGACCTCGGCCCCGATATCGAATTCCGCAATCGTCGCACCGGTGAGGTCTCGCTTGTCCCGCCCGGTATCGATCCCGGCTGGCAGACCAATCCCGGATTGGCTCGCGCCGAGACTTTGATCCAGCAGCTCGACACGCGCCTGGCTGCAGCCGACCACGGCGATGCGCAGAGCGTTCTCGATGATCTCTGGGCCGACCCATATCTGCGGCTCGTCGAACACCGGGCAGAAAAGACCTGGCTGCCAGCAGGACACGCGCCGAAGCTTCAGGAGGAGCTGAAGGCAGTTTCACCGGTCGTCTCCATTCCCTCCGACGTCATCCGCGATCGCATAGCCGAGCACAGCATGTCGATCGACGACTTCGCGCTCTTGCCGCAAATGCTGGCAGAAGCAGCCGTTTTGCCTGACCTTAAAAGTGATGATGCAACGCGAATGTTGCTCTGGCAGGCCGGCAAGACGATCTGGCGCGCCTTCGTCAAGGTCTCGGCCAATGGCTATCTACGCGTCAATTCGCTCCACCAGAAGACCGGGGACGAGCTGAAGCGGCAATTGAAGAGAGCGGGGATGGAGTGGCCTTGGGGGAATTGAGCGTGGCAGGCAGGGACCGCCCCCGGCTAAGCCGGCTCCCCCGCAATGGTCATCTAGGACAACGGGTTTCGCTGCCACGCAACAAACAATATAGCCTCGAAGGGTGTGCTGTTCAATCACTTGCCGAGCATCTTGAGCATGGCGCTGGCTTGGGCCTCGGCCGCAATTCGCCCGGCGTCGTCCAGGAAGTTCGGGCCGCAGTAGAGTTTGAAGTTGCCGGTGTCCGTTTCGTCGGCGTCGAGGTGCCCGCTTTTCAGAATGACCATACGCCAGGCGCAACCGAGAACTTTGTTCTGCTTGATGAAGCCATGGTAAAACGCGACACAGCCGTTGCTCAGGCAGAAGGAGACGTTGCGCTGGCCCTGGTAGTCGCCCTTGATCGCCTTCTTGTAGTCCTTATCCCAAACCGCAATGGCCTGCTTGCACCAGTTCTCATCGCCACCCATGTAGTCTTCATGACCCTTGCAGCTCGACAGGAACGGTCTGTAGGTATCAGCACTTGGCCACTCCGCCGCACTCGCGCTCACCATCGAAATCATGGTCAGCATCATCGCCAGAAATACACGCACCGGCTTTCTCCCCTCACTGCTTTCTCGTCAAACGTAGAGCCCCCACAGACGCGCGTAAAGACCTCCGGACGCCCCGTGACAGGGGCCGGACCCGAAAAACGCGCCCACGGCCTTCAAACCGCCTTCAATTTTCAAGGCGCGGCTTGATCGAGGACCGCATTCGCAGTTACATGCGCGTCACGAGGCGCTGATCACCTGATCTGCTCCGGCTGACACCTGTCAGCCATCGCGCCTTATCGAATGGTGGCATCACTGCCGCCATGCTGAAAAACCGCTTCGACATCACCTGCCTTGCAAACGAGCCCGCCGGCATTGCCGCCGAGATGACTGGCATCGCGACGCTTGACGTCTACGCCGCCGACCCGGTTGCAAAGACGGAGGCGAAGGGGCCGGAGTGGATCAAGATCCTTCCGCGCGGCAAGTTCATCGCCCGCGATGGCCGCCCCTTCGACATCGATCCGGAACTGCTTGTCTCCCGCTTTGAGGCGGACGCCATCGATATTCCTGTCGATCTGGATCATGCGACTGTGAAGAAGGCGCTCTTCGGCGATGCCGCGCCGGCTGTCGGCTGGATCAACAAGCTGGAAGCGCGAACCGATGGTCTCTATGGCCGCGTCGAATGGCTCGACGAGGGCCTGCGCGTCCTGGCGGCGCGGACACATCGCTACATTTCCCCTTCCATGACGACCGACGACAACGGCAAGGCGCTCTGGCTGCACTCCGCCGCTCTTGTCGCTGCGCCCGCCGCCTCGATGCCGGCCGTCGCTTCTGCTCAACCCAAGCACTCACCGGAGAAACCCATGCTGAAAGCCATCGCGCTCGCCCTCGGCCTCACTGAAGACGCTTCCGAAGCCTCCTGCCTTTCGGCGCTCGGCGACCTGAAGAAGCGCGTCGATCCCGCCATTCACGAGCAGACGCTCCAGACCCTCTCCACCACGAAGACGGCGCTCGAAACGCTGCGCGCCGAAACCCGCAAGGGCAAGATCGATGGCCTGCTCGAAGAAGCTTTGAAGGCCAAGAAAATCGTACCGGCCGAGCGCGACACGTTCGCCGCACTCTGCGCCACTGACGAGGGCATCGAGCAGGTCAAGAAGCTGATCGAGCTGCGCCCGGCCACGCTCGGTGCCACGAACCTCGATACCAAGAGCCCGACCGGCGACGTGAAGACGCTGTCGGCCGAGGACCGCCAGATCATGAAGGAACTCGGCCTGACCGAGGAAGAATTCCGCAAGGCAAACGGCCTGACCGCAGCCTGAAACACTGGAGATCCAGATGACCGCAATGACCAAGGCCCGATCTGTCGTCGAGATCGCAGCCGTGAATTCCAACGTGCCCATGAAGGGCGCGACGACGATTTACCAGGGTGCGATCGTGGTCACGGCGTCGAAGCTCGCCCAGCCCGGCAAGACCGCTACCGGCCTGACCGTGGTCGGTTATGCAGAGCAGACGGTGGTCAATGCCGGCGCGGACGGGGCGGCAAAGGTGCCGGTCAAGCGCGGGGCGATCAAGGTCTCCAACCTTGCTACCGATCTCATCACGGCCGGCTCGGAAGGCCAGGACTGCTATCTCGTCGATGACCAGACGGTCGCAGCGACGGACGGCGGCGGCACTCGGTCGAAGGCCGGCAAGATCATCCAGGTCGAAGCAGACGGCGTGTTCGTCCGCCTCGGCTACTAACCCAACGAGGTTTTCAGAACATGGCAAGAGTGATTACACCCGACCTGCTCGCATCGATGCAGCGCGGCTTCAAAACAAGCTTCCAGAAAGGCTTTGCTGGCTACAAGGCGATCTACGAGACGCTTGCGACCGTCGTTACGTCGACCTCTTCGGAAGAGACCTATGGCTGGCTCGGTGATATTCCCAAGCTGCGCGAATGGATCGGCGATCGCCAGATCAAGTCGCTCAGCGCCAAGGGCTACTCGATCAAGAACCGCAAGTTCGAAGACTCGATTGGCGTTCAACGCGACGATGTCGAGGACGACAAACTCGGCCTCTACAGCACCCGTTTCGAAATGTTGGGCAACGCCGCAAGTTCGCATCCTGACGAAGTTCTCTTCGATCTCATCAACGCGGCGTTTTCGACGGAATGCTTCGACGGTCAGTATTTCTTCGATACGGATCATCCCGTTGGCAAGCCCAATTCTGAGGTCTCGGTGTCCAATATGCAGGCCGGGACTGGGGAGGCCTGGATTCTCGCCGACTTCTCGCGCCCCCTGAAGCCCTTCATCTTCCAGAAGCGTCGCGACTATGAGTTCACCGCCAAGGAAGACGCCAAGACCTCCGATCATGTCTTCATGCGTGACGAATATCTCTATGGCGTCGATGCCCGCGTGAGTGCTGGCTTCGGCTTCTGGCAGATGGCCTTCGGTTCCAAGGCCGACCTCACCTCGGCGAACCTTCGCGCGGCCTTCACCGCAATGAAGAATTTCACCGATGACGAAGGACGAAAGCTCGGCATTCGCCCGACGCATCTGATCGTCGGCAACACGAACTTCTTCAAGGCGCGCGACGTGCTGCTGTCGGCCCAGATCGACGGCTCCAGCAACACGAACCAGAACCTCGTCCAGATCATCGAAGCCCAGCTGCTGAACTGATCCATGCTTGGCTGCTGACCTCGGTCAGCTGCGCAAGACCCCCGGCCGCGTCCTTGTCCTCGTCGTAGGAGGCGGCCGGGGTTTTCCGGAAAACGGCAGGCCGAGCCGCTTTCTCGAAAACCCCAGGAGAACACCATGGCAAAGAAGCCCGACACCGCACTCGCTGCTAATGAGACCCTCAACGGCTCCAACACTCTGCCTGCCCTGATCGAGATCTCCGAGGGCAAGTCCGTCCAGCTCGGCGACGTCGTTCGCGCGGCGTTCGACAAGTCGGGCCTGAACCTTGAAGCGTGGAACGCGCTTGCCGAGACCGATCGCGACGAGCTGCTCAATCAGGTGATCGAAGTGATGAAACTGGCTGCAGCCGCCAACGCTGTCGAAAACATCCCGCCGTTGCCGGCGCGGTCCGAAACGGCTTTTGCGGAATTGAAGGGCGTCGAGGTTGGGAACGAAACTGCCGACCTGTCGAACATGAAGGTTTCGCGCGCCGTCCTGGTCGTCTCCGCCCCTGGCGGTGCCCGTCGCCGCGCCGGCCTTGGCTTCGATGTCGAGCCGCGCGAACTGACCGAGGAAGAACTCGGCGCAACGGCCGAAGAGGTCGAGGCCCGCATCAAAGCGCTGCGTGGCGATCCGAAGCTGAAGATCGACATGCGCCTGATCGAGATCGAGGAATAACCGCAGCCGAAGACCAACCGCGCCGGGCGGCGATCTGGTCGCCCGGCATTCGGCTCCATGGTGAACGAGGACACCCATGACCGCTTACGCCACGATCGCAGACATGGAAGCCCGTTTCCGCGACCAGCTGATCCTGGTGGCGGCCGACGAGCAGACCGGCGAGCGCGACGATGTTCGCATTACAGCCGGCCTTTCCGATGCAACGGTCGAGATCCGCGCCATTCTCGCCGCGCGCTACTCGCCTGCAGATCTCGCCAGCCTGGACGATGACGCCAAGGCGATCCTGCGCGTCTACTGCATCGACATCGCCTTCTACCGCATCGCACTCGACTTCTCGCGATCGACCGACAACATCAAGGAACGTTACGACCAGGCCATTAAGCGCCTGGAAGCCATCGCCGCCGGCAAGGGTGCACTCTCCACCGTCACCGCTGGAGACGCGGGCACCGGCTCGATCGACGACGTGGGCGATATCGGCCCGAACGAAGCGGTGGTCGAAGCGCCCGAGCGCATGTTCACGCGCAAGAGGCTCGGCAGCATATGAGCGCAGTGTCCCTCATCCTCGATTCCCGCGAACTTCATGCCGCGATCGGCAAGATCATCAAGCACCTCGATCCGGACACGGCCGAGATGATGACCGCGATCGGCGCACTGGGCGAAAGCCAGACGCGCCGGCGCATCACGGACGAGAAGACCGCGCCGGACGGAACGCCGTGGAAGGAGAACTGGACCGGCACGTCCATCCTGCTCGCGACCGGTCAGCATCTGCTTTCCTCGATCGTCAACATCACCTCGGCCGACGAGGCCGAGTGGGGCTCCACCTGGGAATGGGCGCATGTTCACCAGGACGGCGCAGAGATCATCCCGGAGAACGCGAAGGCGCTGGTTTTCAGCGTTGGGGGACAGACGATCCACGCGAAGAAGGTGACCGTTCCGGCGAGACAGTTTGTCGGGCTTTCCGCCGACAACGAGCGGGAGATGGTCGAGTTGGTGACGGACATCTGGGGGAGCGGCCTGCAATGACCATTCAGCCCAAAACGCTCGCCGAGATCCTGGACAATGATGTCGTCGCGCCCGTGCATGCCGCCATTGTCTCCACCCTGCAGACACTCAATCCTGGCCTGAAGATCGTCCGCCATCCCGGCAAGGTCGATATTTCCGAGCTGGTGGCCAAGACCGTGGTCTCGGCACCTGGCGTCGGCGTCGGCTTCGTCAAGATGCGCGAGGGCCGTCGCGCTGATGGCGTCTTCTTCGTCACCATTGATTGGGTGGCCTATATCGTCGTCCAGTCGGCAGTCGTCGCTGGCAAGCGGCGGGAGAAGGAAGATCAGGGGCTGGCGATCGGCGCGCGGCTGCTCGCGATCCTTGCCGACGAGGAAACCTCGCTGTGGGGCCGCAGCGCGATCCTTCCCGTCGAAACCGTGCCAGCACCGGAACTCAAGCCGCTGTTCACTGTTCGCGACCAGAACGAAGGCATGGCCTATTACACGGTCACCTGGACGCAGGTCATCGCCGAGCTTGGCGCTTCCGTCTTCCCGGCTGTCACCGGCCAGTATGATGAGGAGACCGGCACCATCAACTTCGGCAGCGAGGAAGCGCTCGACGCGATTGCACCGTGGATCCCGGCACGGGAGGAAACCGATGCGTGATCCTTACGCCCGTGCTCTTCGCGAACACGCAGCCCGCATCGAGGCGGCCGAGCGGCGCATTGCCATGTCTCAGCTTAGCGGCAAGGTCTCCAAGAAAGACCCGGAAAAGCGAATGGTCCGGCTGAAGCTCGGGACCAATTCCAAAGGCGAAGACGTGCTCTCTCCCTGGATGCGCTGGCAGGAAGCGCGCACCGGCAACCTGAAGATCCACGCAGAGCCGGCCGATGGTGAGCAGATGACTATGCACTCCCCTTCCGGCGTTCCCGGCACCGCATCGATCGCCGGGCCGGCGACCTATGACAAGGACCACAAAGCGCCTTCGAAGTCGTCAGATACGACCGTCCTGGAAGCCGGTGGCGCACGCCTGGAGATGGGACCGAAAGGCTTTGTCTTCAACGGCAACAGCGCGTTCCAGAACGGCAAGCTGACCCACGACGACGTCAATATCGGCAAGGACCATGTCCACGAAGACGTGATGACCGGTTCCGACGATTCCGGCCCTGTAAAACCTTAAGGAGAAGACCATGGCGAAGAAGCCCGTGAACCCCGAGGCGGAGGCAATCTCCACCGATCCCAACGCAAAGCGGACCTATGTCGTCACCGACAAAGCGCCGCCCTACGTCGCCGGCCGTCGCGTCCAGGCTGGCGATCCGCTGGAGCTGACCGAATATGAGGCCCGCGCCGAGCTGCAGCAGCTGCACATTCTTCCTGAAGGCGAGCAGCTTTCCCCGATCGATAACGGTTCGTCTGAACCGGCTTCGACGGACGCTTGAGGGGCCTTTGAAGCATGGCAGGTGCGGTGCGCTACAGACAGGGCATTGATGCCAGGACCGGAAAACCGCTTTCCGGGCCCGCGCATCTTGCCCAATCGCTTGGCAAGATCTGGGAGACCAGGATCGGCACACGCGCCATGCTCCTGTCGTTCGGCTCAGATCTTCGGTCGCTCCTGTCGGAAGACCTGACGCCGGAACTGGCACTCCTGCTTTACAACGAGCTGGCCGCCAGCGCGGCCCGATGGGAGCCGGAATACATGATCACGCAGCTCCAGCTCGTGCGCCTCACGGACGGCGGGGCTCTCGGCTTTCGCCATGGTGGCATCTACTACCCGGAGGGGCGCTTCGGAAACTACGACCTGGCCGTCTCGCTCGGTCTCGGCGCAACCGCGCCTGCGAGGTTCTGACCATGGCAATCGACCTCAACAGCATTCCGAAACCGCAAGTGATCGAAGAGATCACTTACGCCGCCATCGTCGCGCGCAAGAAGGCGACGTTTCAGGCTCTGTGGAACGCCGTTCGAACGGCAAACCCGGACATGCCGCTCTACGACGTCTTAATGCTCGAAACCGACGCTGCGATGATCGTCATCGAAGCGGACGCGACGGATGAGATGCTGTTACGCGCCCGGATCAACGACGGTGCCAAGGCCAATATCCTGCCCTGGTCCACCGGCAACGACCTTGCGGTCCTGGCACAGTTTGGTCACGGCGTCGCGCCCATCGATGGAGAGACGGAAGACCAGCTGAAGGAGCGCGTGATCCTCAAGGAACAGGGCTCGTCCTCGGCCGGACCGAAGGAATGGTATCAGTTCCATGCTCGCTCCGTTTCCGCAGATGTCCGCGAGGTGGAAGTGTTGCGCCCGGGAACGGGGCCGGAGCTGCAGCTCGCCATTCTTTCATTCAGCAACGGCGGAGTCGCTCCCGACGCGCTGCTTGACGCGATCCGCGCCAAGGTCACGGCCGACAATGTGCGGGGCGACAACGATATCGTCACGGTCGTGCGGGCAGTTCGCGCAGTGATCGACATCGAGGCCGATATCTGGCTTCGGCCGAGCGCGGACTACGCCGTGTTTGAGGCGCTGGAGCCCAACCTGCGTGCCGCCTGGGACAAGGAAGGCAAGATCGGCGCAGATCTGCTCAAAGGCTGGATAGGCGCGCGGCTGGCACCAGCAGGTGTCTACAAGGCGGCACTGAGGGCACCGCTCGCTGAGCACGTTGCCGCCCTCGGCCAGGCGTTTGCGATCGGCAACGTCAAGCTCAACTTCATGGGTCGCGACGAATGAACGTGTCCCTGCTTCCTTCCAAATCGACGGACTTCGAAAAGGCGCTGGAAGCTGCTTGCGACGTCGTCGATACCCTCGGGCCTTCCATCGCCGAGATCGCCGGCATCAAGTTCCACCGGCCGCTCAACCAAACGGTATCCCCGTCACTCGTCATTGAATACGGCCTCGGGCCCATCGCCGAGTTCTTCACGGCGATCGAGGCGCTGATCGACCAGGGACGGCCATGGCAGGCGATCAGGGGCACGCCACAGGCCAAACACCTGGCGCTTGCCTGGATCGGCTATGGCGCGATCTCGATCGAGGACCAGAACGCCGGCCGCCGGCGCTGGCATCTGCAAACGATCGACATGGGCAAATTGCCGACCGCAGCGACCGAGGACGAGCTGCTCGCCAACGCCGAATACCTCGCAGGCCTCTCAAACCGAGCTCGAACCGTCTTCTTCCGTGGGTTTCACGGTTACGATGTCCGCGCGCTTTCGTTCAGTGACAGCGAATGGGGCAACGCGATCTGGGGTGACGATTCCGGTGTCCGGATCAATGATGGCGAAGTGAAATGGAGCCACGGGCGCGAGCATGCGATCAGCGGAACGGTCGATCCGCAGGTCTATGTCGGTCTCGGGCTGGATTTTCAGAATGGCGATAGCCTCACCTGGAACACGCCGCACCTGACCTGGAATACACCTGGGTTGACCTGGGATGCCGTGATCGATGCCGATGCGGCGCGCGCCTGGTATCTAGCCCGCCAGCCGATCTATTTCAGCGTGCGCGACGGGGACGGCGAAGCAATCGGCTACGCCCGCTGCTTTGATATCGAGGACATTACGGGCTCGGCCGACTTCGATGACGGGGCGCGATATCTCAGTCTCGCAGCTGTCATCCCATTCGGTTCGGCACCCAACAGGACCGCCGCGGCAGTGGCCATTGTCATAGGTGCGGCCGTTGCAGTCGGCTCCAAGCCTGCAAAACGGTGGTTTGAGCCCGCCGAATTGACCTTTCCAGGCGGCGAGATCGAATTGCTCGTAGCGCCGCTCGAAATCGACCTCATGAAGACCTGCCGCGAGTTAATCACGGCAGCAATGGAGATCTGATGTCCAACTTCGTTTTTGATCCGACGGCACACCCTGAGCTTGCCCATGTCCGCGATCGGACACCGGACGCCCCTGGCATCGAGCGGGTCCTATTTGGCGACGGGGCTAACTCTTATGCGCAGGGCGCGGACGTGAATGAAGCGCTCACCCGCGAGATCTCGGCGCGCCGCGCCGTGGCAGACATGACCGCCAAGGATGGTGACATCCTCACGGGTTGCGCGATCGTTGTCGATCAAACCGCAGGCAAGGTGACGGTCACGGGTGGGACCGTTTACCTGTTGGGCCAGCCGCGCCCGGTGCAACAGGCCGTTCTCACTGGCGTTTCCATGACCGGCCAAGTCGCGATCGGACTCTTCGTGGTGGAAACCATCGTCACTGCTGACGACGACGCGCAGTTTTTGGGTCTCGTCCCAGGCACTCGATCCTATGGCGAGCCAGGTGCGGTCAGAACGAGGCTTGCTTTTTCCTGGGGCGTATTTGGCGACGGCTCGGGGGGCGAGTTTTACCTTGTAACAACTCTCGTCGATGGCATCGAGATCTCGGCGAAGGCTCCGACAACCCTCTCCGGCATCCAGAAGCAGATTGCCGATGGCGACTATAATCGCTCCGGCAATTATGTCGTTCGCGGAATGGAGGTCAGAGCGATCACGCTCGATGGAAACACGCTCAGCATCTCGATCGCTGCCGGCACCGCGAATGTGCTCGGCACCAAGATCCAGAAGCGCGTCGATACGCCGATGACCATCGATACCGCTCCGAACATCCAGTCCGTGGTGACCGAGCCGCACACCTATGTCGACAATGGCGACGGGTCGGCGACCCTCCGCGTGAACCACGTACCGATTGCAGCGGTTTCCCAGGTCGTGGTGACAAAGCAGCGGACGGTCACCCTGACGAAAGGTGCAGGCAACGGCTCTGACCTTCTGCCGAACACTTCCGTTTCCGAGATCGTCAGCGTCGTTCAGGGCGGCACCACCTATGTCGGAGGCACGAACTACAAGCTGACGGCCGATGCTGTAGACTGGTCGCTGGTGGCGGCGGAGCCCGCAAGCGGATCTTCCTATGACGTGACCTTCCGCTACCTCGATGCGACACCCGTCGTCAGCCAGGCCTACGACCGAGTGACCGTCGCAGGCGGCGTTGCAAACAAGCCGTGCTTCGTCTCCTATGATTTCAAGCTGCCGCGCCTGGATCGGCTCGTGCTCGCCGCCGACGGAACACTGACATATATTCGCGGACAGCCTTCGCCAACCAATCCTCAGCCGCCTGTCGAGCCGGTCAACGGGCTCTCGCTCGCAGTCCTGAAGCATGACTGGATCAATCTTCCCAAGGTCGAGAGCAAGAAGAAGCGACTGACTTCGGACGAGGAGATCGACATGCGCGATCGCCTCAATGATCTCGCCCTACTGGTCGGACTGACCCGACTGCAGACGCTGACCACCGGACGCAATGCCGGGAAGACCCTTGGGATTTTTGTCGATCCGTTCAATGACGACAGATACCGAGACGCCGGCGAGGTTCAAGACGCTGCGACCGTTGCTGGGTCGTTGCAGCTTGCCGTCGATACGACGGTGATCCCGGTCCATCTGCCGGCGCATGTGATGCTCGCCTATGTGAACGAGGTCACGATCGAACAGGCATTGGCCACGACCTGCTACAAGATCAACGAGTATCAGAACTTCGACCCGCTCCCATACAGGATGACCTTGTCGCCAGCGCGGGATTTCTGGGTCGAGTATCAGACGAACCGGCTTTCCACGGAGACGCAGGTCTTCGGCAACGGCAACGATTCCCGTGTGACGTCAGTCGCCACCAGAACATCCGTCGCGGCCGTTCCACTCGCCACGCTTCGTCAAATCTCGATCGACTTCCTGATTGAAGGAATGGGGGCGGGAGAAACCTTAACTGGTCTCACATTTGATGGGGTAGACGTCAATCCTGGTGGGATGGTCGCGAACTCGGCTGGTGTCATCACCGGTTCTTTTGTCATTCCGGCAGGCCGGTCGGCTGGAACGAAGGAAGTTCTGGCTTCTACGGGCTCAAACCGAAGTGCCAATGCCGCCTTCACCGGTCAAGGAACGCTGCAGATCACGACACTTCAAGACGTGGTCACGGTGGAACAGTTCTGGAATATCCCTGCGGGTCGCAATGCTTCTCACCTTGATCCACAGGCGCAGACATTTGCTCAGATCGGTGGGCGTCATGTCGGAGGTCTAGCGCTCAAGTTCTGCGCGATCGGCAACCGTGCAAACCCGGTCATTGTGGAGATCCACACGGTGACCGAGGATTTCCAGCCCTCCACCGTCATTCTTGCCGAGGCGTGGTTGCCGATGACGGCCGTGCAGACAGGGGTCTGGACGCTGGTACAGTTCGAGTTGCCACCGTTTCAGCCCGACGACACAATGTATTGCTATGTTGTGAAAACGGACGATCCGAACCATGCGATCTACGGTGCAGAGCTGAGCAAGTTCGACCCGGTTCGCCAGCAATGGGTAACCGCCCAGCCCTACACTGCCGGTGACCGGTTTGACGGATCGAACGGCCGCTCCTGGCTCGTGCATCCGGAGAGCGACCTTACGTTCCAGGTGCTTTCACCCGTCTTCTTCCCCACGGCTCGGACGGTCTCGATCGGCACATTTCCAGTCGTCGGCATCTCCGATCTCCAGATCGTGGCGGATATCTTCCTGCCAACGGCCGAATGCTCGGTTCTCTTCGACGTGACGATCGGCGGCAAGACCTATACGGTTGCCGCCCGGCAGACCATTGAGCTGGACGCGTTCTTCACCGGTAACGTCATCATCGCGGCCAGGCTCACCGGCACTCCTCATGCATCTCCAATCCTGAAGCGGGATCTCCAGATCCTCACGGGAAAGATCAGAACGGCCGGCACCTATGTTGGCCTGCTCTGGCCCATGGGCGACCCTGTCAATCTCCAAGGCTCGCTTTCCGTCAAGCTTCCGGGAAACTCGACGGCAACGGTCTATGTCGACAAGGGCGATGATGCGTTCACGGTCGTTCCCGTGACCGCCTCGATTCCGATCGACGACGGATTCACGGAGATCCGCTACGCGCTTTCAAACTATCACGCAGCAAACGGCGGTCGGATCAAGCTGGCGCTGACCGGCGGACCAGGCGCGCGACCCTCCGTGTGTGATCTCAACTTCAGTGTGGGTGCATAATGGCTACGACAGCGAACCGAAACTACCCCCTGGTCAGCGGCGGCGCTGAGCTTGCACAAGACGTTCTGCGTTTGATTGCGTTCATGGGGATGGTGGATGCCGACGTCCAGGCTGCGCTTCAAGCGATCACCGGCAAGGCCGACCTCGCCGGGCCCGCCTTCACGTCCTCTCCAACCGCGCCCACTCCAGTCACCGGTGACGATAGCAACAGGCTGTCGACCACAGCCTTTGTAAACGCTGCGATAGGACTGGCGATCGCGAACCTTGTCGGGGCCTCGCCGGCGGCGCTTGATACGCTCAATGAGCTTGCGGCGGCACTGGGAAATAATCCAAACTTTGCCACGACAGTGGCAACGCAAATCGGTCTCAAGGCAAACTCGGCTGATGTCTATCTGAAGGCCGCTATCGATGCGATGGTCGCCGATATGGCGACTAAAACGGGCGCTCAGACGCTCGCCAACAAGACGCTGACCAGCCCCACCATCTACACGCCATCGCTGATCTTGAAGAATTCGGCGGGTGCTGCCCCTACCACACTCGGTGAATTGCAATGGGACAGCACGACCGAACGGCTCAAAGTCGGCAAAGCGTCCGCCACGAAGGAGTATGCGGCGAACGTTGAGGAGTTTATCAGGGAATACGATGTGACTGGAGTGGGTTACGTCGATATCCCTAACTTGTCTGCCTTCAAGTATTTGAAGGTATCCGGATGTGTGAAATGCAGCACTAGTGGTGCCTATCTTTTACTCCGTCAGTCGGCTGACAACGGAGTGTCGTTCGACAGTGGAAGTAATTACGGTGTCGAAGGATACAGCGTAAACTATAGTGGGGCCGGTGCCGCAAATTATGGATCGTCAGGAGGTATTTTCTGCTGTCTCGTAGACGTTCTCAATGGGATTGATAACGCGTTTTCTATCGAAATTGAGAACTTCAACAAGGCTCGGAGGGCGCTTTATAAAGGCATGTGGACTGGTGTCCCCGCCTCGACGAGCAACACAACGACCGCGTTCATTGGTGGATTTGGTTCGACGGTCGCTATTTCATCAAACTCCTTGCGGTTTATGACGACTGCCGGTGTCTTCACTGATGGTTATATCCGCATCAAAGGGATAAGGGGCTAATCATGCTGATCATAGATGCGGCCGGTATAAAGCGAGAAGCTACTCAGGAAGAGGAAGAAGCATTTTTGTTGTCTCTTCCGCAGACGCAGCCCACAGCGGTTCCTCATGAAATTAGCGATCGCCAGTTCTTCCAGCAATTGGCGGTGATGGGCCTGATCTCGGAAGACGAGGCGATCGCTGCCGTTTCGACCGGATCACTACCGCCTGCGATGGCGGCATTCATCGATCAGCTTCCTCAAGAGCAACGCTTCCCGGCTCGCATGGCGCTTCAGGGCGCGACGACCTTTCTACGCACAAACCCTTTGGTCGAAACCTTCGGCGAGATGCAGGGCATGACTTCCGAGCAGATCGACGATCTCTGGCGGGCGGCTTCATTGCTTTGAGGGCTTGAAAAACCGTCTTCAAAGGGGCATCAATAGCCTTCGAAAGAACGACCCGTAACCACGGCTGACAGGTGTCAGCCGTGGTTTTTCATTTCCCCGACTAGCATCGTCCCAAAGCAATCAGCCCAAGGGATGAGCCATGTCCGGCACTACGGATTTCGTCGGCGTTCGCCGGTTCTCGAACCTCAGATCGACCGTTGCGAAGATCGATACGCGCAACGGCACCGTTGTCGGCATGGCCGCGCCGGCACCATTGGCGGACAACGCAAAGTTTCCGATCAACGAGCCGGTGAGGCTTTCACTGGATGATACGACGCAGTTCACAGCGCTCGGGGCTGGGCAGGTGCAGGACACCGTGAGCCAGATGCTTTCCGAAGGCATCGTGACCGATATCGCCTTCGTCCGGACGCAGCATTCGACCTTGACCGACGCCCAGGCCAAGCTGGAAGCCGAAATCAACAGTATTGTCGGCTCCGCCGGCGCGAAGACCGGTATGTATGCGTTGCTGGGCGCGAAGAGCCAGCTTGGTCTGGAGCCCGGCGGTATCATCTCTCCCGGCTATATGTCGCAACGTATCGGCAATGCCGCCAACGCAGTCGTCACGGCCGCGCGAACCGTCGCGGATCGCATCATCGACTGCGTCGTGATTGCAGACACACCGGCAGGCATCTCCTCGGCGCAGGCCTGGGCGGCAGACTTCGCGACCGCGCTCAACGTCATCGGGATTTACCCGGCCGGCATGGTCAATCTTGGCTCCGGAAATGTGGTGCGGCCTCTCTCGCCGCATGTGGCTGCAGCCATGATCCGGCGCGACAAGGAGGTCGGCAACCCCTACAAGGCCTTCTGGAACCGCCCGCTGCAGGGTGTCCTCGCGCCCTCGGTGCCTGTCGGCTACATCGACGGTGATATCTCTTCGGAGGCCAACCAGCTGGCCCAGGCCGGCGTCGGCACGATCATCGAAGGTAATCTGCTCTGGGCTCCGTTCACCACCGCAACTGATCCGACGGTCAAGTCCTGGCGGTCGATCAAGAAGATCCGCACGCGCCTGGCCGTCGAGAAAGCCATGCTCCGGCCGATGCGCCAGTATCTGTCCGAAGACATCGAGGGTCACACGGTTTCGCTCATCTATCGCGCGGCCGATCAGTTCCTGGGCGATCTCAAAACACTGAAGGCGATCGTCGACTACGAGCTGATCTGGTCGAAGTCGCTGAACTCGGCAGGCATTCTGGAGGCCGGTGCACTGCGCGCCAAGATGCGCTGGGCCGAGACCCCGGACCTCGTGGATCTGCAGCTCTATGACGAGCCCATGCCTGAAGCCTTCGACGTGCTTCAGACGGCGATCGCCCAGGCGCTGGCGCAGATCGGTTCGTCCAATATCCGCATCACGGCCTGAAGGAGATAAGCCATGGATAGCATCATTCGCGGCGCAAACTGGTACGTGAACGAGATCAACCAGCGCCTTCGCTCGGAGACGACGCAGCTGCCGCAGCTCAGCCGCGAGCTTATGCCCGTCGTCATGGGGGGTGGTTGGTTCAGCCTGGAGCTGCCTGCCGAGGTCAAGCCGCTCGTGGCGGAGTTTGACGTCAATGGCGTCCATAAGGATCTGAAGACGCGCTTTGGTCGAGAGCCCGGCGACTGGACGACAATCACCTATTACGAGAGCCTGCTCAATGTATTCCCCGCCGCCTCGGACGGCACGGTGAACACGACGACGAAGCCGGCGCTGACCGGACGCGTGGTCTTCCTGAAGGGGTTGATCAACGATTACGACCAGGGCGGCATGAAAGGCATGAAACCCTCTGGTCCCACAAAGCTGCGCATGTCGACGATCGTGCTTTACCACGACATCATGAACGGCGAGACCGTCCACAAGTTCGATATCCAGAACAACGAGCTGATCATCGACGGTGTGAACTACACGGCCGAATTCAACAGTATCATCGCCGCCTGACCGGCCGCGCCATGACAATTGGCGGGCCGCAACGGCCCGCCTTTCCTTATACGAGGTGAGGATATGACCGATCACAACAGCACATTGACTGCCGAAGTCCGCGTCCCGATGTCGAAGGACATAGGCGGCCCGGCAAAGGTCGAGGAAATCCCGCTGCCGCCGCCCGAATTGTGGGGAGAGCTGGAGAACAGTGCCGAGAGCGAAGCCGAGTCTGAAGGTCCGGCCGCGCCGAAACCTGCGCCGGAGCCTGTGAAGGAAATCGCGCAGCTCGACTTTGTCGAAGCAACGGTGAAGCGCGTTCCCCTGGATTTCCCCTTCCGTCTGGACGGCAAAGTTGTCGAGGATATTCCGGTGCGCCGCATGACCGCCGGAAGGGTTGATCAGTTCCTGAAGGAACACCCAAATGGCTTTTCCAGCTTCGACGTCTACGCGGCCATGACCGGCTATCCGGCCGCCGTCCTGCGCGGGCTCATGGCCGAGGACGGTGAAAAAGTCACCGACGCGGCGCTCGATTTTTTGCCCCCCGCGATCCGGCGGGCGTTCGATATGCCTGCGAGCTGAAGAACTGGCGTCACTATGCAGCCCGTGTCTCCCACTTCCTCCATACGCCGTTTTCCGAGGTGAAGGCCATGTGGTGGGACGAGCTGCTTTTGAACTACCGCGAAGCGCAGGCCATCTGGCTTGAAACGTGGGGCCGAGGAGCGCCTCCAGGATGAACAATCTCGACGTCTCAATGCGGCTCAAGCTGCTCTATCAGTCCCGCGACGCCAAGACGGCCGAGAAGGATCTGAAGGAGATCGATGCCGTTGCGAAGAAACTCGGAAAGAACAACGCCGGCGACAAGCTCGGCCGAGACCTGAAGGAGGTTTCGGGTGCGGCCCGTGCGGGCAAACGTGCAGTCAGCGAGCTGGAGACAGAGGCACGCAAGCTCGGCAAGGTGAAGACGGACAGCGTCGAAAAGGAGCTGCGTTCGCTTGGCAAGGCCGCGCGCGCCACGGCCAAAGACCTCGATGGCATGCGCCAGAAGCTTGGCCAGTTTGAACGGATCAAGGCGCGCCCGATGGAACAGATGGTGAGCCCCACCCGCGAGCTTGGCGGGGTGATGGGCGCTCTAGGCACCGCCGCCACGGGCGCGTTTGGTGCGTTGCTGGCCTTTGCTTCAGTCGACAATATTGTTCGCGGTCTGGAACAGCTGTCGAACAAGTATCGGGAACTGAACCGCGACGTGGCTTCAGTTGCAGTGACGGCCGAGATGCGGACGCCGGAAGCTATCAAGTCCATCACGGAATCGAACGAGAAGCTGGCCATCCGGCATGGTCAGTCGCAGACCGAGGTAAACAGCGCCCGAAAGGCATACGCCGCTGCAGGCATCGGGCTCGATAGCCAGGAGGCCATCCTCGACCCAACACTGAAGGCCGCGAAGGCAGAAGATGCCACAGGCGACACGATGGCGGGCGCTATGATCGCCGGCAAGCAGAACCTGAAGCTGAACGATTCCGACGTGCCGGCCGCCCTCGATATGATGGCCAAGGGCGCCAAGCTCGGCAGTTTCGAAGTGAAGGACATGGCCAAGAACTTCCCCGAGCTGGGTGCCTATATGCAGGGTGCCGGCAGGACGGGGCTTCAGGGCTGGGCCGAGCTGGTGACCATGTCGCAGATCGCCCGCTTCAGCGCCGGATCGCCGGACGAAGCCGCCAATAACCTCCGAAACTGGATGGCCAAGCTGTCTTCGAAGGACACGGTGAAGAACTTTGCCGACAAGGATGTTGACCTCGAAAAGGTCAAGGCAAAGGCCATGAAGGACGGAAAATCCTACCCCATGGCCGTCATGCAAGAAGTCATGCGCCTGACGGGTGGAAACGAGTTCAAGGTCAATGAGCTTTTCGGCGATCAGCAGGCCTACCTCGCGCTCAAGCCACTCATGGAAAACAAGGCGCTTTATGACCAGTGGCTGAACGAGATCCTCAACAACAGCGCGGGCACTGTCGATGCTGACTCTCGTTTCCTGCATAATCTGCCGAAGGAGCGCGCCGATCGGCGCGGTGCCGCTTTGGAAGCGTCGGGAGCACGCGCCGGCGGCTGGTGGGACGCAATCACCGGCCCGATCAAAGAGCGGTTCGTCCGAACCATCAACCCGGACTACGACCGCTCAGAGCGGGCCTACGCCGAGGAAACCTACTATAGAAACGCCGATCCTGCCGCCTATCGGCAGGAGATCAAGGAGCGCGAAAAGCAGCTCCGGAAGCTGCCAAAGCCCAAATTTTCCGACATCGATGCGCTCGGTTCGCAAAGGCAGAACCTGGAGCAGGAAATCCAGTATCTGAAGAACGAGCTGGACAAGATCAAATACTTCCAGCCGGACAAGTTCGACCTCGGCAAATCTACGGGCAAGGTGCCGGTGCCGAACGAAAAGCCGATCGGTGACAAGCTGGGCGGCGATCTCGGGCCCGAAGCCGACAAGGCTATGGCCGGTTACAACAAGAACCTCGCGGCTGAGACGCAGAAGGCGGTCAAGATTGTGGGTGACGCGGTGTCGGCCATCAAGGCGATCTTGAATTTCACTGCCTCGCCGACGATCGTGCCGAACGTCGCGACGCCCGCAGCGCCGGCGGCACCCGCTGGCGAGAAGCACTCCTCGATCGTCAACAACACCGGCGTCAACCTCGCCCAGAACATTCGATCGAACAATCCACGCCAGGCCGCGAGGCTGGCGGCCCGCGAGAGCGACCGGGCCATCCGCAGAGCCATGGGAAATTCCCTTCATGATACCGGGCTGAGGCTGACATGAGCGCCTTGATCCCGAATGGAGCGCTCATCTCGATCGGTGGGGCGATGTTGACTACAATCGGCTTGTCCCCGCAACGGCTCAGCTATTCATCGTCTGTTCGATTTCCAGCGCACCCCGTTGCAGCAGGCCTTTTCTACCAGAAGACCGGCGCGGATGCGGAGCATCTGACCATCGAGGCGGAAACCTATCCGCACGTCGTCGGCGGCCTGGATGCGTATGCCATCATCAAGGCCATTCATCGCTCCCAGGCGATCGTCCCGTTGATCCGGCTGCGCGGCAATTACCTCGGCGAAGCGACGGGCTATTGCGGCATCGAGACGCTGGATGTCGACGAGGAGCGCTTGCACCCCTTCGATGGCATCGGCCGCAAGGTGCAGGTTTCCGTGGGCCTCATCATTTTCCCGGTCACAGACATGTTCCGGAGCGCTTCCTCGATCCTCTCGCTGTCGGAGCTACTAAGATGATCTACACGGTGAACTTCGGCGGCGAGCGGCTCGACAGGATTGCCAGGAAGACGATGCAGACAGAGCAGCGCGGGAGCGTTGAAGCGATCCTTGCGGCTAATCCCGAGTTGGCCAAGGCGCTGGAAGGGCTTGCGGTCGCTGCCGGAACCAAGATCAGAATTCCCGAAGACTTTACGCCGGCCGACACCGGCAAGACGACGTTGGCTTGGGAGTGATGGCATGAAAAAACCCATCGTCCAGGTGTTTGGATCGTCAGGAAGTGACCTCGTCCCAGGTTGGGGTAGCGCGCTCACCCGCATCGTCATTACCGACAACGAAGGTGGCGACGCGGATGAGATCGAGATGGAATTCGCTGTCTCCAAACCTCTGCCACCGCCACCGCCGGAGGGCACTAAGTATCGCGTCTTCTTCGGCTGGGAGCTGGGCGCACTGCGCGACGCTGGGCTCTTCTCCTCGCAGAAGCCGCGCATTGGTTTCAGCACAGGCAACGGTTGGATTTTGACGATATCGGCGCGGTCAGCGGATTTTGTCGATGCCGACAAGGAGGCAGATAGCGAGCACTTCGACGAGATGACCGCCGGCGAGATTTTCGAAAAACTGGCTGGCGCTGCGGGCAAGAGCGCAAAGGTGCACCCCTCCATCGCAGACGTGAAAGTGCCTTACAGACTTCGCTGGCAGCAGGGTCGTGTGGGCTTCGCTCAGGCTCTGGCCGATGAGTTGGGTGGCGCTCTGAAACTGGCCAATGGGGAGTGGCTTGTCCGCTCAAAGGGTAGCGGAGAAACCGCCAGCGGTACGAGCATGCCCCCGATCGTGATCTCTTCCGACGAGGTGGAGCAATGCGACATCGAGGCGGACGGTAAGTCGAAGTTCAAGGATGTTGAGGCCAGTTGGTTTGACCCTGATCTCGGCATTCAGAAGCTGGCGAAAGCGGCTGGAATAGGGTCGGCGGCGACGGCCTTTTCGCTGCACCAGGCGGCATCTCAAGGACAAGCTGGCGCTAGTGCCAAGGCGCAGGCGATGGAAATGGCCCGCATGTCGGTGACCGGCAGCGCCACATTGGAAGGCCGCGTCGATGCCATGGCCGGCGCACCCGTGATCCTCAACGACTTCGATTCCTGGAGCGGGTTTGACCTCACTGCTCCGTCGATCGAGCACGAATTCACCTTCGACGATAGCGGCGGTTGGAGCATGACCGTCCAGATCGCCAAACAGAAAGGAAGCTGAGATGGCAGAGCGCTACAACGCGACGACCGTGAGTGATGTAGGCACCGTGTTTTCACCGGCTGTCGATCCGGTCTTTCAAATCACGCGGGAGGAAGGAAGTCAGGCCGTCGTGTCATTCTACGGCCGGCAGGCGACAACGCTGCCCTGGGCGCTGATCGAGTCGGTTGACGCATCGATGAGCCCTTGGGTCAGACTGGCGCAGGTCAAGTATATGCAGGTCTCCGTAACCGGCAATACCAATGGCAAGAGCGTCAAGGTCACGGATGGCGAATGATGCTGGCGAGGCGATCACTCCCCATGGTGCTGCCGCTCTCAAGGGTGAGTGTGGTCAAGCCGTTTCCTGATGCCCTGACAGCCGGCGCTTGGGGCGTTAAACCGCTGGTCGCGTGGGGTGATAGCCTGACTGCGCAGGGATATCCGGCCATTGCCGGTGCGCTGTTTTCTCCGGCGCGAACTGTGGTCAACAAAGGGCTCGGTGGGCAAGGGTCATACTCGATCGCAGCACGCCAGGGCGGCCGGCCGCTGACGGTTGCTGTGGCGGGCAATAATATCCCGGCACGGGCAGACACCGTCTGGAGCTGGAACTTCGAGGCTAATGCCTCAGGATGGTACGGACCCGTCCTCAGGAACAACGGAAAGTTGGAAATCACTCCAACTGGCTCGCCTTCCGGCGGCTCGGTCAACTTGGGTAGGTCTATCGAAAACGGCCGCATGTTCACGGTCGAATTTGATATCGAGGTTCCCGCTGGCATGAGTGTTCGCGTCGGTGGCTTGAATGCCGGGGTGTGGGCATCGAACAACGGCGCAGGGATCAACGGTTACAATATTCCTGGCACCGGGCACTATAAGGCAACTCTTTATTCCGGGTCTGCTGGCGGAAGTCCGGCGACTATGGATGTGCTTTCGTTCCTTCAGGTCGGCGGCACCAGCGCCATGTTCAAGATCGATAATGTGGTCTTGAGCCTGCCGCCCCTTGCATCTGAGTATGCGGTAGCAGTCGCGGCGAAGAACAACAATATCTTGACATCCGGCGCCTCGTTCACCGGGACGGCGGCCGGAACGCTTGCCGGGGTGCATGGCATCCTGAGCACCGACGCCAGCGGTAACTGGACCTTCACGCGCGATACGGCCGGCGCGGCGGTTGCCTGCCCGGCCAACAGCATCTTCACCCTCGACGATCCTGCTATCTACAAAAATCATTCCGCATGGATATGGGTCGGGACCAACGGTGTCATCACCGCGGCGGATGCCGAGGCCACAAAATCCGACATTGCGGCCATGATCGCCTATATGGGCCATCGGCGCTTTCTGGTGCTGAGCGCTCTGATCAGTTCCTCGGTAGATGCGGCGCGCGTCGCGGTCCTGCAGCAGATGAACCGAGACCTAGCAAGTCTCTACGGTCATCAGTTCGTCGATGTCTATAGCACCCTCCGGGAGTCGGGCAATGGCTCCGCCGAGGACAATGCGGATATCGCGGCAGGCTATACGCCGCGATCGCTAAGGGTCGACACAGTTCATCTGACCACCGCCGGCAGCACGATCGTGGCGCAGAAGGTATTTGAGCGCATGCGGTATTTTGGTGGCTAGCATGTCGGCCGCCGAGATGCCGATAAGGGCGTATGAGGGAAGCACGGATGTAAAAGGTGCCGGGTGCCGGCCAAAGCCGGAGGCGGGGTCAAGTTTGGCGACAGAACCCGCCTGGAAGTAAGAAGACTTAACTTCACCACCCGTAGCCCAGAGGGCTGCGCGGCTTGTGAGCGAGTCAAGGTTATTGCACAATGGCTGATACAGCCCTCCGCGACGTTATCCCCGCGAATCCGCCGGCCGCGTATATCGGCGGCAAACGCATCCTTTCGAAGAAGATCATAGAGCGCCTGCGCTCCATTCCGCATGATGGTTATGCGGAACCATTTGTTGGTATGGGTGGTGTCTTTCTGCGTCGGCCATTCCAGCCTAAGCTGGAGGTCATCAACGACATCAACGGGGAGGTCGCCAACCTCTTCAGGATCCTGCAGAGGCACTATCCGCAGTTCATGGACACGCTGCGATTCCAGATTACGTCTCGGCGCGAATTCGAGCGACTGCAGCGCTGCGATCCATCGACTTTGACCGATTTGGAGCGCGCGGCGCGCTTCCTCTATCTCCAACGCACAGCATTTGGTGGCAAGGTTGAGGGCCAGACATTTGGCGTAACAAGAACTACCGGCTCCCGGTTCAATGTCTCAAAGCTTGGCCCGCTTTTGGAAGACGTGCACGAGCGCCTCGCCGGCGTTGTGATCGAGAACCTGCCCTGGGCGACATTCATCGAGCGTTATGACCGGGAGGGGATGCTCTTTTATCTTGACCCGCCATACTGGGGGAATGAGCGCGACTATGGTGCCGATGTCTTCGGCCGAGGCGACTTCGAGCATATGGCAGAGGTTTTGAAGGGGCTTCGAGGACGCTTCATTCTATCTTTGAACGCGGCTCCAGGTGTCTTCGAGATGTTCCGCGCGTTCTCGGTCGAGGAGGTCGACTGCACTTATTCGGTCAGCGGCGGGGCTGGTAAGAAGGTTAGGGAGGTGATTATCTCGGGTTAACGGGGCATTTTCTCTATCTCAAAAGCCTTAAGGATACTCCCGATGTCAGCCACTGTATCAGGAAAGACTTCGGCCCACTTTTTGACGGGGGTAGAGTTGAGACGCCCGTCTTTTACCAGCCCCAACGTTTGCGCGTGCTGCATCGCCTTACCGTTCAAAGGGATCAGCACCGGACCACTAATTAGAGCCCAAACTCCTCCGGGGATGTCACTGTTCGAAGGATAACACCTAAGATACCAAACATCCGCGATTTGCTTTGGGTCACAGCGGGCTTCGGAATAAATCCGAGAGTAGGAAATTTGCATCGCATCGGCTGTGGCCTTAACGGCAGATGCACTGACGCTTTCAGCCTGGGATGCGTCGACCGAATAAAAGAATGCTATCAGGAATGCGATGACGAGCGGCACGAATTTTCTCCCCCAAAGCCTTGTGTTTCAGAATGCGAGAAACTCTACTCTTTCACCAGACTTCTGGAAGAGGCATCAGGGGTCTTTCAATGCGCAAATTCCGGCAACATCAATGATCGTATGTTCTAAAACCGAGTGTCAAAAATTCAAAAAGGCGCGGCCCGCTACATAAAGCATTCTCCCAGAACAAAACTTTTTTGGGCAGAGGGGGGGATAAAATGGTAGCGGAGGAGGGATTCGAACCCCCGACACAAGGATTATGATTCCTCTGCTCTAACCTACTGAGCTACTCCGCCAGCCTTGGCTGGAAAGGCCATTTAAAAAAGCGCTTCCGGGTGAGAAGCGCTGTCTGGCCTTCAGGTGTCGGGCTTATAGGGCGGGCGGGGCTTTTGTGTCAAGCGTGAATGCCGGAAAAATTCGGGGATGTGAAATACATCTCCCGCCCTAACCACAAATCCATGAAATGGCTTTGTTTTTTCGCCGGAAAATCAGGCCGCAGCGGCCGAGAGAAGCGCCTTGAGGCGCGCTTCAGCGGCCTCTGCCCGTTCCGAGCGCGCGATGAAGCCGCCGCCATAGACGCGGGCGTCGGCGCCCGGCGCGGAATAGAGAGCGCAGGCCTGCCCGGGCGCAATCCCATCCTCGCCATCCTCCAGATCAACCCGGATACCGTTTTCGTCTGCGACCAGCATCGCCGGACGCGGCGGGCGCGTGGAGCGCACCTTGGCAAAGCAGGCAAAGCCGCCCTTGGCCGCCTCTTCGAGCGGTCCGTCCCCCAGCCAGTTGACGTCGCGCAGATAGATGCGATGCGTCTCCAGCGCTTCCTTCGGGCCCACGATAACGCGGCGCGAGCGGGCGTCGAGATACACGACATAAAGCGGCTCGCCGGTGGCGACGCCCAGACCCTTGCGCTGGCCAATCGTGTAATTGACGATGCCGTCATGCTTGCCGAGCACGCGGCCGTCGAGATGCACGATCTCGCCCGACAGAGCCGCATCCGGCTTCAGCTTGGCGATAATGTCGGAATATTTGCCCTGCGGCACGAAGCAGATGTCCTGGCTGTCTGCCTTGTCGGCGACGATGAGACCCATGTCTGCTGCAAGCGCCCGCGTCTCGGCCTTGGTCATGCCACCGAGCGGAAAGCGCAGATAGTCGATCTGCTCCTGCGTGGTCGCGAAGAGGAAATAGCTCTGGTCGCGCTCGGCGTCGATCGGTCGGTAAAGCGCGCGGCGATGCGGCGCACCCGGCTGCGGGTTCGCGTCCGAGCGGATGTAATGTCCTGTCGCCAGGGCATCGGCGCCCAGTTCCTTCGCAGTCTTCAGAAGATCGGCGAACTTGACGGTCTGGTTGCAGGCAACGCAGGGGATCGGGGTCTCGCCGGCGACATAGCTCTCGGCAAAAGGATTGATGACCGTCTCGCGAAAACGTGCTTCGTAATCAAGCACGTAGTGGGCAATTCCTAAACGCTCGCAAACACGGCGGGCATCCTCGATATCCTGGCCTGCACAACAGGAACCGGCACGATGCACGGCCGCACCATGATCGTAGAGCTGCAAGGTAATGCCGAAGACATCATAGCCTTCGCGCTTGAGAATGCCGGCCACAACGGATGAATCGACCCCGCCCGACATCGCAACGACGACGCGGGTATCTTCCGGGCGCTTGTCGAAACCAAGGCTGTTCACGGTTTTCATCTGTCCAATTAGAGTTTTGCGCCACATCAGGCGTCTTTCCCGGCTTTATATAGAAAGCGTTCCGTCGCTGCCAAGAAAAAAGGCGAGATTGCGCGTTTAAGGGTTTCTGCATCATGTCTTTTTTAACAATCTGCGGATTATCTTACGGCCGAGATACGCGTCCGGCAAAGGCCTGACCCAAAATTGAACAAAGCCTTTCAAAGGGGTTAGGCAATTTTTAAAAGTCCGACGTTAAAGTCGCGATATCTGGTCTTGTAGTGTTTGTAGAGAGTCCCATGACCGAATTGATACGACCCCGGGTGAAATATGTCATCGGCCCCGATGGCAGCCCATTGACGATTGCCGACCTGCCGCCCGCCAATACGCGGCGCTGGGTCATCCGCCGCAAGGCGGAAGTCGTCGCTGCCGTTCGCGGCGGCCTGCTGAGCCTGGAAGAAGCTTGCGAACGCTATACGCTGACCGTCGAAGAATTCCTGTCGTGGCAGTCCTCGATCAATGATCATGGTCTGGCCGGCCTGCGCACAACGCGCATCCAGCAATATCGTCACTGACCGTTCCCGTCGTTGACAAGACAAAACCGCCGCAGCGCCAGGGTGCTGCGGCGGTTTTTGTTTGTGGAACGGGAGGGCTAAACGCCCGCGACCGGCCGGTTCCGCTCGGCAATAACGATGCCGCCAAGGACCAGCACCAGCGAAACGATGTGATAAGGGTGCAGCGGCTCACCGATCAGGCCAATCGACAGGAGCATGCCGAAGATCGGCACGAGATTGATGAAGAGCCCTGCCCGGTTCGAGCCGATGATCTCGACGCCGCGCACGAAGAGTATCTGCGCGACGAGCGAGGGGAAGATGGCGATGAAGGCAACGACGCCCCAGCCATAGGCGTCGGGAAACTGTGCCGCCCCGCTCAGCCACTCATAGAAGGCGAGAGGCAGTGCCGCCACCATCGCCCCCGCTGCAGTGGCCGCCATCATGCTCTTCCAGTGAAGGTCCGGCTTGAAGCGCAGGCCAACCGTGTAGGCCGCATAGATGAGCACGGCAAAGAGCATGAGCAGATCGCCGAAATTGAGTTCGAGCCCCAGTAGCGTCGCAAGATTGCCATTGGCAGCGGTCAGTGCAATGCCGGCGAGCGTCAGCATGAACCCGACCACCTGGCCGCCCGTCGCGCGCATCCGGAAGATGAAGAAATTGGCGACGAAGATGATGAACGGCATGCCGGCCTGTTCGATCACCGCATTGATTGCGCTCGTGTAATGGAGCGCGCTGTAGAGAAAGACATTGAAGCCGGTGAAACCCGTTGCGCCCATCAGGAACAGATACAGCGCATGTTTGCGGATGACCGGCCAATCCTTGCGGATCTGCGGCACGGAAATGGCAAGGATCAGCGCAAGCGCGATGATCCAGCGCAGGAGCGTCAGCATGAACGGGCTTGCATGTCCAACCGCCATTTTGCCCGCCACGGCGTTGCCGCCCCAGATCAGCGCGGTCGTCAGCAGAAAGAGATAGGCCATGCCGCTAGCAGGCTTCAGATAGGTCATGATTCCATGCTTTGATTGTGTATGTCGGCGAATGATTACCGAAGATGTGCGTTTTAGCCGCGCCTTTGCCGCATTGTCACGCAAAAAGCCTTGATGGATTGATCATTTCGGGGTCGATTTTAAGAGATTGACACAGTATAGATGCGCGGGTTTGGCAAGACGCGGGCTCCGCTTCGCGTGTGAGTATAGGATTGAGTGAAGATGACGAATGTGGTGGTCGTAGGGTCGCAATGGGGCGATGAAGGCAAGGGCAAGATTGTCGACTGGCTTTCCGAGCGCGCCGATGTGGTCGTACGCTATCAGGGCGGGCACAATGCCGGCCACACCCTCGTCATTGATGGCGTGAGCTACAAGCTCTCCCTTCTCCCCTCCGGCGTCGCGCGTCCGGGCAAGATGGCCGTCATCGGCAACGGCGTCGTCGTCGACCCGCATGCGCTGATCGCGGAAATCGGCCGCCTCGAGGCTCAGGGCGTCAAGGTCACCACAGAGAACCTCAAGATCGCCGACAACGCCACGCTTATTCTTTCGCTCCACCGCGAGCTGGACGGCATGCGCGAAGACGCCGCCTCCAATTCCGGCACGAAGATCGGCACGACGCGTCGCGGTATTGGCCCGGCCTATGAAGACAAGGTCGGTCGCCGCGCGATCCGCGTCATGGATCTGGCCAATACGGAATCGCTCTCCGGCAAGGTCGATCGCATTCTGACACACCACAATGCGCTGCGTCGCGGCTTGGGCGTGCCTGAAGTCGCGCATGAAACGATCATGAAGGAGCTGACGGACATCGCCGACCGCGTTCTGCCCTTCATGGACACGGTCTGGAGCTATCTCGACAAGGAGCGCCGTCGCGGCGCGCGCATCCTGTTTGAAGGGGCTCAGGGTTCGCTGCTCGACATCGACCACGGCACCTATCCCTTCGTGACCTCGTCCAACACGGTGGCAGGGCAAGCCGCTGCCGGTTCCGGCATGGGTCCGGGCGCACTCGGCTACATCCTCGGCATCACCAAGGCCTACACGACCCGCGTCGGCGAAGGCCCCTTCCCGACCGAACTCACCGACGAGATCGGCCAGTTCCTCGGCGAGCGTGGCCATGAATTCGGCACCGTGACGGGCCGCAAGCGCCGCTGCGGCTGGTTCGATGCAGCGCTCGTGCGCCAGTCGGTCGCTACAAACGGAATTTCGGGCATCGCACTCACCAAGCTCGACGTCCTCGACGGTCTGGACGAAATCAAGATCTGCGTCGGCTACAAGCTCGACGGCAAGGAACTGGATCACCTGCCTGCAAGCCAGGGCGATCAGGCCCGCGTCGAGCCGATCTACATCACGCTCGAAGGCTGGAAGGATTCCACCGTCGGCGCACGCAAGTGGGCGGACCTGCCGGCGCAGGCAATCAAGTATGTGCGCCAGGTCGAGGAACTGATCGGCGCGCCGGTGGCGCTTCTGTCGACCAGCCCGGAACGCGACGACACGATCCTGGTGACCGATCCCTTCGAGGATTGAGACCGGGAAACAATGGCAGCCGCAATGGCTGCCTGAGACATGCCAGCACTGGCGGCGGGACACGGCGACTGGCGCATGAGGATTGGAACCTGCGCTGAAAAGCGTTAAGCAGGCAGCTTGCTGATAGAAAGGCGAGAAACCTTATATGGCAGATTTCATTGCGGTCATCCGCAGAGCGGTTGATGGACTGTCGGACAATACGCCGGAAATGCGTATTCGGGTCTATGACAGGGCCCGCACGGCAGTTCAGCGCCAACTCGACAACATGAAGCCCCGCCCGGCGGACGACGTGATTGCGCGCCAGCTCGATAAGCTGGACGAAGCGATCGCCGCCATCGAGAGCGAGTTTTCCGGCGCGCCTCCGGCCGAGCCGCCTGCACCCGTGCCCGCCCCTGTTGTCGAACACATCGAAGAACCCGCATCTCAACCGCCCGAACCGGAGCCAGAGCCGAAGCCCGAACCGGAACCGGAGCCGCAACCTGCGCCGCGCCACGTCGTGCCTGAATCCGTAGCGCCTGCGCCGCCGCCTTTCCTGATGCGGGAGCCAGCACCAGTTGTTGTTGAACGGGCGGAACCAAAGCCGGAGCCGGTTATCGAGCCGCAGCCCGAGCCCGCGTCGCAGTCTCCCAAGGAGGACGTCCAGGAAGAGCCGGAACTAGATTCCGCGCAAGCCGAAGACGACACCATGCCGCCCGCCACGGCGGAGGAGCCGGATACGTCGTGGCAACGCGACCGTTTCGACGAGCCGTTGGGCCAGCGCGAGATTTCGCGATCGACGGAACGGTCATGGGATCCCTTTGACAAGCATCCGGCAGACCCGCTTCGCCGCGACACGGCATTCGACTCCGAAAAAGGGTATGATTTCGAGCGTTCTCCAACCACACGCCCGGCGGAACCTGCAGCGGAACCCTGGACGCCGGTCGTCACCGACAATCCGTTCCATGAACCGGCCGAAATCTTCGCGCCGAGCACGACGCCGGAACCTGCCGCCCGACGTGACGATCCTTTTGTCGCGGAAAGGTCGAAGCCGGCAAGCGAGCCGAAGTCGTGGTGGGACGATATAGAGTCTGCACCAACGCCGACCGCCACGCCGGGCTCGTCCGCGCGTGACGCGAGCTGGGACAGTTTCGAGGCTTTTGTCGGAGAACGTTCAGGCTCCCGGACAGGCGATGAGAGCGTAATCGCCAAACCGCCGCGGGGCCGCGACGGCATGTCGATCGGCCAGCAGGAGCCGCCGCGTGAGGCAGCCGCGGAAACCCAGCCGCACGAAGATCGAGAAGGTCGCGGCAAGCTGATTGCCGGGATTGTGGCAGCGGTTATCGTTCTCGCCGGCACCGGTTACGCAGGCTGGCGTTTCAGCGATTCCATCCTGGGCCTTGTCAACGGTTCCTCCTCGACAAGCAGCCAGACCGCCAGCAAATCGCAGCCGGCCTCCTCCACCCCGCAGACCCCGGCAGCGGAGACAAAGCCAGCCGGGAACGCTGCGTCGACCGCGCCCGCGACGCCTGTTGTCACAGGCCCGCAGAAATTCACCCAACGCCTGATGGCGGATGGCTCGGAGGTCGACAGCGGCACATCCGGTGAACAGGTTGCAAGCGCCGGACAAGCCGAGGGCAAGTCGGTTGCCAACCAGAACGAGAAGCCGCCCGCGGCGCCTGTGACCACGCCGACGCCCACGCAACCGGCTACGACGCCGGCTGCAACCGCCCCGACGGATACGGCAGGCGCCCAGCAGGCCGCCGCGCCGGTCAAGATATTCCTCTATGAGGAACGTCTGGGTCAGGCCTCACCGACAGCGCTCGAAGGCACCGTGGCCTGGTCGGTCAAGACCGATGATCAGGACGGGCACAAGGGCAAGATGATCCAGGGCGACATTTCCGTCCCCGGTCGCAAGATGTCGGCGATCTTCACGCTGCGCAAGAACAACGACCCGACGCTGCCGGCCAGCCACATTATCGAGCTGACCTTCTCGCTGCCGAAGGAATTCGAAGGCCGCGGCATCGAGAGCGTGCTGCGCATTTCGATGAAGGACAAGGAGCAGGAACAGGGTGATCCTCTGGTCGCCGTTCCTGCCAAGATCACCGACTATTTCCACATGATCGCGCTCAACTCTTTTGCGGATGCGGTCAAGACCAACCTCAACCTTTTGAAGTCGCGCGACTGGATGGATATCCCGGTCACCTATTCCAATGGCCGCCGCGCCCTGCTGACACTTCAGAAGGGACCGGACGGACAGAAGGTGTTCGATGAGGTCATCTCGAGCTGGCAGGCCAGCGGCGATCAACCGGCGCCGGCACCCCCCACACCGCCTGCGCAGTAATCAACGCAAACTGACAAACAAAAGACCGGCGGGAAGTTCTTCCCGCCGGTCTTTTTCATTTCAGAGCCGAGAACTATACGGCTTAAGCCTGTCAGGCCTCGACAACACGAAGCGCGGAGGCCTGCTCCAGCGCTATCTTGCGTACGGCTTCCTGAACCTTCTCGAAGGCTCGAACCTCGATCTGGCGCACACGCTCGCGCGACACGTCGAACTCGGCGGAAAGCTCTTCCAGAGTGACCGGATCTTCCGTCAGTCGACGCGCTTCGAAAATGCGGCGTTCGCGTTCGTTGAGGACCTTCAGCGCACGCGACAGCATCGACTTGCGTGCATCCAGTTCGTCCTGCTCGATCAGGACCGCTTCCTGGCTGTCGTGATCATCGGCGAGCCAATCCTGCCACTGGCCGGAATCGCCATCGGCCGACTTGATCGGCGCGTTGAGCGAAGCGTCGCCCGACAGACGGCGGTTCATCGAGATGACGTCTTCTTCCGGCACGCCAAGCTTGGTGGCGATTTCCGTCACCTGCTCCGGCTTCAGGTCGCCCTCTTCGATCGCCTGCAGCCGGCCCTTGAGGCGGCGCAGGTTGAAGAACAGACGCTTCTGATTGGCGGTGGTACCCATCTTCACGAGCGACCACGAACGCAGGATATACTCCTGGATCGAAGCCTTGATCCACCACATGGCGTAGGTGGCCAGGCGGAAGCCCTTTTCGGGATCGAACTTCTTGACGGCCTGCATGAGGCCGACATTGCCCTCGGAAATGACTTCACCGATCGGCAGGCCATAGCCGCGATAACCCATGGCAATCTTCGCCACGAGGCGCAGATGGCTTGTCACGAGCTGGTGGGCGGCCTTGCGGTCGTCATGTTCCTGATAGCGCTTGGCGAGCATATATTCCTGCTGCGGCTCAAGCATGGGAAACTTGCGGACTTCGTCCAGGTAACGATTGAGACCGCCTTCACCGGCGGCAATAGACGGCAATGATGTACGGGCCATAAAGCACCCCTCTCTTTTTAAGGTTCGGCTTCCCTCAGGCAAGCCGTCTCGGCAAGCAGTCCTTCTCCCGAGGCCCCACTTCCGGATGTGAAAACAAATAAGTCTGGAATGAGACAGTTTCAAGGATCGGCGAATTACAGTTTCGTAACGCGCAACCGATCCTTGGGTTCCCCGTTTATTCTGCCGCTTGCAATGCCTCGATGACGAATTGCATGTCGTCGGGGATCGGCGCTTCGAAATGCATTGTTTCGCCCGTCGAAGGATGCTCGAACTGCAGCAGATACGCATGCAGCGCCTGCCGGTGGAAGCCGTTGACCGCGGCGCGTGCGGCCTCCGGCAACCGGTTCGCCTTCGTCTTGAACGCCGCGCCATATTCCGGATCGCCGATCAGCGGGTGGCCGAGATGGGCCATGTGCACGCGAATCTGGTGCGTGCGCCCCGTTTCCAGCCGGCATTCGACAAGGCAGGCCTGCGCGGTCGCGTCCGGCTTCTCGAGAAACCGCTCGACCACCTCGTAATGCGTGATTGCCTCGCGCGCGTCCTCACTCGATTCGTGCTTGACGGCCCGCTTCGTGCGGTCGCCGGCGCGGCCGAGCGGCGCATCGATCGTCCCCCTGAGATTGCGCGGCCGGCCCCAGACCAGCGCCAGATAGGCGCGCTCCAGCGGCCCGGTACGGCCGTGGTCGGCAAACTGCGCCGAAAGATGCCGATGCGCATTGTCATTCTTGGCCGCCACCATGACGCCGCTCGTCTCCTTGTCCAGACGATGCACGATGCCCGGCCGCTTCACGCCGCCGATGCCGGAGAGGCTCGCCCCGCAATGATGGATCAGCGCATTGACCAGTGTCCCCGTCCAGTTGCCAGCGCCCGGATGCACGACGAGGCCGGCAGGCTTGGAAATGACGATCAGATCGTCGTCTTCATAAAGCACATCGAGCGGAATGTCCTCGCCCTGCGGCTCCGGGTCTTCCGGGTCGGGCATGTCGATCACGACCTCGTCGCCCGGATGGATCTTCTTCTTGGGCTCGGTGATCACCTTGCCGTTGATCGAAACCGCCCCGCCCTCGATCAGCGCCTTGGCACGGCTGCGCGAAATCTCACCGTCCAGAGCGATGCTCAGCCAGCTATCGAGGCGACCTGAAGCGGCCTCATCGACTTCAAGGACTTTCCTATTGGCCGAAGCTTGTTTAAGGACGGTCATGACATTCCCGTGAAAAAGGGCCTGAAGCAGACATGAGCAACAACGATCACGACCAACAGGACGAAAAGCCGCTTGACCCGGTGCTTGAGAAAGTGCGCCGCAAGATGATCCGCCTGCAGCTCGTCTCGGCCGGGGTCATGGTTGTCGCCCTTATGGCTGTCCTGATCGCCATTGTCTATAAGGCGAACCACGCAAACGAGGCTGCCCGCGGCCCCGCGATCACCGAGGACGTGCCGAACGAAGGTTCGACGATGGTCAAGGCGGCGCTGCCCGAAGGCTTCAAGGTCAACGCGACCCAGCTTTCCGGCGACCGCATCCTCTTCGACGGCACGGACAAGGACGGCAAGCGCAAGATGCTCGTCTTCAACCTGCGCCGTGGCCGTATCGACGCCGAGATCGCGGTCAGCGCGCCTTGAGCGAGATGCGTCCGCTGCCGATACGGGTTCAGGACGCGGATGATCCGGCTGTCGCCGAGTTCCGCGACATCCGCGAGCGCGATCTCGTCGGCCGCACCGGGCGCTTCATTGCCGAGGGCACGGTCGTCCTCAACATGCTCGCAGCAGCACATGGGCAGGAGAATGGCTTCCGGGCCGAGAAAATCCTCGTGCTGGAAAACCGGCTCGCGGGAATAGAAGATACGCTGAGCCGTTTCCCGCCGGACGTCCCGGTCTACACCGCCTCCGCCGCCGTGATTGATGCTATCGCCGGCTTCCACCTGCATCGCGGCGTGCTGGCGCTCGGACGCAAGCCGGAGCCGCGCCCGCTCGACCACGCCTTGGCGCATCTGCCGGACCGGGCTCTGGTCACCGTGCTTGCCGGAATCTCAAACCATGACAATGCCGGCGCGATCTTCCGCAACAGCGCCGCCTTCGGCGCAAGCCTTGTCATCCTCGACGAAACGAGCTGCGACCCGCTCTACCGCAAGGCCATCCGCGTCTCGGTCGGCTCGGTTCTGACCGTGCCATTCCACAGGGGCGGCAGTATCGATGAAATCCTCATGAAGCTGGATCAGGCCGGCTTTACGGTCTGGGGTCTCTCCCCGGCCGGCAAGACGCCGTTGCGTGATCTTCCCGCTACCAACCGCACGGCATTGCTTCTCGGCACGGAAGGCGAAGGTCTGCCCCCGGCCCTGATGACGCGGCTCAATACAGCCCGTATCGCGCAGATGCCCGGCCTCGACAGCCTCAATGTGGCCACCGCAGCGGCTCTATCGTTGCATGAGATGGCCCATCGCATGAGCCTCCTGCCGGATTAAATCCGGATCAGGCGTCCTTGCCGGCGAGCGCGCGGGCCGCGCGGGCGGCGAGGCTGATACGCCCGCGGGACGGATCGGAATTGGCAGCCTCCAGAACACCCATGAGCGGTGAATCCTCACCCTCGCGCGTTGCCGTCAGCGCCACCATGCGCGCAGCAATCGAGGCGATCTCTTCTCGAAGCTCGCCATCACGCGACGCGTCAGCGGGACCGGCCAGGTGATCGGCGATGTCGCGCGCGTCGTTGCGAATGCTTTCGGCAAATTTCGCCTGATCCATGGCCACGGCTTCCGGCTCCGCCTTGGCCTTGGCCGGTTCAGGCACGTCCGTGGATGCGGGCTCCGGTTCGGCATGCTGTTCCGGTTCGATCTGCTCAGGTTCCAGCGGCGGCGCAACGACATCGGGGGCCGCAGGCCGCGCGATACCGGCAAGCTTTTCCTTCAGCTTTTCGAGCTCCCGCATGCGCCGGTCGAGTGACTCGTCCATCTCGGCATTGCGGGCCACCTCCTCGTCCAGCCGCTGCTTCAGGCTGGAGACGCGGCCATGGCTTTCTTCCATCTTGAACTCGGCGTCGCGGGCCCGCTGCTCGGCCGCCTTGAGTTCGTTGCGCAACTGGTCGCGCTCGCCCTTGAGCTGGTTGATCGTCGATTTCAGGTTCTCGATTTCTGTCTCGCGCACGGCAATGTCGATCTTGCCGTAATCGACAAAGCCTCCGAGATGTTCGGCCTCGACACCCAGCTCCTGCGCTCGCCGTTCGGCCTCAGCCAGAAGCGCATCCCGCACCTGGATTTCGGCGCGGGCACGTTCCAGCTCACTGTCGCGCTCGCCAAGCTCGGCGCCACGAGCCTCCAGCTCCGTGCGCAGATGGGTAATCTGATCCGAAAGCGACGCCGCCTCGCTGACCGCCGCCTTCAATTCGCTGCGAAGCTTGTCGACCGTCAGTTCATGCGCCAGGCCCTTCTCGCGCTCACGCTTGACGGCAACGCCGAGCTTCGCGTTCTCGGCTGCATAGGTGGCGCGTACCATGTCGGCTTGGGCGCGCAGTTCGGCAGCGCTGAGTGGCACGGTCGCGCGAATGCGATTTTCGGTGAAATGCACGATGCGGCGCCGAACAGCCGGCGCAACGAGAACGGTGACCAGAACCGCCGTCAGGAACCCGAGCGAAAAGAGCAGAATGTATTCAATCACTGTGAAATCGCTTTTCCGGGGATGTGGCCGGCTACTCTTATACTACGCGTGGCAATTGCAGTCAGCAAGCATGCGTCAAAAGGGGTTCCATGTTGGGGTCGACGTGAATTTCAGGTAGCCGACATTGACACCAAGCCGCGCGCCGACGCCGGTGTGGATGGGCACAAGAACGATGTTCTGGTTCTCGACAACGGTCATCGAGACGCCAGCCACGACATAGGCCGAACCGCTGACCCCGCCGAAGCGCTGATAGAGCGCATCCGTGGACGGCAGGTTATACACCAGCATCATGACACGGCTGCCCTGGCCGCCCCAGTCGAAACCGAGGGACGGGCCCTGCCAGAAAGCGGGATGCTGGCCGGCGTTCTTTGTGTAGAGCTGCCCCTCGCCATAGGTCAGGCCGGCCACGAACGCGCCGGAACCTTCTTGTCCCAGGATGTAGCCGTTCGGCAGACCATACTGGCTGAAGGCTCGTTCGATCACCTTCGCAATGCCGCCGGAGGTCTCACCGAAGAACTTGTGACCGGTATCGACAATTTCCTGAGCCGTATACTGGCTCGCATCCGCGCGGGCTTCCCTCAGCGGAAAGACGGTCGCGACAGCAAGGAACAGCACGGAAAGCGTCGCGCGCAGAACAACCTGGGCATTAAAAAGTCGAACCATGATCATCCGTCCTCCGGAAATGATTTCATCGATCGGCCGCACCTCCTGCACCGGATCGGTGCGCGACAAGCAGGTATGCCGATACTCTGTTCCATTTTGGCTCGATCATGTTAACAATCGGTTTACCAAACGTGGTGTCATTATGGCGAAGAGATGAATCACTCCGCCCAGGGCGGGCGCCCTCCCCCTGGCTGCCTCCCTAAGCTTCAATCCCGGCGGAAATCAGGAGAGTTCGATGGCGAAAAATCCCAACCTCACCCTTTCAGGTCCGGATCTTGCCGCGCTTCTTTGCAGCCGCGTCTGCCATGACGTGATTTCCCCCGTCGGTGCGATCAACAACGGCCTTGAGCTTCTGGACGAAGGCGGCGCGGATGCCGACGCCATGGATCTTATCCGCACCAGCGCGTTGAACGCTTCCGTGCGCCTGAAGTTTGCCCGCCTCGCCTTTGGCGCCTCGGGCTCCGTCGGCGCTTCGATTGACACTGGCGAGGCCGAAAAGGCCGCCAAGGATTTCGCCGCTGCCGAGAAGAAAACGGAAGTCACCTGGTCCGGTCCGCGCGCGATTGTCGCCAAGAACCGCGTCAAGCTGCTGATGAACCTCTTCCTGCTCGCCTATGGCTCGATCCCGCGCGGCGGTCAGGTCGATATCGTCCTGGAAAACCCGGAATACGACGCTAAATTCAAGCTGACCGCCAAGGGCCGCATGATGCGCATCCCGGCAAAGTTCACCGAACTGCACACCGGCGAAGCGCAGGAAGCAATCGACGCCCACTCGATCCAGCCCTACTACACGATCCTGCTCGCGGAAGAGTGCGGGATGGTGCTGAAGGCGGAAGCGACCGGTGAGGAGATCATCTTCACGGCGGAACTCGAAGGCTGAGAAGACCGTAACAAACCGTTTACCACGCGTCGTAACGGTTTGTTTCTGCTAATCGCCTACCATCTGGTCATATTAAGACACCGCCCCGGTATTTTGCGGAGATATGGCCCCATGAACCTCTTGATTGCAGATCAGTCCGACGTCGTTCGCAAAGTCGCGAAGCGCATCCTGACCGGCATGAATTTCGAGGTCACCGAGGCCCGCAACGCAGCAGACGCGACAGCACACTGCATGAAGGCATTGCCGCAGATCATGATCGTCGAGGCTGCCATGGAGGGCGCACTGGAATTCATCCAGTTCGTCCGCACCGTCCCCGGCAACGAACGGACCCGGATTTATTACTGCATCGTCGAGGCCGATCTCAGGAAGATGATGGCTGGCCGTCGCGCCGGCGCCAACGATTTCCTGATGAAGCCCTTCGACCGCAAGACGCTCGGCGCCGTCTTCAACGGCCTCGCCCAGCCAGCCGAACAGCCGACGCCGCGTCAGACGGCGGCGCAGTAAGCACTCAACGGATCCAGTTCCACGACATTGTCGGCAAGCGTGCCTGCAAAGCCCGGCGCCTTCGGCACGGGCAGTGGCATCATATTGGCCGGCAGCGCGAAAACCTGCTTCTCCCGCGTCAGGTTGTAGACGAACAACAGCGCCCGACCGCCCTTGCGGCGGACGAAGGCAAGGACGTGGTCACTCTCGCCAAGGAACTCGATGGCTCCCTGGGTCAGTTCCTTGCGGCTGCGGCGGAAGGCCAGTGCCCGGCGATAATGCGACAGAACGGATTGCGGATCGCGCTCCTGCAAATCGACAGCCAGCGCGCGATGCAGTTCCGGCACCGGCAGCCACGGCTTCTCGGCTTCAGTAAAACCGGCGAACGGCTGCTCCGCCTCCCAGGGCATAGGCGTGCGGCATCCGTCACGCCCCTTGAAGGCCGGCCAGAACCGGATGCCGTAGGGGTCCTGCAGGTCCTCGAAGGCAAGTTCTGCCTCCGGCAGGCCAAGCTCCTCACCCTGATAGAGGCAGATGGAGCCGCGCAGCGTGGAAAGCAGCGTGATGGCGAGCTTTGCCACATGGGGCCTTTCAGCCTCCGTCGCGGCGAAGCGGCTCGCATGTCTCATGACGTCATGGTTGGAAAATGCCCAGCAAACCCAGCCATCCTTGACCTCGCGCTCGAAGCTCGCCACGCAGTTGCGGATATGCCGCGCCGTGAAGTCGGGACCCAGTAGGTCGAATGTGTAGCACATATGCAGCTTGTCGCCGCCGCTCGTGTAATCCGCCACTGTCTTCAGCGAGCGCGCGCCATCCCCGACCTCGCCGACGGTCACCCGCCCCGGATAACTGTCGAGCAGCGCCCGGAAGCGCCTCAGGAAGGCAATGTTCTCCGGTCGCGTCTTATCGTAGAGGTGTTCCTGCATCCCGTAAGGATTGACGTCCGGAGCGTCCGCCGAGTTCTGCCCGTCATCCAGGTAATGCGGTGGATTGCTGCGCAGATGCCTGTCGTGGAAATAGTAGTTCACCGTGTCGAGACGGAAGCCATCGACGCCCCGATCAAGCCAGAACTTCACAGTTTCCAGCAACGCGTCCTGAACCTCCGGATTATGGAAATTCAAATCCGGCTGCGAGGTCAGGAAGTTGTGCATGTAATACTGCTTGCGCACGCCGTCCCATTCCCAGCCCGGCCCGCCGAAGATCGACATCCAGTTGTTGGGCGGGGTGCCGTCCGGCTTGGGATCGGCCCAGACATACCAGTCCGCCTTGGGGTTCGTGCGGCTTGAGCGACTCTCGACAAACCAGGGATGCCGGTCGGATGTGTGGGAAATCACCTGATCGATGATCACCTTCAGACCGAGCCGATGGGCCTGCGTGAGCATCTGGTCGAAATCGGCAAGGGTTCCGAATTGCGGATCGACATCGCAGTAATCCGAGACGTCATACCCCATGTCGGCCATGGGCGAGCGGAAGAAGGGCGAAAGCCAGATCGCATCGACCCCAAGAAAGGCGATATGGCCGAGCCTTTGCGTCACGCCCTTGAGGTCGCCTGTCCCTCTTGCCGTCGTATCTTGGAACGAGCGTGGATAGACCTGATAGATCGATGCGCCGCGCCACCAGTCTGCGGGAACCGCGCGGGATTTCAGAACGGCTGCCATGCCGACTCCTTCAAGTCAAAGTTCACTGAAATTCATGCTGGGAAGGCCAATCCATTGTCAACCGAAACACCGCCCTGAGTGGCAGTTGTGCAGCCCGTAATACGCACATCACATAGCAACGGCATAATGAAGGTGACTCGAGAAACAGGCATGGCAGCATGAAAAAGATCACGATTGTAACGGACGCCTGGAAACCGCAGATCAATGGCGTGGTTCGCTCCATCGAACAGACAGTCGACGAGCTGAAACGAATGGGCATCGAGGTTGTTCTGATCACGCCGCAGATGTTCACCAGCATCCCCTGCCCGACCTATCCGGAAATCCGTCTTGCACTCACGGTCCCGGGTCAGATTGGCCAGATGCTGGCCAGCGAAGAGCCGACCTACGTGCATATCGCGACGGAGGGCCCGCTGGGGCTTTCGGCACGCAGTTGGTGCCTGCGCATGGGCAAGCCCTTTTCGACGAGCTATCACACCCGCTTTCCGGAATATGTCTCCGCCCGCTGGCCCATCCCGGAAAATCTGGCCTATGCCTATGTGCGCTACTTCCACAATGCCGGCAATCTCTGCATGGTGGCGACCGAAAGCCTGGAGCAGGAGCTGAACGCGAAGGGTTTCCAGAACCTGCGCCGCTGGTCGCGCGGCATCGACGCGCGCCTCTTTCGCCCGATGGCCAGGCTCGACCTCCCCTTCGACCTGCCGCGGCCAATCTTCATGACGGTCGGTCGCCTTGCAGTCGAAAAGAACCTCCCGGCCTTCCTCGATCTCGACCTGCCTGGCTCGAAGGTCGTGGTCGGCGACGGCCCGGCGCGGGAGGAACTGCAGGCGCGCTATCCGGACGTCCATTTCACCGGTTTCCGCACGGGCGAGGCACTGGCCGAGACCTACGCCCAGGCCGACGTCTTCGTCTTCCCGTCGAAAACCGACACGTTCGGCAACACGATCCTTGAGGCACTGGCCTCGGGCGTCCCGGTCGCTGCTCACCCGGTCACCGGTCCGGGTGACATCCTCAAGGGACAAGAGGCAGCCGGCGCACTGAATGAAGACCTGCGCGCTGCCTGCATGATGGCGCTGAAATGCTCCCCGACTGCTGCACGCACGCTGGCGGAAAGCTATAGCTGGCGGGCTGCGACGGAGCAGTTCTGGGGCAATGTTCTGCTGGCGAATGAGCCGGGAAACGAAAGGCTGGCGGCCTGAACTGAAGCGGTCGCCACAGGTTCCCTCTTCTCCCTTAGGGCGAAGAGGGCCACAACCCTCACCGCTTCTTCTTGCGCCCCTCGAATGGATTGGCCGACGCGCGGTAATAGACCCGGATCGGCACGCCCGGCATGTCGAAATCCTTGCGCAGGTTGTTGATCAGATAGCGCGTATAGCTTTCCGGGACGGCCTCGGGACGCGTGCAGGAAATCATGAAGCCCGGCGGGCGCGCCTTCGCCTGCGTCATGTATTTCAGCTTCAACCGGCGCCCGGAGACGGCCGGTGGCGGATGCTGCACCGTCTGGGCATCAAGCCAGCGGTTGAGCTTGGCCGTCGAGATGCGGCGGTTCCAGACTTTGTCGGTGTCCACCACCGACTGCATGAGCCGGTCGAGCCCGTCGCCCGTCTGGCCGGAGACCGTGACGGCGCGAATGCCGCGGGCCTGCGGCAGAAGCCGCTCGGTCTTTTCGCGCAGTTCAGCCAGCAGCGCCTGCCGGTCCTCGATCATGTCCCACTTGTTGAAGGCGAGAACGGCGGCCCGGCCCTCGCGCAGCACGAAGTCGACGATATGCAGATCCTGCTTCTCGAACGGGATCGTCGCGTCGAAAACAATGACCACCGTTTCGGCGAACTTGATGGCGCGCAGCGTGTCGGCGACGGAGAGCTTCTCCAGCTTTTCCTGAACCTTCGACTTGCGGCGCATGCCCGCCGTGTCGAACAGGCGCACGGTGCGGCCGCGCCATTCCCAGTCGACGGAAATGGAATCGCGGGTGATCCCGGCTTCCGGGCCGGTCAGCAGGCGCTCTTCCCCAAGATAGCGGTTGATCAGCGTCGACTTTCCGGCATTCGGACGACCGACAATCGCCACGCGCAGCGGCTTCGTCTCGTCATAGGCCGGCTCTTCCTCGTCCTCTTCGCCCTCGATGATATCCGTCGGTTCGAGATCGATATCGGTCTCCGGCTCATCGATTTCCGGCGGAAAGGCAACCTCTTCGCCGATCGCTTCGACAATCGCGTCGCGCAGATCGTGCAGGCCCTGGCCATGCTCGGCGGATATGGCGACCGGCTCACCGAGGCCGAGTGTAAAGGCGTCGTAGAACCCGCCATCGGAGCCGCGCGCTTCCGCCTTGTTGGCGACGAGCACGACCGGCTTACCGCGCCGGCGCAGGATTTCGGCAAACACCTTGTCATGCGGCGTCAGGCCGAACTTCGCATCGACGACGAAGAGCGTCATGTCCGCCTCATCGATTGCCGCTTCCGTCTGCTGGCGCATGCGGCCCTGCAGCGTCTCCGGTCCGCTTTCTTCAAGACCGGCCGTGTCAATGATGGTGAAGCGCAGGTCGTCCAGACGCGCCTCGCCGGGACGGCGGTCGCGGGTCACGCCCGGCGTGTCGTCGACAAGCGCCAGCTTCTTGCCGACCAGCCGGTTGAAAAGCGTGCTCTTGCCCACATTGGGGCGTCCGACGATGGCGACCTTGAAACTCATGGATTAATCCCGCGGAGACCCGCTCATCCCTTGGCGTTGGAAGTCAGGAGATCAAGCATGATCCGGGCGCGATTGCCGACATTGACCGGCGTCAGCTGATCGTTGGCAATCGCCTGGAACCAGTCCTGCGCCTGCTTGAAATCACCGTTTTTGTAGGCCGACAGGCCGAGCGCTTCGCGCGCCGAGTGGCGCATGGGATTCTGCGCGTCCGTCAGAACCTCAACTTCCTTCGAAACGTCCGCATAAGGCGCCGTATCGATGAGGAGCCAACCGGCGCGAAGACGTGCGACATCGCGCACCGCATCCGGAACCTTCGTGTCACTCGCAACCGCGTCAAGCTCCGCAACGGCTGCCTTCGGGTCGGTTGCTGCCTTGAGGGTCGCAGCGCGCATGCGTGCGAGAACCGGGTAGGAGCCATAACCGTCCTTCTCAAGCTCGGCAAAGGCAGCCAGCGCCTCGTCCGTCTTGTTGTCCGAAGCGAGCTTCATCGCCGTCAGGAACTTGTCACCGGAGGCAGAGGCCTGCGTCCCGGACCAGTACACATAGCCACGATAGCCCGCGGTGCCGATGACGATGGCAACAGCGATGGCGACCACGATCAGGCCATATTGGGTCCAGATCGCCCGCATCTGGTCGGAGCGCAGTTCCTCGTTGACCTCACGGATAAAGCTGTCGTTCTGGTTCGTCATTCTGTGTTCCGGCTCAATCTGGTGTCTGCCGCAATTCCGCTCGCCTGTCTGAACAGATGGTCTTGCTTGAATTGCTCTTGAAATGTTGCGGCCTTCTACAGGATTTTTGGCCGCTTGTAAGAAAAAACTGGAACGCGATCACATCCCGGCAGCAGCAAGTGGCGAAACGCCGATCAACATCTGGTGCAAGTAGAGCAGGATGACGGCGTAAAGCGCCACGCCGCCAATCACGGCGGCGATATCATACTGCGTCGAAACGAAGTCGCGCACGACCTTCTCGCCCGCCCGCGCACGACGCTTGGCCGAAATGCGCACCAGCACGGCCCAGATCAGGAACCCGCCGAAAAGCAGGACTGAGTTCAACTCGCCATTAGACAGGAGGTGCGCGAATGCCCAGACCTTCACGGAGGTCACCATGGGATGCTTGACCCAGACCGCAATCCTGCCCGCCGGCAGGATCGAGGCCATGAGCAGGATCATCGCGATCAGCATCAGCGTCAGCGTGATATGCGTCATGAACATCGGCGGGGTGTAGAGGATGGGCGTCACCGCACGCGACGCGGCAAACGCGTAGATCAACAGCACGAGGCTCGCGATGGAGAGCAGCGAATAAAGCCCGCGCCAGGCCTGAACGCCCATGCGCGCGATCGTCCGCTCCCGCCACACCGGCGCGAACACGCGAAGCGAATGGAGCACCAGGAAAAGTGCGATCGAAAAGACGAGCAATGCCACGGGTATCTCCCATTCTCCGCCACCAGCCCATAAATGACCGGCATTTTTCCCGACAGATACAGGCAAAGCGATGCAAACGCCAGCGTCAAGCTGGCGTCAGCGGCAACGGAGGATAACCGGGATCAGACTTCGACGCCGCCGGACTCGACATATTCCTGGTCGATCGACGGCAGCGGCTTGTCATCGATGGCGGCCTCGAAAGCGCGAAGGCGCTTGTAGATGGAAAGGAGTTCGACGATGGTCGTCCATGAGGTGACGAGATACTGGAACGAGCCGCGCACCTGGTCGAAGACGTTGTTGATCTGCGTCAACAGGCCCAGCGTCAGCTTGCCGGCCACAATGGACGGAACCAGCACGATCAGGCTGAACAGGTTGTCGGCCTGCAGATAGAAGATGCGGGCGACATTGAAATACATGTAGTGGAAATAGAGCCGGAAGTAGTTGCGGCGAACGTCGTCATAAAGCTCGCGGATCGTCATCGGATCGGCGCGGTTAGGATCATCCTCCCCATACACGAGTTCCTTGCGATAGGACGCCTCGACGCGCTGGTTGCGGAATTCGAGACCCGGCAGCTTTACCCCGACGACCGCGAGGAAGACCGTCCCGAAGATCGACCAGAAGATCGCCGCCCAGACGAGCGCATGCGGGACATTGCCGATGAGCGGCAATTCCGTGATGTCCTTGCCGAGATGGAAGAGCACCGGCAGGAAAGCGATCAGCGTCATGACCGAACTGACCAGCGAAACGCCGAGGCCTTCCACCGTCGTCGAAAACCGCATCGTATCTTCCTGAACGCGCTGCGAGGCACCTTCAATGGTGCGCAGGCGCGGCCAGTGCGTCATGTAATATTCGTTCATCGCCGTGCGCCAGCGGAAGATCCAGTGGCTAACGAAGAAGCGGCTTAGAACGCCAACGGTGATGGCAAGGAAGGCGATGCCCGCAAAGCCGAGCATGCCCATATAAAGCTGCGCCGCCGTCACGGAGCCTGGCTTTGAAAGCGCGCTCTGGATCATGTCATAGAAAGGGCCATACCAGGCATTGATGGCCACGCTCACCTGCACGCCGAAATAGGTCGTGAAGATGATGAGCGCACTGCCCCAGATCGACCAGCGCTGCCAGGGATGCGGGCTGAACATCTGCCAGAAGATGCCGAAGATGGCATTCACGATCGCATAGTAGATATAGAACCAGATGAACGGGGCCGACCAGAACACTGAAACCCCGATGGGAGCCTGCTCGCCGGCCTTCAGCGGCGGCATGCCGAAATAAGCACCGAGGTCCTGAACCCCGCCATACCAGGCAAAGATTGCCAGCAGCGACCAGACCGCCGCAGAGATGAAGAACAGCTTTGGCTTCGGGAAGAAGGAGACAAACACGGCGGGAAAATCTTTCTGTCTGGGACCGAAATAGCGATTTATGCTTTTGTCGGAAACTATGGCAATCGGGTGGCGGCGGCAATGCTTGGGCCGTTACATGAGCAATTTGTAACCAAGGAATGAAATGCCTGCCATGCGGGCGGCTTCAATCGGCCAGCGTCAGGATCAGCGGTCCATTCTTCGTCACCACCAGCGTGTGCTCGAACTGCACGGTCAGTGCCTTGGGAGAGGAGAACAGCGTCCAGTTATCCTTTTTGCCATCCTCGGCGAAATTGGCGCCGAGCGACAGGAAGGGCTCAATCGTGAAGACCTGCCCCTCTTCCATGATCCGCGTCTCGTCCGGATCAGGCCATGTGGAAATTTCCGTTGGTTCTTCATGCAGGGAGCGGCCAACGCCGTGGCTGGCGAGATTCTGGATGAGCGTGTAGCGGTTCTTGCGCGCGAACGTACCGATCGCCTCGCCGATCGCTGCCAGCCGGCCGCCGGTCTTGACCTGCGAAAGGCCCACCCACAGCGCGCGCTTGCCATCGCGAACGAGGCGCTGCGTCTTTGCATCTGCCTTGCCGACAGCAAACGACGAACCGGTGTCGCCGAAAAAGCCGTCCTTGACCGCCGAAACGTCGATATTGACGAGATCGCCCACCGCAATCACCCGGTCGCCCGGAATGCCATGCGCCACCTCTTCATTGATGGAAATGCAGGTCGCGCCGGGAAACTGGTAGCAGACTTCCGGCGCCGACTGCGCGCCCTCACCCTCGATGAACTTGCGGCCGATAGCGTCAAGCTCGCGCGTCGTCATGCCGGGCTCCATGGCGTCCGCCATGATCTTCACAGCGCGCCCGCAGATTCGCCCGATCTCTTTGAGCTTTTCCAGTTCGTCTTCGGACGAGATGATCATCGCGGCCCGGCCTCTTTTTATGTCTGAAGAGGCCGGTTGAACCGATCAGGCGCTTTCCGTCAATGCTTTTCTGACCAGCGGCGCGACTTTCGTGCCGTAAAGTTCGATCGCGCGCATCAGCTGCTCGTGCGGCACGAGACCGATGGCCATCTGCAACAGGAAGCGGCTGTTCTTGAAGATGCGATGGTGTGCAATGATCTTTTCCGCCAGCACCTCAGGGCTGCCGAGGAAGATCGCGCCGTTCGGGCCAATCGACTGGTTGAAATGCGCCCTTGTCATCTGCGAAAAGCCGCGCTCGCGGCCGATCCGGTTCATCACCGCCGCCTGCGGCTCGTAGAACTGCTCGGCGGCAAGTTCAGTCGTCTCTGCGACGAAGCCATGCACGTTGATCGAGGTCGCAAGCGTTGCCGGATCACGCCCCACGCGCTTCGCCGTCTCGCGATAAAGCTGGAACAGCGGCGCGAACCGATGCGGTTCACCGCCGATGATGGCAAGCGCCAGCGGCAGCCCATGATAGGCCGCCCGCGCCACCGAATTCGGGGTTCCGCCAACGGCGATCCACAGCGGCAGCGGGTTCTGCAACGGACGCGGATAGACGGCAAGCCCCGGCAAAGGCGCACGCGTCTCGCCCGACCACGAAACCTTCTCATTGTCGCGCAGCTTCATCAGCAGATCGAGCTTTTCCTCGAACAGCTTGTCGTAGTCGTCCAGATCATACCCAAAGAGCGGGAAGCTCTCGATGAACGATCCCCGCCCCGCCATGATCTCGGCGCGGCCTTTGGAAAGAAGATCGACGGTCGCATATTGCTGGAAGACGCGCACCGGATCGTCGGAGCTGAGCACCGACACCGCGCTGGTCAACCGGATATTTTTCGTCTTCACCGCCGCAGCCGCCAGCAATGTCGCCGGGCTGGAGGCCATGTAATCCGGCCGATGATGCTCGCCGAGACCGAAGACATCGAGCCCCACCTGATCGGCGAGTTCGATTTCCGCAATCAGCTCCTCCGCCCGCTTTGCCGCCGCAGCCCCCTTGTCAGGCGCATTCGGATCGACATCGGCAAAAGTGTAGAGGCCCAGTTCCATCACGCATCGTCCCTCGATTGATCTGCGACGGAGATAAGCGAGAAACGGGGATGGGCCAAGGGGAAAGGTGGTGACGCAGTGTTCAGGGGGTGGTGATGGGGAAACCCGCTCACCCCAAAGTCCGCCGCACCGCGTCCTTCCAGCCCCTGACCTTCGCCGCCCGCGTCTTCTCATCCATCTGCGGCTCGAAGCGGCGGTCTTTCGCCCAGGCTTTTGCAAATCCCTTGCGGTCCGGCCACACCCCGGCGCGGGAGCCGGCGAGCCAAGCAGCGCCCATGGCCGTCGTCTCGAGGATTGTCGGGCGGTCCACCGGCGCGTCGAGAATGTCGGCAAGCCGCTGCATCGTCCAGTCGGAGGCGACCATGCCGCCATCGACGCGCAGCACGGTGTCGCCTTCGGCCCGCTTCCAATCCTTGTGCATCGCCTCCAGCAGGTCACGCGTCTGGTAGCAGACCGCCTCCAGCGCCGCGCGGGCAAACTCAGCCGGCCCCGTGTTTCGCGTCATGCCATAGACCGCCGCGCGGGCGTCGGGGTCCCAATGCGGCGCACCGAGGCCGACAAAGGCGGGCACGAGATAGACCTCCTGCGCGGGGTCAGCCTTCTCGGCCAGTTCGCCTGTTTCGGAGGCCTTTTTGATCACGCCGAGCCCATCGCGCAGCCATTGAACGGCAGCACCCGCGATGAAGATCGAGCCCTCGAGCGCATAGCAGGTCTCGCCGTCGAGCCGATAGGCGATCGTCGTCAGCAGCCGGTTCTTGGAGCGCACCATGTCTGCCCCGGTATTGAGCAGCGCGAAGCACCCCGTGCCATAGGTGGATTTCATCATGCCGGGCTCGAAACAGGCCTGCCCGATCGTCGCCGCCTGCTGGTCACCGGCCACGCCGAGGATCGGCACTTCAGCGCCAAAGACCGCCTTGTCCGTGACGCCGAAGTCGGCCGCGCAATCCTTCACTTCCGGCAGCATGGCGGCCGGGATGCGCAGCGTTTCCAGCAACTCCTTGTCCCAGTCATTGTCGGCGATGTTGTAGATGAGTGTCCGCGAGGCATTTGTCGCGTCGGTCACGAAGCTCTTGCCGCCCGTCAGCCGCCAGATGAGGAACGTGTCGATCGTGCCGAAGCACAGCTCGCCCTTCGCGGCGCGTGCCCGCGCGCCCTTGACGTTGGAGAGCAGCCAGGAAAGCTTGGTGCCGGAGAAATAGGGATCGAGCAGCAGACCGGTCTTGCGGGTGAAGATCTTTTCCAGCCCTTCGCGCTTCAGCTTGGCGCAATAGGAGGCCGTGCGGCGGTCCTGCCAGACAATGGCGTTGTGGATCGGCTTGCCGCTCTCGCGTTCCCATACGACGACCGTCTCGCGCTGGTTGGTAATGCCGATCGCCGAGATGGCCGAGGCCTCAAGGCCGGCTTGCTCCAGGGCCTTGCGAATCGAGAAGGCCACACTCTCCCAGATGGCTTCGGGATCGTGCTCCACCCATCCGGAAGCCGGATAGATCTGTGGAAACTCCTTCTGGCCCGAGCCGACGATCTTCATCTTGCCGTCAAATACAATGGCGCGGCTCGATGTCGTACCCTGATCGATCGCCAGAATGTACCCTGCCATGGAAGCCTCCTCCTCCGGATGATTTTCTGTTTGTTCGGAATGAAACCGAAACGAAGATAAAATGCAAGGAAAACGCAAAGCCTCTTGCGAACATGCAAAAAGCAATTGCCACACAAGCCGGAGTTGGATTAGCCTTCTTTTCTATTGCGCTGCAAAACGCGCTGCGGAAGCACCTAGCACGAACCGCCAAGGCCCCGCCAAGAAGGTATTAAACCGGAGTGGTGAACGCCAAATGCAACAGATTCGCTTCGTTTTGAACGACGAAACCGTTGTCATCGACAGCATATCCCCGACAACCACATTGCTGGACTGGCTTCGGGAGACGAAGCGGCTGACAGGAACGAAAGAAGGCTGCGGCGAAGGCGACTGCGGTGCCTGCACGGTGCTGGTCGGCAAGGTGGTCGATGGCACTCTCGTCTACAGAAGCGTCAATGCCTGCATTCGCTTCGTGCCGTCGCTGTCGGCGACCCATGTCGTGACCATCGAGCATCTGGCCGGCCCGAACGGCGTGCTGACCCCGATCCAGCAGGCGCTGGCCGATCTGCATGGCTCGCAATGCGGCTTCTGCACGCCCGGCATCGTCATGTCGCTTTATGCGCTGCTGATGGAAAAGCCGACGCCATCGCGCGCCGAGATCGAAATCGCCCTCCAGGGCAATCTCTGTCGCTGCACCGGCTACGAATCGATCTTCCGCGCCGTCGAGGCAGCGGCAGCCGGCATGGCGAGCACCACGCCCGACCGCATCACGCTCGCGCGTGAGCGCATCATCGCCACGCTGAACGACCTGAAGCCGAAGCGCACGATCCGCATCTTCCACGGCCAGAGCCGCTCCATCATTCCGTTCAACACCGCGGATCTTGCAGACGCCTATGCGACGGAACCGAACGCGGTGATCGTCGCCGGTGCGACCGATGTCGGGCTTTGGGTGACGAAGCAGATGCGCCAGCTGTCGCCCGTTATCTTCATCAACCACCTGACGGAACTCCAGACGATAGACGAGACCGCCGACAAGGTCCGCCTCGGCGCGGTCGTGACCTACACGCAGGCGCAAAATGTGTTGGCGAAGAATTTCCCGGCGCTCGGCAAGCTGCTGATCCGCATCGGGGGCCAGCAGGTGCGCAACATGGGCACGATCGGCGGCAATGTCGCCAACGGTTCGCCCATCGGCGATACCCCGCCCGCCCTGATCGCGCTCGACGCGACCGTCACGCTGCGCTCGCGCAACGGCGCACGCAGCCTGGCCGTGGAGGACTATTTCATCGAATACGGCAAGCAGGCCCGCGAACCCGGCGAATTCGTCGAGGCGCTGGAAATTCCAAAGCTGGCCGACGATGAGTTTTACGCGATCTACAAGATCTCGAAGCGCCGCGACGAGGACATCTCGGCGCTCTGCGGCGCTTTCAAGCTGAAGCTGGATGCGAGCGGCAACGTCGCCTCGATACGCATCGCCTTCGGCGGCATGGCCGGAACGCCGAAGCGCGCGGCTCATACGGAAGCTTTCCTCATGGGTAAGCCGTGGAACGAGGCAACCGTCAACGCCGCCCGCGCCGAACTCGCGAAGGACTATCAGCCGCTATCCGACTGGCGCGCCAGCGCCGATTACCGCATGCTGGCCGCGCAGAACCTGCTCACCCGCCTCCTGCTGGAGACATCGGGCGAGAAGGCGTCGCTCGAACGCTATGCCATGCTGGAGGCAGGCGAATGAACAAGATGGACACAAGCTTCCCGACCGTGATCAACGGCCCGCTCCACGCAGACCGCCGGCACGACTCCGCGCACAAGCATGTTGCTGGAGCAGCCGATTATATCGACGACATGCCGGAACCCGCAGGCATGCTGCATGCCGCCATCGGCATGACCGACCGCGCCCATGCGATCATCACCAACATGGATCTCTCGGCCGTCGAATCCGCACCCGGCGTCGTCGCCGTGCTGACGGCCAAGGATTTCCCGGTCAACGATGTCAGCTCCGCCCACAAGCATGACGAACCGGTGCTGACCGAGAAGCTGGTCGAATTCCACGGCCAGCCGGCCTTCGTCGTCATTGCCGAAACCCGCGCCGCGGCCCGCCAGGCCGCCCGCCGCGCCCGGATCGAATATGCAGACCTGCCCGCCATCCTCTCCGTCGCCGAGGCCAAGGCCGCCGGCGGCACGCTCGTCACTGAACCGCTGACGCTGAAGCGCGGCGATGCCGATACCGCCCTTGCCTCTGCGCCGAAGCGCATCCAGGGCCAGATGGAAATCGGCGGCCAGGAGCATTTCTATCTCGAAGGCCATATCTCCATCGCCATTCCGGGCGAAGACGACGAGATGACCATCTGGGCCTCGACCCAGCATCCCTCGGAAATCCAGCACATGGTCGCCCATGTGCTTGAAGTGCCCTCCAATGCCGTCACTGTCTTCGTGCGCCGCATGGGCGGTGGCTTCGGCGGCAAGGAAACGCAGGGCAACCAGTTCGCGGCCATCGCTGCCGTGGCCGCCCGCAAGCTGAAACGCGCCATCAAGATCCGCCTCGACCGCGACGAGGACATGACCGCGACCGGCAAGCGCCATGACTTCGTGATCGATTACGATCTGGGCTTCGATGAAGAGGGCCGCATCCACGGTGTGAAGGCCGAGTTCGCCGCCCGCTGCGGCTTCTCCGCCGACCTTTCCGGCCCGGTAACCGACCGCGCCCTATTCCATGTCGACAACGCTTACTTCTACCCGCATGTCGAGGTGAAGTCGCTGCCGCTGAAGACCAACACGGTCTCCAACACCGCCTTCCGCGGTTTCGGCGGCCCGCAAGGCTGTGTCGGCGCTGAACGCTTCATGGAAGAAATCGCCTATGCGCTCGGCAAGGACCCGCTCGATGTGCGCATGGCCAATTTCTACGGCGAGCCGGGCTCTGACCGGGTGCTGACACCCTACCACCAGATGGTGGAAGACAATATCATGCCGCGCCTCGTGGCCGAGCTTGCCGAAAAGACGGACTATCGCAAGCGCCGTGAAGAGATCATCGCCTTCAACAAGACGAGCCGCGTCATCCGCAAGGGCATTGCGCTGACGCCCGTAAAGTTCGGCATCTCCTTCACCATGACCGCCTTCAACCAGGCCGGCGCGCTCGTTCATGTCTATCAGGACGGCTCGATCCACCTGAACCATGGCGGCACGGAAATGGGCCAGGGCCTTTACACCAAGGTCGCGCAGGTCATTGCCGATTGCTTCCAGGTCGATCTCGACCGCGTGAAGATCACTGCGACGACCACGGGCAAGGTGCCGAACACCTCGGCCACCGCCGCCTCCTCCGGCACCGACCTGAACGGCATGGCGGCTTACGACGCCGCCCGCCAGATCAAGGAACGCCTCGTCGCCTTTGCCGCGGAGAAGTGGAAGGTCGCGGAAGCCGATGTCGAATTCCTGCCGAACCACGTCCGCGTCGGCACAGACATCATCCCCTTCCCCGATTTCATCAATCAGGCCTATTTCGCCCGCATCCAGCTCTCGGCCGCCGGCTTCTACAAGACGCCGGAAATCCACTGGAACCGCGCGACCGGCCAGGGCCGCCCCTTCTATTACTTCTCCTACGGCGCCTCCGTCTCGGAAGTCTCTGTCGATACGCTGACGGGCGAATATATCGTCAACCGCGCCGATGTGCTCCACGATGTCGGCCACTCGCTCAACCCGGCCATCGACAAGGGCCAGGTCGAGGGCGGCTTCATTCAGGGCATGGGCTGGCTGACGACGGAAGAGCTGTGGTGGGACGGCAAAGGCCGGCTGCGCACCCATGCACCTTCGACCTACAAAATCCCGCTCGCCTCCGACAAACCGGAAATCTTCAATGTCGAGCTGGCCGAATGGTCGGTCAACAAGCTGCCCACCATCGGCCGCTCCAAGGCCGTCGGCGAACCGCCGCTCGTCCTGCCGATTTCGGTGGTCGAGGCGATCTCCATGGCGGTTGCCAGCGTGGCAGACTATCGCGAATGCCCCCGCATCGACACGCCGACGACGCCGGAGCGCGTGCTGATGGCGATTGAACGGCTGAAGACCGCATAAAGCCATGACCAACAATCCCGCCCGCTTTCTGGATAAAGAGGGGGCAAAGGTCCTTGTCGAGGTCGCCTCGGTCAGGGGCTCGGCCCCGCGCGAGCAAGGCGCCTTCATGCTCGTCTCGATGGACGCCATCGCCGGCACGATTGGCGGCGGCCAGCTCGAATATATGGCCATCGATCACGCGCGACGTATGCTCGCCGGCAAGGGCGGCGAAGAGACGCTCTCGGTTCCCCTCGGCCCGGAGATCGGCCAATGCTGTGGCGGCCGCGTCGAGATCTGCTTTCGCCTCGTCGATGACGCGTTGAAGGCAGAGCTTTCCACACGTCTCGCCCGCGAGGCTGAAAAGCAGCCCGCCGTCTATGTCTTCGGCGCCGGCCATGTCGGCCATGCCATAGCCGCAGCCCTCTCGCTGCTGCCCTTGAATGTCACGATGGTGGAATCGCGCGAACACGAACTCGCCGGCTTGCCCGACAATGTGACGGCCAAGCTCGCCGCGATGCCCGAAAGCGTGGTCGCATCGATCCCGCCCGGCAGCGCCGTCCTCATCCTGACGCACGATCACGCGCTCGATTTCCTGATCGCGGCGGAAGCGCTGAAACGTACCGATCTTGCCTATACCGGCATGATCGGCTCGGCCACCAAGCGCGCCACCTTCGCAAGCTGGCTGAAACGCGAAGCGCCGGAGGTCGATCTGGCCCGCCTGACGCTGCCCGTCGGCGGCCCGCTGAAGGACAAGCGCCCCGCCGTCATCGCCGCGCTCACGGCTGCGGAAATCATCACGGCGCTCACCCATCATGCATTGCAACATGACACGATTGGGCGTCATATATCGCCCAAAATATAAATACCGGGGACTCTGAATGTACGAATTCGCCATCGTCTGGGAATGGCTCGCCTTTGCGGTGAGATGGCTTCATGTCGTGACGGCCATCGCCTGGATCGGCTCATCCTTCTATTTCATCGCGCTCGACCTCGGCTTGCGCAAGGCACCCGACCTTCCCCCCGGCGCCTATGGCGAGGAATGGCAGGTCCATGGCGGCGGCTTCTACCATATCCGCAAATATCTGGTGGCACCGGCTTCCATGCCGGAGCATCTGACCTGGTTCAAATGGGAAAGCTACGCCACCTGGCTCTCCGGCTTTGCCATGCTGGCGGTCGTCTATTACGGCGGCGCGGACCTCTTCCTGATCGACCGCCACGTCCTCGACGTGCCGCAATGGCAGGCGATCCTCATTTCGCTCGCCTCGCTCTCGGTCGGCTGGATCATCTATGACACGCTGTGCAAATCGCCCATCGGCAAGAACACCTGGGGCCTGATGGCGCTGCTCTATGTCGCGCTCGTCGCCATGGCCTGGGGTTATACGCAGGTCTTCACCGGCCGCGCCGCCTTCCTGCATCTCGGCGCGTTTACTGCCACGATCATGTCGGCCAATGTCTTCTTCATCATCATCCCGAACCAGAAGATCGTCGTCGCCGACCTCATTGCCGGCCGCACGCCGGACCCGAAATACGGCGCGATTGCCAAGCAGCGCTCGCTGCACAACAACTACCTGACGCTGCCCGTCATCTTCTTCATGCTGTCGAACCACTATCCGCTGGCCTTCGGCACGAAATACAACTGGATCATCGCCGCCCTCGTCTTCCTCATGGGCGTCACGATCCGCCATTGGTTCAACACGACCCATGCCCGCAAGGGCAAGCCGACCTGGACCTGGGCCCTGACCGCCATCATCTTCATCCTCATCATGTGGCTTTCCACCGTGCCGAAGATCCTCGGCGGTGGAGAGAACGACACGAGTTCCATCGCTCCGGCCTTCCAGCGCTTCGCCGGCGATCCCCATTTCGGCGCGGCCAAGGATGTTATCGGCACGCGCTGCATGATGTGCCACACGGCCGAGCCCGCCTATGAAGGCATTGCCCGCCCGCCCAAGGGCGTCGCCTTTGACTCGGACGCCGCCATCGCCGCCCACGCCCGCGAGATCTATCTGCAGGCCGGCCGTTCGCATGCCATGCCGCCCGGCAACGTCAGCGAGATCACGCTGGACGAACGCAAGGTGCTGACCGCCTGGTATGAAAGCGCCACCGCCAAGGGTGCCACGCAATGACCGCCCTCCTCCTTCGCGGCCGCATCCTCTCCTTCCATCGCAAGCCTGAAACCCTGACCGACACCGCCGCCTATCTCTACGAGGAAGACGGCGGCATCCTGATCGAAAACGGCCTCGTCTCCGCCGTCGGCATTTATTCCGACATCAAGGCGAAGGCGCCCGCAGGTGCCGAGACGCGCGACCATCGCCCGCATCTGATCCTGCCCGGCCTCATCGACACGCACCTGCATTTCCCGCAAATGCAGGTCATCGGCTCCTATGCCGCCAACCTGCTGGAGTGGCTGAACACCTACACCTTCATTGAGGAACAGCGCTTCGCCTCCGCCGATCACGCGGCGCGCATCGCCACCCATTTCTTCGACGAGATGGTTCGTCACGGCACCACGACGGCAGTCGCCTATTGCTCGGTCCACAAGACCTCCGCCGACGCCTTTTTCGCGGAAAGCCTGAAGCGCAACATGCGCATGGTCGCCGGCAAGGTGATGATGGACCGCAATGCACCGGAAGCACTGCGCGACACCGCGCAGGCCGGCTATGACGACACGAAACAGGTGATCGCCGACTGGAACGGCAAGGGCCGCAACCATGTCGCCATCACGCCCCGTTTCGCGATCACCTCGACGCCTGAACAGATGGAAGCCGCTGGCGCGCTGGTGAAGGAATTCCCCGACCTGCATGTGCAGACGCATCTCTCCGAAAACCTCGATGAGATCCGTTTCACCTGCGAACTCTATCCGCAGGCGAAGGACTATACGGACGTCTACGCCCATTACGGCCTGCTCGGCCCCAATACGCTCTTCGGCCACGCGATCCACCTGTCGGAGCGCGAGATGGACGCCATGAGCGAGGCCGGCGGCATTGCCGTCCACTGCCCGACCTCGAACCTCTTCCTCGGCTCCGGCCTCTTCCCGCTCCGCAAGATGACGAACCGGGCAAAGCCGGTGCGCACCGCAGTCGCCACCGATATCGGCGGCGGCTCGTCCTATTCCATGCTGCGCACGATGGACGAGGCCTACAAGATCCAGCAATTGCAGGCCGAGCGCCTGAACCCGCTAGAAAGCTTCTGGTGGATGACGCGCGGCAATGCCGAGGCGCTATCGCTGCAGAACCACATCGGCGCGGTAGCCCCCGGCATGGACGCCGACCTCGTTGTCATGGACATGCGCGCCACGCCTGCCATGGCGCTGAAGGCGGAGGTGGTCTCGACTTTGGCGGAAGAGCTGTTCCTCCTGCAAACCATGGGCGACGACCGCGCCATTGCAGAGACCTATGTCGCTGGAAAAGCAATGAAATCTGCACTGGCTGGATAATCGTCAAGTTGGGGTCTTGAAACCCGAGACTGCGTTAACCACTTGTTAAGCATCTGAGCGCACACTGGAGTCAATCCGGTGTTTTGACGCCGAATGATAGAGGGCCGCGTGAGCACGGATGTACTGCCACGCGGCTTTTGCTATCCAGCGACCCGCATCTTTTCCAGATAGCCGAACACCGCATAGCGCGCCCGCCTTTGGACATCGGCCGCGTCCGTTTCCCCGCGCAGGCCCGCCGCGTCGATCAATCCCCGAACCAGCGATATCAGATCCCAGGCCGCGATGAGCGGCCTCGAAATGCCGTGCTGCGCCAGGAAGCCTGCGATCTCCTCCGCCAGTTCCGTCTTCAGCACGCGCGTCTCCTCGTCAATGGCGAGCATCCCTTCCGCATATTCCAGCGTTCGCGCAAGGTTCGGCCGCTCGAACTGCCCGCGCGCAGCGACGCCGAGCAACCGGTCGACCACGACCTCGAACGGCTCCCCCTCCGATGCCGCCAGAACCTGCCGCATCCCGTTCAGCAGATCCTGCCGGCTTTGCCGCAACAGCCCGGCGACAATCGCCTCCTTGGACGGAAAATACTGGTAGAGCGAGCCGACACTGACGCCCGCCACGGCCGCGACCCGATTGGTATTCAGGCCAGCGAGACCTTCCGTTTCCAGAATGCGAGCCCCTGCCTCGTAAATCGCCTCCACCAGCACGGCGGAGCGCCGCTGGCGCGGGGTTTTGCGCGGGTTCACGGTAGCGAGATCGGTCTTCATGAATGCGAGTTCTCAGATGCGAGCTTTTGCTCATATTATCGCGGCATCACCTCAGCGTCAAAGGAGTTGCCTCACATGTCCGCATCCCGTTTCACCATCTTCATGCTTCTCGAAGCCCTGCCCTCCTGGCTCAGCCTCGATCGCACCGCGCGCGGCAGGATCGCCGAGGAGGCCTTGGGCTCCAGCCTCTCCGGCTTCAACGTCACCCACCGCCATTACGATGCCGAGGCCTTCAGCGGCCGATGCAGCGACGTCTCGGTCTTAGAAACGGACGACCTGACAGCCTACTATTACGTCATCGAGCGGCTGCGCGACTCCCCCTTCTTCGCCGTCCCCTATTTCCGCGTCGTAGACATCATCCCGACAATCGCCGAAGGCTATCGCGACTTCGAAACCCATGAGGCCGGCCATGCAGCTTGAGGGCATCAAGGCGCTGGTCACGGGCGGCAGCTCCGGCGTCGGGCGGGCGCTCGCCCTGCGGCTGGCGGAACTGGGTGCAACGGTGATCATCACCGGCCGCGACCGCGCGCGGCTCGACGCGGTGGCGGATGTGCGTCCGGGAAAGATCATCCCCGTCGTGGCCGATCTGGCGGACCCCGCCGCCGTCGACACACTGATCGCCACGCTGCATCGGGACCATCCGGACCTCGCCCTGCTGGTCAACAATGCCGGGGTGCAATACCTGCTCGACATCGCCGGAGACGATCCGCAGAAGACGCTGGCGCTGGCCCGCGAAGAGGTCGCGGTCAACCTTGCCGCACCGGCTGCCCTCACGATCGGCCTTGCGCCGATTCTGAAACGGCAGCGGCAGTCGACGATCGTCAACATCTCCTCCGGCCTTGCCATCTCGCCGAAAGCTAGCGCTCCGATCTATTGCGCAACCAAGGCAGCGCTCGGCTCGCTGACCCGAACTACGCGCTACCGGATGCAGGATGGCAAGCTGCCAGTCCGCGTGATGCATGTCGTCCTGCCGCTGGTCGATACACCCATGACGACTGGACGCGGTTCGGGAAAGATGACGCCGGAGGCGGTTGCGAATGTCATCACAGATGGGATCGCAAAAGACCGCGACGAAGTCTGGATCGGCAAAGCGCGCCTCCTGCGCATCATCGCCGCCGCGGTTCCGGGCGTGGCGGTCAGACTACTGCGAAACAGTTGACTTATACCAGCCAGCCCGTCGCCAGCGCCGACGCCCATTGTGGTCGGCCATAGCTTGCCGCCAACCGTGACATCGCCATGTGATCGTAAGGCACGTTGCGGAAGGTGACGCCGTAGCCCGCAGCGCCATTCTCCACGATCGCATAGCTCGCGAGCGGGTGCCCGGCCTCGATCTTGTGCGGATAGGGCGCGACATCGTCATAGCCGGGGCAGCCGACGCTGCCGGGATTGACCATCAACCGCCCGTCCGAAAGGCGAAGCATCGCCGGCAGGTGGCTGTGCGCGAATAGGATGACGGGCTGCTCAATACCTTCGGCCAACGCCTCGATCTCGGCGAGAGACTTACGGCGAACGGACTCGTCCTCCAGCACCTCTTCGAGCCAGTATCGATTGTCGTCTATCGGCGTTGCATGGCACATGTAGAACTCGCCGCGATGGACATACGTGACAGGCAGGCTTCTGATCCATTCAAGATGGCCGGGGAGCATTTCGCCATGCGCGATACGGTCCGAGGGCCACATTGCGTCCGGCGACTGCTCGATCAGATATCGATCATGATTGCCGCGTACGGTCGTGATGTTCATCGCCGTCAGCCGCGCCGCGACCTTACCCGGCTCCAGGGGCCCGCTGAAGCAATCGCCGAGATTGACGATATCGTCAACGCCTAGCGCCGCGATGTCGGCCAACACGGCCTGAAGCGCAAGATCGTTGCCGTGAATGTCGGCAATCACGGCAAGACGCATGGCTCAACTCCCGCGATAGGTCGAATAGCTCCAGGGCGAGATGAGCAACGGCACATGATAATGCGCGCTCGTGTCGGCAATGCCGAAGCGGATCGGGACGAGATCGAGAAACGGCGGATCCGCCAGCACCTGTCCGGTCTTTTTCAGGTAGGCGCCGGCATGAAACAGCAATTCATACTGCCCCTTCTGGAAGCTCTCGCCAATGAGCATCGGCCCACCATCGACACGCCCATCGGAATTTGTCACAACCGACTTGATGCGGACCGGGCCATGCGCTTCCAGCTTGAACAGATCGATCGTCAGCCCCTCCGCCGGCTTGCCGAGCGCGGTGTCGAGAACATGGGTGGTGAGGCCGGTCATGCTTTGGGTTCCTCGATGATGAAGGGGTCGGAATAGAAATATTCCTCGAGATTATTGCCGGGCCCGGAGCGGTCGACAACGAGAAAATCGCTGATTTGCTGGAGAGACATCAGCGGATGATGCCAGACATTGGCGCGATAGTTCACGCCCTGATGAGGGCCGGCCAGAAAAACCTGCGGCACGCCCGGTTTACCCCCGTCGTCCTCGGCCACCACGACCAGAAACGGCCGCCCGGACAGCGGCGAGAATGACTGGCTGCCGAACGGATGCCGCTCCATCATGTCGACGGAATAGGGAAAGGTGCGCGGCTGGCCGCGGAAGATGTTGAGGATGACGCTTGCACCCTCGCCCAGCGCTTCGGCAGAAGCCAGTCCATGAAACCGCTCCGTCGTACCGCCATTGATCAGCCGCATCGTCGAAGGGTCCGCTTCGATGACGTGGCCAAAGGGTGTAAAGGCAGCTTTGGTGAGGGGATGGATGGGGAGTGTGTGTTTCAGGGCAGGCTCCTGATCTTAATCATCACATTGGATGCTCGCGAGCTGCTGGACCAGCAGCGGCAAAGCACTCCTAACAGTCTGGTAGACGATTTCAAGATTGATGTCCGAATAGCCGTGAACGACACGATTTCTCAAACCTCGCATCTCATGCCAGGGCACCGACGGATGAGCCGAAACAAAATCCTGATGACGCTCAACAATGCGGGCCGATGCCTCACCCACAATGATCAGACACATGATGACGGCACGTTGTGTCTTCCGATCGTTTTCGAAAGTTTCAAAAGATAGGCCCTCGATAAAGGAAATCGCATCGGATGCCGCCGAGTGAATATCACCGATGTAGTCCGGTAGACGCTTTTCCCTGCTCATATTGGCCGGGCTTCACTCAACACCTGATCGCGAATCCGGGGAGGAAAATCTCCGGGCGTCATGACGTCCACCTTGATCTGGAGAAGATCCTCAAGATCGCTCAACAGGCCCCCGATATCAAACAACGTCGTACCCGGCAGCGCATCGACGAGAATGTCGACATCGCTGTCCGGACCGTCATCGCCGCGCGCCGCAGAGCCGAAGACGCGCGGGTGAGCCAAGGTGGGATAGCGCGCCGTCAATGCGCGGATTTCCTCCGCCTTCAACCGCACCAGTTCCGATGGCCGCATGACCTTTGCTCCTTGAAGCCTCTGCACCGAATATAGTGCAGTTCTGGCAGCGCGTCATCCCGCACCGCTCATCGCTCTTCATTCGGAACAGCCAGCCGACCGGTAACCGAGGCCTTTCAGTTCCCGGCAGGCAGCATGCCGCTCAGCCGCAGAAGCGCGATACGCTCCACCTGTGCGCAAGCCGTTGCAAACTCCACATCCCGGTCGTTGTTGATGCGCGTTTCGAAGGCCGCGAGAATGTCGTCCTTGTTCAGTCCTTTCACCGCGATGATGAAGGGAAAGCCGAACTTTTCGACATAGGCGCTGTTGAGCGCGGTGAAACGCGCATGCTCATCCGCTGAAAGGCGATCAAGTCCTGCACCCGCTTGCTCCTTGCGGCTGTCTTCCGTCAGTTCGCCGGCAATGGCCAGCTTTCCGGCAAGATCGGGATGCGCCCGCAGCACCGCAAGCCGCTCGACATCCGTTCCGGCGCGAAACGCTGCAGCCATGGCCGAGTGTACATCGCCCGCCGTCAGCGGCTCTGCGAAGTCGGCTCGATAGCCCCGCTCGGCAACCCAGGGAGAGTGTTCAAACACGCCGCCGAAGCGCTCGATAAATTCATTTTTGGTCACGATGCGTCATTCCTAAATGCCCACCTTAATAGACCAGCGCCTAGACCCGCGTTCAAGGGGGCGCAGACCGGCGACAGGAAAAAAGCCGCCCGGGTTGAAACCAGACGGCTTGCCTTCTGAAATAGCCTTGCAACATCAAAGCCTGAAACTCTGCTACGCGAGTGTAATTCCGGCGTTCGATCGCCATCCACCCGCGAGATGGAATATGCGCAACGACTGTTACACGGTCATGAATGGGGGCCAGTTCATTTCGGCAGATGATGCTCATACCAGTGATTGGCAATGTCGATGCGGCGCGGCACCCAGACCTTTTCGTGCGACAGCACATAGTCTATAAAGCGCTTCAGCGCCGCCGCACGGCCCGGGCGGCCGACCAGGCGGCAATGCAGGCCGATCGACATCATCTTCGGCGAGCCTTCCTTGCCTTCCTCGTAAAGCGTGTCGAAAGCGTCCTTGAGATAGGTGAAGAACTGGTCGCCAGTGTTGAAGCCCTGCGGCGTGGCAAAGCGCATGTCGTTCGTTTCGAGCGTATACGGAATGATCAGGAACGGCTTGCCGTCGATCCCCGGCACCCAGAACGGCAGATCATCGGAATAATTGTCCGAGGAATAGAGGAAGCCGCCCTCTTCCATCACAAGCCGCAGCGTGTTGTCGGACGGCTTGCCCTGATACATCCCGAGTGGTCGCGATCCCGCGACCTCCGTATGCAGCCGCACGGCTTCGGCGATATGGGCGCGCTCCACCTCTTCCGGAAAATCCTTGTACTCGAGCCAGCGATAACCATGCGAGGCGATTTCCCAGCCGGCTTCATTCATAGCCGCCACGGCGTCCGTGTTACGCGCCATGGCAAGTGTCACGCCATAGACCGTCACCGGAACATTCAACTGCGTGAACATGCGATGAAGCCGCCAGAATCCGGCACGCGATCCGTATTCGTAGATCGACTCCATGTTGAGGTTGCGCTGCTTCGGCCACGCCGCTGCGCCAACGATTTCGGAAAGCAGGCATTCGGAAGCCGGATCGCCATCAAGAATGCAGCTTTCGCCGCCCTCCTCGTAATTCACCACGAACTGCACGGCGACGTGGGCTCCGCCCGGCCATTTCGGGTCGGGCATGTTGCGGCCATAGCCAATGAGGTCACGGGAGGTTTTGACATCGACGATCATCTGTTCTGCCTTCAGCGGTTAAGCGTTTTTCCGATAGGAGAAAACTGCAAACCGCCTTGGCAGTCCAGAGCGAATTTCGCATTTGCGAAGTCAATTCAAGCCTGGAGCCAGGTGACTGCCTCTTCGCGCTTCGCGAGCGAGAAGACCTGTGTTTCGGCGGGGATCAGGACCGAGAAGTTTCGGGTCAGAGCAGCCATGGCCTCATTATCGGTCACGAATGCAAACTTCCGGAAATCGCGAAAATGCTTGAGCCCGAAACTGAGATCGTCACGCATCGCGCCCAATTCCATGCCCTGGAAGCCGTCGGGCATCACGAACAGAAGGTTGACCGGCCCATCTTTCACCGCGGCATCCATCGCCGGCATCAGGACGGTCTCGTAATCCTCGGCCGTGAATTTACCGCGCGCCTCGAATCCCAGGATACTCGGCGGCAGGTCGGTCAATTGCGTGAACATGACAGGCTCCTTTCTTGTCGGCATGCGCCGGGGGGCAAACGCAGGGAGAGCAGAATAGTTCAGCGATTGTGCGGCAGCGCGATCTCCGAGAGACCTAGCTCAGGCCAAATGATGCTGGGGACGGAATGTCTCGGGTATCTCGACTGCCGCCGAGCCGAGTACAGATTGAAGCGCCGCATCCGCGAGCCGATGGGCAATGCCGAAGGAGACTTTGAAGCCCCCGGTGAGCGCGATGATGCGCTCGGCGTCGGGTAGCGGTCCCACCAGCGGGTCGCGGGCCAGAGCCTTGGGCCTCAGCCCCGCCCACCGGTCGATAACGGGTGCCTCCTTGAGGGCCGGCACAAGCTGACGCGCCCGCACAACAAGTCCCTCAAGTTTTTCATCCGTGGTGAAGGGCTCATCGAACGCATCTTCGCTGGTCGAACCGATCGCGACACGTCCGCCCTCATGCGGAACAATATAGAGCCCGTCGAGAAAAATCAGCGGGAACGACGGGTCGATCTCCGCAGCCAGTAGCGCCGACTGCCCCTTGACCGGCGCACCCAGCGGCTTGGCGCGCGCTGGCAACATTCGCTCCAGGATGGGAAACGCCTTATAGCCCGCCGCGACGATCGCATGGCCGAAACCGATCGTCTCGCCGGTCGCAAACCTCGCCTGCGCCTTCAGACCATCCAAGTCGACAACAGCCGCACTCTCGGCCATTGTCACGTTCGGCAGTTGCCGGAGCGCGGCAATCAGGACCGCCGTGAAGGCGCGCGGATTGGCGCGGGCTGCGAACGTGTCCAGCACAAATCCGCCCTCGATACCATCCATAAGCGGCCAGCCGGGCGCGGGCGTGTCATTCATGATCCGCCACTCGAAACTGCGACCGTCGGGTGCCTGCCAGTTGCCCCTCGCATCGGCTTCATGTCGAAGCGCAATAGCGCGCAGATGCGGCTTTGGCAGCGGGATCAGACGCCCGGCACGCGCGTAGCCGGTCGAAAGACCTGTCTCAGCCTCAAGTGCCCGAACCTCCACCTCCAGAGACAGAAGCGCATCGAATTGAAACTGCTTCTTGGCGTTCCACTTGTCCGGCATATGCGCCATCAGCGCACCGAGGTGACCGTAGCTTGCCCCCTGGCCCAGCCGACCTTCATCAACGAGAAGCACATCGAGCCCGGCGCGTCCCGCCTTCAGTGCCGCCCAAAGCCCCATCACGCCGCCGCCGACGACCAGCAGGTCAACTGCACGGCCCCATTGACCGCCGGTGCCCGGCGCATTATCGCCTTCGGTCATGGACAAGGAAACTCCTGAAAAACCCGAGGCAGGAAAGCCCCAGCCGCTCGAATGGCTCGACGGCGATATGCCCTATTCGACCGCCTTTGGCGACCATTTTTATTGCCGCGAAGATGGCCGCGCCGAGTGCGCCTATGTCTTTGTGGATGGCAACGGGCTCCCGGGCCGGTGGGCCGAGGGCGGAGAATTCGTGATCGGCGAGCTTGGCTTCGGCACCGGACTGAATTTCTGCGAAACGCTCCGGCAATGGAGAGCCTGCAGCAAGCCGTCCACAGCCCGTCTCCATTTCATCTCCTTCGAACTCTACCCGATGGAGCGTGAGAACATCGCGAAGGCGCTTTCCCGCTGGCCGTTGCTGGATGCCGAGCGTGATGCACTGGTCGCGCGCTGGCCGGATGACCCGGAAGGAACCGTCGCCCTCGATTTCGACGAGGACAAGGTCCTGCTCTCCGTCGTCTGCGGCCCGGCGCGGGACAACATCGAGGCAGCCGCACAGGTCTTCGATGCCTGGTATCTGGACGGCTTCGCGCCTTCACGCAATCCGGACATGTGGTCGCCTGAGATCATGCAGGCACTTCATGCTCACACACGTGAAAACGGCACATTCGCCACCTATGCCGCCGCCGGCTTCGTTCGGCGGAACTTGCAGGGCGCGGGCTTCGAGGTGCTGCGGCGGCCGGGCTTCGCCGGGAAGCGCGAGATGCTCTACGGTCACAAATAGTCATTCCCGAAAACAAAAGGCCCGCCGTCACCGGCAGGCCTCTGGAACTTGGGAGCGTTTCGAAACCAATCAGGCGGTTTCGAGATAATCCGTGCTGCCATCAGGCTCGCGCAGCACATAGCCGCGGCCCCAGACGGTTTCGATATAGTTGGCGCCACCGGCAGCGTTGGCGAGCTTCTTGCGGAGCTTGCAGATGAAGACGTCGATGATCTTCAATTCCGGTTCGTCCATGCCGCCATAAAGGTGGTTCAGGAACATTTCCTTCGTCAGCGTCGTACCCTTGCGGAGCGAAAGGAGCTCCAGCATCTGGTATTCCTTGCCCGTCAGATGAACGCGCTGGCCGCCGACTTCAACCGTCTTGGCGTCGAGGTTGACAATCAGGTCACCGGTGGAAATGACCGACTGCGCATGCCCCTTCGAGCGGCGAACGATGGCGTGGATGCGGGCAACCAGTTCGTCCTTGTGGAAGGGCTTCGTCATATAGTCGTCGGCACCGAAGCCAAGACCGCGAACCTTGTCCTCGATGCCGGCCATGCCGGAAAGGATCAGGATCGGCGTCTTCACCTTCGAGAGTCGCAGCGTACGGAGGACTTCGTAGCCGGACATATCGGGAAGGTTGAGGTCAAGAAGGATGATGTCGTAGTCATAGAGCTTGCCGAGATCGACGCCTTCTTCACCGAGATCGGTGGTGTAGACGTTGAAATTCTCGGATTTGAGCATCAACTCGATGCTCTGCGCGGTGGCGCTGTCGTCTTCAATAAGTAGAACCCGCATTCCCTTGTCCCCTTTTCCGCCGCTCAAGGTCCCTCGTTGGCTGCCCCACGCGATACGGATCCAGTCGTTGCCTGATTTGAAGCTGCCACGAAATGGTTAACAAATTCTGATTCACCCTGGCAAGATGTCTCTCATTCGTTAAAGAAATTTCTCAGCCCCCTGATTTTCATGAGAAATCAGATTAAGAGATTCTAACTTTCAACGTTAAGAAATCCCTTCAACCGACTCTTTCGACTCAGCAATGGTACGGGACGTATTTTTGTCCGCGTCGTTTACTGACCCTTAAATCATCCCGCATATCATTCACCATGGCCGTAAACGAATAGTTACCACGGGTAGGAATTCATTAAGATTGCCATGGTTTTTTTCGTCTCCGGCCAGGATTTCCGCGTGTTTGCGGTGTCCTTAACCCAGAAGGTCTCACTTCACGGGAGTATTGCGTATGAAGTCACGTGAGAGCCTCGTTCGCCTGAAAAACTTTCAGGTTAACGAAAAGCGCCGCCAATTGAACCAGTTACAGATGATGATGGCCGATTTCGAGCGGATGATCCGGGATCTCGAGGCGCAAATCGCCTTCGAGGAGAAGAAATCGGGAATCACCGACCCGAATCACTTTGCCTACCCGACCTTCGCCAAGGCGGCCCGTCAGCGCGCCGACAATCTTCTCGGTTCGATCAAGGAGCTGAAGGTCCAACAGGACGCAGCCGAGCTTGCGCTGGAAGAGGCGGAGGCCGAGTACAACAAGGCGGCAGCCCTCGAAGAACGCGACAGCGCGGCCCGCCTGCGCGCCTGAGACGACGCCATCCGGGAGGGGTGCACGACCCTTCGCAAGCGCCTGGAACCAGACGCTTGCGAAGGGTTTTGGCGTGGCTGCAACAACCGGCAATCAGAAGATGCCATCAATGAAACTGCGACCAGACCCGAAAATGCATCTATGTCTTAATACCCCGACGGACCATTCGCCAGCAAAGCCTTGATGACGTCGGTATCGTAAGGTTTCCCTATGTTGGTCTCGTCGCGAAGATCGTCAGGGATAAGGGCACCGTCGCCATAGCCTGAAGCAAAGGCAAAGGGTACGGTCTGCTCTCGCAGGCGTCTGGCAATCGGGAAGCTCGTTTCGGCCCCGAGATTGATGTCGAGCAGCGCGAAGTCGAATGGTCTCGTCGAACGCTCGATGGTCTGAAGCGCCATCTGAACCGTCGGAACGACAACCACATCCACACAACCGAGAGATTGAAAGATCTCCTCGGCTTCCAGCCCGATGATGAGATTATCCTCGACGATCAAAACCGAGGCCGGTGGCTCGAAGGCCGCGGGCGGCATCTCCCCACCATCGACCGCCTCGGAGAAACCGAGGGCATCGATGATGAAATGCTTTTTCGGCAGGCGGAATTGCGCCCTGACGCCGGACGGATCGTAGATGATCTCCGTCTCCCCGCCGAGTTCGAAGGGGATCGTTCGCTCGACGATCGTCGAGCCGAAACCTCGCCGCTTTGGTGGCGCAACCCGCGGCCCGCCGATCTCTCGCCAGTCGATGACAAGGCTGCCCGCGTCGCAGATCGAAAGCGTCACCTCCACACGTCCCGATCTGTCCGATATCGCGCCATATTTGGCGGAATTCGTCAGCATTTCATGCATCACCAGCGCCATCGATGAATAAGCCTGCGGCAGAAGGAGGATGTTCGGCCCGGTCAGGATGAGCCGATCCTTGCGATCCAGCAGATAGCTTTCGGCCTCCGTCTGCAGAAGCTGACGAAGCGACACAGCACTCCAGTTCTGCCGGGTAATGTGGTCGTGCGCGCGGGCCAACGACTGGACGCGGCTGTCAAGCTTGCGCACGAACTCCGCCGTTGTATCGCCGCCGCCATTGGTCTGTGAAATAAGGCCGCGGACCAGGCCAAGGATATTGCGGACCCGGTGATTGAGTTCCGCGATAAGCAGTTCCTGTCGCTCGGCGGCCACCTTCTTTTCCCGCCCCGCCTCTTCGGTCAGGCTGAGCACGATTTCAAGCAGCATGATCCGCAATTGAACGGCGATGCGTATATCGTGCAGCAGCCAGGGCGTGCTCCTGCATAAAACCGTTTCGTGCCAAGCTTCGAAACTCTTTCGGGGCGTCAGGCGGCCCTGGGGACCCATTGAAACCACCTTCTCGGGATTGCCTGCCCATTTCACATGCCGGGCCTGCTCCTTTCGGAAAAACAGGACATAATCCCTTGGCGAGCGGGAAATCGGCACGGACAGAACCCCGGAGGCAACATCCGCAAACGCCCCTGCCTCAGGCATGAAGCTGACCAGATGGTCCGTCTCGAACACCTTGTTGCCGGGCAGACCGTTAAGCAGAGAGCTGATGCGCAATATGTCCATATGCGAGGGCGTCGATCCTTCTGCGACGACCACATTCTGTTGAACGACAGCGTAGCCATCGGCTTTCAGCAGATCCATGAACCCGCCTGCCGAAGACATCAGAACATCGAAAACGGCAGCACCGGCGACGACATCGCGCGAAATCCGGGTCGTGATGTCCACCACCTGTGCGTCGCTGGCTTTTTCCTCGGCGCTCTCGCGCATCTGAATAATCAGCGAAAGCATCTGTCCGAACAACAGGGCAGAACTGCGCTGGCTCGTCGACGGGCGGTGCGGCGTGTCGTGATGACAGGCAATCAGACCCCAAAGCTGACTGTTGACGATGATCGAGATCGACATGGATGCGCCGACGCCCATGTTCCGCAGATATTCGAGATGAATAGGCGAAACCGAGCGCAGTCGGCTCCCCGAAAGATCGAGTACCTCTCCATCGGACCCGGTACTGCGTCCGACGACCGGGACGCCGTCATCCGAAACGTCCGCAATCAGCCGGATCGGATTTTCGACATAGAGTGCGCGGGCCTGTCGCGGAATGTCGGTGGCCGGATAGCGCAGGCCAAGGAAGGGTTCCTTGCCATGCCGCAAGGCTTCGGCGACAACCTCGCCGCTGCCGTCATGCTGGAACTGGTAAAGCATGACCCGGTCAAATCCGAGCACCAATTTGACGAAGCGGACCGTCTGCTTGAAAACAGCCGCCATCGATGGCAGGTCCGCGATCTGGTCGATTGCGGTTCTGACATTGGAGATGTCGTTCGCAACCGTATCGAGCGGATCGGCCGGCTCGAATTCCATGACGATCTGCCCTGCCGAGACGTGCACAGACACATCGAAGACGGTTTCGACCGTATGGAGACGGATTCCGTAAACCACTTCGACCCCACGTCGCGGGCGCAGGAACTGCAAACGGTTTCGAATCGAATGAATGGCATCCCGCGACAGAAGGGCCTCCGCCGACTGACCAAGAAGCGCGGCGGCCGGCTGCTGCGCAATCTCGGAAATATTCTCCGACACCCAGGAAATCATCCATTCATTGTCGACCGCAAGTAGATAGCCGAAGGTTTGCACCCGACCCAGAAGGTGGATCGGCTCCATATCGCAGTTTGCTAAATCGACGTCATTAGCCATTGGGCAAAGGGTCTCCGCCTGCAACATTTCCAGTCAATGTGTGAAACAGTTTGCGGAGGAAATGCGCAGAAACAATGATTTAATCCAGCGCCGACAGATAGGCACCGAACACGGCCTCGGCCGAGCGGACCGCCCTGTCAACGCTTGACGGCGACAACTCGCGCTCAGAAAGCCACGAAAGAAATGTGGGCCACAACGGCTTTTCCCGCCCATGGCTCAGGAAATTCACCGGATGGCCACGGCCGCTTCGAGCAATCAAGGTGGCGAGATACGCTCCGCCTAGCCTCGACCCTTCAAGTACGTAACTGATACCTGCAACGGACGCCGTTTCATTTAAAAAAGACATGTTTTGAACAATTGGCATCGGGACGCCAAGCGACTGGAAGTCATGCTCCAGGGCAGCGCTGCGCAATCGTGCCGGAGCATCCGGCATTCCCCGGAACTCTGGCCTCAATTGAAGCCAGGCTTCGGCGGAAGGGAGAACCCGTGCATGCATGGTGAGAAAGCGCAGGTAGCCCTCCGGCGACTGCAGCGAACGATCCGAAACCCGCGCGTCAAGCGCGCGGTGGAGATCGGAGGTTCGCGCTCGCAACGCCGCCAGCAATTCGCTGTTTGTCGCCACCATGGAATTCGTCTTCAGCATCTACAAGGACATCATTTCGGAACTGTGGCGGGCGGCGCCGATTGCCTGCTGCAGATGCATCGGGTCGGATGGCTTCGCAATGACCTGAGCACCGTGATAGCGCGTGGCCAATGCCCCGCTTTTGACATTGGCGGTGTGGAAGATCAGTGGCACATTGCGGCGACGCAATTGATCTGCAACCGGGAAAATCTCGCCATCCGTCAGATTGAAATCAAGAAGCGCGATTTCAGGCGTCGCGTCACGCAGGAATGAGGACGCCTGCGCAATCGACGAAAAAGGACCCGCAATGTCGAGCCCGAGCGAACCGACGAGATCCTCCAGCATCCACGCGATCAACGGCTCGTCTTCCACGATCAACACGCTGGACTTCAATACTTTCATGGAACACTCCCTTCCGGGTCCGGGCACTATTTCCGATTCCTTCATGCATCCCAAAAACGAACACCAGGAGAATATGTTCCGCCTGAACAGCAAGTTCTCCTCAGAAAAAGATTAATGAAAATTAATAATGGTTACAAAAATATGAAAATCAAATAATAGAAAGATAAATTCAGTTAATTTACTAATGTAATTCTACATATATCATCTCGGATTAAATTTCCGCACTCTTATACATGCACAAGAACTCGCTGCTCAAAGGCGGAAACTCTCGAACAGGACCAATTCATATCCTGATAAGGAAAAAGCCCGGATGCGCAGGCATCCGGGCTTGATCTGCGGCTCAGACTTTCGACCTGATTCAGTCGACGTTGAAGGCCAGCGGCTTGGCCTGGCGGATTGCCGGATGTGCAGTCAGCTTGGCCAAAACGTCGTCCTTCACCTTCTCGTCGACATAGAGAAGCGCGATCGCGTCGCCGCCCTGCTTGTCACGGCCGAGCTGGAAGTTGGCGATGTTGACGCCGCCCTCGCCCAAGGTCGTCCCCATGTAACCGATCATGCCGGGAACGTCGGTGTTGGCGATGTAGATCATGTTGGCGCCGACATCGGCGTCCATGTTGATGCCCTTGATCTGGATGAAGCGCGGCTTGCCGTCAGAGAAGACAGTACCGGCGACAGAGCGCGTCTGCGTCTCGGTCGTGACCGTCAGCTTGATATAGCCGTCATAGACACCCGTCTTGTCACGCTTGACCTCGGAAACGATGATGCCCTTCTCCTTGACCATGATCGGAGCCGAAACCATGTTCACATCGGCGACCTGCGGACGGATGAGACCGGCGAGCAGCGCGCTCGTCAGCGCCTTGGTGTTCATCGTCGCGGTGACACCGTCGAACAGGATTTCAATTTCCTTGATCGGGCCTTCGGTGACCTGGCCGACAAACGCGCCAAGGCAATCGGCAAGCTTGATGAAGGGCTTCAGGATCGGGGCTTCTTCAGCGGTGATCGACGGCATGTTGATCGCGTTGGAGACCGCGCCCTTCACGAGGTAGTCCGACATCTGCTCGGCAACCTGCAGAGCGACGTTTTCCTGAGCTTCCGTGGTCGATGCGCCAAGATGCGGCGTGCAGACGACGTTTTCCAGGCCGAAGAGCGGGCTCTCGGTCGCGGGCTCAACCTCGAACACGTCGAAGCCGGCGCCGGCGACATGGCCGGACTTGATGGCTTCGGCAAGCGCTGCCTCGTCAACAAGGCCACCACGGGCGCAGTTGATGATGCGAACGCCAGGCTTGGTCTTGGCCAGCGCTTCCTTGTTCAGGATGCCGCGCGTCTTGTCGGTCATCGGCACATGCAGCGTGATGAAATCGGCGCGGGCGAGCAGATCGTCCAGCTCGACCTTCTCGACGCCCATTTCCTGCGCCCGTTCCTTCGACAGGAAGGGGTCATAGGCGATGACGTTCATACGCAGGCCGATAGCACGGGCGCAGACGATGGAGCCGATATTGCCGGCGCCGATGACGCCGAGCGTCTTGCCGGTGATTTCGACACCCATGAACTTCGACTTCTCCCACTTGCCGGCCTGCGTCGAGGCATCTGCCGCGGGAAGCTGGCGAGCGACGGCGAACATCAGCGCGATGGCATGTTCGGCGGTCGTGATCGAGTTACCGAAGGGCGTGTTCATCACGATGATACCGCGCTTGGAGGCGGCCGGGATGTCCACATTGTCGACGCCAATACCGGCGCGGCCGATGACCTTGAGGTTGGTCGCAGCGGCGATCAGCTTTTCCGTGGCCTTGGTGGCCGAGCGGATGGCGAGACCATCATATTGCGGGATCAGCTCGAGGAGCTTTTCCTTGTCCTTGCCGAGCTTCGGCATGAAATCGACGTCGACGCCGCGATCGCGGAAGATCTGGACGGCGGTTTCCGACAGTTCGTCAGATACGAGTACGCGAGGTGCCATGGTGAGGCCTCCTGAAAAGGGTCAATTCTCTGAATGGGGAATGTCGGCCCCGCCTCATCGGCAGGGCCAGATGCAACTCAGGCAGCAGCCTTGGAGAGCGTCGCCTTCTGGGTCTCGAAAGCCCAGGTCAGCCACGGCATCAGCGCCTTCATGTCGGCGGTCTCGATTGTGGCACCGGCCCAGATGCGAAGACCGGACGGCGCATCGCGGTAGGCGCCGATGTCATAGGCGACGCCTTCCTTGTCCAGAAGCGTGACCATGCCCTTGGCGAAAGCAGCCTGCGCGTCGGCGTCGAGCGCCAGGACGTCCTTGTCGGCAATCGTCAGGCAGACCGACGTGTTGGAGGCCGTTGCCGGATCCTTCGCGAGGTTGGCAATCCAGGCATTGGCAGCGACGAAATCGGCAATGACCTTGGCGTTGGCATCAGCGCGCGCCATCAGCGCCTTGAGGCCGCCGAGCGACTTTGCCCACTTCAGCGCATCGATATAGTCCTCGACGCAGAGCATAGACGGCGTATTGATCGTTTCGCCGGTGAAGATGCCCTCGATCAGCTTGCCGCCCTTGGTCATGCGGAAGATCTTCGGCAGCGGCCAGGCCGGCGAATAGCTCTCCAGACGCTCGACAGCACGGGGGCTGAGGATCAGCACGCCATGACCGCCCTCGCCGCCCAGAACCTTCTGCCAGGAGAAGGTGACGACATCGAGCTTGGCGAAGTCGAGGTTCTGCGCAAACGCGGCAGATGTCGCGTCGCAGATCGTCAGCCCCTTGCGGTCGGCCGGGATGAAGTCGGCGTTCGGAACGCGGACGCCCGAGGTCGTGCCGTTCCAGGTGAAGACGACGTCATGGTCGAAATTGATCTCGGCAAGATTCGGCAGTTCGCCATACGGCGCCTCGAACTTGCGGGCATCCTTCAGCTTGAGCTGCTTGACAACGTCGGTGACCCAGCCGGCGCCGAAGCTTTCCCAGGCGACCATGTCGACCGGGCGCTCGCCGAGCAGCGACCAGAGCGCCATTTCGACGGCGCCGGTGTCGGAAGCGGGCACGATACCGATGCGGTAATCAGCCGGCACTTCGAGAATTTCGCGGGTAAGATCGATGGCCTCTTTCAGCTTCGACTTGCCAACCTTCGCGCGGTGCGAACGGCCGACGGGAGCATCGGAAAGTGCATCGAGCGACCAACCGGGGCGCTTCGAGCAAGGGCCAGAAGAAAAATGGGTATTTTGCGGGCGTACGCCCGGCTTTGCGGCGGTCTCAGCCATGTCGTCTATCCTTCCAGATAGTTGGCTCCTCGTTGGGGAGGAGTGTCCCGCCGCTGGGAATATGGGAATCGCCTTTCGCAGTCAAGCGCCCCTTTGGCGCAAACGGCAAAATTTTTGCCGCACCCGGAAAACAAGATGCGAAACGAAGAAAGCCCGCACAAGGCGGGCTCTCCGGGGTCAAACTGAAGACGTCTTACTTGTAGACGGGCATCGGAGCCGGCGGCACCTGGGCAACTTCGCCGCAACCACCATTGCCGAACTGGTAGCGAAGACCGCCGCGCACTTCGTGGATGTCGAAGCCATTGTCGTAGCCGGGGCCAACATTGGCCTGCGAACCCGTGTAGTAGATGCTGCCGAACATCGGGCCGCCGTTGACGTGACGATAGCGGTAGCCGATGTCAGCCTTGACGTTGCAGGTCACGTCGATCGATGCACCGGCCATAAGCGCATAGGTGAAGCGCCAGCTGTCGCGGCCTTCATGCTGGAAGGTCGGATCGCAGCCCGCACCGCTGTTGGCGCAGGACGTGTTGTTGTCGCCATCCCAGCTGACATGCGTCGCACCGAGGCCGGCGCCGACATACGGGGTGACGCTGCCATAGGTGCCGAGATCAACATAGGCGTTGGCCAGAACGCTGAACATGGTCAGGTGCGCAATATCGCGGGAGGTACAGGCGGTGGAGACACCGCAGCCGCCCTGCGTGGAGCCGTTGAACGTGGTGCGGAACGTGTAGTCCAGCGTCACGTCGCTGCGCAGATAGTTGTTGAACTGATAACCGGCACCGACACCGACACTGGCGGAGTTGTCGAGCTTGGTCGAACCGAACGTGCCGTCATCGACAGTACCGGTTGCGTCCTGCGTGATGTAATAATGCGCACCGCGCATTCTCATGATGCTGTAGGACGCATCGCCGCGCAGATACCAGCCGCTGACAGAGGCGACCTGAACTTCGGCAGGCGGAGCCTGGACGACGTCGGGTTGGGGAAGATCGGCAGCATGGGCGCTTGCACCCAGCATCGCCGCAGCAAGGGCACTCCACATCAGCTTTTTCATTTTCATCTCCGGGAACTCGGTTGCGCCGGCGGCTATTTTGCCGTCAGACCCATGCCCGGCACTCTAGTGAGCAATCGTTAAATTGAACTTAACCAAGAAAATTCACCATGCGACTAAACCCACGGTTAATGATAAATGCTTTGATTGGCTTACAAAAATCTTTCTATTGCGAACAAAAAAAGAGCCGACAAAATGCCGGCTCCCCATCGGAATGACGGTCTGACTTATGGGCAGACAAAATTGGCGGCGTCTTCGCGGCCGCCAAGTCCTTGTTTTCAGCACGAGCGACGCGGTCACCTCTGCGCGCTTCTCAGCCTTCCCGACCCATCCGACAGGTTTTCAGACAGGTCGAATCGGTCTGCCTATGCCGCGTTGCAGGCGCCGGCAATGACGCCCGTCAGATCGTTGACGATCTGCTCAATCTGACCGCGATCGTCGCCTTCGGCCATGACGCGGATCAGAGGTTCGGTGCCTGAGGGGCGAATGACGAGCCGGCCGTTCTTCTTCAGATCCACCTCGGCGGCGGCGATTGCGTCCTTGACGCTCTTGTTTTCCAGTGGCGAGCCGCCGGAGTAGCGGACATTTTTCAGAAGTTGCGGAACCGGCTCGAAGCGGCGACAGACCTCGCTCACCGTCTTGCCGGTACGTTTCACACAGGCCAGAACCTGCAACGCGGCGACAAGACCGTCGCCTGTGGTGCCGAAATCGGACAGCACCATGTGACCCGACTGTTCGCCGCCTACATTGAAGCCGAAATTGCGCATGTGTTCGACCACATAACGGTCGCCAACCTTGGTCCGCGCAAGTGTCAGGCCGCGGGAGACCAGGAAGCGCTCGAGACCGAGGTTCGACATGATCGTCGCGACAATGCCGCCTCCGCGCAACAGACCATCATTGGCCCAGGTCTCCCCGATCAGGGCCATCAGCTGATCGCCGTCGATTTCCTTGCCCTTTTCATCGATGATGATGACGCGATCGGCGTCGCCATCCAGCGCAATGCCGATATCCGCCCGAACCTCATGCACCTTCTGGGCAAGGGCATCCGGATGAGTGGAGCCGCAATTCAGGTTGATATTCGTGCCGTTCGGCTCGACGCCGACGGTAACGACTTCCGCACCAAGCTCCCACAGAACCTCAGGCGCAACCTTGTAGGCGGCGCCGTTGGCGCAGTCGATGGCAACCCGCAGGCCACTCAGGGTGACGTCGCGCGGCAGCGTGCGCTTGGCGTGCTCGATATAGCGGTCATGCACGCCGTCGATACGCTTCGCGCGACCGATGTCATCCGGCGCGGCAAAATGAGGCGAGATGTCCTGATCGAGCAAAGCCTCGATCTGCGCCTCGATCTCGTCGGAAAGCTTGTAGCCGTCAGGCCCGAACAGCTTGATTCCGTTATCCTGATAGGGATTGTGGGACGCCGAGATCATGACGCCGACATCGGCCCGGAGCGATCGCGTCAGCATGGCCACGGCCGGCGTCGGGATCGGGCCGAGAATGAAGGCGTCCACGCCCGCTGCGGTAAAGCCGGCGACCATGGCATATTCCAGCATGTAGCCGGACAGTCGCGTGTCCTTGCCAATGACCACCCGATGGCGATGGCCACCATTGCGAAAGACCATGCCCGCGGCCATTCCGACCTTCATCGCGATGTCTGCAGTCATTGGAGCGCGATTGGCCTGCCCGCGAATGCCGTCCGTGCCGAAATAACGCTTCTTCATCGTGTCGCCTACCCGATCTTTTCGAGCCCCCGCAGGCCCTGTTCTGGTCACGTCCTTTAGTGACCCTGCTTCAACCCGGCAAGCGTTTGCGCACCGCCGGTCGCAGGATTTCGAGTGTCTTTGCCACAAAAGGCGGTAGAAGCCTCATCAAATTCGGAAACGCGGCAAAATATCCTGTTATGAAACGGAACAAGGCCCCGTGGTTGAACCACGGAGCCTTGCCTGTCTGAAATGCAGCTTGGCGCGATCAGAACTTGATGTTGTAGGCCGCACCGACCGCATAGGCCCAGCTTCCCGGAGAGGTCGCATTGTAGTTGGCGCCCTTGGCGACAGACTGGGTGCCGGCCGTGAGATAGCTGATGCCGCCCCCGACCTTCAGGACGCCCGGGCCTGCATTGATGAGCGCACCAGCGCCGAAGGTCCATGTATCGGTCTGAATATCCGCACCCGTACCGACGCCTTGATCCCAGGTGATATTGAGCGTACCGGAAATCGTGTCGTTAAACTTGTGTCCGACACCACCCTGGATCGTCCAGCCGTCCTTCCAGTAATATTTGTCCTGTTTTGCCGTCGTGCCGACCGTATAATTCAGCGTCTGCAGCACGCTCCAGTTCGTCCACTCGACCGAGCCGTAAACCAGCCAGTCGGGCGCGATACCCGATTGCAGATAGAGCTTCACAGATTGCGGCAGCGTACCGTAACCTGAGGCAGCCGAACGTGCGATGCCCCCGTTGGCGGCCATCGCGACTGCGGAATAGTCAAAGCTGCCGGTCGCGTTGTGCTTCACCTGCGACCTGTACATCAGCGAAGCGCGAAGCGCGTATTCCGGAATTTCGTAGGCAGCGCCGACACGATAGCCAACGGAGCCGTCATCCTTGAAGCTGAGCGTCCCACCCGGCGTCTTGGCGGTGTACGAGAAGTCCTCCAGAAAAATACCGCCGAGAACGTGGAATTTGCCCTTGCCAGCATCCATCTTCACGTCGCAAGTCGCGCCGTATTCGTTGCTGTAGAAGCCTTTCGAGATGGTAGGATTGGCAGTCGCCCTCGCGACCGCGAGGGGTGTGCCGGACGCAACCGCAGCGGTGATGTAGTTGGTCGCCTCAGCAGTCTGTGCCTGCGTCCCGTAGGTCGCGCCGCCACCGAAGGACTGTGTATAGGTCAATGCGCAGCCGAACATATCCGTCGGGCGGGCCGCGACAGCAGCACTCGGGATCCAGTAGTCGTCGCTGAAACGACCGTCAGTTCCCTTGGCACCGGAAATCGTATCATAGCTGCGCTGCGGCGACACATAGATGAAGCCTGCATCAATATTGGCTGTGCCGGGTTCGAAGAGAATATCGGTGTTCGCATCGCCGCGCGAAAAGCCGCCGGCAAAAGCAGAGCTTGCACCGAGAACAGCGCTTAGAGCTGCTACCAACCCGAATTTGAATTGATTGATGATCATTAATTCCTCCCTCATCAGCGAGAGAAGAATACCGAGGAAGTGGCGAGGCGCAACACCACCGAAGCTGGTGACCCAGCTACGCTCCGTTCTAAGAAGCCACTATAATTTACGTAAGTTTTTATGAACGTGCGCCCATTGGCACTCTCAAAAGAAGAAAAATCTAAAATATATCGATTTCGACCTTCACCGCAAAAAATCATTCCACCGATGGAAGGAACTGTGGCATTTTCGCGACGGACGGCCTTTTTGAATTTGAAAATACAAGGCCTGCGGCATTCAATGCCGCAGGCCTTGCCTTATGGGACATGTCTGAGCTTATTGGGGCTGCGGCTCGAGCCCCTCATCCGGCTTAGACTTTGATTCTGCACGCGAGCCGGCAGACGGAACCGCCGAGCCACGGCTTGGGGGCGTATCATCGCCCAGATCACGTGAAGGCTTCTCGCCCTTCAGCAACTGCTTGATCTCGTCGCCGGTGAGCGTTTCGTATTCCAGCAGACCTTCCGCGCAGGCCACGAAGCCGTCGTGGTATTCCGTGAGAATCCGCTTGGCATCGGAATAGGCTTCATCGATCAGGCGGCGAACTTCGCTGTCGATCTTCTGCGCCGTCGTTTCGGAAACATTCTTCGACTGCGAGACGGAATGACCGAGGAATACTTCCTGCTGGTTCTCACCATAGGCGACCTGGCCGAGTTCGTCGGAGAAGCCCCACTGCGTGACCATGGCACGGGCAAGCTTGGTGGCCTGCTCTATATCCGAGGATGCGCCCGATGTGATGTTCTCCTTGCCGAAGGTGATTTCTTCCGCCACGCGGCCACCCATCATGATGGCGAGGCGCGAGATCATCCACTTGTAGCTCATCGAATAGCGGTCGCCTTCCGGCAACTGCATGACCATGCCGAGCGCACGACCGCGCGGGATGATCGTTGCCTTATGCACCGGGTCAGCGACCGGGACATGCATGGCAACAATCGCGTGGCCGGCTTCGTGATAGGCCGTCAGTTTCTTCTCGGCCTCGGTCATGGCGGAGGTACGGCGTTCCGCACCCATCATGATCTTGTCCTTGGCGTCTTCGAATTCCTGCATGGTCACGAGACGCTTGTTGCGCCGCGCCGCCATTAGGGCTGCTTCGTTGACGAGGTTCATGAGGTCGGCGCCCGAGAAGCCCGGAGTACCACGCGCCAGGATCTTGAGATCGACATTCGGAGCCAGAGGCACGTTGCGGACGTGAACCTTGAGGATGCGTTCGCGGCCGACGATATCCGGGTTCGGCACGACCACCTGACGGTCGAAACGGCCTGGACGCAGAAGCGCCGGGTCGAGAACGTCCGGACGGTTCGTCGCGGCGATCAGGATGATGCCTTCATTGGCCTCGAAGCCGTCCATCTCGACGAGCAACTGGTTGAGCGTCTGCTCGCGTTCGTCGTTACCGCCGCCAAGACCGGCGCCACGATGGCGGCCGACGGCGTCGATTTCGTCGATGAAGATGATGCAAGGCGCATTCTTCTTGGCCTGCTCGAACATGTCGCGGACGCGGCTTGCACCGACACCGACGAACATTTCCACGAAGTCCGAACCGGAAATCGTGAAGAACGGCACATTGGCTTCGCCGGCAACAGAGCGCGCCAGCAGCGTCTTACCCGTGCCCGGAGGGCCGACGAGCAGCACGCCGCGCGGAATGCGGCCGCCGAGGCGCTGGAACTTCTGCGGATCGCGCAGGAATTCGACAATTTCTTCCAGATCCTGTTTCGCTTCGTCGACGCCGGCAACGTCGTCAAAGGTGACGCGGCCATGTGCTTCCGTAAGCAGCTTGGCCTTCGACTTGCCGAAGCCCATCGCGCCGCGCGAGCCGCCCTGCATCTGCCGCATGAAGAACAGCCAGACGCCGAGGATCAGGATCATCGGCAGCAGGGTTCCGAGATAGGAGAGGAAGCCGGAGGAGCCATCGGTTTCCGGGCGCACGGTGACGACCGTATTCTTCGACTGCAGGCGATCCACGAGCGTGTCGTCGATACCCGGAGCATAGGTCTGGAACGTCGCGCCGTTCTCCGTGTAGGAGCCGGTGATGCGGTGACCGGTGATCACGACATCGCGGATGCGGGAGGCATCAGCGTCGTGCAGGAACTGCGAATAGGGGATTTCACGCGAACCGGTCTGCGCGGGCGCCGACTGGAACATCGTGAAAAGCGCGATGAGAAGCAGCGCTATGATTGCCCACAGGGCGAAATTACGTAAATTAGGGTTCATCGAACTCCCCGGTCATGTGTCGCAGCGACAGAAACGCGCTGATATTGTGGGCCTTAACATAGGTCCCGCGTGTGTCCTTGCCAAGGCGAGATGGCAACGCCCGCGCCAAATAGTATACGAAAAGCTGATTTCAGCGGATGCGGGGTCCTCACAAGCTTTGCAGCAAGCCGTAAAAGTCGGGATGAACGCGCTCAGGAAACGGCAGAAAAGATCGGCGGAAGTACAACGAAACCCACGTGTCGCGCGTCCTGGCGCGCCATTTCTCCGCGAAAGAAATAGAACAGCGCGGCCGCAAGAAGCACGGCAAGCACCCACAGTGCAATTGATTTCACCCGCATCGTCCGACTCCGTACAAACCGCAACGCATGGCCGGCGAACCAACGTCGCCTCAATGCTCACGCCACTCAACCCGCGTCACTTGAGCCGGCGAGCAGGTTGTCGCGCGCTCCGAAACTTCTTGCCCGCATTCTATCCGCTTATCGGAGCGGTTTCGAGCCCGGGGCTCAGAAAATCGGGGAAAAGCTCGCGCCCGGTCAAAAGGCATAGAGCGTCTGCCAAGGGTTTGTCGAATAAGGGAAGCACTGTTTCGAATGGAGCAAGAAGTGGCCGCACCACCAGACCCTCGCATTGGGATCGGGTCCTCAGGCAATCCGGCAGCGTGGCGCGCGCGCGGCGACCAATGCGGGAAGGAACGGGATCGCCCCCCTCCCCCATGTCCGCAGGTCTGACGATCCTTGCCTCCGCCATCTCATTGGTGATCCTGAACCGCCCGTCCCAATCGACGCTCCCAGCGGGCAGCAGCTCGACCGATGGCAGATTGCGCCGATCCCGACCGATATAGAGCACGCCTTTGCGTCGCTCGACGACCGTCCGTCCCAGCGACACGGCGACACCGCCCTCCTCTGTCCGCAGTGCGAGGCGCAGCCGCTCAAGCTGCGCCTGTCCCGGCAGGTGCGTCTGTCCACCCGCAACGGCGATCAGCAAGGCGAGCGCCAGATCGGTCGCCTCTTCGGTCTGCTCCGGAAGATCAAGCGCAAAGAGTAAGGGCAGTGGCATTCTGGCATGAGCCGTCACGTACCGGGCCGCTTCCGCCGCCAGCGCGGCGCGTCTGCCTGCCGCATCGAATATGGCTTTCGCGTCCAGTGCAAACTGTCCGGCCTGCCGCAACCGCACCCGCTCGTAGCGCGGATTTTCGTTGCTCGGGTCATCGATCCATCCAATGGCGCGCTCGTTCAGATAAGCCCGGATCGCGGTCCGATTTACCTTCAGGAAGGGCCGGTGAACGACAAGGCTGCCGAGAAACAGCGCGGCCGGTGCGATACCCGCCAACCCCCGGAGGCTCGTTTCGTTGCGCTGCCGGCGCATCTCCACCGTCTCCAACTGGTCGTCGAGCGTATGGGCCGTCACAAGGCAATCGGCCCCGACTTGCCTGCTCCCTTCGGCGAGCAGTCGATACCGTGCCTCTCGTGCCGCTTCGCTCAATCCCGTCTTCGGCTTCTCGCCGACCCAGGCCAGGGTCAGATGCGGAATGGAAAGCATGCGGCAAAAGCTGGCCATGGCCGCCGCCTCTCCTGCCGATTCCGGCCGCAGACCATGATCGATGGTGATCGCCGCGAGCCTGATACGCCCGCTGCGGCACGCCTGAGCCTCGTGGAGGGCTGTGAGCAGGCCGACGGAATCGCCACCACCGGAAAGGGCGACAGCGACTGTCGCGCCGTCACGATGACCATTCAGATAGCGGTCGGCCGCTTCTGCAGGCTGGAATGTCGTGAACGTGGTTAGCCCGCCGGGCATGAAAGGCGCGACTGCTCGGAGGCCACCTTGGTGATGACAGCCTTCGAAGCCTTCGGATAGCGCTTCGGAATCTCGCGGAACGTCGCGCAGGCGGTATCCTTGTTGTCAAGCGCTGCCAGAGACATGCCGAGCTTCAGCAGGATGTCCGGTGCCTTGGGCGACTGCCCGTAGGACTTGAAGGCATTGAGGAACGTCTTGGCGGAATCGTTGTAATGGCCTTGGGAATACTGCGCTTCGCCCATCCAGAATGACGCGTCGGCCGCCTTGGCGCTGCCGGGGAACGTGTCCAGATAGGATTTGAAGCCCTTCTCGGCTTCCGGATAATTGCCGCTCAGGATCGATTGATAGGCCTGCTGGTAGCTCTGCTCGGGCGTCGGGGCAGCGCCCGTCGCGGAAGCCTTCGGCGTAATGGAGGCCTGCTCCATGGGTTTCGCGCCTGCGGCTGCGGGCGATGTCGGCATCGTCGAGTCAGGCGCCGTCGCCGTTGCCTGCTTTGGCCCGGTGGTGGGCGGAAGCCCAGGCTTAACACCCGGCAGCGTGTCGGCCGAATTGTCAGCGGGATTACGCGTCGTTTCGACGATCCGGCCATCGCCATTGAAAATCAGACTGCCGAGCGTGCCCGGCTTCATGTTCGCCATCTCGTTCGGCGCGTTCGCCGGCGGCTGGACGCCAGGGGCGGCAGTCTGATTTTCAATGGTCGGATTTGTAGAGGGCGCAGTCTGGCCGGCAGCAGGGATGCCCGCAGTGTCGCCAACACTGTCCTCACCGATCTGCGCGGAAGCGGCTTGCTCGACCGTTCGCGGCTCGGCGGTGGCCGTCGCAGGCGAATCGGAAGCGGCCGCAGCGGCCGCCTCCTGGTTGGTCTGCGAGCCAGCCGGCGTTTCAAGCTCTGTCTTCTTGCCGGAAGGCTTTTTCTCGAGCTGCTGGAAGCGGAACTCGTTATCTTCCTGCGTCTTGCGAAGCTGCTCCTGCATCTGCATGACCTGGAAGTTCATGTCCTCGATGCGGCCCGTCAGCTGCCGGACAGTCTCCTGCAATTGCTGGATCTGCACCTCAGCACTCGACGCCTGCACGTTGACGGCTGCGGAAGGCTGCTGCGCGGGTCTCCCCTGCAGCCAGTTCCCCAGCGTTCCGGCGTGAGCACCTGTTGCCCCCGCAAGGACAGCAGCCATCGCGCCAGCCAAAACCAGTCTTTTCATCATCACCTCAAATGATTTGCGGCCACCAATGATTCGTAGAATGTACGCTCAACAGGCCGCCAACATCGCCGATTGCGGACAAAAAGCAATGAAACTCTGGCCAAACTAAGGAGAAAATCGCGGGGCCTGCCGCGCCTTCCGTTATTCCGAGCGCGCGAACAGCGACACGGCGATGCCAAGAAGAACGAGCGATGACAGGGCGACGACCCCGATCTGCATCGCAATCGGCATCTGGTAAGCGCCCCAGCTGATCCCGGGGCTGAAAATGGCCCGCGTCGCCGGGTCGATGGGGAGCCGGGCAAAGACGATGCTGCGCAGCGGCGAGACCGCATAGGTCATGGGATTGAGATGAGTCGCCCAATAGAGCCAACCCGGCAGGCGTGACAGCGGAAACAGCGTGCCGGACAGGAACATCAGCGGCGTGATCACCATCTGCACAAGCGGCATGGCCGACTGCACCTGCTTGACGCGCGCAGAAAGCACCAGGCCCAACGCCGTGATCATGAACGCCATCAGGAAGAGCAGGCCCAGCATTTCCAGCATCATCAGCGGATCGTAGGGCACGCCGGCGAGCCCTGCCATCAGCAGGATGATCACGCTTTGCAGGGTCGCAACCGTTGCCCCACCGAGACATTTGCCGGTCAGAATCGCCGTCGTGCTGACGGGCGCGACCAGCATTTCGCGCAGAAAGCCGAATTCCCGGTCCCATACCATCGAAATCCCCGAAAAGGACGCCGTGAAGAGAACCGACATGGCGAGCACGCCAGGGAACAGGAACGTGCGGAAATCGACGCCACCCGCGCCCGCCTGCATCAGAGAGCCGAGCCCGGACCCGAGCACGAAGAGGAAGAGCACCGGCTGCACCAGCGAAGAAACGACGCGCGTCGGATCGCGGCGGAAGCGGATCATCTCGCGCTCCCATACAACGGCGGCGGCCCGCAACTCGTGGCCAAGCCCGGGCTTCAAGACGCGAACGGGTGTAATCTGGATATCCGTCATCATGACCTCCTATCGTCCTGCACGCGCGGCAAAGGGATTGAACGCAGTCTTTGATTCCGCGTCCCGGATGGTGCGGCCCGTGTGCACCATGAAGACATCATCCAGGCTCGGCCGGGTGACCGTGACGGATCGTATGGCCACGCCAAGCTTCTCGAAAAGATGCGGCACGAAGGCAGCCCCCTCGGCCACGGCGAAGATGAGCCCCTCCTCCGCCCGCTGGGCCTGCAGACCGAAGACCGACTTCAGGGCCTCGATGGCGGCCGTGTCATCGTCCGTCGAAATCTGCACGCGATCTTTGCCGACCGCAGCCTTCAAGGCCTCGGGCGTATCCAAGGCGACAATGCGCCCTTCGTTGATGATGGCAATGCGGTCGCAGTTTTCCGCCTCGTCCATGTAATGCGTGGTGAGAAAGACGGTGATGTTCTCCCGTTTGTGCAGTTCGCCGAGATAGGCCCAGATGGAGGCACGCGTCTGCGGGTCGAGCCCGATGGTCGGCTCATCGAGGAAAAGAACGCGCGGCGAATGCAGGAGCCCGCGCGCGATCTCCAGCCGTCGCCGCATGCCGCCGGAAAAGGTCCGCACAAGATCGGCCCGCCGGTCCCACAGATTGACCATCTCCAGAACCTCCTGCCGGCGCTTCGCCGCACGTGCCCTGTCGACGCCGTAGAGTCCCCATGGAAGCGCAGGTTCTGTTCGGCCGTCAGGTATCCGTCCAGTGTCGGCTCCTGGAACACGAGGCCGATATTGCGTCGCACGGCGTCGCGTTCCGTCATGACATTGTAGCCCGCCACCTCCGCGAGGCCTTCACTCACCTCGGCGAGAGTGCAGAGCATATTGATGGTGGTCGACTTCCCGGCTCCGTTTGGACCAAGAAAGCCGAAAATCTCGCCCTGAAAAACGTCGAGATCGATACCGCGCACCGCTTCGAAATCCTTGAAGCGTTTCTTCAGGCCGCGGAGGTGGATCGCCGGCGGCAAATCCACCTGAACGGGCGCGCGAACCGGATTGACAGTGCTCATGCCGAAACCTCATAGTCTCCCTAACACTGTAAGGGAAGCTACTCAAACACTGTTAGATTGGCAAGCTGAGCAAGTTCGGAAAATGCTTCAAACGGTCTTCCGGAATGGCAAGGAAATTGGAAGTTCACTCATGGCGCTCACGCGCAACGACATCGTCGCGGAAGCGATCTTGCTGCTCAACGAGGAAGGGCTGGCGAAGCTCAGTTTGCGCAAGCTCGCCGCTCGGCTCAACATTTCGGCACCAACGCTTTATTGGCATGTGAAGGACAAGCGCGAGTTGCTGGACCTCATGGTCGAGAAAATCTTCGCCGATTACCGCGAAAAACACCCGCCGGTCCAAAAGCCGCCACTGCCCTGGCATGAACGCATCGCCTGGTTCATGCGCATGCGCTATCTGGCACTGATCGAGGTGCGAGACGCGCCCCTGGTTCTCGCCGGCAACAGGCCGACGGAGGCCATGCTACCGAGCATCGAACGATGGTTGTCGCTCTGGATAGAGGCCGGTTTCTCACATCAGGAGGCTTTCCGCACGATCATGGCGGTGGGCAATTTCATCATCGGGTCTGCCCTCGAATATCAGGCCGAAGCCGAACGCGCAGCCCTGCGGCGGAACGCCCAGCGCGTCTCCCCGCTCGACGGCAAGGACGCCTATCCGCATTTGAAACAGACGGTTCTGGAAGGACGCGGCTCATTCGATCCGCACGCCCCTTTCGAAATCGGACTTTCGCTTTTGATCGAAGGGCTCCGCCGGCGTCAGGAAGAGATTGCGGCCAACAAAAAGGGCGACCCGAAGGCCGCCCTCTGAACTCAAAGTGATCTTGCCAATTCCGGCTTAGCTGCCGGCGCCGCCGAGAACCGTGACCGCGCGGCGGTTCTGCGACCAGCAGGAGATGTCGTCGCAGGTAGCGACCGGACGTTCCTTGCCGTAGGAGATCGTCTTCAGGCGGCCGGCAGGAACGCCACGGGACACGAGATAGTCGCGCGCTGCGTTGGCGCGGCGAGCGCCGAGAGCCAGGTTGTATTCACGCGTGCCGCGCTCGTCGGCATGGCCTTCGACCGTGATCTTGTAGTTCGGATACTTGGCGAGCCACTGTGCCTGGCGGTCGAGCGTCTGCTGGGCATCGGCGCGGATCGACGAGGAGTCTGTGTCGAAGAAGATGCGGTCGCCGACATTGACCGTGAAGTCCTGGGACGAACCCGGCGTCGCGTTGGCGCCATTGACGCCGTTTGCGCCGAGGCCGAGGTCGGACGCGTTGTTCGGCAGGCCCTTCTTGGAGGCGCAGCCCGCGAGCGAGAGTGCCATGAAGGTGGCAATGATGACGGGATTGCGCGCCAGCTTCTGCATGCCGTGAGCGCTCAGGCTAGAAATGTGGCTCATCGCCAGTCTCCTTGGGATATTTCAATCGAGGTTGCCGGAACGTAACATTCTTCAGTTAACCGGTGTTCAACGATTATGGTTAACAAAGCGTTAAAAGAGCCTCAATCCCTTGATTTTCAGGAGATTGAGGCAAGAACGTGGCGTCGTGCTGGACTTCGCCATGCGGCTGTTCCACCGCTCGGAATCGAAAGGGCCGCGCAGATTTCTCTGCACGGCCCTTTTCAAAAACCCGTCGCGACTCAATCGAGCAGCGGCGACCAGGCCGGGTCCGACCCGAAGGCCGGGGTCGGAATCATCTGCTCGTTATAACCCGACAGGTCGATCGAATAGAGCCTCGGGCCAGCCTCGCCGGCGTTCTGCCGGAAGAACATGATCACGCGGCCGTTCGGCGCCCAGGTCGGACCTTCGTTGTGGAAGTTCGTCGTCAGGATGCGTTCGCCCGAGCCGTCCGGCTTCATCACGCCGATCGAGAACTTGCCGCCGGCCTGCTTGGTGAAGGCGATGAGATCGCCGCGCGGCGACCAGACCGGCGTCGAATACGAACCATCACCATGCGAGATGCGTGTCTGGCCGGAACCGTCGGAGTTCATGACGTAGATCTGCTGGCTGCCGCCACGGTCACTTTCAAACGTGACCCGTTTGCCGTCCGGCGAATAGGAGGGCGAGGTGTCGATGGCGGCGGTCGACGTCAGACGCGTCGTCGTGCGCGAGCGCAGGTCCATCGTGAAGATATTGGCGTTACCGCCCTCTTCCAGGCTCATGATGACCCGCTGTCCGTCCGGCGAGAAGCGCGGCGAGAAGGTCATGCCGGGGAAGTTGCCGACCACTTCGCGCTGTCCGGTTTCCAGCTGCAGCAGGTAAACCCGCGGCTGGTTGCCTTCGAACGACATGTAGGTGATTTCCTGATGGTTCGGCGAGAAGCGCGGCGTCAGGACGATATCGTTCGAGTTGGTGATCGAGCGGACGTTGTAGCCGTCCTGGTCCATGATCGCGAGCTGGCGCTTGCGTGCATTCTTTGGACCGCTTTCGGCAACGAAGACGATGCGCGTGTCGAAATAGCCCTTTTCACCGGTGATCTTCTCATAGATCGCATCGGCGATGATGTGGGCCACGCGGCGGTAGTTTTCCGGCTGCGTGAAATACTGCTGACCGATCATCTGCTGACCGGCGAATGTATCCCACAGACGAAACTCGGCGCGAAGGCGACCGTCGCCTTCCTTGACAACCTGACCCGTCACCAGCGCCTGGGCATTGATCGTGCGCCAGTCCTGGAACCGGGGTGCTGCGCTCGGGTTGGTGATCTTCTCGATGAAGGCCTTGCTGTCGATCGGCGCGAAGAGGCCTGAACGCTTCAGGTCGGCGGCAACCACGTCGGAAATCTGCTTGCCGACACCGTCCTTCGACAGGAAATCGGTAATGGCGATCGGCAGGGGCGTGACATTGCCCTTGTTGATGTTGATCTCAACGACGGCGTGGGCGGGATTCGCCGCGAGCGCGAAGAGCGCTCCCATCATGAAGAGTGTCCGGATTATCATGCTTTTCATCGTGTCTCTCGCTCTCAAATGGTCGAGGCCGGGGAGTGGTTCAGGTTTACATGAAGTCGCTCGGGTCGAAGTTAACGACCACATCGCTCCACGTGTCATATTTGTCAGCCGGTAGACTGGTGAATGGGGCGGATTTCAGGATGGCGCGCTTCGCGCTCGAGGCCAGAACGTCGCGGGAGCTACCATCGCCCCCCGTGACGGTAACCTCCGGATCGCCGACGATCTCGCCACTGCGGTCGAGATGGAAGGAGACGCGGATGCGGATATTCTGAGCGTCCATCATGCCGGGAATGACGTTCCAATTGTTCTGGATCGCTCCCTTCAGAGCATCGAGTTCGCTCTGCGACAGCTTGCCGGCGCCCGTCGTCTTCTTGCCGCCAAGCGATGCCTCCTGGTTGGAGCGCTTGGCCCCACCGCCGGCAGCATCTTCCTTGTTCAGCAGAGCCGAGACTTCGTCAGCCAGCTTGTCCGTCTCACGCGAGGAGGCGGACTTGGCCGTTTCCTTCTTTTCCTTGTCCTTGCCGGTCTTCGAATCCGAGCTTGCCGTCTTGGTGTCGGACTTCGTCTGGCTCTTGGCGTCCGTCTTCGCGTCCGACTTGGAATCGGACTTGGTATCCGGGCGCGGCTTCGGCTCGACCTTCGCTTCCTTCTGCTCAGGCTTCGGCTTGTCTTCGGGCTTCGGCTTTTCCTGCGGCGTCGGCTCTTTCTTCGCCTCTTCCTGCTTCGGCTTTTCCGGCGTCGGCTTCTGAGTCGGAACGGGCAGCGCATCCGGCGACGGTGAGTCGTCAGCCTTTTCAGGCTGTTCCTGCGGCTTGGGCTCCGGCTTCGGTTCGGGCTTCGGCGGGGTCGGCTCGGGCTTCGGGGGCGTGGGCTCCGGTTTGGGCTCAGGCTTCGGCGGAGTCGGCTCCGGCTTCGGAGGCGTGGGTTCTGGCTTGGGCGTAGGCACGGCGGTGGACGGAGCAGGAGCAGCGGTCTGCTCCTTCTGGATTTCCTTGACGTCGTTCGACTGCGTATCCTTCGCGGCTTCCGCAGGTTTCGGCGCGGCGGCCACTTCCGTATTCTGCGGACGCTGCGTCGGCGTCGGCGTGCTCTTCAGATCGACGTTGTTTTCGCCGACATTCTCGGCATTGTCGACCTTGTCCTGCCGCTTCGTCGCCTTCGGCGAAGACTTCTCCTTGAGCGGAGCGGTCTTCTCGCCCTGCTGGATGTTGGTGAACTGTTCGATCGGCACGATATCGACGGGCAGCGATTCCGTCGGCTGCACCTCCAGCGGGGGCGGAGAGCCCAACGAGATAAGCGCGATCGCAAGAACGACCGCGTGTATCAACGCCGATGTGACAACACTGCCCTTCATCGCTTTCGCTTACTTGTCCTGCTTCTGGGCCGTGACCAGACCGATATTCTTGTATCCGGCCGCCGAAATGGCAGCCATGACCTGCATGACGGTGCCGTAGCCTGCGTTCATGTCGCCGCGTACGAAGATGCGTTCCTCGTAGCCCGTCTTCGAAATCGCCTGCAGCTTCGGAATCAGTTCATCGATCTGGATCGGCGTTTCCTGGAGATAGATCGCGCCATCCTTGTTCACGGAGATGGTGATCGGCTGCGTCTCCGCATTCATTTCCTTGGCCTTGGTCTGCGGCAGGTCCACCGGCACGCCAACCGTCATCAGGGGTGCCGCCACCATGAAGATGATCAGCAGCACGAGCATGACGTCGACCATCGGCGTCACGTTGATTTCAGCGATCGGACCACCCTTGCCGCCCCTGCGGCGGCTGCCTCTGCGTCCGCCACCGCCGCCCTTGCCTGAGCTGACTGCCATACCCATCGGGAAACTCCTTCAGCAATTCCAGCAAAACAATGAGTGGGTTTTGCGTCAGGAATTGCGATATTCTTGGCTTTCGAAACGGACGCCTGAGCGACCGCCTTTCTGACTGGCGAGGCTTACTGAGCGGCCTGGCGCGAGGATTGCAGCTTCTCGTCGATCTGGCGCGACAGGATGGCCGAGAATTCGTCGGCAAAACCTTCCATGCGCGACGTCAGCTTGCCGGCATCGCCCGAGAGCTTGTTGTAGGCGATAACGGCCGGGATAGCGGCGACAAGACCGATGGCCGTTGCCAGAAGCGCTTCGGCAATACCGGGGGCGACGACCGCGAGATTGGTCGTCTTGGAACCGGCAATCGACTGAAACGAGGTCATGATACCGACGACCGTGCCGAAAAGACCAACGAACGGAGCCGCCGAACCGATGGTGGCGAGCGAACCCAGCCGGCCTTCCAGATATTCGGACTCACGCGACAGCGTCACGTCCATGGCGCGGTCGATACGCATCTGCAGGCCGATCGGCGAGCGCGCACCGCGTTCGAAGGACTTCTTCCACTCGCGCATGGCGGCGACGAAGATCGCGCTCATGCCGGCGGCAGGGCGTTCCGAAAGGCTGCGGTAAAGCTCTTCCAGCGACTGGCCCGACCAGAAGACCTGTTCGAAATTGTCGAGCTGGCGGCGCGTCTTGCGGAAGGTGACCGCCTTGTCGATGACGATGGCCCAGGTCCAGACGGAGGCCGAAAGAAGGCCGAGCATGACCAGCTTCACGACGATGCCTGCCTGCATGAAGAGAGACCAGAGGCTGACCTCGCTCACTGCGCCCAAAGCTGCCTGTTCCATGTTCTAGCGTCCTTCGAATCCAAACGCCCGGCTTTGGACCGGGCGGCGAAAAAATTTGTCTCAATATGCCGGCAGCAGCCGCTCTTCGCTCTTAGCGCCCATGCTTGACTAGCCTCTTTGCTGCCAAATTTGGTTAAAGGAAGGCGTTACTTGCGCGGCATTCGATCAATTTCATCAAGACACCATTATGGTTAAGACTTGGTTATGAAATATCGATGCGCTGCAGCAATTGCGTTTTGAAAACGGCTCCGCCGGATAATCATGCCTCGCGTCAGTTCCTTCTCTTAAAAACTTCGCCAAAAGGTCGAACTTCGGGGCGGAAACGGCATGCATATTCTCATCACCGGCAATCAGGGCTTCATCGGTCCCGTTCTGACGCGGCTGGCGCGCGAGGCGGGGCACGAGACGACCGGGCTCGATGTCGGCTATTTCGAGACTTGCGTCTCGTCGCTCACGCCAGACATCCTCCCCGACCGGCAGATCGTGCGCGACATCCGCGATGTGCGGGAAGAAGACCTGGAAGGCGTCGACGTCGTCATCCATCTGGCCGGCCTCTCCAACGACCCGATGGGAGCGCTGAACCCCGACCTCACCTACGACATCAATCTGGAAGCGACCGCCCGGCTTGGCGAACTCGCGCGCGACGCAGGCGTCTCCCGCTTCATCTTCGCCTCCTCGTGCTCCATCTACGGTGCCGCCGGCAACGAGGGTGCATTGGACGAGACTGCCGCCTTTAACCCGGTCTCCGCCTATGCAATCTCCAAGGTGCGCTCGGAGGAACGGCTGTCCGCACTGGCGAACGATACTTTCTCCCCCGTCTTCATGCGCAACGCCACCGCCTATGGCGTGAGCCCCCGCACCCGCTTCGACCTCGTGGTCAACAACCTCTCCGGCTGGGCGCACACCGCCGGCATCATCAAGGTGATGTCTGACGGCACACCGTGGCGGCCGCTCGTCCACATAGAGGACATTTCCCGCGCAGCACTCGCCGCCGCAACCGCGCCCCGTGAAGCGATCCACAACCAGGCCTTCAATGTCGGCCGCAACGATGCGAACTATCAAGTCCGCGATATTGCCGAAGCCGTGAAGGCCGCCTTCCCCGCCGCCAATCTGGAAATCACCGGCGAGACGGGCGGCGACCCGCGCTCCTACAAGGTGGATTTCACCAAAGCGCTGACAAAGCTGCCGGGCTTTGCCCCGCAATGGACGCTCCAAAAGGGCGTCGAGGAAATCGCCCGCTTCCTGAAAGACAATGGCCTCAGCGACGGCACCTTCGACAATCGCCTCTTCATCCGCCTGAAGCAATTGAAATACGGACTGGACACCGGCGCTCTGGACGCTAGCCTGCGTCGGACCGAAAAGCCGCTGTAACACCATCAGGAACATGCGGCTCGGGCATGGGAGGAATGAGCGGCATGGATTGCGATCTTCTGGTGATTGGCGGCGGCCTCGCGGGTCTTGTGGCTGCCACGGAAGCCACCGCGCGCGGGCTGAAAGTCATCGTCATCGATCAGGAAGGCGAGCAGAACCTCGGCGGTCAGGCCTTCTGGTCGCTGGGCGGCCTCTTCTTCGTCGACAGTCCCGAGCAGCGCTTCATGCGCATCCGCGACAATCTCGACCTTGCCCGGCAGGACTGGATGGGCTCGGCGCAATTCGACCGGCCGGAAGACCACTGGCCGCGCCAATGGGCGGAAGCCTATCTGAACTTCGCCGCCGGCGAAAAGCGCTCCTGGCTCCACTCGCTCGGCATGCGCTGGTTCCCGGTCGTCGGCTGGGCAGAACGCGGCGGCTCACTGGCCAATGGCCACGGTAATTCTGTTCCCCGCTTTCACATCACCTGGGGCACCGGCCCCGGCGTTCTGGACCCTTTCGTGCGTCTGGCCCGTGAGGCCGAGAAAAAGGGCCTGCTCTCCTTCCGCTTCCGCCATCAGGTCGATGAACTCATCACCACCAACCGCGCCGTCACCGGCGCGCGCGGCACACGGCTCGCGCCCGACCCCGTTCAGCGCGGTGGCAAGAGCAACCGCGACGCCATCGGCGATTTCGAAATCTCCGCCGGCGCAACGCTCGTCGCCTCTGGCGGCATCGGCGGCAACCACGATCTGGTGCGCAAGAACTGGCCATCCGAACGTCTCGGCAAGCCGCCGGAATTCATGGTTTCCGGCGTGCCCGCCCATGTCGACGGACGCATGGTGGCCATTACGCAGGCCGCGCGCGGCTCGGTCATCAATGCCGACCGCATGTGGCACTATACCGAGGGCCTCAGGAACTGGGACCCGATCTGGCCGAACCACGGCATCCGCATCCTGCCCGGCCCCTCCTCGCTCTGGCTGGATGCCGAAGGCAACCGCTTCCCCGCCCCCGCCATGCCGGGCTTCGACACGCTGGCAACACTCAAAGCCATCAAGGCGACCGGCTACGACTACAGCTGGTTCATCCTCACTAAGGCGATCATCAAGAAGGAATTCGCCCTTTCCGGCTCCGAGCAGAACCCGGACTTGACGGGCAAGAATATCCCCCTCCTCCTCAAGCGCCTTGGCAAGGAGCCCAACGCTCCCGTCAAGGCCTTCATGGACAAGGGCGCCGATTTCGTCGTGCGTGACAATCTCGAAGACCTCGTCGAAGGCATGAACAACCTCTCGGGCGAACACCGGCTGGACACGAAACGCATTCGCGCCGTGGTCGAGGCGCGCGACCGTGAGATCGACAATACGTTCTCCAAGGACGCGCAGGTCACCGCCATCCGCGGCGCGCGCAACTATCTCGGCGACAAGATCATGCGCACCGCCAAGCCTCACCGCCTGCTCGACCCGGCACAAGGCCCGCTGATCGCCGTCAAACTCAACATCCTCACCCGCAAGACGCTGGGCGGCCTGCAAACCGATCTTCAAGGCCGCGTGCTGGAAGAAAACGGCAGCGTTGTTCCCGGCCTCTACGCAGCCGGCGAAGTCGCGGGCTTCGGCGGCGGCGGGTATCACGGGTATAATGCGCTGGAGGGGACGTTCCTCGGCGGGTGCATTTTCTCCGGGCGGTTGGCCGGGCGAAGTGTGGGGAAATAGGCAACCTCGCTGGTGCGTAAGCCAATCGCGTCCATCTCCACCTCGAGCCCCCGTGGAAGACTTCGCGCACGACCGACGGCTGCACATTGATACCGACACCCGGTGGCCTCAACTCGCTCATCTGCTCGAAGATGCGAAACGCAACACCCGCCGCTTGGCACGAGAGGGCAAGCGTCAGGCCGGCGTACCGGTCCCGCCAAGAGGTTGGCTGTGGAACTCTCCCGATCGGAAGGGATTTTTCTGACCGTAGCGGTCAGGCGGTCGTCTTTGGTCTTACAACTACAGATTTCTCCGCTTCAAAACTGACAAAACGCAATCGGTAATGTCTCTGTCAGCTTTTCGTAATGTTGCCCTCGATAGAAATTCTCTATCGGCGCATCGATGATTCGCGCGTCGACACATCGTCAACCCTGACAGGGGATACCCAACCATGGTCTCAAACGTCTACGGCGCAGGAAGTGTCGGCGGTTATTCCGCCATGTCCGGAGCGTCATCTCGCATGCCGCCACAGCAGAAAATGTCCAACCTGTTCGACAAGATCGATACCGACAGTTCCGGCTCGATCACCAAGTCCGAGTTGGCAGGAGCCTTCAAGTCTCAAAATCCTCCGAAAGTCTTCCAGAATGAAGGCGTCGACAACGTCTGGAAAGCGCTCGACCCCAACAACACGGGCAGCGTCAGCAAGGCCGATTTCGTGACTGGCATGAAGAGCCTGATGGTGTCTCTCCGCCAGAACGGCGACTGATAAATCTCTATGGGTTGAGTAGCGTCGATGCGTTTGAGAGGAGCGGCCCGAAAGCTGCTCCCGTCTCATCGATCGCCAGAAAGCGCGCCGCGTTATCCAACAGCCAGGCCTCGCCTTTCCTGCCCTTCAGGAGCGCCAGCGTTGACTGTCGCCCGGCCTCAAGACAGGTCGTCGCCACCACACTCACGCTTGACAGCCCTTCCACAGGCCACCCCGTTTGCGGGTCGAGCACATGGCTGTAGCGCTTACCGCCAAGCTCGAAGAAACGCTCATAATTGCCGCTTGTCGCAACGCCGCCCTGAGCAAGCCAAATAGCCGCCGCCGCTTCGTCTGATCCAGGCTTGCGGATGCCGACTTCCCACACATCATCATCCGGCCGTTCACCGGCCACCCGGATATCTCCACCCAGATCGACCAGTACGGCTAGAGCTCCGTGATCCAGCAAAACCTCGGCAGCACGGTCGCAGGCATACTCCTTGACCAGCCCGCCAAGGTCCATCTCCATTCCAGGCTGGCTGAATTGAAGATGAGGCCGCGTCCAGGAAAGGCGGAACAGGCCGCAGCGCTCGAGCAGATCCGCAATCTCGTTTTCCGTCGGCAGGTTCTGGATGCCAAAATGCCATGCTCGCCGCAACACGCCGGACGTGATGTCAAAAAGGCCATCGCTCTGCCTGTGCCATTCAAACGCCAGATCCAGCAACGCTGCGGTCTCGTCATCGACGGTCAATTCGCCGCCAGTCCCCGCCAGGGTGTTGATCGCGCTGAGATAACTGTCCGGATCGTAGCGGGAGAACTTCCCCTCAAGCCGGTAGACCTCGCGCGCGCCCTCCAGGGCGGCCCGTTGCGCCTCAGCCTCGTTCTCCGCAAATATCTGGAAACAGCAGGCCGTCCCCATCGCCTGAAACGGAAAACGATGAGGCGCGTGGCTCACGTTTCGACCAGTTCCCGGCCGTCAAACTGCAGTGAAGCGAGCCGCGCATAGATGCCGCCCTTTGCGACAAGGCTCTGATGGTTGCCCTCTTCGACCACGCGACCATCGTCCATGACGAGAATGCGGTCGGCCTTGAGCACGGTCGCCAGCCGGTGCGCGATGACGATGGTGGTGCGATCCTGCATCAGGCCATCAAGCGCGTTCTGCACCAGCTTTTCGCTCTCCGCATCCAGCGCCGAAGTCGCTTCGTCCAGGAGCAGAACCGGCGCGTTCTTGAGAATGGCACGCGCAATCGCAATACGTTGGCGCTGACCGCCGGAGAGCGTCACGCCGCGTTCACCCGACATCGTGTCATAGCCATTGTCGAGCCGCTCGATGAAGTCATGCGCATGCGCGGCTTTGGCCGCCGCAATCACATCGGCCCGACTGGCGTCGGATCGGCCGAACGCGATGTTGTCGTGAATGGACGAGGCAAAGATGGTGACATCCTGCGGGACGATGGAAAGCCGCGCACGCAGGTCCGCAGGATCGACGTCGCGAACAGACACGCCGTCCAGCGAGATATCGCCCGATGTCGTGTCATAATAGCGCATGATCAGCGAAAGCACGGTACTCTTGCCCGCCCCCGAGGAGCCGACAATCGCCACGGTTTCGCCTGGTTCGACCTTGAAGGTCAGACCTTTGAGCGCCGAGCGCTCAGGCGCTGAAGGGTAGGCAAAGCGCACATCGTTGAAGGCGATAGCGCCGGCCGCTGTGGCCGGAAAGCGCTTCGGATTGGCCGGCGCACGAATGGCCGGCACTTCGGCCAGCAGTTCCGAAAGCCGCTCCGCCGCACCGGACGCCTGCGCAATCTCACCCCAGACTTCCGACAGAGCTCCGAGGCTCGAGGCCGCGACAACGGCATAAAGCACGAACTGCCCGAGTGTCCCCGCAGACATCGTCCCATCCAGCACCGCATGCGCGCCATACCAGAGCACGCCGGCAATGCTGCCGAACACCATGGAGATCGCCACACCCGTCAGGATCGAGCGCGAGCGGATGGCCGCCTGCGCCGCCCCGAATGCGCCCTCAATGGCATCCGAATAGCGTCCGCTTGCGCTCGGGCCGCCATTGAAAGCCTGGACAGTACGGATCGCACCGATCGACTCGCTGGCAAAGGCGGAAGCTTCCGCCAGAGTATCCTGCGCAGACCGCGAGCGCTTGCGCACCGAGCGTCCGAAGGCGATGAGCGGAAAGACGATGAAGGGGATCGCGACCAGCACCAGCGCCGACAGACGCGGGCTGGTGTACACCATCATCGCCGCACCGCCGAGACAAAGGATGAGGTTGCGAAGGGCGAGCGACGCCGTGGCACCCACAACCGACTTCACCTGAGTCGTGTCCGCCGTCAGCCGCGAGACGATCTCGCCGGACTGGTTGACGTCGAAGAAGGACGGCGAAAGCTTGATGACATGCGCGTAAACGTCGCGCCGAAGGTCGGCAACGATCCGTTCGCCGATCGAGATGACATAATAGTACCGCATGGCGCTGGCGAACGCGAGTATCAGCGCCAGCCCGATCAGCATGCCGAAATAGTTGTTGATGAAGCCGGCATCCGACTGCGAGAAACCGTGGTCGATCATGCGGCGCACGGCGAGCGGCAGCGCGAGCGTAGTCACAGCCGCAAGCGTGAGGAAAATCAGTGCCTTGACGACCATGCCGCGGTAGTGGCCGAGATAGGGAAGCAGCGTTGCGAGAGGCTTGAGCGACCGCGCGCGCGGCACCTCGCCATTGTCGATTTCACTCACGGCAATTCCCTCTCGATCGTGCACCGGCAAGTTCGGCGGGCAGGCTTGCGGGAATGCGCAAGTTTTGTCCGCCGGGCCTTGTTATCCGGCAATCCTTCATGTATAGGCACGGCACTCATTAAGGGACCGGCCAGAATTCGGTTGCGGCCCCATTTACGCGTTTGGGTCAGATGCCGCAATGGTCTGCGGCAATTGTTCCCACCCCAGGCAGGAAGACAAGGTTATGAAGGCTGACATTCATCCCGACTATCACGTGATCAAGGTGGTCATGACTGATGGCACCGAATACGAAACCCGCTCCACGTGGGGCGCTGCAGGCGACGTCCTGAACCTGGATATCGACCCCCGGTCGCATCCGGCCTGGACCGGCGGCAACCAGCAGCTCATGGACCGCGGCGGTCGCGTTTCCAAGTTCAACAAGCGCTTTGGCGGCCTCGGCCTCTGATCCTGTTGACAGACAAGTTTTGAAAAGCCCGGCCCTCGCGCCGGGTTTTTTTGCGTTCAAGGCATCGCCTAGCCAAACTGCGGCGGTGGTATGCGTCCGGACAATGCAAAAGCAGATAGAGAGGGAATTGCGGTGAGCCGGCTTTCACCGCAATTTCGCAAGCGCCGCCCTCACGTCGATCACGCAAACGAAAAAGACGGCAGAGTTGCCTCCGCCGTCAAGTCTTACTCAGGATGGTATTGCAATAACCCGGTCGTCAGGGGTCAATGACGACCGAAAGCGGTCTGAAGCAGCGAAAGCTGTGCCTGAACGCTGTTCTGGTTGTCATGCACGACCGGCGCGTCAGCCGGACGGTAGATTTCGCGGTCGAGAAGAGCGACGCGGCTCTGAAGGCGATGCGAGCGCTCGATCAGTTCGCGGAAAGAAAGCGGCAGGTCTTCCCAGCCCGGAGCCTCGCGGTCGAGGTTGTAGGCATCGAGGCGAACCTTCTTCTTTTCGGACATGACTTGATCGCGGGTCATTTCGCCATTGTTCACGGCGCGCTGCAGCAACAGCCAGGATGCCATCTGCATGAGGCGGGTCGTGAGGCGCATTGATTCAGCGGCGTAAAGCACCGAGACCTGACGCGGCAATACCTTGGAAGCGGCGCGACCCGGGCCATCCAGATAGCTCGCGGTTTCTTCCACAAGCGCCATGCCCTCGGCATAAAGCGACTTGAACTGTGTGGACGAAGCCGCATGGCCTGCGAAACTGATCGTGTTCAAACCGGTGTCGGACATTCTTTATCGCCTCGATACGCATCAAACTTTTAAAGGCCCAGGGACAATTTTTGTTCCCTGCTTGTGTGAACATAACATGATGCTTAGAGCACAAACGCGCAAGCCGAATCTTAAGAAAAGGTTAATACCCACATTAACCAGAACTGGATGCTCTCGCCGGGCGGATTTCTACCGCAGCGCAAACAAAAAAAGAGCCGCTGAAAGGCGGCTCTCAAGGTAAAACAGGGAGAAAATCAGAAGTCGCTCATAAAGCTGAACCATCTGAACCCAGAAAGTTCTGGACGAACTCAGTAATAACTTATGAAGGTTTCTGATTACTTAACAAGATGTCCGGTATTGCAGATTTTCTATATGCCATCAGCGCTTGAACAGGCTGTCGGCCGCCGCCCGGCTTGCACCCTTCGAGGCTGCTTCCGCCTCGAGCCGAGCGATCTCTGCTTTCAGCAGTTCGATCCGGACTTTCAATTCATCGACGGAGAAAAGGGACAGGTCCTGGCCGATATCATGCGCAGTCTTTCGTGCCGGGCGCTCATCATCAAATAGGCTCATGCTGCTTTCTCCTCCGCGCCCTTGCCGTGCCGGCCATCCGGATTTGCCTCATCGGCGACACCGCTGGCAAGCGGGCTCAAGTTGAAGCTTTCGGGCGTCTTCACGGTAATGTGGCCAAGCGGAATATAGGCTTCGCGATCCGCTGTCGGGACAGGGGCGCGCATGCGCGAGCGGAAGACGGCGTAGATGGTGATAGCGACATGCGCCAGAGAGGTAATGCCGAACAGCGCATAGGGACCGAACGCCGCCATGACAGGGCCGCCGATGGTCGGCCCGATAATCGTGCCCACGCCGTAAAGCAGCAGCAGCCCACCCGAAACCTTCACGTAATTCTCCGGCGAGGCGTGGTCGTTGGCGTGCGCCGAGGCCAGGGGATAAAGCGCGTTGGCGGATGCTCCGTAAAACGACACGACTGCAAGCAGGATCACCACATTCGACGGCTGAAAGAGAGCCAGAACCCAGCCAGCCAAGGCACCGGTCCCGGCAAGCGTGGCGAGAACGAGACGGCGGTCCATCCGATCCGACAGGCGACCCGTCGGGATCTGGATCAATGCACCCGCTGCAATCGCAAGACTCATCATCAGCGCCACGTGCCCGGCTGAGAGGTTGGCCATCGCACCGAAGACCGCACCCAGCGTGCCAAAGGCCCCGTTGGCAATCCCGATTAGCACCATGCCGACAAAGGCGATGGGCGAATTGCGATAGAGGGCGATGACATCCAGTTTGACGCTCTTCAGCGGCTGCGGAGAAGCAGCCGTCGAAAGTGTCGTCGGCAACATCGCCACGCAATAGAGAATGCCAACGATCATGAAGAGGATGGTCGTGTGGATATCACCCGAGGCCACCATCATCTGCCCGCCGACCACGCCGGCCAGCGTGATCATGATATAGGTCGAGAAGATCACGCCACGGTTCTGGTTATCCACGCGTTCGTTGAGCCAGCTCTCGATGATCATCGACGTGCCGGCCGAGGCGAATCCCGTCAGCGCCCGCAGTGCAACCCAGGCGGTGGGATTGATCAGAATGCCGGTCAAGAGCGCAATGATCGCAGTCAGCGACAGGAAGCCGGAAAAGGCGCGCACATGGCCGATCCGCCGCACGACCAGGGGCGCAAGGAAGCAACCGGCAACGAACCCGGCCGACCAGGACGTTCCGAGCAGGCCAAGCGTCGTCGTCGAATAGCCCTCCGCTGTACCTCGCAATGGCAGGAGCAGCGAATGCAGGCCATTACCGAAGAACAGGAACAGCGTGCCGACCAGAAGCGAAAACACCGGAAGAAGATTGCGCCGCATGAATGTTCCGTCCCAACCCGCGCATCAGAGCAGGCATCATTATGTTTGCTTGGCTTGAAAGAGGACCGCCTTTGCGATAGCGCCAAGGATGATCATGGTCCCGAAGCATTTGTTCCCGAATGCTTATGACGCAAATCATGACACGGATATGGCGAAACTCAAGATGAGGCGAGGAGCAACATGACGAAGATCATCGCATTGTTGCTGATACTGGCCATGCTGGTCCATATCGTGAAGCCGCTGGGTCTCCCCGGCCTGCGTCGACGCGGCGATTTCTGGAAGATTGCCGTCTTCGCCTTTGCCATAACGATGTTCGTCAGCCTGCTGCGATAAGCAAATCCGGCAACAGTGCATTCCGGTCCCGGTATGGCGTCCGGAATTGCGTAGAAAACAGACCTCTGGTCACCAAAAGACGCGCGGAGTGTCCCCGCGCGTCTGTCGTAAAGATGGGGTCGAAGGGCCTCACGCAGCCTTTTCGAGATCGGCCTTCCAGTTGCCGAGAGCGGCCAGACCGTTCATGCGGGCGCGATGCGAGAAGGCGCGCTGACCGGCGGCGACATTCTCCGCCTTGCCACCCCAGGCCTTCAACGCCGTTTCCTGCAGCGCGCGGCCGTAGGAGAAGGTGAGCTTCCAGGGCAGTTCGAACGTGTTCATGGCCGACAGGTGAGCCGTCGCCTCTTCAGAAGACTGGCCGCCGGACAGGAATGCTATACCCGGAACGGCAGACGGAACCGTGCGCTTCAGCACGCGAACCGTACGCTCGGCCACTTCAGCGACGGACGCCTTGCGGGCATTCTTGCCGTCGATGACCATGCTGGGCTTCAGGATCATGCCTTCCAGGCTGACGCGGGCTTCTGCCAGTTCCTCAAACGTCGTGCGCAGCGTCCACTCCGTAACCTCCTCGGAACGATCGATGGAATGCGTGCCCGGTACACCGTCCATCAGCACTTCCGGCTCGACGATCGGCACGATGCCGGCGGCCTGGCAGAGCGCAGCATAGCGCGCCAGCGCCTGCGCATTGGCGCGCAGCGAACCGCGGGTCGGCAGCACGTCGGAAACGGCAATGACGCCGCGCCATTTGGCAAAGCGCGCACCGGCTTCATGGTAACGGGCCAGACGTTCGCCGAGACCATCAAGGCCTTCGGTGATCGTTTCGCCGGGGAAGTTGACCATCGGCTTTGCGCCGGTGTCGACCTTGATGCCCGGGATGGAGCCGGCAGCCTTGATCAGCTCTGCCAGCGCCGTGCCGTCCTTGGCCTTCTGGTACAGAGTTTCTTCATAGAGAATGACGCCGGAAATGTAGTTCTTCATCGCGTCGTCCGCCCGGAACAGCATCTCGCGGTAATCGCGACGGCTGTCCTCGGTGGATGTCAGATTGATGCTGTCGAAGCGCTTCTTGATCGTCGAGGTCGATTCATCCGCAGCGAGCAATCCCTTGCCCGGCGCTACCATCGCGACTGCAATGTCTTCAATCCGTTCGGCCATTTAAAATACCTCCGTTCAACCGTTCGTCCGCCGATAACAGAAGAAGATGACAAGGAAAATGGGCCTAAAAATGCCTTAAACGATTTAAATTTAACTAAATCGGTTTAAAATAAAATAAATCGGTTTAATTTCCACCGAAAATTCCTATGGGTTTTATTATGTTTAAGAGCGGCCGCCGAATGAAACGGCGGCCGCTGAGAAAGTTTTACTTCGATGCGTTGAGGATATCGACGCCCGGAAGCGGCTTGCCTTCCATCCATTCGAGGAACGCGCCGCCTGCGGTCGAGACATAAGTGAAATCATCACCCACGCCGGCATGATTGACGGCAGCCACCGTGTCGCCACCACCGGCAACCGAGACGAGCTTGCCGGCCTTGGTCTGTGCGGCGGCATGCTGCGCGGCAGAGACCGTCGCCTTGTCGAAGGGCTCGATTTCGAAGGCGCCGAGCGGGCCGTTCCAGACCAGGGTTGCTGCCTTCTCGATCCAGCCATTGACCTTTTCGACCGACTTCGGACCGACATCGAGCATCATGGCATCTGCCGGAATCGCCGATACGGCAACGGTCTCGTTGGCGGCATTCGCCTTGAACTCGCGGGCAACGACGCCGTCCACCGGCAGCACGATGGCGCAACCGGCCTTCTCGGCCTCGGCAAGAATGGTCCGGGCGGTGTCGGCGAGATCGTGTTCGCACAGCGACTTGCCGACGTCGATGCCCTGCGCTGCGAGGAAGGTGTTGGCCATGCCGCCGCCGATCACCAGCGCGTCGACCTTCTTCACGAGGTTCTGCAGCAGGTCGATCTTGGTCGAAACCTTCGCGCCGCCGACAATGGCAACCACCGGACGGGTCGGATTGCCGAGTCCCTTTTCCAGCGCCTCGAGTTCAGCCTGCATGGTGCGGCCGGCATAGGCCGGCATGTGATGGGCAAGACCTTCGGTCGAAGCATGGGCGCGGTGCGCAGCCGAGAAGGCGTCGTTGACGAAGATGTCGCCATTGGCGGCAAGAGCCGCGGTGAATTCCGGCGTGTTCTTTTCTTCGCCCTTGTGGAAGCGGGTGTTTTCAAGCAGCAGGATATCGCCGTTCTGCATGGCATCGATCGCCGACTTGGCGACATCGCCGATGCAATCGGACGCGAAGAGGACGCGGCGATCCAGCACGGCTTCGACTGCCGGCGCGATCATCGTCAGCGACATGTCGGCCACGACCTCACCCTTCGGACGACCGAAATGGGCGAGCAGGATCACTTTGGCGCCCTTGTCGGACAGCTCGAGAATGGTCGGCGCAACACGCTCGATGCGCGTCGCATCCGTCACCTTGCCGTCGCTGACCGGCACGTTGAGATCGACGCGCACCAGCACGCGCTTGCCGGCGATATCGTTGAGGTCGTCAAGGGTTTTGAAGGTCATGGCAGGTCCCCGAATGGCATAAGACGAAGGGAGGAAAGCACGGCTTTCCGGATCGGACCGGACCATACACGCCAGCGTTCAGGAGACAAGGGGATAGATCAAGCCTGAAACGTCTTCATTCCGGGAGATCAAAGGAAACTAATCGGCGAAGCGCCGCAAGCGCAGAGCGCGTCGCCGGTGGTCCGGCGCCCCCATGGAGCGCAGCCCGAAGAGCGACCAGCGCGTGAATGCAAAAACTGGGTGAGCAAGAAAAGAGAAGTGCGATCCACGACAACCGATGGTACTTTACGATCCTGGGCGCCTACAGAAGTAGGTGGGCACCATGTGACCAAACCCACGGGTCTGGTCAGGGACAGTTCCCTTAGGATCGAGTATGGCCCCAGGGATGTGATGACCTGTCGTGAGGCGCAGACCGCATAGTCAATGTAGGCTCAAACGCTGCTGATTACCAGAGCCGAGTTCCGATTTGCGCATGCTATCTTCGCGTCCGACATTGAACACGACACGGACAGCCCCTATTATGCGTTCATTCGCGCTCCAACCCACTGCGAATGCATTGACCCGAAGCCGCCAGACCTCAGGGTGCGAGCGGGCCAACCCCATGGATTTCCAGTGTTAACCGAAATTCTCATCGTCGTTTTCCTGACCATTCTCAACGGCGTGCTCTCCATGTCTGAACTGGCGGTGGTCTCCTCGCGTCCGGTGCGGCTGAGGATTCTTGCAGAACAGGGCAGCAAGGGCGCAGCCACTGCGATCCGCCTCGCGGAGGATCCGGGACGTTTTCTTTCGACGGTCCAGATCGGCATCACCTTGGTCGGTGTGCTTTCGGGCGCATTCTCCGGCGCAACGCTCGGTGCCCGTCTCACCGCCTGGCTCGAGACGCAGGGCATGTCTGCAAACCTGGCGGACTGGCTCGGCGTCGGCTCCGTTGTCGTCGCCATCACCTATCTCTCGCTGATCGTCGGCGAACTGGTCCCGAAGCAGATCGCGCTACGCGCGCCGGAAGTCGTGGCGGTCAAGGTCGCGCCCGCCATGTCCTGGCTCTCGCGCTTCGCGCTGCCGCTCGTCTGGCTGCTCGACGCCTCCGGCAAAGCGATTCTAGCCCTTCTCGGCCAGAAGGGGTCATCGGAGGAGACCGTCACTGACGAGGAAATCCGCACCGTGCTTGCCGAAGCCCATCATGCAGGCGTCATAGAAGCCGAAGAGTCTGCCATGATCTCCGGCGTCATGCGCCTCGCAGACCGCACCGCGCGCGGCCTGATGACCCCACGACGCGACGTGGAAATTCTCGACATTGATGATACGGACGCTGAAATTCGCGAGCAGCTGCAGAAGACCACGCGCTCGCGCATTCCGGTTCGCGACGGCGCATCGGATGAGATCGTCGGCGTTCTCTTCGTCAAGGATGCGCTGGACGCGCTGCTGCGCGGCGAAAAGCTGAACCTCAAGGCAATCATGCGGGACGCCCCGGTCGTCTCAGACCTCTCGGGCGCGATCGACGTCATCGAGGCGCTCCGCCAGACCCCGGCACACATGGTTCTGGTCTATGACGAATTCGGCCATTTCGAAGGCATCGTGACGTCCGGCGACGTCTTGGAAGCCATCACGGGCGTCTTCATGGACGACGCCTCGGAAGAGCCCGCCATTCTGCTGCGCGAAGATGGCTCCTACCTCGTCGCAGGCTGGACCCCCATCGACGAATTCGCCGACCGCATGAATATTTCCGTGGGCGAAGACCCCGATTTCGAGACCGTCGCCGGCTTCGCCATCGAAGAGCTGAAACACCTTCCCGTTCTGGGCGAAACCTTCACAGCGCAGGGATGGCATTTCGAGGTCATCGACCTCGACAATCGCCGCATCGACAAGCTTCTGGTGAAACGGGCGGAGTGACGCCGGTGATCAACTCCCGTTGATCTTTTGCGTAATACCGTTGATCTGGCTGGTCAGCTCACCGAGTGCGGCGACCAGAAGGGTATCGCTCTTCTCGGAGGCCGCGAGCATGCTCTCACGCGAGCGAGCAAGGTTTTCGGTTTCTGTCTCCAGCGCCTTCAGCCGCCGGCTGACATCAGACAGTTCGTCCATGACCATGATGCCGGCCATGACGGTGAGACGCAGATCGCCGATCTCGCCGAATTGCGACTTCAGATGCAGGACGTAGCGATCGAACCGGGCCGCAAGCTCGGTCAGATGCTCTTCCTGGCCCTCTTCGCAGGCCATGCGATAGGCCTTGCCGTCGATTTGCACGGTAACCTGGGCCATGATCTTTCCTGTCAGCGATCGAGTACGGCGCGGATGGTTTCCATTGCCGTCACAAGACGGCGGGAAACCTCTCGATTGACCTCTTCCAGCCTGTTTCCCCGGTACTCCGACTGGTCGAGATCATGGGCAAGCTTGGCGCGGTCCTGATGGACGCGGCGCACCTCGTCCCGATATTCCGCCGACGACATCTCACGGTCAAAACGGCCGTCGATCGCCCCTGCCAGGGCCTGGACTGCGGCCCTCAGTTCCTCGACCGCCGATTTGACCGTCTTGTCTCCCGGAGCCATCTCTGCCCTGCACCCCACACACTTCATACAATTTTGCGCCGGCGAATCGTCATAGCTTCGGTCGGCTTATGGTCGAACAGTAGTCAGGTCGCACGACAAGCGTCAATAAAGCGCGGCAAGATCGACGCCCGGTACAAGACGCTTTGCTGTGGATGAGGTCTCAATCGTTTCAAATCCCGCCGCTATTGTGACCGCGACAAGATGGCGCTCGAACCTCCCGCCGGGCGGCGCGTTAGAAATGCCGCAGAACGCTCAGTTTTGTTGACTCCAGCGCCCCACCTGCTATGTCTCTCCGCGATTTCACGGAGGCCGCGGGAGGAACACGCGGTCACTCAATCGACACCGGAAAAAACGGGTAAATCATGATCTCGCGCGAACAACACAACCGGATGGCCAATGCGATCCGTTTCCTGTCCATGGATGCCGTCCAGAAGGCGAATTCCGGTCACCCCGGCCTGCCGATGGGCGCGGCCGACATCGCCACGGTTCTTTTCTCGCGCTATCTGAAATTCGATCCCAAGCAGCCGCACTGGGCCGACCGCGACCGCTTTGTCCTCTCCGCCGGCCACGGCTCCATGCTGCTCTACTCGCTCCTCTACCTCACGGGCTATGAGGACATGACGATCGAGGACATCAAGCAGTTCCGCCAGATCGGCGCCAAGACCGCCGGCCATCCGGAATACGGCCACGCTTCGGGCATCGAAACGACGACCGGGCCCCTCGGCCAGGGCATTGCCAACTCCGTCGGCATGGCGATTGCGGAGCGCAAGCTGCGCGAGGAGTTCGGCGCCGACCTTCAGGACCACTACACCTACGTCCTGTCCGGCGACGGCTGCCTCATGGAAGGCATCAGCCAGGAAGCCATTTCGCTCGCCGGCCACCTGAAGCTCAACAAGCTGGTCCTCTTCTGGGACGACAATGACATCACCATCGACGGTCACGTCGGCGTTGCCGACTCGACCGACCAGCACGCCCGCTTCCGCGCCTGCGGCTGGAACACGATTGCCGTCGACGGTCATAACCCGGACGAAATCGCAGCAGCTATCGACACGGCCCACAAGTCCGACAAGCCGACCATGATCGCCTGCAAGACGATCATCGGCTTCGGCGCGCCCAACAAGCAGGGCACCCACAACGTCCATGGCTCCCCGCTCGGCCCGGAAGAAATCGCCGCTGCCCGCAAGCAGCTGAATTGGGACTACGAGCCCTTCGTCATCCCCTCCGACATCCTCGACGCATGGCGTCAGGTCGGCGCCAAGGGGGCCAAGGCCCGTTCGGACTGGGAAGCCCGCCTCGCTGCCGCTGACACGGCCAAGAAGTCCGAGTTCACCCGTCGCTTCGCCGGCAAGCTGCCGGAAGGCTTCGATGCTGCGATCTCAGCCTACAAGAAGAAGCTCGCCGACGAGAAACCGACGGTCGCCACCCGCAAGGCCTCTGAAAACGCGCTGGAGGTCATCAACGGCATCATCCCCGAGACCATCGGCGGCTCTGCCGACCTGACCGGCTCGAACAACACCAAGACGAGCCAGACCAAGTCGATCACCCCGATGGACTTCTCCGGTCGTTACATGCACTGGGGTGTTCGCGAACATGGCATGGCGGCTGCCATGAACGGCATGGCGCTGCATGGCGGCCTGATCCCCTATTCCGGCGGCTTCCTGATCTTCTCGGACTATTGCCGTCCGCCGATCCGCCTCGCCTCGCTGATGGGCATCCGTGTCATCCACGTCCTGACGCACGATTCCATCGGCCTCGGCGAAGACGGTCCGACGCACCAGCCGGTCGAGCAGATGGCAGCGCTCCGCGCCATCCCGAACCTCATGATGTTCCGTCCGGCTGATGCCACCGAAACGGCAGAATGCTGGCAGATCGCCCTCGAGACCCATGACCGTCCGTCCGGCATCGCGCTGACCCGCCAGAACCTGATGGCGGTTCGCACCGAAATGTCGGAGAAGAACCTCTGCGCGCTCGGCGCCTATGAACTGGTTCCCGCCAAGGACGCGAAGGTTTCGATCTTCGCCACCGGCTCGGAAGTCGAAATCGCCGTCAATGCCGCCAAGGCGCTGGGCGAAAAGGGCATTGCCGCACGCGTCGTGTCGGTCCCCTGCTTCGAGCTCTTCGCCGATCAGCCGGAAGACTACCGCAAGGCGGTCATCGGTAACGCCCCGGTCAAGATCGGCATCGAAGCGGCCATCCGCCAGGGCTGGGACGAGATCATCGGCTCGCACGGCACCTTCATCGGCATGAAGAGCTTCGGCGCTTCCGGTCCGTACAAGGAGCTTTACAAGCATTTCGGCATCACGGTGGAAGCCGTGGTGGCAGCGGCAGAAAGCCGCGTCTGAAACAGTTCCGGCGAAAGCGGGAGACCGCTTTCGCATCCGGACTTGCTTGAAATAAATGAATTTGGAGCGCCGATCTGATGCTGTCGCATGGGAAAGCGCTCTAGAAAACGGAAATTGTCCACGGGATTGGAGATATCCATATGACTGTCAAAGTTGCCATCAACGGTTTTGGC
>UBMP01000010.1 GCA_900466575.1 Hyphomicrobiales bacterium | reverse complement strand
TCTATCTTATCTGATTTAAGGATTGCGGGCGCCGCTCGCCGCCCCATTCTGGCAGTCAAGTCGGCCCGGGCCATCAACAGCTCACTCGGAGCGCAACCTGCAGCAAGGGCTGCTCATATTGTCGATCGTACGCCGCCTCTTTCATGGAACAAAATCGTCGCCTGTGCGTACTAAGGACGCCTTATATTTTCAGTCGACGGTTCCCGATCTTCGGCCTCCGCCATTTGGGAGGAATTTTCATGAGCATGACGCATGCCATCCGCGCCCTCACACCATCACAGCGTAACACGGTCATTGCCAGCTTTCTCGGCTGGACACTCGATGCGTTCGACTTCTTCATCCTGGTCTTCGTGATCAAGGATATCGCCAAGGAGTTCGGTACGACCATTCCGGCCGTTTCCATCGCGATCTTCCTCACGCTTGCCATGCGCCCCATCGGTGCGCTGCTCTTTGGCCTGGCCTCGGATCGATATGGCCGCCGCGTGACGCTGATGGTCGATGTGCTGCTTTATTCGGCTCTGGAGCTTCTCTCGGGCTTCTCGACAGGTCTGACCATGTTCATCGTCCTGCGCCTTCTTTACGGGGTCGCGATGGGTGGCGAATGGGGTGTTGGTGCGTCGCTTACCATGGAAACCGTGCCTCCGCAGGCGCGTGGCTTCGTATCGGGGCTGCTACAGGCAGGTTACCCTGCCGGTTATCTCCTGGCCTCGATCGTCTTCTTCCTGCTTTATCCGATCATCGGCTGGCGGGGCATGTTCTTTGTCGGAGCCCTGCCCGCACTGCTCGTTCTCTACATTCGCCGGAATGTCGAGGAATCGCCAGCCTTCCTGCAGCGCCAGAAACAGGTCCAGCAACCGTTCCTGACGGTGCTGAAAAGAAACATTCCGCTCTTTATATGGACCGTTATCCTCATGACCGCGTTCAACTTCTTCAGTCATGGGACGCAGGATATCTATCCGACATTCCTCGAAACACAGCGGGGCTATGACAGCCACACCACCGGGGCGATTGCGATCGTCTACAATATCGGCGCGATCTGCGGCGGGCTGTTCTTCGGGAGTCTGTCGCAGCGGATTGGGCGACGCAAGGCGATCGTGATCGCCGCGCTTCTGGCTATACCCGCAGCCTGGTTCTGGGTTTATGCACCGGGTCCCATCCTTCTGGCAATCGGCGCCTTCGTGTTGCAGTTCTTCGTCCAGGGCGCCTGGGGCGTGATCCCGGTTCACCTCAACGAGCTTTCACCCGATGAGGTCCGCGGCACTTTCCCCGGCTTTGCCTATCAGCTTGGCAACTTGTTGGCTTCGGGCAATGCGACACTGCAGACGACGCTGGCCGCACATTGGAACGGCGACTATGCCCTCGCACTCTTCAGTGTGGCAGTGGTCGTCGCCTGCGCCGTCGCGCTTCTGGCGGGCTTCGGCTACGAAAAGCGCAATGTCGAGTTCGGCACGCCCGACCCCGACTCAGCGGCCTCAGTGCCCACTGGCCTCGAGAGGACGGTGTAACATTGTCTGTCGAGGAGGCGCGCCTTGCGACGCCTCCTCGCGGAGACTTCGACGTTTCGATGCAGAATGGGACCTCAAGGTGGGGGAATACATTGACGCCGAAGACAAAGATGCTAAAAGCCGATCCCAGATCACGAGCGTTGTCCGCCACCGGCAACCGCCGCTCTTTTACAACTGGGCTCCAGTGCTCGAAGTACGGCTGATCTGAGGAAGAGTGTCCGAGTGGTTTAAGGAACCGGTCTTGAAAACCGGCGTGCGGGAAACCGTACCGTGGGTTCGAATCCCACCTCTTCCGCCAAAAAAAACATCAAAGCCTTGATGTTAAAGCGTTTTATCTTCATGACTGAAGTCGTTTCCGCGGCGGCATCTCTGTGGACCATGGCACTTAGGGCCGTCGCTCCCTGCAGCAGCGGGTGCTCGTCCAGAACAGGCTCGTGACTTCGCATTTGGAGCTAGAGTCGCGCCATTTCCTGATGGATGAACTGGTGCACCCGGTGATGGATATTCAGATTGGGGATTACGCCAGCGCTCCGGGCGCCGCGATAGACATCGCGGCTACCATCGAAAATCAGTCCCCAGGCAATCAGGCTCGCAAGGACGGAGATGATGTAAATCTGGATACGCATGACCGAATGACTAAGGCCAAATAAGGCCGTCTCGCGGCGAAAGTCGATGCTTACCAAAATTTAACGATGGCTGTTTTGGGCGCCCCGTCGGCCAGCGGATAGGCAGGGCGCGAAAACGCCCCGCATGTTTCAGGCGGGCCTCAGCCCACGAACGCCCGCTCGATCACGAATTCCGCCGGCTTGTTGTTGGCGCCCTCGGTGAGCCCTGCCCGCTCCAGCATTTCCTTCGTATCCTTCAGCATGGCAGCCGAGCCGCAAATCATGCCGCGGTCAACGGCCGGATCGAGCGGTGGAACGCCGAGATCCGCATAGAGCTTGCCATTTTCCATGAGGTCCGTAATACGGCCCTGGAATGGATAGTCTTCGCGCGTCACCGTCGCATAGTGCTTCAGCTTGTCGCCCACGATCTCGGAAAGGATTTCATCGTTCCTGATTTCCTCGACGAGGTCGAAACCGTATTTGAGTTCGGCGACTTCGCGGCAGGTATGGGTGAGGATGACCTCTTCGAATTTCTCGTAGGTTTCCGGTTCGCGGATCAGCGAGGCGAAGGGCGCAATGCCCGTGCCGGTCGAGAACATGTAAAGCCGCTTGCCGGGGGTCAAAGCGTCCAGAACCAGCGTGCCCGTGGGCTTCTTACGCATGAAGACTGTGTCGCCTGGCTGGATCTTCTGCAGTTCCGTGGTCAGCGGACCGTTCGGAGCCTTGATCGAGAAGAATTCCAGTTCCTCGGCCCAGGCGGGGCTGGCAATGGAATAGGCGCGATAAAGCGGCTTGCCTTCAACCATGAGGCCAATCATCACGAACTCGCCCGAACGGAAGCGGAAGCTTTCCGGCCGCGTCATCCTGAAGCGGAACAGGCGGTCCGTGTAATGATGGACGAAAGTCACGGTTTCGGCGAAGACGCCGGCCGGGACTTCGGCCGCGACATCCTGTTTCAATACGGGTGCGTTCATTCTTGATCCAATCCGGGGATAGCCCGTCGCAGACAAACTTGAGTTTGCGAGGCAAATATTACATTTCCGGCCGCCGGTGAAGCGCTGTTGTTTCTTTTAGCGCGCCCTTAGGGGAATGCTTTACCGCCATTATCGCATTCAATGTATCTCAAGCGCATATTCCGCATTTGATATGCATCAATGGGTGGCGGCAAAGGTGACGACTTACGAAGCCTTGCGGCGCCAGCTGAACCCCTGCCCAGCCCTCGCAGCCTTGGCTGCAGGCTGGGTGTGAAGGCTGATTCCGGGCAGTCTCCCCTCGGCGAGACGCTTCAGGGCGGTCGCGTTCTTCACGGCGAAGCTGTCGATGCCGCAGCGGATCATCAGCGGGATCTGGTCGATGAGAACATCGCCAACCGCCCTCACCTTGCCCTCATAGCCCAGGCGTCCGCGCAGAAGCGAGGCATGGCTGAAGGCGCGACCGTCGTTGAACGCCGGAAACGCCAGCGCGACGAGCGCAATACGCTCCAGATATGGCGCAAGCTTTATCACGTCGTCGGCGGGCGCGATCAGCACGCCGAAGCCGCCTTCGTTGCTGGCCTCCATCTGCTCGAGGAATTCCCCAAGCGCCAGGATCGGCCGCGCGCCCTCCGGCAATGCCTCGCCCTCGACGGGCAGCGCCCAGGCATCGTTCTCCACAAAGCCGGTTTCTTTCCAGATTTTCGTCATGCGTCAGTTCTTTCTGATCCGGGTCTGTCTCAGGCGGCCTTGGAGGACGGCCCGTAAAGCGCGTCCTTGAATGGCTGCGGGCCGACGCGGCGATAGGTGTCGATGAACCGCTCGGAGGCGTCGTTGCGGATGGCGAGGTAGGTGTTGACCACGGTCTCCACCGCATCCGTCACCTTCTCCGGCTCGAAGCCGCGACCGATGATCTCGCCGATCGACGAATTCTCGTCCGCCGAACCGCCCAGCGTGATCTGGTAGAGTTCCGCGCCCTTCTTCTCCACGCCGAGAAGCCCGATATGGCCGACATGGTGATGCCCGCAGGCGTTGATGCAGCCGGAAATCTTGATCTTGAGTTCGCCGATTTCCGCCTGCCGCTCGGCCGAGCCGAAGCGCGTCGAAAGCTCCTGTGCGACCGGGATCGAGCGGGCATTGGCCAGCGCGCAATAGTCCAGCCCCGGACAGGCGATGATGTCGGTGATCAGGCCGGCATTGGCCGTGCCGAGACCGGCTGGCTGCAGGGCGCGATAAAGCGGCTCCAGATCGGCAATCGCCACATGCGGGAAAATGATGTTCTGCTCGTGGCTGATGCGGATTTCGTCGAAGGCGTATTCTTCCGCGAGATCAGCGACAAGGTCCATCTGGCTGTCGGTGGCATCGCCCGGAATGCCGCCGATAGGCTTCAGCGAGATGGTGACGGAGGCGTAGTCCGGGTTCTTGTGCGGATGCACGTTCTGCTGAACCCAGCGCGCAAAGCCCTCGTCCGCCTTCTTCCAGGCGGCCAGGTTTGCCCAGCCCTCCGGACGTTCGGGCAGAGCCGGCGGTGCGAAATAGTCGGTGATGGCTGCGATATCCTGATCGGGCAGCTTCAGCTCGCCATCCTTCAGATGCACGAATTCGGCCTCGATCTGGCGCGTCAGCTCCTCGACGCCCGTTTCATGGACGAGGATCTTGATGCGCGCCTTGTACTTGTTGTCGCGGCGGCCATGGAGATTGTAAACGCGGACAATGGCGGTCGTATACGAGAGCAGGTCTTCCTCGGGCAGGAAGTCGCGGATCTTCTTCGCGAGCAGCGGCGTACGCCCCTGCCCGCCGCCGACCCAGACGGCAAAGCCGAGTTCGCCCTTGTCGTTCTTCTTCAGCTGAAGGCCGATATCGTGAACCTGGATCGCCGCACGGTCATGTTCCGAGCCCGTGACGGCAATCTTGAACTTGCGCGGCAGGAAGGAGAATTCCGGGTGGACGGAGGACCACTGGCGCAGGATTTCCGCATACGGACGCGGATCGGCGGCCTCATCGGCGGCAGCGCCGGCGAAATGATCGGCTGTCACGTTGCGAATGCAATTGCCCGAGGTCTGGATCGCATGCATCTCGACGGAGGCGAGGTCCGTCAGGATATCAGGCGTGTCGGAGAGCTTCGGCCAGTTATACTGGATGTTCTGGCGCGTGGTGAAATGGCCGTAGCCACGGTCATACTTGCGCGCGACATGCGCCAGCATCCGCATCTGCTTCGCATTCAGCGTGCCGTAAGGAATCGCAACGCGCAGCATGTAGGCGTGAAGCTGCAGATAGACGCCGTTCATCAGGCGCAGCGGGCGGAACGCATCCTCGGCGATCTCGCCGGACAAACGCCGCTCCACCTGGTCGCGAAACTGCGCGACGCGCGCGGACACGAAGGCATGGTCGAATTCATCGTAACGGTACATGGTGTCTCCGTAGATCAAGCAATTCCGGGAAAAGCCTCAGGCACCTTTCCGTCCGGAATTGCGTATGGATTTCTTATGCAGCGCGCGTCGGGGCATAGGCATTCTCGCCATAGCCGACCGTCGGGCCTTCGGCGCGGATGCGCTCGCGCAGGCGAATGGGGCGGATCGTTTCGCCGTTCTCTTCCACTTCCACGAGGTTGACGTCAAGAACCTTGTTGGCGGCGAAGTCGCGCTTGCCGATGGCTTCCAGCGAGGCTTCGGCTTCCGCGTGGCGCGCAACCAGCGCGTCCTGAAGCGCGGTCGTCCACTCGCCATTGGCGTTCAGCCAGACGGCAATGCCGTCACCGAGGCGGTTGGCGGTGAGAACCTTGTAGATCATCTTCAAACTCCCATGGAGACTGTCTGCCGCTGGGCTGCGAAGGCAAGCGGCGTGGATTTCTCGAAATTGGCGCCGGCAACCGCCTCGCCGATGACAACCATGACCGGGCCGGTCAGTTCGTCGAAATGCTGCAGGCTCGGCAGGTCTGCAATCGTGCCGTGGAAAAGCCGCGCGTCGCGGCGGCTGGCATTCTCGATCACGGCAACCGTCGTCTCGCGCGGCATGCCGCCGGTAATCAGGCGTTCGGCAACAGAGGCGGCCACAGTGCGGCCCATATAGACGGCAATCGTCGCGCCGGAAACGGCGAGCCGCGCCCAGTCGGGCAGGACGTCGCCGGTCATGTCGTGGCCGGTGGTGAAGACGAGCGAGGAGGCAACGCCGCGCAGAGTCAGCGGCAGTTCGAAATCCGCAGCAGCGGCAAAGGCCGAGGTGATGCCGGGCACGATCTCATAGGTCACGCCCGCTTCGCGCAGCGCCGCCATCTCTTCCGCCGCCCGGCCGAAGATCAACGGATCGCCGGACTTGAGACGAACGACACGCTTACCCGCTTTGCCAAGTTCGACCAGCAGATCGTTGATTTCGTTCTGGGACTTCGAATGGCAGCCCTTGCGCTTGCCGACCGGAATGCGCTCAGCATCACGCCGGCCCATATCGACCACGGCTTGCGGAACCAGTGCATCGTAAACGATCGCATCGGCTTCCATCATGACGCGTTGCGCGCGCAAAGTTAGAAGATCTTCGGCGCCGGGACCGGCACCCACAAGCCAGACGTGACCGGGTAAACCGGCCGAGGCGCTCAGGAGACGATCCGCCTCGGCCGTGGCGAGCGTTGCGTTGCCGTTTGCGACGGCATCAGCAACCGCGCCGGAAAAGAACCGGCGCCAGAACACGCGACGTGAAACGCCCTTGGGGATCTTTTGTTCCACGCGCTCGCGATATTTTATCGCGAGACGTGCGAGCCGCCCGAGCGAAGGCGAAAGCATCTGGTCGACAGTGGCGCGCACCATCTGCGCCAGAACCGGCCCAGCGCCTTCGGTGCCAATCGCCACAGCGAGCGGCGCGCGGTTCACCAGCGCGGGGGTGAAGAAATCGCAATAGTCGGGCTGGTCGACCGCATTGGCCGGAATTTTCAACGCACGGGCACGGTCGACGATCCCGCGATCTTCCGCCTCGTTTCCGGTTGCAGCGAAGACCAGCACGGCCCGATGCATCAAGGCATCTGCTTCATCGGGAGATACGAGGCGCAAGCCATGCGCTGCAATGAAACCCGCAAACGCCTTTTCAGGAGCGTCCGCCGCGACGACGATCTCAACCTGCGTATTGGCAAGCAGCCGCGTCTTGGCATAAGCCTCGTCGCCCTCGCCATAGACGAGCGCCACCTTCCCCGCTACGCGGAAGAAGGCCGGAAACACCGAAAGCTGGTCTTCTCTTGCAATCATGTAGGCGCCTGTTTCGACTTTGGCAGAATTTTCTCTTTTCGACACGAAAACCGGAAGGAACAGAAATGCGGATGCGGCGTGCAGAGGATATTTCTTTGCCCCGAACAAAAGCTTTCTGAGCAAATCCGCCCGGTGCGGCGTGAGTGTGATTTACAGCGGCCAAATGGCTCAATAACGTCGAGTCACTTCAAAACCGTGAAAGGATCGCTTGATGGATTACGCGCCCGAGGTCATTGCCGCCCGCCTGCTGGATGTCATGGAAAACGACGTCCTGCCGCTGACACACAAGGGCGTCAATAGCGGAGCCAAGGTTTTCGGCGCGGCGATCCTGAAGAAATCCGACCTCTCGCTGGTGATCGCTGGCACGAACAACGAGATCGAAAACCCGCTTTGGCACGGCGAAGTCCACACGCTGAAGCAGTTCTACGAACGCCCCGGCGAGAAGAACACCAAGGATCTCATCTTCTTCTCCACCCACGAGCCCTGCACCATGTGCATGTCCGCGATCACCTGGGCGGGCTTCGACAACTACTATTACTTCTACAGCCACGAAGACAGCCGCGACGCCTTCGCGATCCCGCATGACCTGAAGATCATGAAGGAACTCTACGGCCTCGACGCCGGCGGCTATCACCGCCAGAACGCCTTCTGGAAGAGCTTCTATCTCGGCGATCTCGTCGCCGCTTCGCCGGAGACACAGCGCGCAGCGCTTGAGGATCAGACGGCCCGGATCAAGACGGAATATGACCGTCTGTCCAACGTCTACCAATCCAGCAAGTCCGCCAACGCCATTCCGCTGAACTGATCCCCGTGACTGGAAACTCCATGGAACCCTCGCGCGACATCTCCCGCCTTCTCGAAATTATGGCGGCGCTCCGCACCCCCGTGACCGGCTGCCCCTGGGACCTCGAACAGAATTTCGAGACCATCAAGCCCTATACGATCGAGGAAGCCTACGAAGTCGCCGACGCCATCGAGCGCAAGGACATGGGCGATCTCTGCGAGGAACTGGGTGACCTCCTTTTACAGGTCGTGTTCCACGCGCAAATGGCTGAGGAAAAAGGCCTTTTCTCCTTCGGCGATGTCGTGGAAGCCATTACCCGCAAGATGATCCGCCGCCACCCGCACGTCTTCGCCGTTTCCGACGCCGACACGCCCGGCGCAGTGAAGGCGCAGTGGGATGAGATCAAGGCTGAGGAAAAGCGCGAACGCGCCGAACGCCGCGCCAAGGCCGGCTATGTCGAACCCAACAACGGCCTCCTCGGCTCCGTTCAGCGCTCGTTCCCTGCACTCACAGAAGCGCTGAAGATCCAGGAAAAAGCCGCCAAGGTCGGCTTCGACTGGAAGGAAGCCGCCCCCATCCTCGACAAGATCGAGGAAGAAATCGGCGAGCTCCGCGAAGCTCTCGCGGAAGGAAACCAAGCCGCAGTCGCCGACGAACTCGGCGACCTGATCTTTGCAACCGTCAATATCGGAAGGCATGTCGGGGCCGACCCGGAGATGGCGTTGCGCGGGACGAACACGAAGTTCAGAAAGCGTTTCAAATATATAGAAATGTCTCTTGAAGCGTCAGGCGAGGATATTGCTGAGGCTTCGCTGGAGCGGATGGAGGAGCTTTGGGTGGAGGCGAAGGGGCTGAAAAACGCCCCCTAGACTGCGGCACCCTGGCGGGCGCTCCGAATTAGAGCTTCCTTTGCTCCAGCGCCGTGAAGCGCAGGGCTCGCCCGTCGCTCGCAACCAGCATGTCCATCTGGCTTTCAAGCACATCGCGGTCGTCAACGCCGCACAGCAGGCGCCCGGCCAGCGCGTCGAACCGACCGACCGCAATATCTGCGATGAGAAGCGCGGCGCGCGTGGGCTCCACGTTGATGCCGTCTTCAAAGAGCTGCTGGATGCCGGGAAGAAAGCGCTTCCCCGCCTCCGATGTGAGCTGCATTTCCGTCATCGCGGTTCGCACCAGCCCAGGATCGACGGCAAAGGCGCGCACGTTATTGCCGACGGTCGTGTCGTTGAGGCATTCCGTCAGCCGCATGATGGCGGCCTTGCTCGACGCATAACCTGAGCCGTGGGGAAAGCTGTTGCCTGTTCCGCCACCCACAAGGTTGACGATCCGCCCTTTTCCACGCGCCAGCATGATCGGCGATACCGCGCGGCATGTGTGGAAGCTGCCACGCAGGTTGATCTCCACATCCTGCCACCAGGTCGATGGATCGCATTCCCAGATTGGGCCGAAGGCCTTGAAGGAGCCGTGGTTGTTCACGAGGAGATCGACGGCCCCCAGCTGGTCGGCGATCGCCGCGAAGACGTTTTCGACAGCGCCGTAATCTGAAACATCGGCCGTCAGCGCGATGGCCCGACCGCCCTCGGCCTCGATCATGGAAACGGTTTCGTCAATCTCCTTGGCCGTCCGCGAGATGACAGCAACCCTTGCACCCTCCCGCGCCTGTTGAAGGGCAATCTCCCGGCCAATGCCTCTGCCGCCACCAGTGACGACCGCTACAGTTTCCGTAAGACCCGCCATCTTGCTCTCCTCATCGCAAAAGATTCATTTCGGACGAAGGAATGGAACTGGCGGCGCAGGACAACAACCCGATAGTCGTCGCCGAGGCGACCTACCACTCATCCTTCTTCGACTTCACCGTCCCGAGCTTCCGCTCCAGCTCGGCGGCCCCAGCTTCCGAAATCCGGATATCGAGGCTGACCGACCCATCCTCCTGGTCGTGCCGCTCGTCCACCATGGCATTCGCATACAGCCACGGCAGAAGCGAGAGGTTTTCAGGTGCAATGTCGATGGTCGTCATGGTCATCACGCCGGAGATACGGTGGCTGACTTCCTCCAGCAGGGCATCGACGCCCTCGCCAGTCACGGCGGAAATGGCGCGGACATTGGCGGTCGCGGCAGCCTTGTCGGCAATCGCCTCATGCGCCTCCGGCTCCAGCCGGTCGATCTTGTTCCAGACCTCTAGAATGCGGTCTTCCGCCTCCTGTCCCTCGATGCCGAGGTCGGTCAGGATGCGCATGACGTCGCCGGCCTGCGCGGCATTGTCCGGGTCGGACATGTCGCGCACATGCAGCATGAGATCGGCTTCCAGCACTTCTTCCAGCGTCGCGCGGAAGGCGGCGACGAGATGGGTCGGCAGGTCGGAGATGAAACCCACGGTGTCGGAAAGGATGACCGTGCGGCCCTGCGGCAGCTTCATGCGGCGAAGCGTCGGATCGAGCGTCGCAAACAGCATGTCTTCGGCGAGAACCCCGGCACCCGTGATCCGGTTGAACAGCGTCGACTTGCCGGCGTTCGTATAGCCCACAAGCGCCACGATCGGATGCGGCACCTTCTTGCGCTTGGCGCGGTGCAGCTGACGGGTGCGGCGCACCTGTTCGAGTTCGCGTTCCAGCTTGACGATCTTGTCCTGCAGAATACGGCGGTCGGCTTCGATCTGCGTTTCACCCGGACCGCCCATGAAGCCGGCACCACCGCGCTGGCGTTCCAGGTGGGTCCAGCTGCGCACGAGCCGGCCCTTCTGATAGTTGAGATGCGCCAGCTCGACCTGCAGCGTGCCTTCCTTGGTGGACGCGCGGCGGCCGAAGATTTCGAGAATGAGGCCCGTGCGGTCGATGACCTTGGCTTTCCATTCCCGTTCGAGATTGCGCTGCTGAACTGGTGTCAGCGGGTGATCGACGATGATCAGTCCTGCGTTCTCGGCCTTCGCCAGCTCGCCGATCTCCTCCACCTTGCCGGTTCCCATCAGGGTCGCCGGGCGCGGTTGGGAGACGCTGACGATCACGCCGCCGGCAATCTCGAGATCAATGGCGCGGGCAAGCCCGATCGCCTCTTCCAGCTTTGCTTCGTTGCTGCGGGGTGCTGTGGTCGCCGTCTCGCCTTTCGGCTGCGGCTGTTTCAACACCGGCACGACGACAAGCGCGCGCATGTCGTCACGCGGAACATCGTGTTCCGCGCCGGCAGCGTCGGTCGTGTCAAATTCGTCTGTAATGGCTTTTATCCGTCAGCCCGCGTCTTCGCCTTCGAACATCTGCACGGGCTGTCCGGGCATGATAGTCGAGATCGCGTGCTTGTAAACCAGCTGGGAATGACCGTCCCTGCGCAGAAGAACGCAGAAATTGTCGAAGGAGGTTACCACACCGGTGAGTTTCACGCCGTTGATCAGGAAGATCGTCAGCGAAATCTTCTGCTTTCTGACGGTATTGAGAAACAGGTCCTGGAGGTTCTGAGAACGTTCCGCCATATGCGCCGCTACTTTCTTATGTGCCGGCGTTCAGGACGCCGCTAGGAATGAAATGATGTCCCCGCAAACCCTCACTTTTGCGGCAATAGGAGACTCGTATCAAATCAATGTCTTTTCCGCAATGTCGAAAAAGGCTTCTCTGATCTGCTTTGAGACAAGACCCGGATGACCGTTCCCTATCGTCTTTCCATCGATGGAAACGACGGGAAAACAGATACTTGTCGCGGCCGTGATGAAGACCTCGCGCGCGTTCAGCATGTCCTCGACCGTGAAGCGTTCTTCGCGGACCTTGATCCCTTCCTTTGTCGCGATATCGAGGAGCGTGGTGCGCGTGATCCCGCGCAGGATGCCGTGGTCTGCGGGCCGGGTGCGGATAATCCCGTCTGCACCCACCATCCAGACATTGGTGGCCGCGCCCTCGGTCACATAGCCTTCCGCGTCGACATAGATGGCTTCCTGCGCACCAGCTTCCTTCGCTGCCTGGCGCGCCATGGCATTGGGCAGAAGGCCGACGGTCTTGATGTCCACGCGATCCCAGCGATTGTCCGGCACGGTGATCGCGCGGATGCCCTCGGCATTCTTCTTGTCGATCGCCTTGCGGTCGGTGTTCTTCGCCGTGATGACGATGGACGGCTTCACGGCGTGGGCAGGATAGGCATGGTCGCGCCTGGCGACGCCGCGCGTCACCTGCATGTAGAACATCCCGTTCGTGACGCCATTCTTGCGCAGCACCTGCCTGATCACCAGCGTCAACGCGCGGCGATCCATGGGCCAGTCGATAGATAATTCCGATAGAGAGCGCCCGAGGCGGTCGAGATGGCGCGTCATGTCCACGATCATGCCATGGCGCACTTCGCAGACCTCATAGACGCCGTCGGCAAACTGATAGCCGCGATCCTCGATATGAACGGCGGCATCGGCATGCTGGACATAGCGGCCGTTGACATAGGCAATTCTGGACATTGGTAATTTCCGTAGAGATGAAAGGATACGACCGCTTTTCTTTAGACGCCGAGAGACTTGAGTTTCCGATGCAGCGCCGACCGCTCCATGCCGACGAACTCCGCCGTGCGCGAGATATTCCCGCCAAAGCGGTTGATCTGCGCCATCAGATAGTCGCGCTCGAAGAGTTCGCGCGCTTCCCGAAGAGGAAGCGTCATGATGTGCTGGTCGCCCTGCGCAGAAATCTTCGGCATCATGTCGACCACATCCGGCGGAAGATGGTCGGCGCTGATCGTCGTATCGCCTCCATCGGGCCGGGTCAGGATCAGAACGCGTTCGATGACGTTGCGCAGCTGACGGATATTGCCCGGCCAATCATGCGCCTGCAGGACTGCGAGCGCATCGTCGGCCACGCGGCGCGCCTTCATACCGGCCTGTTCGCTGATCTGGCGCATGAAAAGATCGACGAGGAAGGGAATGTCCTCCCGCCGCTCGGCCAATGCCGGCACCTTGATCGGCACCACAGCCAGGCGATGGTAGAGATCCTCGCGGAAGCGCCCTTCCCCGATCTGGCTTTCGAGGTTGTAGGCGGTGGAGGAGATGATGCGGACATCGACCTTCACACGCTTTGAGCCGCCAATGCGCTCGAATTGCTGGTCGACCAGCACGCGCAGGATCTTGTTCTGTGTCTCGCGGGGCATTTCGCCCACTTCATCGAGATAGAGCGTGCCGCGATGCGCCTCTTCCAGCGCCCCCGTACGGCGCGCCTGACCCGGCTGGCCCTCCGTCCCGAAGAGTGCCATTTCCATGCGCTCCGGTGTGATGGTGGCTGCGTTCAGAGCCACAAAGGGCCCGTCGGCGCGCGCGGACTTCTTGTGGATCATCCGCGCGACCAGCTCCTTGCCCGAGCCGGAGGGGCCGAGGATCATGATGCGACTGTTGGTCGGCGCGATCTTCTCGATCGTCTGGCGAAGCTGGGATACAGCAACCGAGGTACCGATCAGCTCCACCGGATCGCCGGATCGCTTCTTCAACTCGCTCACTTCCTTTCGAAGCTGCGAGTTCTCGAGCGCACGCTCGGCCACCAGGATCAGACGGTCAGCCTTGAATGGCTTTTCGATAAAATCATAGGCGCCTCGATGGATGGCCGACACGGCTGTCTCGATATTGCCGTGGCCGGAAATCATCACGACAGGGATGTCCGGATGGCGTGCCTTGATCTCATCCAGCAGCGCCAGCCCGTCGAGCTTGCTGCCCTGCATCCAGATATCGAGGAAGATCAGGCGCGGCACGCGGTCGCTGACGGCAGCCAGCGCACTGTCGCTGTCATGCGCGGTGCGGGTTTCATGCCCCTCGTCCGAAAGGATACCGGACACCACTTCGCGTATGTCCTGTTCATCGTCCACGATGAGAATATCAGACGCCATTGACTGCTTCCTTCATTTCCATGTCGACATGGGGCTGGGCTTCCGTCCGGGGCAGATAGACCCGGATCATCGCACCGCGGCCATGATCGAAATCTTCCGGCGCATCATGCAACTCAAGCTCGCCGCCATGTTCTTCAATGATCTTCTTGACGATGGCGAGACCCAGGCCCGTGCCCTTCTCGCGCATCGTGATATAGGGCTCGAGAATGCTGTTGCGGTTCTCCGTCGGCAGGCCCTTGCCGTTGTCGATGATGTCGACGACAAAACGCTCGCCCGAGGCATCCTCGCGCGCCCGCACCAGGATCCGGTTCTCCTCGCGCGCCCCCTCGGCGGGCACGGCCTCGATGGCCTCCACCGCATTCTTCACCAGATTTCCGAACGCCTGGCCGAGCATTCGCGAGTCGAAAACGCCGTCGAGTGGCGCGTCGCCCAGATCCTTTTCGAAACGGACATGCGTATTGCCCATTTCCCGCAGGAAGACGGCATCTTTCAGGATATCACGCAGATCGCAGGCGGCCTTCGTGGGCTTCGGCATACGGGCAAACGAAGAGAACTCGTCCACCATGCGGCCGATATCGCCAACCTGCCGGACAATCGTGTCGGTGCACTGGTCGAAGACTTCGCGGTCGTCCTGGTTGATCTGCTTGCCATACCGGCGACGAATGCGTTCCGCAGACAACTGGATCGGCGTCAGCGGGTTCTTGATCTCATGCGCAATGCGTCGCGCGACATCGGCCCAGGCCGTGGAACGTTGCGCGATGACGAGATCGGTAATGTCGTCGATGGTCAGAACCCAGGAACTCTTGGCATCGTCGGATTCCTCGCGCGTCATCTGCACATTCAACGTTCTCTCTCGTCCGTTGACGCGGAGATTGATCTGCCGGCGATAGCTGGCGCGGCCGCGGGCCACCGCCTCGGCGAAGACTTCATCCACCTCCGGCGAAAGCTCACCCAGCGCGTGCCCGACGATGTCGTCCGCCGGACGGCCGAGAAAGACTTCGGTCGAGGGGTTGGCGACCGTGATGCGGCCATCCTCTTCGACGCCGATCACCGCAGCGTTGACGCCCGAAAGAACGGCCTCAATGAAGCGTCGGCGGTCGTCCACCTCGTCCTTGGCGGCCAGGACCTCATCACGCTGCGAACGGATTTCGGCGATCATCTTGTTGAAGGTGCGGGACAGGTTTCCTACGTCGCCGTCCGCGGCGCGCACGGGCACGATCACATTCATATTGCCGGTTGCGACACTGTCGGCAGCGCTGATCAGAAGCCGGATCGGCCGCACCAGCCGGTCGGCAATCGCGATCGCCGTCCAGATCGCAGCGAGAAGCACGATCAGGGCGAAGCCGAGATAGAGAATGCCGAAGGCCACCTGCAGGGACGTGCGCCCTGCCTCCATCGCCCGATATTCCTGCGTATTCTCTTCCATGAGCCGCAGCGCCGACATGACGTTCGGATCGACCGCCCGGATCGTGTAGAGATACGAGCCAGGAATTTCATCAAGCTTGATGACGGCACCGACGAGGTTCGTGACCCCCGGAGGAATCAGTGTCGGCTGACCGGCGACCGAACTTTCCAGCGCGTCCTTCGGAATTGCCGGCAACGGTTTTTCCGTTTCGATTTCCGCCTGCAGGATGACGCTTCCATCGGCCCGCACCAGAAACGCGCCCAGCATTCCGCGTCCCCGCGCCTGTCGCGTCATGAGGTCCACGAAGCCGGTTCGGTCAAGACTGTAAAGTGCCCGGTTGCGATCGAGGTCGTTCGCCATCGAGGCCGTCTGTCCCTGGAGGTAACTGGCGTTTTCCAGCACATAGGCCTGAGCGACATTGATGGACGAATTGACGATCGACTGCGTCCGGATCGAGAACCAACGATCGAGGCCGGCCTGCAAAGTGAACGAGGCGAAGATTGCGACGAGGACGGCCGGCAGGATGGCAACGATCGAGAAGAGCGATACGATGCGCACATGGAGCCGCGCCGCTGCGCGCCCGCGCCGCCGCGCCTTGATCAGGCGAAGGACTTCGCGGCCGATCAGATACATCAGACCGAAGACGAAGAGCCCGTTGATCACCGCCGATGCGATGACGACGTCTGTCTCCGGCGCAATCGGCGTCAGCCCCAGGAGGACGAAAAGCGTGATGACGGAAGAGGTCAGCGCGCCCCCGGCGAGGATCAGGCCCGGCAGCGCGAAATACGCGCGCCTGTCCTGCGCGCCAAAACCCGTCGCGCTGTCGTCTTCCGATGCAGCCATGCTGCCTGCCATTAACAAAATCTCCTCGTCTGCCCGCAGTCAGTGACATCGGGAGACACATCACACATGTCGGGCCTCGTCTTGACGACTTGACCGAGTCACGCGGCAATCGTGACTTTCAAGCAACATATTGTGGCGAAATTGCAACGCCTGGCAAGGGCTTAAATCGCGTCGCGATCTTTCAGATTCAGGTTGCCGATGATCGGAATCAGGTGAACGCGGGCCTGCCGAGCGCTTGGCAGGCCGCGCACGGATCAGTTGCTGCGTGCGCTTCTATACACAGAAACGCCAAGTTCGCGGATCTTCTTGCGCAACGTATTGCGATTGAGACCAAGCACTTCGGCTGCCTTGATCTGGTTTCCGCGCGTGGCCGTCAGGACCGCCAGAATCAGGGGATATTCAAGCTCCGCCAGCACACGATTGTAGAGGCCGGGCGGCGGCAGGTCTTCTCCGAATCCCGAGAAATAGGTCCGCATGTTTTCTTCGACAGCCTGCGAAATCGTCACGGGTCCGGACCTTCCTGCAGCCTTGTCGAGCGGGCTGTCCGGGATATCCGAGCGCAGTTCCGCGTCGATGATCTCGCGCGTGATCACGTCCTGCGGATAAAGTGCGGTAAGCCGCCGGATGAGGTTTTCCAGTTCGCGTACGTTGCCCGGCCAGGCATAGGTCTTCATCGCCTCGATCGCTTCAGAGTCGAAGCGCTTGACGTCGAGACCTTCCTTTTCGGCACGTGTCACAAAGTGACGAACAAGATCCGGAATGTCCTCCGAACGGTCGCGCAGCGGCGGAAGGCGCAGCGGCACGACGTTCAGGCGGTAGTAAAGGTCTTCGCGGAAAAGGCCCTGATTGATCAGGTTCTTCAGGTCTTTGTTCGTGGCCGCGACGATGCGCACGTCGGTGCGGATCGGCGTGCGTCCGCCGACCGTCGTATACTCGCCCTGCTGGAGCACACGCAGCAGGCGTGTCTGCGCATCCATCGGCATGTCGCCGATTTCGTCAAGGAAGAGTGTGCCGCCTTCAGCCTGCTCGAAGCGGCCGGTCGAGCGGTTCTGTGCGCCGGTAAAGGCACCCTTCTCGTGGCCGAAGAGCTCCGACTCGATCAGGTCGCGCGGTATGGCCGCCATGTTGATCGCCACGAACGGGCCGTTACGGCGCTTGCCGTAGTCGTGCAGCGCGCGGGCAACGAGTTCCTTGCCGGTGCCGCTCTCGCCGGTAATCATCAGCGTCAGGTCCGTCTGCATGAGGCGGGCGAGCACGCGATAGATTTCCTGCATGGCTGCCGAACGGCCGACCAGCGGCATCCCGTCCTGCTGGTCGTCTTCGAGCTCAGGCGCCTTCTGCTTGGGTTCGGAGAGTGCCCGCTTGACGATCGCCAGGAGTTCGGTGAGGTCGAAGGGCTTCGGCAGATAGTCGTACGCGCCTTTCTCCGATGCCTTGATCGCCGTCATGAACGTGTTCTGCGCGCTCATGACCAGAACCGGAAGTTCCGGCCGCGCCTTCTTGATGCGCGGCAGAAGATCGAACGCATTTTCGTCTGGCATGACAACGTCGGTGATGACGATATCGCCCTCGCCGCCCGCCACCCAGCGCCAGAGCGTCGCGGCATTGGAGGTGATGCGAACGTCATATCCGGCGCGCGAAAGCGCCTGATTGAGCACGGTGCGGATGGCTGCGTCGTCGTCGGCGACTAGAACCGTGGCGCTTGTCATGGGGGCTTATCCTGCCTGTTCGTCGTTGCGCGCATTCTCGCTCGTATCCGTGGACACGGGCATCAGAACGCGGAACGTGGTGCGGTTGGTCTGGCTGTCGCATTCGACGATGCCGCCATGCGCGCCAATGATCTTGGCGACCAGAGCGAGGCCGAGACCGGAACCGTTGGTCTTGGTGGTGATGAAAGGATCGAAGAGATGCGGCACGAGGTCCTGCGGAACGCCCGGACCATTGTCATGCACGCAGAATTCCAGCGGGAGCGAGATCTTCTCGCGCGTGCCGGCGACGGAAAGGCGGATGCCGGGGCGATAGGCCGTGGAGAGCACGATCTCACCATCCGGCTTGTTGCCGATCGCCTCGGCCGCATTCTTCACGAGGTTGAGAAATACCTGCACCAGCTGGTCACGATTGGCATAGACCGGCGGCAGCGAAGGGTCGTAATTCTCGACGAACTTGATGTCACGGGCAAAGCCCGCCTGCGCAATGGCCTTCACGCGATCGAGCACGACGTGGATGTTGATCGGCATGCGATCGACCGGCCGCTCGTCGGAGAAGACCTCCATGCGGTCGACCAGCGATACGATGCGATCCGTCTCGTCGCAGATAAGCTGCGTCAGTGATCGGTCTTCCTCGCCGACGGAGGTTTCGAGCAGCTGCGCGGCACCACGGATGCCCGAAAGCGGGTTCTTGATCTCATGCGCCAGCATCGAGGCCAGACCGCTCACCGAACGGGCGGCGGCGCGATGTGTCAGCTGCCGGTCGATCTTGTCTGCCATGGAGCGTTCCTGGAACACGACGACGACAGAGCCGGGCGTCGTGAGAACCGGCGCGACATAGATGTCCACCAGCTTGTCGGAACCGAGACGCGGCGAAGAGAGATCGACGCGATATTCGTTGACCGGCGCGCGGCGCTCGCGCACCTGTTCGATGAGGGCAAGAAGCGGGCTGCCAAAGGGAATCAGCGCTTCAATGACATAGCGCGACAGATGCGTTGCGCTCGCGCCGAAAAAGGCCTCCGCCTCCCAGTTGGCGAAAACGACATAACCATCCGCGTTCAGCATGATCACCGGATTCTGGATCGCGTTCAGAACCGGCAGCGCGAGCGCTTCCATCGATTCCACTGGCGTGGCTGGCGGCTTGTCGGTCATGCGGCTTCTCCGATTCCCGCGCTGGTGGTTTCGGCCGAGAGCAGCGCCTCGCGCAGCCCCCGCGCCACGGCTTCCGGGTCATGCGAGGTCATGATGGCCACGCGGGCTGCCGACCCCATCGATCCTGCCTGCGTGTCAAGATACCAGCCCACATGCTTGCGCGCATGGCGGAGCCCGCCCTCCACGCCATAGAAGGAGAGCATGTCCCGGTAATGCTCCTCTGCTATATCGGCGATTTCGCCGAGCGAAGGCGTTTCGCAGGCGCCTGCAATCTTGCCGCAAAGCCACGGCTGGCCCTGACTTGCGCGCCCGACCATCACCGCATCCGCGCCCGAACGACGCAGGATTTCCTCCGCATCGGCAGTGGACGCGACATCGCCGTTGGCGACGAGCGGGAGGCTGATCGCCTCGCGCACTGCCCGGATCGCATCCCAATCCGCCTTGCCTTCATAGAACTGCATGCGCGTGCGACCATGCACAGTGATCATCTTCACGCCGGCATCCTCGCAGCGTTTTGCGATGTCCGGCGCATTGACCGACGTTTCGTCCCACCCGAGCCGCATCTTCACCGTCACGGGGACCGAGACAGCACCCACGGTGGCGTCGACAAGCGAAAGGGCCAGATCGGGATCGCGCATCAGGGCGGCACCGGAATAGCCGCCGATAACCTTCTTGGCCGGGCAACCCATGTTGATGTCGATGATATCCGCGCCCTCGCCTTCGGCAATTTTCGCGGCTTCCGCCATCCAGCGCGCCTCACGACCGGCCAGCTGTACCATGTGCGGACGCGCACCGGTTCCCTTGAGCCGCTGGCGCGATTCGCGCATGTCGCGCACGAGTTCACCACTGGCCACCATCTCGGTCACGGTCAGTCCGGCGCCATAGCGCCACGCCAGTTTGCGGAACGGCAAATCCGTCACGCCCGACATCGGCGCGAGAATGACCCGGTTGCGAATTTCGGCCGATCCGGCGAAAAACGCAGATGAAAGACTTACGCGATGCAATTGCTTATCTTTCGTGCATCAATTTATTTTGCACCTTTTTTAGACACTTGAAGACCGCTTGCCAAGGGGGCAGCGGCTAACGTCTCAAAAAAGCTTTGGACTGGAAAAATTTCTCTTACACTTGTAAGGCCTGCACCTCACGCCGCGTGCCTTACGGGACGTTTTTGACGGATACAAGACAACAGGTCGGATTTCGGACATGAATGAAACCAAAGCTCCAGCCGGCGATTGCGCTTTTGTTGTCGTTGCGGCGGGGCGCGGCGAACGCGCGGGCGCGCCGCATGAAGGGCCCAAGCAATACCGTCCGATTGGTGGGAAGGCCGTCATTCGCCACACGCTGGACGCTATTCTGGCCTGGCCCAGAAGCAGCGCGATAATTGTGGTCATTCATCCCGACGACGAGGCCTTGCTGGTGAAGGCCGTCGACGGCATGCCGAGCGCAGAACGTCTGATCATCGTCCATGGTGGCCCGACGCGCCAGCACTCCGTCCTCTACGGGCTGGAGGCCCTGCTTGGCATCGAGCCGCGCTACGTCTTCATTCATGACGCCGTACGTCCCTTTGTCACGCCGTCGTTCATGGATGGAATCGCTGCCGTTCTCGATGGCGGCGCCAAGGCCGCCCTGCCCGCGCTGGCCGTTCCCGAGACGCTGAAGCGTGCCGAAAATGGCCATATCGTCGAGACCGTGGATCGTGCGGGCCTCTACGCCGCTCAGACACCGCAAGCCTTTGATTACCAGTCGATTCTTTCCGCCCACCAGAAGGCGGCCGCAGCGCGGGATTTCACGTTCACAGACGATGCGGCCATCGCCGAATGGGCCGGCTGCGACGTCAGCCTCGCGGAAGGTTTGGCGGGCAATGTGAAGTTGACGGTGAAGCGTGATATCGACCTCGCCGATGAAAGGCTCAGACGCACCATGATTGCCGATGTCCGCTGCGGAAACGGCTATGATGTCCATCAGCTTGTCCCCGGCAACGGGGTCACGCTCTGCGGCGTCTTCATTCCCCATGAAAAGGCGCTCTCCGGCCATTCCGATGCCGACGTCGCGCTCCATGCCTTGACCGATGCCCTGCTCGCCACCTGCGGCGCAGGCGACATCGGCGACCATTTCCCGCCGTCGGATCCCCAGTGGAAAGGTGCCCCCTCGCGCATCTTCCTGGAAAAGGCGGCGTCCATCGTGCGTGAGCGCGGCGGCACAATTACCAATGCGGATGTATCGATCATCGCCGAGCGCCCGAAGGTCGGGCCGCATCGGGAGACCATGCGCGCCAACATGGCGGAATTCCTGAACATTTCCATCGACCGCTGCTCGGTCAAGGCGACGACGAACGAGACGATCGGTTTCGTCGGCCGCGAGGAAGGCATCGCAGCCATTGCGACGGCGACAGTTATCTATGAGGGAGGACGGTGATGCCGGCCCATGCTGAAAACATCGAACTGGCTCGCCAGGTCATTGACGCCTGCCGCGTGCGCAACATCATGGTCGCGGCGGCCGAATCCTGCACTGGCGGCCTGATTGCCACGACGCTCACAGAGATCCCCGGCTCGTCCGCCGTCTTCGACCGCGGCTTCGTGACCTATTCGAACACGTCCAAGATCGAGATGCTCGGCATTTTCCCGATCACGCTGAAACAATATGGCGCCGTCTCCAAGGAAACCGCCATGGAAATGGCCCACGGCGCGCTCGCGCGTTCCGAAGCCGGCCTTTCCATCGCCTGCACCGGCATTGCGGGTCCCGATGGCGGCACGCCCGACAAACCCGTCGGCCTCGTCCACATCGCCGCCAAGCACTATAACGGCACGCTCCTCCACCGCGACATGCATTTCGGCGAAATCGGGCGCGCGGCTGTGCGCTTTGCAACCGTCAAGACAGCGCTGGAAATGATGCTAAAGCTTGCGGTGATCGACCCCAATTACAAGGGGTGATGGGGCAGACTTGCGCGGCGGTGCGGCTGGCGTAGAATAGCCTCCTGAGCCTCGTATCAAACCATGGCGATGCCGTGACGCCGCTGCCAAAGATTCAAGCTGACAAAGACCCCGACAGTGGTTCGCTGATCAGGTCGATCTGGCTCTGAAAGAGGCCGACGATCCTGATACCGTCTGGATCGAGCACAACGAGGTGCGCCAGCAATGGGAAAACAGGCGAGCCGGTCTACTTGAACGTGTCGCAAAGCAGGGCAAAACCGCTTGAGGCTCGTTTGGCTACCGCGAGCGAACTTTCCTATATAGCGACTGATAATCCACGCTTTTGCGATGGAGATCGGCGATCGTGTTTTCCAACACGTTTCTCATCTTTCCGAATATCCGGACATGGGTAGACATGGACGAAGGCATAAGACGCGAGAACTGGTCGTTCCGCGTACGCCCTTCGTCATCGTCTATCGTCGGACCGGATAGAAATTCTGCGCCTCCTTCAAGGGGCGCAGAAATGGCCGCCTCACGAATGAGGCGGTGAGCTTCAAACCAGCCGGCTCTGCTCCAGCGCCGCTTCCACGAAGCTCTTGAACAGCGGATGCGGGTCGAGCGGGCGGCTCTTCAGTTCCGGGTGATACTGAACGCCGATGAACCACGGGTGATCCGGATATTCGACCGTTTCCGGCAGAACGCCGTCTGGCGACATGCCCGAGAAGACCAGGCCGCAATGTTCCAGGCGGTCCTTGTAGTCGATGTTCACTTCGTAGCGATGGCGATGGCGCTCGGAAATCTCCGTCGAGCCGTAGATCGAGGCGATCAGCGTGTCCTTTTTGAGCGCGGCCTTGTAGGCGCCAAGCCGCATCGTGCCGCCGAGATCGCCGGCAGCGGAGCGCTTCTCAAGCTCGTTGCCCTTCACCCACTCGGTCATCAGACCGACGACCGGCTCCTTGGTCGGGCCGAATTCGGTCGAGGAGGCCTTTTCGATGCCGGCGAGATTGCGGGCGGCTTCCACGACCGCCATCTGCATGCCGAAGCAGATGCCGAAATACGGCACCTTGCGTTCACGCGCAAAGCGCGCCGCATTGATCTTGCCTTCAGAGCCGCGCTCGCCGAAGCCGCCCGGCACGAGGATCGCATTGACCTTCTCAAGATACGGTGCGGGATCTTCCTTCTCGAAGATTTCCGACTCGATCCATTCGAGCTTGACCTTGACGTGGTTGGCGAAGCCGCCGTGATAGAGCGCCTCGATCAGCGACTTGTAGGCATCCTTGAGGCCGGTATACTTGCCAACGATGGCAATCGTCACCTCGCCCTGCGGCGTGTGAATGCGGTTGGACACCTCTTCCCAGGGCTCGAGCTTCGGCTGCGGGGCCGGCTCGATCCCGAAGGCGGCCAGAACCTCGTTGTCGAGGCCTTCCTTGTGGTAGGCGAGCGGCACGTCGTAGATCGAGGCGACATCAAGCGCCTGGATGACGGCGGACGCGCGCACGTTGCAGAACAGCGACAGCTTCTTGCGCTCGGCTTCCGGGATTTCGCGGTCCGCACGAACGAGCAGAATGTCGGGATGAATACCGAGCGCCTGCAGCTCCTTCACCGAATGCTGCGTCGGCTTCGTCTTCAGCTCGCCGGCAGCCGGGATATAGGGCATCAGCGTCAGGTGAACATAGACTGCGGTGCCGCGCGGCAGGTCGTTGCCGAGCTGGCGGATCGCTTCCATGAAGGGCATGGCCTCGATGTCGCCCACCGTGCCGCCGATTTCGCAGATCACGAAATCATAGTCCTCATTGCCCTCGATGACGAAATTCTTGATCTCGTTGGTGACATGGGGAATGACCTGCACGGTCGCGCCGAGATAGTCGCCGCGGCGTTCCTTGTCGATGATGTTCTTGTAGATCCGGCCCGTGGTGATGTTGTCGGTCTTGGTAGCCGACCGCCCGGTGAAGCGCTCGTAGTGACCGAGATCGAGGTCGGTCTCCGCGCCGTCGTCGGTGACGAACACCTCGCCGTGCTGCGTCGGGCTCATCGTGCCCGGGTCAACGTTGAGATAGGGGTCCAGTTTGCGCAGGCGAACACGGTAACCCCGTGCCTGCAACAATGCTCCGAGAGCTGCGGCCGCAATGCCCTTGCCAAGAGAAGAGACCACGCCGCCAGTGATGAATACGTATCGCGCCATGGGAGTCACCGGATACCTTTAATCAAACGATTCCGCTACCCGCAAAATTCAGGAGGCCCTGAAAATTCGGTGGATGAAGAACCGATTCTAGCCAAAAGAAAACCGGCAGCCAGTGGGCTGGCTGCCGGAGGATGATTTCAACCTGTCGGCCTCACTGGCCGGAAGGAACCTTGGTCGGGTCCGTCGCAGGTGCGGCCGGAGCCGTTGTCGCCGGGGCCTGCGTGGCGGGCGCCTGATTTGCCGGAGCCTGTGTCGCGGGCGCTTCGCCGGTTGCCGGAGCGGCCGGGGTCTGCGTTGCCGGAGCAGCGGGCGCATTTGCAGCCGGCGCGCCGGCAGAGGGAACGCCATTGTCCGGAACGGCGGGCTTCGTCTCAGCCGGCTTGGTACCGCCGAGCTGGTCGAGAATGCCGTTCTGCTGGCCCTGCTGGGTGATCGGGATCCGATCGAGAATGTCGGTCGGCTTCGCCTGATAGCGGGCCAGAATGCCGAGAGCCAAAGACGTAATGAAGAAGAGCGTCGCCAGGATCGCGGTGGTGCGGGTCAGCGCATTGGCCGTACCGCGGGCGGACATGAAGCCCGAACCGCCGCCGATGCCGAGACCGCCGCCTTCCGAGCGCTGGATCAGCACGAGGCCAACCAGCGCCAGCACGATCATGAGATGAATGACGATGAGAACAGTTTGCATAGTGGCATGTCCCATGCCGCGCGAAAAACGCGGCAAAATAATAGAAGTTGGCGGCTCTTTACACGAGCCGTCCCGTTATTCCAAGTCCCGACGGTTCAATTTGCACCCGGGGAAATAAAGTTAGGCCTGAAGCGTCTCGTAGGCCTTGCAGATGGCGAGGAAATCCGCGGATTTCAAGGAGGCCCCGCCGACCAGCGCGCCATCGACATTGGCAACGCCCATCAGTTCGACCGCGTTGTTCGGCTTGACCGACCCACCATAGAGAATTCGCATCTTGGCACCCTCACCCGCGAAGCGCGCTTTGAGTTCAGTGCGCATGAAGGCATGGGCTTCTTCGACGTCGCCGGTCGAGGGCGTGAGACCAGTGCCGATGGCCCAGACGGGTTCATAGGCAATCACGGTGTTTTCGGCCGTGGCGCCGTCCGGCAGCGAGCCGGCAAGCTGGGTCTTGAGAACTTCAAGCGTCTTGCCACCCTTGCGCTCAGCTTCCGTCTCGCCGATGCAGACGATGGCGACCAAGCCGGCCGCCCAGGCAGCTTCGGTCTTGGCGCGGACTTCCGCGTCCGTCTCCTTGTGATCGGTGCGGCGCTCGGAGTGGCCAAGGATGACATGCGTGCCGAAGCAATCCGCGATCATTTCTGCGGAGATGTCACCCGTATGCGCGCCAGAGGCCTTCGCGTGGCAATCCTGCGCGCCGATTTCGAGGACGCTATCCGTGGCCAGTGCGGTCGCGACGTAGAGAAGCGTCACCGGAGGGCAGATCAGGGTCGAGATGTTGCAATTCAGCGAACCGACACCAGCCGCCATCGCCTTGATCTCATCCAGCGAAGACCGCGTTCCGTTCATTTTCCAGTTGCCGGCAACCAGCGGGCGGACATCAGGCGTCATCTCTAAAACCTCTCCTCATCGACTTCGGGTCGGCAATGCCAATAGCGGTCAAGCAGCGGCGATGCAATGTGTCAGCCGCATGTATCGCGCGTCGAAAAGGATCGATGTGCCGCATGTCTTGCTCAGGATCGCTTGAAGAACCAGTTCAGCGTATCGCGCCAGTCCAGCATCCTGAGCGGTATGCCGTGCGAACCGGTGTTGAACAGCACAAAGCGCGTCGGATAGCCTTTGGCATGCAGCTTGCGATAAAGCCCGTCCTGATCCTGCCAGGGATAGACCGTATCGTCTGTCCCGTGCGCGAAGAAGAGCGGCAGATGGGCCGTGTAGAACGGCGTCGTGTCGAACTGGCTGTCGAGAACGCCGCTCATGAGGATCATGCCGGACAGCACCGATACCGCCTGAGGATCGCGCGCAATCTCGCGGCAAATCAAGGTTCCCATGGACGCGCAGGCGATGATGACCGGGCTGCCGCCGGAGGCTTTCGACAGGCTCTGAATGAGGCTCGACACATCGGCGGCGCCCGCCGCGTCGAAGCTCTTGACCGTCGGCGCGACATAGACGCCGCCATTGTCGACTGCCAGATTCTTCAGCCGATTGAAGTTTCCGCCAAAACGTTCGTCGCTCGCACCGAGCTTGCGGTCGACGCCCCGGCCATGGATGAAGACGACGCTGAATTTCTGCTTGCCGATCTTGCCGGCCGTAAAAATATCGAGCTTCCGCCCTGCCCCGAGATCGACCGTATCGAAGGACTGGTGCCACGTGACACCCATCGACACGTATGGCCATTTGACCTTCCGCTCCGGCTCGTCGTCACGCTGGTAAATGTCCCGCTCCTTGCGGTAGTCCACCTTGATCCAGTCGCCATTGTCCTTCGACTCCATGATCCCCGGATAGGCGAAGAGGTCATCCTTGAACGGCTTGAGCTCCAGCGCGGCCGCCAGGGACGGCGCAATCAAAGCTGCAGCAAGGCAAACCAAAGTCCTGAAAATCAAATGAACTGTGGACATACGTCCCATCGGAGAACTCCCTGACCCACCTCATCTTGCCAACAAGGCGGGTGATACGCAATTTCGGGGCCAGCTTTCACGGTTTCCCAGTGCCATTGCCTGCGCTACAAGACAGGAGAACATTTGGGAAACGATTCGCGCCACGTTCTATGTGAACGCATGCGGCCCCCGAAAACCAGACTTGAGCACCAGATACCGCAAGATGGACAATTCGAACGATCTTTTCGCGAGCATGGCTCCCAAGGCAGCTGACAGCGCAGAGCGCAAGACCGACGTCGCTGCTGCTGCGCCCGCGCGCGCCGCTGCCGCACCGGTTCTGTCAGCCGTCCCCGCGCCGCCTGCCTCGCCGAAATCCAGCGGCGACGACTACGGCGCATCCTCGATCCGCGTTCTCGAAGGTCTCGAACCCGTCCGCATGCGTCCAGGCATGTATATCGGCGGAACGGACGAGAAGGCGCTGCATCACCTCTTCGCCGAAGTCATCGACAACTCGATGGACGAAGCCGTTGCCGGCCACGCCAACTTCATTGAAGTGAGCCTCGATGCCGAGGGATGCCTGACCGTCACCGACAATGGACGCGGGATCCCGGTCGAAGAGCACCCGCAGGCGCCCGGCAAGTCGACGCTCGAAGTCATCATGACTAAGCTCCATGCCGGCGGCAAGTTCGACGGCAAGGCCTACGAGACCTCCGGCGGTCTGCACGGCGTCGGCATCTCGGTGGTCAATGCGCTCTCCGATCTTCTCGAAGTCGAGGTCGCCCGCAACAAGAAGCTCTATCGCCAGCGCTTCTCGCGCGGGATTCCGCAGGGCCCGCTCGAAGAGCTGGGCGACGTCCACAACCGTCGCGGCACGCGCACGCGCTTCCATCCCGACCCGCAGATTTTCGGCGCCGGCGCCAAGTTCGTGCCCGCCCGCATCTTCCGCATGGCCCGCTCGAAGGCTTATCTCTTCGGCGGCGTCGAAATCCGCTGGAACTGTGACCCCTCCATCCTGCCCGAAAGCGGCGAAATCCCCGAAAAGGCCGTCTTCCACTTCCCGGGCGGCCTCAAGGACTATCTCCAGGCCTCGCTCGGCAAGGACTTCACCGTCACCCGCGAAATCTTCGCCGGCAAGACGGAGAAGACCGGCGGCCATGGCGCGCTCGAATGGGCGATCACCTGGTATGGTGGCGATGCGATCCTCAATTCCTATTGCAACACGATCCCGACCCCGGAAGGCGGAACGCATGAAGCGGGTCTCCGCATCGCGCTGACCAAGGGCCTGAAGAACTACGCCGAATTGACGCAGAACAAGCGCGCCGCCAACATCACCACGGACGACGTGATGATTTCGGCCTATGGCATGCTCTCGGTCTTCATTCGCGAGCCCGAATTCGTCGGTCAGACCAAGGACAAGCTTGCGACCGTCGAGGCCCAGCGCATCGTCGAAAACGCGCTCCGCGACCCCTTCGATCACTTCCTTGCGGGCAACCCGCAGGAAGCCGACAAGCTTCTGGAATGGGTGATCGAGCGCTCCGAGGAGCGCATGCGTCGCCGCAAGGAAAAGGAAGTCAACCGCAAGACCGCCGTGCGCAAGCTGCGCCTGCCCGGCAAGCTCGCCGACTGCGCCCAGAACACGGCCGACGGCGCCGAACTCTTCATCGTTGAAGGTGACTCGGCCGGTGGCTCGGCCAAGCAGGCGCGCAATCGCGCCAATCAGGCGATCCTGCCCTTGCGCGGCAAGATCCTCAACGTTGCCAGCGCCGGCCGCGAAAAGCTCGGCGCCAACCAGCAGATCGCCGATCTCATCCAGGCGCTCGGCTGCGGCACGCGCACGAAGTACCGCGAGGAAGACCTGCGCTACGACCGAATCATCATCATGACCGATGCCGACGTCGACGGCGCGCACATCGCCTCGCTGCTGATCACCTTCTTCTACCAGGAGATGCCGGAGCTGATCCGCGAAGGCCACCTCTTCCTCGCCGTCCCGCCGCTCTACAAGCTGACGCAGGGCGGTAAGACACTCTATGCCCGGGATGACGGTCATCGTGCGGAGCTGATGGCCAAGGAATTTACCGGTCGCGGCAAAGTCGAAGTCAGCCGCTTCAAAGGTCTCGGTGAAATGTCGTCCGATCAGTTGAAGGAAACGACGATGAACCCGAAGACGCGTACGCTTCTGCGGGTCGATGTCGACCGCGAGGACCCGGAAGGCACGCGCGATTCGGTCGATGCACTCATGGGCACCAAGCCGGAAGCCCGCTTCCGCTTCATCCAGGACCGGGCCGCATTCGCCGAAAACCTCGACATTTGAGGGGATCACGCCGGTCCACCCGTCGACCCGTTGAAAGACTGCCACAGTTTCGTGATAGTCCGCCTATAACAGATTGACCGGGCGCTCAGCATTGCCTGGACGATGCGGCAGAGGATGGACGGGAAGAGATGCAGGTCAAGACTGCGATGATCGTCATGGCGATCATGGGCTGTGACGACAGCGCTACGAAATGCACGCAGCTGTCACTGAGCGAGCCGAAATGGGATACGGTTGCCGCGTGCGACAAGGATTCCGAGCAGGAACTCGCGCGTTATTCCAACGTGCACTATCCCATGGTCATCGCCATCTGCCAGTCGCCGGAGGTCACAAAGGCCGAAGCGTTGCAGGACAACAGCGCCGTCCTGCAACAGCCGCAAGGTCCGGTCCAGTCACCGCCGCCGCCTCAGACCGCGACCAGGGAGCCCAATCTCCTGGAACGCACCTTCGGCGTCATCAAGAAGGCAATCCCGACGACGGAAGGCGTGAAGGAAGCCGTGGGCAAGCCGGTTCATGTCATTGCCGACGGCTACAGCTGGGTCGTGCGAAAAATCAAGCCGGACTGACGCCCGGCCTGATGGAGTGCATCGATCAGAGAAAACTTCCGCCTTACTGCGACATCAGGACGAGCCGTCGATTGAGCGGTGCGACCGGGCGGGCATTGCCCGGATAGATCGAGGTAAACGCCTGGATCGAAACCTGCTCCACCTTCAGCGGCTCGCGGGCCACCATCCAGGTGACGATTTCGCTGCAGGGCGGCGTGGTCAGCGAACCCTCATAGGTCCAGTATTCCAGACCAGGCGGCAGCAGATCGTTCGGGCTGAAAGCTTCCACCTTGCCTTCAGCACCCTCTGCCTGCGGAAAGCTCTTGGCCAGCATCGAAAAGACGTCGTGCTTCTGTTCCGGCATCATGAACACGCCCAGAACCGCGAGATCGCCATCCTTCTTGTTCTTGTGCACGAAATGCACCTCCATCGGATGCGTCATCCCGTCCACGAGATGCTCGCTCGGCGCATGGAAGTGGAACTGCAGCAGGTCATAGACCTTTCCGTCGCGGGTGATCGACGATCCTTCCGGCATGTTCACCTGGATCGTGTGGCCATTGTTGACGATCTTGGCGGAAGTCTTCTTCCAGGAGACGCTGATCGGATCGACCTCGGCCTTGATCGCGGAGGTGATGTTGACCGGAGACTGCTGGCCGCCGCTGGAGCAGACCGCGTTGGCCTTGTCCAGATCTCCCCAATGATCGGGACCATGCTCCCCCTTGTATTCCCAATGCGGGCCTTCGGAAGCGCGGGCCAAGCCCGCACAAACCGCACAGCTACCCAGCGCGATGAAACCGCGCATCAAATCACGTCTCTTCATAATGTCCCCCTGTCCGTGACGGAAAAATTCCGGAGAATCCAGGAATGGATGCCGGGGTCACGGGCGCAAAAAATTAAACAACAAAATATTGATAATTGGTTGCACAACCCATCGTCAAGATGACGTGGTTCGCGTCAGGCTGCGTCGCTCAACAGCTCGCTGACATAGGCCTTGGCCATCTGACGCATCTCGGAGATGGCGAGTCGCTCGACCGCATCGATCAGCGCGTGGCCGGCATCAGAGAGACCGCTCTGTTTTCTGCAACGCTCGGCAAGCCGCAGGAAAATCCCTGCACCGCCCGGAATGTCGCCGCCCTCTTCACGCCAGATCATGACGGCTTCGCAGAAAACATCCGAAACGTCTCGGCTGATCCCGCCCGCTTCGATCAGGGCACGTACCGCACGCGGTCGCCCGGATGCCAGGATAGCGCGAGCGCGAGCGCGGGCAACGCCCGAAAGGTTTGAGATGACTTCAGCGAAGAATGCCGTACGCCCGGCGCAAAGGGCATGGACGAGAAACATGGTGGAAAGCCGGCCTTCCACCCGCAGATGCTCGGCCATTTCCGCAAGTTCGGCCTCGCCTGCGCCTGCCAGCACCCGAACGAGCGCGGCCTCGCACGCCTCGCGCCGCATCCGCTCGCGCTTGCGGGGTGGGATAAGAGCGGTGACGAGCCCTGAGTCCGTCAATGTATCACCGATCTTTTCAATCAGGATATGCCGCGCGGTCGCCGGCAGATCAGCCCGTTCCAGCAGAAGCTCGCGGATCGTCGTGTCCTTGCCGCAACGAGAAGCCAGACGTACCATGACATTCGCCGTCAGTCGCGCCGCCGGATTGCGCAGCATCAGAGCGATATCAAGCCGGCCACCCACCTCCGCCAGAGCAGCCGCAACGGGGGCCGACAAGGCGGCGCGAACGGCCACAGCCGCTCGGATTTCGGGACTGCCTCGTCCCACGAGGTCGATCAGGTCGCTATCGGCCAGGACGGGCGAGCGGGCAATCACAGTGGCCGCGATATCCGTTCGATCTTCCGTCAGAGCCAGGATGACAGGACGCGGGGCATTCCGGTCCTCGGCAAGCGTCTCTGCCAGAGACATGCGCACCTTTGGAGACACGTCGTCGAGAAGAAAGGTGGCGGTCAGGTCGAGCTTGCGTCGCTCTTCGCCGGTCCGTGCCGGAAGCGCCGCATCCGAAACAGGAGCAGCAATCGGCTCGATCCGATTTTGGGTCTTGGTCCTGTCCGACCGGCGTAGGAAAGTTCCGAAAATCAACCGCTTGCCCCTGAATACTGACTCGGCTTCAACTGCTCAGGAGCTTAGGCTGGAATTGGTTTAAGATTCCTTTACCATGCCGGTTTGCCAAGGCTTAACCATATCGGATGTCAATGACCGTCATTCTGCAGGACTCTATCGACCGAACGGAGATCGTTGCCTGCGGCCCCGAGGATGATGCGATCTGGCGTCGCGGGATGTGCTTGGTCCAACTCGCTGTCCCGCGCAGCACCGACGGGGACCGGGACTTCATCTCTCTGCTCAGCGACCGGAACTGGCACGGCGTCATCCTTTCCGGCGTGGAAACGCCGGCCGATATCGAAAAGGCCAGCACGCTGCTGCGTGTTGCCGAAGCCCATCGCAATCTGAAGACCGGCTCGCTTCTCATTGTGGCTGTGCTCGACACCGCGAAAGCCGCGCTTGGGCTTGCCGCTTTCCACCGCGCCATTCCGCGCCTGGCAGGCCTTGCCTTCGATGCGCGTGCACTTGCCTGCGCCTCGGGTGCGGCAGCGGATAGTGATCTTGTTGCAGACCTTCGCCTGCGCCTGCCGCTTGCCGCAAGAGCCTGCGGTGTCACGGCGATCCTGAAAGTCCGCGAGCGGACCCCCGCAATATCCTCTGCCTCAGCCCGTGACGGCTATCATGGACTTTGGCTGGAGCGAGCCTAGAGCGCATTGCCTCCTCGGGAGCGCCCAAGGGACGATGCGTCAGAACGCCCTGGCGGCATCGATGATGCGAAGTTGGACCCGCCGCGAACTCTGCCACATGTCGGCCGAAAGCGTGCCTGCCAGATGAAGCGAGGCGCCGCGCGAGCCGAGAAGCAGGTCCCCCAGCGGCGTGCCGATGGCGCGGAAGGCGATCGCCTCAAGCCGCATGCGGTCCAGCCCTTCGATGCTGACCTTGATGTGGTTCAAGCCGACTTGCCTCGCGTCGAGGATCTTGTGGGACGGCAGCACGAAGACGGGCTGCGAGTGGCCGGAGCCATAGGGCCCCGCATGCTCGATCAGGTCGATCAGGTCCAGCGTCGCACCAGAGGCGGACAGGGCACCGTCGATTTTGAGGGAAACACCCGCCGCTATGTCGAGTACAGCGCTTCCTGCATGTTCCTCGAAGAACGCGCGCATCGCGCCCAGCTTCGATCTCTCCACGGTCAGTCCCGCTGCCATCGCATGGCCGCCGCCTTTGACGAGCAGGCCCGCGTCCACGGCCGCCCGCACCATTCGCCCTAGGTCGAATCCGGCAATCGACCGGCCCGAACCGGACCCCTTTCCGGACGGATCGAAGGCAATGGCAAAGGCCGGCCGCTGGAACTTCTCCTTCAGCCGTGCAGCCAGAAGACCGACGATCCCTGGATGCCAGCGCGTGCTGGCAGTGACGAGAATCGAGGCCTTTTCGGCCGTGCCGTATTCGGCCAGGACTTCGGCCTCGGCCTCTTCCAGCATGGTCGCTTCCATCGCCTGCCGCTCGCGGTTCAGCCCGTCGAGCCGCTCGGCGATCTCGCTCGCCTGGATCGGATCGTCCAGCGTCAGCAGCCGGCTCCCGAGCGCCGCATCGCTGATCCGCCCGCCGGCATTGATCCGCGGCCCGATGAGGAAGCCGAGATGATAGGGCGTGACCGGTCCATTGAGACCGGCCACCTTCAGCAGTGCCGCCAGCCCCGCATTCTTCTGATGCCGTGCCGCAATCAATCCCTTGACCACATAGGCACGGTTCAGCCCCTTGAGAGGAACCACGTCGCAGACCGTGGCGAGCGCCACGAGATCGAGAAAGGAAAGAAGATCGATCGTCCCTGCGGCCGGATGCCCAGCCTCCTTCAACACCCGCAGCGTGGCGACCAGAACGAGGAAAACCACACCCGCTGCGCAGAGATGCCCCTGCCCGGACAGATCATCTTCGCGGTTCGGATTGACCAGCGCATGTGCGACCGGCAATTCATGCGTCACCTGATGGTGATCGATGACCACGACGTCGATGCCGCGTTCCGCCGCCACGGCGAGAGATTCATGGCTCGTCGAGCCGCAGTCGACGGTGACGATCAGTTGTGCGCCATTGTCGATCAACTGGCCGATCGCGGCCGGGTTCGGCCCATAGCCTTCGAAAATGCGGTCGGGAATATAGATCGTGGCTTTCACGCCGAAGTGCGTGAGGAAGCGGTAGAGTAGTGCAGAGGACGCGGCTCCATCGACATCGTAGTCGCCGAAGATCGCCACCTGCTCGCCGCGCATGGCGGCCTGCGCGATCCGCGTCGCGGCCTTGTCACACTCCGTCAGCGTGGACGGATCTGGCATGAGACTCCGAATGGTCGGGTCGAGAAAGGCCGGCGCGTCTTCCACCGCCACGCCACGTCCCGCGAGCACGCGCGCGATCAGTTCCGGAATGCCATGAAGCTGCGCCATGGCCAGCGCCCGGTTCTCACCCGCCTGTCCCAGCCGCGAAACCCAACGCTGTCCGCTGACCGACCGTTCGACATTCAGGAATGTCTGCGGCGCGGGATCGATCGGTTGTGCCATATCCTGCCCTTCATCTGTGGCATCTTGTCTATCGCAAGCCCCGGCGGGTCAAGGCTTTGCGGGGATTTCCACACGCTGTTCAAGACTGGCACTCACCGTGCCAGCGCAGCCACCGGGTCGAGCCGCGAGGCATTGCGCGCCGGAAGGAAGCCGAAGACAACGCCGATGAGGAAGGAGCAGAAGAAGGCGACAGAGATCGCCTGGCTGGAGAAGATCAGCGTGAAGCCAAGCCCCGCGGCATTGAACGCCCAGCCGAATCCCAGCGCGAGCGCAATCCCCAGCCCACCCCCGATCAGGCAGACCAGCACGGCCTCGATAAGGAATTGCTGCAGGATATCCGCCCGCCGTGCGCCGACCGCCATGCGCACGCCGATCTCGCCGATGCGTTCGGACACCGAGACCAGCATGATATTCATCACCCCGATCCCGCCGACGATGAGCGAGATGACGGCGATGGCGGCCACCAGCAGGGTCAGGGTCTGCGTCGTCTGGGTGATGGTCTGGCGGATATCGTCCGTATTGAGAATATAGAAATCCTTCTTGCCGTGCCGAAGGGTGAGAAACTGTGTGACTCCGGCCTCCGCAATGTCGGTTGCGGCATCGTCCGCGACACGCACCGTGATCGAGCGCAGCGCGCGCCGCCCGTCGAACCGCGCCTGCACGCTGGTATAGGGCATGTAAACGTTGAGATTGTTGCGCGCGCCGAAGCCACCCTGCTGCGGCGCAATCACGCCGATGATGCGCACCGGCACATCGTCCAGAAAGACGGTCTGCCCGATCGGATCGGCGCCCTGATTGCCGAACAACGCGTTGGCCGTATCCGTATCGATGACCGCATCCTGGGTCAGATTGACAATCTCGGCATCGCCGAAGAGCTTGCCCGCCGTCAGCTTCGAACCGCGCACGGCGAAATATTGCGGGTCAACACCGTTCACCAACGCGGTCGCCGCGACGGAGCCATAGCGCGCCGTTGCGTTCTTCGACACAGTCGGCGTGACCGCGCTGACGTAGGAAAGCCCCGCCAGTGCATCCGCATCCGCCACCACCAGCGTCGTGATCCTGTTCGACCGGATGTCACCAAAACCCGTGCCGGGGAAGATTTCCAGCGTATTGGTCCCGAGGCTGGAAATGTTCTCCAGTACCTTGCGCTGCGACCCCTCGCCCAGCGCCACCACGCAGACGACGGAGGCAATCCCGATGATGATGCCGAGCATGGTCAGGAAGGTGCGCAGCCGATGCGCCTTCAGCGCCAAGAGCGCCATCGCGAAAGCTTCGCGGAAACGATCGGCCATACCGAAGAGCGCGAAGCCCTTTCGGGGCGACGGCGTGGTGTTGGCGACCTCGACGGCCTCGACCGCAGCCTTGTCCTCATTCACCCGATCCGCGACGATCACCCCATCGGCAATCTCGATGATCCGCCCGGCGCGGCGGGCGACATTCATGTCATGCGTGACGATGATGACCGTCTTGCCCTCGGCATTCAATTCGTCGAGGATCTTCAATACCTCCTCGCCGCTCGCCTGGTCGAGCGCGCCGGTCGGCTCGTCCGCGAGGATCACGTCGCCCGCATTCATCAGCGCGCGGGCGATGGAGACGCGCTGCTGCTGCCCGCCCGAAAGCTGCCCCGGCCGATGGTCGAGCCGATCCGGAATGCCGAGCCGGGTCAGCAATTCGCCGGCACGCGTCTGACGTCGCTTGCGGTCAGCGCCGGCATAGATGGCCGGCACCTCGACATTGCCGAGTGCCGTCAGTTCCGGCAGCAGGTGGTAGCGCTGGAAAATGAAGCCGAAATGCTCGCGCCGGAGGGCCGATCGTTCATCGCCGTCGAGCTTGCTCGTCTCGCGGCCGGACACGATGTAACTGCCCGAGGTCGGGCTGTCGAGCAGACCGATCAGGTTCATCAGCGTCGATTTGCCTGAGCCGGACGGCCCGACGATCGCCACCATCTCTCCGCGCTGGATCGTGAGGTCGACATCCTTCAGGACGGTCAACACACCATCGCCCGAAGGATAGTCGCGGCGCAGGCGTTTCAGCTCAATGATCGGCTCGTTCATCCGATCGTTCCTTAAAAGAGCCCGGGGCCGCGCCGCGATGACGAGGAGGATTGCCGCTGCGCTGCACCTTCGCCAACGATGACCCGCTCGCCTTTTTCAACGCCGGAGCGGATTTCAGCGATAGTCTTGTTGTCGAGACCAACGTCCACCTTGCGACGCTCCACGCTGCCGTCGGTGTTCAGGACGCGAACGAAGCTGCCGTCCTTGCCCGCGTTGATCGCCGGCGACGGCACAGTCAAAGCATCCCTGGCCTCATCGATGAATATCTTGGCCTCCGCAGTCATGTAGGTCCGGAAATGCCGGTCCTTGTTGGCGACATCAAAGGTCCCGACATAGTAGATCGCGGTCGTCGAAGAGGACGAACCGGAGCCTGAACTGGAAGCCGTGGACGAGACGGCCGTGTCATCCGTGATCGATTCCGGTGCGGGTTCGATGGCCGAAAGCGTCGCATCATATTGGCGTGCCGGATCGCCGACCACGTTGAAGCGCAGCTTCTGCCCCTCCTTGACCCGAACGATATCGGCTTCCGAAATCGCGGCCCGCACCGTCATCGTATCGAGATCGCCCAGGATCACGATCGTGGGCACCGACTGGTTGGCATTGACGGTGCGGCCTTCCTGATTGACCACGGCCAGCACCGTTCCGGTCATAGGCGCCGTGATCTTCGTATAACCGAGATTGGCTTCCGCCGTGGCGACGGTCACCTGCGCCTGAATGATCTGCGCCTGAAGCGCGGCGATCTGCGCCTCGATCACCTTCAGATTGGCCGACGCCGTATCGAGATCGGCACGCGAACCGGCACGGCTTTCAAAGATCTGTGTCTGGCGGTCGAGCACGATCTTCGCATTGGCCAGATTGGCCTGCTTCTCCGCCAATTGCGCTTCGACGACTGCAAGCGCCGCCTTTGACTTGCGCACATCATTGGCCTGAGAAACGGAATCGATCTCCGCAACCAGATCGCCTTCCTTCAGCTCGTCGCCGGGCTTCACATGCAGTGCGATGATACGCCCGGACACCTGCGCGCCCACCGCCACGATCTTGCGCGGTTTCAGGATTCCTGTGGCCAGAACCGACTCGGACACAGTGCCGACCGTCACGGCTGCCGAGATGTAGCGCGGCGCCTCGACAGTAAAATAGCGTTTCCAGATGAAATATCCGCCGCCTGCCATCAGGGCGAGGACAACGAGTGACAATATCAGGCGGGCTTTCATGTCCTCTTTCCAATTGGCATCGGGCCAAGACGCGGCCCGACGGAATACGCACAGTCATATCGACCGGTTCCCGACTGATATGGTGCCGACAAACGGCACGATCCAGCCTTGATCCAGGGCAATACCCTGCGCTCATTGTGCTCTTCCGGATAAGGTGCCCGCCTGAGATCCGGATGAACGTGTATTGTCTATCGACGGATCGCGGCAGAAAGATGCTGCGCCTTTAGCGCCATCCTTCCGTCCGCAAACCCGTCAGGGCCGCTCGATGCGGATGACCTGCGGCTCGCCCACGCAATAGCCCTCGCCCTTGATGGCGGAGACGGCCGTGCGTACGGCATCTTCCATGGTCTCGTGCGTGACCAGAATGATCGTCTTCGGACCGTCCGGATCGTCCTGGTGGGGACGCTGGACGATGGACTCCAGCGAAATCTTGTTTTCCGCCATGCGCGTTGCAATGCTGGCGAAGACGCCGGCGCGATCTTCCACTGTCAGACGGATGAAATAACCGCCCTCATGCGAGCGCATGCCGGCGCGCTTGTAGGGCGCCAGAGACTTTGCCGGTCGGCCAAGCGCCGGCGCCACCTGTGTTCCCGGGCGCGCCTTGGCGATATCGGCAATGTCACCCATGACGGCCGAGGCAGTTGCATTGCCGCCGGCGCCGGGTCCGACCATCAGCAATTCGCCGAGCACGTCGCTTTCAATCGCGACGGCATTGGTGACGCTGTCGACCTGCGCGATGACGCTATCACGCGGTATCATGGTCGGGTGAACGCGCTGCTCGATCCCGCTCTCGGTCCTTTGCGCTACGCCAAGCAGTTTGATCTTGTAACCGAGATCGGCGGCAGCACGGATATCTTCGATCGAGATATTGCTGATCCCTTCGAGATAGATGTCGTTTGCCGCAATCTCGGTGCCGAAGGCAAGGCTCGTCAGGATCGAGAGCTTGTGGGCCGTGTCGTTGCCCTCGATGTCGAAGGTCGGATCGGCTTCGGCATAGCCCAGTCGCTGCGCATCCTTCAGGCAGTCGGAGAAGGAAAGACCTTCCTTCTCCATGCGGGTCAGGATGTAATTGCAGGTGCCGTTCATGATGCCGTAGACGCGGGAGACCGTGTTGCCCGTCAGCGATTCACGCAGCGCCTTGATCACCGGAATACCACCGGCAACTGCGGCCTCGAAGTTGAGGATCGAGCCCTTTTCTTCCGCAAGGGCCGCGAGCTTCACGCCATGGGCGGCCAGCAGAGCCTTGTTGGCAGTCACCACGTGGAGACCGCGAGCCAGCGCCGCTTCGACGGACGCATGCGCCGGATCCCCTGCGCCCCCCATCAGCTCCACGAAGACATCGATATCGGCCGATTTCGCCATGTCGACAGGGTTGTCGAACCACTGTGCGCTCGAAAGATCGACGCCGCGGTCGCGCGTCTTGTCGCGTGCCGTCACCGCCGTCACCCTGATGGCGCGTCCGCAGGCAATCGCCAGCATGTTGTCGCGCTCGGCAAGAATCTTCGCGAGCGACGAGCCCACGGTTCCTAAACCTGCAATGCCGATCTTCAGGGCATCAGTCATGCGTCATTCCCGATTTTTTTTGTTGGAGAGCCCGCGACGGTGGCCGCGGGCGAGAGGGTAGAGATCAGCGGCGCGCCTCGAGCGAGATCACGTTGTGCAGCGTGTCGTCCGCCGTGCCGAGGAACTTCTTGATGTTGCGCGCGGCCTGACGGATGCGGTGTTCGTTTTCGACCAGCGCGATGCGGACATAGTCGTCGCCATGTTCACCGAAGCCGATGCCCGGTGCGACGGCCACATCGGCCTTCTCGATCAGCAGCTTGGAGAATTCGAGCGAGCCCAGATGGCGGAACTTTTCCGGCACGGGAACCCAGGCGAACATGGAAGCCGCCGGCGGCGGTACGTCCCAGCCGGCGCGCCCGAAGCTTTCGACCATGACATCGCGGCGGCGCTTGTAGGTCTGGCGCACCTCATCGATATGCTGGTCGATGTCCGGATCATTCAGCGCTGCGGTTGCCGCGACCTGGATCGGCGTGAACGCGCCGTAATCGAGATAGGACTTCACGCGCGTCAGCGCCGAGATCAGCCGCTCGTTGCCGACGGCGAAGCCCATGCGCCAGCCGGCCATGGAAAAGGTCTTCGACATCGAGGTGAACTCGACTGAAATATCCATTGCGCCCGGCACCTGCAGGATCGAAGGCGTCGGTTTGCCGTCGAAATAGATTTCCGAATAGGCAAGGTCGGACAGAACGAAGATCTCATGCTTCTTTGCGAAGGCGACGACGTCCTTGTAGAAGTCGAGCTCGACCACGGTCGCCGTCGGGTTGGACGGATAGCAGAGGATCATGGCAATCGGCTTCGGGATGGAATGCGCGACGGCACGTTCCAGCGCGCGGAAGAACTCCGCATCCGGCTCGACCGGGATCGAGCGGATCACGCCGCCGACCATGAGGAAGCCGAAGGCATGGATCGGATAGGACGGGTTGGGGCAAAGCACGACGTCGCCGGGCGCGGTGATCGCCTGCGCCATGTTGGCAAAGCCTTCCTTCGAGCCGAGCGTCGCTACGACCTGGGTGTCGGGATTGAGCTTCACGCCGAAACGGCGGGCATAATAGGCCGCCTGGGCACGGCGAAGACCGGGGATGCCCTTGGACGACGAATAGCCATGCGTGTCAGGCCGCTGCACGGTCTCGACAAGCTTGTCGACAATGAACTTGTTGGTCGGAAGGTCGGGATTGCCCATGCCAAGGTCGATGATATCCGCGCCACCGGCTCGCGCGCTCGCCTTCAAACGGTTGACCTGTTCGAAAACATAAGGAGGCAGGCGTCTGACCTTGTGAAACTCTTCCATCATCGGCTCCAGGACGGCCGCCTTGAGACAGGCCCGCCGTCGCAGTTGGCAAGGTTCGTCTTTTTGTCGTGAAGCGATGTCCGGCGCGAACCTCTCTCAAGCCGGACAGGCGAAGGCTTATCGCCCAAAATCCCAGAAACGCAAGGACAAATTCTCAGTCGAACGCGTTGTTAGTTGGATGCCGGGGCGTCGGACTTGGCTGCGGCTTGCGTTGCCGCGTTCAGCTTGCGCATTTCCTCGACCTTGCGGTTATACTCGGCCTCGGAAACCTTGCCGGCCTTCCGCTGATCGGCCAGCGCCTGCAGTCTGGCCCCTTGTGAAGCCGCCTCCGCGTCGCTCATCTGCGTCGTTGCCACTTCCCGCTTTTCACCGACATAAGGATAGACGTCGGAATTGTTCATGCCCGGAGGAGTGGGCGTGTTGTTGGCGACATCGCTCGACATGCAGCCGCTCAAAGCCACCGACGTCACGAGCGCCGCAACAGCCACCGACACATGGCGTTTCAGGTGAAAAAACAAATGTGTCGCCTCTCGAATCTGCAATCTGACGTATAGAACTTCCCAGCCTTTTAAGGCACAATGAAGCAAATCAAAACGACAAAATTCCGGGAGGACGTGAATTGGCGGAGGAGATGCGGGGAGGAAACGGTGAGAAAGCGCCGTTTGGCGCAATCGATCCGGCCGTGTTCGAGCCCTATATCCTGAAAGACCCGGAAACGATGACCGTCAATCTGGCCCGCGCGGTGCAGAATGCCGGCAAGGCCGCCTCGCTCTGGCTGGAACCCCGCGAGAAGGGCGAGATCGTCGACCATGTCGTCGAACCGGTCGGCGACATGGTGCGCACGCTCTCCAAGGTCGTCGAATACTGGATGCTCGACCCCAAGCGTACGCTGGAGGCGCAGACGCGCCTCATGGGCTCCATGATGACGGTCTGGATGCATTCCATGCAGAAGCTCAACGGTGAGAAGACCGACGAGCCCGACGCCAAGCCCGACAAGCGCTTCGCCGACAAGGACTGGGAAAAGAACCCGTTCTTCGATTTCCTGCGCCAGGTCTTCCTGGTCGCTTCGGACTGGGCCTCGCGTCTCGTTGCCGAAACCGAGGGGCTGGACGCGCATACGCGCCATAAGGCCGAATTCTATACGCGCCAGATCATCTCGGCGCTGTCGCCCTCCAATTTCGCACTGACAAACCCGCAGGTCTATCGCGAGACGATCGCCACCAACGGCGAGAACCTCGTCCGCGGCATGAAGATGCTGGCCGAAGACATCGCGGCCGGCCACGGCGACCTGCGCATCCGTCAAACCGACATGTCGAAATTCGCCGTCGGCGTGAACATGGCCGTCACGCCGGGCAAGGTCGTTGCCGAAAACGACATCTGCCAGATCATCCAGTACGATCCGACGACGGAGGAGGTGCTGAAGCGCCCTCTCCTCCTCTGCCCGCCCTGGATCAACAAGTTCTACGTGCTCGACCTCAACCCGGAAAAATCCTTCATCAAATGGTGCATTGACCAGGGTCACACGGTCTTCGTGATCTCCTGGGTCAATCCGGACGAGCGGCATGCGAAAAAGGATTGGGAAGCTTACGCCCGCGAAGGCATCGACTTCGCACTTGAGGTGATCGAAAAGGCGACGGGCGAGCGCAAGGTCAATGCCATCGGCTATTGCGTCGGCGGCACGCTGCTTGCCGCGACGCTTGCGCTGCACGCCAAGGAAGGCAACGACCGCATTCGCTCGGCCACCTTTTTCACCACGCAGGTCGATTTCACCTATGCGGGCGACCTGCAGGTCTTCGTCGATGAGGAGCAATTGAAGACCATCGAGGAGACCATGAAGGAACATGGCTATCTCGATGGCTCGAAGATGGCGCTCGCCTTCAACATGCTGCGCGCCTCGGAGCTTATCTGGCCTTATGTGGTCAACAACTACCTGCGCGGCGTCGAGCCCATGGCCTTCGACCTGCTTTATTGGAATGCGGACTCCACCCGCATGCCCGCCGCCAACCACGCCTTCTATCTGCGCAACTGCTATCTGGAGAACAATCTCTCGAAAGGCCGCATGAAAATGGGCGGCCACACGCTCGACATGCATGACGTGAAAATCCCGGTCTACAATCTTGCCGCCCGCGAGGACCATATCGCGCCGGCCAAGTCCGTCTTCGTCGGTAGCCAGGTCTTCGGTGGCGACGTCACCTACGTCATGTCCGGCTCCGGCCATATCGCAGGTGTCGTCAACCCGCCCTACAAGACGAAGTACCAGTACTGGACCGGGCCGAAGCCGGAAGGCGATTTCGATACATGGGTGAAGCATGCCGTGGAAACGCCGGGCTCCTGGTGGCCGCACTGGCATACCTGGATCGAACAGCAGAACGACAAGCGCGTTCCGGCCCGCACTCCCGGCGGCGAGCATATCAATCCCATTGAAGACGCACCGGGCACCTACGTCCGCGTCCGGGTCTGACCTTGCTCTTTGACCCGCCGCTGGTCGAAGGTCGGCTGATTTCCCGCTACAAACGCTTCCTCTTCGATGCTGAACTGGAAGACGGGACTATCATCACAGGCAACTGCCCCAACACAGGATCCATGCTGGGTCTGACCGCGCCGGGCAGCCGCATCTTCATGTCCGTGCATGACAAGCCGGGCCGCAAATACGCCCATCAGTTCGAGATGATCGAAGCCGAAGGCACATTGGTCGGCGTCAACACGGGCATGCCGAACAGGATCGCTGAGGAAGCCATCCTTTCCCGGATGATCCCGTCGCTGGCGCCCTATCCCCTTCTTGCCCGTGAAAAGCGCTATGGCGTCAACTCACGCATCGATATCCTCCTCTCCGGCGAAGGCCTGCCGACGGCCTATGTCGAGGTGAAGAACGTCCATTTCAGCCGCGTGCCCGGCCTGGCTGAGTTTCCCGACACAAAAACCGAACGCGGCGCAAAGCATCTCGCGGAACTCGGAAACGTGGCGGAATCCGGCCACCGCGCGATCATGCTCTATGTCATCCAGCGTGGTGATTGCTCCGCATTCCGCATTTGCGCCGATCTCGACCCGAGCTATGCTGCGGCCTTCGAGCATGCCAAAGCGCGCGGTGTTGAAGCCTACGCGCTTGATTGCACCGTTTCGCAATCCCAAATTACGGCGAAAAGCTTGATCCCGCTTGTCTAAGCCGGCATAGAGTAGAGATACACACCCGGGAAATACCGAATCGACATGGTCAACTATATCGAAGCCGCCACTGCACCGTTGAAGAACACGGGTGCGATCCGCCTTTACGGACCGGATGCCTTCGAAGGCATGCGCCGCGCCTGCCAACTGACGGCGCGCTGCCTCGACGCACTTGTCCCCATGGTGCAGCCGGGCGTGACGACCAATGCGATCGACCGCTTCGTCTTCGAATTCGGCATGGACAATGGCGCACTTCCGGCGACGTTGAACTATCGCGGCTACACCAAGTCCACCTGCACCTCGATCAACCACGTCGTCTGCCATGGCATTCCCGACGACAAGCCGCTGCGCGACGGTGACATCGTCAATATCGACGTCACCTACATCCTCGATGGCTGGCATGGCGACGCGAGCCGCATGTACCCTGTCGGTGAGGTCAAGCGTGCCGGCATCCGTCTTCTCGAAGTGACTTATGAAAGCCTGCTGCGCGGCATCGCTGCCGTCCGCCCCGGAGCACGGACGGGCGCGATCGGCGAAGCGATCCAGACCTATGCGGAAGGGGAACGCTGTTCGGTCGTGCGCGACTTTTGCGGCCATGGCGTCGGACGCCTCTTCCATGACACGCCGAACATCCTGCATTATGGGCGCGCCCATGAAGGACCGGAAATTCGCGAAGGCATGATCTTCACCATCGAGCCGATGATCAATCTCGGCCGTCCGCATGTGAAGGTTCTGGGGGATGGCTGGACAGCCGTCACCCGTGACCGCTCGCTGACGGCGCAGTATGAGCACACCGTAGGCGTTACAGCCACGGGCTGCGAGATCTTCACCCTCTCGCCCGCAGGGCTCGACAGGCCGGGGCTGACCTGATGATTGAAAACGGCGGCAAGGATCGTCTGGACGAGCCGGCAGATGCCGAGGACCCGGACAATTTTTCCGCCGATTTCGAGGGAGACGAACGCGGCTTCTTTGCCGAACCCCGCCAGCGTCCCAAGGCAGCAGCCAAGGCGACGCAAGACGGCAAGGAAAGCCCCTCTCCCGAACAGCATTACCATGGCCACCGCGAGCGATTGCGCACCCGCTTCCGCGACCATGGCGACACGGCGCTCGCCGATTACGAAATCCTTGAACTCCTCCTCTTCCGCCTCATTCCGCGTCGCGACACAAAGCCAATCGCCAAAGCCCTGCTTGACCGTTTCGGAACTCTCGCCGGCGTTTTCGGTGCGGAAGCTGCCCGGCTGACGGAGGTCAAGGGCGTCGGCGAAGCTGTGGCCACCGACATCAAGCTGATTGCCGCCACGGCGCACCGCATGCTCAAGAGCGAACTGAAAGGCAAGAAGGTCCTCGCCTCCTGGTCATCGGTGGTGGAATACTGTCATGCGGCGATGGCCTACGAGACGCGGGAACAGTTCCGCATCCTTTTCCTCGACAAGCGTAATGCCCTCATCGCCGATGAGGTCCAGCAAAAAGGCACGGTCGACCACACGCCGGTCTATCCGCGCGAGGTGGTGAAGCGCGCGCTAGATCTTTCTGCGACCGCCATCATCCTCGTCCACAATCATCCGTCCGGCGATCCGACGCCCTCGCGCGCCGATATCGAGATGACCAAAACGATCATCGAGACCGCCAAACCGCTCGGCATCACCGTCCACGATCACATCATCATCGGCAAGGAAGGGCATGTCAGCTTCAAGGGACTGAGGCTGATTTGACAGCCATGTGCAGCCGAACTGCTCGTTATTCGTGACATATGGGCAGCAGGACACGGGCGACTGGATCCCTCACGCAAGAGCCCATAACAGTGAATGTTTCCAAACGTCTGGTAATCAGTCTCTTCGTTGTCGCGGCGGCTCTGCTGGCTCTACTCGCGCTGTACGTTTATGACGACTTTCAATTCAGAAAGCCCCTGAGGAATGCAGAGATTGATTCATTTGCTGCAGTCATCGCCGGAGGAAACTGCGATTGGGAATATGAAGACACGCGCGAAGGCCGCCGCTTAAGAGCAAGATATTCTGCTCAATGGAGAGTTGACGCGTCAGTGCCGGCGAAATTCCTGGTCGCGAAGAAAAAATATGAAGGGCTGACGCCTGACGAACAATGTCAGCTGTTGGATCAGTTTCCCAATCTGGTTCGGCGGGTCAATCGTTAGGCGTGAACATCGAAATGCCGGGCTGGATTGCATGCGCAAAGGCATAGGGACAAGGAGGGAAAGTGTTTGAAGTCGCCGCACTTCCAGCCAACACTGGGTTACGCACAAAATTCTATGTCACCCGTAAATCGATGCCGTTCCAGAAACCTGAAAAGAAGAAGGCGGCCGAAGCCGCCTTCCAGAATTCATCGTGGTTTGCCTGAAATCAGGCAGCGCTTTCGACGCCCTTGACGAACCAGTCCATCACGGCGAGGTCGGCAAGCTTCATCGTCTCGCCTTCCTTGACCTTCAGCGTACCGGCCTGATCGTAGATCGGGCCCTTGAAGATGTCGTAGGAACCATCTTTGTAGCCGGCCTGGACGTCATCGGCGAGCTTGACGACATCAGCCGGAATGGCCTTGTTGTACGGAGAGATCTTGACGGTGCCTTCCTTGAAACCGTCCCAGGTATCGGTGGACTTCCAGGACTTGTCGAGGATCATCTTGACGCGCTCGACGTAATACGGACCCCAGATATCTTCGATGGCGGTCAGGTGGGCAGACGGTGCGAAGCGCGACATATCTGCGCCCTGGCCGAAGCCGTAGAGCTTCTTCTGTTCCAGGATCTGCAGCGGACCGGGGCTGTCGGTGTGGGTCGTGACGATGTCGCAGCCGAGGTTGATCAGCGTCTCGGTCGCAGCGGCTTCCTTCGGCGGGTCGAACCAGCTGTCGATGAGAACGAGTTTGACCTTGGCGTTCGGGTTCTGCTTCTGCGCGGAAAGCGCGAAGGAGTTCACGCCGAGAACGACTTCCGGAACCTTGTAGGAACCGAGATAACCAAGCGTGCCCGACTTCGACATCTTGCCGGCGATCGTGCCGAGAACGGCGCGGCCTTCGTGGAACTTCGAGTTATAGGTCGCGACGTTGTCGGCGCGCTTGTAGCCCGTGCAATGCTCGAACTTGACGTCCGGAAATTCCTTGGCCACTGCGATGGTCTGGTCCATGTAGCCGTAGGACGTCGTGAAGATCAGCTTGCAGCCCTGCTGTGCGAGGTCGCGGATGACCGGGATCGCGGACGCGTCTTCCTGGACGTTTTCGACATACACGGTCTCGACCTTGTCGCCGAGTTCCTTCTCGACCTGTTCGCGGCCCTTGTTGTGCGCCCAGGTCCAGCCGTAGTCGCCGACCGGGCCGAGGAAGATGAAGCCGATCTTGACCTTGTCGGCGGCGAAGGCCTTGTTACCGAGCATCGGCAGCGTCGCGGCAGCGCCGGCTGCCTGCATGAATGTACGGCGGGTAATGATAGCCATGGTGAACTCCTATCGTCAGGGCGTTTCAGGTTGATGGAAGGAACGGCTTGCCGAGGCAGGCCGGGGCGTTGCCGCCCGAACGGTCGCGCATCGAAATCACGGAAAGCGCGATGACCGTCATGAGGTAGGGCATGGCGGCCCAGAATTGCGACGGCAGGAACGAGAACCCCGACGCCTTTGCATACAGTTCCAGAGCCATGAGGATGCCGAAGAAATAGGCGCCGACGAGCAGCCGCCCTGCCCGCCAGCCGGCGAACACGACCAGCGCCAGAGCGATCCAGCCACGACCGGCCGTCATCTTCTCGGCCCACATGGGCGTGATGACCATCGAGAAATAGGCACCGCCAATGCCGGCCATGGCCCCGCCGAAGGCAATCGCCGCATAGCGCACGCCCTTGACCGAATAGCCGATCGAATGGGCCGACAGGTCGTTCTCGCCCACGGCGCGCAGGATCATGCCGGACCGGGTGGATTTCAGGAACCACGCGACGACCGGAACCATGATCAAAGCGAAATAGACGATGGGCGAATAGCCGAATATGACCTTGAGATAGGCATCGTTGGCGAGCGACGCCGGAAAGACCGAGCCGAAAACCGGCGCGATGAAGCCTGTGTAGGACAAGCCGATCAGCGACGAGAGGCCGGTGCCGAAAATCGTCAGTGCCAGCCCGGTCGCGACCTGGTTGGAGTTCAGCTCCAGGACCAGAACCGCAAACAGCATGGACGAGAGCGCACCGCCGGCGGCCGCACCCAGGATGCCGAGCCAGGGATTGAACGTCGAGACCGTGACGCCGAAGCCGCAGATCGCGCCCATCAGCATCATGCCCTCCACGCCGAGATTGAGCACCCCGGCCTTCTCGACCACGAGTTCACCGAGGGCGGCCAGCAGGATTGGTGTGGTAAGACCGACAATGGTGACGATAGCGGCGATGATGAATTCAGTGCTCATGGATCACTCTCCTGCCGCGGGCATGGGGGCCAACTTCGGGCTGCCGACGAAGCGCACCCGGTACCGGATGAGAATGTCGCTCGCCAGAATGAAGAACAGCATCATGGCCTGGAAAATGCCGGCCGTGGAATTGGGAATATGCACCGTCGTCTGCGCCACCTGGCCGCCGACATAGGTGACGGCAAGCACGATGCCCGCAATCAGGCAGCCGATCGGGTTGAGGCGTCCTAGGAAAGATACGATGATGGCCGTGAAGCCGTAGCCCGACGGGAAGCCGAGATTGATGGCCTTGAGGGCGCCTGCAAACTCCAGCGCGCCGGCAAGGCCTGCCATCGCGCCGCCGATAAGGAGCGAAAGCCAGATCGTCTGCTTGGCATCGAAGCCGCCATGACGCGCCGCATCCGGCGCACTGCCGACGACGCGGATCTGGAAGCCGAAGACAGAGCGCGACATGATCAGCCAGAAGACGAAGGGCAGCACGAGCGCAATGGCGACGCCGAGATGCACAGTCGTGCCCGGAAACAGGATCGGCAGCGTCTGGTCCGCATGAAGCGGCGCGGTGGCAGGGAAGTTGCGCCCGTTCGGGTCCTTCCACGGACCGCCGACGAGATAGCCGAGCACCTGCAGCGCCACATAGGTCAGCATCAGCGAGGTCAGGATCTCGTTGACGTTGAGCCGCGTCTTGAGAAAGGCCGGGAAAACCGCCCAGAAGGTGCCGCCGAGAATGCCGGCCAGGATCATCAGCGTGATGATGATACCCCCGCCTGCCCCGCCGGCAGCAATGCCCACGCCGGCTGCCGCCAGCGCCCCGATGACATATTGCCCCTCGGCACCGATATTCCAGACCTGTGCGCGATTGCCGACGGAAAGGCCGAGCGCGATAATAATGAGCGGCGCTGCCTTCACCGCCACGTCCTGCCATTTGTAGGACGACAAGAGCGGCGTCAGAAAGATGTCGATAACGGCCTTCTCACCCTTGATGCCCAGCGCATCGAACACGACCACGCCGATGGCCATGGTGAGCAGCACCGAGGCAATCGGTGTCGCGAAGGCCATCAGGGTTGAGGGTTCGGGTCGTTTTTCAAGCTTGATGCGCATGGACCGGCTCCGGATGCAGGTTTGCGGTTGCGGCCGGGTCGCCATGGACGCCGCCCATGAGCAGACCGATCTCTTCAATATCGGCGTCCGCCACCTTCATCGACGGCGACAGACGTCCTTCGTTGATCACGGCGAGCGTGTCGCAGAGCGAGAGCAGTTCATCGAGGTCCTGGCTGATGACCACGATGGCAGAGCCGGCCGCCGCCAGATCGACCAGCGCCTGATGGATGGCCGCTGCGGCGCCCGCGTCGACCCCCCAGGTCGGCTGCGAAACGACGAGGACCGCAGGGTTCTGCATGATCTCGCGACCCATAATGTATTTCTGCAGGTTGCCACCCGACAACGACCCCGCCGTCGAGCCCGGCCCCAGCGCCTTGACCGCAAATGTGGATATTACCTCACCCGCATAGGTCCGAGCCGCCTTGTGATCGATCAGCCCGCCTTTCACCATACCAAGCCGGTCGCGCGCGGTCAGAACCGAATTGTCGGCGAGCGTGAATTCCGGCACGGCAGCATGCCCGTTGCGCTCCTCCGGCACAGAGGAAACGCCTGCAAGCCGCCGCTGCTTCGCCGTCAGTCGGCCAAGCTGCGCGCCGTCGACGGTAATCGCGCCCGGATCGTCCGTCAGCGTCTCTCCGGAGAGCGCCAGCAACAGCGCGTTCTGCCCGTTACCGGCAACGCCGGCGATCCCGAAGATTTCGCCCTCACGGACGGTGAAGGTAATGTCCTTCAGCGACACGCCGAAATGCGAACGGGCCGGCATGTTCAGCCGATTGACGATCAGCTTCTCGCGTCCGACCGTGCGGCCTTCCGCCTTTTCGATCGTCTTGAGATTGCCGCCGATCATCTTCTCGGCCATGGAGCGCGATGTCTCGACGGAGGGGTTGCAGGTGTCGACCAGCTTGCCGCCACGCAGGATGGTCGCGGTGTGGCAGAGCGCCTTGATCTCGTGCAGCTTGTGAGAAATGTAGAGGATGGAACAGCCCTCGCTGGCGAGCTGGCGCAGGACGACGAAGAGCTGCTCCACCTCCTGCGGCGTCAGCACCGAGGTCGGCTCGTCCATGATGAGAAGCTTGGGGTTCAAGAGCAGCGCGCGCACGATTTCGATGCGCTGGCGCTCGCCGACCGAAAGCGTCGAGACGATGCGATGTGGTTCGAGCTTGAGGCCATATTGCGTCATGACCTCCTTGATGCGCGCTTCCAGTTCACGCGCCGGGATCTTCGCATCCATGCCGAGAGCGATGTTTTCCAGCACTGTCATCGCCTCGAAGAGCGAGAAATGCTGGAACACCATGCCGATGCCGAGCTTGCGCGCAGCCTTGGGGTGGGCAACGACGATGCGCTCGCCGTTCCAGCGGATTTCACCGCCGTCCGGCTGCATGATGCCGTAGATCATCTTGACGAGGGTGGATTTGCCCGCCCCGTTTTCGCCGAGAAGCGCATGAATTTCGCCCGGCTGGACGGAGAAGCTCACCTGATCGTTTGCCAGCACGCCCGGAAAGCGCTTGGTGATGCTTTTCAGCTCCAGCCGCGCAGTCGCTTCAGTTCCCATTGAAAGTCTCCCTGGCGGACGCGGCAAACAGCACCCCACTACGCCCGCCGGCATTCAGACCGTAAGGCAAGATCGACGACGCGTGAAGATGATTTGAACCGGCCCCCCGACCGGAAGAGAAAACGTTAAAAAAATCGATGGCCGATCCGACAAGACGCCGAATTTCGGCCCGGACTCCAGACGGACTCCCAACCCACGACTGCTGCAACGTCACCAAGTTCCCCTGCTTTAATTTTGTGCATTAGTTGGTCTGGCTTTCGCATTGCACACAAGCACATTGTTTCGCTCGTTGCGTTGCAAAAATTGCAACACTGAGATTAAGCGCTTTTCGGCACGATTGGCAAGGCATCCATTTGAGCCTTGATGAGATCGACAACCGCGGAAGTTGCGGAGCTCAAGCCTTGGCTGGACCGGGTGATCAGCGATAGCTCCTCCGCCGCCAGCTGCCGTCCGGAAAGTGGAATGAACTCCAGCTCCGCATCCCTCTGCAGATCGATGAGGTTGCCGGCATTGAGAAAAGCGATGTGCCTGCTGTCGGCAATCAGCCGCTTCATCAATCCTGTGGAATTGGTGACGAGGCTGGGCACGGTTTGGACGCCGGACGAGCCGAGCGCACTGTCGATCAGACGCCGCGCCGCGATGGAAAAATCCGGAAGAATGAACGGATAGTCGATACATTCCGACAGCGGCACGCTCGCCCTCCCCGCCAGCGGATGGTCCCTCGACACGATGACGCCCGACGGCGCCTCCAGCGCCTTGAGTTTATGGATGTTATGCCGGTCCGGCACGTTGAAGCAGACAGCCAGATCAAGTTCGCTGTTGAGGATTTTCTCCGTGATCAGCGCCGTGCCGCCCACAAAGATATCGAGCGTGAAATGCCGGAAGCGCGCCTGGATCTCGTCAAAGAGCTTGCGGGCGAAATCGCCAGCCAGACATTCCATCAGTCCGACGGAGACATGCCCCCGTCGCAGCCCCTGCAACTGCTGCAGCCGTACCTTCGAGCGTTCCTGATCGGCCTTCCATTTCCGGATGTCAGCTATCAGCACTTCGCCTGCCGCCGTGAGCCGCACGCCGCGCGGCAGCCGCTCGAACAGTTTGAGCCCGTAATCCTCCTCAAGGTTGAGAATGCGCCGGTTGAGCGCGGAAGGCGAAACGTTCAAATGCTCGGCCGCCTTGCGGATAGATCCGAGCCGGGCAACCTCGTCAAAGAGAAGTGCGGCTGGCGAAATCAGGGACATGCGCTTTCCAATGTGCGAACAATTCGTACGGAAGAGCTTCTACAATGACTTGAATTTCGCGCCGATCAAGGCAAGTCTTCCGCACCGCACGAATTCGCGCAATGGAATGAATCGGCTGTGTGACGGTTCGCCGGCAATTGCGCCAGAGAAATAGGGGATAAAGGGCATGGCCATGATATGCGAGGAACTGGATCACGAAGCGCTGTTGCGGATCGCAATCGCCGAATCGCAAAAGGCGCGCGATGCCGGGAACCACCCTTTCGCCTCGATCCTGGTCGGCCCCGACGGCAAGGTGCTCATGACCCAGCACAATGCCTACATGCCCGACCACGATATGACCGGCCACGCGGAGCGCGTTCTGATGACGCGCGCCTCGACGACGCTCCCGCATGAACTCCTTAAGGAATGCACGATCTACACGTCCGCCGAACCCTGCGCCATGTGTGCCGGAGCCATCTACTGGACGGGATTGAAGCGCTGCGTCTACGGCATGACGGAAAAGCAGCTGAAGGAGATCACCGGCAATCATCCGGAAAACCCGACGCTCGACCTGCCCTGCGAAGTCGTGTTTGCAGCCGGCCAGCGCAAGGTTGAGGTCATCGGCCCGATCCTCGTGGAGGAATCGGCAAAGGTTCATGAAGGCTTCTGGGGCTAAAGGACCAGCGTTGCCGGCGCGAGCCTGCCCGCGCTGGCTTAATCCCTCGGCATGGTCAGCATTCTATCGGACGTTTGAGCGAGAGGCGTGCTCGCCTTAGACGCTCTCGCGATAGGCCTTGGCGGCCGTCCGCATGTCCTGAACGGTCGCCGCGATACGCGCGGCTTCGTTGGCGTGCGAACTCCCTTGCGCGAAAAGCGAAGAGATAATGCTCTCGAACGCCTGGCGCGTGTTGGGATGCGAGTCGACAAAGGCTCTCTGGGCTACGTTGCGCCCTTGTATGATGTCCTGCATGATCCCCATCTGCCTTGCGGCAAAGCGGTCTGCGGCCTCGCTCCGGCTCTCGCTCGACACGACGGGCTGTGCGCTCGATACAGGTCCGATAGTCATGATCAACCTCAGAAGTAGAACCACCCTATGCCGCAGGTTGTAACACCTGCGCGTGAAAGTCAGGTCAATCCCGGTTGTCGCATTTGATTTAATATGTTCAGTTTTCCTGTCGACCGTCTCCCCCGGGCGCAAGGCGATTCCAGGATTTGATGATTGTCAGCAGGCAAATTGATTGATATCAACGTATATGAGGATGCAGCCGGTTTGGCTCTGGGAGGGTCTCATGCAGGAATCGCCATATCGTTGGGTTGTCGTGGCCGCCGGCAGCTTCATGGGCTGCATCGCCATGGGCGCCCTCTTCTCGCTACCTGTTCTCCTGACGCCGATGGTCGAGCAAACCGGCTGGAGCCGCACGGGCATATCTGCCGCGATGACAATCGGCTTCCTCTCCATGGCCGCCACGGCGATGATCTGGGGTGCCCTCTCCGACCGTTTCGGCGCCCGGCCTGTCGTCGCTGCCGGAGCCATCCTGTTTGCAGCCAGTCTGTGGATGGCGGCACATGCGCTTTCGCTCATTATATTCCAGCTCGCCTTCGGACTTTTAGCGGGCGGTGCCGTCTCGGCTTTCTTTGCGCCGATGATGGCGACTGTCACCGGATGGTTCGAAACACAGCGTGCCCTCGCGGTCTCGCTGGTCTCGGCTGGCATTGGGCTCGCACCGGTGACAATGTCACCACTCACGGCCCGGTTGATCGAGAGCTACGACTGGCGGATGGTGCTCACGATCATGGCAGGCATCGTCGCCGTATTGACGCTCCCCACGTCCATGCTGCTTGCGCGACCGCCTGCGACGACGGCGGCTAGCCGGTCGCCGATGGGAGACTTGCCGCCGGATGCCGGTATGACCGTGCGCCAGGCTCTGGCCTCGCCGCAGTTCATCGTTCTCGTCGCCACCAACTTCTTCTGCTGCGCCACCCATTCCGGTCCGATCTTCCACACAGTGAGCTACGCGCAGATCTGCGGTATCTCGGCAATTGCCGCCGTCTCCATCTATTCGGTGGAAGGCATTGCCGGCATGGCAGGCCGCATCGGCTTCGGCGTTCTCGGTGACAGGCTGGGGGCCAAGCGCGTCCTTGTCGGAGGGCTGCTCGCGCAGGCTTTCGGCGCACTGGCCTATGCCTTTGTCAGCCAACTTGCCGGCTTCTACGTTGTCGCCGTCTTCTTCGGCTTCATCTATGCTGGCGTCATGCCGCTCTATGCCGTGCTGATCCGCGAGAATTTCCCCATGAAGATGATGGGCACGATCATCGGCGGCACCTCCATGGCCGGCAGCCTTGGGATGGCAACCGGCCCGGTTCTCGGCGGTTATATCTATGATGCCACCGGCGGCTACGCGACGATGTATATTGCCTGCTGGATCCTCGGCCTCATGGCCTTTCTCGTCGCCATGACCTTCCGGCCCTTCCCGAAGATATTTGTCTCCAGCCCCTCGGCCACCTGATCTTTTTCTCTCGAAAATCGAAAGGATCGTTAAATTTGTAACGATCCTTTTCAGCGCCTCTTTGCGCCTCGCCTGTAAAACGGGCGTCAGGAGACCGGCGAGAAAAGAAGAAGAAACGCCAGACATCGCCATTCTCCCGGGAGAATTCCGCGATGCAAGTTTCAGGCTTCATGCCCCCCTATTTTCCGGAAGGCCGCAAGATCCAGGCGAATAATGGCGCCTTCAATCTGCAGGCTGCGACCGCCAATTTGGCTGCGGAGCACCACGACACCCCGTACTATCACGGCGATTACAGCCTTCTCGCACAGATGCTCGAACTGGCCTCCAGCCCGAAGGCGCCCGGCTCCGGTGTACCCTTCCGCGTGGCTCATACGGCCTATGAGGAACATCTCAAGCTCGGTCCGTCCACCGTCTTCAAGTAAAGCGGAAGAAATAAATAAAATCCGCGAGAAAAAACGACAGATACATAAAATTCTAGGTTTTCAATTGAACATAAATTCCGGTTTGACGCTTAAAACGACAGATGAAATCTAAACAGGAAGAAAAGCCACTCACATCGTCGGGTAGATGTGGCGGCTGCAGCAGAACAAGACTTGCCCGGTAAAAAAGAAGGCAACCCATTCGCTCTCTCGACCCTGACTAAACGCGGGTCAAGCGTGGTTAAAAGAAAGGTCTGAAATGCAAATTTCCAAGAACACCGCAAGCGCCGCCGCCTACACTCCGGCCCCTGTCGCCGAAAAGAAGGGCCGCCAGCTCAGCGAGACACAGCAGGCCGTCCAGGCGCAGCTCGCTCACAACAAGCAGCAGGCCAAGGTTGACGCCGACAAGCTGGCTAAGGTTTCCGGAAAGTCCGCATCGACCACCGACGCTTCGACCGCCAAGAACGGCAATGCTCCGGCCGCCGCCGCAGGTGCAGCCGCCGCGACCACCGCACCGACGACATCCACCAAGGCGGCAGCGAACGCCCGCAGCGCCGACAGCACGGACACGACGCAGTCCACACAGAAGAAGCCGGCCCACAAGGAAACGGCCTTCGAAAAGCAGCACGCCTACAACCAGTCCATGGCAAAGCTTCACGCGTCCATGCTGGACAAGGTTGCAAAGCCTCAGACTCCCAAGACTGACACCACCCAGACTTCGGCCGCAGCCGCTCAGGCAGCGACCGCGAAATATATGGAAAACAGCGGACAGAACACGGGTACGACCACAACCTACTTCCGCGCCTGAGTTTCGGCAGGGGGGCATCCGAACGCGAGGCGGCGACCGCAAGGTCGCCGCTTTTTTGTTGCTGTTGCCATTCCGGCAAAAGAAGAAGCCGGTTCCGCGTCCAGCGTTACGGGAAATAAAGACCCGGTACGCCCTCAGAGCTTCGGCGCGTATTCTGCGCCATCGACGGTGCCCGGCCGTCCCTCCAGGAATAGATCGCTCACGCGTGGCGCAGTCTTCGCGATCGTCCTGCCGCCCTTGATGACGAACAGTCGGTTGGCCTTGAGCCGCAGCGCTTCGGCCGCATCGCGCGCCTGCAGGATGACGAAATCGGCCTTGGCGCCCTTCTCGATCCCGTAACCCTCGATGCCCATCGTCTTCGCCGAATTGACGGTGAGGCATTGGAAGATCTTTTTCTTGTCCTCGACGCCGGCCATCTGCGCCACATGGATCGCCATGTGGCCAACTTCCAGCATGTCGCCGGAGCCCATATTGTACCAGGGGTCCATCACGCAATCATGCCCGAAGGAGACGTTCAAGCCCGCCTCCAGCAGCTCCTTCACCCGCGTCATGCCGCGCCGTTTCGGATAGGTGTCGTGGCGGCCCTGCAGCATGATGTTGATCAACGGATTGGGGATCACATTGATCTGGGCCTCCGCGATCAGCGGAATGAGCTTGGAGACATAGTAGTTGTCCATCGAATGCATCGACGTCAGATGCGACCCGGCCACGCGGCCCTGCAGGCCGAAACGCACCGTCTCCGCCGCCAGCCGCTCGATATTACGCGACATGGGATCGTCCGTCTCGTCGCAATGGATGTCGACGGGCAGCCCGCGCTCGGCCGCAATCCGGCAGAGTGCCGCCAGCGACTGCCCGCCCTCGTCCATCGTCCGCTCGAAATGCGGGATGCCGCCGACGATATCGAGCCCCATGTCCAGCGACCGCTCGAGCGACTTCACGCCATCCGCTGCGCGGTAATAGCCATCCTGCGGGAAGGCGACGAGCTGCAGGTCGATGTAAGGCTTCACCCGCTCGCGCACCTCGATCATCGCCTCGGCTGTCACCAGCCGGGGATCGGACGTATCGACATGGCTGCGGATATAGAGAAGCCCCTGGCTCACCGCGAGATCGCAATAGCGCAACGCCCGCTCGACCAGAGCCTCCTTCGTCAGCATCGGCCGAAGCTCGCCCCAGAGCTGGATGCCCTCCAGCAATGTGCCGGAGACATTCATCCGCGGCAGCCCGAGCGACAGCGTCGCATCCATGTGAAAATGCGGATCGACGAAGGGCGGCGAAACGAGCGTGCCCGCCGCATCGATCACCTCGCCGGCATCCGCAGTAATACCCGTCTCGACAGCAGCGATCTTGCCACCGCTGACGGCAATGTCGATGCCGGAGCGGCCATCGGGAAGGTTGGCGTTTTTGATGAGAAGATCGAACATGGCGGGATACTCGAATAGGGAGGGATGTGCGGTAAATGTTTCAGGCTGATCATGGGGCCGTCAAGGTCTCATTGTAACGAAAGCAGCAGGAGCGCCCAACGAAGGTCGCTTGGCGGACCGCTCGCGGAAGTAGTACCGTGCTTTTGAAAGCAGGATTCGCGCATGCGTTTGGAAAACATCATTTACTGGTCGGTCGGCTCATTCTTCGCGATCATGCTTCTGCCCTCTCTGTTCGGCTCCATGGGGCGCCAATGGACATCCGAATTGCCATCTCAGTTTGATGCAACTGAGCGTATGTCCCGTGGTTCCTCATCGAATGCAGAGCGAGGAGTGTATTGCGGCGCAATCATCTACATGCTCTCCCTCGACCAGACCAAGGACATCAGGAGCAAAGGCGTCGCGGTATTCGCCTCCGATCTCACAGGGCCCGACGGGCTTAAGTATGGTGAGTGGAAACCAACTCCCGTTCCCCAGGCTCTCTATGACCAGTTTGTTTTCGGCCCGCCCGACCATGAGGTTGGCCTAAGCTGCAGCAGGATATCCGACGAAAAGTACTGGCGCGACGCAGCCAAGACGGTCGGAAATTATTACACGACGAATGGCAAAGCCATGATGCTGCTCAATACCGTACAATTGCGCGAGCATCCGATGGCATACGCGCAGGTCGGCTATTTCTACACGCATTTCAAACGACAAGAGAACTCCGAACTGCCATCAAAAAAGCGGAACTGAAGCCTCGGACACTGCCAGCTCTCAATCCGCATCGCAATCAACGCCCGACGCTTGCCTACCCCTTCCCCAACGTCTTAAACCCCACCCATGCTGATCCTCGACAACATCATATCCGATCGCGGCTCGAAATACGCCGTCTCCGGCGGGCCGTGCCGCTCGGCGGCGGCCGCAAAAGCCTTTATCGATGAGCTGAAGCAAACGAAGAAATTCGCCAAGGCGACGCATAACAGCTGGGGCCTGATCTGTGGCGACGGTCCGCTCAAGAACGATGACGGCGAAAGCGGTGCGGGCGCGATTATCGTCCGGATGCTGGAGCGCGAAGGCTTGAGCGACCACATCGTCGTCGTCACCCGCTGGTATGGCGGCAAGCATCTCGGCGGCGACCGCTTCCGCCATGTCACGGATGCCGTGCGCACCTATCTCGATGCGCTGAAATCCTGAAACAGCGCAAAGAAAAAGGGCGGAACCGAAGTCCCGCCCTTCTGTTCACTCAAGCCACTTTCGCAGCCCGCGCGGCCTTTTCGGCCGCCTTGCGCTTCACGTCCGGCGGCGTCGCCTCGTCGGCCAGCGACGACAGCGCCTCGGCCAGCGTCATCGGCGTCTGGTTCTGCGAACCGAGGCGGCGGATGTTCACCGTCCGCTCTTCCGCCTCGCGCTTGCCGCAGACGACGATCACCGGCACCTTGCCGACGGAATGTTCGCGGACCTTGTAGTTGATCTTCTCGTTGCGGAAGTCGGTCTCGACATGGAGACCGGCATCGCGCAGAAGCTCCGCCACCTCGCGGCCATAGTCATCGGCCTCCGAGGTGATCGTCGCGACCACCACCTGCACCGGCGCGAACCACAGCGGCATATGCCCGGCGAAGTTCTCGATGAGAATGCCGAGGAAGCGCTCCATCGAGCCGCAGATGGCGCGGTGGATCATCACCGGCTGCTGCTTTTCCGAATTGTGGTCGATATAGAAGGCGCCGAACCGTTCCGGCAGGTTGAAATCGACCTGCGTCGTGCCGCATTGCCATTCGCGGCCGATGGCGTCACGCAGCGTATATTCGAACTTCGGCCCGTAGAACGCACCCTCGCCCGGCAGGATGCCGGTCTTGATGCGGCCTTCCGACTGTTGCTCGATGGTCTTCAGAACCTCCATCATGACGCTTTCGGCGCGATCCCACAGAGCATCGGACCCGACGCGCTTTTCCGGCCGCGTCGAGAGCTTCACGACAACCTCATGGAAGCCGAAATCCTCATAGACCGACAGGATCAGCTGGTTGATGCGCAGGCATTCCGCCGCCATCTGCTCGTCCGTGCAGAACACATGCGCGTCGTCCTGCGTGAAGCCGCGCACGCGCATCAGCCCGTGCAGCGCGCCGGACGCCTCATAGCGATGCACGATGCCGAATTCGGCGAGACGAATGGGCAGTTCGCGATAGCTCTTCAGCCCGTGCTTGAAGATCTGCACATGGCCGGGGCAGTTCATCGGCTTCAGCGCAAAGACGCGGTTATCCGCTTCCTTGTCCTCCGGATGCGTGAACGCATAGGCCGATTTCACCGCGAACATGTTTTCCTGATACCAGCCCCAGTGCCCGGAGGTCTCCCAGAGCGAGGCGTCGAGCACCTGCGGCGCGTTGACCTCCTCATAGGTGCCGGCGAGCCGGCGGCGCATATAGGCCGTCAGCGTCTGGAACATGCGCCAGCCCTTGGAATGCCAGAACACGACGCCCGGCCCCTCTTCCTGGAAATGGTAGAGATCCATTTCGCGGCCGAGCTTGCGGTGATCGCGCTTTTCCGCCTCTTCCAGAATGTGGAGATAGCGGTCGAGGTCTTCCTGCTCGGCCCAGGCGGTGCCGTAGATGCGCGTCAGCATCGGATTGTTCGAGTCCCCACGCCAATAGGCACCGGCCACCTTCATCAGCTTGAAGGCCGTGCCGATCTGCCCCGTGGAGGCCATATGCGGCCCGCGGCAAAGGTCGAACCAGTCGCCCTGATGATAGATCTTGAGGTCCTGGCCTTCGGGGATCGCATCCACCAGCTCGACCTTGTAGCCCTCGCCCTTGTCGGCGAAAACCTGCTTCGCCTTCTCGCGCGACCAGATCTCCTTGGTGAACGGCTTGTTGCGGGCAATGATCTCCTTCATCTTCTTCTCGATCTTCGGCAGATCGTCCGTAGTGAAGGGCTCGTTTTTCGCAAAGTCGTAATAGAAGCCGTTCTCGATCACCGGCCCGATCGTCACCTGCGTGCCGGGCCAAAGCTCTTGCACGGCCTCGGCCATGACGTGCGCGGCATCGTGGCGAATGAGCTCCAGCGCCCGCGGATCCGTCCGCGTCACGATCTCGATCTTGCCGTCAATCACCGGGTCCGAAAGATCGCGCACCACGCCATCAATGGCGACCGCAATCGCCTTCTTGGCCAGCGACTTGGAAATCGATTCAGCAACGTCCTTGCCAGTCGCGCCGGCATCATAGGAACGTACAGAACCATCGGGAAATGTCAGGGAAACAGCCATATCAGGTCTCCTTTATCCAGTCCCGCCTACGAGCGCGGGTGGAGGTGGTTAGGGGCGACGCGGGGCGAGAGCCGAGGGCGTCGCGGGACGTGGGCGGTATAAGGGGATTTGGGGGGATTGGGAAGGGGGAGTGCCGAATGGCATATTGTGGTCGATTGAGCAAAGCAACGGGTGCTTGCATTAGCTCAATGACTTAAATATCCTCAGCGCACAACCCCAAAGAGAATCGAAATGAAAAAGCTCCTATTGAAAGACTTAAATCTAGGGCAGACCGACGCGAAAAATGAGTTACTTCATAACTCGCCGGAGGAAATTAATAGATTTTGCGAATCTTTCGTGGCTCCTCCAAGCTTGTCAATAGACAGGTATTTAAATGGCGATAAATATTTCATTATCGGCCTCAAGGGAACTGGCAAAACTGCTTTATTACGTTACGTATCCCTAAAACTTGAACTTAATGAAACATCACGTTCGGAATTTGTACTTTTTAAATCAGAGATTGACGAACAGCTAAAAAAGGATTTTGCGAAAGCCGCCCGCATCCAAATTATCGACGAAAACAGTAAAGACTACGAAGGCGAAGAATTCGAGCCTGTTTGGCGATGGTTCATGTACCGAAAGATTGCCAACGTATTAAAGAATGGAGCAAGTCATTTTGTCGAGGATAACGACCTCAATTCATTTTGTGATTTAGTTGGCTCTGAATATTTGGATAAACCTGAGAAAACAGGTTTAATGCGATTAGTCCCCAATATTCGCAAAGGCAACATCGAGATTAGCTATTCACCGAAGCTAGGGCTTGAGTTCGACTGGGACGAGAACGGACGCGCAAAGGTAAAATTTCCGGAGCTGGTAAGAAAGGCAGACGATTTGTTTGCAAGGCTGCAGCCAGGCGAAGAGAGACTTAATATATTTTTCGATGAATTGGAGCTTGATTACGCCTCTGCAAAGCAGCACGCGAGAGACGCTGCCTTAATAAGAGATCTTGTGGTTACAATCGAAAAATTAAATGCAATTTGCAAAAGGAAAAAATATCCACTTTGCCTGTACGCTGCAATCCGCTCTGAGGTACTCAGTTCTGTTGTATCGCTCGGAAAGGAGATAAATAAACCTCTTGCTGATTTTGGTTCGATCATCATGTGGAATAAAGCTGGACTTGACGCAAAACAGCAGCCGCTACTCAATATAATTGAACAAAAAATCTCCTCATCTAGGGTTGAGAACGGGCTTGAAAAGATAGAATCCGCAGGTATCTGGGAATATTACTTTCCTAAAAAAATAGATGGAAAATCGCCTCAGATATATATATTACATAATTCGTGGTATAGACCGCGCGATATTGTAAGACTTCTGCTGTCTGTACAGGATCAGTATCCAAACGAGGAAATTTTTATCCTTCAGGGAATAGAGGCCGTTAGAAAGGCTTACTCCACCGCATCATGGGTAGAGCTAACTGAGGAACTCAAGGCCCGGTACAGTAGCGATGAGATAGAAGGCATCAGGAATATACTCTACGGTTTTAAGCAGATCTCGACCGTCGCAGAGGTCATAATGAGAGCGGAAGAACTAAAAGAGGATCACGATTCCGTTGCAAAATTACTTAAAGGCAGAAAAATAAAAGACGTTTTGAGAGACTTGTTCCGTGTGGGAATAATAGGAAACATAGACAGTAAACACATTAAAATGAGATTTTCATTTCGAGGCGATGAAGATATATTGTTCGATCACAAGATTTTCATTCACAATGCGTTGCGGGGGCATTTGTCAATATACCACTAGCGACAGAAGATCTTTACAGGGTTTTATTAATTCGAACCGCGGTTTTACTTTCAGCGGCTATGTTCTGTCCTAACCTTCTCCCGTCGCCTGATAGGCCAGCGACGACTGAGTCAGGTGGGATAAGAGCCTGGTGGTCGGGGACAAAACAACCCCCTCACCGGGAAAATCTAGCACTTAGCT
>UBMP01000024.1 GCA_900466575.1 Hyphomicrobiales bacterium | reverse complement strand
ATCGCCCACAAAGACGGTAATCCTCTGGATATCAAGCCAGACAAAGCGTAAAATACGCAACGAAATAACGCGGGGTGGAGCAGCCCGGTAGCTCGTCAGGCTCATAACCTGAAGGCCGCAGGTTCAAATCCTGCCCCCGCAACCAAATCCTCGACATTCAAAAAGCCCGCTCGGTGAAAACCAGCGGGCTTTTGCGCGTTTGGTGGCACCACTCTAAATAGATCGCTTGGCGTTCTTATCCCCAGCGCCGCGCAGAGAAATAGCGGCCGCCTAATGTTCGGAACCGGACGGCAATCTTTGCCTTCTCAGGGTCGATGGCCCGATGCGCGGATATGATCCGAAACAACCGAGACGCCGGGTTCCCTCAAAGAGGTCGATCCGGCTGCATCAGATTGGTGTCGAGCCCGCGGCTCTGAATCGATGCGATCCTACCGTGGATGGCAAGCTCCGCAGGTTGATGGCCCGGCGTCGGGCCGACGACGACCTTCTGAACCAGCATCCTGATCATCGTGATGTACCGCTGCTTCAGATCTTTGTCGGCGGCGTCGCGCATGTAGTACAGCACCGTATTGATGATCAGTTCGACATTCTCGGGTGTTGACTGACGGCGCACCTCAGCCAGCTTCTCTTCCAGTGTGTCGTCGTCGGGTTTGCATGCGGCAAGGAGCTGTTCGGCGGCAACGCGTTCCAGCTCCAGTTTGTCGAGGGCGTCATCGAGCGCCGGCAGGCGCGGTCTTCCCTCCAGGGCGCGTTCGCTTATCTGCTGGATGAGCGCCTTTTGCTTCGCCTCGATCAATTTGAGATTGTCGGCGCGCTTGGCATGTTCTGACGGTCCCGAACGCAGCTTGGCCTCTACTCGCTTCTTCGTTTCCTCAGCCAGCTTGTTTAAGCGAAACCCAAGGGGGTCAAGTAAAGAATATTGGGCGCGATTAGACGAGCTACGTCTCGAGAAAGAGGGCGAGTTAGATGCGCAATTATTCGCATGACTCCTCCTTGAAGCCATTGGATTGTTGCCCCGCATCATGGAAACAGAATTTGGTTTACCGGCTCGACCGCTGGTCGGAGAGACTTGCGCAAGAATCGACAATCGGGGTTCGCAGGAGCGCGCAGTGGTAACAAGAACATTTGGCTCATCGACGGAAAGGACAAGATACTGTTCTCTTCCAGTCGTTGAGTTATCAAAGAATTGACAAGTCTCGATGCGATCAGGCGCGTGCTCAGTAAATGTCTGCATCAGCTCGGCAATAATTCCGCTATGAAGTCGAGTGCGAACTGCCGCAGTAAGTGCACCATCAGTGATATTGGCTTCCGCGATCGGAGCTGGAACGTGGCGTGGGGACGGTCGGCCGATGCGATGCGAGCTTAGCCAATATCCCGTTAGGATGCTGCCTCATAAAGGGTCACGACGCACGCGCCGCCAAGACCGAGATTGTGCTGGAGAGCGAGCCTCGCATTCTCAACCTGACGCTGGTCCGCGGTGCCTCGCAGTTGATGGGTGAGTTCGTAACATTGTGCCAGGCCCGTCGCACCGAGCGGATGGCCCTTTGACAAAAGCCCGCCCGAGGGATTGGTCACATATTTACCGCCATAGGTGTTGTTTCCATCGCAGACGAAAGCCTCAGCCTCGCCTTCGGCACAGAGACCAAGACCCTCGTAGGTGATCAACTCGTTATGGGCGAAGCAGTCGTGAAGCTCGACCACGTCGATATTGTCGGGGCTGATACCTGCGGAGGTATAGACGGCTTGAGCCGCGGCCTTGGTCAGGTCCTGCCCCACGACCTTGCGCATGTCTGCGCTGTCGAGGCTCGAACGTGTGTCGGTTGTCATCGCCTGGGCGCGGATGCGCACCTGGGTCGAAATGCCATGACGGCGCGCGAAGACTTCGCTGCAGAGAATGGCTGCGGCCGCGCCGCAGGTTGGCGGGCAAGCCATCAGCCGTGTCATGACACCTTCCCACAGCACCGGGGACGCAAACACGTCGTCTTCTGTCAGAACGGTCCTGAACAAGGCGAGCGGATTTCGGGCAGCGTGCCGGCTGGCCTTGGCCCGGATCTTCGCAAAGGTGGATAGCTGCGTTCCATATTGCTGCATATGGGCAAGACCGGCCCCGCCGAAATAGCGCAAGGCAAGCGGAAGGTCAGGCCTCTGTGTCAGGCGTTCCGCCTCCAGATCGAACCTTTCGAACGGGTTCGGGCGGTCCTCGAACACCATGCCCAGCGCGCCCGGACGCATCTGTTCGAAACCCACCGCAAGAACGCATTCGGCCGCGCCACTTTCGATCGCCTGGCGGGCCAGAAAGAGCGCCGTCGAACCGGTCGAACAATTGTTGTTGATGTTGAAGATCGGCACACCGGTCATGCCGGCTTCGTATGTGACGCGCTGACCGCTGCAGCTGTCGCCATAGACATAGCCGGCATAGACCTGCTGGACACGGTCGTAATCGAGACCCGCATCGGCCAATGCGAGTGCGATGGCGGAGGAGCCCATGGTCACATACGAAGGTCCGGCTCCGGGCTTGGAGAACGGAAGCATGCCGACGCCGGCGACAACAGTTTTGGTCATGCTTTTGGCGCTCCCGAGGTGAGTTTCGATTTGATATCGGCTTTCAACACCTTGCCGACCTTGGAGCGCGGCAGATCCGGCCAGACCTCAATTTGCTTTGGTGTCTTGACGCTCCCGATCCGCGCCTTAACGAAGGCGGCGAGTTCCGTCGCGACGATCGTCGCGCCGGCCTTGGCTTGCACCACCGCAACAATCCGCTCGCCCCATTTCTCGTCCGGAAGGCCGACGACCGCGCAATCGAGCACGGCCTCGTGGGCCGCCAGCGCCTGCTCGACCTCGATCGAATAGACATTGAAGCCGCCCGTGATGATCATGTCCTTCGCCCGGTCGACGATGTAGAGATAGTTGTCTTCGTCGAGATAGCCGATATCGCCGGTGCGGTGCCAGCCGTTGACGCTGGCTTCGGCCGTAGCGTCCGGATTGTGGTAATAGCCTTTCATGACGAGCGAGCCGCGAACGACGATCTCGCCGCGCTCGCCGTTGGGCAGATGCTCTCCTTCGGCATTCACGATGGCCAGTTGAACCAGCGGCGAGACGCGCCCCGCAGACGAAAGCCGTTGGGTGGCGACCGCGCCCGACCCGTCGTAATGATCCTTCGGTGCCATCATCGAGATCATCATGGGTGCTTCGGTCTGCCCGAAAAGCTGTCCCATGGGACCGATGCGCCGCAAGGCTTCCTCAAGCCGTGTCGCCGAAATGGGTGCAGCGCCGTACCAGAAACACTGCAGTGAGGTGAGGTCCGCGGAGGCAAGGTTCGGGTGGTCCAGCACCATGTAGATCAATGTCGGCGGCAGGAAGGTGTGCGTGATGCGGTGGCGCTCGATATGGTCGAGGAAATTGCCGACATCGGCCTGCGGCATGATGACGATCTCGCCGCCCAGCGCCATGATCGGCAGGCACAGAACCCCTGCGGCATGGGTCAGCGGCGCAAGCGCCAGATAGCGCGGCCTGCCCTCGAAAGGATAGCCCATCAGCGTCAGTGCCGACATGGTTTCCAGGTTCCGCTCGGTCAGCATGACGCCTTTCGGCTTGCCCGTTGTCCCGCCGGTGCCCGGTATCATGGCGACGTCGTCAGCCGGCTTCCGCTGGAAGGCAGATGTTTCCAGCCCTTCCAGCCAGCGATCGAACGACGTGGCAAAGGGGAGTTCGGCATCCAGGCAGACAAACTCGACGATCTTCTTGAGATCCGGAATGAGTTTGTGAACCATGTCCGCATAGTTGCTGTGGAAGATCAGCAGGCGGCAATCGAAGGCATCCAAAATGAAGCCGTTCTCCGCGGCTTCGTTGCGCGGATTGATGGGGCACCAGACAGAGCCGGCCCTTGAGATGCCGAACACGCAGGAAAAGGCGATAGGGTCATTGCCGGACAGGATCGCCACCTTGTCACCGGGAGCAATTCCAGATCGCGCGAGACCGCGTGCCACCCGCCAGCTGAGTTGCTGGACATCGCGATAGGACATCGTTCGCCCAGCCATGGTCAGGCAGGCTTTGTCCGGGCCGAGCGACGCGCCCTTGTCGAGATAATCCATGAGACGCATGGGTTCACCGATAAATAATGAATTGCGAAAAAGGGGAGGCGGAGCCAAATCTCCGCCTCCGTGGCCGGGAGATCAGTCGTGAACGGTCAGGATCGGGTTTCCGACCAGACCGAAGCTGCGCAACTGGCCCAGAAGTTCGCGGTGGCCGAAGGCCTGGCAGGCGGAGGCGAAGCCCACCCGCTTGGGCGACGACTGAAGAAGCGAGAAGGCGGCATAAGCCTGAAGCATGCCCGTCTGCTTGTAGTTGCAGTTGCCGTAGATCACGCAATGGGCGCGCCCGAGGGCTCCCGAGGCATGCACGGAATCGATCGTGTGGTTGAGGCGAGGATTTTCACGCGGCGGCATGGCTGCCTGCATGGTGGCAGCAATCTCGGCCAGAGCCTTTTCTTGCTGTTCCGGCGGGAGCGGCTTGATCTGTTCCTTGACCATCTTCTGCGTCTGGACGACGCCTTCCATCACCTCGCGGGCGAGAACCCCGCCAAGAACGCGGCAGTTGGACACGCGCGGATCGCGCCGGAACCAGATGGGATGCGATGTGCCGCCCCAAGGCGACACGATTGCACCTTCATGGCGGTCTGGAACGCTCACCTCGAAGTTTGTCGTGAGATCCCATTGCTTGAGCTTGTTTTGCTCGAGATAGAACCAGTCGGCCTTGAGGATCGTGAAGATCGTCTGGGTCGAGGCATAAGTGGGGTAACCTTTCCACAGAACCAGGATGTCGAGCGTATCGAGACCGGGGGTCTCCAGGCAGATATTGGCGGCAATTTCGCCGGTCGTGTACATCTGCGCAACGCCGGGCGAAAGCAGAAGGCCCTTGGCAGCAAATTTCGCACCCCAGTTGTCATCGGCGTACAGGACCCAATCCTGTTCACCTGTCGTGTCGGTGTAGTGGCAGCCTGCGGCCAGCGCTGCTTCGACCACGGCGGGGCCGTATTTGATGAATGGGCCGACCATGTTGCAGACGACCTGCGCGCCGGTGAACAGCTCTGTCAGTGCTTCGACCGTGTGCTCTACACCTACCACTTCGTAATCCGCCGTTTCGATGCCCGGAATTTTATCGACGACGGCCTTTACCCTCGCAGCATCGCGCCCGGCGGCGATGAACGGAATATTGTATTCGCGCAGATATTCGCAAACCAGACGGCCAGTGTAGCCGGATGCGCCGTAGACGATGACGGGTTTCTTGGATGTCATAACGGTCTCCTCCCTTCGAAAATTTTGAAATTACATGCCCATGCCGCCATCGACCGGCAGGCCGATGCCGGTGATGAACCGCGCCTGATTGGAGCAAAGGAACACAGCCGCGTCAGCGATGTCGGTAACCTCGGCGAGGTGACCCAGCGGCGTCTGGTCGATCACCCCGGCGACGGCGGCGTTGACATCCGGTGCGAGACCCGTGGCAACCATGTCGTTGGCCAGTTGCATGCCCATCGTTGTCGGAATAAGGCCCGGATAGATGCAGTTGACGCGAACGCCGTATCCGAGCTTGCCCGCCTCCATGGCTCCGATGCGGGTGAGGCGGTCGACGGCCGATTTCGTCGCCGAGTAGCCGGCGATGGCCGGAAAGGCGATGGTCGCGGCAACCGATGAGATATTGACGATTGCGCCACCCTTGCCCGCCGCGCCTTGCGGCTTCATGGCCAGCAGCGCGTGTTTCATGCCCAGAACCGTGCCGAGCACATTCACATCGCACATCTTGCGGATATCTTCCGGCCTGATCTGCACAACTAGCGACGTGATTTCGATGCCTGCGTTGTTGATCAGGATGTCGAACCCGCCGAGCGCCGAGATCGTCGCGGAGACCGCGCTTTCCCATTGGCTTTCGTCGGTCACGTCAAGCTTCGTGAAGCCCGAGCTGACACCAAATGTTTCGATATGCGCCGCAGTTTTGCGGCCCTCGTCTTCGAGAATATCGCCAATCATGACGGATGCGCCGGCCTTGGCCAGTGCTTCGGCAATCGAGGCACCGATGCCGCGTGCGGCTCCCGTGACGAGTGCCTTTCGCCCTTCGAGGGTTTTGGTTTGCATGACATTCCTCCCGTTTAAGGACGCAACTGGAGACCGCATCGCCTGAGACGATGCGCCGGTTCAGCCAGAATTCCTTGCGTCTGTTTCCTCCGATGCCGCGTCCTCATCGCGGCAAATCTTGACAACTGTCCAAGATTGCTATGACACTCGTCCAGAAATTATACGACTGTCAAGAAAAATTTTAACACTTGTATAGAGGCCCCATTTCATGGAAAATCGGGACCTGAACATGGCAGTGACGGGGAGTGAGCATGAAGCACAGCGCAGTTGTGGAGGCGAAGGACAAGTTCGGTGCGGGTGCCCGCCGGCGTCCTCCGGTCGACAAGTTCAACAGCCGCCGTGTGGAGCTTGCAGAGGCGACATTGCAGACGCTGGGCGAACTTGGCTATGCGCGCACAAGCCTTCGCGAGATCGCCCAGAAATCCGAGTTTACCCACGGCGTTCTGCACTATTACTTCAGCGACAAGGTCGACCTGATCTGCTGCGCGGTGAAATATTACAAGGGTAAGTGTGTCACGCGCTACGACGAAGTCGTCACACGGGCTACGACGCCGCAGGAACTGGTCGACGGCTTTCTTCAAAAGCTGGGCGAGACGATGCGCCAGGACGCCGACATGCATCGGCTGTGGTACGACCTGCGCTCCCAAGCTCTTTTCGAAGACGCTTTCAGAGAGGACGTGACCGAGATCGACGCCAATGTCGAACAGATGATCTGGCGCGTCGCGTCCCGCTACGCCAGCCTGAACAATAGGTCGGTGGCCGTCTCGTCAGCAGCGCTTTACGCCCTTTTCGACGGTCTTTTCCAGCGCTGCCTGCTGCGCCATCTTTCAAGCGACACTCATGCCATTTCTGACTTGCAGAACGAGGTCAGGCAGTTGCTCACACGCCTTGTTGCGTGAAATTGTAGGCGACGACGAACGGCGTTCTGCGGCTGCGTCGGGGCTGCAACCCATCAAACCTGCGAATTTGCCGCGCAAGTCGCGGAACTCCTTTGTTTGGACACCGTGTCCAGACGCCCGGGGTCTAGGTCTATCCCCTCAAGAGAGGGGTACTGAGACCGCAAATTGAACTGGCCCTCGAGGCCTTCATCCAGTTCTCCTTTTCCCAACAGGGTCACTATAGACGTGCCTATGGTGCGGCGGACCCAAAGTCTGGACTTGCCTCAGAAAAAGGGAAAGGCATCTTCAGATCATGCGGCCAGTCTATCAGACTATGTCGGGCTTAAATCGTTAAGCGCCGAATGCCGCCTGGTGGGATTGAAAAAGCCGCCGATTGACTCGGCGGCTATCAAATCTTCGAACTGAACCCTCAGAAGGTCTCTTTCGGGTCGGGGCGCTTGATCAGCGCGTCGATCCGGTGACGGCGCACGGGTCGACACCGTAGGCCGGTGCACATTCGGCCTTTGATGCGATCGCCCGCGGTGCCGTGAAGGACGCCCCCAGGATGACGAGTGCCGAACATGCGAAGAAAATTGCGATGGATTTGCCCATGATGAATGTCGCCCTGTGAAACTTTTTGGCCGTCCCCGCGGGAGGCGCGCGTCCTTTGAAAGCGTGCGCGAGGTCTACGCCTAGCCCGTGATGAGATCAATAACCGAGTAACCTGAATCCGAGGTTAAGCGAGGCGGAAAAAAATCGTGGTGCATTTTAGCAACGCCACAACCTGAAACACCTATGACATCAAACCTCAACCACGCCCGTGGGCGTGGTCTGAGGCTTATCCCGGTGATGCGTCCCGTTTCAGGCGGCCTTGCCGGAGCGCGCGTACTGGCCGGCCGGGCGGTAGTGCACGAGGTAGGAGGGAATGATGGCTGCAACGAGCGTCGGTGTTACGCCGAGTGCGGAAAGCGTGCGGCCTTCTGCTTCCGCCTCCTTGGAGACCACGTTGTCCTTCTTCAGAAGCTTTACCTGATCGGCGGTGATCGGCGGGGCGATCAACGGCACGAGTGACGCCAGCGAACCCGCGATGGAGGCGACAGAGAAGGGGAGTGAAACGAGCGGCTTTTGACGGTCGATCTCGGCAAGCATGATCTCGAGACACTGGCGGAATGTCAGCACTTCCGGGCCACCGAGTTCATAGATGCGACCGGTCAGTGCCTTGCCGTCCACCAGGTTCGCCACGCCTTCGGCGATATCGCCGACATAGACCGGCTGGAACGCGGTCTTGCCCCCACCCACGAGCGGCAGGAAGGGCGCGGTGCGGGCCATGTTGGCGAACTTGTTGAAGAACTGGTCTTCCGGTCCGAAGACGATCGAGGGACGAAGGATCGTGGCATCCGGCAGGATTTCGCGGATCGCCTTTTCAGCCAGCCCCTTGGTGCGGGCATAATCGGAATTGCTGCCCGAGTCGGCGCCGATGGCCGACAGGTGGATGAGCTTGGCGCCGGCAGCGCGGGCTGCCTCAGCGACTGCACGCGCACCGAAATCCTGCACCGAGTCGAACTTGTTGCGGCCGTTTTCGAAGAGAATGCCGACGCAGTTGATCACGTAGTCGGAGCCTTGAACGGCGCGATCGACCGAGTTGCGGAACCGAAGGTTTGCCTGGACAAAAGAGATCTGGCCGACATTGCCCGCCGGCTGCAGGAAGCCTGCAAGATCCGGACGGCGAACGGCGACGCGGATACGATAGCCGCGCTTCGCCAGCGCCCTGACGATGTGCCGTCCGACAAAGCCCGAGCCGCCGAATACGGTGACGAGTTTGGTCTGGTTGGCAATTGTCATGTCAAACGCTCCTGAATGTCGTAGGTTTCAAGGTGTCTTAGACCAATTCGCGCCTTCCGTGAAGGCGTGATTTTGCAGTGCACGCGTGCCTTTCACGCGCCTTCGACTAGCACGATTTCGCCATCGGCGATTTCCTGCCGGATCGCTGCTGCGATCTGGTATTCGGGCGAGTGATAGCAGGCCTGCGCGGTCTCGAAACTTTCGAATTCGATGATGACGTTGCGGGCGCGGGCCGTTCCTTCAGCCGCCTCGGTCTTGCCGCCGCGGGCGAGGAAATTCGCCCCGTATTTGTCGAAGGCAACCTTCGCGGCCGAGACATATTCGTGGTAGCGCTCCTGCACACGGATATCGACGCGTGCGATCCAGTAACCCTTGGCCATTTCGTGTCTCCCTTTGCTTATTTCACGGTTGCCATTTCGGCGAGAATTGCGCGGGCAGCCGCGCGCGGATCTTCCGCCTTGACGATGGGACGCGCGACCACCAGATGGCTCGCGCCGGCACGCAGCGCATCGGCCGGCGTCATGACGCGTTTCTGGTCACCCTTGTCTGCCCCCGCCGGGCGGATGCCGGGCGTTACCACGGCCATGTCCGGGCCGACGATGCGGCGCACAGCGCTTGCCTCTTCCGCCGAGCAGACGATGCCGCCCATGCCGGCGATGCGGGCCTGTTCGGCGCGACGCAGCACCAGCGTGTGCGGATCGTATTCATAGCCGGCATCGATCATGTCCTGCTCATCCATGGAGGTGAGCACCGTGACGCCGAGAAGGCAAAGGTCTGAGCCGCTTGCCGCAGCGACGGCCGCCTTCATCGCCTTCGGATAGGCATGCAACGTGAGCATGGTCATGCCCATCTTGACGATGTTCTCGACGGCGCTCGCAACGGTGTTGTCGATGTCGAGAAGTTTCATGTCGAGAAAGACCTTGCGGCCGCTCTTGGCAAGCTCGCGGGCAAAATCGAGACCGCCGGCAAAGGCCAGCTGATAGCCGATCTTGTAGAAGGTGACTTCGTCGTCCAGTTTTCGGACGATTGTCTCTGCTTCGCGCACGGTCGGGACATCCAGTCCAACGATCAAACGCTCGCGCATGTCTGCGGTCATGGAAACACCCCCGATCTTGCCTCTGCCGGTGGATTCGCACGCAAGGCGCGGGATGGCAAGGCATTTGTGCCCTTTATCCGCCGCTTCGGGCGACCGTGTTGGCCGTGCGCACACACGCCGGATCTAAGCCGAAATCGGCGGGAACGCCTGCGGCGCCGAAGCTGATGTCGAGGACACGCGCCTCGCCCGGCAGGAGTGTGACCAGCATCTCGTCGACCTCGGCGCCGGGATGCAGCGCATCCGCCAGGATGGTGAGGTCGCGCAGCAAGGTCTTTGCCACAATTGTGACCCGGAGACGATCCGACAGACGCTCCTCCCGATAGTCGAAGTCCGGCATTGGATACGCAAAGTCCTTGTCCTTCGCAAAGAACCACTGCGCTTCGGCCTCGCCCATGCGGGCCCGCAGGAACTCGCGCGACGGATCGCCGGGCATGACGATCTCCGGCGGAAGTCCAATCTCTGTCGCCTTGAAGCGGTCACAGAGCACGCGCCAGACCTTGTGGCTCGCCAGAAGCTTGCCCTCCACATCCAGCCGCTCCACCGTAAAGGGCACGCGCCAGAACAGCGTCGTCTCGTTCACGGCAATGGCTTTCAGCGTACCGTCGCGCGGCTGGATGGTCAGGAGATGCGGCTGATAGGCCTGCCGCAATGCGTACCAGAGCGGCTTCTTGCGGCCGGCGCCGTCGATCGCTGCCCACGACGTCACCGGCCAGCAATCGTTGAGCTGCCAGACGATCGCGCCCATCGTCATCGGACGATGCGAGCGCATATGCTCGATGCCGAGCCTGATCGCGCGGGCCTGGTTGAGCTGCGTGACGAAATGCCAGTCTTCAAAGGTTGTGGGCTCGGGAAACCAGCCTTCGAGCCCGCGCAGCAGCTTGTCATTGCCCAGCGTCGCCTTCTGATGATGCAGGACGCCCGGAGAATCGGAAGCAGGCGCGTTGTCGCGCACCGATTCCTGGATCGTTGCCAGGGTCGGCGGGGCCTGCCAGCCGAATTCCGAGCAGAAGCGCGGAATATAGCCGCGATAGGTCTCGTAACCGACCTCGTTCCAGACGTCCCAGATATGCATGCAGCCGTGGTTTGGCAGATTGGGGGCCAGATCCATGGAGCCGGAATAGGGGCTGCCGGGCCAATAGGGACGAGTTGGATCGACTTCTGCCACGATCTTCGGCAACAGGTCGAGATAATAGCCGGCGCCCCAGGGGCGATTGCCCAGTACCTCCTGCCAGCCCCAGTCGAAATAGCCCCAGATATTCTCGTTGTTGCCGTTCCACAGGACGAGCGAGGGATGCGGCATCAGGCGGGCGACATTCTCGCGCACCTCCGCCTCGACCTCGCCACGCACCGGTTCCTCTTCCGGATAGGCCGAACAGGCGAAGAGAAAATCCTGCCAGACGAGGAGGCCGAGCCTGTCGCAGGTCTCGTAGAATTCCTGCCTCTCGTAGATGCCGCCGCCCCAGACACGCAGGAGATTGATGTTTGCGTCACGCGCCTGGCCGATCCGCGTTGCATAACGCTCCGGGGTGACGCGCGGCAGGAAACAGTCGTCGGGAATCCAGTTCGCACCGCGCGCGAAGATCGGCACATCGTTGACGATGATCGTAAAGGCGGAACCATGTTCGTCCGGCGTGGTGTCGAGGCGCACAGAGCGGAAGCCGGTCTTGCGTGTCCAGCGGTCGAGGACCGCGCCCGTCTCGTCGGTCAGTGTGATGTCGAGGTCGTAAAGGGGTTGGTCGCCAAGCCCATGCGGCCACCAGATTTTCGGGTCCTCGACATCGAGGGACAGAACAGCCTGTTCGGCCCCCGCCGCAAGATCAACAGATGCTTCCCGTCTGGCAATCGAAAGTGTCAGCGATAATGTATCTTCTCCGGCCCGCACCAGAACCGCGACATCCACGGTCACGCGCCCGATCCCGCCGGCGAGCGTGACTTGCGGACGGACCTCGCCCAGCCGTCCGCCCGTCCAGCTTTCCAGTGTCACTGGCTTCCAGATACCGGCCGTCACCAACGTCGGGCCCCAATCCCAGCCGAAATTGCAGGCCATCTTGCGAACGAAGGGCCAGACGCCCGGATAGTTTGCCGGGATTTCTGCGGAAGAACCGAGTTGAGCCCGGACCTGAGCGCCATAATCCTCGACCGGCAGGAAATCGACTTCGAGATGATTGCGGCCCTCGCGGAGGAGTGCCGCGACGTCAAAACGGTAGCTGCGATGCATATTGCGCGCGCTGCCGATCGCGTGGCCATTGAGGCGGAGATCAGCGACCGTGTCGAGCCCTTCAAACACGAGTTCGTGGTGCTGATGACCTTTGTCCGACCATTCAAACTCAGTGACATAGCGCCAACCGGAACGGCCGATCCAGTCAAGCGCGATCTCGTTGACGTCCAGATAGGGGTCGGGAATGAGCTGCCCCGCCAACAGATCGGTATGGACCGTCCCGGGCACTGTCGCAGGGATCGTCTCGGGAAGGTCAGGAGCCGTCGAAGGCGCGGAAAGCCGCGTCAGCGTCCAGTTTTCCGTTAGTCGACGCTTAACAATCATCAGGCCTTCACCGGTTCAAGCGGGTCCGGGCCACAGTTCCATCTTTTGCCAGTCTGAGGCAAGCCGTCTTGTCGAGAGATCGAACATATAGAGATTGCCGCCGGCACCCGGCGGCTGGTCTGCGTCGCGGCCAATGGTGCGGCCCGCCAGATGACATTTCAGAAGCGTGCCCACGCCCCCATGGCCGACGAAGAGGATGGGGACCTGTGGATCGTGACCGGACAACACGGCATCGACGGCGGAGACGATCCGCCCCTGCGCATCGATCGCCCGTTCCCAGCCTCGGAAACTTTCGTGCGGACGGGCAAAGAACCAGTCGGCGGCCTTCTCGAATTCCGGTGGCGGCAGGAAACCGGTCGCCGAGCGGTCGTTCTCGCCCATGTCTTGCGCAATCTCGACATTGCAGCCGGCAGGCTCCGCCAGAATGGAGGCGGTTTCGATAGCCTTCACCTCATCGCTTGAAACGACACGACCGATCCGGCGCAGCCAAGGGCTCTGCGCAGTCTGAAGGGCCCGCGCGCGACCGAGTTCAGACAATCCCCATTCCGGAACGGGAACGGCCGGGTCGATCCGGACCTGGGGATGCGTCAGATAGACCGCGAACAAGAGGGTCGGCTCAGGCGTTCTTCGTATAGGTCCAGAGCTGCGCCGGCGGGATGTTGCGGACCACGAAATCGAGATGCTTGATCGTGTAGCTTTCGGGCTTCGCGGCAACCGGCGAGATGGGCCCATAGGAAATCTGCACAATGGGTCGGCCGGCCGGGATGCGCTGCAGCAGGCTTTCCATGAGGGCAATTCGTCCGCTCATGGGGAAATTGAGGAGCGGAATGGCCGAGATCACGCAATCGAAAGTCTCATTCCGGAAGTCGCCCAACGACGTGTCGAGATCGAAAGCGTCCCCATTGATGAAATGGACGTCGGGGAAGCTGGCGGTGAGGTGATTGTAGAAAGGCGTCGAATATTCGACCGAGACGAGGCGATCAGCCGGGATTCGCTTCAAGATCGCCTTGGTGATCGCGCCGGTGCCAGGACCGAGTTCGAGGACCTTCAGCCCCGAGTCCGGGTTGATGACGCTCGCCATCACCTTGGCCGTCACGGAGGAGGTCGGCAGGATTGCGCCAACCTGCTTGGGCCCTTCGATCATTCCGCGCACGAAGCGCAGCTCACCATCAAAATGTTTGCCGATTTTCTTACGCACCAGCCCGACAACCATGTCTTCTCCATCCGACGCAACCAAAGATAAATCACTATCAAGGCGCGTTAAGACAAAAACAAGGCGCAAATGGACAAGCGCACCGAAATGTCGGTCACTTTAGCAACTTGAAAGACAGCAAGTGCTTAGACGCGCATCGGCATCAGCACGTAGAGCGCATCGTCGCCCGCGACATCGCGTACGACGGTGGGCGAACCCGGATCGGCAAGCAGGAATATCGCTTCGCCGCCGGAAAGCTGCTGGGTGATATCGAGCAGATATTTCGCGTTGAAGCCGATTTCGAGCGGATCGTTGTCGTAGCCGACCGGCACCTCGTCGGTTGCAGAGCCGGAATCCGGATTGTTCACCGTCAGCGTCAGCTGACCGTCGGAGATCGCAAGCTTCACGGCGCGGCCGCGCTCGGACGAAATCGTGGACACCCGGTCGACGGCGGCCTGGAAGGTGGCGCAATCGACGCGCATTTCCTTGTCATTGCCCGACGGGATGACGCGCTGGTAATCCGGGAACGTGCCATCGATGAGCTTCGAGGTCATGACGATGGGGCCGGTGGTGACGCGGATCTTGGCGTCCGAAATCTCGACAGAAACGTCACCCTCGACACCATCGACCAGCTTCTGCAATTCGCCGACGGTCTTGCGCGGGATGATGATGCCGGGCATGCCTTCGGACCCGGATGGTGCGACAACGTCGGCACGCGCCAGCCGGTGGCCGTCGGTCGCCACCGCACGCAGCTTCAGATCGCCGCCGGCCTCGACAGTGTGCATGAAAATGCCATTGAGATAATAGCGGGTCTCTTCGGTGGAGATCGCAAACTGCGTGCGATCGATCAGCATCTTGAGATCCGAGCCCTTGACCTTGAAGGAATGGCTGAACGTGCCCGCGGTCAGATCCGGGAAGTCGGAGACCGGCAGGCATTGCAGCGAGAACTTGGAGCGGCCGGAGGCCACCGTCATCGCGCTGCCGTCGGTGGTCGTTGCCAGCAGGACTTCCGCGCCGTCTGGCAGCTTGCGGACGATATCGTAGAGAAGATGCGCCGGAACGGTCGTGCCGCCGGCCTGTTCGACCTGCGCGGGCGTCGATTCGGTGATTTCGAGATCGAGGTCGGTCGCCTTCATTTCCAGGCTCTGGCCTTCGCCGCGCAAGAGGACGTTGGACAGGATCGGGATCGTGTTCCGTCTTTCGACCACGCGATGGACATGGTTCAACGACTTCAGAAGATTGGAACGCTCGATCGTAATGCGCATGGAACTGTTACCGTTTCTGTGGCTGTCGCGCTGCTGAAAACGCGCGCGGCTCGTGTCTCGATCCCTGTGCCGGGTCCGGTTGATGTGGAGCGGCAAAATGGCAGAAACAACCCCCGCAAAGCAAGGGTCTCGGCCATTGCCGCACAATTTATCTGCTGACCGCTTGCCCGGGTGCTTGCTTTCGCGCCAGACTATCCACAAAAGGCAGACATGATGACGGACACAAGCGCAAGAGAACGGAGCTACCGGATCGGCAATACGGAATTGCCGGCGCGGCCGCTTTCTCCCGGCCTTTATCTGGTGGCGACGCCCATCGGCAATCTCGGCGATATCACGTTGCGAGCACTGGAAACGCTGGCCGGCGCGGATGTGCTGGCCTGCGAGGATACGCGGGTCACCCGCGTGCTCCTCGATCGATACGGCATCCGGAACCGGCCTTTCGCCTATCACGAACACAACGCCGATGAGGCAGGTCCGCGGCTTCTTGCCTTTCTGGAGCAGGGGAAGACGGTCGCGCTGGTCTCCGACGCCGGCACGCCACTCGTGTCCGACCCCGGATATCGGCTTGGACAGCTTGCGATCGAAGCGGGCTATCCGGTCATCCCGATCCCCGGTGCCTCCGCTCCCTTGGCTGCCCTTGTCGGATCGGGCCTGCCCAACGATGCCTTTCTCTTCGCGGGTTTCCTTCCCGCGAAGGACAAGGCGCGGCGTGACCGCCTCGCGGAATGGAAGGATGTTCCGGCAACACTGATTTTCTTCGAATCCCCGCATCGGATCGGCGACACGCTTGCCGCCGCGTCTGATGTCCTGGGTGGCGAACGCGCTGCCTCCATCTGCCGCGAACTGACGAAGACTTATGAAGAGTTCCGCCGTGGGACACTTGCCGAACTGGCGCAGGCCTATGCGGATGCCACGGTGAAAGGCGAGATCGTCCTTGTCATCGGCCCGCCGGGCGAAAAGGAGCCGGATGAGATCGATATCGATGCGCTTCTGCTCAAGCTTGCCGCCGACATGCCGGCCAGCAAGGCCGCGCAGGAGGCCGCAAAACAGACCGGCCTTGCCCGCAGCGAGCTCTATGAGCGGCTGATGGCGCTGAAAGGCTGAGCCAATGACGGAAAAGCCGCAGGACAAGAAGCTTGCGGCCTACCGGCGCGGATTTGTCGCCGAATATGTCGCGGCCGTCTTTTTGCTGTTCAAGGGTTATCATATCGCCGCGATGCGCTATCGCAGCAAGGGCGGCGAAGTCGACATCGTCGCACGCAAAGGTGACCTCGCCATCTTTGTCGAAGTGAAAGCCCGCCGCAGCGTTGACGACGCCCTTTTCGCCGTCGGATTTGCCACGCAAAGGCGCATCGAAGCGGCCAGTCTGCACTGGCTGGCGAAGCAGAAAGACGCAGCGAAACTCTCGCGCCGCTACGATGTTGTCGCCATTCTCCCGTGGCGGTTGCCCGTTCATTTCAAGGATGTTTTCTGAAACGAAATGAAATCTTCTTTTGTCATATTAGCGAAATAAAATTTTCATCGACCCGTCACGTCGCGGGTCTAATGCCCCTTCATCCATCAACCCAATGGAAGGGGCACTCTCATGTTCAAGAAACTCACGCTCGCTGCGGCAGCTCTGGCGCTTTCCGCGTCCAGCTCGTTTGCCGCCACGCAGATCACCTGGTGGCATGCCATGGGCGGCGAGCTTGGCAAGAAACTCGACGAAATCGTCGCGAACTACAACAAGTCGCAGGACAAGTATCAGGTCGTTGCCAGCTTCAAGGGCACCTATGCCGAGACGATGACCGCCGCGATTGCCGCCTTCCGCGCCAAGCAGCAGCCCGATATCGTTCAGGTCTTTGAAGTCGGTACCGGCACGATGATGGCCGCCAAGGGCGCCGTCTACCCGGTCTACCAGCTGATGAAGGATGCGGGCGCCGAGTTCGACCCCAAGGCCTATCTCCCGGCCGTCGTCGGTTACTACACCGACACGCAGGGCAACATGCTCTCGATGCCTTTCAACTCCTCGACCCCGATCCTCTACTACAACAAGAGCGTCTTCAAGAAGGCCGGCCTCGACCCGAATACGCCGCCGAAGACCTGGGAAGATGTCGAATCCTTCTCCAAGAAGATCATGGCCTCGGGCGCTGCCAAGTGCGGCTTTACCACGGGCTGGATCTCCTGGATCCAGCTGGAAAACTTCTCGGCCTGGCATAACCTGCCGATCGGCACCAACGAGAACGGCTTCGGCGCGATCGATAGCAAGCTGTCCTTCAACGGCCCGACGCAGATCAAGCACTGGGAAAACCTGAAGAAGTGGCAGGCTGAAGGTATCTTCCAGTATGGCGGCCCGGAAGGTGGCAACGATTCCGGACCTAAGTTCTATAGCCAGGAATGCGCCATGGTCATGAACTCGTCGGCTTCGCGTGCCGGCGTCGTCAACAATGCCAAGGACTTCGAAGTCGGCTACGGCATGCTGCCCTACTATGCCGACGTGAAGGGCGCTCCGCAGAACACGATCATCGGCGGTGCAACGCTCTGGGTTCTGAAGGGTCATGATGCCGAAGAATACAAGGGCGTTGCCGACTTCTTCCGCTACCTCTCCTCGCCGGAGGTCCAGGCCGACTGGCATCAGTTCTCCGGCTACCTGCCGATCACGCAGGCCGCCTATGACCTCGGCAAGAAGCAGGGTTACTATGAAAAGAACCCGGGCACCGATGTCGGCATCCAGGAAATCACGCTGAACCAGCCGACCGCCAATTCCAAGGGCCTGCGCTTCGGCAACTACGTCCAAATCCGCAAGGTGATCGACGAGGAATTCCAGGCCCTGCTCGGCGGCAAGAAGTCGGCCAAGGAAGCGCTCGACGCGGTCGTCGAGCGCGGTGACAAGCTGATCGCCGAATTCGCCGCTGCCAACAAGTAAGCTGACGGACCTTCGGGTTCCAATCGGGCGCGCTCGCTTCACGGCGAGCGCGCTTTCCCAATCCAGTGGCATCCGCCCGGAGACGGCTTCATGCAGACAAAACGCACCATTTTCTCGAGCAAGGTCCTGCCCTACTGGCTGATCCTGCCGCAGCTTGCCGTGACGCTGATCTTCTTCGTCTGGCCGGCCGGGCAGGCTGTCTGGCAGTCCTTTCTGCGTGAAGATGCTTTCGGCACCAGCACGCAATTTGTAGGCCTCGCCAACTATGCAGCCATCCTGCACGATCCCGGCTATCTGAACGCGCTGATCGTGACCGTGATCTTCTCGATTTCGGTGGCCACCGTCTCCATCGTGCTGGCGCTCATTCTGGCGGTTGCCGCCAATTCCCTGCTGAAAAGCCGCAGCCTCTACACCACGCTGCTGGTCTGGCCCTATGCCGTGGCACCAGCGGTTGCCGGCGTGCTCTTCTGGTTCATGTTCAACCCGACCATCGGCCTCATCCCCTATCTGCTTCAGGGCTTGGGTTATCATTGGGACGACCGGCTGAATGGCACGGATGCCATGATCCTGGTGGTCATTGCGGCCACCTGGAAGCAGATCTCCTATAACTTCCTGTTTTTCCTTGCCGGCCTGCAATCGATCCCCAAGGCGCTGATCGAAGCAGCCGCAATCGACGGCGCGGGTCCGGCCAAGCGCTTCCGCGACATCGTCTTCCCGCTCTTGTCACCCACCACCTTCTTCCTGCTCGTCGTCAACGTCGTCTACACGATGTTCGACACGTTCGCCGTCATCCACGCGACGACACAGGGAGGCCCGAACCAGGCGACCAACATTCTGGTCTACAAGGTCTTCACCGACGGCTTCATCGGGCTCGATCTTGGCTCATCCTCTGCGCAGTCGGTGATCCTCATGCTCATCGTCATTGCGCTCACCTTCATCCAGTTCCGCTTCGTCGAGCGCAACGTGCAATATTGAGGATGACATGGTCGAACATCGCCCGTTCCTGAAGCTTCTCTCCCATCTCGTCCTCATCCTCGGCGTCGTCATCGTCGCCTTCCCGGTTTATGTCGCCTTCATCGCCTCGACCCACAAGACGACCGATTTCATTACCGGCATCATGCCGGTCCTGCCGGGTTCGGATTTCTGGTCCACGTACAAGACGGTGCTTTTCACCGGTCTGGCCGCCTCCGGCGCGCCGCCGATCGGTCTGATGCTGGGCAACAGCCTGATCATGGCGCTGGCCATTTCCATCGGGAAGATCGCAATCTCGATCCTGTCCGCTTATGCGATCGTCTATTTCCGCTTTCCCTTCCGGCAGCTCGCCTTCTGGATCATCTTCGTCACGCTCATGCTGCCGGTCGAGGTACGCATCGTGCCCACCTTCAAGGTCGTCGCGGACCTCGGGATGCTGAATTCCTATGCCGGTCTCTCAATCCCGCTGATCGCTTCGGCGACGGCGACCTTCCTCTTCCGGCAGTTCTTCCTGACCGTCCCGGACGAGTTGCTGGAGGCTGCCCGCGTCGATGGCGCCGGTCCGCTGAAATTCTTCAAGGATATCCTGCTGCCGCTGTCGCGCACCAATATCGCAGCACTTTTCGTCATCCTCTTCATCTACGGCTGGAACCAGTATCTCTGGCCGCTGATCGTTACCACCGACAGCGCGCACTACACCGTCGTCATGGGCATCAAGCGCATGTCGGACGTCACCGATGCCGAGCCGCAATGGAACCTCGTCATGGCCGTGGCGATCCTCGCCATGCTGCCGCCCGTCCTCGTCGTCATTTTCATGCAGCGCCTTTTCGTCAAGGGCCTGGTCGAAACGGAGAAGTAAGAACATGGCTGCCATCGACATCAAGCGCGTCGGCAAGACCTATGTGGGCAATGTCAACGCCGTCAGCGACATCTCGATTTCCATTGCGGACGGCGAATTCATCGTTCTCGTCGGCCCCTCGGGCTGCGGAAAATCGACGCTTCTGCGCATGGTTGCCGGGCTTGAAACCATCACCGACGGAACCGTCTCCATCGGTGCGCGCGTGGTGAACGAGATCGAGCCGGCCGAGCGCGATATCGCCATGGTGTTCCAGAACTACGCGCTCTATCCGCATATGAGCGTCTACGACAACCTCGCCTACGGACTGCGTAACCGCGGCACGCCGAAGGCAGAGATCGACGCCCGCGTGGCCGAAGCCGCCCGCATGCTGGAACTGCAACCTTATCTCACGCGCAAGCCACGCGCGCTTTCGGGCGGCCAGCGCCAGCGCGTCGCCATGGGCCGTGCCATCGTGCGCAACCCGGCAGCCTTCCTCTTCGACGAGCCGCTCTCCAACCTCGATGCGAAACTCCGTGTCACCATGCGCGGCGAGATCAAGCAGCTGCAGAAGCGTCTCGGCACGACCTCGATCTACGTCACCCATGACCAGCTGGAAGCCATGACGCTGGCCGACCGGCTCGTCGTGCTCAATGGGGGGAGTATCGAGCAGATAGGCGCGCCGCTGGAGGTCTATCACAAGCCAGCGTCCACCTTCGTGGCGAGCTTCATCGGTTCACCGGCGATGAACCTCGTGAAGGCCAGCATTGCCAATGGTGTGATCTCGATTGGTGATCGGGAGTCTGGGCTTCGGGCCGACCTGCCCAACGGTGCCCTCACCCTTGGCCTGCGGGCGGAGGACCTCCGGCTAGCGGAAAATGGTGCCGGTTTCCCGTTCGCGATCGCTTTTGTCGAGGATCTGGGCGCGCAGCGTCTGCTTCACGGTCATTGCAGTGGTCAGTCTGTCGTCGTGGCTGTGTCTCCCGATCTGCCCTTGCCCAGCGAACTTCGCCTGACGATTGCGCAGGAGCGTTTGCATTTCTTCGCATCCGATACCGGAAAGCGCATCGAAACCACCTCATTTTGAAACAAATCTGTCCTGATCCGGAACATCGCATACAAGCCCCATGCCGGAATTGCGCATCTTTTATAAAATGCAATCTTTCGGCGTAGGAGTTTTGAGAGAATTTTGCGCCAGACTACGCTCCAGTTTTTTATGACGAGGGGTGTTTATGGTATTTCATCTTCTGCCTGTTCAGGCATTCATGGCTCTGGTCGCCGGTGCGAAGCCGTTTCTGGACCTGAGAGAGGTTCCGCCACTCGTGGCAGCCTCTTCTGCTGCGATGGAGATGAAAGCCGCTCCGATCGACCCGGACTGGGTCATCTCGGGCAAGCCTGCCGCCCGCATCGCGGAGCATTCCTGCAGTGCCGACAGGGCCGCGATGACCGCGCTGTGGGATTGCACGGCCGGCACGTTCCGTTGGTATTTCCCCTGGGACGAGACCGTAATGATCCTGGAGGGCGAGGTGCGCGTAACGGACGCAAACGGCACCATTCGGATCTTGAAAGCGGGTGACATCGCCTACTTTACCGGCAACACATGGGCGACCTGGCAGATCGACAATTACGTCCGCAAGATCGCCTTCCTGCGCCGGCCTCTCCCGCTGCCGGTGGCACTTGCCACGAAGGCGAAGGGCAGGATCGAACGGCTCTTCAAACGCCCGTTGCGCTCGGCGCTTTGACAGCCTAAATACTCGTGGCAATCGTGCCCGAGGATTTGAAATGGCAAAGATCAGGAATGTCGCGGTCCAGATGGACCATGTCTCGTCCATCAATATCGCGGGCGATTCCACTTTCGCCATGAGCCTGGAAGCGCAGGCGCGGGGCTACAGGCTCTTTCATTATACGCCCGAGAAACTGTCGCTCCGCGACGGCAAGGTCTACGCGACCGCCGAGCCGATGGAACTGCGCGACACCAGGGGCGACCACTTTACCCTTGGCGCGCCCGAGCGCATCGACCTGTCGACCATGGATGTCGTTCTGCTGCGTCAGGACCCGCCCTTCGACATGGCCTACATTACCTCCACTCATATGCTGGAGCGGATTCATCCGAAGACGCTCGTGGTCAATGATCCGGCCTGGGTGCGCAATTCGCCGGAAAAGATTTTCGTCACCGAATTCCCGGACCTGATGCCGGCCACGCTGATCACCCGCGACGCTGCCGAAATCCGCGCCTTCCGCGAGGAGATGGGCGACATCATCATCAAGCCGCTTTACGGCAATGGCGGTGCCGGCGTTTTCCATCTGAAAAAGGATGACCGCAACCTCTCCTCGTTGCTCGAAACCTTCGGCCTGATGTTCCGCGAGCCTTTCATCGCGCAGCAATACCTGCCCGACGTTCGCAAGGGCGACAAGCGCATCATCCTGATCGACGGCAAGCCGGTAGGCGCAATCAACCGCGTGCCCGCCGAACATGACAGCCGCTCCAACATGCATGTCGGGGGACGCGCAGAGCATACCGAATTGACCAAGCGCGAACAGGAAATCTGCGACCGCATCGGCCCCGCCCTGCGCGAGCGCGGCTTCCTGCTCGTCGGCATCGATGTGATCGGCGACTATCTCACCGAAATCAACGTCACCTCGCCGACAGGCATCCGGGAGGTCAAGCGCTTCAGCGGCACCGATATCGCTGCGCTTCTCTGGGACGCCATCGAGACCAAGTATACGTCTTGATCCCTGGGAGATCGGCTGACAGCGACGGGACACCGTGATCGGCTGGTTACGGTGTGTTATCGATTCGAGTTTTGTTCTCCGGATACAACCTCATACAACCCCTCGGGGATTTTTCGGCCGGTTTGTTTCTTTTTTGTTCTTGCTTCATTCCTGCAACTGTGAGAGTGTGGCTGCAACTTAAGAGATTCAGGGGCGAGCCATGGTATCAAGAGTGGCAACGGTGGCATTTCACGGCATTGAGGGGCTGCCGGTTGACGTGCAGGTCATGGTGTCGCCCGGCAAGCTCGCCATGCAGATCGTCGGTCTTCCGGACAAGGCTGTGGCGGAAAGCCGCGAGCGGGTGCATGCGGCCCTTCATGCCTCGGGCCTGTCGCTGCCGCCAAAGCGGATTACCGTCAATCTGGCGCCCGCCGACCTTCCCAAGGAGGGCTCCCATTTCGATCTCGCGATCGCGCTCGGCCTCATGGCAGCGCTCGGCGCCATCCCTGCCGACGCCTTGGCCGATTATGCGGTCGTCGGCGAACTCAATCTCGACGGCACGATTGCGCCGGTCGCCGGGGCGTTGCCGGCGGCCATTGCAGCCAATGCGATGGGCAAGGGGCTGATTTGCCCGGCCGCCAGCGGACCGGAAGCGGCCTGGGCGGGGCCGGACATGGATATCCTCGCGCCTCGCAGCCTGATCGGTCTTGCCAACCATTTTCGAGGCACTCAGGTTCTGACTCGGCCGGAACCGGCAGTTCGGGCGCTGCCGGCCAATTTGCCGGATCTCGCCGACATTCGCGGACAGGAAAGCGCCAAGCGTGCTTTGGAGGTTGTAGCCGCCGGCGGGCATAACCTTCTGATGATCGGCCCGCCGGGCTCGGGCAAGTCGATGCTGGCGCAGCGCCTGCCCTCCATCCTGCCGCCCCTCTCTGCCGCTGAACTTCTCGAAGTCTCGATGATCCATTCGGTCGCGGGCCAGCTCTCCGGTGGAAAGCTGTCTGATCGCCGCCCCTTCCGCGCCCCGCATCATTCCGCAACAATGGCCTCGTTGATCGGTGGGGGGTTACGGGCGAAGCCGGGAGAGGTGTCTCTCGCACACAACGGCGTTCTCTTCCTCGACGAATTGCCGGAATTCTCCGCTCAGACGCTGGACGCGCTGCGCCAGCCGCTGGAAACCGGCGAATGCGTCATCGCACGCGCCAATCATCGCATCTCTTATCCGGCCAATATCCAATTGATCGCGGCGATGAATCCGTGCCGCTGCGGCATGGCGGGCGAGCCGGGTCACACCTGTGCACGCGGACCGCGCTGCGCCGCCGACTATCAGGCACGTATCTCCGGGCCGCTGATGGACCGTATCGACATCCGGATTGACGTGCCGGCTGTCAGCGCTGCCGATCTCCTGATTCCGGCGGCCTCCGAGCGCAGCGCCGATGTGGCGCGTCGCGTCGCGGCGGCCCGCGAGATCCAGCGTGAACGCTTCCTCGAGTTCGGCGCAGCCCACATCCGGACGAACGCCCAGTGCTCGACTGCGATCATAGAGAAGATTGCCGAGCCAGATCGCGGCGGACTGACGTTATTGCAGGATGCGGCGGAAAAGATGAAGTTTTCGGCGCGGGGCTATCACCGCATTCTGAAAGTGGCGCGCACGCTCGCCGACCTCGACGGTCAGCGAGCGATCGGACGGCTTCATATTGCTGAAGCCATTTCCTACCGGATCGCCGGAGAGAGGCTGATTGCCGCGGCATGAGACGGCAGGATCGGGGTCGGTTCTCAGGAAGGGCTGCGCAGCGCCGCATGCAGCGCCGTACTGATTTCCTCCTCTACGGCACGGCTGACGGCCTTGCGGTTGCTGGATGCGGAAAAGGGAATCGGTTCGCAGAACGTGACTTCGGCTTCAAGTGAACCCATCCGGAGAACGCCGGAAAGGTGAGGCAAGAGTTCGGTATCTCCCGGCCAGGCAGCCAGCGCGCGGTGAAAGCGCCCAAGCGGCAGGCCGTGGGCGCGGGTATAGGCGACCGCCACAGGCTGGATCAGCACGACGCCTTCGGGCGCGGTCGGGAGCGCCGCGGCGGCGGCGCCGAACAGCGAGGTTTTGACGGGCAGGAGGCGGTTACCGTCGGATGTGGTGCCTTCCGGAAAAAGGACGACAATCTCCCCGCCGGCCAGTCGGGCGCCGATCTCGTTGACCTGGTCGCCGGTCTTCCGGCGTTCCTCGCGCTCGATGAAGATCGTTGCCTGCAGGCGCGCCAGGGTGTTGAAGATCGGCCAGGTCTTCACTTCGGACTTGGCAATGAAAACGACATCGGCGACGGCACTCAGGACGAGAATGTCGAGCCAGGAGGCATGGTTGGCGGCGATCATCAGCGGCCTGCCGCGCGCACACGCGCCGTTCACATGAATTCTCAGTCCGAGGAGGCGACAGGCGATACGGTGCCAAATGCCCGGCAGCCTTCGTCGCAGGCGCCAGTCAAAACGAAGCGCGGCGATTTGCAGGGGTGCCATCACCAGCGTCACGATCACGACGACGATAAGAAGCGCCGCAATCCGAAGCCTGATGATCACGGCTTGGCGCTCCTGACGCTCCGAGGCTTCGACAGTTCCAGCCGCATCACGTGGGCCGCCGTCTTCCTGCCGTCTGGACCGGCATAATAGGCAGGACGTTCCGCCACCTTCTCGAAGCCCAGCTTGGCATAAAGCGCCCGCGCCGCCGCATTGGTCTCGTCGACCTCGAGGAATACCGTCGAGACATCCTGCGCCGCAGCCTCGGCGAGGGCGGCGCGCATGAGCCGCCAGCCCAAGCCCTGCCGGGCGACGCGCGCATTCACGCCGATCGAAAGGATTTCCGCTTCACCAGCTGCCGCCCGGGACAGAACAAAGCCCGCAACGCCGTCAGGTGGCGTAAGCCCGGACTGGAGAGCGACGAATCCCGCCACGGTGTCCTGCCCGAGAAGATCGTGAAACTCCCCGTCGCTCCAGCCGCGCGAAAAGCGTTCGCCATGAATGACGGATGCGGCGCGGCAATGCGCCGTCTGCATCGGCAGGATCTCGAATTCTACTTTTCGAGAGAAGAACTTCTCCAGCATGCCTTCACGCTCTGCGCTCAATGGCAAAGCCCATTTGCGGCTTTGCGTCCGGTCCGCGCAGATATAGCGGCGCGGGCTTGCTCGTACCCTTCGGCTGGCGTGCTGCAAGGCGTGCGACCGCCTCGATGTCGAAATGGTCAGGTTCGACGAACGTATCCGAAAGGGCAGCGGCACCCGAGCCCACGAGGCTTGCGCCCGAAGACGCCACGAATTCCCGTGCCTTATCAAGCGGCATCACCTTGGCGTCAGCCGACGCGTGACCATTTTCATCGAAGGACTGGAGATAGACCTCGCCGCGTTTTGCGTCGATCGCTGCGATGATCGGGCCGGTTTGACCCGCGCGTTTCGCAGTCTCGACAAGGACCTGCAAGGTCGTGACCCCGATAGCGGGGATGCCGAGTGCCAAGGCCAAGCCACGCGCTGCCGCCACACCCACGCGAATGCCCGTGAAAGAGCCGGGTCCGACGGTGACGCCGACCATGCCAAGATCCGAAGGTGTAAGCGCAGCCTGACGCACGGCGTCCTCGATCATTCCGGACAGACGCTCCGCATGCCCCTTGCCCAGGGTCTCCTGAATGCACGCAAGAAGGGTGTCCGTGGCGGTGTCGAATATGCCCACGGAGCAATCCACGCCAGCGGTGTCGATGGCCAGGACGAGCATTTCCGAGGCCTCAGACGGCCTCGACTTCCTGCACTTCCGGAATGAAATGGCGCAGCAGGTTCTGCACACCGTGCTTCAGCGTGGCGGTGGAAGAGGGGCAGCCAGCGCAGGAGCCCTTCATGTTGAGGAAGACCTTGCCGTCGCGGAAGCCGCGGAAGGTGATGTCGCCGCCGTCCTGGGCCACTGCCGGGCGCACGCGGGTTTCCAGCAGTTCCTTGATCGTCTTGACGATGATCTCGTCGCCCTCATTATAGAATTCACCCGACGGGTCGGTCGCCTCAGCCGTGTTGGCACCGCCCATGACGGGCGCGCCAGACATGAAATGCTCCATGATGGAGCCGAGAATGGCGGGCTTCAGATGCGCCCATTCCTGATCTTCCTTGGTCACAGTGACGAAATCATATCCGAAGAAGACGCCCGTCACGCCCGGAATCCCGAAGAGGCGAGCAGCGAGCGGCGAGGCGGCAGCTTCGTCGGCACTGCGGAAATCCGCCGTTCCTTCCTGCAGAACCACCTTGCCGGGCAGGAACTTCAGCGTTGCGGGGTTCGGGGTTGCTTCGGTCTGGATAAACATGCCGGTCTCCGTCGCCGCCATGCGCGCGGCACAATCTCTTTAGAATGCTTCCAAAATAGGCCTATCGCGAAAGGCGATCAAGCCCGTGGAGCTGTCAAAAGTCCTTATAGCGAAAAAAACTTTTCTCAGAAACTCAAGAAAGCGCTTCGATCTCTTCGTCGCTCAGCGCATCGGGGATGACCGTGACGGGAATAGGGAAAGCGGCGGAGCGCCCGGCCACGGAGGACACCAGGGGTCCGGGCCCCTCCTTGGTCGAGCCGGAGGCAAGCACGAGAATGGCGATATCGCGGTCCTCCTCGATCAGCGCGTGGATCTGTTCCACCGGCTGGCCCTCGCGAATCACCAATTCAGGCTCGATTCCGACCTTCTCGCGGATGAACTGGGCGGTCTTGGCGAGCGCGGCATTGGCCTCTTCCATCGCCTCTTCCCGCATGATGTCGCCGACACCTAGCCATTGCTGAAAATCCTGCTGGGGAACGATAAACATCAAAACGACGCCGCCGCTGGTATTGCGGGCGCGATAGCCTGCGTAAAGTACCGCCCGGCTGCATTCGGGCGTCTGGTCCACCACGGCCATGAATTTGCGGCGGTGACCTTCGAGGCGGGATAGGCGTCTTGAAACCATGGCGAGACAATGCCATTTGCGCGCCCGCCCCGCAAGCTGTCAAAACTGCGGGGCGCTGCTCAACCGGATAGCCGGTTTCTCAGAGGAAGCCGACGATGTCGCGCACTTCTGCCATCGTGACGGCGGCGCGGGCGGCGGCACGTTCGCCCCCGTCCTTCAGGATCGCGTCGATATGGTCGGTCGAAGCCATCAGGCGGCGCATCTCGGCATTGATCGGGGCGAGAACCGAGACCGCGAGATCGGCGAGCGCCGGCTTGAAGGCCGAAAACTGCTGGCCGCCGAATTCCTTCAGCACATCCACCTTGGACATGTCGGAAAGGGCCGCGTAAATGCCAACGAGATTGTCCGCCTCGGGCCGGCCAGCCAGGCCACCCGTTTCGCTCGGCAAGCCGTCCGGGTCGGTCTTGGCCTTCTTGATCTTCTTCGCGATCGTCTCCGAATCGTCCATCAGATTGATGCGCGAAAGGTCGGAGGGGTCGGACTTCGACATTTTCTTGGTGCCGTCGCGCAAGCTCATGACGCGAGGTGCCGGACCGTCGATCAGCGGCTCGACCATCGGGAAATAGGCATGGACCGGCTCATCGCCGACCTTGATGTCGATGCCTGTTCCCGACTTGTGGATCTGCGTCGTGAAGTCGAGGTTGAACTTCTGGGCGATGTCGCGCGTCAGTTCCAGATGCTGCTTCTGGTCGTCGCCGACCGGCACATGGGTGGCGCGGTAGAGGAGAATGTCGGCGGCCATGAGGCTCGGATAGGCGAGCAGGCCGAGCGACGCCTTTTCCGCGTCCTTGCCGGCCTTGTCCTTGAACTGCGTCATGCGGTTCATCCAGCCCATGCGCGCCACGCAGTTGAAAATCCAGGCCAGTTCCGCGTGGGCGGCGACCTTCGACTGGTTGAAGACAATATGCTTCGTCGGATCGATGCCGGACGCGATGAAGGCGGCGGCGATAGAGCGCGTCTGTTCCTTCAGGTCCTCATGGACGAGCTGCGCGGTCAAGGCATGCATATCGACCACGCAATAGATGCAGTCGTTTTTTTCCTGCAACGCCACGAACTTGCGGATCGCGCCGAGATAATTGCCGAGATGCAGGTTGCCGGTGGGTTGAACGCCGGAGAAAACGAGCGGCTGGAACTGTTTCATGATTGTCCTCTCGTGCGGGCGGTTGGAAGGCCCGCGTCTGACCAAAATTCTGGAAGTGGGCCAAGCGCCCGTTCAGGCCGCGCAATAGCCTGCGCAGCCCGTGCGATCAAGTCGGATCGTCGGGAATTGCAGCAGGTGTTGCCTTGCCGCGGCGCTTGATGTTGCGCCGGATCATGCCGATATCCGCGCCGCCGATCGCAAAGACGATAACGAGATAGAGCGCGAAAGAGGCAAAGACGATTGGCAGGAGCACCGCGGCCTGCGTCAACGCGTGGCTTCCGGAATGCAGGTAGCCGGAGAAATGCGCGGCCATATAATGCGCGGCAACGGCCATGATCACAGAGGCGACCACCATGCGGATCGCCCGGCTCACCAGAGCGCGTTCAATATTCAAATGTCCGCGACGGGTGAGCGACACGAAAAGCATGATGGTCGAGAGCCAGCCAGCAATCGATTCCGCCGCGGCGATGCCGCGCTCGGCAAAGAAGGGAAAGAGCGAGATGGCAAGCACGCTGTTGAGGACGACCGAAATCATGGTGAAGCGCATCGGCGTCTTCGTGTCTTCGCGGGCAAAAAAGCCGGGCGTCAGGGCCTTGTTGAGCACGAAGCCGGGTAGGCCGAAGCCGAAGAGCGTCAGCACTGCGGCAACCGTCACGGTCGCCTCGGGATGAAACGCACCGCGCTCGTAAACGAGGCGGATGATCTCGTCCGAGAGCGCAAAAATGCCCGCGGCGGCGGGCAGCGTCAGGAACAGCACGAATTCGATCGATCGGTTCTGCAGGCTCTCCGCCTCGACCATGTGGCCGCTCTTCAGCGCGCGGGCGAGTTCCGGCAGGAGCACGACACCGACAGCGACACCGACGACGCCGAGCGGCAGTTGATAGATCCGGTCGGCATATTGCAGCGAGGCAATGGCTCCATCTTTCATGGAGGCGACAGCCTGGCCGATGATCAGGTTGATCTGCGTGACACCCCCGGTGACGGCGGCCGGCAGCGCCAGCAGGAGCAGGCGCTTGACGTTTGGCGTGATATGCGGACGGCGAAAGGCGATCGACATGCCGGCGTGGCGTACGCCGACGTAAAGGACCAGCATCTGCAGGATGCCCGCGACCAGAACTGCATAAGAAAGATAGTAGGCGATGGAGACCGCATCCGCCTTGATCCAGATGCCGTAGGCCAACGCCGCAATCATCGCAACGTTGAAGAAGATGGGCGCGATGGCTGCAGCGAGATAATGGTGTAGCGAATTCAGCATGCCCGACAGCATCGCGGTCAGCGACATGCAGGCGAGATAGGGGAACATGATCACCGCGAGACGCACGGTGATATCATATTTGTCGCCCTCGAAGCCCGGCGCGATGATCGTTCGCATCAGCAGCGGCATGGCAAGTTCCATGACCACGGTCAGAGCGAGGAGAACGGTGAAGAGAACGCCGAAGACCTCTTCGGAGAAGCGCTTGGCCCCGTCAATGCCGCCCGCCTCGATTTCCTTGGCGAAAAGCGGCACGAAGGCGGCATTGAACGCACCCTCCGCAAAGAGCCGGCGGAAGAGGTTCGGAAGCTTGAAGGCGGCATAGAAGGCTTCGGCCATCGGGCCGGTGCCGAGCGCCGCCGCCATCAGCGTTTCGCGAGCAAAACCCATGAGACGGCTGCCGAGCGTACCACCGCCCACCGTGACGAATTTCTTGAAAAGGCTCATGCGCCGGGTCTCGACTTCTTGACCCCGCGGATCGGCGGCGGAGCAATGATGCCGGAGGGCATGCCGCTGCGGGCTTCGTCTTCCTGTTCCGCCAGAACCGCCTTCACACGGGCCGTGATATTGGCCTGGCGGTTCTCGTTGGTGACCTTCTGTCCCACAAGGTCGGTCACGTAGAACGTATCGATGACCTTTTCACCGAATGTCGTGATGTGGGCGGAGGCAATGTCGAGAGAAAGGTCGGACAGCACCGAGGTGATTTCGTACAGCAGGCCCGGCCGGTCGAGGCATTCCAGTTCCAGCACGGTGAACTTGTTGGACAGCGTATTGGACATCGTGACGGCGGGTGCGATCGTGAATGCGGTATTGCGCTTCTTGCCCTTGTGGCGGATCGCAATCACTTCGGGGACGCGTTTCTGGCCGGCCAGAACATCCTCGATCAACTTGCCGATGGAGGTGGCACGACGGATCTCGTCCTCGTCGTTCTTGAACTCGCGGTTGATCATGATCGTGTCGAGCCCGCGGCCGTCGGCGGTCGTGAAGATGTTCGCGTCGGCAATGTTCGCCCCGGCCGCCGCGCAGGATCCGGTGATGATCGCAAGCAGTCGGGGATGGTCAGGCGCCAGAACCGTGATCTCGGTGATCGAATGGAAGGAGCGCGTGCGCACCATGGTCGCAAGCGCCTTGCCGGCCTTGTCTGCATCCCGGATGAAGCCGGCGTGACGGATCTGGTCTTCCAGCGAGACGCTGAGGAGGTAGGGCTCGTAATGGAGCTTGGAATAGGTCTTGCGATCCTTCTGGCTCCAGCCATCCAGCGCTTCGGCGAGACGGATACGGGCGGCGGCGGCGCGCTCCTTGCGAGAGACTTCCGAGAAGCCGCCGGTCAGCTGCAGCTCCGTTTCGTAGTAAAGCGTGCGCAGCAACTGGCCCTTCCAGCCGTTCCAGACCCCGGGCCCGACTGCGCGGATATCGGCGACGGTGAGGATGAGGAGAAGGCGCAGGCGTTCGAGCGACTGGACGCGCTCGGCAAAGTCCATGATCGTCTTGCGGTCGTTGAGGTCGCGCGTCTGCGCCACCATCGACATCGTCAGATGTTCCTCGATCAGCCAGGCGACGAGTTCCGTCTGCTTCGGCGTCATGCCGAGACGCGGGCAGAGCTTGCGGGCGACCTTGGCCCCGGCGGTCGAATGATCTTCCGGTCGTCCCTTGGCGACATCGTGGAGCAGGGCCGCCACATAGATGACAGGTCGATCCTCGATGGACGGAAAGAGCGAAACCGCAAGCGGATTGATATCCTTGTCGCGCCCCGCCTCGATGGAGGCCACAGTCTCGACCGTGCGCAGCAGATGCTCGTCCACCGTATAATGGTGATACATGTTGAACTGCATCATCGAGACGATCTTGCCGAACTCGGGCAGGAAGCGGCCGAGCACGCCAGCCTCATTCATGCGCCGCAGCGTCATCGCCGGGTTCTTGTGCGAGGTGAGGATCGACAGAAAGATCGCGTTGGCGGCCTCGTTGTCGCGCAAGCCGTTGTCGATCAGCGACAGAGAGCGGGTGATGCGGCTGAGCGCATCCGGGTGATATTCCAGCTCCTTCATTTCCGCGACATGGAAAAAGCGGAGGAGGTTCACCGGGTCTTCCCTGAAGACATCGGGACTGGCAAGCGCGATGCGGCCGCGATCCTCGACGAATTGCGGCGAGCCGGCAATCTTGCGCGGACGGTTGGCGAAGCGGCTGATGACATTGGTCAGGCCCGGCGCATCCTTGGCCTGCTGCTCTTCCAGAGTCGCGCAGAGAATGCGCGTCAGATCGCCGACATTCTTCGCCATCCAGAAGTAATGCTTCATGAAACGCTCGACGGCGGTCAGGCCAGGCCGGTCATGGTAGTCGAGGCGGCGGGCGATATCCGGCTGGATATCGAAGGAGAGGCGTTCCTCGCTTTTCCCCGTCAGGAAATGCATGTGGCAGCGCACGGCCCAGAGGAAATCGTCGCATTTCTCGAACAGCCGGAATTCCGAGCGCGACAGCACGCCGAGCTTCACCAGATCCTCGGTGTTGCGCACGCGATAATAATATTTCGAGATCCAGAACAGCGTGTGCAGGTCGCGAAGCCCGCCCTTGCCTTCCTTGACGTTGGGCTCAACCAGATAGCGCGTGTCGCCGCTCTTGCGGTGGCGCTCGTCGCGTTCGGCAAGCTTTGCGGCAATGAATTGCGGCCCGGAATTGCGTACCACTTCGTTGTCGAAGCGGGTTTCAAGCTCGCCCAGTAGAGCCCGCTGGCCACAGATATAGCGTGCCTCGAGGATCGCGGTGCGGATCGTCATGTCGGTCTTGGACAGGCGAATGCACTCTTCCACCGTGCGTGTCGCATGGCCGACCTTCAGGCCCATGTCCCAAAGGATATAGAGAATGAATTCGATCGCCGGCTCGACCCAGGCGGGCTTCTTGGCGGGCAGCAGGAAGAGAAGGTCGATATCCGAGCCCGGCGCCAGCGTGCCGCGTCCGTAGCCACCGACGGCGGCGACGCCAAGCCGCGAGGCTTCCGGCGTGTTCGAGGCGTTGAAAACGTGGTTCAGCGCGAAATCGTGCAGGATGGTGATGATATGGTCCTGCAGACGGGAAATCCGCATGGCGCAGGCAAGTCCGCCGCCATCGGCCATCAGCAGTTCTTCGGCGCGGGCGCGGCCCTTGGCATTGGCTTCCTTGATGGCAGCCAGAAGAGCGGTGCGGGTCGCGGCCGCGTTTTCGGCCTGGCGGCTCGCGATGAAATCGCATTGCGACTTCAGGGCCTTCCAGTCGAGAAGATCGGCATGTTCCGGATTGCGGACATCCATTGCAGCGTTGATTCCCTGTTTCGCGCGAAGCAACTGACGATTCAGCCGGCTCTATAGGCGCTTTTATGTCGAAGTGACAGGTATAACGCTCAAGCCTTGCGAAGTTCTTTCTTCAACGCGTACAGCGCTTCGAGCGCCTCGCGCGGCGTCATATCATCGAGGTCGAGCGCGGCCAACGTCTCCTCGACCTTGGACGGACCCGCGTGCCGGCTCTCCTCGACCTGCTTGGCAGCAACCTTGAAGAGCGGCAGGTCATCGATCAGCTGGCTGGCAGGCGATTTTCGCGCGGTGTCTTCGAGCCGCGCCAGCACGTCCTTGGCGCGAGCGACCACGGCGGCGGGCAGGCCGGCAAGACGGGCGACCTGGATGCCATAGGAGCGGTCTGCCGCACCCGGCCCCGCTTCATGCAGGAAGATGACCTCGCCCTTCCATTCGCGCACCTTCATCGTCGCATTGGAAAGGCGGCCGAGCTTTTCGGAGAGAACCGTCAGCTCGTGGAAATGCGTGGCGAAGAGGCCACGGCAGCGGTTGACCTCATGCAGGTGCTCGACCGCCGCCCAGGCAATGGAAAGACCGTCGAAGGTCGCGGTGCCGCGCCCGATTTCGTCGAGGATCACCAGCGAGCGCTCGGTCGCCTGATTGAGGATCGCCGCCGTTTCGACCATCTCGACCATGAAGGTCGAGCGGCCGCGCGCCAGATCATCGGAGGCACCGACGCGGGAGAAAAGCCGGTCGACCACGCCGATGCGGGCAGAACCTGCGGGCACGAAGGAGCCCATCTGCGCCATGATGGCAATCAGCGCCGCCTGCCGGAGAAAGGTCGACTTACCGCCCATGTTGGGGCCGGTCAGCAGCCAGATCGCCCCATCCTTAGCGCCCTTCGGCGGAGAGAGATCGCAATCATTGGCGACAAAAGGCTCCGCCGACTGCCGGCGCAGCGCCTGCTCGACGACCGGATGGCGGCCGGCGACGATGGCGAAGGCATTGCTGTCATCCACCATGGGCCGGCAATAGCCCTGTTCGCCGGCAAGCGTGGCAAGCCCGGCGGAAACGTCGATAATCGAGAGGGCCCGCGCCGCCGCCTTGATCGCTTCGGCATGCGAGACGACGAGGGTCGTCAACTTGTCGAAGGCCTCAAGCTCCATCGTGAGCGCGCGGTCGGCGGCATTGGCGATCTTGCTTTCGAGTTCCGCAAGTTCGGTCGTGGTGAAGCGCATGGCATTGGCCATGGTCTGGCGATGGATGAAGCGGGCGCGGCCCTCGTTCGTGTCCGTCATCGCACCGGCATTGCCGGCTGTCACTTCGATAAAATAGCCGAGTACATTGTTGTACTTGATCTTCAGCGACTTGATGCCGGTTTCCTCGATATAGTCGAGTTGAAGACCGGCGATCACCTGCCGCGACTGGTCGCGCAGCGCCCGAACCTCATCGAGTTCGGCAATCGCGCCGGCGCGGACGAAGCCGCCATCGCGTTTCAGAAGCGGGAGTTCGTCGCCCAGCACGGCTTCCAGTTCAGCAGCAAGATTGACGGGCAGTTCCTGAAGGGCGTTCTGCGCATCCAAAAGCTCAGGCGGCAGGATTTCGCGCTCCAGCCGGGCGGCGATCATGCGCGAGGCCTGCAAGCCTTGCCTCAACGCACCGAGATCGCGCGGGCCGCCGCGCCCGAGCGCCAGACGAGACAGCGCGCGCGTCATGTCCGGTGCATGCTTGAGATCGTCGCGCAGATCGTCCGTCAGCACCGTGGCGTCCATCAGCCAGGCGACGCTGTCGAGCCGCATGTTGATCGCATCCGGATCGGTCAGCGGCGACATCAGCCGTTCGGCCAGCAGCCGCGCCCCGCCACCTGTGACGGTGCGGTCGATGGATTTCAGCAGCGAGCCATCGCGGCTGCCGGAAAGCGTGCGGGCAAGCTCGAGATTGGCGCGGGTGGCCGGGTCGATAAAGAGGGTCGAGGCGGTGCTTTCGCGCTCCGGCCGGCCGAGTGGCGGGCGCGCATCGATCTGTGTCTTCTCGACATAGGCGACCGCTGCGGCAGCAGCGGCAATCTCGGCGCGGGTGAAGGTGCCGAACCCGTCGAGCGTGCCGACATCGAAATAGCGGGCGAGGCGGTTCTCGGCGGTCGCGCTGTCGAAAAGCACCTGTGGCTGCGGGACGGCCGTGCGCCCGAGCACATCCATGACCGGGCGAAGGTCCGGATCGTGGAAGACCTGATCGGCGAGGATCAGTTCCTTTGGATCGATGCGGAGAATATCTGCCAGCATGCGCTCGCGCGCCGTTTCGGCAAGGCGAAAGACGCCGGTCGAGATATCGATCCATGCGATCGCGTAAGCCGGCTCTGACCCACCCTTGATGCGGGCGAGCGCCATCAGATAGTTGGACTCCGACGGCGAAAGCAGCTTTTCCTCGGTCAGCGTGCCGGGCGTCACGAGGCGGATGACATCGCGGCGCACGACGGATTTCGAGCCGCGCTTCTTCGCTTCCGCCGGGTCTTCCACCTGCTCGCAGACGGCGACGCGGAAGCCGAGCGAGATCAGTTTCTGCAGGTAATCGTCGGCCGCATGGATCGGCACGCCGCACATCGGAATGTCGAGGCCCATGTGCTGGCCACGCTTGGTCAGCGTGATGCCAAGCGCCCGCGAAGCGTCCACGGCGTCCTCGAAGAACAGCTCGTAAAAGTCGCCCATCCGGTAGAAAAGCAAGGAGCCCGGATTGTTGGCCTTGATCTCGATATATTGCTCCATCATCGGCGTGGCCGATTGACGGCTCTCCTCCGATGCCAGTAACTCTGCGGTGAGCACGGTTTGACGATGATCGGAAATGATGGCCACCATGGTAGGAGGGTTGGTCTAGAGATCTGAAGTCGGGTCGGCGAACTATAAAGGATAATGAAGAGGGGGCCACAAGGCCGCCCGTGTAAAAAGGTGAGGAAACATGGCCGGCAACGATAAGAGCAAGGATAAGGGCACGCGCAATCTCGCGTCCGTCACGGAACAGGAAGCGCTCGATTTTCACGCGCGCGGACGCCCCGGCAAGCTCGAAATCGCACCGACCAAACCCATGGCGACGCAGCGCGACCTGTCGCTTGCCTATTCGCCGGGCGTTGCCGTGCCGGTCAAGGCCATCGCCGACGATCCTTCACGCGCCTATGATTACACGACGCGCGGCAACATGGTCGCCGTCATTTCGAACGGCACGGCCATCCTCGGCCTCGGCAATCTCGGCGCGCTGGCGTCGAAGCCGGTCATGGAAGGCAAGTCCGTCCTCTTCAAGCGCTTCGCCGATGTCGATTCCATCGACCTCGAAGTCGACACGGAGGACCCGGACGAGTTCATCAATTGCGTGCGCTTCCTCGGGCCCTCCTTCGGCGGCATCAATCTGGAAGACATCAAGGCGCCGGAATGCTTCATCATCGAGCAGCGGCTGCGCGAGATCATGGATATCCCGGTCTTCCATGACGACCAGCACGGCACCGCCATCATCGCCGCCGCCGGCCTCATCAACGCGCTGGCGCTGACCGGGCGCGACTTCAAGACGACGAAACTCGTCTGCAATGGCGCGGGCGCTGCGGCGATTGCCTGTATCGAACTCATCAAGTCCATGGGTTTTTCCCCCGAAAACGTCACCCTCTGCGACACCAAGGGTGTGATCTATCAGGGCCGCACCGAGGGCATGAACCAGTGGAAGTCGGCGCATGCGATCAAGACCGACCGCCGCTCGCTGAAAGAAGCCATGGTCGGCGCGGATGTCTTCTTTGGCCTGTCCAGTAAGGGCGCGCTGACGGACGAGATGGTGCTTTCGATGGCGCCCAATCCGATCATCTTCGCGATGGCCAACCCCGATCCGGAAATCGCCCCGGAAGATGTGGCGCGCCTGCGCGGCGATGCCATCGTGGCGACGGGTCGCTCCGACTATCCAAACCAGGTCAACAACGTTCTGGGCTTCCCTTACATTTTCCGCGGCGCGCTCGACGTGCGCGCCTCCACGATCAACGACGACATGAAGATCGCGGCCGCCAATGCGCTGGCCGATCTCGCCCGAGCCGACGTGCCGGATGATGTGGCCGCCGCCTACCAGGGCAACCGGCCGCGTTTCGGACCTCAATATATCATCCCCGTGCCGTTCGACCCGCGCCTCATCTCGGCGATCCCGGTGGCGGTCGCCAAGGCCGCGATGGAATCCGGGGTGGCGCGCAAGCCGATCCTCGATCTGGAGGCTTACGCCCGCGAACTGAACGCGCGGCGCGACCCCATCGCCTCGACCTTGCAGCGGCTCTATCAATATGTCCGCCGCAACCCGAAGCGCGTGGTCTTTGCCGAGGGCGAGGAAGAACAGGTCATGCGCGCCGCGCTTTCCTATGTGAACCAGCAGCTTGGCACTGCCATTCTGCTCGGCCGCGAAGAGCAGATGCGCGAGACGGCGGAAAAGGCGGGCGTCGATCTCAACCGCCCCGGCATCGAGATCGTCAATGCACGGCTTTCGACACGCAACGAGGCCTATACGGACTATCTCTATGCGCGCCTCCAGCGGCAGGGCTATCTCTATCGCGACGTTCAGCGCCTCATCAACAATGACCGCAACCACTTCGCCGCCTGCATGGTGGCGCTCGGCGATGCCGACGGCATGGTCTCCGGCACGACGCGCAACTATTCGACCGTGCTCGAAGACGTGAAGCGCTGCATCGACGTGAGAAGCGGCCATCGCATGATCGGCGTTTCCATCGTGCTGGCCCGTGGCCGTACGGTTCTGGTTGCCGACACCGCCGTTCACGACATGCCGAATTCGGAGCAGCTCGCCGATATCGCGGAGGAAGCTGCCGGCATTGCCCGGCGACTGGGTTATGAACCGCGCGTGGCGATGCTCGCCTATTCCACCTTCGGCCACCCGTCCGGCGAGCGGTCGGATCGTGTCATCGAGGCCGTGAAGATCCTTGATCGACGCCGGGTCGATTTCGAATATGACGGCGAGATGGCCGCCGATGTGGCGCTGAACCCGAAGGTGATGGAGCAATATCCGTTCTGCCGTCTCTCCGGGACCGCCAACGTCCTCGTCATGCCGGCCTTTCACTCGGCCTCGATCTCGACCAAGATGTTGCAGGAGCTGGGCGGCTCGACAGTGATCGGCCCGATCCTGGTGGGGCTTGAGAAGTCCGTGCAGATTGTCCCCATCGGCGCCAAGGATAGCGACATCGTCAACATGGCGGCAATCGCTGCTTACAACGCCAGCGTTTGACGCCGGAGGCGTCTATTCGGGTACGGGGTGCCGTACCCGGAACATTTTAGCATGTGATCGCGTTAGAACCCCCGCAAGGAAGAAGACCTTCTTCTTCCCGCGGAAGGCTCGCCAGCGAACACTCGTTCTCCTTCCGCCAAAGTTTCGGAGAGGAGTTTCGAGATGGGTACAATCCTGCTGATCATCCTGATTCTGCTGCTGCTCGGTGCCATTCCGAGCTGGCCTTATTCGCGCGGCTGGGGTTATGGCCCCTCGGGCGGTATCGGCCTGATCGTGGTGATCGTCATCATCCTGCTATTGATGGGACGCATCTGATCTCGCGATTTCTCGGTCAGAACAGAGAGCCTTGCTCCGGCTTTTTCGCCGGGGCGGGCTTTTCGCTTTTCCTGAGCCGCGATGTCACGTGGCCGCCGTCCCCGGCTGTGGCCGAAACCCGGCCATCGGCAAACTCGATCGAAAGCGCCTGACCCTCGGAAACAGCGCCTGCAGAAGACAGGACCGCATCGGTCTCGTCGCGGATTACCGCGTAACCGCGCTTCAGCACATTCTTGTACGACAGCGAGAGCAGCATCCGCTCATGCGCGGCAAGCGCCGAGCGCTCGCGTGAAAGCCGGGTTCCGAGTGCCGTATCAGCGCGCAGTGCAAGACCTTTCAGGCGGTCGCCTGAGCGGCCGATTTCATGGGCGAGCCTGCCCGGAAGACTTGCCAATGCTGCGTCTGCGCGGTTAACCCGCGACCGGCTGCGGTCGACAAGCCGCTCAACCGAGCGCTCGGCCCGCGCCATGCGCTGCTCCAGCATCTGGCGGCGCTCCGCAATACGGCTCGCCAGCATGTCCGGGCGCAATTTGCCGGCGGCGGTGTCGAAGGCGCGGCGCTTGTTCAGTGTGTTGAGTTCCAGCCCTCGGCCCAGACTGGAGGCTGCGCGGTCGAGCCGCTGCTGCGGCAGCGCCAGTACCTGGTCGAGCGAGGGCAGGGCACGAACGAGGGCGCGCACGGACTGCCGGTTCGCCTCCATTTGCCGGGTCACGGCAGCCTTCAGCCGCGCCGACAGCGTCGCGACTTGCGCTTCCAGATCCGCCTTCACCGGCACCGCCATTTCAGCCGCGCCCGTTGGCGTCGGCGCGCGGACATCCGCTGCGTAGTCGATGAGCGTCCAGTCGGTCTCGTGGCCGACTGCCGAGATCAGCGGAATCTCGCCCTCGGCCGCCGCACGGACGACTGCTTCGTCGTTGAAGCTCCAGAGGTCTTCAAGCGATCCGCCGCCGCGGGCCACGATCAGAAGATCCGGCCTTGCGAGCGGGCCGCCGTCTTCCAGCGCATTGAAACCGCGAATGGCATTCGCTACCTCGTCGCCAGAGCCTTCGCCCTGTACCTTTACCGGCCAGACGATGACATGGACGGGGAAGCGGTCGGAAATCCGGTGCAGGATGTCGCGGATGACCGCGCCCGTTGGCGAGGTCACGACGCCGATTACCCTCGGCATGAAGGGCAGCAGCTGCTTGCGCCCCTCGTCGAACAGGCCCTCGGCCGCCAGCTTGCGCTTGCGCTCCTCGATCAGCGCCATCAGCGCGCCCGCGCCGGCGGGCTCGAGATTTTCGATGACAATCTGGTATTTCGATGAGCCTGGGAAGGTCGTGACCTTGCCCGTCGCAATCACTTCCATGCCCTCTTCCGGCCGGAAGCGGAGCTTGGAAAAGCTGCCCTTCCAGATGACGGCGTCGATCCGGGCGCGGTCATCCTTCAGGCTGAAATAGGCGTGGCCGGACGAGTGCGGGCCGCGATAACCGGAAATCTCGCCGCGCAGACGCACATGATCGAACGCGTTCTCGACCGTGCGCTTGATCGATCCGGACAGTTCCGAGACCGAATATTCGTAGAGATTGGTGGCCGAATCGGGGTCGAAGAGATTGGTCATGGGAACGAGGAATAGCACGCCCGGGCCGGCCTCGAAAAGCACGCGCGGCGGGTTTCAACGGGGAAAGAGGGGGAACGGAATAAGCAAGAAAGCGCGGGATCGGACCCCTCCCGTTGGAATAGGGCCATATTTTCCAGAGGTTTGCAAAATCACCCGCCGGCCGTCCTACCTGCCGGCCGTCTCTCGTTTTCCCCGCCCTGGCCCGTGCAGTCACAATAGAGGTCTTTCATGCAGAACAGGAAAGGCTTCAACATGGCAGACCGGTTTTCAGACAATGCGCCCTCCCTCACGGGACCGGCGATCCACGCATTTTCGATCGTTCCGAGCGACAGTGCAAATCTCACCGAAACGACACGCGCCATTTATTGCGGCGCGGGTGGCGATCTCGTGGCGACGCTTCAGTCAGGCGCGGTGGTCACGTTTGCCAATATGCCGGCAGGCACGCTTCTGCCTCTTCGGGTTACGAAGGTCGCTGCGACGGGAACCACGGCAAACGCTCTGATTGGGTTAGTCTGATCTGCGAATGGCAGGCGCAAGCGTGATGGGACAGAATTGTTTCAGGGAGCGGTCACGTCTTGCGCTGGTGCCATAGTGCGACAATGCGCGAATACGAACCGGAGGAGTCGTTAGGCATTTCTTCAAGGCTAGACCTTAAGTTCAAGCCATAGAAGAAGTTTGGCTCGAGAGGAGATGGCAGTGATTTCCGCGACATCCATCGCTTTGGGATTGATTGCCGTCCAGTTGCGTTCGGCCGTCGCCTACGCCCTCATATCGGCCTTTATTTTTGCCGCCTTCGGCGCTGCGGTGCTGATGTCGGGAGGCGCGGCGAAATGGCTGCTTCTGGTTCAGTCGGTGGTGCTTTTCAATGTCGGCATCGCTGCGGAAGTCTTTGTGCTCACGGTGATCGAGAGCATTCGCCGGCGCCAGGCGCGCGGCTGAGCATTGACCCTCGTCGAACGTATAGAGTCGAAGCGGCCCGAAATCTCTGTTTTCATGCGTGCTGATGGCCGGGCGAGGATGCGTTGAGCATTCCCCTACGCGCAGGCTGGAAAGCTGCGCCCGTCTCGTTCCGCAACGCAAAGGTGATCACGCCGGCGACCGCGGGTTCTGAAGACTTCACCATGCCGCCAGCGCGAGGGAGCGGCGGTTACGGCGGGAACCTCGCTTCTTACCTCCTTCCAATGGAATTCGCGGGTAACCTTAACAGATCGCTTACCGCTTCCGCTTACTGTCCCATCTGACGACAAGCTCCTTTTTGTGGACACTGCCAATGAATATCGACGCCCTTCTTTCGCGCTTCAGGATACAGACGAAGATTTTCCTCATGGTCACACCATTCGTCCTCAGCATCCTGCTGGTGGGCGTGGTCAGTCTTTATTCCAATCAGATCCTGCGCGGACGCATCGAAATTTCCAGCGTCGTGCTTCAGTCCATGAACGGTTACAAGCAGGTCTTTGCCAGCATCAGCGGCTTCCTGCGCGAGCCGGAAAAGGCCAATTTCGACAAGGCCGCCTCCGATGTCGCCCAGCAGAAGGCTCGCCTGGCGGACGTGATCGCGACGTTGAAGGGAGAGACGGATGTCTCCCTTCTCGATCAGGCGCTGGCCCAGACGGACAAGATTGCCGAAAACAACGACAGGCTCTGGAAGCTCGAACAGCAACGGACCGGCGTTCTTGCGGACATCTCTCAATATTTCCAGGCGATGAGCGACGTCCAGAGTGCGGCTTCCAAGGCAGTTTTCAAACTGGTTGCCGACGCCACCCGCCTTCAGAATGCCCAAAAAACCATTCTGAAGGCGAGCGTTGATGTCGATGCTCAGGCCAAGAAGATATCGACCCTTCTGACCAAGCTGAATTCAGCCCCGGATGTGCCCGCCCGCGTCTCGCTCATCGACGCGCTTCGCGCTGATACCGAGCTGAATGGATTGATGGCTATGCTGCCGCCCGAGCAGAAGGACGTCGCTGGCAAGATCAATGCGGCACTGAAGAAGCTCAAGGAGGATAATGCAGCGGGCGCCGGTGATGTAAGCTCGGCGGCCACGGACCTTCTGCTCTTGTCCAGCAAGGTGACCAAGATCGCCGGCGATATGATGCACAGCGCAGTCGTCGATCTGACGAGCACCGACAAGTCGATCTCGCTCGCCAATACGATGAACCGCAAGATCGGGGCGCTGACGGCCACGCGTAGCAATATCGATATCGGCATTGCAAAGCTGACCGCTGCGCCCACCAAGGAGCAGCTGGCCTCCACACAGTCCGACATCTACCTCTTCGGCAAGACGCTCGACGATATTGCGGCTACGGCCACGGATGACGCGGCGTTGAAGGCGTTGGACGACGGTGTGAAGGCGACGCTCGCAAAGTTCTCCGACAGCGCCCAGGCACTTCTCGATATCTTCAACCGCAAGAACACGGAATTTTCCGCCGCCGCTGCGCAGATCGACCAGACCTGGAGCCTGCTGTCGCAATTTGCCGACCAGCAGAAGGACGCCGCCAAGGCCGAAAGCACCTCCGCCAGCAGCATCTCCATCGGCGTGGTTGTCGCCGGCATCATCATTGCGATCCTCGCCGGCATCGGTCTCATCCTGATTTTCCGGCATCCGATCGCGCAGATCACCTCCGCCATGCGCCGCCTCGCGGAAGGCGTGCTCGACACGGCCATTCAGGGCGACAAGCGCCGCGATGAAATCGGCGACATGGCCCGCGCCCTTGGCATCTTCAAGGCCAATGCGATCGAGAAGCTGCGGGTGGAGAGCCTGAGTGAAGAGCAGCGTCTGGCCGCCGAAGCCGAGCGCCTGCGCAACGATACGGAAAAACAGGCAAACCAGGAGCAGATAGACTTCGCCGTCCGTCAGCTCGCCCAGTCGCTGCGCCAGCTGTCCGATGGTGATCTGACCTGCTCCATCTCCACCCCCTTCAGCGGTGGCCTCGACCAGTTGCGCCAGGATTTCAATGGCTCTGTGGAACGACTGAACGAGACGCTCGCGCAGATCCGGCAGGATGCCTACAACATTCAGGCCAATGGCAACGCCATGCGCTCTTCCGCCGACGAACTGTCGCGCCGCACGGAATCCCAGGCAGCCTCCCTCGAACAGACGGCCGCTGCCGTGGACCAGATCACCGTGACGGTTCGCCAGACGGCGGGCAGGGCAGGCGAGGCGAATGCGATCGTCAGCGACACCCGAAAGAATGCCGAGGCCTCTTCCGCAATCGTCGCAGACGCCGTGGATTCGATGACCCGGATCGAGGATGCCTCGCGCAAGATCGAGCAGATCATCGATGTGATCGAGGACATTGCCTTCCAGACCAACCTTCTGGCGCTCAACGCAGGTATCGAAGCCGCGCGCGCTGGGGAAGCCGGCAAGGGCTTTGCGGTCGTGGCGCAGGAAGTCCGTGAACTCGCCCAGCGCTCTGCAGGTGCTGCCAATGAGATCAAGAGCCTGATCGATACGGCAACCCGCGAAGTGTCGACCGGCGTTCATCATGTGCAGCGCACCGGCGAGGCACTCGGGAATATCTCCACCCGCATCGCGCAGCTCTACGAGCATGTGAAAATGATTGCCCAGGCGGCGCAGGACCAGTCCGCAGGCCTGCAGGAGGTCAACACGGCCGTCAACCAGATGGACCAGATGACCCAGGCGAACGCCGCGATGGTGGAAGAGGCCAACGCCATGTCGCAGCAGCTTGCCCACGAGGGCGACCACCTGATGCAGCTGGTCAGCCAGTTCCGCCTCAATCAGGAAGAGCGTCACGCCTATGCTGCGTGACGCCGAGCGGCCCTGAAATGCAAAATGCCCGGGTTAACCCGGGCATTTTCATTTTCGAGGCGGTCATGCCGCCGATCGATCAGGGATAGATGACGCCCTTGCGCAGGATGATGTTGCCGTAGAGGCGCGGCTCGCTGGTCTGCACGACCGTGTGCGCAGCGCGCACGCGATTATAAAAATCGGCGGGCGCCAACGGCATGACCTTTTGCTTCGGTTCATGGCGCGCGCAGCAGGCGACCATTTCCTCATGCACCGGATCGAGCGCCTCCATGTCGCCGCGCGGAATGGCGCGGAAAATGGCCTCTGGCACGAAATCATCGACCGGCATGACGGAAAGAATGGCGTTCAGGACCGCGATGACGCCATGACCGTCGGTCCGCACCAGACGGCGCGCATGTTCTAACCCCGGATAATTGCCATCAACGATGGCGATTTCGTCCGTGTGGCCCATCGCGCGCAGCGTGAACAACAATTCCGGACTCAGGATGGGATCAATCCCCTTCAGCACTGGACAACTCCTTGAACAAAACATTCTGGTCGGTGAGATAGCGGGCAAAGAGCGGCAGGCTGGCAGCACCTATGGCGCGGGCCTGGTCGCCGACCTTGCCCTCGATGATATCGGGGACGATGATCCCCTGCAGGTCGTAGCGTTCCAGCGCGGCGCGTGTCGCCGCCACGAGCCGCGTGCGCACCCAGTCGGGGAAGCCGCCGTCGATGATGGCTGCCGGAAAATCGATAATGGACGCGGCCGCGATGATCGCCTGTGCAAGCGCCTCGGCGCTCGCCGAGATCCATCGATCGAGTGGCTCACCCCAATCGGTCCAGCCCGATGCGGAATACCACAGCGGTCGCGAATCGATGCCGCGCTCCTTCATCAGGTTTTCGAGTACGAAGATCGATGCGACGTCGATCAACTGGCGGGGCTTGCCGTTCTCGTCGCGAACCGGAAGCGGGCCGATCGCGCCCGCAGTGCCTGTCCTTCCGGTAAAGACGGAGGAATTGAGCACGATGCCGCCGCCGATGAAGGTGCCGATGAAGTAATAGACATAGTCCGTATAGGTCTTGCCTTGACCGAACATCAACTCGGCACCGCAGGCGCTTGTCGCGTCGTTCTGGAGATAGACGGGATATTGCGTCAGCTCCTGGATTTCAGCACGCAGGTCGAAATCGCGCCAAGCATCCATTTCACCCTGCGGCGCGCCGACATTGTCTGCCCAGTTCCACAGCTCGAACGGCGTCGCGACACCAAGGCCGGCCAGCCGCGAAAGCTGTAGCGGCGTCATGGACGCCTCGAGCGAGTCGAGGCTCTCCTTCACGAAAGCCAGTATTTCTCGGGGTGTCGGATAGGCATAGATGCGCCTGAGCTTGGCGCGCACGCCACCGACGAAATCCATGAGGATCATGTCGGCGCTCCGGCGGCCGATCTTGAGCCCGAAGGCAAAAACGCCTTCCGCATGGAGCGACATCGGCACGGAGGGCTGGCCGACCTTGCCCCGCACGGGCTCGCCCTTGATCAGCAGCCCGTCCTTCTCGAGTGCGCGCATGATGACCGACACGGTCTGCGCCGACAGGCCCGAGGCGCGCGCGATATCGGCCTTGGACAAGGCCTCATGACTTCGCACGAGTGACAGGACAAGCCTTTCGTTATAGGCTCTCACACGCACCTGATTTGCGCCCCCGGAGGGGATCACAATCCGCGCGGGTTCGCCGTCACCCGGTTCTGGTGCTCTTTGATTCGACATGCCGATGCCTCCTCCCGTTGGCATAATCAGCTTTTTCAAGCCTGCCAGATATTTTTTAATAATTCAATTCGATTTATTTATTGACAAGCGCTTTTTTTGACGTTTTGATATGACCATCCCGCCCATGGATCGGCCAGGCCTCCTGCGGGACCACTTTATGGCTGGGAGGCCATCACACTGCCGCAAGGCACCTTTGTTCTCGGGAGGAACAATATGAAAAAGCTCACGATTTCTGCTGCCGTTGGCGCACTGGCGCTCGGCGTTGCATTCAGCGCGCCGGCCATGGCTGCCGGTACGTCCGCCTGCCTGATCACCAAGACCGATACGAACCCCTTCTTCGTCAAGATGAAGGAAGGCGCGACGGCCAAGGCAAAGGAACTCGGCGTCAACCTCAAGACCTATGCCGGCAAGATCGACGGCGATAGCGAAAGCCAGGTTGCAGCCATCGAATCCTGCATCGCCGATGGCGCCAAGGGTATCCTGATCACCGCTTCCGACACGAAGGCTATCGTTCCTTCGGTCAAGAAGGCACGCGACGCCGGCCTTCTGGTCATCGCGCTCGACACGCCGCTTGAGCCGATCGACGCTGCCGACATGACCTTCGCAACCGACAACCTGCAGGCCGGCAAGCTCATCGGCGAGTGGGCGAAGGCAACGCTCGGCGACAAGGTCAAAACCGCCAAGGTCGGCTTCCTCGACCTGACGCCGTCGCAGCCCTCCGTTGACGTTCTGCGTGACCAGGGCTTCATGATCGGCTTCGGCATCGACCCGAAGGACCCGAACAAGATCGGCGACGAAGACGACAAGCGCATCGTCGGCCATGACGTGACCAACGGTAACGAAGAAGGCGGCCGCACGGCCATGGAAAACCTTCTCCAGAAGGATCCGGACATCAACGTGATCCACACGATCAACGAGCCGGCAGCTGTCGGCGCCTACCAGGCCCTCAAGGCTGTCGGCAAGGAAAAGGACGTTCTGATCGTGTCGGTCGACGGCGGTTGCCCGGGCGTCAAGGCTGTTCAGGACGGCCAGATCGGCGCGACCTCGCAGCAGTACCCGCTCCTGATGGCCTCCAAGGGCATCGAAGCCATTGCAGCGTTTGCCAAGGACGGCACGAAGCCGAAGGCAACCGACGGCAAGAACTTCTTCGACACCGGCGTGAACCTCGTGACCGACAAGCCGGCCAAGGGCGTTCCTTCGATCAGCGTCAAGGACGGTCTGGCGAAGTGCTGGGGCTGATGCCCGGTCTTTGACGACAACGCAACGAAATGACGAAAGGGCGGTTCCGGCCGCCCTTTTTTATAGAAGCGATCCTCGCGTGGCCGCCTTGAAGGCGGCAGGCGCGGGATGGCTGAAAAGAGATCAAGCAATTCCTTAAGAAGTGTGTCACGCTGGCCTTTCCGGAATTGCTGATGAAAAGAGAGGGCGTCCACTCGTCTTTACCGAAGGCAAAGGTGGTGCATTCCCATAACAAGCGAAGACAGCTCCGGACAAAAAGGGGAGGATAATTCGCCATGGCAGCGATGCAGGAATTCGAAAAAGTCATCGAGCAGAGCGACAAGAACGTCGCCAGCTTCAAACAACATACACCCATCCAGCGATTGCAGCATTTCCTGCATTCGACACCGGCTGCGGTTCCCGCCATCGTTCTCGTGGCGGCCATCATCATCTTCGGCGTGCTGAAGGGCGAACGCTTCTTCTCCGCCTACACGATGACTCTGATCCTTCAGCAGATCGCCATCGTCGGCATTCTGGGTGCGGGCCAGACGCTTGTCGTGCTGGTTGCCGGCATCGACCTGTCGATTGGCGTAGTCATGGTCATCTCGACGGTGATCATGGGCAATTGCGCCGTCGTCTACGGGCTGCCGACCCCCATCGCCATTGGGGCGGGTTTCGTCGTCGGCGCGCTTGCGGGTCTCCTGAACGGCTTTCTGGTCGCCTATATGCGATTGCCGCCCTTCATCGTGACGCTCGGCACCTGGTATATCGTCATGGCGACGAACTTCATCTATTCGGACAACGCCACGATCCGCGACGCCGACATCACGGCCAATGCTGAATTCCTGCATTTCTTCGGGTTGACCTTCAAGCTCGGCGGCGCCGCCTTCACGCTGGGCGTGGTCGTCATGGTGCTGCTCGTCATCGGGCTCTGGATCGCACTCAACCACACTGCCTGGGGCCGGCATCTCTATGCCGTCGGCGACGACAAGGATGCGGCGGAACTCGCCGGCATTCGCACCAAGCGCGTGCTGATGTCGACCTACATGCTCGCCGGCATCATCGCCGCACTCGCCGCCTGGGTTTCCATCGGCCGTAACGGTTCGATCTCGCCCTCTTCGGCCGTGACCGAATATAACCTGCAATCCATCACCGCAGCCGTGATCGGCGGCATCTCGCTCTTCGGCGGACGCGGCTCGATCCTCGGCACGCTGATCGGCGCCATGATCGTCGGCGTCGTCTCGATGGGCCTGAACATGATGGGTGCAGACCCGCAGTGGAAGGTCTTCCTGACCGGTGTTCTCATCATCACGGCTGTTGCCGTCGACCAGTGGATCAGAAAGGTGGCTGGCTAATGTCTCAGGAACCCATTCTCAAGGCCCGCGGTCTCGTCAAGCGCTACGGTCGCGTGACCGCTCTCGATCAGGCAGATTTCGATCTCTATCCGGGCGAAATCCTCGCCGTCATCGGGGATAATGGCGCCGGCAAGTCCTCGCTCATCAAGGCGCTTTCGGGCGCCGTGACGCCGGACGAGGGCGAAATCGAGCTGGACGGCAAGAAGGTGCAGTTCACCTCGCCGATGCAGGCCCGCGAGGCCGGTATCGAAACGGTGTACCAGAACCTCGCTCTCTCGCCGGCTCTGTCGATTGCCGACAACATGTTCCTCGGCCGCGAAATCCGCCGCAAGGGTCCGCTCGGCGACATCTTCCGCCTGCTCGACCACAAGGAAATGCAGCGCGTCGCCCGCGAAAAGCTCTCTGAGCTTGGCCTGATGACCATCCAGAACATCAACCAGGCGGTGGAAACGCTTTCGGGCGGCCAGCGTCAGGGCGTGGCCGTGGCCCGCGCCGCAGCCTTTGGCTCGAAGGTCGTCATCATGGACGAACCGACGGCCGCACTGGGTGTGAAGGAATCGCGCCGCGTTCTCGAGCTTATCCTCGACGTCCGCTCGCGCGGCCTGCCGATCGTGCTCATCTCGCACAACATGCCCCATGTGTTCGAAGTGGCCGACCGCATCCACATCCATCGCCTCGGCAAGCGCCTCACGGTGATCAATCCGAAGGAATACACGATGTCGGATGCCGTGGCGCTGATGACGGGCGCGATGGCCCCGAAGGAAGCGGCATAAGCCGACGTTCAGTCGTGACAAACAAAAACCGCCCGGTTCGCGTTGGGCGGTTTTTTGTTTTGAGGCAGGAATCGCATCCTCTCATCCGTCATCCCGGACTTGATCCGGGATCCAGTGCGCGATGTCCATCGCGCGGAAGACTCTATGCAATGAGTCCTTTCAGCCCGCAGACGCGGGCTGGCTGGATGCCGGATCAAGTCCGGCATGACGAAGTGTGAGGGGAGACGTCACGCAAACACAGCACCTTCCTTGATGAACTTGCCGGTCTGCAACTCCTTGAAGGCCTGCATCAGCTCCTCTTGGCTGTTCATCACGATCGGCCCATGCCAGGCGACCGGCTCCTCGATCGGTTTGCCGGAAACCAGCAGGAAGCGGATACCCTGTTCGCCCGCCTGAACGGTCACTTCATCGCCCGTGTCGAAGACGACAAGCGTTCGGTTGCCGCTCATGTCGCGGATGTTCAGTTCCTCGCCGTTGAATTCCTTCTCCACCTTCACGCCAATCGGCGTAGAGGCATCGCGGAACGTGCCCGAACCGGCAAAGATATAGGCGAAGGCCTTGCGGTAGGTGTCGACCTTGAAGGTCTTGCGCCTGCCGGGCGGCACGGAGATGTCGAGATAGACGGGATCGGCAGCGATGCCGTCAACCGGGCCCTTCTTCCCCCAGAACTCGCCGGTGATGATGCGCGCCGCCGTACCGTCATCGTCAACGACGACCGGGATATCGGCAGACTTGACGTCCTGATAGCGCGGGCTCGTCATCTTCATGGAGGAGGGCAGGTTGGCCCAGAGCTGGAAGCCGTGCATCTTGCCGGCGAAATCGCCGCGCGGCATTTCCTGATGCATGATGCCGGAACCGGCCGTCATCCATTGCACATCGCCGGCGCCCAGCGTGCCGTGATTGCCAAGGCTGTCGCCGTGCTCGACGGTGCCGGCGAGCACATAGGTGATCGTTTCGATGCCGCGATGCGGATGCCAGGGGAAGCCTTTGAGATACTTCGCCGGGTCATCGTTGCGGAAGTCATCCATCATCAGAAAGGGATCGGTCAGCGAGGGATCGCCGAAACCGAAGACGCGATGGAGATCAACGCCGGCCCCTTCGCGGGCGGGGACGGCAACGCTTTCATGCTTTACGGGGCGTATGGACATGTCTTGATCCTTTCCCTCGCCGAAAGCTTGGTGTGCCTCGGCGCTTGATCTTGGGGTCGTTCAAGAAAACTGAACGAGCACCACTGTTCGTGCAGGATATGGCGAGGCCGAAGCTTTGGCAAAAGGGCCGGCCGGGAACGCAGTGTTCACAAAATTCTGCTTTGCCGTTCATCCCGTCTTTCGGTCGGAAACCGTTCGTGACAGGATTGTTAACACATTTTTACCCATGTTTTGGGATTCTGGATTTCTAGGCGGCAAGGACGGTCGAGCCGCACGTGAGTGGACGTTTTGCATGTGTCGTTGGGCTGCCTATAGCGGTGAACCGGTCTATCTCGAGCATATCGTGTCCTCGCAGACCCATTCGTTGATCGAGCAATCGCATCACGCGACCGAGGCCAAGACCTCGACCAATGGCGACGGCTTTGGCATCGCCTGGTATGGCGACCGACCGGAGCCCGGCCTCTTCCGCGATATCCTGCCCGCCTGGTCCGACTGCAATCTCAAGTCGCTCGCACGGCAGATCCGCTCCGGCCTGTTTCTCGCCCATGTGCGCGCGGCGACCGGCGGCGGCACGCGCCGCGACAATTGCCACCCCTTCGTCCACGGACGCTGGTCCTTCATGCATAACGGCCAGGTCTCCGGCTTCGAGCGCCTGCGCCGCCCGCTCGAGGCGCTGCTGGACGACCGGCTTTATACGGCCCGCGTGGGCACGACCGACTCCGAACTCCTCTTCCTGCTGGCACTGCATTTCGGCCTCGACCGTGATCCGGTTGCGGCCATCGAAGCCATGCTGAAGCATGTCGAGGCCGAGGCCTTTCGGCTGGGCTTCGAGACCGTGATCCGCTTCACGGCTGCCTTTTCCGATGGTGCGCGCCTCTATGCCGTGCGCTACGCCTCGGACCGCAAGGCACCGACACTCTATTCCGCGCCGCTGGGGCGCGGGCGCTGCCTCGTCTCCGAGCCGCTGAATGACGATCGAGACGCCTGGGTCGCGATCCCGGACGGCAGCGTCGTCGTCATCGAAGGTCATGAAATTTCCGTCGAACCCTTCGGCGACTGGCAGCACGAACGCCGCATGCCGGAGCTTCAGCTGGTCGCGAAGTAAGTCGCGATCTTTTCCGCCAGCTTCTCGGCGACTTCGCCCTTGGGCATGTCCGGCCAGACATCGACGCCGTCTCGGCTGATCACGCGCACGGAATTGCGCTCGCCCCCCATGATGCCGGTCTCGGCGCTGACGTCATTGGCGACGATCATGTCCGCGCCTTTCGTCTCCAGCTTCTTGCGGGCGTTTTCGATGACGCTCTGCGTCTCGGCCGCAAAGCCGCAGACGAGTTTCGGCCGCATGGCGTGATGGCCGACGGTCTTCAGGATATCCGGGTTCTCGATCAGATGAAGAGGGGCGGGCGCTTCGCCCGGCTGCTTCTTGATCTTTTCGCCAGCCGAGGAGGCAACGCGCCAGTCGGCCACGGCAGCGACCATGACGGCGATATCGGCGGGCAGGGCCGCCAGAACCGCATCGCGCATTTCCTCGGCGCGCTCGACATGAATGGTGCGCACGCCGAGCGGATCGGGAATGGTCACGGGACCGGAAACCAGCGTGACCTCGGCGCCGAGCGCTGCGAGTGCTGCCGCAATCGCATGGCCCTGCTTGCCGGAAGATCGATTGGCGATATAGCGGACGGGGTCGATGGGCTCATGCGTCGGGCCTGAGGTGACGATCGCCTTGCGGCCCAGCAAGGGCTTGGGATTGCCGTCAAGCAGCAGCGTTGCGGCCTGCAGGATCTGCATCGGCTCGCTCATGCGGCCCAACCCCGCCTCGCCGCTTTCGGCCATTTCGCCGCGTTCCGGCCCGATGAAATGGATGCCATCGGCCTTGAGCGTCGCGACATTGCGCTGTGTCGCCTTAGCCGACCACATTTTCGGGTTCATGGCGGGTGCGACGAGAACCGGCTTGCCGGTGGCGAGCAGCACGGTCGAGGCGAGATCCTCCGCCAGCCCGTTCGCCATCTTCGCCATCAGATCGGCCGTGGCGGGGGCCACGACGATGAGGTCGCAATCGCGCGCCAGTCTGATGTGGCCGACATCCTGCTCGTCTTCCCGCGAGAAGAGATCGGTGTAGACGTGGGAGGCGGAGAGCGCCCCGACGGCCAGGGGTGTTACGAATTCCTGCGCGCCCGCCGTCATAATCGGGCGTACGCTGGCACCCTGCTCACGGAAGCGGCGAATGAGATCGAGGCTCTTATAGGCCGCGATGCCACCCGCGACGATCAGCAGAATCCGCTTGTTCTTCAATGTCATGGAACGCTCCCGCCCGTTTTCGAGGCAGACCCTAACCCGGCATGTGCAAAATGGAAAGCGCGCCTGTCACCGCGCCTGCGTCATCAAAATCTTGACCGCAAACGCCGAAAACACGCCGCCGAACGTATAGTCCAGTCCGCGCAGCACCCGCTTGTTCGCCTTCAGCCAGCCCGCGAGACCGTGGGCGCCGAAGACGACGCCGAAGGCGACGGGCAGGCCGATCAGGATGAAATAGAAGCCGAGGAAGAAGAGCTTGCCGGTCACATGCGGATCGGTCGCCTTCACGAATTGCGGCAGGAAGGTCATGAAGAAGATGATGACCTTGGGATTGAGCATGTTGACCCACAGGCCGTTGAGAAGCCCAGAAGTGAACGAACCGCGTTTCGGCGCTTCCCGGTTATCGTCGAGCTGGAAGGTCGAGCCCTTGAAGATCGCCTGCACGGCAAGCCAGAGCAGATAGGCCGCCCCACCCACCTTCAGCACCAGAAACGCCATGGGCGAGGCAATGATGAGAGCGGAAACGCCGAGCGCCACCAGTGTCGTGTGAACGCAAAGCCCGATATTCGTGCCCACGATCACGCCGAGCGCTGCGACCGGCCCGTCGCGCAGCGAACGGCTGATCTGCAGCGTCATGTCCGGGCCGGGCGTCAGGCTCAGCAGCAAGGCGGCCAGGGTAAACGTAATCAGTGTATCGAGATCGGGGATGAAGGTCATCGGCGTTAAAGTCCGTTCGATTTGAGGAAGGCGGCAAAGGCGGGCGCATGGTCCTTGTGCCAGCGCGACAGCGGCGGACGGTTGTCGATGATGTCATGCGCCGCCCATTCGATGCGCTTCTCGTCGAGCTTGCGGGACACATCATTGTCCGGGCAGAGAATGTAGAAATCACCGCGCGCCAGGCTTTCCATCATGAAATCGACGGTTTGTTCCGGCGTCCAGGCGCCCGCCGGCTTTTCCGTGCGGCCACCGGCGGCAAGCGGCGTGAAGACGAAGCCGGGGATCAGGAGATGCGCGCTGACCTTGCCGCCCTCGGTGTTGCGAAGCTCGTGCTCCAGCGCCTCCGTCAGCGCCTTCACGCCGGCCTTGGCGACATTGTAGGCCGGATCCCCGGGTGGGGTGGTGATGCCCTGCTTCGAGCCGGTATTGATGATGATCGCCGGCTCGCCCTGCGCCAGAAGCGCCTTGCCGAACACGCGCGATCCATGAATGACGCCGCCGAGATTGGTATCGAGCACGCGCTGCCAGTTTTCGAACGGACCGAAGAGCGAGGAGCCCGGCTGGATGCCGGCATTGTTCATCGCGACATGGATCGGACCGAAGCGCTTCGTCGCTGTCTCCGCCAGCGCCTCCACATCCTCGAGGCGGCTGACATCGGTCGCAACCGCCAGCACGGCATCCGCGCCGCGCGGCGACGCTGCGGCAACGTCCGATGCGGCACGCTTCAATCGTTCGCCCGCCAGGTCCGCAAGGACGACATTCAGGCCCAGCGCTGCGAAAGTCTTCGCGGCGGCCAGACCGATGCCCGAGGCGGCGCCGGTGATGACGGCTGTGTTTCCGGATTTGACGACGGGGTGGAGGTTTGACATGGGCGACCGGACTCCGGGCAGTTTCATTGAATGCTTGAGGCGCATGCGGTATCATCCGCCATCGGCTCGACAGGAATAGACCATGAGCAAATCCGTTTCCATCCGTCTCGACGCAAAAGAAGACGCCTTCATCGAACGCCAGATCGCCACCGGCCGGTTTGGTTCGACCGATGAGGTGGTCAAAGCCGCACTGAGCCTACTCGAGGACGAAGAGGCCGAACTCGACGCCATCCGGCAGGCGCTGATCGAGGGGGAAGAGTCGGGTTTCGTTGAGGAATTCGACCCAGAGGAGTTCCTGCAACGGCTGCATCGCGAACATGCAAGGGGCTAGCCGTAGTTGGACGCTCAGCCGCAAGGCCGAAAGTGACCTGGCGGGAATTTGGCTCTTCTCCGTCTCCCAGTGGTCGGTCGAGCAAGCTGACAGGTATTACAACAGCATGATCAGTGCGCTGGAGGGGCTGTCCCGCGAACACCTGTCAGGCAGAAAAGCGATCATATCGAAACACGCCTATTTTTACCGGCCTTGCGGCTCTCACAACATATTCTATCGCCGCGAAGGCGCGAGAATCCTGGTCGTCCGCATCCTGCATCAGCGCATGGACCCGGAACGTCACATCTCCTGACGAAGACCTGCCCGCGCGCCCCGCCGACATGGGGCTTCCCACTTGCAGTTTTGCCCAATCCGTCTAAAAGACCCGCAACTGAATTTCTCACATTTCCACGGGTTTTATCATGGCGCTTCCCAAAGACGTGAAAAAGGTCGTTCTTGCCTATTCCGGCGGTCTCGACACCTCCATCATCCTGAAATGGCTGCAGACCGAGCTCGGCGCTGAAGTCGTCACCTTCACGGCCGACCTCGGCCAGGGCGAGGAACTCACGCCAGCGCGGAAGAAGGCCGAAATGCTCGGCATCAAGGAAATCTTCATCGAAGACGTGCGCGAGGAATTCGTGCGCGATTTCGTCTTCCCGATGTTCCGCGCCAATGCCGTCTATGAAGGCGTCTATCTGCTCGGCACCTCGATTGCCCGTCCGCTGATCTCCAAGCATCTCATCGAGATCGCGAAGAAGACCGGCGCCGACGCCATTGCCCACGGCGCAACGGGCAAGGGCAACGACCAGGTTCGCTTCGAGCTGTCGGCCTATGCGCTGAACCCCGACATCAAGATCATCGCGCCGTGGCGCGACTGGTCGTTCAAGAGCCGCACGGACCTCCTGAACTTCGCCGAACAGCACCAGATTCCGGTTGCCAAGGACAAGAAGGGCGAGGCGCCTTTCTCGGTTGACGCCAACCTTCTGCACTCCTCCTCCGAAGGCAAGGTTCTGGAAGACCCGGCGCAGGAAGCCCCCGAATATGTGCATATGCGCACGATTTCGCCGGAAGCGGCACCGGACAAGGCGACCGTCATCAAGGTCGGCTTCCGCAAGGGCGATGCCTGCTCGATCAACGGTGTCGAGATGAGCCCGGCAACCCTGCTTGCCGAACTCAACAACTACGGTCGCGACAACGGCATCGGCCGCCTCGACCTCGTTGAGAACCGCTTCGTCGGCATGAAGTCGCGCGGTGTATACGAAACGCCCGGCGGCACGATCCTGCTCGCAGCCCACCGCGCGATGGAATCGATCACGCTCGACCGCGGTGCGGCGCATCTCAAGGATGAGATCATGCCGCGCTACGCCGAGCTCATCTATTACGGCTTCTGGTTCTCGCCGGAACGCGAAATGCTCCAGGCGCTCATCGACAAGAGCCAGGAACATGTCGAAGGCGAAGTGACGCTCAAGCTCTACAAGGGCAATGTCATGGTGATCGGTCGCGAGAGCGACAAATCGCTCTATTCCGACAAGCTCGTGACCTTCGAAGACGACCAAGGCGCCTATGACCAGAAGGATGCTGCCGGCTTCATCAAGCTGAACGCGCTGCGCCTGCGCACGCTCGCCAAGCGCAACCAGAAGGGCTGATGTACGAGTTCTCTCGTTCAGCTACCCTCCGAAAACATGAAAGCGGTCCGCCCTTCGGCGGGCCGCTTTTTGCATGACCGGACCTCAGCAGGACTGTGAGTCGAAGAATAAGAATTCGTTAATAACATTCGGATATTTATATATTAGTTAATATTGAATTAAATGGCCGTCATGGAAGAAACTCTGGCGCATTAGTGAATCGTTTCGGCGAGAAGATCGGGCCTTGGCATGAAGAATCTGAAGATATCGATGCAGCTGTTCATTCTGGTTGCAGGGCTGATGGCCGCATTTGCTGTGGCGACTTATTTCGAGGTGAAATCCGCAACCGCGACAATCTACAACGAGCGCAACCAGACGCTTCGCACCGAGATCGAAACCGCGCTTTCCGTGATGAAGGATTTCGACGAGCGCTCCAAGGCCGGTGAATTTCCTGTCGAGGACGCCATGAAGCGCGCCTTCGCGCTGCTGAACAAGATGCGCTACGAGCCCGACGGCTACTTCTTCGCCTATGACTACGACGTGAACCTTCTCTTCCACTTCAATCCCAAGATTGTCGGGCAGAATTTTAAGGGCAAGGCAGACCAGAACGGCTTTGCCTATCGTGACGAGATCGTGAAGGTGGGCAGACAGGGAGGCGGCTATGTCACCTTCATCGGGCCCAAGCCCGGCAAGGATCCCGCCGACTACAGCTATCCGAAGTCTGTCTACGCCAAGGTGTTCGAGCCGTGGAAGGTCGTGATCGCCACGGGGCTCTATGTAGACGACCTGAGAAGTCAGGTTCGGCAGCAGATCATCGAGATTGTTGCCGTTTCGGTCGCCATTTTCGTTCTGGCGCTGATGGCGGCCTATGTATTGATCCGCGGCATTACCCGACCCCTCAACGCCATCCGTGAAACGCTGCATCGCGTCGCTGAAGGCGATATCGATACGCCGGTGCCGCATCGCGATATGTCGAACGAGGTAGGCATGATGGCCAAGGCGACCGCCGAGTTGCAGGACAAGGTGCGCGAACGCCGCGCCATGGCGGAGCGCGAAACCGAGCACAAGCGTCAGATCGATGCCGAGCGCCAGCAGAATGCGGACCTTCAGGCCACCGAAGCTGCAACGCAGGCAAAGGTGGTCCGCACCATCGGTCAGGCCTTGGAAGAACTCGCGCATGGCGATCTGACCGTGCGTTGCGCCGATCTCGGAAGCCGCTATGCGGAACTCCGGGACAACTTCAACAATGCCATCGATCAGCTCGAGCGCACGATGACGCTGGTGAAGGAGCGCGGAACGGATATCGGCGTCAGCAAGGAAGAAATCCGTCGCGCCTCCAACGAACTGGCGCAGCGCACCGAAAGGCAGGCGGCGAGCCTTGAGGAAACCTCGGCAGCTTTGGATCAGTTGACGGTCGCCGTTCGCCAGACGGCAGATGGCGCGCGCGAGGCGGCAAACCGTGTCGGCGAGGTTCGCACCGAAGCTGAAAAGAACGACCGGGTCGTCGAAAAGGCGATCGGCGCCATGAGCGGGATCGAACAATCCTCGCAGGAGATCGGCAATATCATCGGCGTAATCGACGAGATAGCCTTCCAGACCAACCTTCTGGCTCTCAATGCCGGCGTCGAAGCCGCGCGCGCCGGTGAAAGCGGCAAGGGCTTTGCCGTCGTCGCACAGGAAGTCCGCGAACTGGCGCAGCGCTCAGCCGCTGCGGCCAAACAGATCAAGGAACAGATCAACAAGTCGTCCGCGCAGGTCGAGGACGGTGTTCATCTTGTCGGAGAGGCCGGCGAGGCGCTGAAGCGCATTTCGGCGCAGGTCGAAAGCGCGAACGAGATCGTCATCCAGATCGCGCATCGCGCCAACGAGCAGGACACGACGCTGCGCTCCATCTCGTCCTCCATGAACGAACTGGACCTCGCCACGCAGAAGAATGCCGCGATGGCGGAAGAAACGACAGCCTCCGCTGAAATGCTCGCCAACGACACCGGCACGCTTCTGGAACTCATCGAACGTTTCCGCGTCTCCGGCGGACAGGCGGCGGTTCAAAGCTACCGCAAGGCCGGCTGATCAAAGAACCTTTCGGACAAACAAAAACGGGGCGGTCTTTTCCGCCCCGTCTTCGATTTAGGGACCCTTCAGGGCTTATCCCTTGATCAGGACCTTGCCCTTGCGTCCGGGTTCCATGCTGGCTGCGGCGGCTTTTGCACCCTCGTCCAGACCATAGACACCCTCGACCGGCAGGTTGAGCTGACCGTTCGAGGCGAGCGTGATGAGTTCTCCGATCATGCGGACGAATTCTTCAGGACTCGTCCTGCCGGAGCGCTTGGCGCCCCAGAAGCCGACCACTTTCGCCTGCTTGAAGATGAGGTCGCCGGAAGAAATTTCCATGTTGCCACCGCTCGCCGTGCCGAAGGACATGAGCGTTGCGCCTTCGCCGAGCAGGCTCATCAGCTGGCCGCTTTCCGTGCCGCCAACGCTATCGATGGCGTAAAGGATCGGCTCCGAACCGGGGAACATCTTCACCTTGTCCATCCAGCCCGGATCCTGCGTCGACACGATGTTGGAAATGCCAAGCGCTTCCAGTTCGCCAACACCGGCATCGCGACGCACGACGTTGATGACATTGATGCCGCGGGCCTGGCAGATCATCGCGATCGTCTTGCCGACAGCGCCGGTTGCGGCGTTCTGGATCAGCCACTCCCCCGGCTTCACGCCGAGATCGTGCAGCGCCATCAGCGCGCTGATCGGCATGGCGATCAACTGGCAACCAAGCTCGTCCGGCACCGAATCCGGCAGCGGGATGGCGCGCTGTGCCTTCACCAGAAAATATTCCGCCCAGCTGTCGGTCAGGCCCGAGGCGGTAATGCGCTGGCCAACGGAGAGATTTGTCACGCCGGCGCCGAGCGCGTCGACAATGCCTGCGGCTTCGGAGCCACCAACGGCGGGCAGCTGGGGCTTCACGCCATAGCTGCCGCGAATGGTCCAGAGGTCATGATTGTGGATCGGCGACAGCGTCATGCGGACGCGGACTTCGCCAGGTCCCGGATCGGGCATGGGACGTTCGCCCGCTACCAGAACTTCGGCAGGATCACCGAATGCCTTGTATTCGATCACACGCATCTGTCTCTCCCTCTGCTCTTCAATCACTGTTGCAACAAAAGCCTACTTAGAGACTTTTGCTGTCAATTATAAGAAGCGGAAGCTTCCCGAGGTTCCTGGCAACAATACAAGAGAGGCGCCGAGATGATGAGAATAGATGGACAATGTCATTGTGGAACAGTGACTTACGAGGCTGATGTGGAGCCTGGGGATGTCGGCATCTGCCATTGCACGGATTGCCAGCGGCTGACGGGATCGGCCTTCCGCGTGACCGTTTCGACGCGTGCGACCGATTTCCGGCTGACCGGCAAAATGCCCAGGCGCTACGAGAAACGCGCTGATAATGGTGCCTTGCGTTTACAGTTCTTTTGTGAAGTTTGCGGCTCGCCGATCTATACGACGGGCGAGGGGCAGGATGCCGAAACCGTCGGCATCCGCTGGGGTACGATCAACCAGCGCAAGGAGCTCAAACCGCATCACCAGATCTGGTGCCGGTCAGCGGTGGACTGGCTCGACGAGGTCGCGGACCTGCCAGGCAGACCCGGCGACTGAACGAATATCACGCCGCCTTCTGGACGTGATATTCCTTGATGGCCACCATCTTGATCGCGGGCGCGCGTTCGGCCTCATAGCGCAATGAAAAGCTGTCCTGCGCGAGGAAGACCGGATCGCCATCAAGGTCGCGGCAGATATCGCCGCGCTTAGTGGTGATGAACTTCTCCAGATCGGCCGGGTTGTCGGCAGAAATCCAGCGGCAGACGGAGAAGCGCGACATCTCAAACGAGACCGGCAGGCCATATTCCTGCTGCAGGCGTTCCTTCAGCACGTCAAGCTGCAGCGCGCCAACGACGCCGACGATTGCCGGAGAGCCGTCTTCCGGCGAAAAGAGCTGCACCACGCCCTCTTCGGCCATCTGCTGCAGCGCTTCCTTCAGCTTCTTCGCCTTCATGGCGTCTTCGAGACGCACGCGGCGGAGGATTTCCGGCGAGAAGTTCGGCACGCCCTGGAAGACGAGTGCCTCGCCCTCGGTCAGCGTATCGCCGATGCGCAAGGTTCCGTGGTTCGGAATGCCCACCACATCACCGGCATAGGCGGTGTCGGCCAGCTGCCGCTGCGAGGCGAAGAAGAATTGCGGGGCCGTCAGCCCCATCTGCTTGCCGGTGCGGGCAAGACGCGCCTTCATGCCGCGCTCCAGCTTGCCGGAGCAGATGCGGGCAAATGCGATACGGTCGCGGTGGTTCGGGTCCATGTTGGCCTGGATCTTGAAGACAAAGGCCGTCATCTTGTCTTCCGCCGCGTGAACCGTTCGTGTATCGGCCACCTGGTCGCGCGGCGGCGGCGCATAGGCGCCGAGCGCGTTGATCAGATCGCGAACACCGAAGTTGCGGAGCGCCGAGCCGAAGAAGACCGGTGTCATGTGCCCTTCGAGGAAACTTGCACGATCGAACGGGCGGCAGGCCTCGCGGGCCAGTTCCAACTCGTCGATAAAGGCGGCGCGCTCGTTTTCCGGCAGGCGGTCGGCGATGCTTTCCGGCCCGTTGACGGCCAGCGGCTCGACCTGCGTGTCGCTGCCGCGGAAGGTCGAGTTTGCGAGGTTGAACGAGCCGCAGAAGGTCTTGGAGCGGCCGACAGGCCAGGTCACCGGGGCGGTGTCCAGCGCCAGCTTTTCTTCCACTTCATCCAGGATTTCAAAGGGATCGCGACTTTCGCGGTCCATCTTGTTGATGAAGGTGATGATCGGAATGTCGCGCATGCGGCAGACTTCGAAGAGTTTCAGCGTGCGCGGCTCGATACCCTTGGCCGCGTCGATGACCATGACGGCGGCGTCCACGGCGGTGAGCGTGCGATAGGTGTCGTCGGCGAAGTCTTCGTGGCCGGGCGTGTCGAGAATGTTGAAGACATTGCCTTCATATTCGAAGGTCATCACCGAGGTGACGACCGAGATGCCGCGCTCGCGCTCGATCTTCATCCAGTCGGAGCGCGTCTGGATACGGTCCTTCTTCGCCTTGACTTCGCCGGCGAGCTGGATCGCACCGCCGAACAGCAGCAGCTTTTCCGTCAGCGTGGTCTTGCCGGCGTCCGGGTGGGCAATGATGGCGAAGGTGCGGCGGCGGGAAACCGCCTCGGCCAAAGTCTCGGTCATATGACATCAAATCCTGTGAATTGGCCGCCTTCTACCGGCTTCGGCGGCAAAGTTCAATTGACCCGTCACGTCTGCGCGCTAGACACTCGTCATTGATCCTGAACAGCAAGCGGAGCGCGGCCGATGAACATGCATTCTGATGCAACACGGACGCTTGGGCCAATCCTGGGTCTCGTTCGCCTTCCCCATGCCGACGGTCTCGAGCTTCCATCCTATGAAACCGCAGGCGCGGCGGGCATGGACCTGCGCGCTGCAGTTCCCGAAGATCGCCCGCTGATGCTGATGCCCGGCAAACGCGCCCTGGCCCCGACCGGCCTCGTCATGGAAATCCCTTGCGGTTACGAGGCGCAAATCCGCCCCCGCTCCGGCCTTGCGCTGAAGCACGGCATCACCTGCCTCAACACGCCCGGCACGATCGACAGCGATTATCGCGGCGAGGTGAAAGTGCTGCTCATCAATCTCGGCGAGGAGGAATTTCTCATCGAACGCGGCATGCGCATCGCCCAGATGGTGATTGCGCCGGTCACCCAGGTGCGGGTGGTCGAGGTCAAGGAAGCTTCCGACACCGCGCGCGGCAGCGGCGGGTTTGGCTCGACGGGCGTGTGATCACCGCCGGCTTTCCAGCGCCATGCGGGCGGCAAGGCCGGCAAGCACCGTGCCCATCAGCCAGCGCTGGACCTGAGCCCAGAAGGGGCGCTCTTTCAGGAACAGCGCCACGGAACCCGCCGAAATGGCAATCGTCGCATTGCCCACGATGCTGACTGTAATCTGGACTAGGCCGAGAATGATCGACTGCGCCAGCACATGTCCTCTGGACGGATCGATGAACTGCTGCAGGAGCGAGAGATAAAGAACCGCCACTTTCGGGTTCAGCAGATTGGTGACAAGGCCCATCAGGAAGAGACGGCGCGGGCCGTCGATGGGCAGGTTGCGGGTTTCGAAGATCGGCCGCGCACCGGGTTTCAAGGCGTTCCAGGCAAGCCAGGCAAGATAGGCCGCGCCGGCGAAGCGCAGGGCATCATAGGCAAGCGGCACTGCGAAGAGGAGTGCCGTAATGCCAAAGGCCGCCGCGAACATGTAGACGAAGAAGCCACAGGCCACGCCACCGAGCGAGATCAGCCCGGCTTTCGGTCCCTGACTGAGGGATCGCGAAATCAGATAGAGCATGTTCGGTCCCGGCGTCAGCACCATGCCAAGGACGACAAGGGCGAAGGCGGCAATCGTGGTCGCTGAGGGCATGGATGGGCTCCGGCTGGTGTCTCGGTGAACCTAGAAGCACCGCATTTTCCCGCAAGCGCGGAATTGCCACCGGGACAAGATTCCCCGGGCACCCCAAGATAGTTAAGTCATGACTTGACTATTCCCCCAACTCGTGAAAACTTAAGTGCATGCTTAACTTTAATCCTAAACTCGCCGGCCTGATGACGGCCCTTTCCGACCCGACACGGCTGGCGATTGTCGAAAGATTGTCGCTTACGCCGCTTTCGGTGAGCGAGATCGCAGCACCTTTCGACATGTCGCTGGCGGCCATCGTCCAGCACATTCAGGTGCTGGAGAAGGCGGGCGCGGTCAGGACTTTCAAACGGGGCCGCACGCGCCGCTGCATCATCGACACGGACGGCATGGCCATCCTGAAAAGCTGGCTCACCGACCGGGAGCGCTTCTGGCAGGGCCAGTTCGACAATCTGGAAGCCATGCTCGACGCGCAAGCGCATAACAACAAAGAGGAGACAGACACATGACCAGGATTTCCGAGCGCATGAGCGCGATTGCCTTCGACAGGACGTTCAAGCATCCCGTGGAGGCAGTTTTCTCAGCCTTTTCCCATCCGGAGAAGAAGGCGCAGTGGTTCACCGGCCCCGCCGACGCAAAGGTCCAGGAGCGCAAGGTCGATTGCCGCACGGGCGGCAGCGAGGTGCTCGAAGTGTGCTGGGCAAGCGGCACGGTGACGCGGTTTGAGGCGCGTTATCACAGTGTCGAAGAGGGCGCACGCATCGTCTACAGCTACGACCTCTTCATCGACGGCGCGCTGTTTTCGATTTCGCTCGCCGATATCTCGTTCAAGACCGAGGTCGACGGAACGATTGTTAGCTTTGCGGAATCGACCTCCTATTTCAGCGATGCCGACCTCGGCGAGATGACGGAGGGGCGACTGCATGGCACCAGGGCGCAGTTCGACATGCTGGCTCTGGCGCTCGACGACAAGCCGGTTGTCAGCCCGATTGCAGATTGCCATTGATTCAGGCGCAGCCCGGGACGTGTCACCGGGACAACTTCCCAATTGCCTCCTCCAGCCAAGTGAGTCATGAAGCACGGCAGGAGAACACCATCATGACCGCCGCCAATCTTCTCACCTATGCTTTCGCGCTGTTCGTTGCAGCCGTCATTCCCGGTCCCGGGATCACCGCGATTGTCGCCCGCGCACTCGGTTCCGGCTTTCGGCCGACCCTTTTCATGGGGCTTGGGCTCATTCTGGGCGATGTCGTTTATCTGACGGCCGTCGTTCTCGGCCTTGCCTATGTGGCCCAGACGTTCACGACTGCCTTCATGGTGCTGAAATTCGCCGGTGCGCTCTATCTCGGATATATTGCCTGGAAGCTCTGGACCGCGGGCCTGCTGAGCCAGAAGATCGAGGCGAAGCGGGCGGGTGGCCTCGGGGCGTCTTTCATGTCCGGCCTGCTCGTGACCCTCGGCAATCCGAAGACCATGCTATTCTATGTGGCGCTGGTGCCGACCCTCATTCCCCTGGCCCAGATCGGCCCGCAGGATTATGCGGCTTTGGTTATTGTGACAGCCGTTGTGCTGCTGCTCGTGCTCGTTCCGTATATCCTCCTGGCCGCCAAGGCCCGCGAGCTTTTGAAGGAGCCCTCGGCGCTCAAGCTGCTCAACCGCACCGCCGGTGGCATTCTTGCCGGAACAGCGGTCTATATTGCCGCGCGCGCCGCCTGAATGCGGCGCGGACTTCCGATTGGGGCGGACGGCTCACTATCGCTTTGATTTTCAGCAATTTTTCGAAAAGCCGCCTCAGGCGGCCTTTCGAAATTTGCTCCAAAACCCGTCCCATTTAGCAGAATTTTCTCTCGCGTTATCTGTGTCGGATCAATCGGTTCTGGCGAGTACGTCTCTTTGTGCCTATCTTGGATGCCAAGAGGTTCAATCAGGGAGAAAGATCATGGCTGACAAGAAGCCCGGCCGCGGCCGCGTCTACAATTCGATCATCGAGACGATCGGGGACACGCCGATTGTTCGCCTCGACAAGCTGGCGAAGGAAAAGGGCGTGAAGGCGAAGCTTCTCGCCAAGCTCGAATTCTTCAACCCGATCGCCTCCGTCAAGGACCGTATCGGCGTGGCCATGATCGAAAGCCTGGAAGCACAGGGCAAGATCACCCCCGGCAAGACCACGCTGGTCGAACCCACCTCGGGAAATACCGGCATCGCACTCGCCTTCGCCGCCGCCGCCAAGGGCTACAAGCTGATCCTCACCATGCCGGAAACCATGTCGGTCGAACGCCGCAAGATGCTGGCGCTGCTGGGTGCGGAACTGGTGCTGACCGAAGGCCCGAAGGGGATGAAGGGCGCGATCGCCAAGGCCGAGGAACTGGCCGCCACGCTGCCCGACGCGATCATCCCGCAACAGTTCGAAAACCCCGCCAACCCGGAAATCCACCGCAAGACGACGGCCGAGGAAATCTGGAACGACACGGACGGCGGCGTCGATATCCTTGTTTCAGGCATCGGCACGGGCGGCACGATCACCGGCACGGGCCAGGTCCTGAAGGCGAAGAAGCCGTCGGTCAAGGTCATTGCCGTCGAGCCGGCCGACAGCCCGGTCCTCTCCGGCGGTGCGCCCGGCCCGCACAAGATCCAAGGGATCGGCGCGGGCTTCGCACCGAAGATTCTGGATACGTCCGTCTATGATGAAGTCGTGACGGTGACGAATGACGAGGCCTTCGAGAACGCGCGTCTCGTCGCGCGCCTGGAAGGCGTGCCGGTCGGCATTTCGTCGGGTGCTGCGCTGGCCGCCGCGATCAAGGTCGGCAGCCGCGAGGAAAACGCCGGCAAGACGATCGTCGTGATCATCCCGTCTTTCGCCGAGCGCTATCTGTCGACTGCGCTCTTCGACGGTCTGGCCTGATCTAATTCAGCCCGGGACGGCCGGCACTTCGCGCCGCAGGTCGGGCTCATCGTGAATGAAGGTGACATTGAGGCTTGCCGGGAGTTCTTCCGGCAGGCCTTTTTCTTTTGCGATCAGGTCTGTGAAGACGGCTTCGCTCTCGTCGTCAAGATGAACGCCGGCCTTGATGACGAGATCGCGGAACCGCGCGAGCCCGTTTGGGGTCAGCACCATGCGGAAATTCGTGGCGATATTGGAAAAGAAGGTGTGGTCCGTGACCCATCCGCCGGACGTGACGACCGCGTCGTTGATCTCCGCCGTGACCTGATGGCGGTTGGCGTGGGTGACGCCTGTCAGCATGATGATCCGAGGGCGCATCGCCGCCTCCCACCTATATCTGCTGCCTTGATGGCTGAAGTTCCCGGCAGCGCCGGGAACTTTCTATGCGACCTGGGAAGGATCTGCCTTGATCTCAGGCAACCCAGCCGAGACCGAGCATGCCGAACAGCGCAACGCCCAGAATGATGCGGTAGATCGCAAAGGCGGTGAACCGGTTGGAGCGGATATAGCCGAGCAGCCACTTGACCGACACGAAGGCGACCACGAGCGAGACGATGAACGCAATGCCGAGCAGCGTCCAGTTTTCCGGCGGTGCGTTTTCGATCTTTGCTGCCTTCAGCGATTTCAGGATTTCATAGCCGCTGGCGGCATACATGGTCGGAATGCCGACGAGGAAGGCGAATTCCGTTGCTGCCGCGCGGTTATTGGTGCCGAAAAGCATGGCCGCAAAAATGGTCGCGCCTGAACGGGACGTGCCGGGGAAGATGCCGGCAACGATCTGGGCGAGGCCGACGATGATCGCGACCGTCCAGGTGACCTTGGTGTTTTCCGGACGGCGCGCGGCGATCTGTTCGGCGACGATCATCCAGATACCGCCGATGATCAGCGCCCAGGCGATCGGAACCACGCTTTCCGGCAGCTTGAAGCCCAGCTTGGTGGCGATGAGGCCAAGAACGGCGGTGATAAGGAATGCGGCAATCAGCTTCAGGAGATAGTCGCGGTTCTTCGGATCGTTGAAGCCGAGAAGCAGCGAGAGGATGCGCTGCCAGTAGATGAAGGTGACGGCGAGGATCGCACCGGCCTGGATGACGACATTGAACATGTCCGAGCGCGCGCCCAGCCATTGTTCGGCAATGAGAAGATGGCCGGTCGAGGAGATCGGCAGAAATTCCGTGATCCCTTCGATGATGCCGAGAAGAATTGCATTGATATAGTCCATCGATCTCTCCGTGGGACCATGAGTGCAGGGGGGACAGCCGCTCGCAGACGATCATGGAGGCAGGCCTTGGCCGGGAACGGGCACACAGGCGCTGCCGGCCGGATCATTCAGGGCGGAGTGTCATGAAATGACCTCTTTGTGAGATTTGAAGATGCTAATGGATTGGCGAATCGCGGATTTGGCAAAAGCTATAGCTTTTCTTAAACCCTGGGCGCTAGGATTTTGTAAACGAATGCGGGCGCGCGCCTAAACCGGACCGAAACGGGATCAATGCCAGTACTTTACCATCACACCATGTCGTCCGCCTCGCGGTTCATCCGCCTGGTCCTCGGGGAATATGGTCTGCCCGTCGAGTTGACGGAAGAACAGCCCTGGGAGATGCGCAAGGATTTCATCAAGCTCAATCCGGCAGGCACCCTGCCGGTGCTGGTGGACGACAACATGCGCGTTCTGTGCGGCGCGATGGTCATTTCCGAATTTCTCGACGAGACCTCCGGCATCCTCAAGCGTGACAAGCGATTGCTGGCCGAAGACCCGTTCCAGCGCGCCGAAATCCGCCGGCTGACGGAATGGTTCCTGGTCAAGATGGAAGCCGATGTCACGAAGCCGCTGGTGCGCGAGCGTATCTTCAAGCTGCAGATGCCGCCGACGCTGGGTGGCGGCGCGCCGGATTCGAAAATCCTGCGCATGGCGCGCGGCAATATCCGCCAGCACCTGAAATACATCTCCTGGCTTGCAAGCTCCCGAACCTATCTCGCCGGCAACCGGCTGAGCTATGCCGATCTTGCCGCCGCCGCCGCGCTCTCCGAACTCGACTATCTGGGCGAAATCACCTGGGCAGAAGCACCGCAGGCGCGCGACTGGTATCAGCGCATCAAGTCGCGTCCTTCGTTCCGGCCGCTGCTCTCCGAGCGCGTGCGTGGCGTGACCCCGGTCTCGCATTACGCCGATCTCGATTTCTGACCTCGCGGGACCGGCGTTGAACCGGTAAAGTCCGGTCATGGCCGAAGCAGACGACAAGCTCAAAGCGTTCATCAAGGCCGAGGCGATCCGTCTCGGCTTTTCTGCTGCGCGCATCGCTGCGGCCGATGCGCCGGAACGGCTGGCTGCAGACCTCGCCGCTTTCGTCGATGCCGGCTTTCACGGCAGCATGGACTGGATGGCCGAGACGGCGGCGCGCCGCGCCGATCCGAAAACGCTCTGGCCAGATGTGAAAACCATCGTCGTCCTGGCGATGAATTACGGGCCCGACGGCGATGCCCTGGCAACCACGCGCATGCCGGACCGCGGCAACATCTCCGTCTATGCCCGCAATCGCGACTATCACGACATTATAAAGGGCAAGCTGAAGGAACTGGCTGGCAAGATCGCCGCGCGCTCCGGCGCGGACGTCAAGGTCTTCGTCGACACTGCCCCGGTGATGGAAAAGCCGTTTGCCATGCAAGCCGGGCTTGGCTGGCAGGGCAAGCACACCAATCTCGTCAGCCGCGATCTCGGTTCGTGGTTCTTTCTCGGCTCGATCTTCACGACGGCGGAGATCGCCCCCGACGAACCGGAGCGCGACCATTGCGGCTCCTGCCGCGCCTGCCTTGACGCCTGTCCCACGGGCGCCTTTCCGACCCCTGGCCGGATCGACGCACGCCGTTGCATTTCCTATCTCACCATCGAACACAAGGGCATGATCGATGTCGAGTTTCGCCGGGCGATGGGCAATCGCATCTATGGCTGCGACGATTGTCTGGTGGCCTGTCCGTGGAACAAGTTTGCCCAAGCCGCGCGCGAAATGAAGCTGCAGGCGCGAGCCGATCTGGAAGCGCCGAAACTCGAATTTCTCCTGACGCTGGACGATGCCGCGTTCCGCAGTCACTTCACGGGTTCGCCGATCAAGCGTATCGGGCGCAACCGTTTCATCCGCAATTGCCTGATCGCGGCCGGGAATTCGGGGGATCCGGCGCTTTCCGACCTCTGTCGGCGCTTGCTCGGTGATGAGGACCCCATCGTTCGGGCTCATGCGCTCTGGGCCCTGGCAAGGCTTGAAGGTGCGGACGCGGCCCGTCTGGCTCTTCCCATCAGCGAAACCGATCCTATAGTGCTCGGCGAACGGGATTCGCTGGGATAACAGAATGACATTGACGATTTTCGGCTGCGGCTATTCGGGCAAGGCGATCGCCGAGGCCTGTGGTGATCTCTACGGCCCCGCCGCTGGAACAACACGTTCACCTGAGAAAGCCGAGCGCCTGAAATCGAGAGGCATCGATGGCTATATATATGGTGGCGGCGAGCCGGACGCGGTGCTTGCTGCACGCCTTTCCAAGACCACGCATCTTGTCCAGTCCATCGCGCCGGGCGCAGAGGGCGATCCGCTGCTGCAGCTGGGTGCCGCGCGTCTGTCGGCCCTGATGCCGAGGCTCGAATGGATCGGCTATCTCTCGACCGTCGGCGTCTATGGCGATCATGACGGCGCGTGGGTCGATGAGGAAACCCCCTGCAGGCCGGTGTCGCGCCGCTCTGTCGAACGCGTCGAGGCGGAGCAGGGCTGGCAAGCCTTTTCAGAGACCACTGGTCTTCCGGTCGCGATCCTGCGTCTCTCCGGCATCTACGGTCCCGGCCGCAACGGCTTCGTCAATCTCGCCGAGGGAACAGCCAAGCGCATCGTCAAGAAGGACCAGGTGTTCAACCGGATCCGCGTCGAGGATATCGGTGCGGCGACGCGCTTCCTGGCCGAACGGAAGCTGGGGGGCATCTATAATGTGACGGATAATGAGCCCGCGCCGCCACAGGACGTTGTTTCTTATGCAGCCGAACTCATGGGGGTGGTGCCGCCGCCGGAAACCGATTTCGAAACGGCTGAGTTGAGCCCCATGGCCCGCTCCTTTTATGGTGAGAACAAGAGGGTCTCGAACGCCAGGATCAGGGCTTTGGGCTTCGTTTTTGCCTATCCGGACTACCGGGTTTCGCTCCAGAACCTCTGGAATTGTGGCAATTGGCGGCCTTAATCTCGTTTGTGAACCACTTTGACGCGTAATTATCGATTCCTTAACCGTGAATATATTCCCATCCGCCATTTTGAGCACGGAATTCCGGCTTTAAGCGTGAAGGAAGCCGGAATTGGAATTTTCGTCTCACGTGAAAACGATCACGTATAGTAAACATTGAATCTTCAGCGAAATTTTCGCCAAGGTCTTTGCGCGTGATCTTTTAATCTCGCAATTCGATTGCGCAAAATATTTCAGACTGTAACAGTCCGTGAACGGTTGTGGCACTTTTAAGCCATTTTTGACCCGTTGAAGGTCGCTCCAGAGAAAAGTTTTCCTCATCTGGAGATTTAGAGAAATGGCATTCCGATTTCGCACTTTGGCCACGGGCCTTCTCATGGGTCTTGGCCTGGTGTCTGCAACCGGAGAGGCATATGCCCGCGGCTGTGGTGGCGCTTCCTGGTATGCGGCGCATTCGAGAACCGCGTCCGGCGAACGCATGAACCCCTCCCGGCTGACGGCAGCGCATCGCTCGCTCGCCTTCGGCACGAAACTCAAGGTCACCAATATGCGCAATGGCTCGAGCGTCATCGTCCGGGTCAACGATCGCGGCCCCTTCATTCGCGGCCGGGTTCTCGATCTGTCGAAGGGTGCTGCCAGTTCCATCAACATGGTCAGCAGCGGCACGGCCAAGGTCTGCTACGAGGTCGTTGCGGAGCGCTAAGGCTCGGTCGCGCTTGCTCTGACGTCAATTCACCGCTAACGAAGCGCTGAAACGCCCTGACGGGCCATGATGGAGACGGGCAACCATGCGACTTGGCGGACGGCTGGCAGGGGCTATCGAAGTTCTTGACGATATCGAGACAAGACGCCGCCCCGTTGCCGATGCCCTGAAGGACTGGGGTCTTTCACACCGTTTCGCCGGCTCCGGCGACCGCGCCGCCATGGGCAATATCGTCTATGATGCCTTGCGCATGAAATTGTCGCATGGCTGGTCTCTTGACGACGACAGTGCGCTCACGCTCGGCTACGCGGTGATGTTTCGCCAATGGGGGTTCACGCCGGAAGCGCTTGCCGCAGAACTCGATGGCGATCGATTTGCCCCGGCCCCGCTTCCCGAACTTCGTCTGAAGGCGCTCGCCGACCGGCATATCGAAGACGCACCGCTCCATGTGCAAGGCGACATTCCCGAATGGGCAGTGTCCTCGTTTGAACGAAATTTCGGCGACAACTGGCTCAATGAAGCGAGGGCGCTGACTGCGCGTCCCTCGCTCGACCTGCGTGCCAACACGCTGAAGGTCGATCGCGACAAGGTCGTCAAGGCGCTGGAGCGTGCTGGCGCCGAGGCCTGCCGCCTTGCACCGCAGGGCGTGCGCGTTCCCGCCGGCAAGCTGTCCGACCGCTTGCCCAATGTGACGGCCGAGCTTTCCTTCGCCAAGGGCTGGTTCGAGGTGCAGGACGAGGGTTCGCAGCTTGTCGCCGGCCTCTTGATGGCCGAGGGAGGCGAACAGATCCTCGATTACTGCGCCGGCGGCGGTGGCAAGACTTTGGCCCTTGCGGCCACCATGCACAACAAAGGGCAGGTCCATGCCTATGATGCAGACCGCAAGCGGCTCGCCCCCATCATCGAGCGGCTGAAGCGCGCCGGCACCCGCAATGTGCAGGTCCACGACGGCCTTGCCGCTTTGAAGCCTCTCGCCGGCAAGTTCGACCGCGTGCTGATCGACGCCCCCTGCACGGGCACAGGCACCTGGCGGCGGCGCCCCGATACGAAATGGCGGCTGACGGAAAAGAACCTCGGCGAGCGCGTGACGCAGCAGCACGAGGTCCTCGAGGCTGCCACGCCTTTTGTTCGTCCCGGCGGATATCTCGCCTATGTCACCTGCTCGCTCCTGCCGCAGGAAAATCAGGAGCAGGTTCAGAACTTCCTCGCCGTCCACCCGGAATTCGAGCTCCGCCCCTCGCAGGGAGATTTCGCCTGCCTGACCGGCCAGACCGAGATCAAGCCGCTCGACGCGGGCGGAACCGGCATCACGCTCTCGCCCGCGACCACCGATACGGACGGATTCTATTTCTGCCTCATGCAGCGGCGTCCGTCCTGAGCGGCAATCAGTCTGGAATTGATCTAAACAAGACTGTTTGACACAAGTTTATTTGCGAGTCATGAAAGCGCCTTATCTGCAAGGATTGCCCGTTCGGGGGAAGGAGCTTTCATCATGAGACAATTCATTGCCGGCGCGGTCTTGGCGGCCGCAGCTGTGACGCAGCCGCTTGCCGCTCAGGCCGGCACCGACCCCGCGGCGGTCGTCGCGCATTATCGCGAAATCGCCCATGCCGATTACGAAGACGCGCTGACCGGCGCCAAGGCGCTCGACAAGGCGATCAACGCCTTTCTAGCCGCGCCCTCCGACGCAGGTCTGAAGGCCGCACGCGCTGCCTGGATCGCGGCCCGGCCCGCCTACCTGCAGACGGAACACTATCGTTTCGGCAATCCCGTGGTCGACGAATGGGAAGGCAAGGTCAATGCCTGGCCGCTGGACGAGGGCCTGATCGACTATGTCGACACTGCCAAATATGGAACGGAAAGCGACGAGAACCCGCTTTATGCGGCCAATGTGATTGCCAACAAGACGATCGCCATCAATGGCAAACAGGTCGATGCCTCGCATCTGACGCCGGACTTTCTTGCCAACACGCTGCATGCCGCCGACGGGGTCGATGCCAATGTGGCAACCGGATATCATGCCATCGAGTTCCTGCTCTGGGGCCAGGACCTCAACGGTACCGGTCCGGGCGCCGGCAATCGCCCCTACACGGATTATGATCTGAAGAACTGCACGCATGGCAATTGTGATCGCCGCGCCGAATATCTGCGTTCGGCTTCTTCGCTGCTCGTTTCCGATCTCGACTACATCGTCAAGGCATTCGAGCCCGATGGCGACGCCGCCAAGGTTCTGACGGGCAACCCGAAGACTGGTCTCACTGCGCTTCTGACCGGTATGGGCTCGCTCTCCTATGGCGAACTCGCCGGCGAGCGCATGAAGCTTGGCCTGCTGCTCCACGATCCGGAAGAGGAGCAGGATTGCTTCTCGGACAACACCTACAATTCGCATTACAACGACATGGTCGGCATCATGACCGGCTATACCGGTGAATATACCCGGCTTGACGGAAAGAAGATGACCGGGCCCTCGATCCGCGACCTGCTTCAGGCCAAGGATCCGGCCGTTGCCAAGGAGCTCCAGGGGAAGCTCGACGTCACCATGGCCGCCATGGAAGCGTTGAAGAAGCGCGGCGATACGGTCGAGGCCTACGACCAGATGATCGCCGAAGGCAACAAGGAAGGCAACGCCACCGTCCAGAAGGCGATCGACGGCCTCATCGACCAGACGAAGTCGATCCAGCGCACCGTGACCGCGCTCGGTCTCGACGAGATCAAGGTCGGAACGTCGAAGAGCCTCGACGACCCCAACTCGGTCTTCAAGTGAGATCGGGAGAGCCGGCTCCTCGCGGGCCGGCTGTGTTTGCGATGTCGAACACCGCTTTGTCCAAGGCCTCTGGCCCCCAACATCACAGTCCTTGGGCAAGAGCCACGGCCCTCCGCTTTGTTGCGGGGGCCGTCGGTGCATTCATGGCCATGGACTTGGCCCATGCCGCTGACGGCTATTCTGCCGCTGATGCGGAGCGCGTGCGCGCTGTGACTGCCCCGGCACGGGATTTCCTGCATCCCGAGGCGCACGAAAATCTGTCCGGTGGGGCCGGTACATTTCCCGGCCAGCCGGACGCCAAGGCCATGAGCCACCCGGAGACGACGCTGGACGACAAGAGCGTCGAGCGCTTCAGGCTTGGCTTTGCTCTGTTCAAGAAGATGTGGACGCCGGCGCCGTCCTCCACACAGGCGTCCGACGGGCTCGGTCCGCTTTTCAATGCCCGTTCCTGCCAGAGCTGCCATGTCCGCGACGGACGTGGCCGGCCGCCGGAGGCGGGCGCCGATAGCCAGTCCTTCCTCTTCCGGCTCGCCCGAACACCGGCCAGCAAGACCGAGCGTGCCGCTCTGGTGGCGCATGAGAAGCTGAATTTTCCCGATCCCGTCTACGGTCAGCAGCTGCAGGACAAGGGCGTGACGGGCCTCGCCGGAGAGGGCCGCCCGGTCGTCACCTACAGCGAGAATGTCGTGACGCTGGGCGACGGCGAGACGGTGACGCTTCGCAGACCCCATTATTCCGTGAGCGATCTTGCCTATGGGCCGCTCCACTCCGATACGACACTTTCGCCCCGCATTGCCCAGGGCCTAGCCGGAATGGGTCTCTTGGAGGCCATTCCGGAGGCCGCAATTCTGGCAGAGGCCGATCGTCAGGAGAAGGAGAATGAAGGCGTGCATGGCAGGCCCAACCATGTCCGAGACCCGAAAACGGGAGCCCTCGTGATCGGCCGCTTCGGCTGGAAGGCGCAGAACCCAACGGTGCGTGCGCAGGCCGCCTCCGCCCTTTCGACGGATATAGGCATTTCGTCCCCGGATGCGCCGAACCCCTACGGCGATTGCACGGCGGCTGAGACAGCCTGCCTGAAGATGCCGACCGGCGTTCAGTCGCGTCTGGGCGACACCGAGGCCCCGGACCCGATCCTCGATCTCCTGACCTTCTACACCGGCCATCTCGCGGTTCCCGCGCGTCGTGATGTCGATCAGCCGGATGTGCTCGCCGGCAAGGCGCTGTTCTATCGGGCCGGCTGCGCCGCCTGTCATGTGCCGAAATTCGTGACCGCCCGCGATGCGGTGGAAGCACAGCATGCGTTCCAGTTGATCTGGCCGTATAGCGACCTTCTCCTGCATGATATGGGCGAGGGATTGGCCGATGGCCAGCAGGTCGGCGAGGCGTCAGGTCGGGAATGGCGCACCGCGCCGCTCTGGGGTATAGGTCTCGCGCAAATCGTCAACGGTTATCAGGCGTATCTGCATGACGGTCGCGCGCGCACACTGGAAGAAGCCATTCTCTGGCATGGGGGCGAGGGCGAATACGCCCGTCATGCCTATGCCGCCATGGCGAGGACGGACCGGCAGAAGCTTTTGAAATTTCTGGGATCATTGTGATGAAAAGACTTGTTGTTCTGTTCGCCGCCGCCGCCCTCACGACGCTCGGGCTGGCAACGGGCGCGAAGGCCGCGTTCGTCAGCGACGCGGAGATTCAGCCCGTTATGCAAAGGACGGTCGACGAGGTCATCATTCCCGGCTACAGCGCCTTCCGCAACGCGGCGGAAGCGGCCGGCGCCGCCATGAACAAGCTTTGCATAGCCAACGATGCACCTTCCTACGACGGCGCGAAGAAAGCCTTTGCCGATCTCGTCTCCGCCTGGTCGCGGATTGAGGTTCTTCGCGACGGGCCGGTGCTCGACAACAACATGTTTGAGCGCATTCTCTTCTTCCCCGATCGCAAGGGTCTGGCGCTGAAGCAGATCCAGGCCATGCTGTCCGCCAAGGACGAGAATGACATCGCAGGGCCCTCGATGAAGGGCAAGAGCGTTGCGGTTCAGGGGCTGACCGGCCTGGAATATGTGCTGACCGGCACGGGAGCCGAGGAGCTTTCCGCCGGCAAGGACAATTTCCGCTGCCATGCCGGCCGTGCCATCGCCGCCAATGTCGCCGTTCTCGCCGGCGAGCTTTCGGATGCGTGGAACGCCCCGGATGGCATTGCCGACAAGTGGCGTAAACCCGGTGCCGATAATCCCGTGTTCCGCAATGGAGAGGAGGGGCTGATTGCGCTTCTCGGCATCCTGGTGCGCGGTCTGGAAACGACGAACGAAAAGCGCCTCATGATCTTTTCGACCGGTGAGGGTGGAGCAAACCACAAGAAGGCGCTTTACTGGCGATCGGGCCTCACGCTGAAATCTGTCGAGGACAATCTCAAGGGCCTGCAGGCCTTCTGGGACGACAGCGGCATGCAATACATCATTCGTGGCGAGGGTTCGGCCATCACCACGAACATCAATTTCGAGTTCAAGACGGCAATCGCGACGGCGGCGAAGCTCGACATGCCGGTGGACAAGATGCTGGCGGACGAGAAAACTCGTTCGAGGCTGGAATTCCTGATCATGACGGTCGCCGACCTGCAGGCGCGGCTGAACAACGACTATGGCCGGGCGATGGGTCTGGCTGCCGGCTTCACCTTTTCCGACGGGGACTGAGATGCGCGGTCAGCTTCTCAGCCGGCGCGGCTTTGTTCGCGCTGCCGGCACCGCCTTCCTCGCCGGGCTGGCGCCGCGCCAGCTGTTCGCGTTGGAGCGCGCCGACGCCGTGTTTGCCGCCGCTTTCATGGATTCGGGCGGGCGCTTCGGCCTGGCGACTGTCGCCGAGGACGGAACGATCATCGATCGCTCGGCTCTGCCCAACCGGGCGCATGGTCTGGCATTCGACCCCCATTACAACCGCGTCGTCGCTTTCGCCCGCCGGCCTGGCACGTTCGCGGCGATCTTCGACCGGACCGCCCGCGAAGCGCCCGTGGTGATTGCCTCACCGGAAGGCCGGCATTTCTACGGCCACGGCACGTTTTCGAGCGATGGCCGGCTGCTCTATGCGAGCGAGAACGACTTCGACCACGCGCGGGGCGTCATCGGTATCTACGATGCGACGAACGGTTTCGCCCGTATCGGCGAATTCTCGACCTTCGGCGTCGGCCCGCATGACCTTTCGATCAGTCTCGATGGGAAGGTGCTGATCGCGGCCAATGGCGGGATCGAGACGCATCCCGACTTCGGCCGCACGAAGCTTAATCTCGACCGCATGGAGCCGTCGCTCGCCCTCATCGATGCGGCGACCGGCGCGCTGATCGAGAAGCACGACCTGCCGGCCAACCTGAAGCAGCTCTCCACCCGCCATATCGACCTCTCCGCCGATCACGATATCTGGTTCGCCTGCCAGTATGAGGGGGCGCGTGATGACCTGCCGCCGCTGATCGGCCGATTCCGCCGCGGCGACGCGCTTCAGTTCATCGACCTGCCCGAGCCGACCGCACGCAATCTCGCCAACTATGTCGGTGCCATCGCGGTCAATCGCGAAGAGGGCCTTGTCGCCGCCACCTCGCCGCGCGGCGGCACCTATGTGGTTCTGGACGCCAAGTCGGGAGCGCTGGTGCGCGAGACGCGCCTCGCGGGCGCTTCAGGTCTCGCTGCCGGCCCGCACGGGTTTGGGATTTCGACGGAAGGCGGCGTGTTTGACGGCCGGCAGTCCTCCGTCAACTGGGACCAGCACGCCGTCCGCCTCGGCTGATCTTGCCTCCCGCCGGTCGACGTGGCACCGTCCGCGCGATATCAACAGGCGGTAATGATCCATGGATTTCGAACTCAAGACGGTCGCGGGCAGACGCATCCTTTACGTCATGGCGGTGGACGCCGAATATGGTGCGCATCTCAGAGCCCATATCGATCCGCTGATGACCGGTGTCGGCCCGGTCGAGGCTGCCGTCGTGCTCACGGCGGCGCTCGCCCGGCTGGAAGCAACCGGCCATAAGCCGGACCTGATCGTGTCCCTCGGCTCGGCAGGCTCGGCCAATCTCGAGCAGACCGAGGTCTATCAGGCATCATCTCTCAGCTATCGCGACATGGACGCTTCCGCGTTGGGCTTCGAAAAGGGGCTGACGCCGTTCCTGGACCTGCCGAAGGAGGTCCTGATGCCGCTTCAGGTCGTGGGCATCCCGTCAGCGCGTCTCTCGACGGGCGCGAACATCGTCTCGGGCGCGGCCTACGATGCGATCGATGCGGACATGGTCGACATGGAAAGCTTTGCGGTGCTGCGCGCCGCCCAGCATTTCGGCATTCCGCTGATCGGGCTTCGCGGCATTTCCGACGGCAAGGAAGAGCTGAAACATGTCGGCGACTGGACGGAATATCTCCATGTCATCGACGAAAAACTCGCAAAAGCCGTTCGCACCATCGAAGAGGCCTTGGACAACGGGAGCCTGATGCTGTAAGGGCGGGTTTTGGAGCCCCTGCCCGGTGGCATCGCCCTCCGGGCCTTCTTACAAAGGCTGTTCATGTCACACGACGCCCATTCTGAATCCATCCTCATCATCGATTTCGGCAGCCAGGTCACGCAGCTGATCGCCCGGCGCATTCGCGAGACGGGCGTCTATTGCGAAATCTGGCCGTACCAGAAGGCGAGTGAAGGATTTCAGAAGCTGAAGCCGAAGGGCGTGATCTTCTCGGGCGGTCCAGATTCGGTGACCCGTGAAGGGAGCCCGCGCGCGCCGAAGGAAGTCTTCGAGGCCGGCATTCCGATCATGGCGATCTGCTACGGTCAGCAGACCATGGCCGTGCAGCTGGGCGGCGTCGTCGAGGGCGGCCATGCCGCCGAATTCGGCCGTGCGGACGTGAAAATCCTCAAGAACTCGCCGCTCTTCGACGGCCTTTGGGAGGTCGGCGGTGAATATCCGGTCTGGATGAGCCATGGCGACCGCGTCACCAAGGCGCCGGAAGGCTTCGAGATCATCGGCGTATCCGAAAATGCCCCGTTTGCGATCTGCGTCAACGAAGCCAAGCGCTATTACACGACCATGTTCCACCCGGAAGTGGTCCACACGCCCGACGGCGGCAAGCTGATCGCCAATTTCGTACACAAGATCGTCGGCCTGCATGCCGACTGGACCATGTCGGCCTATCGCGCCGAGATGGTGCAGAAGATCCGCGATCAGGTCGGCAAGGAACGCGTCATCTGCGGCCTGTCCGGCGGCGTCGACTCCTCCGTTGCCGCCGTGCTGATCCATGAAGCCATCGGCGACCAGCTGACCTGCATCTATGTCGACCACGGTCTGATGCGTCAGGGCGAGACCGAGCAGGTCGTCGGCATGTTCCGCGACCACTACAACATCCCGCTCGTCCATGTGGACGCCTCGGACCTCTTCATCGGCCAGCTCGAAGGCGAGGCCGATCCTGAAACCAAGCGCAAGACGATCGGCCGCCTCTTCATCGAAGTTTTCGAGGAAGAAGCCCGCAAGATCGCAACCGATGGCAAAGGCCCGGTGCGTTTTCTGGCCCAGGGCACGCTCTATCCGGACGTCATCGAAAGCGTCTCCTTCTCGGGCGGTCCGTCGGTGACGATCAAGAGCCACCACAATGTCGGTGGCTTGCCGGATCGCATGAACATGAAGCTCGTGGAGCCGCTGCGGGAGCTGTTCAAGGACGAAGTCCGTGCGCTTGGCCGCGAACTCGGCCTGCCGGAAAGCTTCATCGGCCGCCACCCGTTCCCGGGTCCGGGCCTCGCCATCCGCCTGCCGGGCGGCGTGACACGCGAAAAGCTCGACATCCTGCGCAAGGCGGATGCGATCTATATCGAGGAAATCCGCAAGGCCGGTCTCTACGACAAGATCTGGCAGGCCTTCTCGGTCTTGCTGCCCGTTCAGACCGTCGGCGTCATGGGCGATGGCCGCACCTATGACCGCGTGCTGGCCCTGCGCGCCGTCACCTCCGTCGACGGCATGACAGCCGACTTCTTCCCCTACGACATGGCCTTCCTCGGCCGCACCGCCACCCGCATCATCAACGAGGTCAAGGGCGTCAACCGCGTGGTCTACGACGTGACGTCCAAGCCGCCGGGCACGATCGAGTGGGAGTGAGGGTCTGAGCGGCAGGAAGGTAGGGCGTCAAGCCACCGACACGACTTGACGCCGCTTATAGCGCTCCCTATCGTTTGCTTGCCTAAAAAGACAGCGATGCAGGTATGGTGACAACCTGCGGTCTCTTCAAAGAGACAGTCATGCTTGAGCGGTGGGAACGCTCTTGGCCTTGGCCGGACACGACATGGATTTTCTCCATGGCGATGGTCGGTCTTGGTCTCTCACAGGCTTGGCCGATCCATGTCCGTTCACTCAACGGAAAGGAACGACCATGAAACTCAATCACATCAATCTCTACAGTCACGACACGGAAGCCGATCGGGCGATGTTCGAGCGCTATTTCGGCCTGCGCACCCTCGTCGTGCGTGGTTCAAAGATGGCGATCTTGCAGGACGACGGCGGTCTGGTGCTGATCGTCAACCAGTTCAGCAGCAAGCCCGCCGGTTTCTCTTACCCGGAAAGTTTCGACGTCCTCCACGTGGGCTTCATTCAGGAAACGCGAGAAGCCGTGGATGCCCTCCATGCGCGTCTCGTCGCGGACGGCTGGGACCCGCAGGCGCCGCGGAATACGCATGGTGCCTGGGCATTCTATTTCCGGGCCAGGGGTGGCTACTTCATCGAGGTGACAACCCGCACGCCGGTCAGGCCGGAAGAGGCCTGGCCCGATTCGGACCGTGATTGATTTGGTGTAGGATGCAGGGACGGCGGGGCGATGGGATTTTCCGATTGCCCCGACCGTTCTTCAGCCCCGCAACTCCTTGCGCAGGATCTTGCCGACATTGGACTTCGGCAGGCTGTCGCGGAATTCGATGTAGCGCGGGCGTTTGTAGTTGGTGAGGCCCTGCGCGCAATGCGCCTTCACGTCGGCTTCGGTGAGGTTGGGGTCCTTCTTCACGATGAAGAGCTTCACCGTCTCGCCGGAATGCGGGTCCGGCACGCCGATGGCAGCGCATTCCAGCACGCCCGGAAGCGTGACCACGAATTCTTCGATCTCGTTCGGATAGACGTTGAAGCCGGAGACGAGGATCATGTCCTTCTTGCGATCGACGATCTTCACATAGCCGTCCGGCTGCATCACGCCGATGTCGCCCGAACGGAAGAAGCCGTCCGCCGTCATCACCTTGGCGGTCTCTTCCGGGCGGTTCCAGTAGCCGGCCATGACCTGCGGTCCACGGATGCAGATTTCGCCGGCCTCGCCCATCGGGAGGCTGTTGCCGTCGTCGTCGCGGATGTCGATGTCGGTCGAAGGGACCGGCAGGCCGATCGTGCCGGTATATTCGGTCCCGTCGGCGCGGTTGGTCGTGGCAACGGGAGAGGTTTCCGACAGGCCGTAGCCTTCTGCGATGAAGCAGCCGGTGACCTTCTGCCAGAGATCGGCGACCGGGCGCTGCACGGCCATGCCGCCGCCGAGCGTCAGCATGAGGCTCGAGAAGTCGAGCTTCTTGAAGTCTTCGTTGTTGGCCAGTGCATTGAACAGCGTGTTGAGGCCCGGAAGCACGTTGAACCGGTAACGGCTGATTTCCTTGACGAAGCCGGGAATGTCGCGCGGATTGGCGATCAGGATGTTGAGCCCGCCCTGTTCCAGCGCCATGAACATGTTCACCGTCAGTGCGAAGATGTGATAGAGCGGCAGCGCGCAGACATAGATCAACTGCTCGGGAAACGCCTTGCGGGTTTCCGCCGGCTTCATCCACATGACGTTCTGTGTGATGTTGGCGAGCAGATTTGAGTGCAGCAGCGTCGCCCCCTTCGACACACCCGTCGTGCCGCCCGTATACTGCAGAAAAGCGATGTCGCTGGGGGAGATGTCGACCGGCGTGAGTGTCTTGCCGGCAGAGATCACCGACTTGAACGCGATATGGCCGGGAATCGACCAGGCCGGAACCAGCTTCTTCACGCGTCGCACGACGAAATTGACGATGTGACCCTTCAGCCCCATCAGGTCACCCATCGAGGCGACGACGACTTTCTTGACGCCGGTGCGCGCGACAACGGCCGAAACGGTGGTGGCAAAGTTCTCGAGCACGAAGATCGCGCTGGCGCCGGAATCGTTGAGCTGATGCTCCAGTTCGCGGGGTGTGTAGAGCGGGTTGACGTTGACGACCACCATGCCGGCGCGGAGGATGCCGCTGACAACGACCGGGTACTGCAGGATGTTCGGCATCATGATGGCGACGCGGTCGCCCTTCTTGAGGCCCTGCGCCTGCAGCCAGCCTGCCACCTTGCCCGAAAGCTTTTCAAGCTCCGCAAAGGTCAAGGTCTTGCCCATGCCGTCATAGGCGACGCGGCTCGCATAGCGCCGGCAATTCTGTTCGATCATCTCGGCGAGCGAACGATAGGGCGAGGGCGCAATCGTTTCGGGCATGCCCGGCGGATAGGACTTCAGCCAAGGCCGGGACATTTCCGAACCTTCAACATTCGTGGCAGCCTGTGTCATCTCAACTCCCGTATGGCTTGCCTCGCCTTTTGGGCGCGGCGTTTCCTCCCGCCTACAACTAAAATAGACGCTGCCCGCGCCTATTCAAGCCTTACCCCAGTTACATAACCTTGACGTAAACGTCAATTGATTTTGGCAAGCCCGAGTGGCTGAAGGGCGCCTGTCAGGGCCCGGAGAGGGCCCCGACAGGGCGTTGTCAGATGCGCGCCGGCAGCACCCGGTCCGGCGGCCTGTGGCCGTCGCAGAAGGTGCGGATATTGATGATTACCTTGTCGCCCATGTCGATGCGACCCTCGAGCGTCGCCGAGCCCATATGCGGCAAAAGCACCACCTTGCCCTGTTCGGCAAGCTTGAGCAGTTTCGGATTGACGCTCGGCTCCTTCTCGAAGACGTCGAGGCCCGCACCGGCGATCTTGCCGGAGCGGATGCTCTTGATCAGCGCATCCTCGTCGATCACGTCGCCGCGTGCCGTGTTCACGATGAAGCTCGTCGGCTGCATCAGCTCGATCCGCCGCGCCGACATCAGATGGAAGGTGGCGGGGGTCGAGGGGCAGTTGACGGAGACGATATCGACGCGCGCCAGCATCTGGTCGAGGCTGTCCCAATAGGTCGCGTTCAGCTCCTCTTCCGTCTGCGGGCTGACGCGCTTGCGGTTGTGATAATGGATCGAAAGCCCGAAGGCCTTGGCGCGCCGGGCGACGGCCGTGCCGATGCGGCCCATGCCGATTATCCCGATGCGCTTGCCGAAGATGCGGCGCCCCAGCATCCAGGTCGGCGACCAGCCGGCCCATTCGCCGTGATTGTCGGTGAGCACGCGCGCGCCCTCCGTCAGCCGCCGCGGAACGGCGAGGATGAGCGCCATGGTCATGTCTGCCGTATCTTCCGTCAGCGCGTTGGGCGTGTTGGTGACGGTAATGCCTTTTCGCGCCGCAGCCTCGACATCGATATTGTCGACACCGTTGGAAAAGCTGGCGATCAGCTTCAGTTGCGGACCGGCCTGTTCGATCAGCGCCGCGTCGATCCGGTCCGTCACCGTCGGCACCAGGACGTCTGCGCTTTTGACGGCCGCCACAAGCTCCGGCTGGGTGCGCGCCCGGTCATCGAGATTGAGTTCGGCGTCGAAGAGTTCGCGCATGCGGGTTTCAATCGCCTCGGGCAGCTTCCGCGTGATGTAGACCTTGGGCTTTTTTCTTGTTGTCATCGGCTTTTATCGCCTTGTTCAGAGGTCTTTAACCAAGTTATCGCAACCTTAAGAGCGGAGCGCGGCTGAGCCGCAGTCCGGACCGTTGGTGTCGTCCCGATTTTTATCAGACCCGTCAGCGAAGACAAACCTTTCTCGCGAGTGAGCGTGACGATGGGTGTCTTCACACAGGTCTTTCGGTCGCACCCTTGTCAAATGTCAGAACACAGGCAATTCAGCGCAATGGCTTTCAATCGCGTCTCCCGGCAGATCTTCGCAACGATCCTCGTTCTTGCTGCCGGATGGAGCGTCGTGCAGGCCGCCGACGTCCAGCCGGCGTCCAAGACCGCAACCGGCCTGCCGCTGCCGCGCTTTGCCAGCCTCAAGGCCAGCCGCGTCAACATGCGCGTCGGCCCCGGCACGGAATATGCGGCTTCATGGCTTTACACCCGCCCGGGCCTGCCGGTGGAGATCATCGCGGAATTCGAGAACTGGCGGCGCATCCGCGATGCCGAAGGCACGGAGGGCTGGGTCTATCACTCCATGCTGTCCGGCCAGCGCACGGCGGTGGCTGCCCCGTGGATGCGGGAAAAGGGCGACAACATCTATGTCAACCTGCGCCGCTCTGCCCTGAAGGACGCCAATGTCGTCGCCAAGCTGCAGCCGGGCGTTCTCGTCAAGCTCAAGGAATGCACCGGCGACTGGTGCGAGGCCGAGGTTGATGGAACCGAAGGCTGGCTCCATCAGGGCGAAGTCTGGGGCGCCTATCCCGGCGAAGCCTTCAAATAAGGCCGAGTTTGCGCGCCTCGTCCTTCAGGGAGATGCGCGGGCGCGGCCCGATCTGCTGAATGACGATGCCGGCCGCAAGGCTGCCGAGCGCACCGCAGGTGGCAAGATCACGGGCCGTCGTGTAGCCGAACAGGAAGCCCGACGCGTAGAGATCGCCGGCGCCGGTCGTGTCGACGACCTGGTCGACCGGAATGGCCGGCACGTAGACCCGCTCGTCACCCTTAACGATGACGGACCCTTCCTCGCTCATCGTCACGGCAGCCAGCCTGCAGTCGCGCGCGATGGCGTTGAGCGCCGCGTCGAAATCGTCCGTTTCATAGAGTGCCAGTGCTTCGGCGCGGTTGGCAAAGACGATATCGACGGTGCCGGACCGCATGAGGTCCAGGAACTCGTCGCGATAGCGTCCGACGCAGAAGCTGTCCGAAAGCGTCATAGACACCTCGCGGCCATTTTCATGGGCGATGCGCGCGCATTCGCGGATCGCGTCCTTGGCGCGCGGCGGGTCCCACAGATAACCCTCGAAATACGTCACCTTGGACTGCGCGACCACATCTGCGTTCACGTCTTCCGGGCCAAGCTCCACGCAGGCGCCAAGATAGGTGTTCATCGAGCGCTCGCCATCCGGCGTCACGAAGATCATGGAGCGGGCTGTCGGCTGCGCGCCCTCGAGGGGCTTGGTCTCGAAATGCACGCCCTGCGCATGAATGTCATGAGCGAAGATGTCGCCGAGCTGGTCGCGCGCGACCTTGCCGAAATAGGCGGCCTTGCCGCCCAGATTGGCCACGCCCGCCGCCGTATTGCCCGCACTGCCGCCGGAGGCTTCGAGCGCCGGTCCCATCTTCTTGTAGAGAAGCTGGGCGCGGTCGGCGTCGACCAGATTCATTGCGCCCTTCACGATGCCGTTTTCTTCGATGAAGCTTTCCGGGCAGGAAGAAATGATATCGACAATCGCATTGCCGACCGTCAGCACGTCAAACGTGGTCATGGGGCGCCTTTGTTGAAATGAATACCGAAATTGTCATAAGCATTTTTTGCCGCTTGGGAAGTCTCCCATGTGGCGGACTGCCGAAATTCGGACCGATTCGAAAGGGTTGCCCCCATGACTGACAAGCCCCGCGTGACGATTCTCTACTGCACCCAGTGCAATTGGCTGCTCAGGGCCGGCTGGATGGCGCAGGAACTGCTCTCCACCTTCGGGCAGGATCTGGGGGAAGTCGCACTCATCCCCGGCACCGGCGGCAATTTCGAAATCCGGGTCAATGATGCGTTGGTCTGGGAGCGCAAGCGCGACGGCGGTTTTCCCGGCCCGAAGGAGCTGAAACAGCGCATTCGCGACGTCATCGACCCCGATCGCGATCTCGGCCATACCGACCGTCATTCGGCTGATCGGGACGATGCCTGAACACGAAATCACACTTTGTCGCGTAATCTTCAAAAACGCTGTTGACAGACAAAGCCTGCCCCACTACATCGCACTCCGTCGCCCAGATGGCGGAATTGGTAGACGCGCCAGCTTCAGGTGCTGGTACTCGCAAGGGTGTGGAGGTTCGAGTCCTCTTCTGGGCACCAATTCCCGTTTCACGCTTTGATGAAACAGCCCAAAAAGCCCGGTTTTCCGGGCTTTTTTGTTTTCAAGCCTCGCTCCTTTTCCAAAAGTATACTGGCCTGCACAATCCTGCCGGCGGCAATTTTACACTTCTTCAAGGCGGGGTGAGTAAGATGCCACTGCGTCTCTGAGGTCTTTGTTTGGTGGCGTTCATCACGAAGCCATCGCGCGTCGATTTTTCCCAAGACGCCGATATTGACCCAGGGTTTGACATGTCGACCGGATGCCAGGGCTGCCAGAGCGGCGAGAAATTCGAACTCCCCTTTTCCATCGCCTTTCAACCCATCGTGGATATGCAGTCGCATCGGACATACGGTCACGAGGCGCTGGTGCGTGGTCCGAAGGGCGAGGGGGCCTACAGCGTTCTGTCGAGGGTGACGGACGAGAATCGCTACTACTTCGACCAGCAATGCCGCGTGAAGGCCATCTCGATGGCGGCAAGCCTCTATCCGGCGGAGGAAAATCTCAAACTTTCCATCAATTTCATGCCGAACGCGGTTTACGAGCCGCGTGCCTGTATTCGCCAGACGCTAACGACTGCAGAGCGGCTCAATTTCCCGCGCGAGAATATCATCTTCGAATTCACCGAAGACGAGAAGATGGATACCGAGCATGTCCTGGGCATTCTGGCGACCTATCGGGAGATCGGCTTCGGCACCGCCATTGACGATTTCGGCGTCGGTCATGCTGGACTGTCGCTGCTTGCGAAGTTTCGACCCGATATCGTCAAGCTCGACATGGAGCTGATCCGTAACATCGATACCGATGCCACGAAGCGCACCATCGTCAGGCATACGTTGCGCATGCTGGAAGAGCTGGACATCACGCCGCTTTGCGAAGGGGTGGAGACAGTGTCCGAACTGGCCGTCCTGCGGGATCTCGGTGCGCGGCTGATGCAGGGTTATGTGTTCGCCCGCCCGACCTTCGAGATGATCGTGGCCCCGGAGTTCCGCTCTCTCGCCCAAGCGTAACCGCACAGGCGCGTCCTGCCGGTCAATTCGGTGTTCCCGGAAAGCCGTTCATGTTTTCGCCATGCACATAGGGGTCCCCGGCAGGCGGGTTGAAGCCGGGGGAGATCGTGCTTTCGTAGGTGACCAGCCCGTTCTTGCAGGAATACATCCGAACGGGCAATTCACGCCGGCCATGATAATAAGGGGACACGATCTGGGACGTGCAGCCCGGACGCTCTTCCGACTGTGTCGAAAAGCCCGGGGGCGCAGCTACACCCGGCAGATCCTTGAACATGTTCTTGTCTGCCGCCAGGCAAACGGATGTTCCGGCCAGGACGAGGACAAGGACTGTGATGGCGCGCATGACTGGTTTCAACATTTTCTCTTCCTGTCACCGCTGCCCGCCCTCACCGATGCGTCTCAAGATATGGGGATTGCGAGGCCGATTGTCTAGCAGATTGGACGCGAACTGCGTTTCGGATTATAGCCGTTTTCAAAGACGCAATCGGAGACGCAAATGACGAGCCCCATCCGTTATCATGAAGGCGATATTTCGGCGGCAGATGCAGCCCGCTACACGGGCGCGATCGCCATTGACACGGAAACGCTGGGATTGATCCCGCGCCGCGACCGGCTCTGTGTCGTGCAGCTCTCGCCAGGCGACGGCACAGCCGACGTCATCCGTATCGCGGCCGGCCAGAAGGAGGCGCCGAACCTCGTCGCCATGCTCGCCGATCCTGCGCGCGAGAAGATCTTTCATTTCGGCCGCTTCGACATTGCCGTGCTCTTTCACACGTTCGGCGTCACGACCGCGCCTGTCTTCTGCACCAAGATCGCCTCGCGTCTGACGCGCACCTACACCGACCGCCACGGCCTGAAGGACAATCTCAAGGAACTCCTGGATGTCGACGTCTCCAAGCAGCAGCAGCAGTCCGACTGGGCGGCCGAGACGCTGAGCCAGGCGCAGCTCGAATATGCCGCCTCCGACGTGCTGCATCTGCATGCGCTGAAGGGGAAACTCACCGAACGGCTCGTGCGTGACGGCCGCGCCGAACTGGCCAAGTCCTGTTTCGAATTCCTGCCGACCCGCTCCAAGCTCGATCTGCTCGGCTGGGAAGAGACCGACATCTTCGCCCATAGCTGAGACAGGCGGGGCGCCAAAGATGACGCAGACGTTAACGCCGAACCACGGCGTTAACCTTTTGTTAACTTTTGACACCTAGCATGACGAATCAGGTTCTGCTTTCCGCATGCCGTGACGCAGTCGCGGCGGAAGACGATACGATGCGGGCGACGTTCGCTCTGCGCTCAGGCGTGTGATCCATGCGTTTCCTTCATTCAAATGAGGACGAGGGCGCCCATGCTTCCTCCGGTCAATGCCTCGATAGCGGCGCAGCCGATAACAGCCCCCGCCATCGGGCAGAGGGAAGCGCGGCCTGACGGCCCCACGGCGGTCGGACAGGCGCAGACCCCCACGACGCCGACCCAATTGCAGGCAGCGCAACAGGGCGCTGCCAGCGAAACGCTCGCATCGCTGCGCCAGCTTGCCGATCTTCTCGCCTCGCGGCAGGTCGATGCCGAAGACATCCTGACGCGGCTGGCCATCGATTTTGCCGCAGCACTCGGCGAAGCCCAGTTGCCGGACGAAACGACGCAGGATTTCTCCAACCGCCTCGCCAGTCTCATTCGACAATTGCCCGCCGCCACGCTGCTGGCGGCGCAGAAGGCATCGAATCTCGGTGCGCTCAACATCCAGCCGCAGGCCTTTGCCGCCGCGCTGATCGACCCCGCTTCGCCTGCCGCGGCGCGGATCGTCGCCATGGCGGAAGACCCCGGTGCCGATGGCCTGCAGCAGGTGCTGAAGGCGGCGATCGAAAGCTATGAGCAGAACGGCGCGCCGGTGTCCAACACGCCCGCGCCTGGCGCGATTGCCGCGCAGAAGGCGGCTGCGACGATCTCCGCCAAAGCGACTGAGTTGCCCGCGCAGCCTCTGGACGGGATGCCCGCGGAGATTGACAAGGGCGAGGCCAAGCCCGCCGTGGCGTCCCGCGAGCCGGCAAGAGCCGCAACGCCTGAAGCAACGCCGGCCGGCCGCCAGCCTTCGACCGGCACGACAGACCAGACGCGCCCCGACCTGACCGCCACCGCCAGCCCGCGCACAGCCCAGGCTTCGGCCCAAACGAAGGTGCAGGTCGGCCTCAATCCGCTTCCGGCCGTACCCATCGACCACGAGGAGGGCCAGCCGACCATGCAGGTCCTGCGCGGCTTCAACGTCGTCGTCGCCAATGTCGCCAGCCGCGCCGCCGACGTCCTGAAGACTGTCGCGGCACTTGCCCTTGAGGCGGAGGCGACGCAGGTCTTTGCGCCGGCAGCCGAGGCGACGGCAGAAGGCGTTCGCAAACCCGGTCTTCCGGTCCAGTCACTCGCACCCCAACTTTCCGTCGAGCCCGCCCCGGTGATTGCCGGCAAGGCGCATGAGGCGGCGCGGGCGATGGAGGGTCGGGTGATCCCGCTCTTTTCGAAGCTGGTCTCGACGGAAGATATCGACACGGTCGATATCGATCATCTCATCCGCATTGCCCAGCAGACCGCCGCCAAGGCCGATTCCGCGCGCCTGCCGGAGCTGGCACTGGCGGCCCAAGCCCGCCTGCCGGAGCCCGTGCCCTTCGCGCAGGTGCCCTATCCCTTCGTCCGCGAAGAGGAGGAAAAGCACAAGCGTCGCGGCTTCGGCGAACAGGCCGGCCGCGATGAGAGCGGCGAGGAGATGACGGGCGAGGATGGCCAGTCGCTCTGGCACGGCGACGGCGAACAGGCCGAACGCCGCGAGGAGCCGGAAATCGAGGAGCGCCCCTTCGACGCCGACGAGCCGCTGAAGCGCAATCCGACCGACGCCGAACGCGCGTTGCATATGTATCAGCGCTTCGGCGGGTTCTGAGAGTTTTGGAAAAGGCTGCTTGCCACCTGATAAGAAGAGGTGTGCGGTTTTCTACTCGCATTCTGCAGACAAGGCAGACTTCCACAGGACGTAGGCAGCGGCGGTGAGATGCGGCCCATCCACCGAGAATTCAGCGGGCAACATGTTGTCGGTGGCTTTCAATGCATCCGAGATATCTATGACCCGCAAGCCGTTCCGTGCCCCGATCTCGCGGATGATGTTGTTGAACCGTCGCGCTGCTGCCTGATCAAAATAGCTCGCCCCGTGTGTCCCGTCGCGCGTCGTCGGGCTTACAAGCACCAGCCGGACCGTGTCGGCCGTTGTCCTCGCACGCGCTACCAGAGCTTCATAATTCGAACGAAAATCCTCATCGGTGGTAAGCCGGACCTTTGCGGTGTCATTGATTCCCACGGAGATGTAAATTCGCCTGGGGCGCTCATCGACAAACACTTTATCGGCTATTGGCCAGAGGTCCTGAGCTCTTGCGCCACTGACTCCGGCATTGAAGACGATCCCATCATCGCACAGGTGGCTGAGGTCGGCCTGTTCAACGATGCTGTCGCCTATGACGATGGTTTTTATGCCATCCATCTGAGCCGAATGCGCCAGGATGGCGCTTTGCCGAAATGCAGTCGATGAGACTGCGGGGTGACGTACCGGATAAAGCTTGTAACCCGCAGCCGCGCCGCCAGCCGAAGCTGCAACGAGCGCACTGAACAGGAATATCATGCTCTTTCCCATGCGGTTGCATTGCCATAAATGCAACTAAAGATCAACAAAATTAATACACACAACTTAAAGGTTTATTGGGGTGTCCTCTTGATGCCTCGGCGCGGCGCCCGCGGCATGGCTCGGCTTTCGCGTGAAGATGGCGGCAGCCAAATGGCTTCTTGCGACCGAAAGCAAGACTGGTCTTGTCGTCCGAAACAAAAAGCCCGCGTGGATCGCTCCACGCGGGCTCTTCAATTCAGAAAACGCGAGAACCTTAGTTGTTGTCGCGGTTCTTGAGGGCAGCGCCCAGGATGTCGCCGAGCGAAGCGCCGGAGTCCGACGAACCGAACTGTGCGACGGCTTCCTTCTCTTCTGCGATCTCGAGAGCCTTGATCGACAGGCCGACCTTACGGTCCTTCTTGGAGAAGTTGATGACGCGGGCGTCAACAATCTGACCAACCTGGAAACGCTCAGGCCGCTGTTCGTCACGGTCACGCGACAGGTCAGCGCGGCGGATGAACGAGGTCAGCTCTTCATGGTTGACGAGCTTGACTTCGATGCCACCGTCGTTGACAGCCGTGACTTCGCACGAAACGACCGAGTTCTTGCGCAGGTCGCCAGACGAAGCGGCGTCGCCGACGCTGTCCTTGCCGAGCTGCTTGATGCCGAGCGAGATGCGCTCCTTGTCGACGTCCACATCGAGAACGACAGCCTTGACGACGTCGCCCTTGTTGTATTCCTCGATGACCTGTTCGCCCGGACGGTTCCAGTCGAGGTCGGAAAGGTGAACCATGCCGTCGACGTCGCCGTCGAGGCCGATGAACAGGCCGAACTCGGTCTTGTTCTTGACTTCACCTTCCACTTCCGTGCCAGCCGGATGGCTGTGCGCGAAGGCCTGCCACGGGTTCTCGAGCGTCTGCTTGAGGCCGAGCGAGATACGACGCTTGGACGGGTCGACTTCGAGAACGACAACGTCGACTTCCTGGCTCGTGGACAGGATCTTGCCGGGGTGTACGTTCTTCTTGGTCCAGGACATTTCGGAGATGTGGATGAGGCCTTCGATGCCCGGCTCCAGCTCGACGAAAGCACCGTAGTCGGTGATGTTCGTGACGGTGCCCTTGATCTTCTTGCCATCCGGATACTTGGCCGAAATGCCATCCCACGGATCGGACTCGAGCTGCTTCATGCCGAGCGAGATGCGGTGGGTTTCCTGGTTGATGCGGATGATCTGAACCTTGACCGACTGGCCGATGTTCAGGATTTCCGACGGATGGTTGACGCGGCGCCATGCCATGTCGGTGACGTGCAGCAGGCCGTCGATGCCGCCGAGGTCAACGAACGCACCGTAATCGGTGATGTTCTTGACGACGCCTTCAACAACCTGACCCTCTTCGAGGTTCTGGACGATTTCCGAACGCTGTTCGGCACGCGATTCTTCGAGAACCGTGCGGCGCGAAACCACGATGTTGCCGCGACGCTTGTCCATCTTGAGGATTTCGAAGGGCTGCGGGTTGTGCATGAGCGGCGTGACGTCGCGGATCGGACGGATGTCGACCTGCGAGCGCGGCAGGAAGGCAACAGCGCCGTCGAGATCGACGGTGAAACCACCCTTGACCTGGTTGAAGATGACGCCTTCGACGCGTTCGCCGGCTTCGAACTTCTGTTCCAGACGACCCCAGCTCTCTTCGCGGCGAGCCTTTTCGCGCGAGAGAACGGCTTCGCCGAGTGCGTTTTCGATGCGTTCGATGAAGACTTCGACTTCGTCGCCGACCTTCAGCGAGCCGTCACGAGCCTTGGCGCCGAATTCCTTGAGCGGAACGCGGCCTTCGACCTTCAGACCGACGTCGATGATGGCGACGTCCTTTTCGATGGCCGTGATGATGCCCTTGGCAACGTAACCTTCAGCGAGGTCGTTCTTTGCAAAGGATTCTTCGAGGAGGGACGCGAAGTCCTCCATCTTGGATGTAGCAGACATGGAAACTCCAAAATGTGCCTCACGAGGCACTGCGCCGGGGGTTAGCGTTGTTGACAACCACAGGAACACATCCGCCCTTCTGGAAGGGCAATCCGGCGCGGGGACGGTCTGCGGCTCATTTCATGCTCTGCAGGCAAAACCGTTAGGGTCTTACCCGAAATTATTACAAGGCAGCGTCGATGAGACGTTTCGCCGCCTGGAATGCGGCCTCTATACCCATTTCGGTCGTATCGATCAAGTGCGCATCGTCCGCCGGTTTCAAAGGGCTGTCGGCGCGGTTCATGTCGCGCTCGTCGCGCTTGATCACATCGGCCAGAACCTCTTCGAACCGGGCCTCGCCGCCCCCCGCCACGATCTCGTCGAACCGCCGCTTCGCCCGCACTTCCGCCGAAGCCGTCACATAGAGCTTCACGGTCGCATCCGGGCACACCACCGTCCCGATATCGCGCCCATCCAGCACCGTGCCGGGCGCGCGTTTCGAAAACGCCCGCTGCGCCTCGACCAGCGCACGCCGCACCGAAGGCATCACCGCAATCTTCGACGCCGCCTCGCCAATCGCATGCGCCGACAGCACCGAACGACCGAGCCCGGAGAGATCCACCTTCGCCGCCATCTCAGCCGCCTGGGCCTCGTCATCCAGCGGCAACCCGGCATCCAGCAGCGCCTTGGCGCAGGCGCGATAGGTCAGCCCGGTGTCGAGATGATGAAACCCATAGTCTTCCGCAATGCGCCGGGAAAGCGTGCCCTTGCCTGCGGCGGCGGGTCCGTCGATGGCGATGACTGGCATGGGGCGGTCTCCGGTTGCGGTGATGCGGAGGGATTTAGTGGGGTGGGGTGGAGATGGCAAGGGCCGCAGCCCCAAACGAGCGGATGGCAAGGCAAGGAAACGCCGCGCATCCGGCTTATCGGATGCGCGGCGATTGTTCAGCGGCGGGCTCGCTTCACGAAGCCTTCTTACGCAGATAGTCGGCGATATGGGCCACCCGGGCGCCGACGCTCTTCAGGAAGCCGTCGCCCATCTTCATCAGCTTTTCGAGTTCTTCCTCGAAATGGCCGTCCTTTTTCGCCTCCGCTTCGGGAAGCGGCGGCAGGATATGGGCGAAGTAGGTGTTGTCGAGCAGCCGGTGCAGCAGGCGTTCGCCCAGGAACGGCTGGTTGTTGTTGAGCGCACGCGCGCCCTTCAGCATGTTGCGGATGTCGTATTGCGTCGGATTGAGGTCCGGCACCTGCTTCGGGATGTTGAGCAGCGTGTAGACGGCAACGCGGGCCGTGCGCACCGAGCTTTCCATCGTGAAGACGATGTCGTTGCGGGTCTCGACGAACTGCCCGAGCAGGCCGAGATTGGTGCAGCCTTGCGGCACGACATGCGGCCGGTCACCGGCGGCGCGGGGCATGAACTCGGCCGTGATGTAGGGCATGAGCGCAAGGCGAACCTTGGTGTTGGCGGCGATCTCGTCCAGCTGGTCGACAATGCCCAGATGATAGCAAAGCTCGGCCAGAACTTCCCTGCCGGTGCATTGCGGCATCGGCTTCTTCACATAGTCGCCGGCCTTGTCCATGAAGAGGCCATAGACCCACAGAACCAGCGTGTCCGACGGCTGGGTCGGGAAATGCGGCTGGCGGTTGCAGGTCATGCTGAGGAGCCATGCGCTGTCGGTGAAGGTGATTATGCCGCCGGTCACCGTGCGGCCCGAATAGGGGTCGTTGACCGAAAGTTCCTTCAGTTTTTCAACGAAGGGCGAGGGCTTGCAGGTCAGCGTGGCCGATTCCCACATCGAGCGGTCGGTGTCGCAATAGAATTTCTCAGGCTTGCCGAACACCGGCGAGGTCTTCGCCAGGTTCTCCCAGAGCATCCAGTCGCTGTCTTCGCCGGGCTCGGCCTTGCCGCGCTGCAGGTTCGGGGCGGTGTCGAGATCGCCATAGGCGGTCCCTTCCGTCAGCGAGCCGGTGATCGCGAAGACGAGATCGCGCGGATCGACATCGATCACCTCCTCGACGCCCGCGTGGTTGCGGCAAACGAGACCCGTCACGGTCTTCCTGTCACCCACGATCTCGAGCCGCAGGTTGCGGACCTGGATGTCACCACGAACCTTCACGCCCTTGTCGTGCAGCATCTTCGACAGCGGCCGGACGAAACTGTCGAACTGGTCGTATTTCGGGAAGACCAGCGTCGACATGTCGGCAAAGCCATCGACCGCACCGAGGAAGCGATGCAGGTAGAGCTTCATTTCCAGCACGCTATGCCAGTTCTGGAAGGCAAACATGGTGCGCCAGAACATCCAGAAATTGCTGGCGAGGAAGCCCTTCGAGAAATACTGCTCGACCGTAATGTCGTTCAAATCTTCCTTGCGCTTCAGGAGAAGGCGCATCACCTCCATCTGCTCGGATTTGCTCAGGCCGAAATTCGAGAAGTCCTTGATCTGGCCCTGCCTGTGCATCAGCCGCGCCTTCGACCAGTTGGGGTCGGCATCGTTGACCATGCGGTATTCATCGAGGACCGAATAGCCCTCCGGCAGTTCCAGCGCAGGCACATCCTGGAAGATGTCCCAGAAATTATCGTAGTTCCAGTTCATCTCGCGGCCGCCGCGAATGATGAACCCCTCTTCCGCATTGCCCGCGCCATCCAGCGAACCGCCCTCGACGGGGAGGTTGTCAAAGATGATGATGTTTTCGGCCGGCATATGCGCGTCGCGGATCAGGTAGAAGGCGGCGGCCAGCCCCGCAATGCCGCTACCGACGATATAGGCCTTGCGGGTCTCGATGCCGGGCGTGGGGAGCGGCTTGTTGCGCTGGTACATGCCGATCATGTCGAAGGGCGGGCGGGTATTTTCCGGTGTGTTATGCCAATAGCCGCCTGCAGCATCCGGCTCGAATTCGAAGCCCTCAGGCGCGGTGACGGGGGCTTTCAGTCCTGGGAATTTCTGCGTGCTCATGGTCGTGACCTCTTTTTGGCCAGGTTCGAAAAACGCCCCGGGGGTTGGGCGGAGGAGACCCGGCTCGTCTCTGAGCTTGACAGGAAGAGGTGTTCTGAACGCGCCGCATGCGGTGGTTCGGGTGCCTTACTAGTCAAGCAAGGTGTATCTAGACCCGCAGCGGTGGATGGGCCTTGACATGGCTCAACTCTGGGAGGGGGAGTTTGCGAGCGTACGCGGCCGCGATGGAGGTCACGGGCGGGGCGCCATGCACGACGCCTATGCTTGGCGCAACGCGGCTAGGTCACCGTTGCTCAAGGCGGGCACCCTGGCGGCAAACCGGACCGCTTTTCGGAAGCGGCCCCCAAAGCTCCGTCATGCCGGACTAGATCCGGCATCCAGCCAGCCCGCGTCTGCGGGCTGAAGGGACTCATTCATGAGAAGAGTCTTCCGCGCGATAGACATCGCGCACTGGATCCCGGATCTAGTCCGGGATGACGGAGGAGAGGTGGTGCCTTGGTGCAGGCGCGATAGGTCAGCCGGTATCGAGATGATGAAAGCCATAGTCCTCCGCAATCCGCCGCGAAAGCGTGCCCTTGCCGGCGGCGGCGGGTCCGTCGATGGAGATGACTGGCATGGGGCGGTCTCCGGTTGCGGTGGTGCGGAGGGATTTAGTGGGGTGGGGTGGGGATGGCAAGGGTGGGGTCTTGGCGGAAATTATAAGTGATGTTTAATTGTATTCACGAAGGAGGCTCTTTCGTCGACAGACTCGCAACCATTTGGCAATTGATCGAGCCGGCAAGGTGCAGCCATCAAAAAGATTTTGCAAAAGCGCCCGCTTCCATTTAAGCAACCTTAGCGAGTGGAGGGCGTGATGCGAATTGTTTACGTGGGTTCTAACAAGGATTTGCTGGAGAGATGGAAAAGTAAAAAAGACGATGTATTAATTCTTCTCTACGACCGTTGGGACGATTTTAACTACAAGACGCGGTTCCCCACCTTTTGCCTTATAAAAGGTGAAGAGATCGAGTTGGGGGCCGTCAAAATTCTGTTTGAGAATGAATATTTGTCCCATCCTTTCTTGGGTAGCCTACGGGAGCAAGGCTGGGACGGGAAATTTCCTATTGAAGAAGCCAATTACATATCTGTTCCAGAAGAGATAACATTTTACGAACATCTACGAGACCTCCTTGGACCCGAAGAGGCGACAAATGTTGCATTAGCACTAAGAGATGCGAGTCATCTCGTATTTACGCTCGAGGATCAGCAGGCGATCGATTTGATCGCAACGGAAGGCTTCAGTAAGTCGCTGCAGCGAGAGAGGTCATCGCAGAATAGCTATGCCGATGGTTGGCGCACCCTGGTTGGGCAGGAATTCGGGGTTCAAGATCTCAAGTTCACATTTCGTGACACGTTCGGCGAACTCTCAGATTTGCAATTGAACTTTGTCTCTCGTTCACCACTACCGCATGAGATAAATGTTATTATTGGCCCTAATGGCGTTGGAAAATCTTCAGCGCTGCGGCAGATGGTCAGGGCATGGATTCAACCCAAACAGGATCATGAAGCACTGGGTGGAGCGCGTTTCGAACCTAGGCCAAATCTTAGCCAACTAGTCGCGGTTTCTTACAGTCCATTTGAGCGATTCCCGGTAGATACCGATGAAGAAACCACATTGGATAAGCCGCTAAAAGATAAAGATATATATCGTTTTTTTGGTTTCCGTGGGCGTCATCTTTCTCAGAATACAGGACGTTCTACAAAGATTAGAAACAGCTTGGAGGTGCCCCGCATCAACGCATGTTTATCCCTTATACAATGCCTAATAGATGATCGTCGTTATAGAACTATAAAAGCCTGGGCAAATAAACTGAAGACACTAGAGAATGTTCTCAGTACTGCGATCGAGTTTGATACTGCAGCAGTTAAATTGAAGCGCGATGCCGTACTGGACGAGATTATCGGCGACGATCCTTTTGAGGAATCGCAGGTTTTTGAACTGAATGAGGCGAGCATCGATGGTGAGGAGCAGCTGGAGCGCTACCTCGCGATTTCCTCCGGCGACGATTTGATAAACGTTACAGCTCTTCAAAAACATGTTGATCTCAGTGGGGGCGTATTATTTTTCCGTGGCGGTGAACATGTTCAACTTAGCTCGGGGCAAAGGCTTTTTTGTTATATTGTAGTTAATGTTCTTGGGGTTATGCGACGTAACAGTCTCGTTGTGGTAGATGAACCCGAACTTTTTCTTCATCCGACGCTTGAAATACAATTTGTTTCTATGTTGAAGCAACTTCTTCGAATCTACGGTTCAAAGGCGCTGGTAGCCACCCACTCGGTAGTCACAGTCCGAGAGGTTCCAAGCCGGTGCGTACACGTGTTTGAGAATACAGAGTTTGGGTTGCGAATTTCGAACCCTCCGTTTGAGACCTTTGGAGGAGATGTCCAACGTATTTCTAGCTACGTCTTCGGCGACCGTTCTGTGTCCAAACCCTATGAGGCTTGGCTAAAAGATCTACTTGAGCAACACGGAACTGCTGAAGCTGTAATTGAAGTACTTGATGACGACCTCAATGAGGAGATGATCATTCAATTGAATGCTATGGAGCGCGGCAAATGGTGACCAGACTACCGTTGCCGGAAACTTGCAGCCTCGAATTGGCTGATGCGATCCTCAACGAACGTGCAAAAGGGCGGAACGCGGATTATTTCAAAAATATTTATGAGGAATGGCGTAAACGAATTGAGGTATACCTCGCGGATCATGGAAATCCGGAAACAGTTCCGCGTTGGCCAGCTATCAACGAGAATAGCACTCCGTTACTTACGCTTTACAAAGCGCCGAAACAGCAGAATTCCCAGTATCCCGTGCTAAAGAGCATCCGGAATGGCAAACTCCAGTTCTGTCCTTCTTGTGGGGAGGAGGGGAGCCCTAGAACGATCGATCATTATCTTCCTAAGGAAATCTACCCGCACTTCTGCGTGACTCCTGCAAATTTGACGCCCATGTGCGACGCCTGCCAGACGGCGAAAGGAACCAAAACATTAGACAAACATGGGCGTCGAATATTCCTTCACCCCTACTTTGATGATTTCTTAACTTCCCAAGTGGTGCGGCTGATTGTCGGACGCCCCTTCAACGCACCAGAAGACTTCGAGTTAGTGCCGATTGACGATCTTGAACCGGCTCAAGCGGCCTTGGTGTGGCGCCACATTGATGGTCTGAATATGCAGGAGCGCTACGGAGCTTTTTTTCGGGACGAGTACATACGCTTGCTGCACCTTTCTCAGGAAGCTCGTGATCAGGGACTCGATATAGTCGATGATATTCCCGTGTTTCTGCGCTTGCATAGAAAAAAGGCATTAAATCTATGGCCTTACATCTTCTATACTGCGGTCATGGCTGACAACGAATTGCTAGATTATCTTCGTAAAGGAGATCTGCCGGAGCACATCTAATGAGCACGTTAACCGCAGATTAGGTCGCCACCCCACCCCCAAAATCCCTGATGACACCCAAGCCCCAATCGGCTAACCCTTTCCGCATGACGAACACCCTCTCCGATCCCGCCGAAAACCTGAGCCTCCTCATTCGCTGCCCGTCCGTCACGCCTGCCGAAGGCGGGGCGTTGTCGGCCTTGGCGTCGATGCTGGAGCCCTTGGGTTTCAAGGTGACGCGGGCGGTGGAGCGGGAGGCGGGGACGCCGGATATCGAGAATCTTTATGCGCGGCTGGGCACGTCCGGGCCGCATCTGATGTTTGCGGGGCATACCGATGTCGTGCCCGTGGGCGACGAGGCGGCGTGGACGCATCCGCCCTTTGCGGCCGAGATTGCCGGCGGCATGATGTATGGCCGCGGCGCGGTCGACATGAAGGGCGGCGTCGCCTGTTTCGTCGCAGCCCTTGCCCGCGTGATCGCGAAGGATGGCGCGCCCAAGGGTTCCGTCTCCTTCCTCATCACCGGCGACGAGGAGGGGCCGGCGGTCAATGGCACGGTCAAGCTTCTGGAGCGCATGGCAGCTGCCGGCGAGCGCTGGGATGCCTGCCTTGTCGGCGAGCCGACCAATCCGGATGTGCTCGGCGACATGATCAAGATCGGCCGGCGCGGCTCGGTCTCGGGCTTCCTCACCGCGCATGGCGTGCAGGGCCACGCGGCCTATCAGCATCTCGCCGACAATCCCGTGCGCGGCATTCTCCAGCTGACGCAGGCCCTGATGGACCCGCCCTTTGACGCCGGCACCGACGCCTTCCCGCCGACCAATCTGGAAGTGACCAGCATCGATGTCGGCAACAAGGCGACGAATGTCATTCCGGCGCGCGCCAGCGCCATCTTCAACATCCGCTTCAACGACACCTGGACGGCAGACAGCGTGAAGGACGAGATCCTTCGCCGGCTCAATAAGGCGGCCGCCGATGGCGCGCTTCGCGAAGGCCGTCCACCCGTGCGCTTCGACATCACCTGGTCGGAGCGGCCGAGCCATGTGTTCCTGACGCGCAACGAGCCGCTGATCGCTTCGCTTTCGGCAGCGGTGGAGCGCGTGACGGGCCGGAAGCCCGCGCTTTCGACGACGGGCGGCACGTCGGATGCGCGTTTCATCAAGGATTACTGCCCGGTGGTGGAATTCGGCCTTGTCGGCCAGACCATGCATATGGTCGATGAATGCGTGGCGCTTGCCGATCTGGAAACGCTGACGCAGATTTACGAGACCTTCATCCGCGAATGGTTTGCCGCGCATGCCGCCGCTTGAGGAAATCCTGCATTATCTCAAAGGCATCCGGCTGCTCGTCAGCCTGAAGCCGCAGGGCTTTCAGTGGCTGGATTTCAGCGAGCGCGGCCTGCGCCGCTCCTTCTGGGCGATCCTCTGGTGCTTCCCGCTGATGATCCCCAACTGGATCTGGTGGCACGGCATCTTCGCCGATTATTCGGCCCCCGGCGCGATGTCCGGCAGCCTGTTCTACCTGCGCATGGCGCTGATCGAGCTCAGCCTCTGGTTCCTGCCCTATCTGACGGTCGGCCTTGCCATGTGGCTGCGGAGAACCAGCAGCCTTTTCGACCCCATGGTCGTGACGATGAACTGGCTGAACGTGCCGATCTACATCGTCACCGGCGGCATCGCCATCCTCGAACTCATCCTGCCGCTGCCGCTCGCCTTCTGGTACTATGTCCTGCAGATGCAGCTCATCGCCATCGTCGCCGCGCAATTCGCGGTGTTTTACATGCTGGCGAGGCGGAACTGGAGCGAGGCCGCCGTGCTGACGGCGGCGTCCGTCATCCCGTCCATGCTGGCCTCGGTGTGGCTGAATGATTTTCTCGGGGTTTCGCTGTAGGGCAGCGCGGGTGCTCCATCCGTCTCCCCCCTTGTGGGGGAGATGGCGGCAGCCAGAGGGGGACTTTGCCGCAAACACCGAGCCAGCCGAAAGAAAGTCCCCACCCCAACCCTCCCCACAAGGGGGAGGGAGAGCGACCGTCACCGCAAATCCGGCGTCCGCAAATCCAGCCCGTCCCGATAATCCACCTTGAGAAAGTAAAGCCCCCACGGCGGTGCCACCGGCCCGCAGCGTGTCCTGTCCCGCGCCTCAAGCGCCGCCGTCACATCGTCCGGCGACCACTTGCCCTCGCCGGCGAGCTTCAGCGTGCCGGCAAAGGAGCGGATCTGGTTGTGCAGGAAGCTCTGCGCCGAGGCGCGGATTTCAATCACCTCGCCGTTGCGCTTCACGTCGAGGAATTCCATCGTCCGCTCGGGGTTCTTCGCCTGGCAATGGGCGGAGCGGAAGGTGGTGAAATCGTGATGCCCGACGAGGCGCTGCGCGGCTTCGTGCATCGCCTCGTGGTCGAGATGCTTCTTCACCCACCACGCCCGGTTCGCCTCGACGGCGAGCGGGGCGGGGCGGTTGATGATGCGATAGAGATAGTGCCGCTTGGTGGCGGAAAAGCGGGAGTCATACGTGTCCGGCACTTCCGCCGCTTCGAGAATCGACACGCGCTCCTCGGCCAGCTGCAGATGCGCATTCAGCGCATTGCGCAACACATAGGGCTTCCAGGCTTTCGACAGATCGCAATGCGCCACCTGTCCCAGCCCGTGCACGCCGGAATCTGTCCGCCCCGCGCCCCCCAGCGTCACCGTCTCGCCGGTCGCCTTCAGGATCGCCGTCTCGATGGCGCCTTGCACCGACTTGCCATTATCCTGCCGCTGCCAGCCGACATAGGGCGTGCCGTCATATTCCACCGTGAAGAAATAACGCGGCATCAGGCGAGCCTCAGCCCGACGGGCAAGGGCGTCCCGCACAGAAACTCCTTCGAGTCCAACGGCTTGCCACCGGCCTTCTGCAGACGAACGAGCCGAACCGCCCCGTCGCCGCAGGCAATCGTCGCATCCTCGCCGATCACCGTGCCGGGAGCACCAGAACCCTCGGCAAGCGCGGAGGCCAGCACCTTGATCCGCTCCACCTTGCCCCCGATCTCCGCCTCGAACCACGCGCCCGGAAAGGGCGAGAGTCCGCGAATGTGGTTATGCACGTCCTTCGCCGGCTTCGAAAAATCGATATGCGTCTCTTCCTTGGAAATCTTGGCGGCGTAAAGCACGCCCTCTTCCGGCTGCGGCGTCAGCGGCAGATCGCCGGCTTCGAGCTTCCCCATCGCCTCGACCATCAGCGCCGCGCCGGCTTCAGAGAGCGCATCATGCAACTCGCCCGCCGTCATCGTCTCGCCGATCGCGACGCGCGCCGTCAGCGCCACCGGCCCGGTATCGAGCCCGACATCCATCTTCATGACCATCATGCCGGTCTCGGCATCGCCCGCCATGATCGCCCGCTGGATCGGCGCCGCCCCGCGCCAGCGCGGCAGAAGCGAGGCATGGCCATTATAACAGCCAAGCCGTGTTCCCTCGAGGATCGCCTTCGGCAGCAGCAAACCATAAGCCACGACCACCGCGACATCGGCGTTCAGCGCGCGAAACGCCTCGCGATCCTCCTCCGCCTTGAAATTGACCGGCGTGCGAACCTCGATCCCCAGCGCCTCTGCCGCCTCATGCACGGGCGAGGCCTTCAGCTCCAGCCCCCGCCGCCCCGCCGGCCGCGGCGGCTGCGAATAGACCGCTACGATCTCGTGGCCCGCCGCGTGAAGCGCCTTCAGCACCGGAACGGAAAAATCGGGCGTGCCCATGAAGATGATGCGAAGCGGCATGGCTCGGCTCCTGTCGCTTGGCCCGCAGGCTTTTAAAACTTCGGCAGACCGCCCGTCTTGCTGGCTTTGGTGAATTTCTTCACCACCATGTCGCGCTTCAGCCGCGAGATGTGGTCGATGAAGAGGACGCCGTCGAGGTGGTCGATCTCGTGTTGCAGGCAGGTGGCGAGCAGGCCTTCGGCGGCAAGTTCCTGCTGCTTTCCATCACGATCGATGTATTTGACGGTAATTTCGGCCGGGCGCTCGACTTCGGCATAATAGCCGGGGATGGACAGGCAGCCCTCTTCATAGGTCGAACGCGCGTCCGAAGAGCCAACGATCTCGGGATTGATGAAAACCTGTGGCTTGCGGCCTTCCTCTTCCTTGGCGACGTCGATCACGAGCAGGCGCAGCGGTTCGCCGACCTGGATGGCGGCAAGGCCGATGCCGGGGGCGTCATACATGGTCGCAAGCATGTCGTCGGCAAGCTTGAGGACGCCGGAATCGACCTTCTCCAGCGGCTTGGAAACCTGTCGGAGAACCGGGTCGGGCAGAATGATAAGAGGCTTGATCGTCATGGGCCTCAATTAGCCCATGCCGCACCCGCTTTCAACTGGAACTGCGGCAATTCCTCAGCCCGCGCGGCGCAGGGACGGCGAAGTATTTCGAACCAGTTCGTTGGGGTCGCGCGTCTTCAACCCGTGCAGGGAATTTGCCAGCTGGTCGATGAGTTCGCTGAGCTGATGCGTGCTGTTGGAGGTGCTTTCCACCATATGCGCATTCTTCTGCGTGATCCCGTCCATCGACGCAATCGCCTGGTTGATCTCCTGCAGCCCGCTGGACTGTTCGGCAGCGGCGACCGAGATGCCGGATATGATGCGGTTGAGTTCGGAAATCCGCTCCGTGATATTCTCGAGCGCCGTCCCCGACTTGTTGACCAGCGCGACGCCGGTCTGCACTTGGGCAGAGCTGGCGGAAATGATGGTCTTGATTTCCTTGGCCGCCGAGGCCGAGCGCTGGGCGAGTTCGCGCACTTCCTGCGCCACCACGGCAAAGCCGCGTCCCGCTTCCCCGGCGCGGGCGGCTTCCACGCCCGCGTTCAGCGCCAGAAGGTTGGTCTGGAAGGCGATTTCGTCGATCACGCCGATGATCTTGGAAATGTTCTGCGAGGATTGCTCGATTTCGCCCATGGCAGCCACTGCCTCGGCCACCACCTTGCCGGAGTCCTGCGCGACATTCAGCGCGTCGGAGGCCACATGCGCGGCCGACTGCGCGCCGCTGGCGCTGGTGGACACGCTCTGCGTCAGTTCGTGCAGCGCGGCCGAGCTTTGCTCGATGCCGGCAGCCTGCTGTTCGGTGCGTTCCGCCAACTGGTCGGCGGAGACGGATATGCCGGCGATCGAGCTGCTGGCCTCCTCGGTGATCATCTGGGCAAGGCCCAGCGTCTGCCGCAGGCGTTCGGCGCTTGCGTTGAAGCTCTGGGCCATCCGGCCGAACAGACCCTCGCCATCCTCGGTCATGCGATATTCGAGATCACCGCTCGACATCGCGGCCAGTGCGACGTTCAGCGCAGCAATCGCGATATCCTGCGCCTCTTCATTCCGCCGCCGTTCGGCCTCGGCCTCGGCGCGTCGTTTTTCCAGCTCCGCGAGATAGACTGATATCGCATAATCCATGTCGAGCAGCGCCGACTTCACGAGCACGGCAATTTCCGGACCCAACTGGTCTGCGCCGCCTTTGCTGAACCGCGATGGCCAGCGCGCCTTGACCACGTGGCCGATCATGCTTTCGAGAAGCAGCGCATAGCCTGCGATATACCAGCGCGGCTCTAGCCCGATGCGCGCATGCGCATGGCCGACCGCCGTCACGCCTTCCACATAGGACGCATCGAAGGCCCCGGCCGCCACCTTGCTCCAGTGCTGCTTCTGCCGACCCTTGGCAAATTCGATATGCTTGGCGTCCCGGAAAAACGCCGCCATCTGCGGATGCTGGATCATCAGGCCATAGAAGCGTTCCAGGCCCGGTGAGAGGGAGTCAACGACGTCCTTTTCCATCGCGCGAAGCCGCGCCATCGCCGCCTCGTCCATCCCGAGAAAGGCAAGGCGTTCACGGAGTTGAGCAGTCGAACTGGTGTCGGTCATGATTTCGATCTCGCGGGATAGTATAGGTCAGAAATCGCAATCGTTAATTAATATTCTTCTAATTCTGGATGCGAAATGTCGCGAGTCATAAGAAAAATCATATAGATCGCGCCTCTCGCGCCGATACCGCCTCGCCGAATTATGGCCAGGCCGGTGGGAACATAGGTGGAACATCGCTCCGAATCTGCTAAGCTTGGCGTATGCAGAGAGACGCTTCATCCTTCACCGATCCGGTTTTTACCCTGTCGGGGCTGCCCGTCAGCCCCGCCGCTCTTGTGAGCGCGGGTGTGTTGCTTCTGGTTCTGATGGTCTTCGTCTTCCTGGCGGCGGCGGCCCGGAGCCGCAGGTCGACGGAGCATCTGAACGCGCTTCTGGCCGCGCAATCCCAGGCCGCGGAGGCACGACTTGCCGAGATCGTGCGCGCCCAGGCTGAAATGCAGGGGCGCATGTCCTCCATGGCCGAGATTTTTGGGACGCGGCAGGCCGAACTCAACAAGGCGATCGGTGATCGTCTCGATGGGATGACACACCGGCTAGGCACCTCCATGACCGAACAGACGAAGGCGACGCATGAAAACCTGCGTCGGCTTCAGGAGCGGCTGGCAGTCATCGATACGGCGCAGAACAACATCCAGTCGCTCGCCAAGGATGTCGTCGGGCTTCAGGCGATCCTGTCGAACAAGCAGACACGCGGCGCTTTCGGCCAGTCGCGCATGGAGACGATCATCGCCGATGGTCTCCCGATGGGCGCTTACGAGTTTCAGGCGACGCTGTCGGACGGCTCGCGTCCCGATTGCCTTGTGCGCATGCCGAACGGCCAGCCTTCGCTCGTGATTGATGCGAAGTTTCCGTTGGAATCCTACAATGCCATCCGCGACGCCGGCTCTCCCGAGGCCGCCAAGCTCGCAGCGCAGAACTTCCGCCGCGACCTCGATATTCACATCACCGACATCGCCCGCAAATATCTGATCAAGGGCGAAACGCAGGATATCGCCTTCATGTTCGTGCCGTCGGAGTCGATCTTCGCCGAGATCCACGAGAACTTCGAAAGCGTGGTCCAGAAGGCGCACCGGGCCCGCGTCGTGATCGTCTCGCCCTCGCTGCTCATGCTTTCCATCCAGGTCATTCAGTCGGTGCTGAAGGATCAGCGGATGCGCGAACAGGCGCATTTGATCCAGGGCGAGGTGGTCCGCCTGATGGAGGACCTGGGCCGGCTGGACGAGCGCGTGCAGAAGCTGCAGACGCATTTCGCCCAGACGCAGAAGGATGTCGAACTGATCGCCACCTCCACCTCGAAGCTGATGAAGCGCGGCGCGAAGATCGAGGACATGGAGTTCGAGACGCTGTCGCCGTCGGAGGTGGCTGCCGGGGAGCCCGACCCACCCCGGCATGTCGAAAGCCGCACGGGAATGCTCAAGCTCCGCGTGGTTGACGAGGACTAGACGCAAATGCAATCTGCCGCGCATTCATCATAGAAGAGTACGCGCATGATTACCGTTTTCGGCTCCATCAACATGGACCTCATCGCCACCACGGACCGCCTGCCGAAGCCCGGCGAAACCGTCGCCGGCCGCTCCTTCGCCACCGCTGCCGGTGGCAAGGGGGCCAATCAGGCGCTTGCCGCCGCGCGCGCAGGCGCGTCCGTGAAAATGGCCGGCGCTGTCGGTGATGACGCCTTTGCCAGGGATGCGCTGGCGCTGCTCGCCGAAGGCGGTGCTGATCTTTCTCTCACCAAAACGGCAGCCGTGCCCACGGGTACGGCTCATATTCTCGTAGGCGGCGACGGGGAGAACGTCATTGTCGTCGTACCCGGCGCAAATGGCGAAGTCTCGGAAGGCGATGCGGAAAAGGCTGTCGCCGCGACAGGCATGGGCGGCTATCTCATGCTCCAGCTCGAAGTCCCGCCGGCCTCGGTCGAAAAGGCCCTGACGCTCGCCAGGGCCAGGGGTGTGACGACGGTCATCAACACCGCCCCGCTGACGGCAGATGCCGCCCGGCTTTCGGCGCTGGCCGATATCGTCATTTCCAATGAAACCGAATTTGAACTGCTGATCGGCAAGAGCGGATTGTCTGCGGATGCGCGGATCGCAGCCATGCAGGAGCTTGCTAAGAAGACCGGCCAGACCCTCATCGTCACCCTGGGCGCCGATGGAGTCATCGCCGTCCGCGACGGCAAGCTCCACAAGGCCGCAAGCCTCAAGATCACCCCGGTCGACACGGTCGGGGCAGGGGACACGTTCTGCGGCTACCTCGTCGCCAGCCTCGATGCCGGCCTCGATTTCGACACGGCTCTCGCCCGCGCCGCAAAGGCCGGCTCGCTCGCCTGCCTCAAGCCGGGCGCCCAGCCGGCGATTCCGCTTGCGGCTGAGGTGGATGGCTGAGGTTTCTCCTCTCCCCTTGTGGGAGAGGATAGCCTGCCCCAAGAGCCGAAGGCGATTGGCCTGGCGAGCTTGGTGAGGGGGAATTTACGGTATCTGCCGTGGACAAATCTACCCCCTCACCTGGAAAATCTAGCACTTAGCTTACAGCTAAGATGCTGATTTTCCGTCCTCTCCCACAAGGGGAGAGGCTAACCAAGCCGCACCGTTTTCCCCGTTTTCAAAACCTCCCTTATCCTGAGTGCCTTCCGCCACCGGATGGGCCCGCGACGACGGGTTCAGGCGGGAGGAGAGCCTGGTGATGTTCTTCGTAACGTGCGGAGGATGTCATCAGGGGGCGCGGGCGGCGGTGGATGAAAGAACATCCAACGAAACGACTCCCCCGATGGGCTGCGAATAGCTCGGCGGCCAGGCAACGCCTGAGAACCCGTCTGCCTCCGCAGACGGTTTAGCGAGGCGGCCCGCGCTTGAGGACTGGAGTCGGATGAGGCTCCCCTCGGTAATCTCGACGGGTCGCGCTGGCGCTCCGCCGTATTTTTACTACTCAATCAGGGCGGCGCGTCAGCGTGGCTCTCCGGAAG
>UBMP01000026.1 GCA_900466575.1 Hyphomicrobiales bacterium | reverse complement strand
CGCCCCCACCGCCGGCCGATGGCAAAGCGCCTCCGCCGCCCCCGGCTGATGGGAAGGCACCGCCGCCGCCCCCGCCGCCGGGTCCTGAAAAGGCAGATGGCGGCCCTGATGGATGGGGTCCGGGGCCGAGAGGCCCTCATGGCAAGCATCACCACGGTCCCCGCCATATGGACCCGCGTGAACGCCTCGCTGAAATGTTCATGCGCGCCGATGCCAATGACGATGGCTTCATCAGCCAGGAAGAGTTCAACGTCATGGCCGACCGCATGTTCACGCGCATGGATCGCAATGGCGACGGCGTAATCGACATGAAGGACATGCCGCGCATGCATATGATGCGCGATCGCGGTCCGGGCGAGCCTCCGAAGAAGGGTTGAACCCTTTTCAGGATAAGAACCTGATCAATCGAATGACGATCCGCGGCGGGACACCCTGTCGCGGATCGTTTGCATGAGAAGGGTCAGTGACGGCGAAGGCTCAACGCCCGCAAGACGCGTCAGTCCTACCGCACCGCGCGTCTCGGCCATGTCGATCTCGAGCGCGCGAAAACGCCCGGCCGAAAGCTCCGACGCCACGACGCCGCGCGAAATGATCCACACCGCACTATGCTCCGTCACGAAGGCACGGCCGAAACTGTCCGATACGGTCTCAACCACGGTCGGAAAACCGGCAATCCCATTCGTCAGCAACAGCCGGTCGACATAGGGCCGGATGACCGAGCCCCGCGTCGGCATCAGCACCGGATAATTCGCCAATTCGCTCAGCGAAAAATTCCGCCCCGCCGCCAGCGGATGGTCGGCGGAAACGACGAAAACGACCTCCTCGTTATAAAGCGGCTCGAAAGTCAGCCCCGCCATGAGCTCCGGCGCGGCCATCCGGCCGACGACGAGATCGAGCCCGCCAACGCGCAACTCTTCCAGCAGCCATCGATTTTCACCCGTGACCACGGTCAGCCGGCTGCCGGTCTGCAATTTCAGAAAATCTGCCGCTACATCCGGCATCACCGTCGCCGAGACGGTCGGAAGCGCGCCGATCCGCACTGGCGGTCCTTCTTGCCTCAGGGCAAGTGAAATCGAATCGAAACCACGCCGGACAGAGGCGATACTCTCCCCCGCATGATGCAGGAATATCTCGCCCGCATGGGACAGGCGAATGCCGCGCCCATCCTTTTCCACAAGCGCCGTCTCGAGAATGTCTTCCAGCTCCCGCATCGTGCGGGTGACAGCCGGTTGGGTAACATGAAGCGCCTCGGCTGCCTTGCCCACGCTTTTATGACGTGCGACTTCTATCAGCACCTGCAAATGGCGGAACTTGATGCGGCTGTCCAATTCATAACCATCCCGTTATCGATTGAGCCAGAAATATCATTTTACCAAACAAAATACAGCGCCTATCACACCCTTACGGAGGACATCATGGCTTTTGCTGAAATCGGCGGAACGGTACTGCATTACGAACTTCTGGGCGATCCGGAAGCCGACCGCACGATTGTGTTCGCCAACTCCCTCGGCACCGACTTCCGCATCTGGCTGCCGGTCTTCGACGAACTCGACGACGACATCGCCATCCTCCTCTATGACAAGCGCGGCCATGGCCTCTCGGGACTGGGCAAGCAGCCGTCGTCCATCGAGGATCACGCCCAGGACGTCATCGATCTCTGCGCCCTGGTTGGCGTCGACAAGGCCGTGATCTGCGGCCTCTCCGTCGGTGGCCTGATCGCGCAAGGCATCTGGAAGCTGAAGCCGGAACTGGTCGAGGCCATCATCCTCTGCGACACCGCCGCCAAGATCGGCACCACCGACATGTGGAACGGCCGCATCGCCGCGATTGAGGCAAACGGCATCTCCTCGCTTTCGACCGCCGTTCTGGAGCGCTGGTTCACGCCGAATTTCTTCAAGGAGCGCGCGACCGATCTGGAAGGCTATCGCCAGATGCTCGAGCGCCAGCCGATCGCCGGCTACAACGGCGTTTGCGCGGCGATCCGCGACGCCGATTTCACCGACTCCGCCGCCACCATCACGGTGCCGGCCCTCGTGGTCGTCGGCGATCAGGACGGCTCGACGCCGCCGGATCTGGTGCGCGCCACCGCCGATCTCATCCCCGGCGCCGCCTTCGAAATCATCAAGGGCTGCGGCCATATTCCTTGCGTGGAACAGCCCGAGGCACTTGCCCGGCTGATCTCGCGCTTCCTGTCCAGACTGGGAGACTAAGAACTTGAGCGAACAGCGTTCGGAACGTTTTGAACAGGGCATGAAGACCCGCCGGTCGGTGTTGGGCGACGCCCATGTCGACCGCGCGGAGAAGCTGAAGACCGCCTTCGACGAACCGTTCCAGACGCTGATCACGGAAGCAGCCTGGGGCCATGTCTGGTCCCGGCCGGGGCTGACGAAGCGCGAACGCTCGCTGATCACCATGGCCCTGCTCGCAGCCCTCGGCCATCACGACGAGGTCGCCATGCACACCCGCGCCACCGCCAATACGGGCGCGACGCCGGATGACCTCATGGAAGTGATGCTGCATGTGGCGATCTATGCCGGCGTGCCCGCCGCCAACCACAATATCAAGATCATAAAAGACGTGCTGGAGAAGATGCACAACACAGCAACCCAACCGGAGGAAGGGAAATGACCAATTTTCAGCCCGAAACCGGCGGATTTTTTGCCCGCGACCGCGAGATGCATCCGCCAGCCTATACGCCATGGTACAAGACATCCGTGCTGCGCTCTCCCCAGCGCGCACTGATCTCGCTGGAAGGCACCAAAAGCGAAATCACCGGCCCGGTCTTCGGCCACAATATGCTCAACGAGCTCGATAACGACCTGATCCTGAACTATGCCAAGCCCGGCGAAATGCCGATCGGCCAGCGCATTCTGGTTCATGGCCGCGTGCTTGACGAACGCGGCGGCGGAGTTCCCGGCGCACTGGTGGAATTCTGGCAGGCAAACGCCGGCGGCCGCTATCGCCACAAGAAGGAAACCTACCTCGCCCCGCTCGACCCGAATTTCGGCGGCGTCGGCCGCACAATCACCGACGAGAACGGCTATTACTGGTTCAAGACGATCAAGCCCGGTCCCTATCCCTGGCCGAACGGCGTCAACGACTGGCGTCCCGCCCATATCCACTTCTCGATCTTCGGCCATGGCTTTGCCCAGCGCCTGATCACGCAGATGTATTTCGAGGGCGACCCGCTCATCTGGATGTGTCCGATCGTCAAGACGATCCCGGATGAAGAGGCGATCAAGCGCCTTGTCGCACCGCTCGACATGAACAACACGATCCCGCACGACATGCGCGCCTACAAATTCGACATCGTGCTGCGCGGCCGTCGCTCCACCCTGTTCGAAAACCGCAAGGAGGGCAACTGACATGGTCCAGCCGCTCGGTTACCTGAAGGAATCCGCCTCGCAGACGGCAGGTCCCTACGTTCACATCGGCTGCACGCCGAATTTCTCCGGCATCGAAGGTGTCTTCGAGACCGATCTCGGTTCCGGCCCGCTCTATAACGACAAAACCAAGGGCGAGCGCATCACCGTGCGCGGCTTCGTCATCGACGGCTCGGGCACCCCGCTCAAGGATGCGCTGATCGAGATCTGGCAGGCCGATGCCGACGGCCTCTACAATAGCCCCTCTGAAACGCGTGGCTCCGCGGATCCGAACTTCCTCGGCTGGGGCCGCACGCCCGGCGACATGTCGACCGGCGAATTCGTCTTCGAGACGATCAAGCCCGGCAAGGTCCCCTTCAAGGGTGGCCGCTGGATGGCCCCGCATATTACGTTTTGGGTCGTCGCACGCGGCATCAATATCGGCCTGCAGACGCGCATGTACTTCCCCGAAGAGGAAGAGGCGAACGCTGCCGACCCGGTCCTTGGCCGCATCGAACACCGCGTCCGCGTCCCCACGCTGATCGCCAAGAAGGACGGCAACACCTACACGTTCAACATCAATCTTCAGGGTGAGAACGAAACGGTGTTCTTCGACATCTGACGGGATCTCCCGTCTTCAAGATCGGCCGTCGTGTCCGGAAGGGCGCGGCGGCCTTCTGGTTTCTTGCGTTGTCTCATGCCGGGAGCGAGAATTGCCAGGGAACGCCTCCGCCTCTCCAATCGTTTTCATCTTTCTGCAGCAAAAGAGCGATAGCAAGCGCGAAGGAGGCCTTTAGCGTGCCAGACCCCGTAAGCCCCATCTTCCGCCTGATCAGCGGCCGCTTCTATCGCGCGGTGCTGTCCGAGCGTGTGGACGCCGTTCTCGACCCGCCCTCTTCACAAAGCGCCGGCCGCCACCATCGCCATGGCCAGCCGGCGCTGTACATGAGCCCGGAGCCCGGATGGGCAATCAGGGCCGTTTCCGGATACATGCGTGAGGATGGCAGGGGGCGGATGCTGGTGCCGCTTCTCGTGACGGAAGCGATGGTGCTCGACCAACATGACGAAGGGCTGTGCGACAGGCTCGGCATAGACCGCACGCAGTCGAACGTTTCCTGGCGGACGGTCCTTGAAGAGGGTGGCGAACCGCCCTCCTGGAAGAACGCCGACATCGCAAGGGCGGCTGGAGCTGACGGGCTGATCGATCCGTCGCGCAACATCCCCGGCGGTTGGCATCTCGACCTGTTTCGCTGGAACGACTTTGGAGGGCCAAAGGTCGAGGTGGCGGGTGAGGCGATGGAAATCCGGCTGTCCGCCACCGGCGGAAAGTGGGATCTTTAGCCTCTATTTGTTTGATTTCCTGGAGATTCCAGGCGAACCCGCTTCCCGCTTGGGCCGGAATAGCATCAAAGACAGCTTGGCCGGCGCACCATGAGATAGGGGCGGGCGCGCCGGCCGTTCTGGCCCCCGGAGGGGGTGGGGGCCTGAATGCTTGATCAGAACTCGGTCCATTCGTTGGTGACGCGACCGCCACTGGCGGCGAGCTTCGGACGGGCCGCCGGTGCTGAGGCTTTCGGCGCCATGACGCGCGCTGTCTGGCGCAGCGCCTCAGACAGCATGTCGGCCGAGTGATCCAGCCTGAAGCGGGCGATCAGCTCCTTCAGCGTGTGGGATTCATCCGCCAGCGCACCACTTGCGGCATTGGCCTCTTCCACCATGGCGGCGTTCTGCTGCGTCACCTGGTCCATCTGGTTGACGGCCGTGTTGACTTCGGAGAGCCCAACAGCCTGCTCCCGCGCCGAGGTGGCAATGGCTTCCATGTGCTGGTTGATGTTGATGACATAGTCGGCGATCGTTTTCAGCGCCTCGCCGGTCTCGCTGACCAGCTTCACCCCATGCCCGACCTCCTCGGCCGAGGACTGGATCAGCGCCTTGATCTCACGGGCGGCTTGTGCAGACCGCTGCGCCAATTCGCGGACCTCCTGTGCCACGACCGCGAAGCCCTTGCCGGCCTCCCCGGCGCGTGCGGCCTCGACGCCGGCATTCAGCGCGAGAAGGTTGGTCTGGAAGGCGATCTCGTCGATCACGCCAATGATGTTGGCGATCTGCGAGGAGGACTGTTCGATGCGATGGATCGCATCTACGGCGCCGGCCACCACGCGGCCGGACTCCGTCGCGCTCACATTGGCGCGGGCTGCAATCTTGCGGGCCTCGTCGGCGCGCTGCGAGGAGTTGTTGACGTTTGCCGTGATCTCGTCCAGCGCAGCTGCGGTTTCTTCGAGCGAAGCGGCCTGCTGTTCGGTGCGGCGTGACAGGTCGTCGGCGCTACGGCTGATTTCGCGGGAGCCGCTGTCGATCGATTCTGCCGAGCTGGCAACCGCCGACATGGCCTGGGCAAGCTGCGAGAGCGAGCGATTGAAATCCTGGCGCAGCTGTTCGAAGTCGGCGGCAAAGGGCTCCGTCAGACGGAAGCCGAGGTCTCCGTCGGCAAGGTGTTGCAATCCAAGACCGATCTGCATGGTGGCATGCGTCGTCTCTGTTGCCTTGCGGTGTTCGGCCTCGGCCACGCGCTGCCGCTCGGTCTCCGACATCTGCCGCTGGGCGCTGGCGTCGGCTTCAAGCTGACGCGTGGCAATTGCATTTTCGCGGAAGACGACAACGGCACCCGCCATGGCGCCGATTTCGTCCACGCGACCCTCGCCCGGCACGGCCACGTCAAGATCGCCGCCAGCCAGCCGTCGCATCGCGGCCGTCATCGCGCCGATCGGGCCGGCAATGCCTCCCGCGACCAGCCACATGGCAATGATGCCGGCAAGGCCCATGACAGCTGAAACCACCAACTGGAGCGTCGTGTCGCTCTGGTTGCGGCCAGCCAGCGCATCGCGCAATGCATCGGCCTTGGCAAGCGCCACGTCGCGCGGCACGTCAACCACAACCGACCAGGTCGCTTGCGTGCGGCCATTCACGATCGGCGAGAGCGCGGTAAAGGCCTTGTCGTCGGCAACCACCGATTCGACGCCTTTGGAGATATCCGAGAGGACCTTCGTCGCGTCGCTGCGGACTGCGGAATAGCTGCCGCCGATCTTGTCGGGATGCTCGCTCGAGGCAACCACGAGGCCGGCAGAGGTCACGATATCCACCGAGGCCTTGCCGTCGTAGATCGACGCCTTGACGCTTTCAGCCAGTTTTTGAACAAAGGCCAGATCGAAGTCTGCACCGGCAACGCCGGCAAACTTGCCATCGACCATGATCGGAACCGACATGGTGGCGAGAAAGACGCTTTTGCCCTGCACGATATAGGGCAGTGGTGCCAGCAGGCTTTCCTTGCCGGTGGTCGCAGGGCCGATATACCAACCACCCTTGACGAGGCCATTCGAATGCGTCGCGCTGCTGTCGTATTCGACAAGCGGCTGGATGGCGATCTTGCCGTCGGCGGCGCGCGTCCAGTAGGGCAGGAAGCGTCCGGTGGAATCCGAGCCGGCCGCAGCATTATTCCTGAAGCCGGCGTCGTTGCCGTCGATCGCGTTCGGCTCCCAGGCGCTGTAGGTGCCGTTGAAGCCCGGATTGTTCTCCAGCACATCGAGAAGGATGGCGTTGAACTGGGCGCGGCGCATCTCTGCCGGTGTTCCTGACTGCTTGGCGGCCGCAACCTCGAAGGCTTGCGCCATATTGCGCGCGGCTCCAAAAGCCTCGTCGAGCGAGGCGCGGATGACGCCGGCCTGCGTGGACGCAAGCCGTTTCAGCCCATCCTTGGTCAGGTCCTCCGTCAGGGAGGATACGTTTTCGGTGACGAATGTCTGTCGGCTTTGCGCCGAGAAGACGCCGTAGCCGAGAACACCGCCGACTGCGGTCAGGACGCAAAGCCCTGACAGGACGGCAATCTTCGATTTGATGGATTTGAACTGCATGAAGGACCCCCAAGCCCGATGCGATCTCCCATGGATCGCATTCCACGAAACCTTTGGCGACTTCAGGCGGGAACGGCCTGAAACCCCGAGATTCTGAGGGGGAATGCTGTCATATATCGTTTTCACAATACTTAACGAGACCCTACAGGAATGGCGATATATCCTGCAAAGCAAAAGAATAAAAAATCCACAAATTGATTCTACTGGGAAAATTTCTCGAATATTGACAATAATCAATTCAATATCTGTCGCATCATTGCGACAGGTTAGCAGAAATATGCAAAAGGACACCATTACTTTATTGAAGATTGCAAAAAATCTATAAATACAACCTCGTAAAGTCGCTTTTGACTTTCAGGAGCGGAGGCAGGAGACGCTCCGCAATCGCATTTGGCGGATCACCGCTCGCGGCAAGGCCCACATTAAGCGCCGCGACCGTCGCGCCACGAGCATTGACGAGCGGCACGGCAAGCGAGCGAAGCCCGATCTCGACCTCCTGATCGATGAAGGCGAAGCCATGCGCGCGCGTCTGGGCAAGGATGGCCATCAGCGCATCGGGCTCCGTCACCGTCCTGTCCGTGCGCGCGGGACGAGGGTGGCCCGCGAGAATGCCAAGGGCCTCCTCCGGCTCAAGCGCCGCGAGAAGGACCCGCCCCATCGATGTGCAATAGGCCGGCAGCCGCGAGCCCGGCATCAGCGCAATCGACATCACACGACGCTGCGCCGCGCGGGCCACATAGACGATTTCCGACCCATCCAGAATCGAGACGGAGGTGCTCTCGCCGATCTCCTGCGACAGCGCGTCCAGCAGCGGCTGAACAACCCGTGGCAAGGGCATGGCCGCAAGACACCCCACGCCAAGGCGCAGCACGCGCGGCGTCAGCGTGAAGAACTTGCCGTCGTAGTCCGCATAGCCGCCATCGGCCAGGGTCAGCAGACAGCGCCGCGCCGTAGCACGGTCGAGACCTGCAACCTCGGCCGCCTCGGCAATCGAAAGCCGGGTGCGTTCCGCGCTGAAGGCCTCGATCACCTTCAGTCCCTTCATGAGCCCACCCATCAGGTCTCGATCCTGAATCGCCACTTCAGCCCCCATTTGTGCGATATTCGAACAAATATCGTATAACGCACAAAATATTTGCCGTCGAGCCGGATTCGTCTTATCCATTCTCACGACGATGGGTCGGAAGAAGCTGCCGGCCGCGACGGAGGATTTCATGGACAAGACGATTGGAAGTCTGGCGGAGGCGGTGGCCGGTATCGGCGACGGCGCAACCGTCATGATCGGTGGTTTCGGCGGCTCCGGTGCGCCGATCGAGCTCATTCACGCCCTCATCGACAAAGGGCCGAAGAATCTCACGGTCATCAACAACAATGCCGGCAACGGCCGCATCGGCATTGCCGCGATGATCGACGCCGGCATGGTCCGGAAGATGATCTGCTCCTTCCCGCGCTCCTCCGACCCCCGCGCCTTCACGGACCGCTATCTGGCCGGTGAAATCGAGCTGGAACTGGTGCCGCAGGGCACGCTTGCCGAGCGCATCCGCGCCGGCGGATCCGGTATTCCGGCCTTCTACACGCCGACGAGCTTCGGTACCGAGCTTGCCGAAGGCAAGGTCATCGCCGAATTCGACGGCCGCAAATATGTGCAGGAGCGCTGGCTGAAGGCCGACTTCGCCATCGTCAAGGCGCATCTCGGCGACACGATGGGGAATCTCACCTACCGGATGGCCGGCCGCAACTTCAATCCGCTGATGTGCATGGCCGCCGCCAAGACCATCGCCCAGGTCTCGAAGATCGTGAAGCCCGGCGAGATCGATCCCGAACAGGTGATCACCCCCGGCATTTTCGTCGACGGCGTCGTCGAAGTCGCCAATCCGCAACAGGAAGAAGAGCTCATCCGAGCCGGAGTGGCCTACGCATGACCGACGCACCCACGATCAACACGCGCGAAGACATCAAGCTTTCCAACGCCCAGATCGCCTGGCGCGCCGCGCAGGACATTGCCGATGGGGCCTATGTGAACCTCGGCATCGGCTTTCCGGAAATGGTCGCCAAGTTCCAGCCGCCTGGCCGCGAGGCGATCTTCCACACGGAAAACGGCGTGCTGAACTTCGGTGAAGCCCCGGCCGCTGGCCAGGAAGACTGGGATCTGATCAATGCCGGCAAGAAGGCGATCACGCTGAAGCCTGGCGCTGCCTTCTTCCACCACGCCGACAGCTTCGCCATGGTCCGCGGCGGCCATCTCGATGTCGCGATCCTCGGCGCCTATCAGGTCGCCGAAAACGGCGATCTCGCCAACTGGCGCGTCGGCTCCAAGGGCGTGCCCGCCGTCGGCGGCGCGATGGACCTCGTGCACGGCGCCAAGCAGGTGGTCGTCATCACCGAACATGTCACCAAGGACGGCAAGCCGAAGCTTGTCGAGCGCTGCACCTTCCCGCTGACCGGCGTCGGCTGCATCACCCGTGTCTACACGAGCCATGCCGTAATCGACATCGTCGACGGCAAGTTCGTGGTTCGCGAAAAGCTCGCCGCCATGACGATGGACGAGCTGCAGGCCATGACCGGCGGCAAGCTGCACATCGATGGCCCCGTCGCCGATCTCGTCGTGCCGGAACTTTGAGGAAAATCGAAATGACCGAAGCCTTTATCTGCGCCTATATCCGCACGCCCATCGGCCGTTTCGGCGGCTCGCTCGCCTCAGTCCGCGCCGACGATCTCGGCGCCGTGCCGCTCAAAGCCCTGATGGCTCAGTACCCGACCGTTGATTTTGAAGCGGTCGATGACGTCATCTATGGATGCGCCAACCAGGCGGGCGAGGACAACCGCAACGTCGCCCGCATGTCGCTGCTGCTGGCCGGTCTCCCTGTTTCCGTGACAGGCACGACCATCAACCGCCTCTGCGGTTCCGGCATGGATGCCGTCATCACCGCCGCCCGCGCCATCAAGGCCGGCGAGGCCGAACTGATGATCGCCGGCGGCGTGGAATCGATGAGCCGCGCGCCCTTCGTCATGCCAAAGGCCGAAACGGCCTTCTCGCGCCATGCCGAGATCTACGACACGACCATCGGCTGGCGCTTCGTCAACCCGGTGATGAAGAAGCTGTATGGCGTCGACTCCATGCCGGAGACCGGCGACAATGTCGCCATTGATTTCAAGGTTTCCCGCGAGGACCAGGACGCTTTTGCCGTGCGCAGCCAGGCGCGTGCCGCAGAAGCGCAGGCCAATGGCCGTCTTGCCAAGGAAATCACGCCGGTGAGCGTCGCCCAGAAGAAGGGCGACCCGATCGTCATCGATCGTGACGAACATCCGCGCGCGACCTCGATGGAAGCGCTGGCGAAGCTGAAGCCGGTCAACAAGATCGAGGGCGGCACGGTCACCGCCGGCAACGCCTCAGGCGTCAATGATGGTGCGGCAGCCCTGATCATCGCCTCGGAAGCGGCTGCGAAGAAGCACGGGCTGACCCCCATCGCCCGCGTTCTCGGCGGCGCGACGGCAGGCGTTCCTCCGCGCATCATGGGCTTCGGTCCGGCCCCGGCCTCCAAAAAGCTGATGGCGCGCCTAGGCATGAGCCAAGAACAGTTCGACGTGATCGAACTCAACGAAGCCTTCGCCTCCCAAGGCCTGGCCACGCTCCGCGACCTCGGCATTGCCGATGACGATCCGCGCGTCAACATCAATGGCGGCGCCATCGCGATCGGCCACCCGCTCGGCATGTCCGGCGCGCGCATCACCGGGACGGCGGCACTTGAACTGGCGCTCAACGGCGGCCGCTATTCGCTCTCCACCATGTGCATCGGCGTCGGCCAGGGCATCGCGGTGGCGCTCGAAAGGGTGTGATGGCTCACGACGACCGGGGCAGCCCTTCACTCTCCGTCATGCCGGATCAGCCCGGTGTGACGGAAGAGATAGTGACCGACATTGCGACGCCTCGGGCTTCATGACATCCTCGACGACAGTATCAAGCGCACGGCCCGTTCAGGACCCTTCCATGACCGAACTCTCGCCCACCTTCCTCAACGACCTGCTCCTCGACCCGGACGTCGCCGCCCTTATCGGCACTGAAGCCGATCTGAAGGCTATGCTCGCCTTTGAGGTGGCGCTGGGCGAAGCAGCGGCGAAGAACGGCTTCATCCGCCAAGACCACGCCCGCGATCTGGCCGAAAAGGCCACGGCTTTCAAGCCCGACCGCCTCTCGCTGCAGACCGCCACCCTGAAGGACGGCGTCGTCATCCCCGACTACGTCCGCCAGCTGCGGGAACATGTCGGCGGAGAAGCGTCGAAATCCGTTCATTTCGGCGCAACCAGTCAGGATGTCATCGACACCGCCCTGGCGCTGAAGCTGCGCGACGTCTTCGACCTCTTCGAAGCGCGCCTGACCGCCGTCGCCGCCCTGCTGGAAGGGCTGATCGGGAATTTCGGCAGCATCGAAATCCCCGGCCGCACCCGCATGCAATCGGCCATTGCCATCACGGCCGCCGACCGGATTCGCGTCTGGCTCGCCGGCGTCGCGCAGGCGCTGAGCGGCCTGGACGCCGTCCGCCGGGAGAACCTGATCCTCTCGCTCGCCGGTGCCGCCGGCACGGCGGAGAAATACGGCGACAGGATCAGCGCGGTCCGCGACGACCTCGCCAGCGCGCTGGGCCTTGAGGTTCCCGCCTATGTGCCGCACGCGGCCCGCAGCCGCATCGCCGATCTCGGCAACTGGCTATCACGCGTCACGGGCGCACTGGGCAAGATCGGGCAGGACGTGGCGCTGATGGCGCAGAACGAAATGGGCGAAATCGCGCTCTCCGGCGGCGGCGCGTCGTCGGCCATGCCGCACAAGCAGAACCCGGTGCGCGCCGAAGTTCTCGTCAGCCTCGCCCGCTTCAACGCAACGCAGGTCTCGGCCCTCCATCAGTCACTCGTCCACGAGCAGGAGCGCTCGGGCGCCGCCTGGACGCTGGAATGGATCGTGCTGCCGCAAATGCTGAATGCGACGGGTGTTTCTCTGCAACATGCGAGAAACCTGCTTTCGGGCGTCAAGCGCATCGGTAAAGCCGGGAACTGAACCGTCATTTCCTTGTTCAAATCGATTGAGATCATGCCGCATTTCCGGCATGTATCGCCGCAACAATCGTTCGAAAGGGAGAGAGACCATGTCCGCGACACTCGGCAAGAGCTGGCAGAAGAGGCAATTTCACCGCGACTGGCTGGCAGCTGAAGCCGTCAACCTGCTCGATTTCTTCAGCCTCAACGCCATCGATCCCGCCGGCGGCTTCTATGATCTCGACCGCGAAGGCGAGCCGATGGAAGGGCCGAAGGCGCTGCATGCGACGACCCGCATGGTCCACTGCCACGTCGTCGGCCACCTGCTCGGCCGGCCCGGCTCTGCCGAAATGATCGATCACGGCATGAACTTCCTGAAGAAAGGCCATCGCGACGAGAAATTCGGCGGCTACATGTGGTCGCTGGAAGATGGGCAGCCGAAGGACGATACGAAACAGGCCTATGGTCATGCCTTCGTGCTGCTCGCCGCCTCCAGCGCCAGCCTTGTTGGCCATCCGCTGGCCAAGGAAATCCTCGCGGATGTCTCCGAAGTGCTCGACAAGCATTTCTGGGAAGAGGCAAACGGCGCGGTTTCTGAGGAATACCAGCGCGACTGGTCGCCGATCTCGGACTATCGCGGCCAGAACTCCAACATGCATCTGACCGAAGCCCTGATGGCCGCCTATGAGGCAACCGGCGAGCGGCTTTACCTGACGAGGGCCGAGCGCATCGCTTCGCTCATCATCGACAAGCACGCCCGTTCGCTTGGCTACCGGGTCGCCGAACATTTCCATGCGGACTGGAGCCTGGACAACGCCTATTCCGGCAACGAGATGTTCCGCCCCTCCGGTTCTACACCCGGCCACTGGCTGGAATGGGCGCGCCTGTGCCTCCAGCTCTGGGTGCTGGGCGGCAAGAAGCTCGACTGGCTGAAGGATGCGGCGATTGCACTCTTCAAGACCTCCATCGATCTCGGCTGGGACAAGGCTTATGGCGGCTTCTTCTACACGCTCGACTGGGACAACAACCCGAAGCGCCGCGAAAAGCTCTGGTGGCCGATCTCGGAAGGCATAGGCGCGGCCGCCTTCCTGAACGCCCATGCGCCTTCCGACTTCCACGAAGAATGGTATCGCAAGCTTTGGGATTTTGCCGCCTCGCACCTGATCGATCAGGATTTTGGCGGCTGGATGCCGGAATTGACGGAAGAACTCCAGCCGGAGGAAGACCTCTTCGTCGGCAAGCCGGACATTTATCACGCCTTCCAGGCCTGCCTGATCCCCCTCTTCCCGGCGGAAGGCAGCCTGACGGCAATGATCATGGAAGACAACAAGGGATAGAGCGGGGCCCTCACACGCCTGCAGTATCGCGCGCGGCCTCCGGAAGCGGAGGTCGCTTTTTTATTGCCCGGCTGGCATCGCCAATGAGACGGGCATCGTGGAGCGGAAAAAGAAAAATCCTCCAGAAACGAAAAAGCCTGCCGCGGGAGGAGGTGCGGCAGGCTTTTCGAAAAGAACCGAACAGCGACTGGGAGGAGGAGTGCCGCTGTTCCGACGGGGTCCCTGGGAGGAGGAGTAGGACCCGGTCACTCGAAGCTCTGCGGGAGGAGGTGCATCGCTTCGATGAGTTTTATAATAGTGATTCCTGCTCCGCTTTGAAGCGTTTTTGCTGCAGTGCAGCTATGCACCCAATGCATATCGCAACTGCGAAGAACAGGAGCGCCCGTTCAAACGGACAAGGCGCCGCTCCATGGGAGACAGCGCCTGGATCAAAGCCTTCGAGAGGCGCGGTTGCTTAGCGAAGCGAACCGCCGCGGGCAACGCGCGGAATGTCGGCGCGGGTCAGGCCGAGGTCCTGCAGTTCACGGTGGCTCATGCGGCCGAGTTCGTTAACGGTCTGACGATACTTGCGCCATTCATTGAAAGAGCGAGCGAGGTTCATGGGAGTTTCCTTTCTGAGGTCTTCTCGACGTCAGCGGCTTAACTTCAAGTCCCGGCGTCTTTTCGATGACCCTCATATAGTCTTCTCAAGTGCACACAAAAAGTGCTTATGCTGCACAGCACCTATGCAAATAGTGCAAATATGAGGCATCTTGCCTGCCGCGCCGCAAGCCCTCGCACCCTGCCCGCTTGGGCGGTTCACGAAACAACAAAGGATGCGCCTCCCAGAGGAAACGCATCCTTCGTGAAAATGGCCGACGTGTGAGAATGGAAGAGTCGGGCGGACTACAGCGCCCCAAAAGCTCAGAGACTTTCGAGTTTCGTCTGCAGCGCCTTCAACTGTTGTTTCAGTTCTTCGATGTCGGACGGTTCGGCCTTCTTGGCCGGCTTAGCCTCAGCCTGCGGCGTGCCCGAGAAGGGCGAGAACATCTTCATCGCATTCTGGAAGATTTCCGTGTTGCGGCGAACCTGCTCCTCGATCATCTGCATCGGAAGCTGCAGGTTCTTCGTCAGGGGCGTTTCCCCGAAGGCCTTGGTGATCTGCTCCTGCATCTGGGCCTGCTGTTCGGCAAAAGACTGCATCGAGTGTTCCAGGAAACTCGGCACGACCATCTGCATCTGGTCCCCATAATAGGAGATGAGTTGCCGCAGGAACGAAATCGGCAAAAGCGTATTGCCCGTCTTGGACTCCTGCTCGAAAATGATCTGTGTCAGCACGGAATGCGTGATGTCCTCCCCGGACTTGGCATCCTGCACGGCAAAATCCTCGCCCCGCTTGACCATTCCAGCCAGGTCGTCGAGAGTCACATAGGTGCTGGTGCCGGTATTGTAGAGCCGCCGGTTGGCGTATTTCTTGATAACGATTTCGCCGTCGTTCTTCGCCATGCAATCCTCCTCACCTCCAGCGTCTGCTGCGCTGCCGAAGAAGAGATTAAGCGGAGATGCGGCTTGAACGCAATCGAATTGTGCGTTGCCGCGAAATGGGCAGCGACCCTCGCCGACGCCCATTTCGTTCGTATTGACTTACCGAAGAACGGCGCCCGTCTCAGCGGCTGGTGCAGGCCCAGCGGACGACGCGGCAGCCGTCCCCATGGTTGTAGCAGGCATCAAGCGCATTGCTCTCCGCTTCCTCACGGTCTTGGCCCCAATCAGCGCCCCAGCCACCATTGCGAGCGCGTGCAACGGCGCCGCATGCATTGCTGAAATAAGTGGCGATCCGACAATCATAGGCATAGCCGCGGCAGTTGCGCATCGCAGCACGCTCCGCTTGGCGGCGCGACGGATGATCATAAGACCAGCCGACGGCCCCGGTCTCCGGCGAGTACGCGATTGCACCGTAATTATCGGCGCGAGCCTCGGCGACGCTCACACAAGAAGCAAGAACGGTCGCGACAGTCATGATGGCAAGATGAAACTTTGGCATAAAGCACCCCCTCAAAATACAGGGGTGACATTCACGCAATCCCGCCAAATTTCAACTAGCGTGGAAGATCACCCAGAAATGTTTCAGCCACCTCGGGTTCCAGGCTATTCGACTGAGTAATTAATCACTTACTTTCCGGTCACAGCCACATGATCTCGGCGTTTCGCACGTCACCAAACGCGCATAAAGTTCAATACCTTTCCCCGGGAATTCCCGTTTGACTCTTCTCCGCGGGTTTGCCACGCTCACGTAAAACAGGCATAGGGCAAATCATGCCCAAAGGACGCGAGGAGACCAAGCCGTGAGCACCCCATCCATCGTCATCGCCAGCGCAGCCCGCACTGCCGTCGGTTCCTTCAACGGCGCTTTCGCCAATACAGCTGCACATGAACTGGGGGCGGCGGCCATCAAGGCAGCGCTGGAGCGCGCCGGCGTGTCGGCCTCGGAAGTCAATGAAGTCATCATGGGCCAGGTTCTCCCGGCCGGCGAAGGCCAGAACCCGGCTCGTCAGGCTGCTATGAAGGCCGGTATTCCGCAGGAAGCCACCGCCTGGGGCCTCAACCAGCTCTGCGGCTCGGGTCTTCGCGCCGTGGCACTTGGCATGCAGCAGATCGCAACCGGCGACGCTTCGATCATTGTCGCCGGCGGCATGGAATCCATGTCCATGGCCCCGCATTGCGGCCATCTGCGCGGCGGCACCAAGATGGGCGATTTCAAGCTCATCGACACGATGATCAAGGACGGCCTGACGGATGCCTTCTACGGCTACCACATGGGCACGACGGCCGAAAACATCGCCAAGCAGTGGCAGCTGACCCGCCACGATCAGGACGAATTCGCCGTCGCCTCGCAGAACAAGGCGGAAGCTGCCCAGAAGGCGGGCCGCTTCAAGGACGAGATCGTCCCCTTCACCATTTCCACCCGCAAGGGCGACATCATCGTTGACGCCGACGAATATATCCGCGCCGGTGCAACGCTCGACGGCATGACCAAGCTGAAGCCAGCCTTCGACAAGGAAGGAACCGTGACCGCCGGCAACGCCTCGGGTCTGAACGATGGCGCGGCCGCAACGGTTCTGATGTCGGAAGCCGAAGCCGGTCGCCGCGGCATCAAGCCGATGGCTCGCATCGTCTCCTGGGCGACCGCCGGCGTCGATCCGCGCATCATGGGCACCGGCCCGATCCCGGCGTCACGCAAGGCGCTGGAAAAGGCCGGCTGGTCGATCAACGATCTCGACCTCGTCGAAGCCAACGAAGCCTTCGCCGCCCAGGCCTGCGCCGTCAACAAGGACCTCGGCTGGGATCCGTCGATCGTCAACGTCAACGGCGGCGCGATCGCCATCGGCCATCCGATCGGCGCATCGGGCGCCCGCATCCTCAACACGCTGCTCTTCGAAATGGCCCGCCGTGGTTCGAAGAAGGGCCTTGCCACGCTCTGCATCGGCGGCGGCATGGGTGTCGCCATGTGCGTCGAGGCGATGTAATCGGCCGTCAAAGCGGCTCGACTTGACAGGCCCGCGACCCCGGGAAGGTCGCGGGATATAACAAAATCCATAAGCTTCCGGAGGACAAAAATGAGCAGAGTCGCACTCGTCACAGGGGGCTCGCGCGGCATTGGCGCGGCCATCTCCATCGCTCTCAAGAATGCGGGCTACAAGGTCGCCGCCACGTACGCCGGCAATGACGAAGCCGCCGCCGATTTCACCAAGGTGACGGGCATCCACACCTTCAAGTGGGACGTCTCCAGCTACGAGGCCTGTGGCGAAGGCATCGCGAAGGTTCAGGCCGAACTGGGCCCGATCGACATCCTCGTCAACAATGCCGGCATCACGCGTGACGCCATGTTCCACAAGATGACGCCGCAGCAATGGAAAGAGGTCGTCGATACGAACCTCACCGGCCTCTTCAACATGACACACCACGTCTGGAGTGGCATGCGCGACCGGTCCTTCGGTCGCATCGTCAACATTTCCTCGATCAACGGCCAGAAGGGTCAGGCGGGCCAGGCAAACTACTCCGCCGCCAAGGCGGGTGACATCGGCTTCACCAAGGCGCTCGCCCAGGAAGGCGCGATGAAGAACATCACCGTCAACGCCATCTGCCCGGGCTATATCGGCACGGAAATGGTCCGGGCCATCCCGGAAAAGGTGTTGAACGAACGCATCATTCCGCAGATCCCGGTCGGCCGCCTCGGCGAACCGGAAGAGATCGCCCGCTGCGTGGTCTTCCTCGTCAACGACGATGCCGGCTTCATCACCGGCTCGACCATCACCGCCAATGGCGGGCAGTATTTCGCCTGATCGGCGATAGTTTCAAAAGGAACGGCGCCCAGGCGGCGCCGTTTTTTGTTGGTGCGACTCAGCTCACTCCTCCACCAGATAGGCCTTAGCCCCCTCCACCATCTCCGGCGGCAGCGGCGTCGATTTACGCGCCACGAGATCGAAGAGAATGGTCACGGCGGTAATCTCGGCCGAAAGCGTTCCCTTCTCCGAATTGTACATCGCGTGATGCGTCGTCAGCGAGGTGCGCCCGATTTTCAGGAAGCGGCTGCGGATCTCGAACAGGCTTCCCACCGGCAGCTCATCGATGAAGTCGATCTCGTAGCGCCGGTCCGCCCAACCGAGATTGCGTTCCTTCAGCCAGGACGGCTTGTAGCCGATGGCGGCGACCAGATGCCAGCCGGCCTGATCGAACGCGCCGATATAGTGCTGTACGTTCATGTGCCCCATGACATCGCATTGCACGGGATAAACGACGCCGCGATAGGTGACGAGTTCCATGTTTGCCCCCCCAAATCCACTCTGATTCTGCCCCTGCGACCAGAAAACAGAACATCCGCCGCCGCAAGCGCAAAGGTTAACAAAACCTCCGTCAAGAGGCTGCGGACAGACTCTCTTCTATGGTTAACAAATTGTTTTTACACCACATATCGCGGTGAACAAACCGGGAAAACGACAAGGTCGGTGATTCGTCGGTGATTCGTTCCCGCTTTGGTTCGGCCCTGCAAAAGTTAACGTCCTCCGAGGCTTACCGACTGATGAACACGCGGCCTCAAATCGTTAACGAGGGGTGCTCGAAGGCCGAAAACCGGAACGCGCCCGAATCGTTTCTATGCGTAGCGCCGCACAAGACCCACCACATCTTGTGGAGAACAGACCGGCAACAAGAACACATCTCTGATTCGTCGATGATTCGTTCCGGCTTTGGTCGAGGTATTAACAGGAGCGCCGAAACAGCAGGAAATTCTGCAAAATTAACAGATTGTTAACCATAATTTCCAAAGCCGCTTGCCAGCCCTTGGGAGCGATTCTCGACCCCTCGCGCGACTCGAATCCGGATTCGACCGCGAGATTCACGATTTGGAGCCAAGACTGCGAATCCGACTAGATATGGTATAGAACATACAAAGAACGACAGGGAGTCATCGATTCGTCTCCGATTCGTTCGCACGCTGTTCCGAGGCTTGCGGAACAGCGTTTGAAACACCATCTGCCAGACCTGTCCCAATCACCTTCGCCCTTGCACTTCCACGCCCGACCGGGCATGTCTCTGGACACGAGAAAAGCAAGGCCGGCAAAGCCGGGAACAAGAACGACGTGACCATCCAGCCCATGATCCTGAGCGGCCGCGGCGTGACTGCGGTGCTGGGACCGACCAATACCGGGAAAACGCATTTCGCCATCGAGCGCATGGTCGCGCACGGTTCCGGCGTCATCGGCCTGCCGCTGAGGCTGCTGGCGCGCGAGGTCTATACGCGCGTTGCCGAACGCGTGGGTGTGGCCAATGTCGCGCTCGTCACCGGCGAGGAGAAAATCTCCCCGCCCGGCGCGCGCTTCACCGTCTGCACGGTTGAAGCCATGCCGCGCGAAACGAAGGCGGCCTTTGCGGCGATCGATGAAGTGCAGCTCGCCGGCGACCTGGAACGCGGCCATATCTTCACCGACCGTATCCTCCATCTGCGCGGCCGCGAGGAAACGCTGTTTCTCGGCGCGGCCACCATGGCGCCGATCCTCAGTCACTTGCTGCCGGGCATCACCATTGTCGAGCGCCCGCGCCTGTCGCAGCTTCTTTATGCGGGGCAGAAGAAGATAACCCGGCTCCCCGCCCGCTCGGCCATCGTCGCCTTCTCGGCAGAGGAGGTTTATGCGATTGCCGAACTGATCCGCCGCCAGCGCGGCGGCGCGGCCGTGGTGCTGGGCGCGCTGTCGCCCCGCACCCGCAATGCCCAGGTCGGGCTCTATCAGTCCGGCGATGTCGATTTTCTTGTCGCCACCGACGCCATCGGCATGGGGCTGAACCTCGATGTGGGCCACGTCGCCTTCGCGCAGGACCGCAAGTTCGACGGCTACCAGTATCGCAATCTCAATCCCGGCGAGATCGGCCAGATCGCCGGCCGCGCCGGTCGCCATCTCAATGACGGCACATTTGGCGTCACAGGCCAGGTCGCCCCCTTCGACGACGAACTGGTGGAGCGCATCGAAGCCCATGTCTTCGACCCGGTGAAGGTTCTGCAGTGGCGCTCTAAGGCCGTCGACTACACATCGATCCGCGCGCTTCAGGAAAGCCTCAATGCAGCTCCCACCGTTAGCGGTCTGACCCGTGCGCTCCCGGCTGTCGACCTGCAGGCACTCGACTTCCTCGCAGCCCTTCCCGAAATCCGCGACCTGGCCGACAGGCCGGCGCGGGTCGAGACGCTTTGGGAGGCCTGCGCCCTTCCCGATTACCGACGTATTGCACCCGCGCAGCATGCCGACATCATTTCGACCATTTATTCCGATCTGGTCCGCCGCGGTCATGTCAACGAGGACTACATGGCCGAACAGGTCCGCCGCGCGGATCGTACGGACGGGGAAATCGACAGTTTATCGGCGCGCATTGCGCAAATCAGAACTTGGACCTATGTGTCGAACCGCCCGGGATGGCTTGCCGATCCGACACACTGGCAAGAAAAGACGCGCGAAATCGAGGATAGGTTATCCGACGCGCTGCATGAGAGGTTGACGAAACGCTTTGTTGATCGCAGGACATCTGTGCTCATGAAGCGCTTGAGAGAGAATGCGATGCTGGAAGCAGAAATCAGTGTAAACGGTGACGTCTTCGTCGAAGGCCACCACGTCGGACAGCTGGCCGGATTCCGGTTCACGCTGGCAAACGCGGCGGAAGGCCAGGAAGCCAAGGCGATGCTGTCGGCAGCGCAGAAGGCGCTCGCGCTGGAATTCGAGGCGCGCGCAGCCCGCCTCCACGCCGCCGGCAATGGCGATCTTGCGCTGACCTCGGAAGGCGTTGTGCGCTGGCTAGGTGATCCCGTCGCGCGTCTCACCTCGACCGACCATATCCTGCATCCGCGCGTCATCCTTCTGGCTGACGAGCAGCTGACCGGTCCGGCACGTGATCACGTCGCCGCCCGCATCGAGCGCTTCGTCAATCATCACATTGCAACGGTGCTGAAGCCGCTGGATGATCTGTCCCGCGCTGAAGACCTGGAAGGTCTCGCCAAGGGTCTGGCCTTCCAGCTCGTCGAAAATCTCGGCGTGCTCTTCCGCCGCGACGTTGCCGAAGAGGTGAAGTCGCTGAGCCAGGAGCATCGCGCAGCGCTTCGCAAGCTCGGCGTCCGCTTCGGCGCCTACCACGTCTTCATGCCGGCTCTTCTGAAGCCGGCACCGGCCGAACTCATCACGCTCCTCTGGGCGCTGAAGAACGACGCCATGGACAAGCCCGGCTATGGCGACCTGATCCCGGTTCTCGCCGCCGGCCGCACATCGGTCGTCACCGATCACGCCATCGAGCGCAATTTCTATCGTCTCGCCGGCTTCCGATTCCTCGGCAAGCGCGCCGTGCGTATCGACATTCTGGAACGCCTTGCCGACCTGATCCGTCCGCTTCTGCAGTGGAAGCCGGAGACGGGCAAGCGACCCGACGGTGCCTATGATGGCCGCCGCTTCGTGACGACTCCGGCGATGCTTTCGATCCTCGGTGCCACCCCGGACGACATGGAAGAAATCCTCAAGGGTCTCGGCTATCGCGCCGACAGCGTCAGCGCCGAAGAAGCCGCGACCTTCCTGGCAGCGCAGGACGCCAAGGCCGCTCCGGCAGAGGGTGCAGCAGCGCCCGCCGCCGCGGAAGTATCAGCCGAAGACGACACCGCCGACAGCGATGCCGGTCACGAGCAGGAAGAGCAGCCGGCAGAGGCCGCCGCTCCGGCAGAAACGGCTCCCGTCGAGGCGACCGCAACGGAAGCTGCTCCGGCAGAAGCCGCAGTTGCCAGTGAAACACCCGCCGAAGAAGCAGCCCCCAAGCCCGTTCTCCTCTGGCGCCCGGGTGGCCGTCACGAGCGCGAGCCGCGCCAGAATGCCGGTCCGCGCCGCGATAACCGTGGCCCCCGTGATCAGAACCGTGGTGAAAATCGCGGTGAAGGCCGGGGCGACCGCAATCAGGGCGCCAACCGTGGCGGTAACCGCGACCGCGCCCAGGGTGAACGTCCGCACGGCGATCGTCCCCAAGGCGATCGTCATCAGGGCGACCGCAAGGAACAGCGTTTCGGCGGCAAGCCTGGTGGCAAGCCGCATCGCGACCGCGACGAGAACCGTCACGGCGGTGGCGGCAAGCCCCATAATGACCGCAACAACAAGGTCATGAGTGCAGCTCCGCCGCGGAAGGAAAAGCCGATCGATCCGGATTCGCCCTTCGCCAAGCTCGCGATCCTCAAGGATCAGATGAAGAAGTAATCCCGATGTCTGAGAACCAGCCGCTCGTTGCCGCGCGCCAGCGCATCGACAAGTGGCTGTTTTTCACGCGTGTCGCGAAGTCGCGCTCGCTGGCCCAGACGCTCGTCTCGGGCGGCAAGGTGACCGTCAACGGCCAACGCATCGCCCAACCCTCCGTACAGGTCAAACCCGGCGACATGGTTGCCGTGACGCTCGAACGGCGCGATGTCGTTCTGAAAGTCGTTGCGGCCGGAGATCGTCGTGGCCCTTACGAAGAAGCCAGGCACCTCTACGAAGATCTCTCGCCACCTCCGCCGCCGAGAGACATGCTGACGCCGTTTGAACAGGCCCAGCGCGCGGCAGGAAGCGGCAGGCCGGAGAAGAAGGATCGCCGCGCCATCGACCGGTTGAAGCGCGGCCTTTCAGACGCCGACTGAAGATCGGGAATTTCATGCTCGCACCTGCGGCAATTTCCGCAGGTTTTGCGCTTGCAATGGGATTTTAAAGCCGTTACCTGACGTTCGAAAAAGTTGGCGTCGATTGATTTGAGATCCGCCGCGTTGAACTGGCCCTTTGAACTGGAGTGCCGCATGACCTATGTCGTGACTGACAATTGCGTTCGCTGCAAATACACCGACTGCGTCGAGGTTTGCCCGGTCGATTGCTTCTATGAAGGCGAGAACTTTCTCGTCATCCATCCGGACGAATGCATCGATTGCGGCGTATGCGAACCGGAATGTCCGGCCGAGGCCATCAAGCCCGACACCGAGCCGGGCATGGAAAAGTGGCTGAAGATCAATACGGAATTCGCCTCTATCTGGCCGAACATCACGGTCAAGCGCGACCCGATGCCCGAAGCTGAAAAGTATGACGGCGAAGAAGGCAAGTTCGAGAAGTATTTCTCGACGGAGCCGGGTCAGGGCAACTGAACCGCGCGCTGAGGGCCGCGGTTACAGGAGGCAGGCAGATGAGCGTGGGTGCCACCCTCTGGAGGGTTGGCTGCCCCGAACGTCGTACAGTTGCCATATCAAATCGTTGATTTCCTCAGTTTTTTGTGATAGGGTATGAATACTGACCCAAACGCGTGACTTTTTGAACGCGCCAACCACCACGAAAGCAACTGATCCTGAAAACGCGATCAAACATCTGAAAAGCAACCGTCGTGTTGCTCGAATGTTTTTGCGTCGATGGATTTTGTTTTTGCGCCGGCTGTTGGGCCAGCCAGTGCCAACGACGGCCTCGCCGTCTACCCGGGCCGAACTGACCCGGCCTCGGCTCTCCACGAGCCGGGGGAAAACAGGGAGTTTTTTTGACGCATGACGATCCAGCAGAAAAAACCGGCAGCAATCAGACACGGCTTCAAGACGGGCGAGTCCATCGTATATCCCGCTCATGGCGTCGGTCAGATTGTGACTATTGAAGAGCAGGAAGTCGCGGGCATGAAGCTCGAGCTTTTTGTCATCGATTTCGACAAGGACAAGATGCGGCTGAAGGTTCCGGTCGCCAAGGCCGTCAGTATCGGCATGCGCAAGCTTTCCGAGAACGATAGCGTCGAAAAGGCTTTGAAGGTTGTTCAGGGCAAGGCCCGCGTCAAGCGCACCATGTGGTCGCGCCGTGCGCAGGAATATGATGCGAAGATCAATTCCGGCGACCTGATCGCCATTGCCGAAGTCGTGCGTGACCTGTACCGCGCTGAAAACCAGCCGGAACAGTCGTATTCCGAGCGTCAGCTTTACGAAGCAGCGCTTGACCGCATGGCGCGCGAAATCGCCGCCGTGAACCGCACCTCCGAGACGGAAGCCGTGCGCCTGGTCGAGACCAACCTGAACAAGGGTCCGAAGCGTGGCAAGGCCATCGAAGAGGACGACGCGCAGGAGGAAGAAGAAGCCGCATAATCAGCGAGGCTTCTCTCTTCACCGAGTTCAAAACCCCGGTCGAAAGGCCGGGGTTTTTTTCTTTGCCGTCAATACCATAGCGGCAGAAGCGCGGTGTCGCTTACTCGGAAATGATCTTGAACTTGTCTCCGGGGCGGACCGGACTGAAAGCCGTCATGGCGTTGAGCAGGCGGAAGAGATCCGCCTTGCGATCCGTGCCCATCATGCGGGCCGACAGCGTGTCAACCGTGTCCTTGGGCCCGGCGGTGATCACACGCACGCGCAGAGGCTTCAGCGATGCAATCTCGCTCGGCGTCATGCGGCGGAAGGAATCGCGAATTTCACCGGCGACCTCTTCCAGCTTCGGATCCCCCTTGGGCACAGCGGTCAGGAAGCGATAGATCTGCGTGCCGGACCGGATGACCGTGACGTCAAAATCCCATTTCTGGGCCGAGGCGCGTGCGGTCGCGGCATCCATCCCGTTCACCTTGATGGCTCGGATGGAGGACTTGTCCAGCCCCGTCACCCAACCGCTGGCAATATAATCGGTGAGCGAAATCTGCTGCTGCCCGGAAACGCCATCGAAGCGCACCGCAATATCGCCCGGGCCTGTCGCCAACACGGCTTCCGCCTTGTTGTCGATCTGGAAACCGTCCGGCACATCGAAGCGGATGCCGAGATTGGCGTGCAGGAAAGTCGTGCCCCGCACATAGCCTTCCTTCGGGCTGTCGCCGAACAGAAGACCATCGATGCCGGCAAGGTAGTAGTCGCGCCCCTTGTCGCCGACAGTTCCCTCCTGCCCGAAGCGCCGTGCATGCTGGCGCGCCAGTTCCACGCGCTGCGGCGCGCTCGGATGGCTGGACAGGAAGTCGAGACTCTGGTCCTCGCCGTTGACGGCGGTGAAGCGACCGTAATTCTCCATGGAGGTCAGGAACCGAGCGGCGGCATAAGGATCATAACCCGCCTCGCCCAGCATGCGCACGCCGATTTCGTCGGCCTGGAGTTCCTGATTGCGCGAGAAAGCGGCAAGACGCAGCTTGCCGCGCGCAATCGCCTGCTGGCCGGCCATATCGTTCTGCAGAACTTCGGAAACGACCTGGCTTGCAATCTGCTCGGCCTCTTCCTTCTGCTGGCGCAGAATGCCGTGATTGGCAGTGACGTGGGCCATTTCATGCGCCAGAACGGCCGCCACTTCCGAGGCATCATTGGCCAGAGCAAGAAGACCGCGTGTCACATAGAGGTAGCCGCCGGGCAGCGCGAAAGCATTGATCGCCGGCGAGTTCAGGATGGTAATCCGATAGGATTGTTTCGGGTTTTCCGAGACGGCCGTCAGCGAACCCGCGATACGCGCGACCAGCTTCTCCGTCTTCTCGTCCGTATATTCCCCGCCATAGGTCGCCAGAATGCGCGGATGCTCGCGCGCGCCCATCGAGGCGTTCGGATCGTTCTTCTGTGCTTCGGAAAAGACCTGCGGATTGCTGGACGGACCAATTGCGCTCGCGTTGGTGTCGTCGACGATGCTCTGGCAGGAAGACAGCGCGATGCTGAGGGACAGAACGACGAAAAGCGGCACCCGTCCGGCAAGGCCTGCGGGCAGGTGACGCACCCTGATGCCTTCGGCAAACAAAAACAATGCTTTGCTCATCTCGTTCCGCATTCCCGCCTGAAGCCGGCTCGCCTCTGACCTGTGGGCTCCGTCTTCGCTTTCGCAGCATGGCAAGCCCGGTCTAGCCGATTGACCCTCGGTTGCATAGAGTTTTGCACAGAAAAACGCCGCGGAATTGCCCCTCTGTTGCAGAGGCGCATCGCATTGCAGCCTGTCGGAATTGTGGCGTGTCAGGGGTGGCGGACGGGCGGAAGATCGGCGATCGCGCCCTCCCGGGCAACGTGACCGCCCTCGATCAGAACGAACCTGTCGGCCAGTCGCCTCGCCTCGTCGGGATCGTGCGTGATCATCAGAACGGTAAAGCCCTCATCGCGATGGAGCGCCGCCAGGAGGGCGCCCATCTGATGCCGGAGTTCGGGATCGAGCGCGGCAAAGGGCTCGTCGAGAAGCATGATCGGACGCTTGCGAACCAATGCCCGGGCAAAAGCCGCCCGCTGCTTTTCACCGCCCGACAGCGTTGCCGGCATGCGCTTTTCGAACCCGCCAAGCCCGACACGGGAAAGGGCATCGGAAACGGATGCGCGGGCAGCACCGTCCAGACTCAGCGACGGGCTGACGCCCAGCGCGACGTTGGTGAAAATATCGAGATGGGCGAAGAGATTATTGTCCTGAAAGACCAGCGAGACAGGTCGCTTGCCTGCAGGAACGCCCGCCATGTCTTCGCCATTCAGAAGGACCCGCCCGACATCCGGCGTTTCAAAGCCGGCCAGGATGTTGAAGAGCGTGCTCTTGCCCGAGCCGGATGGCCCGGTGACGGCGACAAAGACACCGGCGGGAACCGCAAGATCGAAGCCGAAGCGATGGCTTCCGAGCGTCAGGCCGACGCCCGAGAGTTCAATGGCCCGCGTCATCGCCCCGCCTCCTCTTGCCGCCGCTCCGATGGCGTGCCGAGCACGGCGAAGACCATACAGACGACGGCGAGAATGAGCGTCAGCGCCGCCGCATCCGTCGTGCGATAGCTGCCGAGCCGCGCGTAGATCAGCCAGGGCAGCGTGACGAACCCCTCGCCGCCGAAGAGCGCCACCGCCCCCAGATCGCCCAGCGAAAGCGACAGTGCGAAGAAGAAGGCCATCAACAGCGGCCGCGACAGCGCCGGCGCATCGATAATGCGTAGCCGCTGAAGGCCTGTGAGGCCGAGGCTTTCCGACAGCCGCCGCGTCCGCTCGACATGGCTGCGCACCGCCGGCTGCAACACGCGCAGCGCAAACGGCAGTGCCATGAGCGCATTGATGATCGCGACAAGCAGGTAAGGTGCGAACCCGCTGCCGCCCTTCAGCCAGAGGAACCAGCCGGTCGACAGCACGATGGGCGGCGTCAGCAGGATCAGCGAACCGCCCGCATCGAGCCCGCCGGCGAAGATGCGGGAGCCGGTCGAGACCCGCGCCATGGCAATCAGCCAGGAGAGCAGGAGCGCCAGCAGCGCCGCGGAAAGCCCGAGCCCGGCACTCGTCGCAAGGGCTCGCCAGAACAGCGGATCGGCGAGCAGATGCGGAAAATCCGCCCGCAGCCCATCGATAAGGATGGCCACGAAGGGCGCGCCGCAGAAGAGAAGAAAGACGAGGATGACAGTGCCATCCCAGAGCTTCGAAGCGGACGAACCGCCGTCAAACCGACGCAGTTGTGCACCTTGCGGGGATCTCTCTTCGGCAGGCGTCGGAAAGGCAGCAAGGAAGAGCAGCACCAACCCCGTCAGCACGACCTGCACCAGAACCAGAAACACCGCACGTCCCGGCTCGAAATCGAATTTCAGCGCTTGATAGATGGCCACTTCCAGCGTGGTGGCCGCGGGCCCGCCGCCCAGCGTCAGGACCAGCGTGAAACTCGTGGCGCAGAGCATGAAGATCAGCCCCGCCACACCCGGCAGCGCCGCCATCAGCGCGGGGCCTTCGACCAGCCGAAAGAGCGAAATCCGCCCAAGACCGAGATTGGCGGCGAGTTTCCAATAGGTCGGCGGAAAGCGATCGAGCGCAGCCGTGAAGAGCCGCGCCGCCAGCGGAATGTTGAAGAAGGTGTGGGCAATCAGGATGCCCGTCATCCCGTAGACATTGAATTTCGTGCCCATCCCGAAGAAAGATAGCACACTATTGAATGCACCTTCTCGCCCCCAGATGGCGAGCACCCCAAAGGCGGCAGCCAACGCCGGCAGCCCCATGGGCGCGGCCATGAAGCGCAGGAGCCAGACCCGGCCCCGAAAATGCGGCCGACGCGCTACGGAAAGCGCGACGGCAGCTCCAAAGAAGACGGAGAGCAGCGTAGACAATGCGGCCTGCCACAGCGTGAAGGTCAGCACCCCGACAAGCTGCGGATCGACCCCGCCCGCCCCGCCAAAGCGGAGGAGCGGTGCCAGCGCCAGGGCGACAAAGCCGAGGATGAAGGCAAGCGCCAAAGCCCCGCCCCATCGCTCCCCGCTTATGCCGCGCCGAGCATCCATCAACGATCCTTACTTGGCACCCATGGCGGCGACCCATTCGTCAACCCAGGCCTTGCGGTTCTTCTGAACCTCGTCCGGCGACATGAGGAAGGTCTTGGCCGGCTGAACAAGCTTGTTGAACGCGTCGGGAAGCGGCTGGTCCATCTTGGCGGCCGGCAGCATCCAGTTGGTGGTCGGGATGATGTCCTGGAAGGCGGGGCTCACCATAAAGGAGAGGAAGGACTTGGCCAGCGCCGGGTCCTTCGAGGTTGCCGTCATGCCGGCCACTTCGACCTGGATATAATGCCCTTCCGAGAAGCTGGCCGCCTGATAGCGCGAGGTCTTCTCTTCCATCTCGTGATAGGCGGGCGACGTCGTATAAGACAGCACCATCGGCGCTTCGCCCTTGGTGAAGAGCCCATAGGCTTCCGACCAGCCGGGCGTCACGGTCAGCACGCGCTTGGAGAGCTTTTTCCAGGCATCGGACGCCTTGTCACCATAGACCGACTTCATCCAGAGCAGCAGTCCGAGACCCGGCGTCGAGGTGCGCGGATCTTCAATGACGATCTTCTCGTCCGGATTGCCGTTGACCAGTTCGTCCAGGCTCTTCGGCGGCGTCTTCATCTTTTCGGTGTCATAGACCACGGCGAAATGGCCATAGTCGTAGGGCACGAAGACGTCGTCCTTGAAATCGCCCGGCACCTTGACGGCGGCAGCATCAATGCCACTCGGTGCGAACAGCGCTGTCGCCTTGGCATCCGCCACGAGACCCGTGTCGAGACCCAGCACGACATCGGCCTTCGTATCCTTGCCTTCCAGCTTCAGCCTGTTGAGCAGCGCGACGCCGTCTTCAACCGAGACATAATTGACCGTGCAGCCACAGGTCTTCTCGAACGCCGCCTTGACCTTCGGCCCCGGACCCCATTCGGCGGTGAAGCTCTCATAGGTATAGACGGTGAGGGTCTTGTCAGCCGCGAATGCGGATGTCGAGGAAAGAAGAGCGGCAACGGCCGCCAGAAGAACTGTCTTGCGCATCAGCGCCTCCTTGGTTTCGAATACAGGGGAAGAGGCGCTTGATCGCGAGCCGTCTAATCCCTCCGCCGGTGCTAACCGGATCAGGTTCTTCGGGTTGGCACTGAAGCCTCTCAGCCATTTCAACCGAAACAGCACCCCGTTAGAGCACGTTGACATTTAAGGGGTGCGGGGAATTGTGACAAGGTCTTTGTGGCGGGGGTGCCTCCTTCAATCTCCCCCCTTGAGGGGGAGATGCCCGGCAGGGCAGAGGGGGTAGTGCGGCATTCGCCGCCCATCCTCTCCCCTTGTGGGAGAGGATAGCCTGCCCCAAGAGCCAAAGGCGATTGGCATGGCAGGCTTGGTGAGGGGGAATTGCAACGGCGCGGATCAGAGCTCCCCCTCACCAAGTGCGCCCAGCACTCGCCTGCGGCTCGTAAGGGCTTACTATCCTCTCCCACAAGGGGAGAGGACGGGCGGCGTGCCACGCCAAGATCCTCGGAAAAAACCTCTCCCGAGTTGTCCTCCGGTCTTATCGCTTCCGCCCCTGTCTCGGGCCAAAAACTTCCGGAGAGCCACGCTGA
>UBMP01000027.1 GCA_900466575.1 Hyphomicrobiales bacterium | reverse complement strand
CCCCCTCCCCCGCACAACCTTCGCAGCCGGCGGCTTCGCCCCCTCCACCCGCGAGATCGCCGAGGAAGTGCCCGTCGCCTTCACCTATCGCGGCTCGACGCAGGCCGTGATGATGGCCAGCCCCGCCGACCTCGAAGACTTCGCCTATGGCTTTACGCTCAACGAAGGCATCGTTGCGCGACCGGAAGACATTCTCGCCGTCACGGCGGAAGAAACCGGCGGCGGCGTCGATCTCCAGATCGAACTCGCCGGTGACCATCAGGCCGCCTTGACCGCCCGCCGCCGCGCCATGGCCGGCCCTGTCGGCTGCGGCCTCTGCGGCATCGAATCCATCGAACAGGCGCTGCTACCGGCCCGACATGTTGAAGCCACCCTCACCCTTTCGCCGGAGAACATCGCCGAAGCGACCGCCTCGCTCAGCGCCCATCAACCGCTCTTCGCCGCCACCCGCGCCGTCCACGCCGCCGGCTTCTACCGCCCCGGCGAGGACCTGCTGCTGGTCCGCGAGGATGTCGGCCGCCACAATGCGCTCGACAAGCTCTGCGGCGCGATGGCACGGGCGGGCATCGACGGCGCAAGCGGCGCCATCGTGTTGACCAGCCGCGTCTCGGTGGAAATGGTACAGAAGACGGCGATGGCGGGCGCAAGCGTGCTGATCGCCATTTCAGCCCCCACCGCGCTGGCCATCCGCATGGCAGACGCCGCCGGCATTGCGCTGGTGGCGCTGGCGCGGGACAAGGATTTCGAGATTTTCACGCATGCCGGTCGGATCGGCGGCGTGACAGATACAAAGAGAGATGCCGATGTCGCATGACAAGATCGTTCGCATGGCGAACCAGATCGCCACATTCTTCCACTCCCAGCCGCAGGCCGAACGCGCGGCGGGCGTGGCGAACCACATCAACAAGTTCTGGGAGCCGCGCATGCGCCGGCAGTTCTTCGAGCATCTCGAAAACGGCGCGGCCTTCGATCCGCTGGTGAAGGAAGCCGCGGCGCTCGTCAACAAGCCGGAAACCGCCGATCACGCCTGAAGGCAGATCGCCTCCAGTGCCTTCGCCGCCTCGCCGAAATGCCGCTCCTTGTGGCGGATCATGCGGAATTGGCGCTCCGGCCTCGGGAAGTTGACGGCGACCAGATCGCCCTGCGCCAGAAGCGGCTCGACCGCCCGGCGCGACACCGCGCAGGCCGCCAGCGATGTGCGCACCGCCGACAGCATTGCCTCGTTGGACGGCAGCGTGAGCGCGATCTTCCGCCGGTTCGGATCGAACCCCATGGCGCGCAGCATCGCCTCGAATTCCGAGCGCGTTCCGGACCCCTCCTCGCGGATGACCCAGACCGTTTCAGCCACCAGCGTATCGGCGCTCGCCCCCTCCGCACTTGCCAGCGGATGGCCAGGCGCAACGACCACGACCAGCTCGTCCTCGCCCACGACCCGCGCCGCCAGCGCCGGCTCGTCGAAACGCCCTTCGACAAATCCGAGATCCGCCGTGCCATCGATGACAGCCCGGGTGACGGCTTGCGTATTGCTCACCGACAGATCGAGCGCGATGCCGGGATAGGCGGCATGAAACTGCATCAGCCGCTGCGGCAGCCAGTAAGTGGCCACCGTCTGGCTCGCATGGATGGTGAGCCGCCCGCGCCGCATCCCGCCAAGCTCCGACAGCACCAACGCCGCCGACTGAGCCCGCGACAGCACCGCCTTGGCCTCGTCGAGAAAAACCCGCCCTGCCTCCGTCAGCTCGATCCCGCGCCCGACGCGATGAAAAAGCTGCACATTATAGAAACCCTCGAGGACCTTGATGGCTGCACTGACGGCAGAGGGCGTCAGCCGCAGGGTCTCAGCGGCTTTGGTCAGATGCTGCCGCTCGGCCACGGCGACGAAGATGGTGAGTTGCTCGAAGGTCATTTGTTCGATTTTAGCGAATGGAACATGATATATTATTCGATTTTTCTGCACGAATGTCCATGTCATTCCTGTGCCATCGAAGGAGATGGCACATGCAGACCGCACACACATGGCTGAGGACCGGAAAAGAAGCTTTACCTGGCATCATCCTCTGCAGCGTCGTCGCGGCGCTTGGCTATGGCGCCGAGCGGGCGGAAAAGGCGATCTTCGGTCGCGCATGGTTCGAAAGCCTTGTGATGGCCATTGTGCTGGGCGCGCTGATCCGCACGCTCGTTGGCCTCCATCCACGCTTTGAACAGGGCGTTAAAGTGTCTGCAAAGCTCCTGCTGGAAGTCGCAATCGTGCTCCTCGGCGCATCGATCAGCGTCTCTGCCATTGCCGGCGCGGGGCCGGCGCTCGTGGCTGGCGTGGCCGCCTCCGTCTTCATTGCCGTGCTGTCGAGCTACGCGATTGGCCGCCTGCTCAAGTTGGAACACCGCCTCGCCCTGCTCGTCGCCTGCGGCAATTCCATCTGTGGAAATTCGGCCATCGTCGCCGTCGCCCCGGTGATCAAGGCGCGCGCCGAGGATGTCGCAGCCTCGATTGCCTTCACGGCAGCACTCGGCATTCTCGTCGTCCTCCTGCTGCCGCTCGGCCAGCATGCGAGCGGCATGAGCGCGGAAAGCTATGGCATCCTGTCCGGCATGACCGTCTATGCCGTGCCGCAGGTGCTCGCCGCCACCGCCCCCGTGGGCCTCCTCAGCATGCAGACCGGCACGCTCGTTAAGCTGATCCGCGTCATGATGCTCGCGCCTGTCATCTTCTGCATCGGGCTTGTCGGCGACCGCACGGCCGATCACGCATCGGCCAGAAGGAAGATCGAATGGGCAAAGCTCATCCCCTGGTTCATCATCGGCTTCGTCGCACTGATGGCGCTGCGCTCCGCCGGCATGATCCCGGACAAGGCGTTGAATCCGATCGAGACGACCGCAACGGCGCTGACCATCGTCTCCATGGCCGCCCTTGGCCTCTCGGTCGACATGCGGACCATCCTGTCGTCAGGCGGCCGCGTTCTCGCCACGGGGACCCTATCACTCGGCCTTCTAGTCGGCATCAGCCTCGGGCTTCTTCACCTTCTGGGTATTCGCTGAGAACAAAAAGGCCGCCCCGGCAATCCGGAGCGGCCCTTTCTTGAATTTTCGAAGTCTACCGATCAGGCGGCGACGTCGTCCATGTCCTTTTCGCGGAACATCTTGGAGAGGTTCAGGAAGCAGATCATGCCGTTCTCGTTGGCGATGATGCCTTCCGAATAGCTGCGATCGAAGGAGGCCGTGACTTCCGGAACCGGCTGTATCTGGCTGCCGGCGACCGTCAGGATGTCCGACACCCGGTCGACCAGCATGCCGATGACCATGTTGTGCACTTCCGCCACCACGATCGCCGAACGCTCGTTGGCCTGGGTGCTTTCCATGCCGAGCTTGTAGGCCAGGTCGATGATCGGGATGACCGAGCCGCGCAGGTTCATCACGCCGATAACTTCCGGCGGCGAATGCGGGATCGGCGTGGACGGTGCCCAGCCGCGAATTTCGCGGATCGTCGTCGTCTTCACGCAGAATTCCTGATCATGAAGCCGGAAGGCGATGATCTCCAGGGTTTCGCCTGCATAATTGGTGGTATTGATTGCGCTTGCCATCTTAAGAACTCTTCCCCAGGTGTCGCCCGCCCCCCGCAAGCATCGCGCCGCCGACGGACCGTTCATAAGAAGATTGCACAATACAGGTTACGGTCGTGTTAACACTCTCCGGGCAAATCCGCGATCCACCGAGGCTGCCTGCAGCCCGGTGCCACGGTCAGTATTCCTTCTCGTAGAATATCCCTGCGGCACTACCACCGCCGCTATCTGCCTCGCCTCTCAGCTTCACACCCTTGCCAACGTCGAGATTGATGATCGCCTTGCTGGAGCCGGAGGCCGCCCCCTGCTGGAGCTGCAGATAGGTGCGATTGTTGATGTACTTTCCGGCCGTGACCTGTGCCTGACCGGCGCTGTCCGTCGACACATCCAGGTCATCGATCCCCGTCCCCTTGCGCAGCTTCTCGAAAATTGACGTGCTGCGCCCGCCGGCAAGCTGCAGGGCCGCATCCGCGAGTTGGGCAATCTGGAAGGGCGTCAGGCTGGAAAGCGACCTGTTGAAGATCAGTTGTGCCAACACCTCATCCTGCGGCAGTGCCGGCGATGAGGAGAATGCGATTTCCGGGTCGTTTGCTGGACCGCTGACGGTAACGGTGATGGTGGCCGCCGATGCGCTGGAGGTCGCATTCAGATCAAGTGTCGGCACCAGTCCACCGCCGAAACCGATCGTCCCGGAGGCAAAGTCCAGGCGCTTTCCAAGGATTTCCAGCCTTCCCCGGATCATCTTGAAGGCTCCCGAAACGGAGGGTGCCGCGGAGGTCCCGGTGATGCGGAGCGTCCCACCCAGTTCTGCATCGACACCGCGGCCGCGCACGAAGATCTGGTTGGGCGCCTGGACGTCGAGGGCCAGACGGATCGCCGAGGATCCGCTGGCGCCATTGGGGGCCTCCGGTGTCATTTCCTTCGTCTGCACGATGATCTTCTTCGAAGCGTTCTTGTGCTTGACGTCAATCTCGGCCAGCGAGGCGGGGATCTTCTCCGGGATGGTAATCGCTGCCTGGGCGACGCGGATCGTTCCGCCCAGTTCGGCACCGCCGGTGAGCGGCCCTTTGAGTGCAAGGTCGCCCGTCAACTTGGCATTGACCAGATCGCCATCGGCATAAACCGCATTCGTCAGTTTGATCGTGAGATCGGCCGGAAAACCGGAGCCCGCAGCAATCCCCACCGTGCCGGCTACAGCAAGGTTGCCGCCATTGGCGATCTTTGCAGAGAGGCCGTTGATACGCGCTGTGTTCCCGTCAAGCGTGACCGTCCCGTCAATCCGGGTCAGGTTGAGGTTCTGTCGCGGCAAGGCGGCACCCGCGGACGCAATGCGGATTGTTCCGCCAAGCCGGGGCGCAGTCAACGCACCGGTCGCAGAAATGTCGAAGCTTGCGGTCCCGGTAAGGGCGATACCCTGATCGGCGACAAAGGATTGCGCAAGAGCGAGCGGCGCGGAGCCCTGTACCCGTATGTCGAGGCTCTGGCCTCCTTGCAATTGCACCCGGCCGGACGCCTTGGCATTGAGGCCCCCGCCGGAGCCCGACGCATCGATGGTCAGCGCGCCGCCGCCATAACCGCCCTTAGCCTGGAGCGACATGGGCGGCAAGCCGACGCCGCGTGTCGCAGCAAGTGAGGCAGAAGGCCAGTTGAGAGCGAATTGCGCCGACGGGTCGGTTGCCTTGCCCGTAACCGTCGCCGTCCCCGAAATGGCGCCATCCGCGCCGAGGCCGGGGGAAAACGTATTGGCGAGCGCGGCCGGCAGATTGGTGATCACCGCTTTCAGATCGAGCGTGCCGCCGGCCCGACCGCTGACGGCCACGGAGCCGCTGCCAAGGGCGAGCTTCAAGGCGTCCAGCCGAACCCCGCCATCAATCAGCGTCAGATCGGTCGGACCTGCAAGCTTCACGGCGATTTTCTCCGCCGTCGCGTTGAACCCATCGAGATGGACAAGCGTGTTGCCACCGGCAGGCGCGGCATAGCCGTTTACAGCCAGCGGCGCGCCCTGATAGCGGGCGGCGAGCGAGAAGTCCGTCTTCTCGCCCTGACGCGAGAACGTGAGCACCGGCTTCTCGACCATGTTCGCGCCGCTGCGGACGGCATCTGCGCCGACTTCCCCGAAAAGGGTTGCGGCGCGGTAGTCGACGCCCGCACGGATGCCGGCGAGCGAAACCGTATCGTAGCCGAGTGCCTTGCCCGCAAGATCGAGTCGCGCCGCCAACTGGCCCTGCGGGGCCGACAAGGCAAGACTGCCCTTCAATCCACCATTCAGCGGCTGGCCGGCCATCGCACCGACCAGCGACAGGTCCGGCAGATCGAAGCTCAGCTTGCCGTCCGGCAGGAAGGCCGCATCAAGCGTCAGCGCCCCTGAGATCACATTGGGGCCGATCTTCACCTGCAGGTCGGGAATCGCGGTTCGCCCCTTGTCCTGCTTCATGATCGCGTCGACATCGATGGCCTGTCCGGCAATCGAACCCTTGGCCTTGACGTCTCCACCAATCGCGCCCGCGCTCAATGCGGCCGTCACGTCCGCTGAAAAATCGTCAAGCTCCTTGCCCGACAGAACCGCCTTGGGCACCGCAAGCGATATTTTCGCCGAAGGCGCGTCGGTCGTTCCGCTGGCGGCGAGAGTAAAACTGCCGCTTCCCTTCGCACCGTCGGAGAGCTTGGCGAGGTCGGGCAGAGTTCCGTCAAGAGCGGCCTCGATGGCGCCGCCCTTCAGGCTGGCGCTTCCCTTGGCCTCGACAAGTTCCGACGTGAGAACCAAGTTCCGGGCCTCGATCGCGCCATTGGATATCCGGACGCTGCCCCCCAAGCCGACCGTCTTCGTCAGCTTCGCGGCGAGTGCCTCCGGCAGAGCGGAAGGTGCGGCGAAAAGCTGAAGATTCGCGTCGGTGGTCCCGCCCGCAAGATCATACGCGACGTCACCCTTGCCGCCCAGGCTTGCACCTTCCAGGAGATAGGTCGCCCGGATCGCGTCCGCAGAGATGGTGACAGGCGCGGTGAGTTTCACCGGCGCCTGGACCAGCCGGTTCAGCGCATCTGACTTCAGGTCGCGTCCGCCGATCGTCAACTGGGTGTCGAGAACACCGCTTTGTGTCTGCAGATTGAACGCCTTCGAACGAGCGGTCAACGCCAGATCGGTCAGGTTCAGCTCGCCGGTCGTCAGCGTCTTCAGATCAAGGGCCGCATTCACCACCGCCCTGTCAGGCGAGCCGCTGACTGAAACGCTGAGCGCCTTCAGATCGAGCCCGAGCACGTCCTTGCCCATGGGAAGTGAAAAGATGGCGCTCTCGCCGACAGGCGTGATCGTGGCGTGGAAGTCGTTCGCGCCTTTGGCCGACAATGTCCCGCCGAGATCGGCTGCGAGCGTGCCGGTGGCAACTTTGCCGCGGCTGACGGCCAATGTTCCGCCTGCGTCGTAGGCGATGGCGAGGTCGACATCCGTCCGGCCTTTGAACAAGGGCTCCAGCACTGGCGGAAGCACGGCGTCGAATGCGCCGCCGCCTTTGAGCGTGACATCAAGCGGCCCGTTCGCAGACTGGCGAACGCCGGCATCCAGATTGACGACCGGCACACCTTCGACCGAAGCAGACGCCTTGCCCCGCCAATTGGAGAGAGCCCCCTCGCCCTTGACGGAAAACCCCAGCGCCGGCTGGTCGGGCAGACGGAGAAGGCCGGCGATTACGCCGCCTTTCGGCTCTTCGGCCTTGGCATCCAGGGCAAGCGTGCGGGCATTGGCGTCATACTGAACCGCAAGGGCCGCTGTCGCCGCCGTCTTGCCGAGATCGCGGACCGTCATCTTTGCGGACACGCCGGCGCGAGTCAGGGCGGCATTGGCCTCGGCAGCCAGCGTTTCTTCCTTACCGGAGAGCGCGGCCCCCAGCGAAATCTGCGGCAGGGACAGCTGCTTGAGATCAACTTCCACCGGCAGCGAGAACGAGTTGCTGCTCGAGGAGGACTGCGACGAACTTTCCGGCATCCGTTCGATGCGGATGCGTTGGGCGCTAAGGCTTTCGATCCGCGCTTTGAGCGCCAGAAGGTCAAGCGGCGACCAGTCGGCCGCAAGCTCGTCGATTTCGGCGTACACGCCCTTGGCATCCGCCAGCGTGATGCGATCGACGCGTAGACGACCGGTCAGCAGCGGCCCGGCACCGGATATCGTGATCTTGCTGTCGGCACTGTTCAGCAACGGGGCAGCAAGGTTCAGGATCATCGACGTGCCGAGGCGGGTAAAGCCAAGGACGCCGAAGGCGGTAACCACGAGCACAAGCAGCCCTGCCACAGCAATGCCAAGTCTCCGTGGCCACAAAGCCGCTCTTCCTGAAGTCTCCGCCATGCCGTTCTTCTTTCCCTCATCCTGAATCAGGCAAGGGCGCGCACGACCCCAATCCGTAACGCGCGCGCCTTGTACAGATTGCCTTCATTAAACCTTTAGCCCGCGATTACCGCAGCAATCGGGCGACAACAAAGGAATGCGCATCAGAACGCCTGCCCGATGCCGGCATAAATGCCGAACGTGTTCCCACCTGGATAGCGGCGAAGAGGCACGGCGACGTCGAGCCGGATCGGCCCGAAGGGCGTCGCATACCGCAGACCGATACCCGCGCCGGCGCGAATATCAGAGAAATTCGGCGCGCTGCTGGAGGATACCGTACCGAAATCGAGGAAGGGCACGACACCGATCGTATCGGTCACCTTGAAACGCGCTTCCACCGACGCCGTCACATAGGAGCGGCCGCCAAGCGGATTGTTGGCCGAATCGCGCGGCGAAATGCCCTGATATGCATATCCGCGCACCGAGCCGCCGCCGCCGGCATAGAAGCGACGCGTCGCGGGAATGTCAGCGAGACTCCGCCCGCCCACCAATGTTCCCACCGCGATCTTGCCAGCGAGAACCGGACCGCTGTCTCCTATCTGCTGATAGGCCGAGACGGCCCCCTCTGCACTGACGAAGCTTGTCTTGTTGTAGACACCGAAACTCGGCCGCAAGGTGAGAGAGGCACGATAGCCTTTCGTGGGATCGAACTTGTCGTCCGTCATATCACGGGTCCAGCCGAGCGGAACTGAGGCCGTCAGATAGCGATTGTCGCCATAGACATCCTGGGCTTGCGTCCAGTCCAGTGCCAGACCGGCCGAGAGCTTGTCCTGATCGGTCAGGTCATAGGTGACACCGACGGAACCTGAAAGGACCTTCGCGTCGTAGCCGGCCGTGTGGCTCAGGCCCGCGGAGAAATTCGCGGTGAACGTCGTGGCCGGTCCGAAAGCGCCGGGTTTCGCGAAGGCGATAGCAGTGGAGTAATCAAGCTTTTTGAAGTCGCGGGTCTGACCAAGTCTATTGACCGACCCGGAAATCTTCAGGGACTCTCCATTGCCGAACAAATTTCGGTGACCCCAATAGCCCTGAAGGCCGATGCCATCGATCGTCGAATACTGGATGCCCGCGCCGAAGTAACGCTGCTTGCCCTCGGTCACGTCAATCTTGATCGGGATCGTGCCGTCAGGCGCAAGCTGCTTGTCTTCCGACACGGCCACCGTTGAGAACGTACCAAGGTCGCGCAGGCGCTTGGCCGCGCGCGTCAGCTTGTCAGGCGCATAGGGCTCGCCGGGACGCAGATCGGACCATTCTGAGACGAATTCCGGATTGACCTCGGAAGCGCCATTGACCGAAACTTGGCCAAGCGGCGCGACGGGCCCCGACTGCACCGCCAGCGTGACATCGACGCGGTTTGTCGCATGGTCGGCGACCACGGTCCGCTCGGTCACACGCGCCAACGGCCGACCTTCCGCTTTCAGATCGCGAACGATCTTGGCAGAGGCGTCAAGAATGGCTTGCGAGCCGGCATTGCCACCCGCGACCAACCCGTAGGTGGCAGGATCGAGCTTGCCGGCATCGTCCTTCAACACGACCTTGCCGAGAGTGAAGACGGGGCCAACGGTCACGGAGATCGTGACGGGAACAGGGGCCGACCGCGGAAAAGACGGCAGGGCCGGCAGTTTGTCGACCTCGACACCATTCACGTTAACTGTCACGACGGCGCCATAACGCGCCTTCTCGTAAAGGAGCGCCACCAGACGGTCGCGGTCATCCTTCGCCTTGATGACAAGCCCGAAATCGCCGTCCACCGGTTTCGACTGGTCCTGGATCAAGGCAGATTGATCGTTGAGGACTTTCTGCAGATCAGCGTCATCGACCGACAGGGTCGCAGAATAACGAACCGGGTCCGCGATCTGCGTGGCTTTGTCATCGGACCCGAAAAGGTGGATGCCGAAAATTTCAAACGCCCCGGCCTTCTGCGGCTGGATCGCGAACGTAAGAGCCGCCACTGACGCGGCTGCGAAGGCTCCCCATTGCCGGTACGCTGAACTCATTTCCGGCTCCATCGCTTCAACGGCGAGTGAAGATACACAAGACCGGCCCCGATTTCGGACCAGAACGACAATACGCCATCCCGACCATAAAGTCCGTCCGTTACAATTCTGTTAGCCATAACTGACATGATGGAACTATATACCAAGTCAGTTCCTTGAGAACCCTTGCCGACGCACTTGCCAGCGCGTGCGATGTTCTTGCCACATCGGACGCATCCGGCGTGCCCAAATCGAAAAACATATGAGATTATGCCCCGGAACGCGTCCTGTTCACGCCCTCAGCATGGAGGCGCCCGGCTTGCAGAACATCGAATACAGCGCATTGATGATCCCGGAGACGTCCGGATTGGCAATGCTGTAGTAGATCTGCCGGCCTTCCCGACGGGTCTCGACGACATTCTCGTGTCGAAGACGCGCAAGCTGCTGCGAAACGACCGCCTGCTGCAGCCCAAGAATGGTTTCAATCTGCGTCACGGACTTCTCACCCTCTGCCAGAATGCAGAGGATCATCAGGCGCGCCTCATGCGATATCGCCTTGAGAAAATCGCTGGCCTGCGAGGCCTTTTCCGCGAATGTCAGTAGCTCATCGCTGGACGAACCCGGTTTCAACTGTAGCACTGGCATCGCATTTCCCTTTCACCAACCAGCCGACCGGCCAAGCCGGACATGATTTCCAGGTCATTATATATAATATGCACTATTTATTTTTGCTCAACTCCGATAGCCGAAATTTGATAGTTCTGGAATTAACCTTTTGAAAATTAGTTCATCCAAATATACGTACATATTCACGTCTTGACCTGTCTATGGATGCACTAAACCCGCGAGAGCCGCATTTGTTCCCAAAAAAAAATACGCCTCGCTCCAAAGGAGAGAGGCGTATCAAGCCAATTGAATTGACGACAGAAATCAGCCGGAGACGGCGCCGCGAAGCTCGGTCAGCTGGAAGATGAAATCCTCGATCGCACTGCGATGCTCATGCTGGTCGGCATTTGCCAGATCGCTACGGGCAGCCTCGATCCGAGCTTCGAGCGTCGCCGCGTTCAGCTCGTCCATATGAATCGCCGATTCTGCCAGCAGCGTGCAGCCCGTCGGCAGAATGTCGGCAAAACCGCCAAACACGACGAACTTGTCTTCAACGCCGTCAGCCTTGGAGAGCTTGACGATGCCAGCCTTCACCGTGGTCATGACCGGCGCATGCTGCGCCATGACGGTCATCTCGCCATCGGTGCCCGGAATGACAACCGCCGTCACATCGGCGGAAACCAGAAGCCGCTCCGGCGAAACGAGTTCGAAATTGAAGCTTTCAGCCATGGCTTTTCACTTTTCCATTTCAACAGAAAATGCGCGGCGCAAGGTCTTCGTAAACCCGCGCCGCAGCAGATGGTGGATCAAGCGGCCAGCTTCTTGGCCTTCTCGATGGCTTCTTCGATGGAGCCGACCATGTAGAAGGCGGCTTCCGGCAGGTGGTCATACTCGCCGTTGACGAGGCCCTTGAAGCCCTTGATGGTGTCTTCGAGAGCAACGAGCTTGCCCGGCGAACCGGTGAAGACTTCGGCCACGAAGAACGGCTGGGACAGGAAGCGCTCGATCTTGCGGGCGCGGGCAACCGTCATCTTGTCCTCTTCGGACAGTTCGTCCATTCCGAGGATGGCGATGATGTCCTGCAGTGACTTGTAGCGCTGCAGCGTGCCCTGAACCTTACGGGCGACGTCGTAGTGCTCTTCACCGACAACCAGCGGGTCGAGCATGCGCGACGTGGAGTCGAGCGGGTCCACTGCCGGGTAGATACCCTTTTCAGCGATCGAACGCGACAGAACCGTCGTTGCGTCCAGGTGGGCGAACGAGGTAGCCGGTGCCGGGTCGGTCAAGTCGTCGGCCGGAACGTAGATGGCCTGCACGGACGTGATCGAGCCCTTGGTCGTCGTGGTGATGCGTTCCTGCATCTGGCCCATGTCGGTGGCGAGCGTCGGCTGATAGCCCACGGCCGAAGGAATACGGCCGAGCAGAGCGGACACTTCCGAACCTGCCTGCGTGAACCGGAAGATGTTATCGACGAAGAACAGAACGTCCTGGCCCTTGTCGCGGAAGTCTTCAGCGATCGTCAGACCGGTGAGTGCAACGCGTGCGCGGGCGCCCGGCGGCTCGTTCATCTGGCCGTAAACGAGGGCTGCCTTGGAGCCTTCGCCACCGCCGTGCTTGTTCACGCCGGATTCGATCATTTCGTGGTAAAGGTCGTTGCCTTCGCGGGTACGTTCACCCACGCCGGCGAATACCGAGTAACCACCGTGCGCCTTGGCGACGTTGTTGATGAGTTCCATGATGAGAACGGTCTTGCCAACGCCGGCGCCGCCGAACAGGCCGATCTTGCCGCCCTTTGCGTAAGGTGCGAGCAGGTCGACGACCTTGATGCCCGTGACCAGGATCTGGGCTTCCGTCGACTGTTCGACATAGGCCGGAGCTTCCTGGTGGATGGCGCGCAGATGCGTGCGGTCCAGCGGACCGGCTTCGTCAACCGGCTCACCGATAACGTTCATGATGCGGCCGAGCGTGTGATCGCCAACCGGAACCGAAATCGGCGCGCCCATGTCGACAACCGGCTGGCCGCGGACAAGACCTTCGGTCGAGTCCATGGCGATCGTGCGAACTTCGTTCTCGCCGAGGTGCTGTGCGACTTCAAGAACCAGACGCGAGCCATTGTTGGTGGTTTCGAGCGCGTTCAGGATCGGCGGAAGGTTGCCGCCTGCAAACGAAACGTCGACAACAGCGCCGATGACCTGCGTCACCTTGCCGGTAGAGCCCGAGGTAGCTGCCATAATGATACCCTCTTTCCTTAACCCTTAGAGCGCTTCCGCGCCCGAAATGATTTCAATCAGTTCCTTGGTGATCTGAGCCTGGCGCTGACGGTTGTACTTGAGCGTCAGCTTGTTGATCATGTCACCCGCGTTGCGCGTCGCGTTGTCCATAGCGCTCATCTTTGCGCCCATTTCGCCGGCGACGTTCTCGAGCAGCGCCCGGAAAATCTGGACCGAAATGTTGCGCGGGATGAGGTCCGCAAGGATCGCGCCGGCATCCGGCTCGTATTCGTAGGAGGCTTCGCTTGCACCAGCGGGCTCGCCTGCCGGAACGGCAGCCGGAATGAGCTGCTGCGCGGTCGGGATCTGACTGATGACCGACTTGAACTCGGAATAGAACAGCGTGCAGACGTCGAACTCGCCCTTGTTGAAGAGCGCGATCACCTTCTTGCCGATCTGGTCCGCGTTTTCGAAGCCGATCTTCTTGACCTCGCGCAGTTCCGTCCGCTCGATGATGAGCGAAGCGAAATCACGGCGAAGGATGTCGTAACCCTTCTTGCCGACGCAGTAGATCTTGACCGTCTTGCCTTCCGACAGAAGCTTGCGCGTATGGTCGCGGGCCAGACGGGCGATCTGCGAGTTGAAACCGCCGCAAAGACCGCGTTCCGCCGTGCAGACGACCAGGAGATGAACCTGGTCGTTCCCCGTGCCGGTCATCAGACGCGGTGCGTCGTTCGTACCGGCCTGCGCGATGTTGGCAAGCACCGCGCTCATCCGCTGCGAATACGGACGAGCTGCTTCGGCTGCCTCCTGCGCACGCCGAAGCTTCGCCGCGGCGACCATTTTCATCGCCTTGGTGATCTTCTGCGTCGCCTTGACGGTGGCGATCCGGTTTTTCAGATCCTTAAGTGAAGGCATCCGTTTTCCGTCCTAACTTCTGGAACCCCTGATCAGGCGAAAGACTTCGAGAAGGAGTCGAGCGCCGACTTCAGCTTGGCCTTCGTGTCGTCGCTGATCGCCTTTTCGGTGCGGATCGCGTCGAGGATCGCCTTGCCCTCAGAGCGGAGGTACGACAGGAAGCCCTGTTCGAACTTGCCGACCTGCGTCAGAGCGAGCTTGTCGAGGTAGCCGTTCACGCCGGCGAAGATCACCGCAACCTGCTCTTCCGTCTTCAGCGGCGAGAACTGCGGCTGCTTCAGGAGTTCGGTCAGGCGTGCACCGCGGTTCAGCAGGCGCTGCGTTGCAGCGTCAAGGTCCGAACCGAACTGGGCGAAGGCGGCCATTTCGCGATACTGGGCGAGTTCACCCTTGATCGAGCCGGCAACCTGCTTCATCGCCTTGATCTGAGCGGACGAGCCCACGCGGGAAACCGACAGACCGACGTTAACGGCCGGGCGGATACCCTGGAAGAACAGGTCCGTTTCAAGGAAGATCTGACCGTCGGTGATCGAGATCACATTGGTCGGAATGAAGGCCGAAACGTCGTTACCCTGGGTTTCGATGACCGGCAGAGCCGTCAGCGAACCGGCGCCACGCTCGTCGGAGAGCTTTGCGGCGCGCTCAAGGAGACGCGAGTGGAGATAGAAAACGTCGCCCGGATAGGCTTCGCGGCCCGGCGGGCGGCGCAGCAGCAGCGACATCTGGCGGTAGGACACGGCCTGCTTGGACAGGTCGTCATAGCCGATGAGGGCATGCTGGCCGTTGTCGCGGAAGTATTCGCCCATGGCGCAGCCAGCGAACGGTGCCAGGAACTGCATCGGAGCCGGGTCCGAAGCGGTAGCGGCAACAACGATCGAGTACTGCAGAGCGCCGCGCTCTTCGAGAACCTTCACGAACTGGGCAACCGTCGAACGCTTCTGGCCAACTGCGACGTAGACGCAGTAGAGCTTGTCGCCGTCCGGACCATTGTCGTGAATGGCCTTCTGGTTGAGGATCGTGTCGAGAATGATGGCGGTCTTGCCGGTCTGGCGGTCGCCGATGACGAGCTCGCGCTGGCCGCGGCCAACCGGGATGAGGGCGTCGATGGCCTTGAGGCCGGTCGACATCGGCTCATGAACCGACTTGCGCGGAATGATGCCGGGAGCCTTCACGTCAACGCGTGCACGACGCGTTGCATTGATCGGGCCCTTGCCGTCGATCGGGTTGCCGAGCGCGTCAACGACGCGGCCAAGCAGTTCCGGACCAACCGGAACGTCCACGATGGCGCCCGTGCGCTTGACGGTATCGCCTTCCTTGATGTCGCGGTCGGCGCCGAAGATAACCACACCGACGTTGTCGGCTTCGAGGTTGAGCGCCATGCCGCGGATGCCGCCCGGAAACTCGACCATTTCGCCGGCCTGAACGTTGTCGAGGCCGTAAACGCGGGCGATACCGTCACCGACGGAGAGAACCTGACCAACTTCGGAAACTTCAGCTTCCTTGCCGAAATTTTTGATTTGATCTTTCAGAATTGCGGAAATTTCCGCGGCGCGGATGTCCATCAGCCAACCTCTTTCAGTGCAAGCTTAAGAGTAGAAAGTTTGGTGCGAAGGGAAGTGTCGATCTGACGCGATCCGACCTTCACAATCAGCCCACCAAGGATAGAAGGATCGACGGTGACATTGATTGCCACGTCTTTGCCGGTGACGCTCTTCAGCGTCGCCTTCAATTCATTTTCCTGCGCCGAGGTCAGCGCATGGGCGCTCGTGACATCTGCAGAAATCTCACCGCGATTGCGCGCGACAATCTGGAAATAAGACTTGATCATGCCGGGAATGGCGAAGAGCCGGCGGTTGGCCGCAGCGACCTTGATGAAGTTCGCCGTCAGGCCCGCAATGCCGGCCTTTTCGAGAACGGCGGCCACCGCGCGCAGCTGGTCTTCAGCCGAGAACACCGGGCTCTCGATGAAACGCTTCATGTCGGCGCTTTCGTTGATCAAGGTCTGGAAGCCGGCAAGCTCGGCGCCGATCTGATCGACGGATCCGGCCTCCGAGGCCAGCTCGTAAAGCGAAGAGGCGTATCTTTCCGCTACACCGGAAACAGTTTGGGATGTGTCTGTCACGGGCACAAACTTCTCTTCATTGATCCCCGAGGTCGCGCCCAAGCTCACGCTCCGGCTAACCCCGTGAAACTATTGCCAATTGACTCAGATTTCGCGGGTCAAAGACCCAATTCCCCCTGAATTTCGCCGTCGCTGTAGCATAGGATGTCAGGACTCGCAACACGCCTTTGGGAGGGAAAGGACAGATAAAGACATGATTCGGCAAATTTCTGCGCCACTCCTTCAAGCAGCGCCGAAAGATCAGAAATAACCGAAAACATGACCGAGAAAGATCGCAGCACCCGCTATCGTCACCAGAAGCGCGATCACCTGGAAAACGTACCTTCCCGTTTCGAATATCAACGAAAGTATACGTCCGAAGATTGAGAGGGCGAGCGCTGAGCCCAACGCAAGCTCGCACATGGGATTGGCAGCGAGAATCGTCACCCCGCCGGCCCCGATCAGCATGCCGCCGAGCGCACGGACGGAGGCGATCACGCGACTGCGCCCCTCGCCGATCGACAAACCCGCCAACAGCATCATCAGGCCGGGGCCAAACATGCAGACCGCGCCAAGACCGGCGGTCACGGCCGCCGCCACGAAGACGATGAAGCCGGCCCGATCATCAGGCATCTGGAAACCGACATCCCCGGTCCAAACGTCAAAAAGCCAGCTGAGCCCGCCCGCTGCCAAAGCCGCCTGGAGCAGCAGGAAGAGGAAATTGAAGAGCCCTCCGGAGCGGTCCGAAGCCGACATCATGGAAAGCAGACGCCCGAAAGCAGCCAAAGCCCATGCCGCGCCGATCATCACATAAATGACCGGCTGGTCGAAGAGGAACCCGGCAAGGCCGAGGCCCGCCAGGAAAGCGCCGATGGGACGCAGTTCGCCAACGGCACCGTCGCGTCCCTCACGGGCGGCAAAGCCCCACCATGCGCCAATCTGTCGCGCCAGCACCATCAGCGCGAGGCCGAGCAGCAGCGTCAGCACCGCCGACGCCATCGCAGCCTGCGCGCCGGGCGTGCTCGGAATTGGTGGGATTGTCAGTTCCATGGTCCGTCCCTCGATCATTCCGCTGTCGGCGGAAGGCATTTTCAAAATGCGAGCGGCCCTTATGGCACAAGCTTTTGAGCGCCGAAATCACCGCAGACGTGTTTGCGCACAGGAAATTGCCGCATTGCGGGAACGCTCTGGAAATTACAGGAAGCTCTGCGGATCGATATCGACCTGAACATGGATCGAGCCACGCTCCTTAGGACCCGCCGCCAGCATGGCTTTCAGGAAACCCTGCATGTCTGAAGCCCGTTGGCCGTGCACGAGCAGCCGGAAGCGATAGCGCCCACGCACCAGCGCGAGCGGCGCCTCCGCAGGTCCCAGAACCGTAATGCCGGCGGCCAGCGGCGCGGCATTGCGCAAGGCCCGCCCATGTGCTTCCGCCGAATGCCGGTCATCGGCCGAAATGATGATCGAAGCGAGCCGGCCGAAGGGCGGGAGGTTTGCCTTCTCTCGCTCGGCAATCTCGCGATCATAAAACGCCTCCGCGTCGCCCGAGACAATGGCCTGCATCACCGGATGCCCAGGCTGATAGGTCTGGATAAGGCCATGACTCTTGAGCCCCGTCCGACCCGCACGGCCCGTCACCTGATGCAGCAACTGGAAGGTCCGCTCCGCTGCACGCGGATCGCCGTTCGCGAGGCCGAGGTCCGCATCGACAATGCCGACCAGCGTCATCAGCGGGAAGTTATGCCCCTTCGCCACGAGCTGCGTACCGATCACGATATCCGCCTCGCCCTTGGCGATCGCCTCGAGCTCCAGCCGCAGCCGCTTCACCCCGCCGGCCATGTCGGAGGAGAGCACGATGGTCCGGGCATCCGGGAAGTGGCTCACCACCTCTTCCGCGATACGCTCCACCCCCGGCCCGCAGGCAACAAGATGGTCGAGCGTCCCGCATTCAGGACAGGCCTCCGGCGTCTTTTCCTGATAGCCACATTGATGGCACTGGATGACGCCACGGAAACGATGTTCCACAAGCCAGCTTGAGCATTGCGGGCACTGGAACCGATGGCCGCAGACCCGGCAGAGGGTCAGCGGCGCATAGCCCCGCCGGTTCAGGAAGAGCAGTGACTGCTCGCCTTTCTTCAGCGTGGCATCGATGCCGCGCAGCATGATGGGTGAAAGGAAGCCCCCCTTGGCCGGTGCATGCCGCCGCATGTCCACGAGCCGCAGATCCGGCATGGCTGCATCGCCAAAGCGGGTTGGCAGGTGGATCGCCTGATAGCGGCCCTGCATGGCATTGACCTGGCTTTCCACCGACGGTGTCGCCGAGACGAGAACAGTCGGGAAATCGCCGATCCGCGCGCGAACAACGGCCATGTCACGGGCATTATAGAAGACGCGATCTTCCTGCTTGTAGGCGGGATCATGCTCTTCATCGACAACAATCAGGCCGAGTTCGGCAAAGGGCAGGAACAGCGCCGACCGCGCGCCGGCCACGACCCGAACTTCGCCCGTCACCACCTGCCGCCAGACCTTTTCGCGGGTCCGCGGGGCGAGCTCCGAATGCCACTCGGCGGGCTTGGAGCCGAAACGATCCTGAAAACGCTCCAGGAAACTTGCCGTCAGCGCGATTTCCGGCAGCAGGATCAGCACCTGCTTGCCGCGCTTCAACGCCTCCGCCACCGCCTCGAAATAGACCTCCGTCTTGCCCGAACCCGTGACGCCATCGATCAGCGAGACCGAGAACTTGCCCTTGTCCACGGTCTTGATCAGAACCCGCGCCGCATCCTTCTGAACGCCCTCCAGCCGGTCGGCGACATAATCCGGATCGGGCGGCGCAACGACCGGCGGCGGCGGCAGGAAAACGGTCTCGAACACCCCTTGAGCGATCATCCCGTCGACAACGCTCGCGGAAACGCCGGCCGCATGCACCAGCCCCATCCGCGTCCAGGCAAAGCCATCGGAAGCAAGCTCGATCACCCGCGCGCGGGCCGGCGTGATCCGCTCCAGATCGCCCTTCACCAGCCGCAGTCCCTCGACCATCGGCTCCGGATCGAAGGCGGTCGGCGCGCGCAGCGCCATGCGCGCAACATAACCCGGCGGCGTCAGCGTATAGGTCGCCACCCAGTCGAGAAAGGCGCGCATGTCATCCGCCAGCGGCGGGCAATCGAAGACATGATCGATGGGGCGCAGCTTCTTCGGATCGACAGAACCACCCTCGCCCCGCTCGTCCCAGACGACGCCGATCACCTTGCGCGGCCCGAGCGGCACGATGACGATGGAGCCCGGCACGACATGCGCATTCTCCGGTACCGTATAGGAATAAGGACCCGGCGCCGGCATGGGCACGAGCACCGGCACCGCGCGCGCAGCTTTGGGCGTCGGCGGCTCAGGAAGTTCGAACAGTGCGGGCGAATCCGTCTTCATCGCGCGGACCATGCCTCAAGCTCTGCCTAAAGAAAACCGGAAAGAAACCGGAGGAGAGCAACAGCCCTTCGTGATTTTCGAGTGCCGCCATGGACGCGCCGCGCTATCCGCGATAGGCGAGTGCGGGAAAGCGGGAGACAACATGTCGCAACAGATCAGAGGCATTTTATTGATGGCAACGGGCTCGGCCATCATCCCGGTGGCCGACGGCATCGCAAAAGTCCTCTCCGAAAACCATTCTGCACTTCTGGTCAGCTCCGGCCGCTATTTCGCCGCTTCCCTGCTGCTGCTGCCCATCGCCTTTCTCCGCCATGGACGCAGCGCGCTTCCACCCCGCCATCGCCTCAAGCCGCATATTGTCCGCACGATCCTGATGGTTATGGCAATGACGCTGTTTTACGTCTCTATCGTCACCATCGATCTTGCAACCGCCGTTGCCGCATTCTTCATCGGCCCGGTCGTGGGTAGCGTTGCCGCCGTGTTCATGCTGGGAGAGAAGATGACCAGGGACAAGCTCGCGGCGCTGGCGCTGGGCTTTGTCGGTGCCATCATCATCGCGCGGCCCGGTCCCGCCATGTCACCCGGCGTTCTTCTGGCCCTGGCTGCCGGCGTCTGCTACGGCTTCTACCTCGTCTCCACCCGCCTCGCCTCCGGTGAAACCACGCCGCTGCAAGCTCTTGTCTTCCAGAACGTCTTCGGCACGATCCTCCTCCTGCCGCAGGCGGTCCTCACATGGTCCGCGCCCTCCGGCTTCGATCTGATTCTGCTGCTCGGCATGGGTGCAATCTCGCTCATCTGTCACACGCTGACGATCAACGCCTTCCGCCATGCCGACGCCACGACGCTTGCACCGCTCTCCTATGTCGAACTGATCACGGCGGCGACGCTCGGCTATGTCTGGTTCGGCCAGACGCCGGAGACGAACGTCTGGGTCGGCGCCGCCTTCGTCGCCTCGGCCGGTCTCCTGTTGATCTTCACGCGCCGACGGGCAGCAGCGACAGCCTGATCAATCCTCGTCGTCATCCCCCGAACCGGCAATCTCACCGGTCAGCCGCATGCCTTCAATCCACGTCTTGCCATCCTGCCGGACGACGTGACGGAAGCGCACGCCGCATCGCTCCGACACCGCCTCAGCCAATCGTTCCGAATGGGTAACGATCCAGATCTGACTGCGTTTCGCCGCCGTCGCAATCATGTCCGCCAACGGCTCGAGCATATTGGGATGCAGGCTTGCCTCCGGCTCATTGAGCGCAATGAGCGGCGGCAGTCGATAGGACATCAACGCTCCCGTCAACGCCAGAAACCGCAACTGCCCATCGGAAAACTCCCGCGCGCTGAATACACGCTGCGGAAAGTCCGGCAGGCTGAGGCCAATGGACGCCTCCTGTTCAGGATAGGGAATGACGAGCTCAGCCCCACCCAGGGCGTCGGCAAGAATCTTGTCGATTTCCGGCATCTCCTGCCGGTTGACCGAGATCGTGGCGAACACGGCCGCCAGATTGCCGCCATCCTCATCGAGCAACGGCGCCGTGACGGCAAGACATGGTCGCCGCAGCGGCGATTGCGCGTCGGTGCGGAAGCCATGGAAGAAACGCCATTGCTCGACAAACCGGCAGAAGGTCGCGATTTCCGGCGATGCCGCCTCATGCGCCAGCATGGAAATGGCGGTTTCCGAGACCATTGCTGTTTCAGCAAACGGGCTCATGCGGCCCCGATCCCCGCGCAGCATGATCCCCGGCCCCTCGCGCTTCATCATCGTCACCGGACCGCGCCCCATGTTGACGGTGAATTCCTCAAGCTTGATATGCGGCTCATAAGCAAAGCCGGCGGCCGGGGGTGGGGGACGAAAACCCGCCTCGATCCGGTAACTGAAGCCGAGCCCGTTGGCCTCGTCCTCCACCTCGACGGAAAAGGCAAGCCGCGCTTTCTCCTGCTTGCGGCGCGGCCCGGCCCAAAGCGCCTGCATCATGCCGCCTTCGGCTGCAATCTCGCGCGCAAACGTCCCTCGCACGGCCGCCTGCACCAGTTGCAGCCCGCGATAGAGATTGGTCTTGCCCACCCCGTTCACACCGATGAAAACATTGACGCCATCGAGTTCCATGCGGATCGCGCGCAGCGAGCGATATTGCGCCGCACTCATCGATTTCAGCAGCATGGAACCTCCCTGTCGCCCCGGAAGATGGTGGGCAACTGCGCCGGATTAACAATTTGCTAACGCTGCGTCGAGCAGAGTGACATTTCAACCATGGAACGGCCATGAACGAACTTTTCATCATTTCCGACGACAAATTGACGAGGCTAAGGCAGGACTGGCTCGCCTCTATCGCGGGGGAGCGGCGGCTGTCGCCTAAGACGGTCGAGGCCTATGAGCGCGATACGCGCCAGTTCCTCACCTTCCTCACTGGCCATGCCGGCGGGCCGGCAAAACTTTCCGATGTCGCGAGCCTCCGCCCCGCGGACCTGCGCGGCTTTCTTGCGAGCCGCCGCAATGATGGCGCCGGCGCACGCACGCTCGGGCGAGGCCTTGCCGGCATCCGCTCCTTCCTGCGCTATCTGGAAAAGCAGGGACTGGCCAATGCCACCGGCGCCCGCGCCGTGCGCTCCCCCAAACAGCCGAAATCGCTGCCGAAACCGCTCGCCGCGAGCCAGGCGTTGTCCGTGATCGGTGCCGACGCGCAATTGGCCGAGGAGCCCTGGATTGCGGCCCGCAATGCCGCCGTGCTGACACTGCTTTACGGCTCTGGACTGCGTATCTCCGAAGGCCTGTCGCTGACGCCGAACGATCTTCTGCCCGGCACGAAGACGCTGCGCATCACCGGCAAGGGCGGCAAGACACGCATGGTGCCGCTTCTGCCGGCCGCCATGGAGGCCGTCGAGCTGTATCGCAAGCTCTGCCCCTATCACCTGAAGGCCGACGAGCCGATCTTTCGCGGGGCCAAGGGCGGCCCGCTGCAACAGGCCATCATCCAGCGCGAGATGGTCAAGATGCGCTCGGCGCTGGGCCTGCCGGAAACGGCGACCCCGCATGCGCTGCGCCATTCCTTCGCAACGCATCTTCTGGCCGGCGGCGGCGATCTGCGCTCGATCCAGGAACTGCTCGGCCATTCCAGCCTTTCCACGACGCAGGTCTACACCGCCGTCGATACGAACCGGCTTCTGGATATCTACGACCGCGCCCATCCTAGGGCGTGAGGGCAGTTCCAGCGAAAGTGGCTACCGGTTTCGCGTCCGGAATTGCGCACCTGCACCCGCATTAACCAAACGCGTTAAGGGTTCCTGAGCGGTCGCTCCGCTAAGGTGCCGGGATGATCGTTTCAGGACCACTTCGCATGAAAAGCCGTCGCCCCTCCTCTGCCCGCACGTTCTCGCTCGGAAATGCCGGGCTGTGGCTGATTGCCGGCCTGCACACGCTGGCAGCCCTTTCGCTGGTCTTCGTTCTCGGCTGGATTTCGCCGGCCAAGGCTGCGGAAGACTTAAGCTGCGGTGGCAAGAACATCCTGGCCGATCTCAAGAAGGAAGACCCGAAGGGCTTCGCGGAGATCGAGAAGGACACGGCCAAGCTGAAGAATGGCGAGTCGATCTTCTGGAAGATCGAAAAGCCGGGCGTCGCGCCGTCCTACCTGCTCGGCACGATCCATCTCTCCGACCCGCGCGTGATCAACCTGCCGACAGAAGCGGCGCAGGACTTCAAGGCGGCACAGGCCGTCATCGTCGAATCCGACGAGATCGCAGACAAGAACGCCGCCAGCATGAAGCTTCTGGCGCGCCCCGATCTCTCGATGTTCACTGACAGCACAACGATCAACGATTTCCTGAATGCCGACCAGAAGGCGCTGCTCGAAAAGCAGCTTGCCGAGCGAGGCATTCCGCTGGCCGCCGTGATCAAGATGAAGCCCTGGGTTCTCTCCACCTTCGTGGCGCTCCCGACCTGCGAATTGGCCCGCAAGGGCGCCGGCGCCGATTTCCTTGATGAGAAGCTGACCAAGGACGCCATTGCCGCCGGCAAGAAGGTCGTCGGGCTCGAGACGCTGACCGAGCAGCTCGAGGCCATGGCTTCCGTGTCCATGAAGACGCATGTCTCCGGCCTGATCGGCGTCCTGAAGGACCCGCAGCGCACCAAGGATCTGATGGAAACCATGATCGAGCTTTACGCCTCGGGCAAGCCGGCGATGATCGGCCCGTTGAGTGAATATGTCGGCAAGCTCGACGCCGACAGCGCTGACATGGCGGAATTCGAGAAGAAGATGATCACGGTGCGCAACCACCACATGGCGGACCGCGCCGAAGCGACGCTCGACAAGGGCAACGCCTTCATGGCCGTCGGCGCACTGCATCTGCCGGGCGATGAAGGTCTGGTTTCATTGTTGCAGCAGAAAGGTTTCACCGTCACGCCGGTGACGGTCGCCGTCAACTGAAGGCGGACGCAATCGCTTTCAGGCTCTGCCGCACGATCAGAACGTGAAACGGCGTGATGAGGACGATATAGAGCCTTCCGAACCAATGCTTGCGCCTGACAAGCGTCGTCAGCGAGATGCCCGTTCCCGAGGCCTGAGACACGGCCTCGACCACGATGCGGAAATCGAGATGCCAGTCATTGAAGCCGAGGACGAGCTTTTCGGATGTTTGGCTGACAATCGGAAAGCCGCCAATGCTCTGACTGCCATTATCATCCGAGCCCGGGCCCGCGCCCTTCAGCCCGACAAGTCCGACGATAAAATTCCTGAGCCGCATGAGCCCCGCGACCCAACCGGGCATGGCATCGCCGAGCGCGACACGCGCCGCGTCCGCAGCCCTCACATCGCGCTGTGCGACCTGTACCGATTGGCGATCCACCCAGTCGGCGCCGGGAAGATCGCTGTCTTGAGAAAGCGCAGCGGCTATGCCGCTCAAGCCTTCACGCCCTTGGTCATGCGGTCCAGCACGTCGGTCTTGAAGTAGAACTTCTGCACGAGGGCGCCTGCCACATGCAGGACGATGAGGGCCCAGAGGATCACCTTCAGGACATCGGCATGGATGTCACCTGCGGTATTCTGGCCGAAATAATACTTGGCCATACCCGTCAACGGCAACGCGATCATCAACAGATAGAGCAAGGCATGCGTCGCGGTCGCAACAAGCTTCAGCACCGGCGGCTCCTCGGACGGCAGGTCCGGTACACCCTGGACAAAGCGAAGACCGAGACGAATGACGACCAGAACGAGGATGGCGATCCCCACATAGGCGTGGATATTGGCCGAAGACACCATCTCCGGCGTAATCTCCAGACCCTTCCGCACCGCTCGGTTCCAGGTCTCCATGCCCTCGGTAAAGAGCAGGTTGAAGAGGATCAGGAGCGCCATGCCCCAATGCAGCACGCGCTGTGGAATGGAATAGTTCAAGGGTTTCATTGTCTTGCCTTTTCGCAAATGAGCATAAGCCCGCGCCAAAGACAAAAACAGAAAGCGCCCTGCGTCGCAAGGCGCTTTCTAGAATGATTATAAAAACCTCATACCCGGATTTGACCAAGGCCAAATGCGGCTGAATTTTACATGTGGATCGGCTTGAAGAAGGTGGCCAGAGCCGCTTCCTTCACGGCTTCCGACATGGTCGGATGCGCATGGCAGGTGCGGCCGAGATCTTCCGAAGAGCCGCCGAATTCCATCAGAACCGCCGCCTCGTGGATCATCTCGCCGGCGCCAAAGCCGATGATGTGAACGCCGAGAACGCGATCGGTCTCCTTGTCCGCCAGAACCTTGACGAAACCATCCGTCGCCAGCATGGCGCGGGCACGGCCATTGGCGGTGAAGGGGAACTTGCCAACCTTGTAGGCGATGCCTGCGGCCTTCAGTTCCTCTTCCGTCTTGCCGACGGAGGCGACTTCCGGCTGCGTGTAGACCACGCCCGGAATGACGTCATAGTTCACATGGCCGGCCTGACCGGCGAGGATTTCGGCCAACGCCACGCCCTCGTCTTCCGCCTTGTGGGCGAGCATCGGACCCTTGACCACGTCGCCGATGGCATAGATGCCGGCAACATTGGTGCGGTAGTGGTGATCGATTTCGACGCGGCCGCGATTGTCGAGGACAACGCCGGCTTCCGCCAGACCGAGACCTTCCGTGTAGGGCTTGCGGCCCGTGGCGACCAGCACGACATCGGCGTCGAGCACGGTCTTGTCGCCGCCCTTCACGGGCTCGAACGTCACCTTCGCACCCTTGCCGGCCTTCTCCACGCCAGTCACCTTCGCGCCGAGATGGAATTCCATGCCCTGCTTCGCGAGCATCCGCTGGAACTGCTTGGAGACTTCGCCGTCCATGCCGCCGAGGATGTTGTCGAGATATTCGACAACCGTGACCTTGGCACCGAGCCGCGACCAGACCGAGCCAAGTTCAAGCCCGATGACGCCACCGCCGACGACAACCATCTTTTCCGGAACCTTGGAAAGCGCGATGCCGCCGGTGGACGACACGATCACCTTCTCATCGATATCGACCTTGACGCCCGGAATGCCGGCGACGTCGGAACCCGTTGCGATCACGATGTTCTTGGTTTCCAGCGTCGTGACTTCGCCCTTGTCGTTCGTGACGGAAACCTTGCCCGCACTCTCGACCTTGCCGGTGCCCTGGAACGTGTCGATCTTGTTCTTCTTGAACAGGAACTGCACGCCATCGACGTTGGACTTCACGGTCGCGTCCTTGTGCGCCATCATCTTTTCGAGGTTCAGCTTCGGAGCCGAGACCTCAACGCCGAGTTCGGCAATGCCGTGGGCCGTATGCGCGAAGACTTCCGACGCATGCAGCAGCGCCTTGGACGGGATGCAGCCGATGTTCAGGCAGGTGCCGCCATAGGTGGCGCGCTTTTCGATGACGGCGGTCTTGAGGCCGAGCTGGGCGGCCTTGATTGCGCAGACATAGCCGCCGGGGCCGGTGCCGATCACGATCACATCATAGGACATTTCGATTTCCTTCCTTCCGACCAGTGGCCTTACCTGCCACCGGAGACATTGAGTATCGCCCCCGTCACGTAGGACGCTTCGGGAGACAGGAGATAGAGAATGGCATCGGCCACTTCGTCGGGCTCGCCCGCGCGCTTCATCGGGATGGACGCAGCCAGGTCACGGACCCGGTCCGGCAGGCCGCCGGAGGCGTGGATATCGGTGTCGATGATGCCGGGCCTAACCGCATTGACGCGAATGCTCTCGTCCGCCACTTCGCGCGCCAGACCGATGGTCAGCGTGTCGATGGCGCCCTTGGAGGCGGCATAATCGACATATTGGTTCGGCGATCCGATCACGGTCGCCATCGAGGAGATATTGACGATGACGCCACCCTTGCCGCCATGTCGGGTCGACATGCGCTTCACCGATTCCGAGGCGATGCGGATCGCGCCAATGCAGTTGATGGCAAACATCCGCTCCAACCGCTCGCGGCTCATCTCGTCCACGCGCGCCACCACATCAACCACGCCAGCATTGTTCACCAGCCCGTCCAGCCGCCCGAACGCCGTATCGATGACGGCGAAGATCGCCGCGATATCCTCTTCGCGCGACACATCGCCCTGCACCGCCACGGCCGAGCCGCCCGTCTCGTTGATGATGCCGGCAATGGCTTCCGCCGCCTCGCGGTCGCGCGCATAATTGACGACTACGGCCCAGCCCTTTTCAGCGGCCTTCAGCGCAACGCTTGCGCCGATACCGCGGCTGCCGCCGGTAACGAGTAGAACGGGTTGCTCGGTCATTTCGCGCACTCCTTGAACTCCAGTACATCCCATGGCGCAACCTTGGCCTTGGCTTCAGCATAGGCCTTCGACTGCTGGATGGAGGGGCCAAGATCGGGTAAAAGGATGGCGTCGGCCGCATCCTTGCCCTGCGCTGGAAGGAGATCGATCCGCCCTGCCGTCTGGCCGTAAACGACGCCTTGCCAGACCGTGCAGTCGGCAATGTCCTTGCCGGTCACGTCGCCATCGGGACAATTGAAGAACAGAATTCCGTTCGAACGGTTCACCGGGGCCGAACCCGTGACATAGCCGTCGAGCGTAAGCTTGGTGCCGAGTACGTTCAGCTTGAAGCGATGTGTGTTGGACTCGGCATCGAGCTGGACGGGGGAAAAAGCCAACTCATAGGCATTGTCTCGGTCGCGATAGGTGGCCTTTTCCTGGGTGCAGGCAGCCGCATGGGCGCAGGCGGGTACAAGCCCCGTCACGATGCCCAATGCTGCAAGACCCGACCGCCGCATGGCATCAGCCCGCCTTTTCGGTCGCAAGCTTGAGGCCGAAGGCGATGAAGACAGCGCCGCTTGCCCGGTTGATCCACTTCGATGCGCGTCCGAATGCCGTGCGCATGGCCGGCGTCGTCAGGAAGAAGGAGACGGCAACGAACCAGGCGATCAGGCAGCTGGCCATCACGAGGCCATAGCCTAGCTTCACGGCCGACGGCGTGTCATGCGAAACGACGGTCGAGAAGATCGACAGGAAAAAGAAGACCGGCTTGGGGTTCAGCGCATTGGCCATGAAGCCGAGCGCGAAGCCCTTGAAGGCCGATTGCGGCGCGCCCTTTTCGGCAGGCTCGACAGCGCCCGTATTGAGATCTGTGGAACCGGCCCGCAGCGATTGGATGCCGATATAGATGAGATAGGCCACGCCCGCCCACTTGATCACGTTGAAGAGCATGATCGATTTGGAGATGATGAGACCGAGACCGAGGATCGTATAGGTGACATGGAACATCAGCGCCGTGCCGATGCCGAAGCTCGTCAGGATAGCCGCCTTGCGCCCATGCACGATCGCCTGCCGCATCACCATGGCCGTATCGGCGCCGGGAACGACAATGGCGAAAGAAAAGATCGCCATCAGCGAGGCAAGTTCGATCAGATATTGATGGGTCATATCTGTTCCGCCGTCAGATCAGAATGCCGATAAACATTGCGACGATGCCGATAAGCGCAAGGCCCCAAACTGCGGAGCGGACGATCCCGCCGCCGAAAATGTAAAGCGGCAGATAGACCAGACGCGCCACGACATAAAGAATGGCGCCGTACTGCGTCAGCGCGCCATGCCGATTGGCCAGTTCGGCAACGACGACGAGCGCGACGAACAGCGGATAGGTTTCGAAGAAATTCCGGAGCGCACGGCCGGCGCGCTGCGCCTTCAGACCGAATTGCGGCTCGCGATCGCGGTTCGGGTCGATGCCGCCGACATTGTCGGTATTGGCGAGCGACGCCTGCGTCATGAGATAGACGAAACCGAGAGCGGCACTCCAAAGCAGGCAGGTCAGTTCAATGCTCATGCAAGGCTCCTCGAAACCCAAAGGGCAAAAAGGCCGCCGGGCGAACCGGCGGCCGTGTTTCTGTGATCAGAGGTCGAGAACCAGACGTTCCGGATCCTCAAGGCTTTCCTTGACGCGGACGAGGAATGTCACGGCTTCCTTGCCGTCCACGATCCGGTGATCGTAGGACAATGCCAGATACATCATCGGACGGATGACGACCTGACCGCCGATGGCGACCGGGCGCTCCTGGATCTTGTGCATGCCGAGAATGCCCGACTGCGGCGCATTCAGGATCGGGGAGGACATCAGCGAACCGTAGACGCCACCATTGGAGATGGTGAACGTGCCGCCCTGCATGTCGGCCATGGAAAGCTGGCCATCGCGGGCTGCCTTGCCAAGGCGGCCGATTTCTTTTTCGATTTCGGCAATCGACATCTGGTCGGCATCGCGCACGATCGGAACGACGAGGCCCTTGTCGGTGCCGACGGCGACGCCGATATGGGCGTAGTTCTTGTAGATGATGTCCGTGCCATCGATCTCGGCGTTGACGGCGGGGATTTCCTTCAGCGCATGCGTCACAGCCTTGGTGAAGAAGCCCATGAAGCCGAGCTTCACGCCATGCTTCTTCTCGAAGATGTCCTTGTAACGGTTACGCAGATCCATGACTGCCTTCATGTCGACCTCGTTGTAGGTCGTCAGCATGGCAGCCGTGTTCTGGGCGTCCTTCAGGCGGCGCGCGATCGTCTGGCGCAGGCGCGTCATCTTCACGCGCTCTTCGCGAACGCCATCAGCCTCGCTGGAGGCCGGACGGGCGGCAACCGGGGCCGGAGCAGCAGCCGGAGCGGAAACGCCCTTGGCAATCGCTGCGAGAACGTCACCCTTGAGGATCTGGCCACGCTTGCCCGAACCATCGACCTGATCAGCAGAGACGTTGTTTTCGGCCATCAGCTTCGCAGCAGCCGGAGCAGCCGGCATCGAGGTTGCGGCAGTTGGGGCAGCGGCGGGCGCAGCAGCCGGGGCCGGTGCGGCGGCCGGAGCGGCAGCAGGTGCCGGGGCGGCAGCAGGCTTGGCAGCGGCAGCGCCTGCGGCACCTTCCGCGATCTGACCGAGCAGACCGCCCGGCTCGACCGTATCGCCGGCCTTGGCAACGATTTCGGAGAGCACGCCGGCAGCCGGCGAAGGAACTTCGACCGTCACCTTGTCGGTTTCAAGCTCGCAGAGGATTTCGTCGGCGGCGACCGTGTCACCGGCCTTCTTGAACCAGGTGCCGACGGTGGCTTCGGCAACGGATTCGCCGAGAGTGGGAACGCGGATTTCAGTGGCCATTGTCTTCAGTTCCGTTTGTCTTCAATCGAGTGAGGGCGAAGTATTGGGCGGCTCAACCGCCCAACGCGTCTTCCAGGAAAGCTTCAAGCTGTGCGAGGTGCTTCGACATCAGGCCCGTTGCCGGCGATGCAGCGGCCGGACGGCCGGTGTAGCGCACGCGCTGGTACTTGGCGTCGATATGGGCGAGCACCCATTCCAGATAGGGGTCGATGAAGGCCCACGAACCCATGTTCTTCGGCTCTTCCTGGCACCACACCATTTCGGCGTTGCGGAAGCGCGAAAGCTCGTTGATCAGCGCCTTGGCCGGGAACGGATAGAGCTGTTCCAGACGCAGCAGGTAGATGTCGTCGATGCCGCGCTTTTCGCGCTCTTCGAGAAGGTCGTAATAGACCTTGCCCGAGCACATGACGACGCGACGGATCTTGGCATCCTTCTGCAGCTTGATCGGGCCGTCCTTGATCACTTCGGCGTCGTCCCACAGCAGGCGGTGGAACGAGCTGTCGCCCGCCATTTCCGAAAGCTGGGAAATGGCGCGCTTGTGGCGCAGCAGCGACTTCGGCGTCATCAGGATGAGCGGCTTGCGGAAGTCGCGCTTCATCTGGCGGCGCAGGATGTGGAAATAGTTGGCCGGCGTCGTGCAGTTGGCAACCTGCATGTTGTCTTCGGCGCACATCTGCAGCCAGCGCTCCAGACGGGCGGACGAATGTTCCGGACCCTGGCCTTCGAAGCCATGTGGCAGAAGGCAGACGAGACCGGACATGCGCAGCCACTTGCGTTCGCCCGACGAGATGAACTGGTCGAACACGACCTGCGCACCGTTGGCGAAGTCGCCGAACTGCGCTTCCCAGAGCGTCAGCGCATTCGGACGTGCCAGCGAGTAGCCATATTCGAACCCGAGCACGGCCTCTTCCGAGAGCATCGAGTTGATGACCTCATAGCGGGCCTGCGTGGGCGAAAGGTTTGCGAGCGGAACGTAGCGCTCTTCGGTTTCCTGATCGTAGAGAACCGAGTGGCGTTGCGAGAAGGTGCCGCGTTCGCAGTCCTGACCCGAGAGGCGGATCTTGTGGCCATCAAGGCAGAGCGAGCCGAAGGCGAGAGCCTCCGCCATCGCCCAGTCGATCCCCTCGCCCGTTTCGATCATCTTGGCGCGGTTTTCCATGAAGCGCTGGATGGTCTTGTGAGCATGGAAGCCGGCCGGGATTTCGGAAATCTTCTTGCCGATTTCCTTGAGCTGCTTCATCGGAACGCCGGTCTTGCCGCGACGCTGTTCGTCGGCATTGTCGGCGGCGCGCAGGCCGGACCAGACGCCGTCCAGCCAGTCGGCCTTGTTCGGCTTGTAGGCCTGGCCGGCTTCGAATTCCTGCTCGAGATGAGCGCGCCAGTCGGCCTTCATCTTTTCAAGGTCGCCCTCGGTGATGAGGCCTTCCGCGATCAGGCGGTCGGCATAGACTTGCACGACCGTCTTGTGGGCGCGGATTTCCTTGTACATCTTCGGCTGCGTGAAGCTCGGCTCGTCGCCTTCGTTATGGCCGAAGCGGCGATAGCAGAACATGTCGATGACGACCGGCTTGTGGAACTTCATCCGGAATTCGGTCGCGATCTTGGCAGCGTAGACGACCGCTTCCGGGTCATCGCCGTTGACGTGGAAGATCGGCGCTTCGATCATCTTGGCAACGTCGGACGGATACGGCGACGAGCGCGAATAGGCCGGGTTCGTGGTGAAACCGATCTGGTTGTTGATGATGAAATGCATCGTGCCGGCAACGCGGTGGCCGCGCAGACCGGACAGGCCGAGAATTTCAGCCGTGACGCCCTGGCCCGCAAAGGCGGCATCGCCATGCAGCAGCAGTGGCAGAACCTTGGCGCGCTCGCTGAGCGGAATGATATCGCCATCCCAGACCTGCGCCATCTGGTCCTGCTTGGCGCGTGCCTTGCCCATAACGACCGGGTTGACGATTTCCAGGTGCGACGGGTTGGCCGTCAGCGACAGGTGAACCTTGTTGTTGTCGAACTCGCGGTCGGAAGAGGCACCAAGGTGATACTTCACGTCACCCGAACCTTCGACATCGTCCGGCGCGTAGGAGCCGCCCTTGAACTCATGGAACACGGCGCGGTGCGGCTTGCCCATGACGTTCGTCAGAACGTTGAGGCGGCCGCGGTGGGCCATGCCGAGCACGACTTCCTTGAGGCCGAGGTTGCCGCCGCGCTTGATAATCTGCTCGAGCGCCGGGATCAGGCTTTCGCCACCATCAAGGCCGAAACGCTTCGTGCCCTTGAAGCGCACGTCGAGGAACTGCTCGTAGCCTTCGGCTTCGATCAGCTTGGACAGGATCGCCTTCTTGCCGTTCGGCGTAAATTCGACGCCCTTGTCCGGACCTTCGATACGCTCCTGGATCCAGGCCTTGGCTTCCGGATCGGAGATATGCATGAACTCGACGCCGAGCGTCGAGCAATAGGTGCGCTGGAGAATGTCCAGCATTTCCCGGATCGTCGCATATTCGAGACCGAGAACGTTATCGATGAAGATCTTGCGATCGTAATCGGCGGCCGTGAAACCGTAGTTTTCCGGCGAAAGTTCGTTGAAATCGTCAACCGGCGCAGCGATGCCCAGTGGATCGAGCTTGGCATGCAGATGGCCGCGCATGCGATAGGCGCGGATCATCATGATGGCGCGCACGCTGTCGCGGGTCGATTGCAGCACGTCGGCAGTCGTGGCCGGCTTGCCTTCGGCGGCAGCCTTGGCCTCGATCTTCTTGGAGACGGCCTTCTCGACCACGGCCCAGTCGCCGTCGAGCGCATTGACGATCTCGCCATTGGCGGCGATCGGCCAGTTCTTCTTCTTCCAGGAGGCGCCTTCAGCGGCCTTCTTGACATCAACCGGGCTCTCGCCAAGGGCAGCGAAGAATTCGCGCCACTCGGCCGGTACAGAGGCCGGATCCGTCTCATACTTTGCGTACAGCTGCTCGATATACGCCGCATTCTGACCGTCGAGGAACGAGGTCAACTGAAACTGCTCGTTGGCGTCTTGCCTTGCCATGGTGTCATGCGGGCTCAGGCCCGCCTCCCGACTTGATAGAATTCAAATGTCCGTCGTTAGCCGTCCGGACTGACGCCCGTCCCCGGCGCTGGAAAAGCCAGGCCGGGACGGATATTGACCAGTGATGCGCCGCTTTTACGGCGCGAAAGGGATTATCCCTTGAGAACCTCGACCAGCGTCTTGCCGAGGCGTGCCGGCGAAGGCGAAACGCGGATGCCAGCGGCTTCCATCGCTGCGATCTTCGACTCTGCGTCGCCCTTGCCGCCGGAAACGACGGCGCCGGCGTGACCCATGGTGCGGCCCTTAGGCGCCGTACGGCCTGCGATGAAGCCGGCCATCGGCTTCTTGCGGCCCTTCTTGGCTTCGTCGATGAGGAACTGCGCCGCATCTTCTTCAGCCGAACCGCCGATTTCGCCGATCATGATGATCGAGGTCGTGGCCGGATCGGCCAGGAACATCTCGAGCACATCGATGAACTCGGTGCCCTTGACCGGGTCGCCGCCGATGCCGACAGCCGTCGTCTGGCCGAGGCCTTCATTCGACGTCTGGAACACAGCTTCATATGTAAGCGTGCCGGAGCGCGAAACAATGCCGACCGAACCCTTGCGGAAGATGGAGCCCGGCATGATGCCGATCTTGCATTCTTCCGGCGTCAGGATGCCCGGGCAGTTGGGGCCGAGAAGGCGCGACTTGGACTTTTCCAGCTTCGCCTTGACGCGCACCATGTCCATGACCGGGATACCCTCGGTGATGCAGGTGATGAACGGGATCTCAGCCTCGATCGCTTCGATGATCGCGTCCGCAGCGCCTGCCGGCGGAACGTAGATCACGGATGCGTCGGCGCCGGTCTTTGCCTTGCCTTCGGCAACCGAAGCAAAGATCGGGAGCGTTTCGCCCTTGGAGCCGGTCCAGTTCGTACCGCCCTTGGCCGGGTGGATACCGCCGACCATCTTGGTGCCGTAATAGGCAAGAGCCTGTTCGGTGTGGAAGGAGCCGGTCTTGCCGGTCAGGCCCTGAACGAGGACCTTGGTGTCTTTGTTGACAATGATAGACATAGGTTCAGGTCCTCACTTAGCCCTTGATCGCCGCAACGATCTTCTTGGCGGCGTCGTCCAGATCGTCAGCAGCCGTGATCGCAAGACCCGACTCGTTGAGGATCTTCTTGCCGAGCTCGACATTGGTGCCTTCGAGACGGACGACGAGCGGAACCTTGAGACCCACTTCCTGAACCGCAGCGACAACGCCTTCAGCGATGACGTCGCACTTCATGATGCCGCCGAAGATGTTGACGAGGATGCCCTCGACCTTCGGGTCAGCCGTGATGATCTTGAAGGCAGCCGCAACCTTCTCCTTGCCGGCACCACCGCCGACGTCGCAGAAGTTCGCCGGCTCCTTGCCGTAGAGCTTGATGATGTCCATCGTCGCCATGGCAAGGCCGGCACCGTTGACCATGCAGCCGATATTGCCATCGAGCGCCACATAGGCGAGGTCCCACTTGGAGGCTTCGATTTCCTTGGCGTCTTCTTCCGTCTCGTCGCGCAGCGCCTTGACGTCGTCATGGCGGAACAGCGCATTGCCGTCGAAAGAGACCTTGGCGTCGAGAACGCGCAAGCTGCCGTTCTTCATGACGATGAGCGGGTTGATTTCGAGAAGAGCCATGTCCTTCTCGGAAAACGCCTTGTAGAGGATCGGGAAGAGCGACTTCGCATCTTCGGCAGCGGCACCCTTCAGCTCAAGAGCCTTCGAGATCTTCGCAACGTCATCAGCCGTAACGCCAGCTTCCGGATCGATTGCGATCGTGTGGATCTTCTCAGGCGTGTCATGAGCGACAGCTTCGATATCCATGCCGCCTTCCGTCGAAACGACGAAGGCAACGCGGCCGACCGAGCGGTCGACGAGCAGCGAGCAGTAAAGCTCGCGGTCGATGTCGGCGCCGTCTTCGATGTAGAGGCGGTTGACCTGCTTGCCGGCCGGACCCGTCTGGGCGGTCACCAGCGTGTTGCCGAGCATTTCCTTGGCGAAGGCGACGACTTCATCGATCGACTTGGCAAGGCGAACGCCGCCCTTGGCGTCGGGGCCGAGTTCCTTGAACTTGCCCTTGCCGCGGCCACCGGCGTGAATCTGGCTCTTGACCACGTAAAGCGGGCCGGGAAGCGACTTGGCAGCCGCTTCGACCTCTTCGATTTTCAGAACCGGAACGCCCTGGGCAACCGGTGCACCAAAGCCCTTGAGAAGGGCCTTGGCCTGATATTCATGAATGTTCATGGGAATATCCTGTAATTGATGGAGCCGAGCGGCTTACTTGAGAGCCGGAGCGATGTTGATGCAGGCCTCGCAGAGACCGGCAACGGCGCCGACGGACTTGTCGAAGGCGGCCTTTTCTTCGCTGTTCAGCTCAATTTCGATGACGCGCTCGACGCCGCCTTCACCGATGACGACCGGCACGCCAACATACATGTCCTTGACGCCATACTGGCCCGAGAGGTGGGCGGCGCAGGGCAGAACGCGCTTCTTGTCCTTGAGGTAGGATTCAGCCATCTCGATGGCCGAGGCAGCGGGAGCGTAGTAAGCCGAACCGGTCTTGAGCAGGCCGACGATTTCTGCGCCGCCGTCACGGGTGCGCTGAATGATTTCTTCGAGACGTTCCTTGGTGACCCAGCCCATCTTGACGAGGTCGGTCAGCGGGATGCCGGCGATCGTGGAGTAGCGGGCGAGCGGCACCATCGTGTCGCCATGACCGCCGAGAACGAAGGCGGTGACGTCCTGGACGGACACGTTGAATTCCATCGAGAGGAACGTGCGGAAGCGCGACGAGTCGAGAACCCCGGCCATGCCGACGACCTTGTTCTTCGGAAGACCCGAGAACTTCTGGAGAGCCCAGACCATCGCGTCGAGCGGGTTGGTGATGCAGATGACGAAGGCGTTCGGGGCATATTTCTTGATGCCTGCGCCAACCTGTTCCATGACCTTGAGGTTGATGCCGAGAAGATCGTCGCGGCTCATGCCCGGCTTACGGGCAACACCGGCGGTGACGATGCAGACGTCTGCGCCTTCGATGGCAGCGTAATCGGATGCGCCGGAGAGCGAGGCGTTGAAGCCTTCAACCGGACCGGACTGGGCGATGTCGAGACCCTTGCCCTGCGGAACGCCATCGGCAATGTCGAACAGGACGATATCGCCGAGTTCCTTGAGGCTGGCGAGGTGCGCGAGCGTACCGCCGATCATGCCCGAACCGATAAGTGCAATCTTCTTGCGTGCCATGAATAAGCTTCCTTCGAGAGAACTAATCCTTCAAGGCAGGCGCGAGAAACGACCACCTTTTCGGGTTTCTCGATTAACGCTAACCGCACAAGTTGGCAAATGAAAAATTTGTGTACAGATTTTTCAATCGGTTAGATAGAAAAATTCTTACGTAAACGTAATAGAATGCGTCGCAATGAAGGCCAATTCAGGCCGATTTCCGCAGCGTTTGCGCGAGATAATCCTGGCTCTGCATCTCGAAAAGCCGCGAGGCCGTCCGATCGAACTCGAACCCTTCCGTACCACGCTTTTCTGTCAGGAGTTTTTCAGGCTCGGCTGCAGCCGAGGCGAAAAGCCGGACGCCATGATCGTAAAGGGCGTCGATCAGGATAATGAAGCGCTTCGTCTCGTTGCGGTTCTGCGGCCCCATGAACGGGATATGCTCGACGAAAACGGTATCGTAGCGCTCCGCAATCGCCAGGAAATCTGAAGCACCGAGCGGCTTCTCGCAAAGATCGGAAAACGTGAAGCGCGCAGCGCCGGCAGCGGCAGCCGGAACATGGATCGAGCGCCCCTTCATCGGGATTTCTTCCACCTTGGCCGGCTTGCCCTCGGTCACGACCGTCCAGGCCTCCTCGATGGCGGCGTCAGCCTGTGCATTCAGCGGCTGGCAGAAGACCGGCAGGCGGCGCGTCTTTTCGAGACGGTAATCCGTTCGCGCATCGAGCGACATGACCCGCACATTGTCCTTGAGCATGCCGATGAACGGCACGAAGAGGCCGCGATTCAGGCCGTCAGGATAGAGATTGTCCGGCTCGACATTCGAGGTCGCGACCAGCACGCAACCCAGGCTGAACAACTCCGTGAACAGCCGAGACAGGATCATCGCATCGGCGATGTCGGTGACGGTGAATTCGTCGAAGCAGAGAAGCATCGCCTCGTCGCGCAGCGCCTGCGCAACCGGCGGAACGGGGTCCGCCTGCTTCGTCTCACCATTCTTCAGCTTCTGGCGATGCTTGAAGATGCGCTCGTGCACATCGGCCATGAATTCGTGAAAATGAGCCCGCCGCTTTTTCTGGATCGGCGCCAGCTCGAAGAACATGTCCATGAGCATGGTCTTGCCGCGGCCGACCTGACCGTAGACATAGAGGCCCTTGACCTTGTTTTCCGGCTTCCGCTTCTTGGCGAACAGCCAGCCGAGCGCGCTCGACTTGTTGGAAACGTGGACAGTGCGCAGGTCGGCGAGGATGGCATCAAGGGCATCGGCGACAGCCATCTGGGCATTGTCCGCCTGAAGCTTCCCAGCCTCGACCATGAGATTGAGGCGCTCTCCGACGCTACGGGCGTAATCCGGAATCTGTTCCATGCCGTTCCTAAACCGCCCTGGGGCAATTCCGTTCCTGGAAGAGCCTTAGCGGGTGATGCTGATCTGCGTTCCGCTGTTGGTCGAGCCGGCATACTGGTTGTCGGACGTCTTGAAGAGCTTGCCGATCTGGTTGCCGGTGGAATCCATCAGCGTGACCTGCTTGCCCGAAACGTCCCAGGCGCGCATCGTGGTCAGTTCGCCGACGCACTTGCTGGTGCCGCCACGCGACGCATTGCCGAACTTGGTCAGCGTCAGGAACATGTTGCAGCTCGTGCCGGCTGCCGAAACCTTCCAGCCACCGACCATCTGATCCTTCTTGATATCCATGGCATTGGCCGGAGGCGTGCCTGCTGCACCGGCGGAGGCAACCTGCGTCTGCGTCGGCGACTGCGGCGCCGCGGGAAACTGACCGGGTGCCATCGACTGCTGGCCGGTGGGATCAGAGAGACCGCTGGACTGCACGCCGCCGATCGGCTGCGGATTGACCGGAGCGGGTGCCAGCGTGGCCGATGGCTGCTGTTGATAGGCATCGGACGTGCGGTCGCACCCTGCCAGAGCCGCCAGAAGAGCAATACCGGTAACGGCGTGAACGACGCGCATGACGAACTCCTTGTGCCTCAGACACCATCGGGCAAATTACCCGAGAGCATGATAGAAATCGCGTTACCGTAAGAGATTATGGTTAATCAAGAATAAATCATGGCAACCGGCGGAGGTAAGAGACAAACTCCCCCCGCCCGTTGCAGAAAGATCGATCAGGTACGACGCTCGACCATCATTTTCTTGATTTCAGCGATAGCCTTCGCCGGATTCAAGCCCTTCGGACAGGTCTGGGCGCAGTTCATGATCGTGTGGCAGCGGTAGAGACGGAAGGGGTCTTCCAGATCGTCCAGACGCTCGCCGGTGGCTTCGTCACGGCTGTCGATGAGCCAGCGATAGGCCTGGAGGAGAACAGCCGGGCCGAGGTAACGGTCGCCGTTCCACCAGTAGCTCGGGCACGAGGTCGAGCAGCAGGCGCAGAGAATGCACTCATAGAGACCATCGAGCTTCAGGCGGTCGTCATGGCTCTGCAGCCATTCCTTCGCCGGCTCCGGCGAAACCGTCTTCAGCCAGGGCTCGATCGAACGGTGCTGGGCATAGAAGTTGTTGAGGTCGGGGATCAGGTCCTTAACCACCGGCATATGCGGCAGCGGGTAGATCTTGATCGTGCCGTCCACGTCTTCCATGCCCTTGGTGCAGGCGAGCGTGTTCGTGCCATCGATATTCATCGCGCAGGAACCGCAGATGCCTTCGCGGCAGGAGCGGCGGAAGGTCAGCGTCGGGTCGATCTTGTTCTTGATGTAGATCAGACCGTCCAGCACCATCGGGCCGCAATCGTCGGCGTCGATGTAATAGGTGTCGATCGAGGGGTTCTTCCCCTCGTCAGGCGACCAGCGATAGATGCGATATTCGCGCAGGTTCTTCGCGCCCGCCGGCTTCGGCCAGGTCTTGCCTTCCTGGACAACCGAATTCTTGGGGAGAGTGAGTTCAACCATGGTCCTGTCTCCTCAATACACGCGAGCCTTGGGCTCGATCTTGTGCGGATCGATGCCGTCTGCGATCAGGTCGGTGTGAACCGGGCGGTAGTCGAGCTTGACGTCTCCCGCTTCGTTCACCCAGGCCAGCGTGTGCTTGCGCCAGTTGACGTCGTCGCGGCCGGCGAACGGGCCGGACGTGTAGTCCTCGCGGGCATGCGAGCCGCGGCTTTCCTTGCGGGCTTCCGCGCCGTAAACGGTGGTGATAGCGTTGGCCATCAGGTTCTGCAGCTCCAGCGTTTCGACGAGGTCTGAGTTCCAGATCAGCGAACGGTCGGTGACCTTGATGTCCTGAAGCTCGCCCTTCCAGATCGCCGAAATGCGACGGCAGCCGCTCTCCAGCGCTTCCTGCGTGCGGAACACGGCAGCGTCTTCCTGCATGGCGCGCTGCATCTTGTCACGCGCAACCGCCGTCGGCGTCGAGCCGGAAGCGAAGCGAATGCGGTCGAAGCGTTCCATGATCTTGTCGCAGGCAGCCTTGTTCAGCGCCGGGATCGGCTCGCTCTTGTCGATGACCTGACCGGCGCGGATGGCGGCGGCGCGGCCGAAGACCACAAGGTCGATCAGCGAGTTGGAACCGAGGCGGTTTGCCCCGTGCACCGAGGCGCAACCGGCTTCACCAACGGCCATCAGGCCGGGCGCGATGCGTTCCGGGTTCGAGGCATCGGCATTGAGCACTTCGCCCCAGTAGTTCGTCGGAATGCCGCCCATATTGTAGTGAACGGTCGGCAGAACCGGGATCGGCTCGCGCGTCACGTCGACACCGGCGAAAATCTTCGCGCTCTCGGAAATGCCCGGCAGGCGCTCATGCAGAACGGCCGGATCAAGATGGTCGAGATGCAGGTAGATGTGGTCCTTGTTCTTGCCGACGCCGCGACCTTCACGGATTTCCATGGTCATGCAGCGCGAGACGACGTCGCGCGAGGCAAGGTCCTTGGCGGACGGTGCATAGCGCTCCATGAAGCGCTCGCCTTCGGAGTTGACGAGATAGCCGCCTTCGCCGCGCGCGCCTTCGGTGATGAGACAGCCGGCGCCGTAGATGCCGGTCGGATGGAACTGCACGAATTCCATGTCCTGCAGCGGCAGGCCGGCGCGAGCAATCATGCCGCCGCCGTCGCCCGTGCAGGTATGGGCCGACGTCGCCGAGAAATACGCGCGGCCGTAACCGCCGGTCGCCAGAACCACCATCTTGGCGGCAAAGCGATGGATCGTGCCGTCATCGAGGTTCCAGGCAACCACGCCAGTGCAACGGCCATCGGCTTCCATGATAAGGTCGAGCGCGAAATACTCGATGAAGAACTGCGCGTTGTTCTTGAGCGACTGGCCGTAGAGCGTGTGCAGGATGGCGTGACCGGTGCGGTCGGCGGCAGCGCAGGTGCGCTGCACCGGCGGGCCTTCGCCGTAGTTCTGCATGTGGCCGCCGAACGGGCGCTGGTAGATCTTGCCTTCCTCGTTGCGCGAGAAGGGCACGCCATAGTGCTCCAGTTCATAAACCGCCTTCGGCGCTTCCATGGCGAGATACTGCATGGCGTCAACGTCGCCGAGCCAGTCGGAACCCTTGACGGTGTCGTAAAGGTGCCACTGCCAGCAGTCCGGCGTCATGTTGGTGAGCGAGGCGGCGATACCACCCTGAGCAGCAACTGTGTGCGAGCGGGTCGGGAAGACCTTGGTGATGCAGGCCGTCTTGAGGCCCTGTTCGGCCATGCCGAGCGTGGCGCGGAGACCCGCACCGCCGGCGCCGACGACAATCACGTCGAAGGAATGGTCGACATAGGTATAGGCTTTGCCGTTAGTGGCGGGAGAAGCGTTCGTTGCCATGATTTCTTACCCTGCAAACCCGATCTTCAGCACGGCGAAAAGACAGAGCGCGCCGAGGAGGAACGAGAAAAACGTGTTCAGCATGAGAAGCGAGACCTTCTTCCACTCGACGTGGATATAGTCCTCGATGATGATCTGCATACCGAGCTTCATATGGACGATACCGGACACAACCATCAGGCCCATGATGGTCGCCACGATCGGGTTGTGCAACGCGGCTGCCAATTCCGGGAACGGCTTGCCGTTGTACTTGATCAGGAAACCGATGAAGAAGAGGAAGAGCGGAACGTTGGCGGCGGCCGTGACGCGCTGACGCCAGAAGTGTTCGGTCCCGTCATGAGCGGCGCCAAGGCCGCGAACCTTCTTGAGAGGGGTACGCATGTTCATCCGACGATCTCCTCAGCGGACCAGAAACGCAACGATCCAGACCAGGACCGTGAGCACGACGGAAGCGACAACCTGCAGCTTGGCGAGCCGCGTCGACAGCTCCTTCTCGAGACCGTAGCCGAAATCCATCATGAAGTGGCGCAGACCGCCCAGCATGTGATGGATGAGCGCCCAGGTGTAGCCAAGAAGGATAAGGCGACCGATCCAGGACCCGAAGATACCGTTGACGAATTCGAAATAGTCCGGGCCCGATGCCGCGGCAATCAGCCACCAGGCCACAAGGATCGTTCCGAAGTAAAGAGCGCCGCCGGTAATACGGTGCAGGATCGACATCGCCATCGTTGGGATCAGCTTGTAGACCTGCAGATGTGGCGACAGGGGCCGGTTGTTTGTCACGTTCGCCATCGGTATCCTCTTTGGCGTTGCCATTGCTGGCGTTGATGGTCCGGAAGTCGCGGAAACCCAGACGGTCCGCTCCTCCTTGTGCATTGCGTCATAAGGCGACCTTTAATCCCCGGATTGCGCCCCCGCAAGCCCTGCGTATTGCCAAGTCGCACTTTTAATCGATTAGCGAAAAGACCTGCCAAGCGACTGTATTAACCATATATTTCAATTACGAGGCCGGAAAGGCGCAAGATCACCCCAAAGCGCTTTCCTCCGGCGACAAAAAGGTGCTTATTGGTTAACAGACCGTTAACTGAACTACCTGGGGTCCTGATCGGCCATGATGACGCGCAAAAATATCTCGTTCGCCTTGCTGGCTCTGCTCATTTCGGGTGTGGCTTCGGCTGAAGCCGGCGAATTCCGCCATCGTTTCCACCACTACGGCGAAGGCTGGCAGGAGGGTGCCGCCGGCGTCAACGGCCTGCCAACCCATATCCGCGGCATCGGCACCTTCGCCGGTGGCATCACCGCGACGCGCATTCATGGCAATGGTGTCTATATTGCCATTGCCCCGGGCATCGGCGCAGCTACCGCTCTGGAACCCGCGCCCCGTGCCAAGATCATCAACGTCACCGAAACGCAGGACAACAAGGACCTCTGCTCCATGGAGCATGGCGTTTGCGTGATCCGGATGAAGTGAGCGAAGACGAGTTCAGCTCTTGAACCGCCAAACCGTCGTCTTTTTCACCTCGCTGTCCTCCAGCGCCCGCGTCACGGGAACCTCGTAAATCGCGAGCGCCTCCAGCCGGTCCTTGGGCAGGTAGGCCCGCCCCGGATCGCCGACGAGGACGGCCACGCCTCGCGTCGCCAGCCGCTCGAACCACGAAGTGAGCGCGGCTGCAAAACCTTGGTCGTAAAAGACATCACCGGCCAGTAAAACGTCAGCATCGATATCCCTGTCGACCAGGTCATCTCGGGTATAGTCGACGGCAACCGCGTTTAGGCCCGTATTGAGTTCAATCGCCGTTTTCGTCCAAGGGTCGATGTCCGCCGCAAGAACCGATTGCGCCCCGGCCTTCATCGCCGCAATCCCCACCAGCCCCGACCCCGACGCGAAATCGACGACGCGCTTGCCCGCCACGCATTCCGGATGATCGAGAACATAGCGCGCAAGCCCCTGCCCGCCCGCCCAGGCGAAGGCCCAGAAGGGCGGCGGCAGGCCGATCTCTTCGAGTTCCTCTTCCGTCTTCAGCCAGAGTTCATGTGCCTCATCGGCAAGATGCAGCTTGACCTCCGGCACATGCGGCGGTGCCATGATGCCGGTGTTTTGGAGGATGAACTGGCGGGGATCGGTTTTCACCAGAGCACGTCCAGCAAAAGTGCGTCAGCGGTTTTGCGTTCGGACTGCGACAAAACAAAGAGATAGAGCATTTCAGGCAAACCGGTCTTCATCGGAAATGCTCTATATCAGCGCGGTGGGTTCTCGAGCCCACCCATGCGGCAGACTTCCAGCCATTCGTCTTCCGTCACAGGCTGCACGGAAAGGCGCATGGAGGTGACGAGCGACATCTTTGCAAGTGCCGGATTGGCCTTCACGTCCTTGAGACCCACCGGCTTCGGCATGTCGAGAACGGCGCGGATATCGACACATTCCCAGCGCGGATCGTCGGTCGTGGAATCGTGATGCGCCAGCGCGCAAACCTCCGCGATGCCGACAACCTCAAGCCCCTCGTTGGAGTGATAGAAGAACCCCTTGTCGCCGATCTGCATCGCCCGCATGTTGTTGCGGGCGAGATAGTTGCGCACGCCATCCCATTCGGCGCCCGCCGCGCCCTTGGCCTTCAGCATTTCCCAGGAGAACTTGAAGGGCTCCGACTTGAACAGCCAAAACGCCATGGGCCTTACGCCTCCGGATTGTTGAAGACCCAGTTGAAGGGCCGGATTTCGACCGTCTCGAAGAGACCTGCCTTGGCATAGGGGTCCTGCGCGGCCAGAGCTTCGGCAGCGGCCTGATCCTCGGCCACGATCACGACGAGGCTGCCCATAGGCTTGCCTTCGGCGTTCAGCGTCGGCCCGGCCATCTTCAGCTTGCCCTCGGCGTTCAGGCCGTTCAGCCATTCGACATGGGGCGGACGCGTGTCCATGCGGAGCTGCAGATGATCTTTCTTGTCGGTGCACCAGAGCGCGAAAAGCATCGGGATATCTCCTCTATTCGTTACGGATCGGACGGGTCATGAGCTGTTCCATGGCCATACGCGTATCCAGTTTCCCATCGATAATGGCGGCAACGGCTTGCGTGATCGGCATTTCGATGCCGTGCTGGCGCGCAAGCCGCGCCGCAACGGAGGCCGCAAACGCACCCTCGACCAATTGCCCGCCCTGCGCCGCTTCGCCGCGCGCCAGCGCAATGCCGAAGCGCAGGTTGCGCGACTGATGGCTCGTCGCGGTGAGCACCAGATCGCCAAGGCCTGAAAGCCCGCTGACAGTCTCCGCCGAACCGCCCAGCGCCACGACAAGCCGCGACATCTCGGCAAGCCCGCGCGAGATCAGCGCCGCGCGTGCGGAATCGCCCAGCGCCGAGCCCTCAATGATGCCGCAGGCGATCGCGAGTACATTCTTCAGCGCCCCGCCGAGTTGCACGCCGATGCGATCGTCGGAAGCGTAGAGCCGGAAGGTACGGCCCGACAGCGTTTCCGCAAGCAGGGTTGCCGTCTCGATATCCGCAGCCGCTATCGTCATCGCCGTCGGCAGGCCTGACGCGATGTCAGCGGCAAAACCGGGGCCGGACAGCACCGCAACCCGGTGCTCCGGCAATTCCTCTTCGAGCACCGCCGTCAGCAATTCGCCGGTCTCGCGCTCGATGCCCTTGGCGCAGGTCACGACGATTGCACCCGCTGCAAGCGACGGCCCATAGTGCCGCGCTGCGTCGCGATGCGCCTGTGAGGGAACGGCGAAAAGGACAATATCGGCCGCTTTCAGAACGTCCGGATCAGCCGCGAAGGTGATCTTCGGGGAAAGCGAAATGCCCGGTAGCGCTGTCTCATGCTTCAGCGTCGCCGCCAGCCGAGCGGCCATTGCATCGTTGCGGGCAATCAACGTCACCTCTGCCCTGCCGGCATCGGCGATCACCGTCGCCAGCGCTGTGCCGAACGCCCCTGCCCCGATGACCGCGACCTTCTGCAGCCCGCTCATGCCTTGGCGCCCCGCTTGCCGGAGCCGAGCGCCACAGCGGCCTTTTCATCCAGCGGCCAGCGCGAGCGCGGCGCAACATCGAGATTATCCGCGTCAAATCCGGCCGCCATGCGCTCCAGCCCTGCCCAGGCAATCATCGCCGCATTGTCGGTGCAGAGCCGATGCGGCGGCGCAATGAAACGGAAGCGGTTTTCGACACAGAGCGCCGTCAGCATTTCGCGTAAAACGCTATTGGCCGCGACACCGCCGGCCACAACCAGCGCCGGCTCGGCCACACTCGGAAACTCCTCGCGGAACCGCTTCAGCCCGCGCCCGATCCGCTCCTTCAGCGTGCGGGCAACGGCATGCTGGAACGAGGCGCAGATATCGGCAATGTCCTGCTCGCTCACCGGCGCAATCTCTTCGGCCGCCATGCGCACCGCCGTCTTCAGCCCGGAGAAGGAAAAATCAAGCCGCGCTTCGCCAACGAGCGGACGCGGGAAGGCAAACCGCTTCGGATCGCCGGTCTTTGCAGCCTTCTCCACCGCCGGCCCGCCGGGATAGGGAAGCCCGAGCAGCTTCGCCGTCTTGTCGAAGGCTTCGCCCAGCGCATCATCGATGGTCGTGCCCCAGCGTTCGTAGTCGCCGACACCCTTGACCAACACGAGCTGCGTATGACCACCGGACACAAGCAGCATGAGATAGGGAAATTCCACACCGTCCGTCAGCCGCGCCGTCAGCGCATGACCTTCCAGATGGTTGACGGCATAAAGCGGCTTGCCGGACGCGTAGGCCATCGCCTTGCCGGTCATCAATCCGACGATCAGCCCGCCGATCAGCCCCGGCCCCGAAGTCGCGGCAATCGCGTCCATGTCCTTCAGGCTCTTGCCCGAACGGGTCAGCGCCTCCTCGATCAGCGTGTCCAGCGCCTCGACATGGGCGCGCGCGGCAATTTCCGGCACCACCCCGCCATAGGCGGAATGTTCGTCAAGCTGGCTCAGCACGACATCCGCCACGATCTCGCCGCGCCCGTCCAGATGGCGCACGACGACGGACGCGGCGGTTTCGTCGCAGCTCGTTTCGAGGCCGAGGATGGTCAGCGGTCGGGACAATTTGACTTCGTTCATTGCGGGCTGCGTCAAACCTGTTTAGGTAGCATCCCGGTAACAACGGACAATTCGGAATGCAAACGAAACCTTTCAGTATCGGCACGCGCGGCAGCCCGCTGGCGCTCGCACAGGCCTATGAGACCCGCAGACGGCTGATGGAAGCGCACGGCCTACCGGAAGAGATGTTCGAAATCGTCATTCTCTCGACCCAGGGCGACCGCATTCAGGACCGCGCGCTCGCGGCCATCGGCGGCAAGGGCCTCTTCACGGCCGAACTGGAAGAGCAATTGGCAGACGGCCGGTTGGATCTCGCCGTCCATTCCTCCAAGGATATGCCGACGCTGCTGCCGCAGGGCCTTTACATCTCAGCCTTCCTGCCACGCGAGGATGTCCGCGATGCCTTCGTTGGCAAGGCCGCTGCGAAGCTCATGGACCTGCCGCCCGGTGCGCTCGTCGGCTCCGCGTCGCTCCGCAGACAGGCGCTCATCAAGCGGCTGCGTCCCGACCTCAACGTCACGATCTTCCGCGGCCAGGTCGATACCCGCCTGCGCAAGCTTGCCGATGGGGAAGCAGATGCGACTCTGCTCGCCATGGCCGGCCTCAATCGCCTCGGCAAGGCGCATGTGGCGACCGAAGTGCTCGACCCCGAACATTTCCCGCCGGCCCCGGCGCAAGGCGCGATCTGCATCGAAAGCCGGGTGGGCGACAAGCGCACCGACGATCTCATTGCCGCCATCAACGATCCGGCGACATGGACGACGGTTGGCTGCGAGCGCGGATTCCTTGCGACACTCGACGGCTCCTGCCGCACGCCGATTGCCGGTCTCGCGAAAGTCGAAGGCGATCAGATCACCTTTCACGGCATGATCCTCACGCCAGACGGTTCGCGCTTCCACGAAATCCGCGCCGAAGGCAGGGCAAGCGAGGCCGCGGCAATCGGCCGCCGTGCCGGCGAAGAGATCCGCGACAAGGCCGGCCCCGGCTTCTTCTCCGACTGGACCTGACATGCGCATTCTCGTGACACGGCCGGAACAGAGCGCCGTGCGCACGGGGGAGCGGCTGAAAGCGCTGGGTCACGAGCCGATCTTCCTGCCGCTGTTTGCGGCAGAGCACGATCCCGAAGGCGTGGCAAGGGCGCGTGCCTCTAAGGATGTCGCGGCGGTTCTCGTTACGAGCGCGGAGGCGGTCAGGGCTCTCGGCTCTGCCGGAGAACTCGCCGAAACGCCCCTATTCGCTGTGGGGAAAACGACGGCCAAAGCTGCAGAAAGCGCGGGGTTCTCACACGTCGAAACCGCCGATGGGGACGGCGCCGCGCTCGCCGCGGCTCTGCGTGAACGCTTTGCGAATGAGCCGAAGCCAATGCTGCTCTATCTTGCTGGCGAACCCCGCTCGCCGCGACTGGAACAGGAATTGGCCGCCGCGCGTTTCCCCGTGAAGGTCATCGTCTGCTACAGGATGAAGCCGATCGATGTGACGGGGGACATTTTGCAGGCCGCATTTCAGCAACAGCCCGAGGCCGTTCTTCTCTATTCCGCGGAGACGGCGCGCCGGTTTTTCGAGCTCGGTGAATCATTCCTTAAGGAGACACGGGATATTAAATTCCTGTGTCTCAGCCCCGCCATTGCCGCGGCCGTTCCTGCAGCGATGAGAGGCCGGACAAAATCCGCCGTACGCCCGCATGAATCAAGCTTGTTTGAACTTTTGTAACAGACTCGCCATCAAATACCCGCGAAGGGGTTTTCTGAACTGGAAAGCCTGATTACCTTTGCAGAGAAGACAATCGAAGAGGTCGCCATGTCCAACGGAAACCCGCCGCGCCGCTCCCGCAAGTCGGACGAGCCGCAGACGATCGACCTCGAGGCCGAACGGATCGTCACGCCGCCGGACGAGACCGCCAAAACCGAAGCGATGGCTGAGCCTGCAGAACGAGTAGACACAGCCGGCGAAACCACATCGGCATCCGCGCCCTCGCCCGAGCCCGTCAATGAGCCCTCACCGCAGGCAGCAACCCCGAGCGATAGTGCCCCATCACCCGTAAAACGCAGCGGCAATGGCGGCGGCGCAGGTCTGGTTGCGGCGGGCATTGTCGGCGGCCTGATCGTGCTGGTGGGCGCCGGCGCTGCCCAATATGCCGGTTTCATTCCCAATCTGGGCCCCGCCGAGAAGATTCAGCTGCCCGACTATGCCGGCCAGATCGCGAGCCTTCAGCAGAAGCTCGCGGACGTCGAGAAAAAGGCCGCCAATCCGCCCGTCACGGATCTCGGCCCGGTCGAGGACCGCCTGAAGAATATCGAGACGGCAATGTCGAAGCTGCCGGTCGGCGACCTGACCGACGTGCTTGCCATCAAGGGCAAGCTGGACGAGACGGCCGGCAAGATGGACAAGGTCGAAGCAGAGATGGCCTCGGTCGCCAATCGCCTCCAGCAGACGGAAGCCAAGGTCAACGCGCCGCGCGATGACGTGGATGTCGCCCGCGCCATCGCCTCGGCTGGCCTCAAGGCAGCCATCGATCGCGGCGGGCCATTCCAGGCGGAACTGCAGACGCTCGCCAGCGTCGCGCCGAATGACGAATCCGTGGCCGCACTGCAGGCCTTTGCGGTCAAGGGCGTACCGTCCCGTTCGGATCTCATCAAGCGCTACCCGGATGCCGCCGACCAGATGCTCGCTGTGCTGAACAAGCCCGTCGCCGGCCAGAGCCTCAGCGACAGACTGTTCAAGAGCGCCTTCTCCGTCATCAAGGTTCGTCCAGTCGGCAATGTCGAAGGCACCAGCCCCGACGCCATCATCGCCCGCATCGGCGACAAGCTACAGAACAACGACCTGCCGGGCGCGCTCAAGGAGTGGGACACGCTGCCTGACAATCTCAAGGCAGCAGGGCAGGATTATCATGCCGCTCTCGAGGGACGCGTGAAGGTCGAGGGACTGGTCGCCCAGGCGCTCGAACATGCAGTCAAGACGACTGGCAAGCAGGGGTAAGCGACGAAGATGCTCAAGTTTCTCGGTTTCGTAATCCTCGTCCTCGCTTTCGGAGCCGGCTTCTCCTGGCTGGCGGAACGTCCCGGCGACCTCACCATCGTCTGGCAGGGTCAGCAGATTGAAATGAGCGTCATGGTGGCCGTGACACTGATCGTCGCGCTCATTGCGGTGATCATGTTCATCTGGTGGCTCATCCGGACGATCTGGACCTCACCCCGCTCGATCAACCGCTATTTCCGCGCTCGCAAGCGCGACCGCGGCTACCAAGCGCTCTCCACAGGCCTCATTGCCGCGAGTGCTGGCGATGCGGCGACCGCACGCAAGATGAACGCCCGCGCCAAGGGTTTGCTGAGTGCCGATCAGGAGCCGCTGATCCACCTTCTGGAGGCGCAGGCCAATCTCATTGAAGGCCGCAACGACGAGGCGCGCCGCAAGTTCGAGCAGATGGCGGAAGACCCTGAAACCCGCGAACTTGGTCTCCGTGGCCTCTATCTCGAAGCAAAACGCCTCGGCGCCGACGAAGCGGCCACCCAATATGCCGAACGCGCCGTGGAAAAGGCGCCCCATCTGCCCTGGGCTGCCGAGGCAACCCTTGAAGCGAAGATGCGTCTTGGTCTTTTCGATGACTCCCTGAAACTTCTGGAGCAGTATCGCCTCTCGGGCGCGATCGGCAAGGATGAGGCAAACCGCAAGAAGGCAGTTCTCTTGACTGCCAGGGCGGCGGCCGCCCTCGATGGCAACCCGAAGGCAGCGGGCGACGATGCCCAGCACGCGCTCCGTCTGGAACCGTCGCTGATCCCGGCCGGCATCGTGGCCGCGAAGGCGCTCTATCGCGAAGGAAACCTTCGCAAGGCCTCGGCCGTTCTCGAACGTCTGTGGAAGGCCGCGCCGCATCCCGATGTCGCGACGAGCTATGTCCACGCGCAGGGCAGCCTGACCTCCGACGAGCGGCTCCGGCGGGCCATCAAGCTCGAGACCGCTCAGCCGGAGGCCTATGAAGCCCTTTATGCTGTCGCTGCCGCGGCCTTCGACATCCGCGATTTCCGGACTGCCCGCGACAAGGCCGAGGCCGCAGCCAGGCTCGACATGCGCGAGAGCGTCTTCCTGCTTCTGGCCGATATAGAGGAGGAGGAAACCGGCGATCAGGCTCGGGTCCGCCACTGGATGTCGATGGCTCGCCGCGCCCCGCAGGACCCGGCCTGGATCGCGGACGGTTTCGTTTCGCAAGTCTGGCTCCCGCTATCGCCGGTCACGGGCCGAATCGACGCCTTCGAATGGAGGAAGCTGGAACGCCAGGCCGGAACAGCCATCGAGCATGAGCCGCTGACCGCCGAAGTCGCCTTCCTGTCCCTGCCGCCGGTCAATACGCCGCGCCCGGCAGCACCGACGCCGGAGATCCACGTTTTTGGAGAGCCTGAGCCGTCACCGAAGCCCATCAAGACCGAACCGGCACCCGAGCCTGCGTCTGCAGTCAATCCGATTGCGAAGGACGCACCCGAAAAGACGTCCGCCCGTCCCACGGGCCGACCGGCAAAGCCGGCTCAGGACGAGGATGAGAGCAAGTCCTGGGCCGCTGTGGAACCGTTCTTTGGCCGCCCGCCTGACGACCCGGGCGTCAAGGCTCCTGCGGCACCCGCCACCGAAGACAGCAAGACGCGGCTGAAGCTTTTTTGAGGAGTGAGATTTCAAGTGTTTGAAACGATTGTCTCGTTCCTGCAGGATATCGTCGGCGGGCATGGCCACGCCGACGGCGACGTCACTGAAGTGCGCGTTGCCGCCGTCGCCCTCTGCAACCAGGTCATGGCCGCCGATGGCAAGGTAACGCCGGAAGAGCGCGCGGTGGTCGCAGATCTTTTCAGGTCGCGATTCGGGCTGGAAGGCGCAAGGCTTAACGCGCTGCTGGAAGCGGGCGACCGGGCGGAAAAGGATGCGGTGGACTTCTTCCAGTTCACCACCGTGCTCAAGCGCGAATTGCCCATCGAGCGGCGCAACGCTTTCGTCGGGCTGCTGTGGGATATTGTCTACGCCGACGGTGAAAAATCAGAGGTCGAGGATCACGTCATCTGGCGCATCGCCGATCTTCTGGGAGTCGATGGCCGCGAGCGGGTCGAACAGCGCATAGCGGCGGAGAAGCGTGCCCGCGAAAGACGCACGCTCGACAGTTAAAGCAGTTGCACCGACTGTCGAAAACGGTTTTCGCGTCCGCAATTGCCTGAAACCAACCGCCTAATGCTCTTCGACCGGCGCGTCGAGGCTGTCGATCTTGCGCAGCTTCGGGAACGAGAGCGCCCAGATGACGGCAACGGCGAGCGTCCCGACCCCTCCAACCACCACGGCAGGCACCGCCCCGATGAGCGATGCCATCGTACCGGCGCGGAACTCGCCGAGTTCGTTCGAGGCCCCGACAAACACCATGTTCACGGCATTAACGCGCCCGCGCACCTCGTCGGGGGTCCAGAGTGCAATGAGCGTCTCGCGGACATAGACGGAAATCATGTCCGCCGCGCCCATGATCGCCAGTGCAACCACCGACAGCCAGACCGACGTTGACAGGCCGAAGACCACGGTGCCTGCACCAAAGATCGCAACGCCGATGAACATCAGCATGCCGGCCCGATGCTTGATGGGAAAACTCGCGAGCAGGATTGCCGTGACGATAGCGCCCACGCCCGGCGCGGAGCGTAGCAGGCCGAGCCCCCAGGGACCCACAGTCAGCACGTCACGGGCAAAGATCGGCATCAGCGCGGTCGCCCCACCAAGCAGCACGGCAAACAGATCGAGCGAGATCGCGCCAAGCACGATCTTCTCCGATCTGATGAAGCTGAATCCGGCGAGCAGCGATGTCCAGGTCGGCTTTTCGCGCGACATGCGCTGCGCCGGCTTCGGGATCATGATGACCAGAACCGAGCTGACGAGGAGCAGCGCCAGCGCGACTGCATAGGCGATGTCCGCACCCAGCCCGTAAAGCAGGCCGCCGGCGACAGGGCCGATAATGGTGGCTGCCTGCCAGGAGGAAGAGTTCCAGGCCACGGCATTGGAGAGGTCTTCCGGCGGAATGAGATTCGGCGCAAGCGATTGCACGGCAGGAGACATGAAGGCCCGCTCCAGACCGAAGAGCAGCATGACGGCAAAAACCGGCATCGGCGAAAAAGTGCCCGTCAGCGTCATGCCGAGCAGAAGCGCGGTGGCAACGGAAGCCACGAACATGCAGGCCGAGACGATGACACGCCGATTGTAGCGGTCCGCCACCGACCCGGTGACGAGAACCAGCGCCAGCGACGGCAGGAACTGGAAGAGACCGATCAAGCCGAGATAGAACGGGTTCTTGGTCGCATCGTACATCTGCCAGCCGACCGAAACGCTGACGATCTGGGTCGCGAAGGATGTGAGAAAGCGCGAGAAGAAGAAAAGCGTATAGGCGCGGTGACGGAATGCGGCGAACCGGTTCACAGGCGTCACGGGATCGGACATGGGGATGTTTCCTCGGGGGCTTAAGCACGTCGCGCAAAAGTGTGCCGCGGTTTTGCGATACCGACATGCGGAAAGCAAGAAGCGAAAGCGCGTCGCTCATTTGAAGATCGCCAAGCGCTTTCGACGCCGCCATTAAGCATGTTGACGGGGATGGCAGACCCGCCCTTGCCCGTTTAGTCGCCAAAGACTACATAACTGTCAATCGAAAGATTGGAGCGGATTATGCTGGCGGTTATCGCGACCCTGAATTTCATTATCAATATCATCTGGTTCCTGGTCATTGCATCGGCGATTTTTTCCTGGCTCTATGCTTTCAACGTGATCAACACGCGCAACGAAGCCATCAACATGATCGGCCGCTCGCTCTACCAGGTCACCGAGCCGATCTATCGTCCGATCCGCCGCATCCTGCCGAACATGGGTGGCCTCGATCTGTCTCCGCTCGTCGTGCTGGTCATCCTTTTCTTCCTGCAACAACTGCTGAACACAACGATCGCCAGCGCGCTTCTCAGCCGTTGATGGGCGAAGCCCTTCCCTTTCAGGTCCATACGGATCACGTCCGGCTTTCGGTGAAACTGACGCCGAATGCCGGTCGCGATGGCTTGGACGGTGCTGAAACAACGGCAGATGGCGAAACGCTGCTCAAGGCTCGCGTGACGGCCGTGCCGGAGAAGGGCAAGGCCAACAAGGCGCTGATCGAACTTCTGGCGAAGTCTCTCAAGCTGCCCAAATCCTCGATTTCCGTAATCTCGGGCGACACGGCGCGCAAAAAAATCCTCCGCATCGATGGCGATACGGAGGAGATTGCAAAAAGGCTTGGCAGCCTTCTGACGTCTTAAAGAAGCTTACTTGGACTTCTTATAGCGTTCGATCGCTTCGACGATCAGGCGCTTGGCGACGTCAACGTCCTGCCAACCACCGATCTTGACCCACTTGCCGGGTTCCAGATCCTTGTAGTGTGCGAAGAAGTGCTCGATCTGCTTGAGCGAGATTTCCGGCAGGTCGGTATAGTTCAGGACTTTGTCATAGCGCTGCGTCAGCTTCGGAACCGGAACGGCGATGATCTTCTCGTCCTTGCCGCCATCGTCTTCCATGACCATGACGCCGATCGGGCGCACATTGATCACGCAGCCGGGAACCAGCGGGCGGGTGTTGCAGATGAGGACGTCGACCGGGTCTCCGTCTTCCGAAAGCGTATGCGGGACGAAGCCGTAGTTACCCGGATAGGTCATCGGCGTGTAGAGGAAGCGGTCGACGATGAGCGCGCCGGCTTCCTTGTCCATTTCATACTTGATCGGGTGACCGCCAACCGGCACTTCCACAATCACATTGACGTCGTCCGGCGGGTTCTTGCCGATAGAAATTGCATCGATACGCATTCATCCATCCCTTATGGCGGTGATTTCTCCGGCTGTGTCGATAAAGGCAAATGCGCTGCGACGCAACATGGCCGATGGGCTATGTTTAACACGAATGAGCGCGCCTCTCGTCTGGCGCAGGCACTTTCCTCTTGATAAGCTGGCCTCGGGGACAAGAGGGGACGACACCATGCATGCTGGACATGCGCTCTTCATTCTGGCGGCGCTTGCAGCCGGACCGGCAGCGGCTAATTCGAGCACCTACACGAAACTCGATCTCGATCACTGCAAGAAGCTTTCAAGTGGCGAGGCAGGCGGGCGCATGAAATGCGCCGGTTACAAATCCTATCCCGTCTATTTCGCGGAAGACGATTTGCGCCAGAGCCTGCGATACGGACCGGCTGCCAGGAATCTCATCGAGGACAGTTTCGAATCCTTCGCTCAGTTCAACAATGTCAACCTGACGATCGAGTGGCGGCTGGACGAAACGGGCAAGCCGATTGCCGCGATCCAGCGCTGGTTCACCGACAACCCTGATCCCGCCACCGGCGCATCATCGCCGAAGAATGCCGGGCAGGTTCTCGTCGTCTCACGCGTAGCGCAGCAGGAGGACGGTCTCTCCTGCGTCATCGGCTACGTCGATGCGCTGGCCAATCCCAACGCAAACGATCTCGCCCGCAAGCTTGCGGACGAGAATGCCCGCGACTTTGCCTGCGGCTACACCGAGCCGATGTGGACGGGAACGAAGGGGCCGAAGGCCGGTACGCCGAGTAACAGCCTGCCGGATCGCCTCAAGGCCGAGTGATCAGTTCCACAAGAAGCCGAGCTTCTTCAGCGCCGCCCCACCGAAGTCTTCCGTCCCTTCCACGGCGTCCACGCCGCCATGATTGCGGAAGAAGCGGGTCGTGAGATCGCAATCCTCAAGGCACCAGGCGACAAGCCCGCGGTAACCGAGCGAAGAAAGCAGCGACCGACCCTCCGCAAAAAGGCGCGATCCGAGACCAATGCCCTGATATTCGGGTTTCAGGTAAAGCTCGTAAATTTCGCCTTCCTGCGCAAGTCCGCGGGCGCGGTTCTGGCCGATCGTCGCATAACCGGCAATTTCGCCCGCAACTTCTGCGACGAGAAGCGTTGCCGGCCCGCGCGAGGCGATCCGCCACCACCGCTCACCGCGGCGCTCGATCATCTTTGTCAACGGCTTGTGAGGAATGAGGCCGGCATAGGTATGCTGCCAGGATTGCCGGTGCGCCTCGGAAATTGCGCGCGCATCCTGAGGGTCTGCCCGCCTGATATCGATCGTCAACGTCTTCATAACGCTACTCGTCCTACGCAAAACTCTTGGAGGTGCGAGGACATATTAGAGCCCCCCTCACCCTCAGCGCCATGGCCATCATGGCCACAGCACGCCTTACCCACAAAAGATGCGAAAACTGCCTCTCATGGGATCAGGCCTGCCGGGAAGTTAACGCTATTTTAACCACACCCGCAAGCACGAGTGTGGGTTGAGCGCAACGAAACGCCGTTGCCTCGGATCGGGCCGGCGAACGCGTCGGGCCGGGCGGCGAATTCAGCGCGTCTCCCCGTCGAACCTGGGTGACAGGAGGCGCAACGCGTTGAGAGTGACAAGCACGGTCGCACCCGTATCGGCCAGAATGGCCGGCCACAGTCCTGTCAGCCCGATCACCGTCGTCACGAGAAACACGGCCTTGAGACCCAGCGCAATCGTAATGTTCTGGCCGATATTCGCCATCGTGTTTCGCGAAAGCTGGACCATGCGCGCGATGTCGGCGACGCGGCCGTGAAGCACGGCGGCATCGGCCGTTTCCAGTGCCACGTCCGTGCCGCCGCCCATGGCAATGCCGATATCGGCGGCGGCCAGCGCCGGCGCGTCGTTGATCCCGTCACCCACCTTGCCGACGACAAAACCCTCCGACTTCAGTTCACCGACAATCCTCTGCTTGTCCTGGGGAAGAAGCTCCGCGCGGATGTCGTCCATACCGAGCTGTCCGCCGATCGCCTTCGCAGTCCGGCTATTGTCTCCCGTCAGCATGACAGTCTTGATACCAAGGCCTTTCAGCGCTTTCAGACCATCCACAGCATCCGGGCGAGGCTCGTCTCGCATGGCCAAGAGGCCCGCAATGCCGGACCCTACAAGCAGGACCGAGACGGTCTTGCCTTCGTCGTGAAGGCGCTGGATATCCCGACTGACCTCATCGGACATCGACACAAGCTCCTGCGTAGCGCGCGGCGAGCCGAGGAAAATCTCGTCTTCGCCCACGGAGGCCGTCACGCCTTTCCCTCCGATGGCCCTCGCACGCGAGGCACGAGGAACAGCAACGGCATCTGCGTTGGCCCTCGCGAGAATCGCCTGCGCAAGCGGATGGCTGGAGCCGGCTTCGAGCGCCGCCGCCAGCGCGAGAACCTCACTCTCCGGCCTTGCCAGCGCAATGATGTCGGTGACCGTCGGCCTGCCCTCCGTCAAGGTGCCGGTCTTGTCGAGCGCCACGGCCGTCAGCTTGCCGAGCCCTTCGAGCACGGCGCCCCCCTTCATGAGGAGCCCGCGCCGGGCGCCGGCGGATAGGGAGGCCGCGATGGCAGCAGGCGTTGAAATCACCAGCGCGCATGGGCAGCCGATCAGCAGGACCGCAAGCCCCTTGTAGATCCATTCGGCCCACGACGCGCCAAAGGCGAGCGGCGGAACCACGGCAATGAGCGCGCCCACCATCAGGACGCCGGGCGTATAATACTTCGAAAAACGGTCGATGAACCGCTCTGTGGGGCTTTTGGATTCCTGCGCTTCTTCAACGAGCTTGACGACACGCGCGATCGTGTTGTCAGCCGCGGCGGCAGTGACGCGAACCTTGAGAACGGCCTCACCATTGATCGTTCCCGCAAAAACGGACGCGTCCCTTTCCTTTAGAACCGGCACGCTCTCGCCCGTGACCGGCGCCTCGTTGATGGCGCTTGCTCCCTCGACAATCACACCATCGGCAGCGATGCGATCCCCCGGCCGGACGATAATGGTGGAGCCGATGGCGAGCGTATCAGCCGGAACCTCGCGTGTGCGTCCCCCCTCCTCAAGGAGCGCCGACTTCGGAACAAGTGCTGTCAGCGATTGGATACTCGCGCGGGCGCGTTCGGCTGCGACCCCTTCCAACAGTTCCCCCACGAGGAACAGGAACACCACAGCTGCCGCCTCCTCGCTCGCATGGATCAGGACGGCCCCCACAGCAGCGATCGTCATCAGCGTTTCAACGGTGAAGGGAATACGGGCAAGCGCCGCAGAAAGCGCCCGCCGCGCGATCGGAACAAGACCGACAAGCATCGCGACCGCAAAGGCATAGGAAGCGACTGTCGGCACGAGATGGCCAACAATATAGGCGGCAACCAACGCCATGCCGCTGGCGATCGTCAGCTGCGCCTTTTTCGAGCGCCACCATGGACCATCGGTCGGGCCATGGTCATGACCATGCAGGCCGAGTTCTGAAGGGCTTCCGGAACCGCCACTCGCAGGATGATGGTGATGCGCTTCGTGAACGTGGCCACCGTGATCGTGCCCCGCGTGATCATGAGTGTCGTGATGGCAACAACCGCACGTGTCCTCTGCGTGATCAGGCTGGCCCTGGTCATTCTGCCCATGTTCGGATGTCTCTTGCTTCGGGGCCTGGGCAATGCCCTTTGCCGTCACGCTGTAACCCAGCTTCCGAACCGTTTTTTCAACGGCGGGCAGATGGTCTTCGCCGGCGAAGTTGACGGTCATTGTGCCGGCCGTTGCAGAGACGGAAACATCCACGATGCCCGGCAACTTGCGAACCGCCGTATCGATTTTGGCGGCGCAGCTCGCGCAATCCATACCTTCCACGCGATAGCGGATCTTGCCCGGTGCCGTCGCCATGATAACCTCCTTGATCTCTTTTTCTTATGCCTACATCCTCTAGCGACTAGAGGATCAAGCGATAATTTTGAGATCGTGCAGGGCACGTTTCGAGCGCGGTCATGGCAAAAGCCGCTGCGAACAATCGCAGCGGGACTTCGCATGCGGTGAGAAGGAATTAAGCAGGCAGCTGGAGGAACCGGCTGGCGACCAGGACGATGGCGAGACCCGCGGCGAGAGCGAGACAAGACAGGATCAGCGCCACAGAGGCGGATCTTCAGGCTCGTTTCCGCTCAAGCTTGGTGGGGCTGATGCTGGTTGCCATCGCCCTCACCCCATC
>UBMP01000030.1 GCA_900466575.1 Hyphomicrobiales bacterium | reverse complement strand
TGTGGGAGAGGAAGGAAAATCAGCATATTAGCGGACCGGTAAGTGCTAGATTTTCCAGGTGAGGGGGTAGATTTGTCCACGACGTCTGCCGCAAATCCCCCTCACCAAGCTCGCCAAACCAATCGCCTCCGGCTCTTGGGGCGAGCTATCCTCTCCCACAAGGGGAGAGGAGGAGGCAACCCTTGAAATCCCGGCCCGCCCTCTTATCTATCACTCACCACCCGTCATCGAAGATCGCCTGCTGCGCCGTTCGGCTGCGCGTTCGCGATTGTCCGGGTAAAAGCAAAGGGCGCTCCCCGATCCGGGTTGAGCGCCCTTTGTCATTTAAAGCGATGGTTCGGCAAACGATGCCGCGAAGGATCAATCCTTGGCGCGTTCCACATACGAGCCGTCTTCCGTGAGGATGACGACGCGCGTGCCGGGGGTGATGTGGCCGGGGACGAGCGTGCGGACGCCGTTCGACAGGATCGCCGGCTTGTAGGACGAAGAGGCGGTCTGGCCCTTGACGACCGGTTCGGTTTCCATGACTTCGAGCGTCGCGTGGCGCGGCAGTTCGAGTGCCAGCGCGCGGCCTTCATGAACCGAGAGGATGACGCTCATGCCTTCTTCGAGATAGGCAGCGGCATCGCCAACGGATTCCTTGTCCATGACCAGCTGGTCATAGGATTCCGGGTTCATGAAGTGGAAGCCTTCATCGTCGTTGTAGAGGTAGGAATGGGCCGTATCTTCGACGAAGGCGCGCTCGACCTGTTCCGTCGTCTTCCAGCGCTCCGACACCTTCACGCCATCGACGATGCGGCGCATGTCGACCTGCGTGACCGGCGTGCCCTTGCCGGGGTGGAAGTTCTGGGCGGTCAGAACGACATAAAGCTTGCCCTCGACTTCGAGGACATTGCCCTTGCGGACCGACGAGGCGATGATCTTGACCATAAGACGTCCTTGTATCTCGATGAAACGCACCTTAAAGGACCGGAAGGCCCCGCGCGCGTTCTTAAATTCCGTTGCGGGCCGCACTAACGCAATTTCGATGAAAACGCCAGTCCGGGCGCGAAGAATTCGCCCGGAGCGACAGGTGAACCGAGCCATGACCAGCGCCAGCCCCTGGTGGCAGCCGCATATCCACGCCGACCGGCGGCCTTTCCTGATGGGCCGGAACAGGCTCATGGCGGCCTTTCGGGCGTGGTTTGCCGAGCGCGATTTCGTGGAAGTGGAGACGGCGGCGCTGCAGGTCTCGCCCGGCAACGAGGCGCATCTGCATGCCTTTGAGACGCAGGCGCTGACCATCGACGGCCGCGCGCTCCCCTTCTATCTCCACACCTCGCCGGAATTCGCCGCCAAGAAGCTGCTGGCCGCCGGCGAGAAACGGCTCTGCACCTTCGCCCATGTCTGGCGCAACCGCGAGCGTGGACCACTCCACCACCCCGAATTCACCATGCTGGAATGGTATCGCGCCGGCGAGACCTATGACCAGCTGATGAGCGACTGCGCAGACCTGCTGAAACTCTCAGCAAGGACCACCGGCATCGACCGCTTCCGCTTCGCCGGTCATGAATGCGACCCCTTTGCTGCGCCCGAACGGCTGACAGTGGCGGAGGCCTTTGAGCGTCACGCCGGGATCGACCTGCTGGCGACCATCCATGCCGACGGCACGACCGACCGCGAGGCGCTGGCGGCGCAGATGCGCACCAGAAACCTCTCCGTTTCCGATGACGACACCTGGGCCGATCTCTTCTCCAAGGTGATCGTCGGCAGGGTCGAACCGCATCTGGGACAGGGTCGTGCCACGATCCTTTGCGAATATCCGGTGGCAGAGGCCGCACTGGCCCGCCGCGCGCCGAGGGACGCCCGCGTCGCCGAGCGCTTCGAGCTCTACGCCTGCGGGGTGGAGCTGGCGAACGCCTTCGGCGAACTCACCGACGCCGCCGAACAGCGCCGCCGCTTCGAGATGGAAATGGCCGAGAAGGCCCGCATTTACGGCGAACGCTATCCGCTGGACGAGGACTTTCTCGCCGCCCTCCAAATCATGCCCGAGGCCAGCGGTATCGCACTCGGCTTCGATCGGCTGGCCATGCTGGCGACCGGCGCGCGTCGGATCGAGGATGTGATCTGGACGCCAGTCGCGGAATTTGTGGCGGAGTTCGGGCCATGATCAAGGCTGGTGTTTCGCTCAACTCGCTGGACGATCTCGCCATGGCGGGGCTCGCAGAGCCCTCCCCTGCCCTGGAGGCCGTCGCCGCACGCTATGCCGTCGCCGTGACGCCGGAAATGGCGGCGCTGATCGAGCGCGCGGGGCCCGACAGCGCCATGGCGCGGCAGTTCATCCCCGATGCGCGCGAACTCGACACGCTGCCGGAAGAAAGTGCAGACCCGATTTCCGACAGGCGTTTCACGCCCGTCGAAGGCGTCGTGCATCGCTATCCGGATCGCGTGTTGCTGAAGGCCGTGCATGTCTGCCCGGTCTATTGCCGCTTCTGCTTCCGCCGCGAGATGGTGGGCCCCGCCGGAGACGGGCTGCTGGCGGCGGAAAAGCTAGGCGCGGCACTCGCCTATATCCGCGAGCATCGGGAAATCTGGGAAGTCATCCTCACCGGCGGCGACCCGCTGGTGCTTTCGCCGCGCCGGCTGGAGAAGCTGCTGGAACCCTTGAGCCGGATCGACCACGTCAAGGTCGTCCGTATCCATTCCCGCGTGCCGCTGGTCGATCCGGAACGGATTTCGGAGGAACTGACCGCGCTGCTCCGCGCCACCGGCAAGACCGTCTATGTGGCGCTCCACGCCAACCATCCGGACGAGTTCACCGAGGCTGGACGCAGGGCCTGCGCACGACTGACCGATGCCGGCATTGCCATGGTCAGCCAGTCGGTACTGCTGAAGGGCGTGAACGACGATGCCGAGGTTCTGACTGAGCTGATGCGGACCTTCGTCGAAAACCGCATCAAGCCCTATTACCTGCACCATCCCGACCTTGCGCCCGGAACGTCGCACTTCCGCCTGGCGGTCGAGGAAGGCCAGGCGCTGGTGGCGTCTCTGCGCGGCCGGCTCTCTGGCCTCTGTCAGCCGCATTACGTGCTCGACATTCCGGGCGGTCACGGCAAGGCCTATGTGAATGCGGCGGAGCATGCGGCAGATGGTGCCGCGCTGACGGTGAGCGACTTCCGCGGCGGGCAGCATCGGTATCCGTGACTATCCGAGAAGAAACGAAATCCGCGCGAGACGCTACCCCCTCATCCGACCCTTCGGGCCACCTTCTCCCCGGTGGGGAGAAGAGGGAGTTTGCCGCAGCCTCGCCGTTCCCCTCGCCCCTCCGGGGAGAGGTCGCCGAGCGAAGCGGAGGCGGGTGAGGGGGCGGCGCGGCAGAACTTCAGCCGATCTCCCATCCGTAATCAAACGCTCAAAACAAAAAACCGGCGGGTCGCCTCCAGACAACCCGCCGGCAGGAACGTCAAACGTTCCGTACTGGTCCACTCAGCCGAAGCGGCCGGTAATGTAGTCGCTCGTGCGCTGCTGGCTCGGCGCGCTGAACAGCTTGTCGGTCGAGTCGAATTCGACGAGTTCGCCGAGATACATGAACGCGGTGTACTGGGACGTACGGGCCGCCTGCTGCATGTTATGCGTCACGATGGCGATGCAGTACTGCGAACGGAGCGATTCGATCAGCTCTTCGATCTTCGCCGTCGAGATCGGGTCGAGCGCCGAGGCCGGCTCGTCGAGGAGCAGCACCGAAGGCTTCACGGCGATGGCGCGGGCGATGCAGAGGCGCTGCTGCTGACCGCCCGAGAGACCGAGACCCGACTGGTTGATCTTGTCCTTCACTTCATTCCACAGAGCCGCTTCCGTCAGTGCCGACTCGACGCGGTCGTTCATCTCCGACTTCGAGATCTTCTCGTACAGACGGATACCAAAGGCGATGTTTTCGTAGATCGACATCGGGAACGGCGTCGGCTTCTGGAACACCATGCCGACCTTGGCGCGCAGGTTGTTCAGGTCGACGTCCTTGGCCAGGATGTTCTTGCCGTCGAGCAGGATCTCGCCCTCGACCTTCTGGCCCGGATAGAGATCGTACATGCGGTTGAAGGTGCGCAGCAGCGTGGACTTGCCGCAGCCCGAAGGACCGATGAAGGCCGTGACCGTCTTGTCGCGGATCTTCATGTTGACGTTCTTCAGAACGCGATGGCCGTTCTGGTAGGTGAAGTCGAGGTTTTTGACTTCGACCTTCACCGGCATTTCAAGATCGGCCGGGCCGAAGGAACCGCCGCGGTTCTGGATGACGCTCTGGGAATTCATATCGGTCATATTCATAATTCCATTCCTATCGTTGCGTCCGCGTCACTGGCGGCGGCCGCCCATTAGGCGGGCAAGGATGTTGATGGCGAGGATCGCGACGGTGATGATCAGCGCACCAGCCCAGGCCAGACGCTTCAGGTCTTCACCCGGATCGGCGGCAAGCGTGTTAATGGCGACCGGCAGCGTGGCAATCGGACCCGTGAAGCCAGCATTCATGAACTTGGAATAACCGGCGGTGAAGAGCAAGGGGGCGGTTTCGCCGCTGATGCGGGCAACGGCGAGCAGGATCCCGGTCAGAATGCCCGTCCAGGCCGAACGGTAGATGACGTGCGTCATCGCCTTCCAGCGCGGTGCACCGAGCGCGGCCGTGGCTTCACGCAGCGCGTTCGGCACCAGGAGCAGCATGTCCTGCGTCGTGCGGTTGACCACCGGTAGCGCGATCAGTGCCAGCGCCGCGATGCCGGCAATGGCGGAGTTACCGCGCATCGGCACGACGATCGCACCATAGACGAAGACGCCGATGATGATCGAGGGGGCCGAAAGCAGGATGTCGTTGATGAACTTCGCCACTTCCGCCAACTTCGAACCGTTGGCGTATTCGATCAGGTAAGTGCCGGCGAGAATGCCGATCGGAGCGGCAATCAGGATCGCGAAGAAGGTCACCAGGACGGTGCCGTAGATCGCGTTGAGCAGACCGCCGCGCGAACCTTCGGCCGGGATGGTCATGGTGAAAACATCGAGGCTGAGCGACGAAATCCCGTGGTAAAGCAGCGTGCCGAGGATGACGGCAAGGAAGAACATGCCGAGACCGGCGGCGACGACGGAAAGCGTCATCATCAGGCGATTACGCCCGTAGCGCCGCGACATGATGTTCTGACGAATGGTATCTTCCATGGGTCGATCCTCAGAATGAGTCAGAGCGGCCGATCATCCACTTCGCCAGCGCAAGCACGCAGAACGACAGGATGAAGAGCAGGAGGCCAAGGGCGATGAGGCTCGAAAGCTGCAACCCGTCGGCCTCGCCGAACGTGTTGGCGATCTGCGCCGAGATCGTGGTCGAAGGCGAGATGATCGACGACTGCAGGCGGGTGACAGACCCGACCACGAAGGTGACGGCCATGGTTTCGCCGAGCGCGCGGCCGAGACCCAGCATGACGCCGCCGACGAGACCGCGGCGCGTATAGGGGATCAGGATGTTGCGGGCGACTTCCCAGGTCGTCATGCCCATGCCGTAGGCGGATTCACGCAGCATCGGCGGAACGGTCAGGAACACGTCGCGGGTGATCGCGGTGATGAAGGGCAGAACCATGATGGCGAGAACGAAGCTGGCCGTCAGAAGACCCACGCCCGGTGCCGGCGGCTGGAACAGGTAGCCAATGACCGGAACCTGGCCGACCGTCGCGATCAGGAAGGGCAGGATGTAGAGCTGCATCAGCGGCACGAGCACGAAGAGGCCGACAATGCCGTAGATGATGGAGGGAACGCCTGCCAGAAGTTCGATCGCGGTGCCGATCGGGCGGCGCAGCGGGCCAGGGCAGAGTTCCGTCAGGAAAATGGCGATGCCGAAGGAAAGCGGCACGGCGATCAGCATGGCGATCAGCGAACTGATCAGCGTGCCCATGACGGCAGGCACGGCACCGAATTTCTCGGTCGGGGCACTCCATGTCGTGCCCCAGAGGAAGGACAGGCCGTATGTCTGGAAGGTCGGCAGAGCGTCGATCACGAGAACGACGAGAATGGCGAGCAGCATCAGGACGACCAGTGCGGCCGATGCCAGTGTCATGAAGAAGAATATACGGTCCTGCAGCTTGAAGGTCTTCGTGATGGCAGAAACGTCCACCCTCGAAAACTCTGCCGCGTTTGTCGCATCGACCATTCTGCAACCCCTGTCCCGGTCATGAAAAGCGGACAGAGATCATCCCTGTCCGCCAATTTCGCGATATGTGCCGATTACTTCGCTGCGAAGTCCTTGTCCCAGGATTCCATGACCACCTTGGCGACGGCATCCGGGATAGCAACGTAGTTGAGCGTGGTGGCGTCCTTCTGGCCCTTTTCATAGGCCCACTTGAAGAAGTCGAGAGCGCCCTTGTTCAGAGCCTTGTCGGCCGGCTGCTTGTAGAGAACAACCCAGGTCGATGCGGCGATCGGCCAGGTGTTGTCGCCCGGCTGGTTCGTGACGATGACGTTGAAGTTCTTCGCGCCCTTCCAGTCAGCGTTGGCAGCGGCAGCGGCAAAGGTGTCGAGCTTCGGCTCAACGATCTTGCCAGCGGCGTTCTTCATCTTCGAGAAGCCCATCTTGTTGGCAACAACGTAGGAGTACTCGACATAGGAGATCGAACCGGCGGTCTGGGCAACCGTCGTGGAAACGCCTTCAGAACCCTTGGCGCCGAAGCCGACCGGCCACTGAACGGCCGTGTCAGAACCAACCTTTTCCTTCCACTCCGGCGAAACCTTCGAGAGGTAGTTCGTGAAGTTGAAGGTCGTGCCCGAACCGTCAGCGCGGTAGACGACGGAGATCGGCGTGGAGGGCAGCTTGACGTCGGGGTTCAGCTTCTTGAGAGCAGCGTCGTCCCACTTGGTGATCTTGCCAAGGAAGATGCCGGAAAGCGTTTCGCCGTCGAAGACCAGTTCACCCGGCTTCACGCCGTCGATGTTGTACGTGACGACGATGCCGCCGGAGATCATCGGGAACTGGGCAAGGCCGTTCTTCTCGAGATCGCCATCGCTCATCGGCTTGTCGGTCGCGCCAAAGACAACCGTCTTGGCGAGAAGCTGCTTGATGCCGGCGCCCGAACCAACGGACTGATAGTTGACGGTGTTGCTGGTGGCGGCCTTGTAGCCTTCAGCCCACTTGGACAGGACCGGGTTGATGAAGCTGGAGCCTGCGCCCGTGATGTCGGCTGCGAAAGATGCGCCGGCGAGCGTGAGGCTGAGAGCGGCAGCGGCGGCGCCGACTGCGAATTTGCGGATGAGGTTCACGGCAGTTCTCCCTGTACGTGATGGTATTTCCTTCAGGCCGCCCCCTCTCTCTCAAGGACCACGGCTTCGGGGGTTCATTAGGCTCCAGGAGTTACGCTTATGTGACACTTGTATGAAGGATATATGACAGCCCAATCCGGGGCATGGAGACGATCCAGAAAAGCAAATCTTATCAAAAGATTAACCATAATTGCGCAGATGCGGCGGCGCGACCCGCGCGAGCCCCTTTTGCGACAGGCTTTGTAACAAACCCGCTGCAATGTCCGCGAGTCCTCGTCCGGCCTGCGCGCTGCACGCCTCCGGACGCAAAAATACCGGCCCCTTTCGGAACCGGCATAATCAGACGCATGAACTCGGACGGTTCAGGCCGCCTTCTTGATCGGGGCGACCGAAAGCTTGCGGCCGCAGGGCACGAGGACGCCGGCGGCGCCCTTCAACCAGCCGTCTTCCAGCTCCAGCGCGAGGAAGCGCGCCCGTTCGAACGGGCCGGGCATCATCAGCGTGGCGGTCTTGTCGGCAAAAAAGCCAAAGCGCTCGTAATAAGGTGCATCGCCGACGAGCAGGATGGCGCCATGACCGAGGCGGCGGGCTTCGAAGATGGCCGCACGCATCAGCGCCGCGCCAATGCCCTTGCCTTCATGGGCGGCATCGACGGCCAGGGGTCCGAGCAGCAGGGCGGGCAGCGGCGCGCCACCCGGCGTGATCCCGGCATGGACGTTCCACAGGCGGACCGTGCCGATCACGTGGCCGGCGCGGTCGCGGGCAACGAAGGCCAGACCTTCGGCGGGCAGGCGGCCACGGCGAATCTTCTCGGACGACTTCTTGCGGCGGTTCGGCCCCATGGCGGCATCGAGCAGGCGCTCGCGGGCGACGACATCGCCGGCAGCTTCCGGCTCGACGGTGAATTCAGGCGCGTTTTGCGCGCGAAGGACATCAAGAACAAGGGCCATCGTGGCCTCCCGAACTTCAATACCGCTCAATGCGGCCCGGATATTTTGGGTGAATGCCGCGCCCCGGAGAGGGCGACGGCGGTGGTCGACATCGACCGATCTGCTTCTCAACCTGTTTCAATTCAGCCTGGAAACCGTTCTAGCCGATCCTGCCTGAACGGCAGATGAAGGCTTTGTGACGGTTTCGGGGCCGGCATGAAACGCCCCGGCTCATCCGGGGCGGAACGATCAGATGCAGTAGGACTTCAGCGGGTCGAAGCCGTTGAAGGCGACGGCCGAATAGGTCGTCGTGTAGGCGCCCGTGCCTTCGATCAGCACCTCGTCACCGATGGTGAGCGAGAGCGGCAGCGGATACATGTTCTTCTCGTAAAGAACATCCGCCGAATCGCAGGTCGGGCCGGCCAGCACGCAGAGGCCCATGTCGTCGGCATCGCGCTCCGTGCGGATCGGGTAGCGGATGGCTTCGTCCATCGTCTCGGCCAGGCCGCCGAACTTGCCGATGTCCAGGAAGACCCATCGGTGTTCGTCATTGTCCGACTTCTTCGAAATCAGGACGACTTCCGCCTTGATCACGCCTGCATTGCCGACCATGCCGCGGCCCGGCTCGATGATGGTCATCGGGATCCGGTTGCCGAAATGCCGGGAGAGCGACGCGAAGATCGCCTGGCCGTAGGCCTGTGCGGTCGGCACGTCCTTCAGGTACTTCGTCGGGAAGCCGCCGCCCATGTTGACCATCTTCAGCTCGATGCCCTGCTTGGCGAGCGAGACGAAAACGCGCTTGGCGTCGGACAGCGCCGCATCCCAGGCATCGACCTTGGTCATCTGCGAACCGACATGGAACGAGACGCCAAACGACTCGAGACCCAGCTGATGCGCATAGACGAGCACGTCGACGGCCATCTGCGGCACGCAACCAAACTTGCGGCTGAGCGGCCATTCGGCACCTTCGCCATTGGTCAGCACGCGGCAGAAGACGCGGGCGCCGGGGGCGGCGCGAGCGATCTTCTCGACTTCCTCATGGCTGTCGACGGCAAAGAGGCTGACCCCCAACGCATGAGCGCGGGCAATGTCACGCTCCTTCTTGATGGTGTTGCCATAGGAGATGCGGGCAGCAGTCGCGCCGGCGTCGAGCGCCATTTCGATTTCAGCGACGGACGCGCAATCGAAATTGGAGCCGAGACCTGCGAGAAGGCGCAGGACTTCCGGTGCGGGGTTCGCCTTGACCGCGTAATAGATATGGCTGTCCGGCAGGGCATGACGAAACGCCTTGAAATTGCCGGCGACGACATCGAGATCGACGACGAGGCACGGACCTTCCGGCTGGCGGGTCTTGAAGAAGTCGAGGATGCGCTGCGAGGTCATGGCGGGTCTCCAAAAATCCAGAGTCAGTTACCCATCGACCCGAACGTTCATCGAACGGGGCGTTGGAACGGCATGGCTTCGAGAATCAAACTATTCCCGAAGGACAAAGCGCGGATGACGAACCGAGCAGGAACCAGCCGGTGGAGACCCCGGAACCTGAGCGAAACGCAAACGCAAATGACGAACAAACGCTCGTAGACGAGCGATCATTCACTTTGTCTGCCTTGGATTGGAGGGGAGAACCCGACCGCACTTCCGGCAATGAAGGTGTGCCTCTTCAGTAACCCCGGCTGTTGGAAAGCCGGCAGACACCAGAAAGGCCCGCACCGTCGTTGCTTCAAGATGTCCTCGCATTTCCCGGTTGGCCGGAATAGCGACTGGAGCGGTTAGTTCCAGGTACCTTACCGATAACCTCACCTTAGGGATTAAATCCCAGTTCGAGGGTCGGCGGACACCCACAGGCACGTGCGACTTTGGGCAACCGCGGAGATAAGAACATTCGCTGTCGTAATCAAGAGTTTTTTTGATCCGTGCCATTTTTTTTGCAACGATTGAAATGGGTCGTACGGTGCACTTATATTCCTTGAAAAATTTAGCGAGGCAAAATGGATACTCTCACGCGGATCAGGGCCTTCATCGACGTCGTGGACGCGGAGGGCTTCTCAGCCGCTGCCCGCAAGCTCGGACGTTCCAAGGCGCTGCTGTCCAAATATGTGCGCGAACTGGAAGACGAGCTTGGCGCCCTCCTCCTCAACCGTACGACCCGGCAATTTTCGCTCACCGAAGCCGGCAAGACCTATTACCGCTCGGCCTCGGAAATCCTGAAGGAAATCGACGAACTCGCCGATCTCGTGCGCGAAAACAATGCGGATCTGAAGGGCCGGCTGAAGGTTTCCGTGCCGCGCACCTTCGTGGATGCCGATGTCGGCCATTGCCTTATCGACTTCGCCAAGCTGCATCCCGACCTTTCACTTGAGATCATGGCCGAGGACCGTTTCGTCGATCTGGTCGAGGAAGGATTCGACCTCGCGATTCGCGTGACGAAGCTGGAGGATTCGGGCCTCATTGCCCGCAAGATCACCGACTTCGGTCTCAATATCTGCGCGACGCCGGATTTTCTGGCCCGCCACAAGGACCTTGATCACCCGACGGGCCTGTCGCAGGTCCCTTGCCTGATCGACTCCAACAGCCGCCGCAAGGGCGTGCTGCGCTTCTTCGAGCCGGATGGCTCTTCCTTCTCCGTGCAGGTTTCCGGTCCGATCGAGGTGAATAGCCCGACGGCGACGCTGCGCGGCGCGCTCGCCGGCCTCGGCGTTGCGCTGCTGCCCGATTTCGTCGCGCGCAAGCATATCGCGAGCGGCGAGCTTGTCGTGCTGTTCAACGAGTACCTGCCGAGCGATCGCGGCATCTATGCCGTCTACCCGCATCGCCGCCACCTGCCGGCCAAGGTGCGCACCTTCGTCGACTTCCTGCAGTCGTGGTTTAAGAAATTGTAACTTTGCCGCTCCTGCCGGTCGTGACATGGTGCCGCGACATCATGCACCGTGTACGCGGGCTCATTTTCGTCCAGATTGAGGACCAATCAGAGCCCTGAACACGCGCATGACCTTTTGACAGACGATGGTTCCATGACCCGCAAGCTTGCCATTTTAACGACGCTGATGGGCCTTCTCGCCCCGGCGGCCGCCTTTGCCCATCCGCATATCTTCGTGGAGGCGAGGCTGGAAGTGGTCGCCGGCGACGACGGCAATGTGAAGGAACTGCGCAATGTCTGGCGATTCGACGAGGTCTTCTCCTCGACCGTCCTTCTCGATTTCGACAAGAACAAGAACCTGAAGCTGGACCCCGAGGAGCTGAAGGCCGTGGGCAAGACGGTGAAGGAGTCGCTGGCCGACTTCGACTACTATACGAACATCACCCAGAACGGGAAGAAGATCGACATCGCGCCACCCGATGTCATCAATGTCGACTACAAGGACGGACAGCTTCTCATGTTCTTCGCCGTCAAGCCGGCAACCCCCATGCCGCTGAAAGGCGACATGACCTTCGGCGTCTGGGACCCGACGCTCTACACCTCGCTTGACTTCGCCACCGACAAGGACATCGTTGTCGACGGCAATGGTTTCAAGGCCTGCCAGCACAAGGTGGTCCGCCCGAACCCCGACGAAGTCATCGCGCAGAACCAGAAGACGCTGACGCAAGCCTTCTTCAACGACCCGATGGGAACAACCATGTCCAAGCTCTTCGCAACGCGGATCGAAGTGACATGCTGACCGCAAAGACCGCTCGCCGCATCGCCCTGGCGCTTGCCGCCACGGCCTTGCTTGCGCCGCTCGCAGCCCATGCCGGCTCGCCGCTCGGCATCGGCACCGCCGAGCCCTCCTTCAACACATCCGGCTTCGGCGGACCCTTCCTCGCCTGGGTCAATGTCCAGCAGCAGACCTTTTATCGCGCGCTGACGCAATCGCTCATCGCCATGCGCCAGGACCCGTGGAAGCTCTGGACACTGGTCAGCCTCTCCTTCCTCTACGGCGTCTTCCACGCCGCGGGCCCCGGACACGGCAAGGCCGTCATCTCCTCCTACATGATCGCCAACGAGATCCAGCTGAAACGCGGCATCCTCATCGCGATCATCTCATCCTTCCTGCAGGGCCTCACCGCGCTGCTCGTCGTGGGTGCGGCCTATCTCATCCTGCGCGGCACCTCGATTTCGCTCACCAACGCCACCGACTTCCTCGAACAGGCAAGCTATCTTCTGGTCGCCGGCTTCGGCTTCTGGATGCTGGTGCGCAAGGTCCGCAGCCTCGTCTTCAAGACCGCGCCGCGCCGCACCACGGCCATGGCCGGCATGCCGGCAGGGATGCAGTTCCACGCCCATGACGACGACGCCTACTGCGCCTGCGACCACACGGCGGTCCAGCGCCTCGCGCCCGCCAAATCAAGCCTCAAGGGTTTCAACCTGAGCCCCGACCCCGCCCAGCCGACCGGCCTCCTCGGCACGGCCAAGACGAACAAGACGGCCGTCGCCGATTTCTGCGAAGAATGCGGCCACGCCCACATGCCCTCCCCGCAATCGCTGGGCGGCGAGAACTTCAGCCTCAAGGAAGCCTTCTCCGCCGTCGTCGCCGTGGGGCTACGCCCCTGCTCCGGCGCAATCATCGTCGTGACCTTCTCGCTCCTCAACAGCCTCTATCTCGGCGGCATCCTCTCCGTCTTCGCCATGTCCGTCGGCACCGCCATCACCGTCTCTCTGCTGGCCATCATGGCCGTGTCAGCGAAGGGGCTGGCCGTGAAGCTCGCGGGCGATGGAACGGTGGGCGAGAAGATCGGGACGACGGTCGAGATTGCAGGGGCTGCGTTTGTGATGGCGCTAGGGATTATCTTGTTTCTTGCGACGTTGCAGTTTGTGCATTGAGGCACCATCCATAACGAGTTGCGTTATATAACGCACTGCGTTACAATCCTTCCATGATCCAAAGCTTTGCCGATCGGGAAACCGAACTGATCTGGTCAGGCCGGCGAAGCCGCGTGTTTCCGCCGGATATCCAGGCGACGGCGCTGCCCAAACTGCGTCTTCTGAATCAGGCGCGCGTCTTGCAGGATTTGCGTGTTCCGCCCGGCAATCGGCTGGAGGCGCTGAAAGGCGACCGCACCGGCCAATACAGCATCCGGATCAACGACCAATGGCGCATCTGCTTCATCTGGCAGGAAGGAGGACCAAGCCATGTCGAAATCGTCGACTACCATGACTGATCTTTTGCCCAACCCCCACCCCGGCGAAATCCTCGCCGAAGACTTCCTGAAGCCCATGGGCCTCAGCCAGAACGCCCTCGCCCGCGCCGTCCACGTCCCCCCTCGCCGCATCAACGAAATCGTGCTCGGCAAACGCGCGGTGACGGCCGACACCGACCTGCGGCTGGCGCGCTATTTCGGCATGTCAGAAGGGTTCTTTCTGGGATTGCAGGCGGATTATGATTTGATGGAAAGACGCAGGGAGATTGCGGGGGAATTGTCGGGGATTGAGCCGAGGGCGGCGTGATCGGTACTGTGTAAGAAGCGATAAAGCGGACCCGGCACCTTGAACCCGGAGTAGCTATAAGCAGGCCACTTCATGTGCCGCGATTTAAATCAATCAGGCGGGCGAGATGACTGATCCCATGAAGCGCAGGAAAAATATTCAAAGGACTTAAAGACTCTGTGACGCCCTGAAGAGTTAGACGATTCCGAACCTTAACTGGACGCAAGGCACGCCCTCTAAGATCGTCTACCTCACCGAGTCCGCTGATCGACGATTTAAGATTCAGAGAACCAAAAGAAGTTCCAAATATCTTGGCGACAGTGACAATCGCAATTTTGTTTATGTCGTAATAAATCTCAGACGCTCCAGCTTTCTTGAATATCCTTCGCGAAAATAACGTGGCTATTCGCGAAGACTTTTTACAAGCCGAAACTGCAATTCGCCTATTCGTCACGACGTAAACGACTCCAAAAAAACGCGATGCGATATAAATTTGATATATTGTCATCAAAACGAAAGAAGCCAAGGCGATCCACAAGGCAGCATTCATTAAATGTCTTGTCTGAAGGTATTTGACGTAGGCGGCGTTGAAAAAAACGACGTACAGTATCGGAAAGAAATAGGCCCCGAAAGTCACGATGAAAAACCTTAGATCAGACGCACCTATCCAGCCAATTTTCTCTTGTTCGTCAATAAAATCGAAGCCGAAGCCTAATTGCTCTTTTAATTCAAGGACCGTTCTGTCGTCTGGATTAAATATTGAGAAGCCCCTCAACAGGGCGATACCACCTCGAACTGGGCGCATTTTACACCTGATATTCTGATACGGATGCAAAAAATAAAGTCAGAGAGACGAGCACGAAAATGAGAGATACCAGCTCATCCCGTTGAAAGCGACTGATTAAATATCACTAAGGCATTCGAGAAAAATGGTGCCCGGAGGCGGATTTGAACCACCGACACGCGGATTTTCAATCCGCTGCTCTACCAACTGAGCTATCCGGGCACTTGTCGCTTGTCTGACCGGGTTTCTTGGTAGAACCCGCCGGGTTTTCCCCGGAAGCGAGCGGGGTTATAGCATCTTGTTCGCGCGTGTCCAGCACCAGGGAGAAGTTTTTTGACTGTTTTTTGAAGAAAATTATCTGAAGCCAAAACGCGAGCAAAATCAACGCTCAAAGTCGCGCTCGAAGCCGTCCGCCTTCTCTTCGTCTTCCGTAACCGGGATGGCATAGGAGCCGTTGAGCCAGCGCGAGAGATCAACGTTGCGACAGCGGTCGGAGCAGAAGGGATAGTGTTCGCGCGCGGACGGCTGCCCGCATTCGGGGCATGGGCGCGGCTTTCTCAAAGGTTCAACCTTGGCAACCATGGGACTGCTCAGCCTTCCTTCCAGCCCCTGCGGATGTCGAAGCCTTCGCCATCCAGAAGCTGCAGCGTTTCGGTCAGCGGAAGCCCGACGACGCTGGTATAGGAGCCGGCAAGCTTCTGCACGAAGGAGCCTGCAATGCCCTGGATGCCATAGCCCCCCGCCTTGCCGCGCCATTCGCCACTCTGCACATAGGCATCGATTTCGGCATTGGAAAGGCGCTTGAAGCGCACCTTGGTCTCGACGATGCGGCTGCGCGTGTGGCCCGACGGCGCAATCAGAGTCACGCCCGTATAGACCCAGTGGGCACGGCCGGAGAGCAGGTTGAGGCAGGAAAAGGCATCCGCCTCGTATTCGGCCTTGGGCAGGATGCGGCGACCGACGGCCACGACCGTATCGGCGGCCAAAACCCAGCCGCCCTTGATCTCCTCATCCGCGCGCACGACGGCAAAGGCGGCCTCGGCCTTTTCACGGGCGAGACGCTGGGCCAGCGTGCGCGGATTTTCCGAGCGCTTCGGCGTCTCATCGATATCCATCGGCAGGAGACGCGCAGGCTCGATGCGCGCTTGCGCGAGAAGTTCGACGCGGCGCGGCGAACCAGAGGCAAGAATGAGGGCTTGTTCGGTCGCCATGGGATTCGGTCGATGCGCCGGTAACGACGCGGCTCCAGTCTATTATCTGAAACGGTAGGTGATACGGCCCTTGGTCAGGTCGTAAGGGGTCATTTCGACGAGAACCTTGTCGCCGGCCAGAACGCGGATGCGGTTCTTGCGCATGCGGCCCGCGGTGTGGGCGATGATTTCATGTTCGTTTTCCAGCTTCACGCGGAAGGTCGCGTTGGGCAGGAGTTCGGTCACGATTCCCGGGAATTCGAGAACTTCTTCTTTTGCCATTCAGACAGGTCTTTCTTGCAGGTTTATGGGCCGCGCGCTGAAGGCACGGGCGAAAATTTTGCGGAAACTACACAATGCGTGGGCCTTTGTGAACCTCTGACATGCCGAAAAGGACGGCATGTTGCAAAAAACGTTCACATTCAAAGCAAGTCAGGCCAGCCGCTTCTCAATCAGCGTCTTCAGGTGATCGCGCACCTCCCGATAAGCCGAAAGAATCTGCTCGCGTGTCCCACGCGCCACGCTCGGATCCGGCGTCGGCCAGTAGCTGACATCGACGGAGAGCGAGCGGGTGAGTTCGAGGGCGGCGTGATGCGCCTCGGGCGCCAGCGTCACGATGAGGTCGAAATAGTCGTCCTCCAGCTCGTCCAGCGTCTGCGGCTGATGCCGGCCGATGGAGAGGCCCACCTCATCCAGCACGACATCGACGAAGGGGTCGCGCTCGCCCGTGCGCACACCGGCAGAGGCAATATAGGTGCCCTTGGGCAGCATGGATTTTGCCAGCGCCTCGGCCATCGGCGAGCGGATGGCGTTCATGCCGCACATGAACAGGATCGCGCCCGGCCGTTTCTCCGTGCTGTCGCTGGCGGCCTCCTCCTCCATGGGCTCAACCGCGCCAGTAGAGCACGCAGACCAGCGTGAAGAGCCGCCGCGCCGTATCGAAATCGATCCTGATCTTGCCCGACAGCCGATCCATCAGCGTCTGCGAGCCCTCGTTGTGAATGCCGCGCCGGCCCATGTCGATGGCTTCGATCTGGCTCGGCGTCGAGGAGCGGATCGCCTGATAATAGCTGTCGCAGATCATGAAGTAATCCTTGATGATCCGGCGAAACGGCGTCAGCGACAGGATATGCGTCGCCACCGGCTCGTCGCCCTCCGTCTTGATGGTGAAGACGAGGCGCTGCTCGACCAGCGAGAGATAGAGTTTGTAGGGCCCGCCTTCATGCCCCTCGGGCGCGAAGGAATTGTCCTCCAAGAGGTCGAAGATGGCGACCGCGCGCTCATGCTCCACATCGGGCGTCGAGCGGCCGATCGTCTCGTCCAGCACGACATCGCAGAGCCTTTGCGTGGCCTTGCTCCCCATATCAGCTCCCGAGATTGAGGCGGATGCCGACCGAGCGGGCATGGGCATCCAGCCCTTCGGACCTGGCGAGCGCAATCGCAGATGGCCCGAGCGCGCGCAGCTGGTCCGGGCCAAGGCGCAGGATCGAGGTGCGCTTGACGAATTCCAGCACCGAGAGGCCCGACGAGAAGCGCGCCGAACGCGCTGTCGGCAGAACATGGTTCGAACCGCCGACATAATCGCCGATGACTTCCGGCGTATGGCGGCCGATGAAGATCGCGCCCGCATTGCGGATGCCTTCCATCAGCGCTTCCGGGTCGGCAACAGCCAGTTCCAGATGCTCGGCGGCAATGCGGTTCGCCAGCGAGACCGAACGGTCGAGCGTCGGCACGATGATCACCGCGCCATAGTCGCGCCAGCTGGCGGCGGCCGTGTCGGCGCGCGGCAGCAGGCGAAGCTGGCGCTCCACCGCATCGCTGACAGACTTGGCAAAAGCCGCATCGTCGGAAATGAGGATCGCCTGGGCAGCGCGGTCATGCTCGGCCTGGGCGAGAAGATCGGCGGCGATCCAGTCCGGATCGTTGTCCTTGTCGGCAATCGCCAGCACTTCGGATGGCCCGGCAATCATGTCGATGCCGACCGTGCCGAACACTTCGCGCTTCGCAGCGGCCACATAGGCATTGCCGGGACCGACGATCTTGGCGACCGGCGCGATCGTTTCCGTGCCATAGGCGAGCGCTGCCACGGCCTGCGCGCCGCCGATGCGATAGATCTCATCCACCCCGGCAATGCGGGCAGCGGCGAGCACCGTCGGGTTGATCTTGCCGCGCATGGCCGGCACGACCATGACGACGCGCGGCACGCCGGCAACCTTGGCCGGCAGCGCATTCATCAGGACCGAACTCGGATAGCTCGCCGAACCGCCGGGCACATAAAGCCCGACCGCCTCGATGGCCGTCCAGCGCGAGCCGAGACCGACACCGATATCATCTTCATAGATATCGTCCTTCGGCATCTGGCGGCTGTGATGCTTGGCGATGCGCGCGGCGGCGAGATGCAGGGCATCCAGCACTTCCGGCTCGACCTGCGCAAAGGCATCCTCGATTTCCTCGGCCGTCACGCGCATCGGCGTTTCGGCAAAATCGAGCTGGTCGAAGCGCAGCGTGTAGTCTGCCAGCGCCGCATCTCCACGGGCACGCACATCGGCGATGATTTCGCGCGCGGTCTGCCCGACATCTTCCGACACTTCACGCTTCGTCGTCAGGAAAGCGGCGAATTTCGCCTCGAAATCCGCCTCGCTCCAGTCAAGCCAAATTGCCAATGCCCCATTCCCTTCCGACGTCCCGCCCCTCAACGGGACGGTTTAAATCAAAGCAATTCCAGCGAAAGTGGAAACCGGTTTCGCGTCCGGAATTGCGTCAAACAAAAAGCGATCAGGCATCCACCCGATGCTGCGGCTTCGACTTCGTTTCCCACGCGCCGCCGACATCGGCAAGCTGCGCTTCGATACATTCCACATCCAGCCGAACCACGCCGCCGCCGGCCAGAACCAACTCGATCACGCCTTCCGGCCCCTCGCCCTGCTTTTCGAAGCGGATGGCCAGCAAGTCAAGCACGGCATCCTTGTTCTTGCGGTCGACGCCGGCGGATTTCACCGCATTGACCCGCTTGAACACCAAAGCCGCCTTGCGCCGCTCGAAGGGCCGCGCCTTGTCGGTCGCGCTTTCCCAGACGAAGCGATTGGCCGTCATGGAGAATTGCCGGGTCCGCGCATCGAAGGCGCATTCCGCCACCTTGAAAACCGAATCCTGCATATGGGCCGACACGATGTCGAGATCTTCTTCATCCAGCGCCAGCAGTTTCAAACCACTCATAGTCTCACCTTTGCGTCTTGCGCGCCGCCCGTACGCTTGATTGCTCTCGGGCAGCGCTCTTTGATACGCAGATAAGAAGCGATAGCCCGCCGCGCAACCGCGAGCAAGTTGGGATCAGTCGCTGATGCGTTCGACAATGGCCCCGCAACGGGTCAGCTTTTCTTCAAGACGCTCGAAACCACGGTCGAGATGGTAGACACGCGAGACGATCGTCTCGCCTTCCGCCGCCAGACCGGCAATGACCAGCGACACCGACGCGCGAAGATCGGTCGCCATGACTGGCGCGCCCTTGAGCTTCGATACGCCCTCGACGCGCGCCGTCTGGCCGTTGAGCGAGATCTTGGCGCCGAGACGGGCGAGTTCCTGCACATGCATGAAGCGGTTCTCGAAGATCGTCTCGGTGATGTGCGAAATGCCGGTGGAACGGGTCATCAGGCCCATGAACTGCGCCTGCAGGTCGGTGGGGAAGCCCGGATATGGGTCCGTCACGACATCGACCGGCTTGATCGCATCGCCATGACCGATCACGCGGATACCGTTGGGCAGCGCGATGACTTCCGCACCTGAGCGGCGGATGGCTTCCAGCGCCGTGTCGAGCAGATCGACGCTCGTGCCGTCCAGCGTCACATCGCCACCGGCCATGGCGGCGGCCATGGCATAGGTGCCGGTTTCGATACGGTCGGGCAGCACGCGATGCCGCGCGCCGGAAAGCGACTTCACGCCCTCGATGGTGATCGTGGACGTGCCGGCGCCCGAAATCTTCGCGCCCATGGCGTTGAGGCAATTGGCAAGATCGACGATTTCCGGCTCGCGCGCGGCATTGCCGATGACCGTCGTGCCGTTGGCCAGCGAAGCCGCCATGAGGAGCACATGCGTCGCGCCGACCGAGACCTTGGGGAAGGTGTAGCGCGTGCCGATCAGGCCGCCCTTGGGCGCCTTGGCATTGATATAGCCGCCATCGATTTCCATCTCCGCGCCCATGGCCGTGAGACCTTCGATGAAGAGATCGACCGGACGCGTGCCGATGGCGCAGCCACCCGGCAGAGACACACGGCAGCGGCCTTCGCGCGCAAGCAACGGCCCGATCACCCAGAAGGAAGCACGCATCTTGGAGACGAGTTCGTAAGGCGCGGTCGTGTCGGCAATTGTGCGGCAGGTGAAATGGATGGTGCGGGAATAGGACCCGTCCTGGTGCTCGCGGCGGCCGTTGACGGCGATATCGACGCCGTGATTGCCGAGAATGCGCAGCAGCTGCTCGACGTCCGCCAGATGCGGCACGTTTTCCAGCGTCAGCGTATCGCTGGTGAGCAGCGAGGCGATCATCAGCGGCAGGGCGGCATTCTTCGCGCCGGAAATGGGAATGATGCCGTTCAGCGGCTTGCCGCCGACAATGCGAATGCGATCCATGGATGTATCTCTTTCAGGCGTCCGGATGACGCCGGTGTGTCAGATGTGACGGTCCCCATAACCCAAAGGCGCGGCGCCTTCAAGAAAGGCCGAAAATAAGGCCCCCTCGGCCGATCGGACGCATGGTTTCCACCGCGAATGAGGATGATTTAGGGCAGGCTCGCTGGCCTTTTGATAGACAATCAAGCGAGAGCTGCGGAGACAAGTGAACAGACCACCGAAGAAAGCCCCGTGATTCGGGCACTCGATACCGGTTCGGTGCCCTTCCGCCGGTAGCGTCTGCATCCTCCCGGCACTATTCGCGCTCCACCGGCCCCGCCCCCGGAAGCCCCTCGTCCCGCTCGTCCGCCTCGCCCTCGCGCCGCGCCCGCGACTGCGCCTTTCGCCGCATGAGATTGGCCCGGAGCGCACCGGCCAGCCGCTTCTTCTCCGCTTCCTTCTCGCGCCGCAGCGCCTCCTTGGCGCGCTTGCGCGATTCCCGGTCGCGGAGATCGTCTCGTGTATCGCCTTGATCGTTCGTCTCGTCTGCGCCGGACGTCATCGCCCCGCCCCCGTCTCACGTCGTTGAAAATGAAGGAAAGCCAATAGCGCAGAACGCGCCGCCAAGGAAGCTCGCCGAACTTCTGAAAAAACTTCGGTGCCAGCGCTTGCGCCGCCGGATAACATGTGGCAATAGGCACCCCGCTTCACCCGACACGCCAACGCGTCGTCTCGGGATCGGATGCTGCGGTAGCTCAGTGGTAGAGCACACCCTTGGTAAGGGTGAGGTCGAGAGTTCAATCCTCTCTCGCAGCACCAGTTTTTTGTAGTTCTCCACATAAGTTCAGACTCTCGCCACGTGAGATGCGACTCATATGGTTAACGGTTCGAAATTTGCGACGTTTTCAGAAAATGCGGCCCGCAGTCTTTCCGATGTTTCGATCAAGACGATAACCGTTCGAGGACGATCTCGTCACCTTCACGCCAAGACGCAAACTCATCGACATCGCCCATGCCACCCGTCGATAGTGGTGCACGAGCCATGGGGTTATGCACTAGCACAAAAGGGAATGTGTCTGGCTGCGGACAGAGGTGCCCCGTACTGAGGACGGCACTGACGCCTGTATAGGCATCTCCGAGAAAGATCGCTGTATCGACATCAGCAGAATTCGAATTTTTAATGCTGAACCGCGTCGTATGCTTTGCTTCACCGAATTCCCCGTCGCGACTGATCGGAATGGCTATCGGACCGATCCCCAAACCGACCTCAGCTGAATACGGAAACTGTGAAAAGCCGAATTCTGAAAGCATACCACCTCCAAGTCGCGACGAGTTCACCGCAATGACATAGATGTCATCTGGAGAAACGATCCCTTTAGCAACGTAACCATCCTTGCCATCTGCGCCCTCAAGTTTATCCCGCTTCGCCTTGAGAGCGGCAGTCCAGTTTAACGTCAAAGCTTCTCCGGGCGTTGAATAGACAACCCCTTTTTCTCGGTTTAACCAGGTCTCTGGAAATCCCTTCGGTTTGGGACAAATCGCCTCCACCCAGACGCGTTGCCCTGCAACATTGCAGAGAAAGTCGGGCCCTTCATCGGCCGATTTCGGAGCGAACCCGAGATCGGCCAAGTGGCAACCGAGGATGGCCTCCCAAATCCGCTCCCAGAAGCTGTCTTCACCGCGTTCAATGACAGATTTGTCGTAATGAATGTCTGCTAGACCGAGTGAGACAAAGCGCTCTACCAAATCCGCGTAGTAGGGTCCAAGATCGGAGCGGTAGTAATCGCAACTTAGTAAGAATTCGCGTATTTGAGACATCAGTTTGTTCTCCTATTCTGAGGAGAAGGTTGCAACCGAGGCTCACGAGATGAGATTGGTCGTACCCAAATGGGGAGACATCACCTCTTCTGATACCGCGACCGCACCCAGAATACCCCAAAAAACGCCGCGATCACCGCCACACCCACAATCACCGCCAGCACCGGCGAAAACCCGCCGATCCACAGCACGACATTGGGCATGAAATAGAGCGCCAGCCCCGCCACCACGAGAAAGATCGCGGCGGCGATGGCCGATTGGCGGTTGTCGTTTTCGCCGGCCACGTCAGAGGTCCTCGGCGAGATCGGAGCGGATCTGCTGGAGCGACCTGATCTGCTGGCCATGGGGGTCGAAATTGTGGGTGGCGAGCCAGGTTTCGAAGGCTTCGTTGAGCGCCGGCCATTCGGCGTCGATCATCGAATACCAGGCCGTATCGCGGTTCTTGCCACGCGAGATGACATGTTGGCGGAAGACGCCCTCGAACTGGAAGCCGAGGCGCTCCGCCGCCCGCTTGCTGGCGGCATTGCCGTTGTGACACTTCCATTCGTAGCGCCGATAGCCGAGGTCTTCGAAGACATGCTTGGCCATCAGGTAATGCGCTTCGGTCGAAAGCCGCGTCCCGGCCATCGCCTTGCCATGCGCCACGCCACCCACTTCGACGACGCCATTGGCCGGGTCGGCGCGCATGTAGTTCGCCATGCCGACGACCTTGCCGGAGACATTGTCCACGAAGACTTCCGTCAGCCAGCCGGCTTTCGCCACCGCATCCAGCCAATCCATGAATTCGCCGGCCGAATGAAAGTCGGGCGCCGCGAAATAGGCCAGCAAGCCGTTGATCTCACTCTTGCCACCCAGCGCGGAAAAAAGCGTCTCGCCATGTTTGGACCGCTCGTAGGGAAGCACGGTGACGTAGCGTCCCTTGAGCGTCACGGGTGCGGGCGCGGGGCGCGGCGTCCAGTCTTCAAGTGCGATCATGTCCGTCTCGATAAGTCTACGCGGTATCAACAGGCCTTCAGTGGAGCATAACGGTAAGCACCGCACAACGAATTTCTTGTGCCCGCGACAAGCCGCCTCCCGACGAAAAAGGCGCCCGGACATTCCTGCCCCGGCGCCTCCGCAACCTCAGGTCTTTGCCGCGGTCACGGCGACGTCGATATGGTCAACGAGCGCATCCGGCAATTCCAGCCTTCCGGCCAACAGGTCGAGATAGCCGCGCTCGGAGCGGGTATCGGGCTCTATGGCCAGACGCGACGCGGTGTAGAGTTCCACTTTCTGTTCCTCGGTTTGCGCGGCTGCAACCAAGCTATCGAGATCGGCAGGTCGCGAAAGCTCGCTTTCGAGGAAGGCCTCGGCATCCGGGTCCAAACCGGCTGCCGAAATCTTGCCAATGATCCGGCCGCGCTCGACGTCGTCGATATGGCCATCGGCCCGCGCGGCGGAAATCATCGCGCGGACCAGAACCAGCGCAAAGGCCTCGTCATTCGCCTCGGAGTCGGGATGAAAGGGCGAATGCGGCGGCGGCAGCGCGAGCGGGCTGTCGGACGTCACCTGCGGCGTCGCCTGCTCCGGCGACTGGCCGGCCTGATAATTCTTGTAGGCCTGATAGCCGAGCCCGGCAATCGCGGCGAGTCCGCCCACCTTCAGGGCGGAGGTCGAGAGTGAGCGTCCGGTCTTGGTGCCCAGCAGCAATCCGGCAATGGCGCCTGCGGCAAGCGGATTGCGCCGCGCCAGGTCGAGGGCGCTTTGGGCAGAGCCGCTCACGGATTTGCCCGTCCCCGGTACCTGGCTTCCGAGAAATTGTTCCAGCAGTTTCTTGGCGTCAAACATGTCGTTCTCCGTCTCTTTTCCGAGACGGAGATAGGTGCAACAAAACCACTTTTCAAATTTCGCCGAAAATCAGCCGCGCAACGCGCAGGCTTCCGCAGCCAGCTTGGTGATGCCTGCCCAGTCGCCGGCAGCGACCAGTTCCTTCGGCGCAACCCATGATCCGCCGACGCAGACGATGTTCGGCAGGCTGAGATAATCCTTGGCATTCTTCAGCGAAATGCCGCCGGTCGGGCAGAAGAAGGTGCCGGCAAAGGGCGAAGCAAGCGACTTGATGTAATTGGCCCCACCCGCCTGTTCGGCCGGGAAGAACTTCAGAACATCATAGCCCTCTTCCTTCAGCGCCATGATCTCGCTGGAAGTGACGGCGCCGGGCAGAAGCGGAATATCGCTGTCGCGCGCCGCATCCAGCAGACCACGTGTCGAACCGGGGCTGACGATGAACTGCGAGCCGGCAGCCACAGCCTGCTCGAAATGCTTGGCGTTCAGGATCGTGCCGGCACCGGCGACGGCACCCTCGACTTCGTTGGCAACCGCCTTGATGGCGTCGAGCGCGGCGGCCGTGCGCATGGTGATCTCGATGGCCTTCAGGCCGCCGGCAACGAGCGCGCGGGCCAGAGGCACGGCATGCGCCACATCCTCGATGATCAACACCGGAACGACCGGCTGGAGCTTCAGGACCGAAAGCAGCTTTTCCGTCTTCGCCGACATGATGATCGCCTCGTTTAAACCGATTGAAGTTCTGGACTAGTTAGCGAATGTGATGCGCCCTGTCGAGCCCTCTTGCGCTGGATCAACCCACCTCCGTTGCAACTGAAATAGCCTGCCGGGCAGATATTATCGATCGAGGCTTGAGCTTCACCAGTGCGTTAGCCTATAACAGGGCCGACCGCGACAGGTGAAAAGGATACTGATCGTATGGCCAAGGAAATCGAGCGCAAGTTTCTGGTTCGCGACGATCGCTGGAAGGCCGGGGCCGACAAGGGGTCTCGTATCCGTCAAGCCTATATCCTTGCCATGGACGGCCGCAACATGCGGGTGCGGGTGCGCGACAATCGCAAGGCGACGTTGACGATCAAGGCTGGCGGCCATGGCATGACCCGCGACGAATTCGAATTCGACGTGCCGGTCGACGAGGCGCTGCCGCTCTTCCAGCTCAAGCTCGGCAATCTCGTCGAAAAGACGCGCTACAAGGTCAAGGTCGCCAGGCATGTCTGGGAGATCGATGTCTATTCCGGCGCACTCGAAGGATTGATTGTCGCCGAAGTCGAGATGAAATCCGAAAAGGAAAAACCCGAAATCCCCGAATGGATCGGGACGGAGCTGACCGGCAATCCCGCCTATTCCAATCAGGCGCTGGCGCTTTCGGGCCTGCCGGCTGATGCTTATGCCGAAGCTTGACCCCACAGAGCCACTCTCCCGTTCCGTACCGGAGGTTGCGCGCATTCATCTCGAAGCCGCAACTCAACAGCTTGAAGAGCAGCGCAACGGTCTCGAAACTGCCGTCCATCAGGCACGCAAGCATTTGAAGCGCGTCCGTGCGCTGATCCGGCTGGTCGAGCATTGCGACCCGAAACATCTGAAGCCGATCCGCCGCTCCTTGTCCGAAGCTGCGCGCGGCCTGAGCGAAGTTCGCGACGCAACGGCTCTCGTCGAATGCGCGACAAGCCTTGGCCCTTATCTGGAAGGCCGCAGCGCCGGGGACATGGCGCGGGCCTTGAAGGAGGCGGTCGAAAGACGCCGCGATCTTCTGGCGCTCGAAGCCCCCTCCCTCGCGCGCCTGACCGACCCGGTGATCAAGGCCTGCCGCAAAGCCAGGCACGAGATCGCCAAGGCCGCCTTCGCCAGCCATGACGACGCGGCTGAAGCTCTGGCCGAAGGACGCAGCCGCAACCACCGGAGGGCACGGTCCACGCTGGAGGTGTGCCATCACGGTGGCCATCCGGAAGCCTTTCACGACCTGCGAAAATGCGCCCAGGCCACCGTTTTCCAGGCAGCCTTTCTTTCCGAGGCATGGCCCTTCGCCCTGGCAGCGGAAGCCGCCGAAGCGAAGTCGCTCACCGATATTCTCGGCCACGAGCACGATCTGGAAGTGCTCAACATTCTGCTCCATTCCGAGCCACATCTCTTCGGCGCCATCGCTGACCGCGACCGGCTGGCAGAACTCATCATGGAGCGCCGGGCGGCACTTCGGCATGATGCGATGACGATTGCCGCGCGTCTCTATCCCGATGGCGCCAAGCGAGAGGCCAGGCGCTTCGCAGCACTTTGGAAACTGGCGGCCGCAAAAAAGTGATGTCCGCTTGACGTTTGTCAGCCCCTGAGGACAATCCGGCCACGCGAAACAATTGAGTTTTCCGGCAGACGGGAGTATTTCCGCGCCATGACCGACATCACAGACCATAAAGCCGAAGCCGACGGCGCCTTTACCGTTGCCGCCCTTTATCACTTTGCCGCCTTCCCGGATTATAAATCCTTCCGGGAGCCGCTGCTCGAAGCCTGCCGCGCCAATGACATCTGCGGTTCGCTGCTGATCGCCCGCGAGGGCATCAACGGCACGATTGCGGGGCCTGCCGAAGGCATCGCCAATATCCTCGCCTTCATCCGCTCGCGCCCTGAGTTCCGCAATCTCGAGCACAAGGAAAGCCACGCTTCGAAGAAGCCGTTCCTGCGCATGAAGGTGCGGCTGAAGAAGGAAATCGTGACGATGGGCGTCGAGGATATCGACCCCACGCAGATCGTCGGCACCTATGTCGATGCCAAAGACTGGAACTCGCTGATCTCCGATCCGGAGACCATCGTCATCGACACGCGCAACGACTACGAGACCGCAATCGGCATCTTCAAGGGCGCGATCGATCCGAACATCAAGACGTTCCGCGAGTTTCCGGACTGGGTGCGCAACAATCCCGGCCTGCACAACAAGCCGAAGATCGCCATGTACTGCACCGGCGGCATCCGCTGCGAAAAATCGACCGCCTTCATGAAGCAGCTTGGCTTCGACGAGGTCTATCACCTCAAGGGCGGCATTTTGAAATATCTCGAAAATGTTCCGGCCGAGGAAAGCCTCTGGGAAGGCGATTGCTTCGTCTTCGACGAGCGCGTCGGCGTCGGCCATGGACTGGAAGAAGGCGAATACAAGCTCTGCCGCGCCTGCCGCTTCCCGCTCAAGGCCGAGGACACGACGTCACCGCTCTTCGAGGAAGGCGTCTCCTGTCCCCATTGCTACAATGACCGCACGGAAGAAGACCGCGAACGCTTCCGCCAGCGCCAGCTTCAGATGAAGCTCGCGAAGAAACGCGGCGAGAAGCATCTGGCCCCGCAGGGATAAAGCATAAAAAACCGCCCGCGCCTTGCGACGCGAGCGGGTCATCCCGGGGTCGTGGGATGCCAGATCACCGGATTGAGATCAGGCGACCTTGGAGATGAACTCGCCCTTCGGACGGCGAACCTTCTTCAGGTTGACCAGCCAGTCGGCATCGGCCTGGCGATAGCCGAGCGGCAGAAGCGTGACGGAACGCAGGCCGCGTGCCTTCAGACCGAGGATCTCATCAACCTTGGCCGGATCGAAACCTTCCATCGGGGTCGCATCGACGCCTTCAAAGGCGGCAGCCGCAATGGCAAGACCGAAGCCGATATAGGCCTGGCGGGCCGCATGCTCGAAATTCACCTGCGCGTCGCGGGGAGGATAGGCGCCCAGCAGCATCTTGCGATAGTTTTCCCAGCCTTCGTTGGTGAAACCGCGTTCCGCGTTGACCTGGTCGAAGACCTTGTTGATGCGCTCTTCCGTGTAGGTATCCCAGGCTGCGAAGACCAGAACATGCGAGCCATCGGTGATCTGTGCCTGACCATTGGCAGCGTCGCGGATTTTCGCGCGCACTTCAGGATTCGTCACGACGATGATCTCGTAAGGCTGCAGGCCGCTCGAGGTCGGAGCAAGATGCGCCGCTTCGAGAATGCGCTCTACCTTGTCTTCCGAAACGGCCTTGGAGGGGTCCATCTTCTTGGTGGCATAGCGCCAGTTCAATTTTTCGATCAGCATAACAGTGCCTTCATGTTGCAATTCTCCGCCGCTTGCGCCATTTGGGAGCCGGCTTCGGTCGGAGGGTTGGTAATTATTCGTAACCATGCCTACATATGTAACTTGGAAAATCCTGCAAGTAGGCACAAAATGAATACCATGTCACATCAAGAGAACAGCCCCTGCACCAGCTACGATCCTTCCAAGTGTCCGACGGTCAGCGAAATGCTTGCGCGCCTCGGCGACAAGTGGAGCGTGCTGGTGATCATGATGCTTCGCGAAGGCCCCAGGCGCTTCAGCGAACTGAAGCGCGAGGTCGTGGGCATCTCGCAGCGAATGCTGACCCTGACACTCAGGGCACTGGAGCGCGACGGCGTCGTGCGCCGCACGGTCTTCACCACCCTCCCGCCGTCGGTGGAGTACAGTCTGACCGACCTCGGCCGGTCGTTCGCCGAACCCATCGTGGCGCTGGGCAGCTGGGTGTTCAGCAATCACACCCTCATTCAGAAGGCCCGCGCCGAGTTTGATGCGCGCCAGCAGGACGGCCGCGCCGGGCAGAAGCTGTTGAAGATCGGCTGACGGCCGTTCAGGCGGCGGACGTGGTCCACCCGGTCTTTTCCAGCATGCAGGAAATGTCCTGCGCTCGGACAGGCTTCGAGAAGAAGAAGCCCTGCAATTCGTCGCAACCGCAATCCGAGACATAATCCGCCTGCAATTGCGTTTCGATACCTTCGGCGGTCACCGGAATGTCGAACGATGACGCGAGCGCTACGGTCGCCTTGAGCAGGTCGCCGGCCTTCGGCGTCTTGCCAAGCGCATTGATCAGCGAGCGGTCGATCTTCAGACGATCAAAACCGAATTCGCGCAGATATCCCACGCTCGAGAAGCCGGAGCCGAAATCGTCAAGCGCGATCCGGAAACCGTTTCGCTGCAACTGCGACATGGATTGCTTTGCGAGATCCGGGTTGCGGACGAAGAAGCCTTCCGTCAGTTCCAGGATCACCCGCTCGGCGGGGAATCGGCATTCTTCGATGATCGCTGCCGTCGAGCTCACGAAGGACACATCATGGAGTTGCAGCGGCGAGATATTGATGGCCACGCTGATGCGTGGCCATTTCGCGGCATCCATCAGCGCCTGCCGCATGACGAATTCCCCGAGGCGCCCGATCAGCCCGTTGTCTTCGGCAATCGGAATGAAGATATCGGGAGCGACAAACCCATGCCCGTTCCGGTTCCAGCGCACCAGCGCCTCGACACCGCAGATGATGCGCGTATGGGCGTCGAAGACAGGCTGGTACACGACCGTCAGAGCCTCATGGTCCAGCGCCTGGCGTAGATCGTTGGCCATCGTCATCCGCGCTTCGCGGTCCTCGTCCATCGATGGGTGGTAGAAGACTGCGCGACCGCTGCGGCTCGCCTTGGCGCGATACATGGCCATGTCGGCGCGGCGCAGCAGTTCAGCGCTGCCAAGCGCGCCCTGCGACGATACCGCGATGCCCATGCTGGCACCCACGGAGGCCAGCCGGCCGGCAATGATCAGCGGCTCCTTGAAAAAGGCGATGACGGCCTGTTCGACCGCAGCACAACAGGCTTCTGTGTCGTCGCACACAAGCGCAATGGCGAACTCGTCACCGCCGATACGCGCAAATGCTGCATCCTTCGGCAGCAAATGCTTGAGACCGGCCGTCACCCCGCGGATGAGTTGATCGCCAACGGTGTGGCCATAGGCGTCGTTGACATCCTTGAACCGGTCGAGGTCGAGGTAGATCAGCACCGCGTCGCGGCCGCTCAAGGCTGCCCGGGCCTCGATTTCGACAAGCGCATCATTCAGACCCGCTCGATTGATGAGGCCGCTCAGCAGGTCTTCCTTGGACAACTTGCGCGCCGCCCGCTCGTCGGCCATCAGGCGGCGTACGATGATGATACCGAAAGCCAGCAGCCCGAGCAGGACCAGCCCGATGACGGCGATGCCGCATCCCACCATGGGAAGCACCTGCCGATAGCTGCGCGTGCCGGGTTCGCGCAGATCCCAGACGAGTGCCCCAAGTATGTCACCCTTGCTGTTGCGCAAGGCCGCGAAGGGCTTGTTTGCAGGAACCTCGGGGACAAGCCGCAGGCCGTCGATGATGTAATTATGCGCCAGTTGCTTGATGACCGCATCGCTCAGATGCCGCGCGAAAATAACGAACGTCGCCTTGTCCTTCGCAACCGTCAGGCTTCCCTGGCTGGAGCGGACGGCTGCAATGCCGACAACTGCCGGACCGTCGATCGTTTCGACAAAGCCGGTCCTCTGATAGATTCCCCGCGCCATGTCGTTTTCCAGTCCTGCGCGCAGTGTGGCAAAGGACTTGCCGAAGTAGTCGCTGAAGCCCATCGCGAGGGCCACGCCATCCTTGTAGGCCATGGCGGTCTCGCCACCGGGCGTCACGAGGAAATAGGTGTCGAACAGCGTGCCGGCGCCCGTGAAGACGCCATAGTTTTTCTCCATCCAGTCGCGGTCGTGATCCACATAGACCGCCTTGGCAGCGTCGTCCCAGGCGCTGTAGTCACTGGTCGCGGACGCTATCTGCTGTTCAAACGAGGCGAGCGCGCCAGAGGCGGTCTGCTGGGCGCGCTGGGTGTCGAGGCTGTTGGCGTGGAAGGCCATGTTGTTCATGGCAGTCAGAATGAGCACCGTTCCGCCCGCAACAACAGCAGCGAAAACAATAAGCACCAACGATACCATCAAGGGAGCGCGAAGCGTCTTGCTCCCGATCTTGCTTTCGCCCGACACTACCATTCAGAACTCCAACTAAGGGAGCCTTGTAACCTGCCGACTGTTCAGAAATGGTTTAAAGCAGCGACTGATAAAACACCTGTGAATTTTCATATTGCGACAGTTGCCGGCACCGCCGGATCATAGGCATCGCCACCTCTAAAATAATAGAAATATCGATCTATATCAATTACTTGTCAGGTGATTCCCCTTCGGGAAGGAGGCCGCGAGCTCTCGATACCAATGTCCGCTTTTCTTAACAGTTCTTACCTGTGTGTCGTAATCCACATGCACGAGACCGAAACGCATCCTGTAGCCCTCAGCCCATTCGAAGTTATCCATCAGCGACCAGGCAAAATAGCCGCGCAACGGGTACCCCTCGGCGATCATATCGGCCGCAACCGAGATGTGGTCGGCATAGTAGTCGAGGCGCGGCTGGTCATCGACTGTGCCATCCTCGCCGACGCCCATATTGTAGCAGGCGCCGTTTTCCGTGATGTAGAATTCCGGCAGGTCGTAGGTCTTGTAGAGCGTCCGCACCACGCCGATGAAGCCGGAACTGTCAACCTCCCAGCCGATATCCGTCTTGTCGGGCTTCACGAACGCACCGGAGCCGTGCGACGGATAGGGCTCGTCCGGCGCATCCGTGATGCGGGTCGGGGTATAGTAATTCAGGCCCCACCAGTCGATCTTCTGCGAGATCGTCTTCATGTCGCCCTCTTCGATCTTCGGCATCAGCGGCCCCAGCGCCTCGATGACACCGGCCGGATATTCGCCCTTGAAGATCGGCCCGAAGAAGATGCCGTTATGGAAGTCTTCGGCGCGGGCAGCGGCAGCCTTGTCGGCCGCACTATCGCTGGCCGGCACAATCGACATGGCGTTGCAGACGATGCCCACCGGCAGCTTCGGCGCTTCCGCCCGCACGGCCTCCACGCCAAGACCATGGGCGAGGTTGGTATAGTGGGCAGCATAGAGCGTGGCCTGCATGTTGCGCTCACCGGGCGCATGAATGCCGAGAAGATGCGACAGGATCACCGAGCACCACGGCTCGTTGAAGGTTGCCACAGCATCGAGACGGTCACCCAGCCGGCGGATGACGGTCTGCGTATAGCGCTGGAAGGCATGCGCGGTCGAGCGCGCCGTCCAGCCGCCATCGCCCATCAGCGCCAGCGGCAGATCCCAGTGATAGAGCGTCGCAAAGGCCTTGATGCCGCGCGCCTGCAAGCCGTCGACCAGCTTGTCGTAGAAATCGAGCCCCTTCTCGTTGATCGGTCCTACGCCATCCGGCACGATACGCGGCCAGGCGATGGAAAAGCGATAGGCCGAGACACCCATCTCCTTGATGAGATCGAGGTCCTCTTCCCAGCGGTGATAGTGGTCGCAAGCGATATCGCCATTATGCCGCTCATAGACCCGGCCCGGCATATTGGAGAAGGCATCCCAGATGCAGGGTTTGCGCCCATCTTCCTTCGTTGCGCCCTCGATCTGATAGGAGGCGGTGGCGACGCCGAAGATGAAGTCGCCGGGGAAGCGGGAGGCAAGGGCCTTGGGGTCCATGGGAATGCTCTTTCAGAATGTCGTATTCAAGGTGGAAACCCGCCGCCCGGAAGCGAACGGCGGGGGATCAATATCAGACTTTCACCCACGCGCCATTGCGCTTGGACGAATTGATGCAGGCGGTGACGAAGGTGACGCCCTTCAGCCCGTCCTCGACAGTGGGATAAAGCACCGCCGGATCGATCTTCTTACCATCCCGTTTCGCTTGAATGGCGCGTGCGGCTTCCGAATAGATGGTCGCAAACCCTTCGAGATAGCCTTCAGGATGACCGCCCGGCGTGCGCGACACGCGCGCCGCGACATCCATCGCACCCGCGCCGCCCCGGGTCAGCAGACGCTTCGGTTCGCCAAGCGGCGTGTACCAGAGATAGTTCGGGTTCTCCTGCTCCCATTCGAGCCCGCCTTTAGTGCCATAGACGCGAACCTTCAAAGCATTCTCGTTGCCGGACGCCACCTGGCTGCACCAGAGCATGCCCTTCGCGCCGCCTTTAAAGCGGAGCATGACATGCGCGTTGTCGTCGAGCTGACGGCCCGGAACGAAGGTATGCACATCCGCCGCCAGTTCATCGAGTTCCAGCCCGGAGATGAAGCAGCCGAGCTGATAGGCATGCGTGCCGATATCGCCCGTCGAGCCGCCGACGCCCGAGCGCGCCGGGTCGGTGCGCCATTCGGCCTGCTTCTGACCGGACTGCTCGATAGGTTCGGCCAGCCAATCCTGCGGATACTCCATCTGCACCAGACGGATTTCGCCCAGATCGCCCCGCGCCACCATTTCGCGCGCCTGCCGCACCATCGGATAACCCGAATAGTTATGCGTCAGGATGAAGAGCGCATCGGACGATTCCGCCGCCTTCACGAGCTTCTTCGCATCGGCAAGGTTCGAGGTCAGCGGCTTGTCGCAGATGACGTGGATGCCGCGCTTTAAAAACTCGATCGCCGCCGGATAGTGCATGTGGTTGGGCGTGACGATGGCGACCGCCTCGATCCCGTCCTTCAGCCGCGCCTCGCGGATCGCCATGGACTTGAAGTCGTCATAGACGCGGGACGGGTTGAGCCCCAGTTCCGCGCCCGACTGACGGGACTTTTCCGGCGTAGAGGACAGAGCCCCCGCCACCAGGTCGTAATGATCGTCGATGCGGGCTGCAATGCGATGCACCGCGCCGATGAATGCGCCCGAGCCGCCGCCTACCATGCCGAGCCGGATGCGCGGCGCACGGGTTTCCGTCGTGCCTTCGATGGCCATGTTTCTCTCCTCGTTGTCTCGATTACGCGATGCCGAGCATGCGCCGGTTGGCCGCCTCATCGGTTCCGCCGCCGGCGAAATCGTCAAAGGCCTTCTCGGTGACGCGGATGATGTGGTTCTTGACGAATTCAGCTCCCTCGCGGGCGCCGTCTTCCGGATGCTTGAGGCAGCATTCCCATTCGACGACCGCCCAGCCGGAGAAATCGTAAGCCGTCAGTTTCGAAAAGATCGCGCCGAAATCCACCTGTCCGTCGCCCGGCGAGCGGAAGCGCCCGGCCCGGTTGACCCAGGACTGATAGCCGCCATAGACGCCTTGACGTCCGGTCGGGTTGAACTCGGCATCCTTGACGTGGAACATCTTGATCCGCTCGTGATAGATGTCGATGTGGTCGATATAGTCCAGGCATTGCAGGACATAATGCGACGGGTCGTAGAGCATGTTGGCGCGCGTATGGTTCTTCACGCGCTCAAGGAACATCTCGAATGTGACGCCATCATGGAGGTCTTCGCCAGGATGGATCTCATAGCAGACATCGACGCCGCATTCGGCCGCATGGTCGAGGATCGGCAGCCAGCGGCGCGCCAGTTCATCGAAAGCGGTCTCTGCCAGACCCGCCGGACGCTGCGGCCACGGATAGACATAGGGCCAGCACAGCGCACCGGAGAAGGACGCCATTTCGGTCAGCCCGAGATTCTTCGACGCGGTCAGCGCCTTCTTGACCTGATCGACGGCCCATTCCTGCCGGGCCTTGGGATTGCCCTTCACCTTGTCGGCGGCAAAGCCATCGAAGGCCTCGTCATAGGCGGGATGCACGGCAACAAGCTGTCCCTGAAGATGGGTCGAGAGTTCCGTGATGACGACGCCGTTCTCCTTCGCAACGCCGACGATCTCGTCGCAATAGGTCCGCGACGTTGCCGCCTTTTCCAGATCGAAAAGCCGCCCGTCCCAGGTTGGAACCTGCACGCCCTTGTAGCCGCAATCGGCCGCCCATTTCGTGATGGATTTCCAGGAATTGAACGGCGCTGCGTCGCCAGCAAATTGCGCCAGGAACAGCCCCGGCCCCTTAATCGTCTTCATCATGTCCTCCCGACAGGAACTGCAACGTTACAGTAAGCAGATCGCGGCGAATTTCAACCGTTGAGCCGCAACGTGCCTGTTGAAAAAAGTCTGCCCGGCAAAACCGGGCAGACGGGGATATTGAAGGGGTAACCCCGGCCTCAATAAGGCGAACCCTTAGTAAGGAGAATCCGGGAAGTAGAAGTTCTTCGCGTTGTCCTTGGTGACGAGCGTGGCGTCGAGCGTATAGGTGCCCTTGACCGGAACCTGGCTGTAGAGCGCAGAGGCCGTCAGCTGCAGGGCAGTACCGACCATTGCCGGCGGATAGAGCACGTCGACCGGGATCATCTTGTCGCCGTCCATGACCTTCTTGATCATGTCCTTGGAGCCGGCGCCGCCGATGACATACTTGATGTCGGTGCGCTTGGCCTGTTCGATGGCCTGAAGAACGCCGACAGTCATGTCGTCATCCTGGCACCATACAACGTCGATCTTCTTGTACTTGGTCAGGAAGTCCTGCATCACCTTGAACGCGTCGTCGCGGCTCCAGTTGCCGAACTGGCGGTCGAGAACCTTGACCTTGGAACCGGCAATGCCCTTGTCGAACCCGTCCTGGCGCTGCTGATCGATCGGGATCGGCAAGCCGCGAATGACCACGACTTCCGCATCCGGCGTGTTCTTCTTGATATACTCGCCGGCGACTTCGCCCAGCGCCGGGTTGTTGCCGGCGACATAGAGGTCACGCACGGTGCCGTCGTTCACGCTCGGGGCGCGGTCAACGATGGAGACGAACGTGCCCTTGTCCTTCACCTGCTTGATGGCGTTGACCAGCGGATCCGGATCGGTCGGCAGGATGACGAGCGCATCGAGCCCCTGCACCGCGAGATCCTGGATGGCATTGGCCTGGCTTGCCGCATCCGGCGAGGTCTTCACGATGACCTTGGCGCCCGGATATTCCTTCTCGATCTGCTTCGCTACGCGCTCGGCGTGATAGACGACGCCCGCCGTCCAGCCGTGGTCGGCGGCCGGAATGGAAACGCCGATCGTCTTCTTGACGTCCGCTGCGTAAGCGGCACTGGCCATGGCAACGGCAAGAAACGCCGTTCCGATCATTTTCTTCAACATGTCTCACTCCCTGTCGAAGGGGTCTTTCCTCCCAAGGCCCGGACGCCCCTGATATCCGGACCCGTCTTTCACGATTTGCGCGTCAGCGAGCGCTGGACGAGCATCGCAATGATGATGATCGAGCCCTGGATGGTGCCGATCAGATATTCGCTGATGAAATTGGAGAGCAGCATGATGTTGCCGACCAGTTCGAGGATGAAGGCCCCGCAGATCGTGCCCCAGACACGCCCTGCCCCGCCTTTAAGGGCCGTGCCGCCAACGACGACGGCAGTGATCGCCTGCAATTCCCAGAGAATGCCCGTCGTGGCCGACGTGGAACCGAGACGCGGCACATAGAGAAGCACGGCAATGGCCACGCAAAGCCCTTGGATGATGAAGGCGATGGTGCGGACACGATCCACCGCAATGCCCGAATAGCGCGCCACATCGCGATTGGACCCGACGGCGACGACATGCCGGCCATAGCGCGTGCGATAGAGCACGAAGGCGGCAATCAGCGTGACGACGAGAATGCAGACAATCGGGATCGGCAGTCCAAGGATGGAGCCGAAATAGACCGGGCGGTAGATATTCTGGATTTCCGACGAGCGCAGCGTGATCGCCCCGCCCTGCGACAGCCATGTCGTCAACCCGCGATAGATGCCCATCGTGCCGAGCGTGGCGATGAACGGCTCGATGCGCCCGAGCGTCGTGACAAGCCCGTTGAGCAGCCCGCAGGCAGCACCTGCAAAGATGGCGAAGACAACGGCCGCCGCCAGCATCAGATGCGGATCGGCAATCGCGCCGGAATTCATGAACAGGATCATCAGGCTCGCGACAAACGCGAGCATGGAGCCGACCGACAGATCGAGATCGCCCGAGGAGATGACGAAGGTCGCGCCCACGGCAATGATCGCCACGAAGGCGCTGCGGGTCGCAACATTGGCCAGATTGTCGATGCCGATGAAATTCGGATTGGTGAACGCCCCGACAATCAGCAGCAGCGCCAATGCAAAGAAGGGCGCAACGGCGCGCAGATCAATTTCCTTGAGGAATGACCGGGGCTTTTCCGCTGCCTGCCCCTTACCGTCCACACTCATGTCCAAGACATCCTCCCGATGCATGCCGAGGCTCTTGCGGCCCCTCTGTGTTACCTGTCCGCGCTCAGCCGGCCATCTTCTTCAGACCGGCCGAATAGCGCATGATTTCCTGTTCGTTGATCTCTTCACCCTCGAGCCAGCCAACGATGCGGCCCTCGCGCATCACGGCGACGCGGGTGCAGAGCCCGATCACCTCCTGCAATTCCGAGGAGACGACGACGATGGACTTGCCGGCCCGCGCAAGCGCCGAGATGAAATGATAGATCTGCTGCTTGGTGCCGACATCGATGCCGCGCGTCGGCTCGTCGATGATGATGATCTCCGGCTCGGTCTCCATGACCTTGGCAAGCATCAGCTTCTGCTGGTTGCCGCCCGACATGCGCCCCGCCACGACGCGCCCGTCGCGCACACGGATATCGAAGCGGCGCATGGCCCGCGCCAGCGCATTCGCCTCGCTTTTGGGGCTCAGGTAGCCAAGCTTGCCATGCTGATCGAGCGACTGCAGCGTCAGGTTCACCGCCATGCGCGAGCCGAGCAGCAGCCCCTTCGACTTGCGATCCTTGGTCATATAGGCAAGGCCCGCCCGGTTGGCCGCATGCGCATCGCCGGAGGACATGGCAACGCCCTTGATCGTTACCTCGCCCGAATGACGCGGCCGCAACCCCGCCACAGCTTCCATCAGTTCCGTGCGCCCGGAACCGATCAGCCCTGAAAAGCCTATGATCTCGCCCTTTCGGACCTCGAAACTGGCGTCCCGAACAAACCCAGTCGTGATGCCGCGCGCGACAAGCACGATCTCCTCGTCCACATCCGGCTCGCGCTTGGCCGGATAGAGGCTCGACAGCTCGCGCCCGACCATCAGCTGGGCGATGGACTCGCCATCCAGCATCGAGGTCGGCGCGGTTTTCACCCATTGACCGTCGCGCAGCACCGTCACCCGGTCCGTCAGCTCCAGCACCTCGTCCAGCTTGTGCGAGACGAAGACGAAGCTCGTGCCCGTATCGCGCAGCTTCCTCACCTGCTCGAACAGCACGCCGCTCTCCTCCTTCGACAGAACCGCCGTCGGCTCGTCCATGAAGATGACGCGCGCATCCTTGCTGATCGCCTTGGCAATCTCGACCATCTGCCGGTCGGCGACGGGGAGCGAACTGATCATTGCATTCTCGTCGATCTTCGAACCCAGCAGATCGAGCGCCCGACGCGTCTCGGCGCGCATCCGCTTGCGATCGAGCACGCCAAAGCGGGTGATCTCACGGCCGAGAAACAGGCTCTCGGTGACGGTCAGATGTTCGGCGAGGTTGAATTCCTGGTGGATGATGACGATGCCGAGATGTTCGGCCTGCCCGTTGGCCGGCAGCCGCACGGGCTTGCCGTCAAGCAGGATCTCGCCCGAGCTCGGCTGCTCGAAGCCCGACATGATCTTGACGAAGGTGGATTTTCCGGCGCCGTTTTCGCCGACCAGCGCATGGATTTCGCCGGGCAGCAGATCAAAATTGACGCTGAACAGCACCTGCACGCCGTTGAAGGATTTGCTGATCCGCCGTGCCGCAAGCACGGGCGCGCGTCCACTCTCAGCGCTCGTCTCCATGACCGTCCTCCCGGCGCCCTTCTCCCGAAAGCGCCTCTTTGAATCATGATGTAAACCTTTACATGACCTATGTAAAGGTTTACATTGAGCGCAACTCACCGATTTCCGCCGGTCTCGTTTGACCTTCGGCAGGTTCTGTGTAGTGTCCCGGCGAGCATGAGACCCAAGGTTATTCCGTGTCGAATTCCACGCCCGCAACCATAGAAGATGTCGCCCGCATTGCCGAGGTTTCCATTGCCACGGTCTCGCGCGCCATCCACACGCCGGAGAAAGTGGCCAACTCGACGCGGCTGAAGGTCCATCAGGCGATCGCCATCACCGGCTATACGACGAATGCGATGGCGCGCAGCCTCCGCCTTGGCCGCTCCAACATGATCCTCGTTGTCGCGCCCGATATCGGTGATCCGAACTTCTCCAATATCCTTGTCGGCCTCGAGAACGAAGCCCGCGCCCACGGCTACGGTATCCTGATCGGCCACACACAGAACGACGCCCAGCGCGGGCTCGAATACTTGAAGTTCCTCAATTCCAACCAGGCGGCGGGGCTGATCCTCTTCACCGGCATCCTGCCCTTCGGCCACCAGACGATGACGGCGCGCCTGCCGGCCACCGTCGGCGTCTTCGAGCCCATCTACAATGGCGGCCTGCCTTATGTCGGCGTCGACGACGTGGCCGGCGCCCGCAAGCTTATCGACCTGCTGCTCGCCGAAGGCCATCGCAAGATCGCCTTCATCGGCGACAGCCGCACGCGCCTCGCCTATAGCCGCCGCCGGCAGGGCTTCGAGGAAGGCATGGACGCCGCCAACATGCGGCCGGAAAACCGCATCGTCGTCGATGGCGACGGCACGATCGAAAGCGGCCGCCTCGCGCTCGAACAGCTCTTCATGCAGGACCGCCTGCCCACCGCCTTCATGTGCGTCAATGACCAGACCGCCATCGGCGTCATGCTGGGCTTGACAGCCCGCGGCTACAATATCCCGCGCGACTTCTCCGTCACCGGCTTCGACGACGTGCCGCTCTCAGGTTTCATGTCGCCCCCCCTCACCACCATCCGCCAGCCACGCACCGCCATCGGCAAGCGGGCCATGGCGCTGCTGCTGGATCTACTGGGCGACGGTGTCACGCCGGAGGGAGAGATCCTGCTGATGCCGGATCTGGTGGTGAGGAATTCGGTCGGCCCGCCGAAGGGGATGCGGTAGACTATCGGTAGGGCAGAGCCCGGAGCGCCCCCTCACCCGGCCTCCGCTCCGCTCGGCCACCCTCTCCCCAAGGGGCGAGGAGGAGCGGAGACGGCACGCCCAGCCCGCTTCTCCCCATCGGGGAGAAGATGCCGGCAGGCAGATGAGGGGGAGCCAAACCCGCAATGCACCCCTCACCAAGCTCGCCAGGCCAATCGGCTTCGCCTCTTGGGGCTCGCTATCCTCTCCCACAAGGGGAGAGGAGGAGCGCATCATCCGCCTCAAACATACCGGTTGACGATATTCTCCAGCAGTTCCTGCTTGCCGGACTTCGGCTGCGGATTGATGTCCTCAGCCAACACGCGTTCGGCAATCGACTCCAGGCTTCCGCCCGAAAGCATCGCCTTGTTATCCGGCTTGTCCCAGCCGGCATAGCGGGCGGCGAGCGGGCCGGAGAGCGCCTTGTCCTCGATCATCTTCGCGGCTGCCTTCAGGCCGCGCGCGCAGCAATCCATGCCGCCGATATGGCCGATGAGCAGGTCTTCCGGGTCGAGCGACTGGCGGCGCAGCTTGGCGTCGAAATTGGTGCCGCCTGTCTTGAAGCCACCACCGGCGAGAACGTGGTAATAGGCCAGCGCCATTTCCGGAACGTTGTTGGGGAACTGGTCGGTATCCCAGCCGGACTGATAGTCGTTGCGGTTCATGTCGATGGAGCCGAAGACGCCGAGCGCGTTCGCCAGTGCCAGTTCATGCTCGAAGCTGTGGCCAGCCAGGATCGCATGGCCCTGTTCGATATTGAGCTTCACTTCGTTTTCGAGACCATAGGTCTTGAGGAAGCCGTAGACGGTGGCGACGTCATAGTCATATTGGTGCTTCGACGGTTCCTGCGGCTTCGGCTCGACGAGGATCGTGCCCTTGAAGCCGATCTTGTGCTTGTACTCAACAACCATGTGCAGCATGCGCGCCATCTGGTCGAGTTCGCGCTTCAGGTCGGTATTGAGCAGCGTTTCGTAACCCTCGCGGCCGCCCCACAGGACATAGTTCTCGCCGCCGAGCTTCATCGTGGCGTCCATGCAGGTCTTGATGGTCGCCGCCGAATAGGCAAACACATCCGGATCCGGATTGGTCGACGCGCCCGACATGAAGCGGCGGTTGGAGAAGAGGTTCGCCGTGCCCCAGAGCAGCTTGACGCCGGTCGCGGCCTGCTTTTCGGCGAAGTAATCGACGATCTCGTTGAGGTTCTTCGTGTTCTCGGCGAAGTTCTTGCCCTCCGGACGCACATCGGCATCGTGGAAGCAGTAGAACGGCACGCCGAGCAGCTGGAAGAATTCGAACGCCACATCCGCCTTCAGCTTCGCCTTGTCCATCGCGCCGTCAAACCACGGACGATCAAAGGTGCGCCCGCCGAAGGGATCGCCGCCCTCCCAGGCGAAAGTATGCCAATAGGCCACGGCAAAGCGCAGATGGTCTTCCATCCGCTTGCCCATGACGATGTCGTCGGGATTGTAATGGCGGAAGGCCAGCGGATTGGTGCTGTCCGGGCCTTCATATTTGATCTTCGAAATGTCGCCGAAAAAGCCTGTGCTCATTGGGGTGTTTCCTCCTGTGTTGTTGGTTCGAATTCATAGCCGAGGGAAATACCCCTCTGTATTGCCGGGCACCTCCCCCTCAAGGGGAAGAATGGAATGCGGGGGGGGGGGGGGCGCCGCGGTCTCCTCTCCCCCCCCC
>UBMP01000031.1 GCA_900466575.1 Hyphomicrobiales bacterium | reverse complement strand
ATCAGTTTTTCCGTGCCCCGTGGTCCAGCCCGAGGGGTTCACTCCATAACCGGCTCACTTCTGCGCGGAAACCAACAGCCCCCGCGAAGAAACAACTGCTCAAACCCAGGAGGCGGCAGAATGAAGGTCCGCGCGCAAATCGGCATGGTGCTGAACCTCGACAAATGCATCGGGTGCCACACATGCTCAGTCACCTGCAAGAATGTCTGGACGAACCGTGAAGGCGTCGAATACGCCTGGTTCAACAATGTCGAGACCAAACCCGGCATCGGCTTTCCCAAGGAATGGGAAAACCAGAAGAAGTGGAACGGCGGCTGGGTCCGTAGGAAAAACGGCCGGATCGAACCGAAGATGGGTCCGAAATGGCGCATCCTGGCGAAAATTTTCGCCAATCCGGACCTGCCGGAAATCGACGACTACTACGAACCGTTCGATTTCGACTACGGTCACCTGCAGAACGCCCCGGAAAGCAAGACCATGCCGACCGCGCGCCCGCGCTCCAAGCTGACCGGTGAGCGGATGGAAAAGATCGAATGGGGTCCGAACTGGGAGGAAATCCTCGGCGGCGAGTTCGAGAAGCGTTCGAAGGACGTGAATTTCGAAGGCGTCGAGAAGGAAATCTACGGCCAGTTCGAAAACACGTTCATGATGTATCTGCCGCGTTTGTGCGAGCACTGCCTCAATCCGACCTGTGTGGCGGCCTGTCCGTCGGGCGCCATCTACAAGCGCGAGGATGACGGCATCGTCCTCATCGATCAGGAAAAGTGCCGCGGCTGGCGCATGTGCGTGTCGGGTTGCCCCTACAAGAAGATCTACTACAACTGGAACTCCGGAAAGTCGGAAAAGTGCATCTTCTGCTATCCGCGCATCGAAGCCGGCCAGCCGACGGTCTGCTCGGAAACCTGCGTCGGTCGCATCCGCTACCTCGGCGTCGTTCTTTATGATGCCGACCGGATTTCCGAAGCCGCCTCCACGGCCAACGAGCAGGACCTCTACGAGGAACAGCTGAAGGTCTTCCTGGACCCTAACGATCCCGCCGTCATCGAGCAGGCCCGCAAGGACGGCGTGCCGGAAGCCTGGCTGGAGTCGGCCAAGAAGTCGCCGGTCTACAAGATGGCAATGGAATGGAAGGTCGCATTCCCGCTGCATCCCGAATACCGCACACTGCCGATGGTCTGGTACATCCCGCCGCTGTCGCCGCTGCAGTCCGCCGCCCAGTCCGGCAAGCTCGGCATGGACGGCGACATGCCCGATGTCCGCTCGCTGCGCATCCCCGTCCGCTACCTCGCCAACCTATTGACCGCAGGTAAGGAGGAGCCGGTCGTCTCGGCGCTCGAACGCATGCTGGCCATGCGGTCCTACATGCGCGCCAAGACCATCGACGGCGTGATCGACGATGCCGCTGCCGCCAGGGTTGGCCTGACACCCGCGATGATCGAGGACATGTACCAGATCATGGCGATAGCCAATTACGAGGATCGCTTCGTCATCCCGACGACGCACCGCGAGGTTTCCGAGGACGCCTACGACGTTCGCGGCTCCTGCGGCTTCTCTTTCGGCAACGGCTGTTCGGGCGGATCTTCGGATGCCGACATTTTCGGCGCCAAGCGCCGCAAACTGGTCCAGACGCCCACCGACATCTTCAAGGAGCAGGTCTGATGAACATTTCTCTCAAAATCATTTCGCTGCTTCTGGCCTATCCCGAAAAGGCGTTGCTCGACGGCTTGCCGGACCTGAAGCAAGCACTGAAGGGCGACGACGTGCCGGAAGCCGTCGCCGTTCTCCTGAACAGGCTGATCGACGATCTTGCCGGCCACGATCTTTATGACGCGCAGGAACGCTACGTCTATCTCTTCGACCGCAGCCGTTCGCTGTCGCTGCATCTGTTCGAGCACGCGCACGGGGAGAGCCGCGACCGCGGACAGGCGATGGTTGACCTGAAGACCATGTACGAGGAGCAGGGCCTGGAGATCGACGCCAAGGAACTGCCGGATTACCTGCCGCTTTTCCTCGAATTCCTGTCGGTCTTGCCGGAAGGCGACGCCAACGAGCTTCTGGCCCAGACCGCCCACATCACCGCCGCCATCGGCGCGCGACTGAAGAAGCGGCCCTCGGTCTATGCCAACGCGTTTGCGGCGCTGTCGCTTCTGTCGAAGGCGAGGCCCGACGAGAAGCTTCTGGCCGAGCTTCTGGCCCTCGGTGAGGACGACCCGGACGATCTGGCCGCGCTTGATCGCATCTGGGAAGACGAGGTCGTCACCTTCGGCGGCAATGCGGGCGAGGGCGCCTGTGGCCCCGATCGCCTGCGCACGCAGATACGCGCCGCCCATCGCCGCCCCGACATGCCGCTGAGGCCCTTGATCTGAGAGGAAAGACGATGTTTCTCAACACGCTCATCTACGGGATCTATCCCTATATCGCGCTTTCGGTGCTGGTTGTCGGCTCCATCGTGCGCTACGACCGCGAGACCTATTCGTGGCGGTCGGGCTCCAGCCAGTTGCTTCGCCGCAAGCAGCTGATGTGGGGTTCGGTGCTCTTCCACCTCGGCGTCCTGTTCATCTTCGCCGGTCATTTCGTCGGCCTGCTCACGCCGCTCTGGGTTTGGGACACGCTGGGCGTGACGCATCAGCAAAAGCAGACGCTGGCCGTGGTCGCCGGCGGCATTGCAGGCGCCATGGCGATCGTCGGGGCGACGCTGCTCGTGCACCGCCGGCTGTTCGACCATCGGGTGCGCACCCAGTCGAGCAACACCGATACGCTCATCATCATTCTTCTGTGGTGCCAGCTTTTCCTGGGCCTTTCCACCATTCCGGTGTCCATCGCGAATATCGACGGCCATGAAATGGTGAAGTTCATGAACTGGGCCCAGGGCATTTTCACCTTCGATCTTTCGGCTTCCAGCTATGTTGCCGATGCGCCCATCGTCTTCAAGCTGCACCTGTTCCTTGGTCTCACGATCCTGCTGCTCTTCCCGTTCACGCGCCTCGTTCACATGCTGAGCGTGCCTGTGCGTTACATGTGGAGGCCGGGCTATCAGGTCGTGCGCCAGCGCGGCGACGGCTCAAAGGCAAACCGGATCGCGGCGGAGTAATATCATGGTCAATCTTCTGAACAGAACAAAAGCGCCGGAGACCCGGCACGTTCATGCCCCGACCGACAGCTATAGCGGCTATCAGGAGCCGGACACAAGCGTTCCGCCAAAGGCGAAGCCGCTCTTCAACAAGGTCAGCGTTGACGGGGTGGAAATTCCCGAACACGCGATCCTGTCGGAAGCCCAGAACCATCCGGCCGAAAATCCGGGTGCCGCACTTCGCGCGGCAGCCAGGGCGCTTGCCGTGCGGCAGCTCCTGCTGAACCGCGCCGGTGAGCTGGGCCTTGCGCCCGAGCCCGTCCGCGACGACGAAGGCCGCCTGGAAACAGCCGAGGATGCCGCCATTCGCGCCGTCATCGAGGCGGAGGTTTCCGCCCCGCAGGCGAGCGAGGAAGAGTGCCGGCGCTTCTACGACAACAACCGACAGCGCTTTACATCCGAACCGCTGTGGGAGGCATGGCACATTCTTGTTTCGGCGGATCCGGCCGATGCCTCCGCGCGCAAGGCGGCAAGGGTCAGCGCCGAATTGCTGATCACGCTCATCCACGAGGATCCGGCGAGCTTCGCCAGCATTGCCGGTGAATATTCGGCCTGCCCGTCGGCGCGCCAGGGCGGCAATCTGGGGCAGCTGACCAAAGGCAGCACGGTTGCCGAATTCGAAGAGGCGCTCCAGCGGCTTTCCGAAGGCGAACTGACGGCCACGCCGGTCGAAACCCGCTACGGCTTCCACATCATCCGCCTCGACCGCAGGATCGACGGTCGGGAACTGCCCTTCGAGGTGGTGGTCGACCGTATTGCCGGATGGCTGGAGGCCGCAACATGGTCGAAGGCCGTCTCGCAATATATCGCGCTTCTTGCCGCCGACGCGGTGATTACCGGTGTCGATCTCATTGGCACCGACATTCCGCTGGTGCAATAGGCGGAGCCAGGCGATGGAAAAGCATGCGGAAGCCCAGCTATCGGCCATCGCCATGTTGCGGGCAAAGCCTCATAAAAGCCGATTTGCCCAGCCGATCGATTTCATGCGGGACGAGCACATGCGCCAGCGCGCGTTGTGCGGTCCTCCCGACGACATGGCCATTGCCGGGCGCCTTGACACCGACGCCGTCGCGGCCGCCTTCGATTTCCTGAACGCCGACTTCGGCCTGCATGTGCTGGACGAGGAGGAATATCTCTTCCCGCTTCTGCGCCGGCAGTTGCCCGCCGACGAGTACCTGGCCGACGTTCTCGACCAGCTGACCGCCGAGCACGCCCGTGACCGCGATGTCGCTTATTCGGTGGTGGAAAGCCTTCAAAAGGCGTCGAAGGAGCAAGCGCCGGAGCCGCATGTGGCCATGCTCCAGTAATTCGCGGCCTCCGAACGGCGTCACATGATCGTCGAGAATGCCATCGTCATGCCGCCCGCCGCGCGCAGTACCTGCATCAAGACTGAAAGGATCGAGTTCATGGCCGAAACGGCGAGAATACCCTGCGGCTGCGATGCGCCGGATATGCTCGGCGGGCTGATGCCAGTGGACGATGCCGTGCGCCTCGCCAGATCGCTCGCCCGCCCGCTGGAATGCGTGGAAACGGTCGATCTGCGCAATGCGCTGGGGCGTGTCAGCGCAAGCGACGTATACGCGCCGCGCGCCATGCCCTTCTTCGACAATGCGGCGATGGACGGGTTCGCCGTTCGCCTCTGCGACCTCCGCGCAAATGGCCCCTGGCGTCTCCCTGTCATCGCCACCGCGGCCGCCGGGTCGGCGTTAACGGCTATCGATGCCAGACCGGGTGCCTGCCGCATCTTCACCGGCGCTCCCGTGCCGCATGGCTTCGATGCCGTGATCATGCAGGAACATTGCCGTCTTGCGGGCGGCAAGGTCTCCTTCGAGGCGATGCCGGCAGGGGGCGCGAACATCCGCCGTCGGGGCGAGGATATTGCCGAGGGCGATACGCTCGTTTGCGCCGGCACGATCGTCGAGCCGCGCCATATCGGCCTGTTGGCGGCAAACGGCATCACGGCCGTCGATGTGCGGCGGAAGATCCGTATCGCCATTCTTTCCACCGGCAACGAGCTAACGCGTGGCGGGCCGCTCGGCGGCACTGCGGCGATCTACGACGCGAACGGACCGATGGTTGCGGCATTGTGCCGCGGCGCGTTGTTCGACGCGCATTACCTGGGCGTACTGCCTGACGATCTGGCCGCCATGACCGCGGCACTTCGCGCCATGGCCGGACAATACGACCTGATCATTTCGACCGGTGCCGCATCCGATGGCGCGCGCGACCATCTGCGCGCCGCACTCGTGGCCGCCGGTGGGCGTGTCGATGCCCATCGTGTCGCGCTGAAACCGGGCAAGCCGGTCTTCTTCGGCGGGCTCGGCACAGCGCTCTACACTGGCCTGCCGGGTAATCCGCTGGCCGCCTTCGTCGGCTTCGAGCTGTTTGTCAAAGCCCAGATCGAGGCGCTTGCCGGCCTTCTACAAGGGCCTGCCCGGCAGGCCCGCGCCGTGCTTAGGGGTCGTGTCCGGCGCAAGCCGGGACGCACCGAGTTTGTGCCCGTTCTCATTGCCGCAGAGGCCGGCAACCGGCCAGTCGTCGAGCCGCTCGGCCACGGCAGTTCGGCAACCCTTTATCCGCTTTCGCACGCAGATGGCGTGGTTGTGGTGCCCGCCGAATGCGCAAGCCTGGAAGACGGCGACCTTGTCTCCTGGCTTCCGTTTCCCCGTTCAACCCGTGCATTTGGAGTCTGATACCATGGACCAGAACTTTCCGCTTCTCGCCGCCATCCCGTTTGCGCAGGATCAGGCTGTCGACCAGATGCTGGAATATGTAGCCCGCACGCTGGTCAGTGAGGGCTATCGGGTGGCCGGCTTCATCCAGTACTCGCAGGAAATCGCCGGACGCTGCTGCGGTGCCGTCGATGTCGAGGACATTGCGGCCGGCAAACGCATCCAGATCATGCAGCCGCTCGGTCGTCAGGCGAAAGGCTGCCGCCTCGATCCGCAGGCCATGGCTGCCGTCACGGCGCGCGCGCTTGCCATGCTGGAAGAAGGCCCCGATATTCTCATTCTCAACCGCTTCGGTAAGGGGGAGAGCGAAGGCAAAGGCCTGCGCGCCGCCTTCGAGGCGGCAAGCCTTGCAGGCGTTCCGGTCCTGACATCGGTCAAGGAGACCTATCTCGAGCCGTGGCGTGGGTTTGCCGGCGGCATGTCGAGCGATCTCGCGCCGGACCCAGACGCGGTTCTGCGCTGGTGCCGCGAGGCGATTGCGGCGGAGGCGATCAAAGCGGTCTGAAATCGACTGGACATTTGCCGCTGAAAATTATATTGGGAGCCATTAAATGGGGAACGATATATTATGGCGGTTGAGACAGCCCCACCCTCCGAGGCTCAGGTGATCATGGATACGCTGCGCCGCATCGTGCAGTCGCTACGCCAGGCCTCAACGAGTTATTCCGGAGGCCTGACGAGCGCCCAAGTCTTCGTCTTGCGAACGCTTCAGGCCCATGACGGCGCAAGCGTGAACGACCTCGCAAACCTTACCCATACCCATCAGAGCACGGTGTCGGAGGTTGTTTCGCGGCTTGAGACCAAGGGTTTTATCGAGCGTCATGTCGCCAGCGCCGACCGCCGGCGCGTCGAACTGCACCTGTCGCCGGCGGGTCGCGAGATCGTGAGCCGCCAGGCGCAAACCCCGCAAGAAGACATTGTCGGCGCCATAGCCGCGCTGTCGGTGGAAAATCGCGCCGCGCTTGCGCAAGGGCTTTTGGCGCTGGCGCAGGCCGCCGGCCTTGCAGAGACACCGCCACCATTATTTTTCGAAGGGACAGACGACGCATGAGCGAGCACGATGTCGAGAAAGCTTCCACCACGCCCGGCCTGCCACTGTCGGTCGGCCTCGGACCGCTGATCGAAAAGGCGAGCGTCGAGCGGCATCCGCGTGCGCTCGACGGGCGAAGCCTCGTCATTTGCGCGCTCTGCATGGGGCTTGCCGCCGTCGTCGCGTTGGTGGCGCGGCTCCTCGTCTATCTCATCGGGCTGATCACCAACATCGCCTTCTACGGCCGCGTCGCGTTCGATCTCGCCTCACCGACGCACAACAGGCTCGGCTGGCTCGTGATCGCGGTTCCGGTCGTCGGTTCCATCGTCGTCGGCCTGATGGCCCGCTACGGCGCCAAGGCGATCCGTGGTCACGGCATACCGGAGGCGATGGAGCAAATCCTCACCAACGACAGCCGCATTCCGGTGCGCATGACTTTCCTGAAACCGCTCTCGGCGGCCATCTCCATCGGCACCGGCGGACCCTTCGGGGCGGAAGGGCCGATCATTGCGACCGGCGGCGCGCTCGGCTCCTGGCTCGGGCAGCGGATCCATGTTTCGGCCAATGAGCGCAAGGTTCTGCTGGCGGCCGGTGCGGCCGCGGGGATGACGGCGATCTTCGCCACGCCTTTTGCCGCAGTGCTGCTGGCGATCGAGCTTCTCGTCTTTGAATTCCGCCCCCGCTCCTTCGTACCGATCATCGTTGCGGCTCTCGCAGCGATGTGGCTGCGCCCGTGGCTGTTCGGGGTCGCTCCTGTTTTCAACGTGCCGATCATGGGGTCCGCCTCGCGCGAGGCGCTGCTTGCCTATGCGGCCGAAGGACTGGCGATCGGCGTCCTGTCGGTGGCCATCACCCGCGCCGTCTACTTCATCGAGGACCTGTTCGAAAGGCTGCCGGTCCATTGGATGTGGTGGCCGTCCATTGGCGGGCTGGTCGTCGGCGTCATCGGTTTTGCCGCGCCGCAGACGCTCGGCGTCGGCTACGACAATATCGACAGCATCCTGAGCGGCAATTTTGTCGGCACGGCGCTGGCTGTCTTCTGCGCATTGAAATTCGTCTCGTGGTCGGTGGCTCTCGGCAGCGGCACGTCGGGAGGAACGCTCGCGCCGCTTTTCACCATCGGCGGCGCGTTTGGCGTACTGATCGGGCAGGTACTGCAGGCGCTTGATTTGAGCCTCGATCTCAGCATGGCGGCGCTTGTCGGCATGGCCGCGTGTTTTGCCGGCGCCACGCGAGCACTCTTCGCCTCAATCCTTTTTGCGATGGAAATCACCGGCCAGTTTTCCACGCTCCTGCCGCTGATCACCGGCTGCGTCGCCGCCTTCCTGATTTCGGCGATCGTCATGCGCACCACGATCATGACCGAGAAATTGGCACGGCGCGGGACCCATGTGCCGGCGGAATACGTTCCCCCCGCCACGCCTTAGGACCAAGATCGGAATCATGAGTTGGAACGAGCGGAGACCGAAATGCAGATTGCCGTCGTAACCGTGTCAGATCGGGCGAACCGTGGCGAATGCGAAGATTTGAGCGGTCCGGCCATCGAGGCCTGGCTGAAGAAAGTCATAGTTTCGCCGTACGAGGTGACGCGCAGGGTCATTCCGGACGGTTTTGAATCCGTTCGCGACACGCTCATCGACCTGTGCGATCAGGACCGCGTCGACCTCGTCCTCACGACCGGCGGAACCGGACCGTCGCCGCGCGATGAGACGCCCGAAGCGATGCGCGCCGTCCTGATCAAGGAAATGTTGGGGTTCGGCGATCTGATGCGCCGTGCCAGCCTCGAACAGACGCCGACCGCGATCCTCTCCCGCCAGACGGCCGGAACGCGTGGTAAGACGCTGATCGTCAACCTGCCGGGCAAGCCGGTGGCAATCGATATATATCTGGATGCCGTTTTTCCGGCTATCCCTTATTGTATAGATCTCATCGGGAACGGCCGCGTTGAAACGAAACCATTAACGGTCACGAATTGTCGCCCCGTCAACTGAAAGGAGCAAGCGCTGCCTGTGGGCCACAACCTCGAACAAGATTGGACGTCTGGAATCCAGCGGCTCATATTGCCGGTTTATGTATCTCCCCACGCTCTATCGGACGGGTCCTGTCGAGCCTCACGCACATCATGATGCGTTTCCTTTACGTCGTAACGGCCCTGCCGTACAAATTACAAGGGGGCGTAATTGCTTGGTCATCGATTCGGTTCGCATCAAGCAGCAATGAAGAAATCGAGTACTCCAGCTGAAAAGAGGACCGGTCACGCCAAAACCTGAAAACCATGCTGCTGCGCAAGCGAAAGCAGCTATAGCGCCGGGCCGCCTGGGCGTTTGGCGCGTGTCTCCCATTTTTGGACTGTGGATTGGCTCGTGTTCACATAGCGCGCAAAGACCGGCTGACTGACGCGGATCTTTTCACGCAAGGCCCTTATCTCATCTGGCGTCATCTCCGGCGGGACAACCAGACAATCTTCTCGAAGGTCCGCATCGTTTCGTTGTGGATGGACCCTGCCGCATACATACCTTCGACAGCACTATGGATGGGCTCGAAGGCATTGCCCTTGAACTTGCGATTAGTCGCCATGGTCTATCTCCAATAGATAGGGCGCCAGCCTCAATATCCGCTTCAAAGTAGGCCTTCGTCTTGTGGCGGTAGTCAAACTGGCCATACTTCCGAGAACAACGAGCTCACACGCTATCTTATAACGGTTGAGCCTACCAGCGTTGGTGGACATGCGGCGCGATGCGCTCATGGTAGAGCGCGCGCGCCTTGTCCATCACATCGGCCGGGATCGGCGGCAGAGCACTCGCGCCTGCGTTGGCGGTCGCCTGATCGCGGTTCTTGGCGCCGGGGATGACGACGGAGACGGCTTCTTCCATCAGGATCCAGCGCAGCGCGAACTGCGCCATGGAGGCCTTGCCGGGAACGAGTGCCCGCAGTTCCTCGACTGCCTCCAGCGCGACCTCGAAGGGGACGCCGGAGAAAGTCTCGCCGACGTCGAAGGCTTCGCCGTGGCGATTGAAGTTGCGGTGATCGTCCGCAGCAAAGATCGAGTCCGCGCCCATTTTCCCCGTCAGCATGCCGCTTGCCAGTGGGACGCGCACGATGACGCCGACATCGCGTCGTGCCGCTTCGGGAAAGAACAGCTCCGCGGGCCTGCGCCGGAACATGTTGAAGATGATCTGGACGGTCGAGACGTTCGGAAAGGCGATGGCCTTGAAGGCCTCCTCCACCTTTTCCACGGATACGCCATAGAAGCGGATCTTGCCGGCAGCGACCAGATCGTCCATCGCGCCGAACACTTCGGGACGGTAATAGACTTCGGTCGGCGGGCAGTGGAGCTGGACGAGGTCGAGCGCGTCGACGCCCAGGTTGGAGAGGCTGCGATCGACGAAAGCCTCCAGATTGGCCTTGTTGTATCCATCAGCCACATGCGGGCTGAGGCGCCGCCCGGCCTTCGTGGCGACGATGGGCCGTTCGCCCCCGCGCTCCTTCAGCACGTCGCGGATGATGCGCTCCGAACGGCCGTCGCCGTAAACGTCGGCGGTGTCGATGAAGGTCATGCCGGCATCAAGTGCAGCGTGCACACTGGCACGGGCGTCGGCCTCGTCCACGTCTCCCCAGGAACCGCCGATCGCCCAGGCGCCGAAGCCGATTTCCGAGATTTTCCAGTTGGTCCGGCCGAGACGCCGTGTGGTGATGGTCATGGTATGCTCCTGTGATGTGTCCGACACGATCGACGCTGCGCCCGTTGGCAGCGCGCGGCAAACGATCGGAAGATGTGACGGTGCCAAGTCTGGCGTCAGGGCATGAGCTGCCCGCCGTTCACCTCGATGATCTGGCCGGTGATGTAGCCGGACAGAAGGGGCGAGGCGAGGAAGAGATAGGCGCCCACGCACTCTTCCGGCGTGCCGACGCGGCCCATCGGAACGCTCTGCCGCTGGGCGTCCAGCATTTCCGGACTGGTGTAGCGATCATGAAACGGCGTCGCGACGATGCCGGGTGCGACGGCGTTGACGCGGATGGCATCGCCGACGAACTCCTTCGCGTGGCCGCGCGTGATCGTCGAGACGAAACCCTTGGCGGCTGCGTAGAGGATCGCACCGTTGCCGCCGCCATTGCGTGCCGCAATCGAGGTCGTATTGATGACGAAGCCACCGCGCTGCTTGAGGAACGGAACCGCCGCCCGCGTTGCGGCCAGCACCGAGCGTGCGTTGAGGTCCATCACACGGGCATAATGGCCATCGTCCACCTCTGCCGTGGGTATTCGGCCAAGCATGCCGCCGGCATTGTTGATGAGGCCGTCGAGCCCGCCAAGCTTGGCCGCAGCGGCTTCCACGACGCGTTCACTTTCACCCGGCCGCGACATGTCGCCCTGCACGAGGACTGCTTCGCCCCCGGCTTGCCGGATGCTGTCGAGAAGTACCTCGGCGGCTGCGGCACTTTCGTTATAGTGGATCGCGACCCGCGCGCGCTGTGCCGCAAAAGCCTTGGCCACCGCCGCGCCAATGCCGGTCGAGGCCCCTGTCACGAGAACGGCCCTGTCGGCCAGGTCCGGGATCTTCAGCATATCCCCCATGGGGACCTCCTCTTGCACGATTTCGACGCGAAACTACGCCTTGCAGGCGCGGATGCAATCGCTTATCCATGCATGTGATTCAACGATGCGATGAACGGAAATCACCCTGTGCCGCCGTTTTTGAGATCCGAACTGCCTGATCTGGCGGCCTTCTCCATCGTCGTGCGGCGGCGCAGCTTCAAGGCGGCGGCGATTGAACTGGGGATCACGACATCTGCTCTCAGCCATGCGATCCGCCGGCTGGAGGAGCGTCTCGGCGCGAAGCTCCTCAACCGCACGAGCCGAAGCGTCGCTCCCACACCGGCGGGGTTGCGCTTTGCCGAGCGCCTAGAGGCGGGGTTTGACGAGATCGGTTCGGCGCTGTCGGAGATCGACGACGTTCGCGCCGGCGCATTCGGCGAGCTGCGCCTGAACATCCCCGCGGACGCCAGCCGCCTTGTGGTGAGCCCTGTGCTTGCCACTTTTCGAGCCCGCTTCCCCGACATACGGCTGACGGTCGTGGTCGAGAACCGACCGATCGACATGGTGGCGGAGGGATTCGATGCGGGGATACGATACGGTGACACCGTCCCGGAGGACATGATAGCCGTGGCGCTCACCGAGCCTCTGGAATGGGTCGTCGTCGGCGCGCCCAAATACCTCGACGCCCATGGCAGGCCGACGGAGCCCGCTGACCTCGCCGACCATTCCTGCCTGCGTCTGCTGCTGGGAGACAATTCGCCGTTCCGATGGGAACTGGGCAATGGCGACGCGATGGTGCGCATCGACGTGCCCGGCAACTGCACGATCAGCGACACGCAGACCACCATCGATGCGGCTGCCGACGGTCTCGGGCTGGCCTATGTGCTGCGTCGGCGCGCGGAAGCCGAACTCACGGACGGCCGGCTGGAGGTGGTCATGCCCGAATGGTCGTCCATGGGCGCAGGCTTCCACATGTACTATCCCAGCCGCCGGCAAAACCACCCGGCGCTACGCCACATGATCGAGCTGATCCGAGCCTGCGAAGGACTGCCGCCTCTTGCGCGGTGATGCGAGGCTTGGAATCTGGCAACATGGAAGGAGGCGTGACCGAGTTTTGCGTTAGAAGAGTTTCGTTGGGGTTTCGTGTTGACTATGGCCTTAACTTGATCGTCTTTTTCATTTCAGTCGGAGGCATTCAAGACATAAAAGCATCCTTTCTACCATTGCGATTAAAGCGAGCGGCTGGCGCAACGCGAAAGGGGCGAACGGCGAAAATCTGAACAACTGAGGCGTCCCTGCCGGAACCTGAGCCGAGCGTCGTCGCATCGCCCTGCTGCAATCCATCGCATTGATCGGAGCAAGGCGCTCGATTTTGCGGAGGTCGAGAAAGCAGTGCAGCAAAATCGCTTCTTATAGTTGCCGGGGATCCGCAACGGCGTTTGAACTGTAAAAGCTGAAAAAGGATGGGCCTTAGGCACTCTGCTTTTTCATCTTACCCATTTATACCCAACCAACGTTCTGCGGCTTCAAAGGTGCGGTCCATTGCGTATTCGGGGATGAACGGCAGCGAGAGGTGCCCGTAGTAGAGGGAAATCTGTTCCTCGGCGGCCTTCTCTCCTTCGTTCTTGATAGCGGCCAGGTAGAGGGCCGACGCCAATCCGGTACGGTCAGCACCTGCCTTGCAGTGAATGAGTAGAGGTTTTGGGGCGTTCCGCATGATCTCAATGAGCTTCTCCACCCTTTGGCGATCCAGCTCCTGACGTACGCTCATGCCAAAGTCGATATGGTCGATGCTGAGCTCCTTGGCAGCCGCAACTTCGTCGTCATACCAGGGACTGCCAGTGTTCTCGCCGCGGAGGTTAAGGATGGTCTTGATGCCGTTGCGGGCCGCGAATTCATGGATCGAAGCTGATGTCGGCTGCGCAGAACGGTAGACCTCGTTCGGGACGACGGTCGCAAAGTTGTCAGATATTTGGAGATAACCAAGGTACGCCCCAACCGAGAGCACTCCCGCCAGAACGACCTGTCCGGCCCGCTTGAAGAGCTTTTTCATAGAGGTCATCCTGACATCATCCCTTATATGCGACAAGAATTGCGCCGGCCCCGATGCAGGCGACGCCTAGCCAGTTCGGAACTGATAACCGCTCCCCAAGAAAGGCGACGCCGAAGACGGCCACGAGAACGACACTCAACTTGTCTATTGGCGCGACGCGGGAAGCCTCTCCAAGCTTCAGCGCTCGAAAATAGCACACCCACGACGCGCCGGTGGCCATGCCCGAGAGGGTCAGAAACAGCCAGCTTTTGGCCTCGATCGTCGCCGGTGACTGCCACGCACCGGTGGCAGTGAGGATGAGTCCGAGCGCTGCAATGATGACAAGTGTACGGACGAAGGTTGCGAAGTCGGCGTTGACATGGTTCACGCCGACCTTTGCAAAAATCGCGGTAACCGCTGCAAAGGCCGCCGAAAGCAGAGCCCAAAACTGCCATGCCAGAAAAAGCTGTTTCATAGGGAACTCCGATCAAAATTCGGGCGGCTGCGCGTCCGTTAGACCACGCGCTACCGATATAAAGGAATGCGCAGGCATGGCTGATTTTTATCAGATTCTTATAGGTAGGCTGTGCCCATTTCGAACCTACGTGGTGTAGCCATCCGCTGAAACCCAATCTAGCGAAGAGACGTGCTGACTGAGCCAGATTTATGTCTAGGCTCGTTAGCGGGCGAAGGCCCTAAGTGTCAGGCCAGCGCCACAGTCGATGGCGCGGAAACTTCGGAAGTTTGGTGAGGGAAAGCCTTTGCAGCAGATGTCACATTCGCGTGGTTCCTTTCTAGGCCTAATATGCCCGCATAACCCATATAAAGCGCGATCAGGAGCATAAGGAACCCGGATGCGTAAGGAGCACGACGGGCGAAGGTGCTGAATCCTGACCAGCGCTTCTGCACGTGCCGGACACTCAACGAGGCCAGCACGCCTGCCGACACCATCGTGCCCGCAAGGCCGATGCTGAAACACAAGACCAAGACAGCGCCGAGAGAAAGCTGCTTGAGCTGGAGGCACAGCAACAGTACGGTAATGGCGGCCGGACAAGGGATAAGGCCTCCGGTCAGGCCGAACATGACGATTTGCCATGTGGTGACGTTCTGGTTTTGGAACCGGCGGGCAATATCGTTGGCATGGGCGCGCTCGTGGGCATCCATGTATTCGCCGTCATTGAGATCCAGTCCGTCATGGCTGTGGTCGTCTTCGCTGAATGCAAGGTCGTAATCATGGGTGTGATTGCCATGGCCGAGGCTGATGCGGGCGTTGAAAGCGTGAGGCTCGGGGATATCCTGCAAGCTCTCCAGATAGCCGTGCTTTTCAGCAAAGGTGAAGGCCTGCCGCGACCCGTCCGCCCGCTCGGTCACCAAGGTCACATCTTTTACCGCCCATCCGTGGCCACTTTCAAAGCGGACACGGAAGCGCGGGGGCACGCCATCTTCGAAAACCTCAAGGGCCATGACACCGTGACCGGTATCAATGCGGCGGCTTTCATCGCCATGGTGATGATGGTGGTCGTGATGGTGCGCCGCTTCCAGTTTTTGCTCACGCCACGTCCGCCACAGCATCCAGAACGCAATGCCAACGATGATGACAGACGAGGCAATCTGGAAATACGGCTCGCTGGTCTCAGCATTCATGCCGCGCCCGAGATATTGACCGCCCAAGGCCACCAGCCAGACCACGGCGGTGTGGGAAATGGCGGCCGCCAGTCCGAGCAGAACCGCCTGTTTTACCGTGCCGCGCACGGCAATGATGAAGGCGGCCATCATAGTCTTTGAATGACCTGGCTCCAGACCGTGCAAGGCTCCAAGCAAAATGCCCGTGGGTATGAACAGCCATGCGTGCGCAGTGCCCTGTTGTAAAAGGTCGGTGAGCGAATTCATGGCGGGAGCTTTCTGTTGATGTTCGTCAGATGGTATAGGGGGCCATCCTATATATTGTCAACTTCCGGTTTGTGTGTTTGTTATGGTAGTGAGCCTGTGAAACGACGAACATCCAAGCGAGAGACCCATGAGCCATACCGTCCATGAGAAGCAGAAGCTGATAAACCGCGTGCGACGCTTGCGCGGACAGGCCGAGGGACTTGAACGGATGCTTGAGGAGGAGAAGGGCTGCGGGGAAGTCATGCACGCCATTGCAGGCATGCGGGGGGCCATCAGCGGCCTGATGGGTGAGGTCATCGAAGACCATATCCTGATGCATCTGGCGGATGCCAACCTGACGCAGGCAGAACGGGACGAAGGTGCCGCCGAGCTGATTGACGTTCTGCGCACCTACCTGAAATAGACCGGAGGATTTTGCACATGCTCGACAACAAACTCCGCCAAGCCGTGCTGATTATCGCTGCCGCCAACCTTGCCTATTTCGGTGTGGAGTTTGCCGTCGCCCTGAAGATTGGCTCCGCTTCGCTTCTGGCGGACAGCGCCGACTTTGTCGAAGACGCCTCGGTGAACTTACTCATATTCTTCGCCATGGCATGGTCCGCCAAAAGCCGCGCCCGCATCGGCATGCTCATGGCCTTCATCCTGCTGGCTCCAGCGGCTGCGTTCCTGTGGACCGCCTGGTACAAGTTCTTAAATCCAATACCACCTGCTCCCTTTGCGCTCTCACTTACTGGCTTTGGAGCCCTGGTGGTCAACACCTGCTGCGCGTTTCTTCTCGCAAACTACCGTCATGCCAAGGGGTCTCTGACACGGGCCGCGTTCCTGTCGGCCCGCAACGACGCGTTTGCCAATGTCGCGATCATTGGTGCCGGTCTGGTGACTGCCTATATGTGGCGCTCGGCATGGCCCGACCTGATTGTGGGCTTTGGTATCGCCGCTATGAACCTGGACGCAGCCAAGGAAATCTGGGAGGCCGCCCGCGACGAACACGCTGAGGCGCAGGCCTGAGATCATCTGCGTCCGGAATGGGGCCGGACCGTCTATTTCGGTCTGCGAACTTGCGCAAACCGGACGTCGTTTGGCGGCGCGATGGCTGCCTTTATCCCGCTGCGTCGTCCGGGAAGGAATGCTGGGAGAATTGGACCTCATCGCGCCATCGTGCTTCAGAGTTTAGTAGCTGCTCCCGCGCTCGACAACAATGAAAGCGTGACGAATCCGTTTTCGCCAGTGCTGAACCTGATGCCTCGCGATTCAAGATATGCGACGACAGCGCTTAGGCTATCAGGGCGCACCGCGTTCGTATCCTCTTCAATGCGACGCATCGTCGAGAAGGACAAACCTGATCGCAATGCTAGTTCCTTCGCGGAGATGTCCAACAGGGCCCTGGCTGCACGAAGGTGGGAGGACTCTATGCCTTCAGTCGCTTTCTGGAGCGCTGCCAATTCGTCGACCGCCCAGGAGACGCCGATCCACTCGGCCAGAGCGCCCTGCGGCCCGAGAACTGGCACCGCCTTTGTCATAAACGACTGATAGACGCCGTCGTGCCTTTTGACCCGCACAGTCAGTTCAAGTGGGGCCTTCTGGGCTATCGCCTCCTGCCACGTCCTGCGGAAGATGCTTCGGTCGTCGGGATGAACGGCGGAAAGCTGGTCGTAGTCTCTCAGTTGTGCGGCATTCTGGCCGGTGAACTTCACCCATCCTCCGAAATCGAGCAGCTTGCCCTCGGTGTCTGCGCGCCAGAGGTCTCCGCCAATAAAGGCTTTTAAGGCACCGTTTACCGCAGCAGTTTTCGCGCTTTCCGCCCGTTGTCTCTCATCAGCGGTAACATCCTGGACGACCCCTTGAAGCATCACAAGATTGCCCTCGCGGTCGTACTGAAGGTCAAGCTGGCTCTCGAGCCAAATAAGGTGCCCATCGGGCCTGATCATTCGGAACCGGCGCTGAGCAAGACCACCCGCTTCGGCGCTAAGCATGATTTCCGCGTGGCTCATCCTGTCGTCGGGGTGCACGAGAGAGTCGTAAAGTTCTATGCTTGCAGTAATCACGTTGGGATCAAGCCCAAGTAGACGGTATAGGCCTGCCGACCAGGTTACTTCGCGTGTTCGAGCGTCGTAGGTCCACACGCCAGCTCCCAATAGGGTTTCCATGATCTGAGCTCGCCTTTCCGGCGACTTGGCAGCGCGATTTGGAATTGGCGGTACTCCATAAGCCTGACCGCCTTGAGCATTTTCTGCACGGGCGAGCATTTATCCAGATTTAAATTGGGCGAAAAATGCTAAATATGCAAGGACTGAGTTATTTATGCTCATGCATTTTTTCGACTGAGCGACACGATTTTTACCGTCCGTTTGGTAAGTTTTCATAAGGTTGTTATCGAAGGCTTACGAACATAGATGCGCGCCAAAAGCATCACCAGCCCGGCTTGGATTACGCATCAGTGTTCATTTCTCTCGATTATGGGGGTCACTTTCATGTTCAAATTCACAATTTCGCGGCTCACCGTCATTTTCGGGGTGGTCGTAACGACTGGACTTGCCGCGTCGCTTGGCGTCCAGCACATGACCTTGAACCGACTGAAAGTAGGCGGACCGGTGTTCTCGCAAATTAACGATGCGAAGGATCTGGTGGCCGACATATTGCCCCCGCCGCTTTACGTCGTTGAGGCCTATGGGCTGGCAAACGAGGTAGCAGTTCACAAGGCAATGATCGCAGACAACCTCAAGCAGATCGAGAACCTGAAGAAAGACTACGACACCCGCAGCACCTTCTGGCAGGCATCTGCCCTGTCGCCGAAGCTGAAGTCGTATTTGCAGAACGAAGTTGTTACCAAGGGCAACACCTTCTGGGGCGAGCTAGAAGGCGAGTTTAAATCGGCCGCCATTAAGGGCGATGAGAGCGCCATGAAGCAGGCGCTGGACACGTTACAGGCTCAATTCCGTGATCACCAAACTGCGGTCAAGCGGCTTGTTGAGCTTGCAAACAACGAGATGGACGGCATCGAGGCGAACGCGACGTCCGACGACCGAATCTACACCAACCTGGCGGCCGCATTCGGCTTGGCGTCTGTTGCACTTTTCCTCGTTGGACTTTGGTTCATGCGTGGCCGTGCGGTTGTACCCTTGAGTTCCATCTCAGTCTACATGAACCGCCTGGCGAAGGGCGATTACAGCGAAGAGGTTCCGTTCACAAAGCGCGCTGACGAAATCGGCGACGTCGCACGTTCCGTCGATATATTCCGCAATGCTGCGATGGAACGGCAACGAATGCGCAAGGAAATGGAGCGCGATCGGGAACTAGCAGACGAAGAACGCCGCCAGCGGGAGCAGACCCGCCTGGAAGAGGCCGAGAATCTGAAGGTCGTCGTAGAAACGCTTGGCGCGGGCCTGGGACGGCTCGCCGAATGCAATATCAGGATGACCATTGATCAGCCGTTATCGGAAGAGTTTGATACGCTACGCCGCGACTTCAACAACTCCATCGCAACCTTCCAGGCGACGTTGGAACAGGTGCTTTCCAAGACCGGCGACATCAGTGAGAAATCACAGGCCATGCGAGAGGCTGCGGAAAATCTGTCGCGTCGCACAGAACAGCAAGCAGCAGCTCTTGAACAAACGGCTGCTGCGTTGGAGCAGGTGACGTCCACGGTCAAAGCCTCGGTCGAACGCACCAGCGAAACGCGCGAACTCGTTCGCAATGCAAGGCAGGCAGCCACAAGTTCGAGCGAAATCGTCCGTGATGCAATCGACGCTATGAAGCGGATCGAAACTGCGTCGGGCGAGATCGGCAGCATCATCGATGTCATCGACCAGATTGCGTTCCAGACCAATCTTCTTGCGTTGAATGCTGGCGTCGAGGCTGCGCGCGCGGGTGATGCTGGCAAGGGTTTCGCGGTTGTTGCACAAGAAGTCAGGGAGCTGGCGCAGCGTTCCGCTGCTGCCGCCAAAGAAATTAGCGGGTTGATCCAAAACTCCAGCGAAGAGGTGACGAACGGTGTCAGGCTGGTCGGTCAAACCGGTACAGCACTTGAGCGGATCGAAAGCTACGTCACGGACATCGATCATAAGGTGGATGCCATCACCACGGCCTCGCGCGAACAGGCGGTTGGTCTTAATGAGATCAGTTCTGCGGTCAATTCGATCGACCAGATGACACAACACAACGCTTCCATGGTGGAGGAAACGACCGGGGTGAGCCATTCGTTGGCCACCGATGCCGCGTCGCTGTCGGAGCTTGTAGGTCGTTTCAAGCTCAACCGACGGAAGACAATACGCGAATCTGGATCGGCTTGGCCCGAAGAGGGCCGCAATCTGCCGCGGCGTCTATCGGCGTGACATCCGACGGTTGACGCTGGTGGCTTTGGGAGGCGCGCGTTGGGAAGTCTTTGGAGTGAGATCATTGGCAATTTGGCCGCGGCGGCTCTTACCATCGTTGGATTGAGCTCCCTAAGTGGTCGAGCCAGGCTGCTGTCCAAAATGCCATGGGCTATAAAAGCGGGGCTTGCATTCGGCTTTGCGGCGGCGGTCTCGATGATGTTGGCTATCGTGACCGAAGATGGGATTCGGATAGACGTTCGTTTCGGCCTGCTGGCTGTTGCCTTTCTTGCTGCTGGGCCGCTCGGCGGAACCTTGGCTTTTGCCTTGTTAATTCTGACACGGCTTGCAATCGGTGGCCCCGCCACCGTTCATGCGCTTGTCGGGTTGGCTGTCGTTGCAACATTTGGCGCATTTGCCGGGGTTCTTACACAACGTCGCTCAATTTGGCCAAGGCTTTTCGCCGCATCATTTGCGCTTCTATGCGCCTGCATCCTTATGTGGACAACACCGCCAGTCTTTGTCTCCAGCGCTGCGCTCGAAAAGATCGGAATTTCATACATCGCTCTGAACCTTTGCGCGCTGGTCGGAGGATTTCTTATCATGCAATGCGTTAGATGGGCGGAACGTGAAAGACGGATGCTCCGGGCAGCCCTGGCTCAGGCTCCTGACTATTTTTATGTAAAGGACAGGCATAGCAAGTTTGTCGCCGTCAATGCCAATACCGCGGTCATCAATCACTTCGCCTCGCCGGAAGCGATGAATGGTTATGATGACTTTGCGCTCGCGCCGGCCAATCGCGCTTCACGACTTTATGAAGAGGAGCAAGAAGTCATGGGCTTGGGCAAACCCATGGTCGATGTTCTCGAACAGATTGGCAAGCGAACCTTTGTCACGACGAAAGTCCCCCTATTGGAGGCGGACGGGACGGTGATGGGGTTGGTTGGTGTTACGCGGGATGTAACGGACAGGGAGGCTCTGGCAGCTCTGGCGCGGCAAAATAGTGACCAGCTCAACCACGCGCTCGAAAGCATGTCGGACGGCTTTGCTATCTTCGATGATGACGGCGTCCTCGAACTTTGCAACGAGCAATACCGCAGGGTCTTTCCGATGACCGCGCATTTGAGGAAGCCCGGCGCGACAATCAGGGAGCTTCTCGAGGAGAGCTTGAGGACCGGCGAAATCCTGAACGCAACATCGGAATCGATCGAAACTTGGCCGAAGCTGCTGCGTGGTGTGGCCGAAGCGACATCGACCGTTGAACTCAACATGTGCGATGGGCGGTGGTTTGCAATCAAGGTCCGCAGATCCGGTGAGAGAGCCATCGTGATTATGTCGGACATCACGGACTTGAAGACCACCGAGGCTGTTCTGCGTGAACAGGCAGAGGCGTTGCGCTCTATTGCAAACATCGACTCCTTAACCGGGCTGTCGAACAGGCGGAGCTTTGAAAATGCATTGGCCGAAGCCAGCTTAAACGGAACAGGTCTACTTGCTCCCGTCAGCGTTCTCATGATCGACGTTGACCACTTCAAGGCCTTCAACGACACTTACGGCCACCAGGCGGGCGATGAATGCCTGCGACTGGTCGCTCAATTTCTGAATGAGACGGCGAAACGCAAAGGTGATCTCATCGCCAGACTTGGCGGTGAGGAGTTTGTGGCCCTTCTACCTGCAACATCCGAGGAGGATGCGCTTACGCTTGCGGAAAGCTTTCGCTCCAATCTCTTCCAACACGCCATTCCTCATGCCGGAAGCCAGCTTGGCGTCGTCACTGTGAGTGTCGGTGTCGCATCGGATCGCCGTCAACTGGCGTCATCGAAGGACGCGAAAGATCTCCTCCAGAAGGCTGACGCTGCTCTCTACGGCGCAAAGAGAGGCGGTCGAAACCGCGTCAATTCGTGGACGGAAGAGTCCGTTGCTCCTTTTGAGCGAATTGCCACCTAAAGCATTTGGGGAATGAGATAAATGCGCAAGCGCCGATAAGGCAAGCGGCGTTGGAGGTCGAACGGCGGCTTTCAGGGGCTGCTGTCGGGGACTTGAAGGACCGAAAGGAAGGCGCAAAGCGGAAATAATTTCCGTCTCGGGGCCGACACCAGACGTTCGGGTTTCAGGGGTTAAGTGCGGCAAAGCAGACCTGAAACTCGATAGTGGAATAGGCCCTCTCGACATGCGCTCAACGGCTCCAGGCATCAATTACATTGGAAGCAGATGGACCGGACTGGAGGAGACTGCGAAGTGGTCACGGTTAATCAGTCTTTAAGCCTTCAATGCGAAATGTAGCATATTAAGCCGTTCAAACGATGATGGCGGGAGAGCCTGAGGGCTTTAGGGGATTAATAATCATGAGCGCAGAAGCTGCCGCCTTGAGCATATTCGATCAGGGCGCTTCCTCAGTCGACGAACTGATCTATTGTCTGGAGGCTGCAGCAGAGGGCGACTTTATGCGACGCCCTGCGGGAAATGATGAACTGTCAAAAGCTGTCTGCAAAATGCTGGAAGCGACGGAACGGCGCTGCAGTGCGGAACTGTCAAATGTCGTGGAGATTTCCGTGGGCATGAACGACACCGCTTTTATGTCAGCGACACTGCTTCATCAGCTTCGAAGCGTCGATGACCTGTCACAGTCGATCGCCACGGCGGCTGAAGAAATGGCGTCGACTGTCGCCGAGATCGACAGACACGGGCAGGACATATTCAAAACGTCGAAGACGGCCGAAAACACCGCAACAAAGAGCGTCATGGCGGTTGTCGAGACCGCAAAGAAAATGGATGTCATCGCAAACGCGGTAACGGAAACCAACGCGAAAATTGGCAGCCTGCAGAGCCTTGCGAAGCGAATTGACGAGATTTCGCTCAATATCCGGAAAATCTCATCACAGACGAATCTTTTGGCGATCAATGCTGCTGTGGAAGCGGCGCGGGCCGGCGACGCCGGGCGCGGTTTTTCTGTCGTCGCTACCGAGATCAAAGCCCTTTCCGACCGGACCACAGCCGCCACGACCGAAATCGCTACCATCGTTAAAGAACTGCAAGCAGGAACTGAAGAAATGGTTCGGTCCATGGCCCAGAGTTCCACGGCGGCAGAAGACGGGAAAAGGGCAACAGACAGTCTGCAAATTGCTATGGATGATCTCTCCAAAGGCGTGCGGAGTGTTTCAGATTCCACAGGTCATATCACCGAAGCGCTTCAGCAACAAAGGGTTGCAGCGAGCGAAGTTGCATCCGGCATTGCGGAGGCTGCCCGGAGAACCGGAGTTTCAACCCATTCACTTGAAAAAATCATCGACGCCATGGATGCGGCCCAACATGTCATCACTGAGCAGTTGGGACGGATTGCAAAAACCAACATACCCCGGAAAATCATACGCCTTGCCCAGTCGGACCACATGATCTGGAAGAAGCGCCTCGCCAACATGATCATCGGCCGTGATGGTTTGCGGCCAGAAGAACTCACGAGCCACCATTCATGCCGACTCGGCAAATGGTATTATGAAGCAAGTGATCCTTACCTTCGGACGAAGTCAGACTTTCAACGACTCGAAGAACCGCATGCATCGGTTCATTCGCACGCCAAAGAGGCAGTAGCGCTTTATGCGAAAGGCAACGTCGACGGTGCTCTGCGTGAAATAGCCGCGGTCGAAGCGTCGTCGACAGAAGTGGTGCGCCTCCTGAAAAACCTCGAGCGACACTGAGGAGTCAGTCGGACCCAAGGATTCCTGTCCTCGGATGCACATACAGATGTCGTCATTACCGATGATTTGAAAGACTTACGCCTCACCTAATGTCCGGTCCTAGAGCTTGGGCTCAAGCTGCCCTGGGTCTACAATGGGGGCGCTTTTCCGACCAACGCATTTACCCCGTCCGATAAGGCAGTTTTAGGGCCATGAGGGGCTGTCAGATGGGTGGGTGCCGAATAGCGGGAGCGGACATCGGGGCATCTGGCGCTGGTGGCGAAGTTTGGCCTAAACGGTTGAGCATTTCAGGAGACCATCGGCGATCTTGCATGAATTTGCTGCAGCTTTCGCGGCGCTGATGATCTTCGACATGCCCTCAGCCGAACCATCGCCTTGATCAATCGGGAGGGAGGCGAGATCCCACAGCTTTTCGATTTTCTCCTTGGCAATGGTTGCTCGCCACAGCGGAACGGGGGACTTCCCCGCGATGAGCGTATCCGAACGCCAAATTCTTAGTACAAGGCGCGAAACGTTGTCTGAGGAGATGCGAGACAGGGTCACCTCGGGAAACTTTCCTGAAGACAATATCAGGGCGGCGGGTATTTCATCCGACGGCGAGCTTCGGCTCCACAGCCTGCCGACTGACTGAAGTGACCATGCTGGAAGGCCCCTCCAACCGTCATTGCTCAATGCTTTTTCCAGCGGAGCTAAATCTCCGGCCCATTCCAAAATAAACGGCTCCTCGAGTTCCCCAGTCAAGTCAACCCTATATGAGCTCCCCGTCGGTGCTGTCGATGACCACCACGTATTGAAGGCCAGTGTTGGTTCCGTCGTTTGAACAGCGTATCGGGCGACATCAGCACGGTGGTTGCCCACCACATGGTAGGTACCGATTGTAGCGAGCACCAAAATTGGAATGATCGCGAGTATTCCTGCGTTGATGGGCTCCTTCGGCTTGCGCAGCAGGACCATTCCAAGCAGCGCGATACATGCCAGGCCGAACGCCATTCCTGCGGTGACGTCGGAAAACCAGTGTGCTCCGAGATAAAGCCGCGAAAACGCGACCGCGAAGACAAGAAGACCGGCGACCACAGGAGCGATCACGGCAAGCTTGCCCTTGGCATTCAAAAAAATGAGAAATGCCACGGCACCATAGAGTGCCATATTGACAGTGCTATGCCCGCTCGGAAAGGAAAATGCGCTCCAGCCCGTATATAGACCATCGACGGGCCGCGCGCGGTGAAGGGCCACCTTGACGGCTGTATTGAGCGCAGAGGCTCCGGCTATCGCTCCAAGGAAGAAAACAATGGTGTGCCTCGCCCTCTTCAGCGCCAGATAGGCAAGCACTGCGACTGTGACGGCCACTACGATAACGGTGTCGCCGAGCTCGGTAATGGTCACCATCACGGCGTCGCTTAGAGTTGACCGGAAACCCTGCAAAAATTGGTAGACACCAACATCGACATTTACGAGCGGATCTCCGGAAAAGACGTCCTCCATGATACCCAAAAACAACCAGGTTCCGGCAGACATGGCGATAACAAGAACGGCGATGATACGGAGCTCATTGCCAGCCGGGTCCAGCAATTGATGGACCAGTCGTGACGCGGGATCCGATCGCCGTGAAAGCCTTTCCTGAACAATCTCACTGAGCGTCTGGAGGTAGGGCAGTCCTCTGCTGATCACGTATCTTAGAGAGCGGACGAGGAGCCATGAGAGTATCAAGAGCGTGAGCAGCAGCGCGGCGAGCGGCTTGGCGGCAGGGCCGAGAGCATGGAAAGTGACGCCGAACAGCATGCCGGGCAAAATATGCGCAGGAGCCCAAATCGCCGCAGAAATGATGTTGACCGCGTAAAATCGCGCGACGTGCATGCCCAGCGTGCCAGCCATCAGTGGAACGAACGCCCTGACGCCGGGAAGGAAGCGGGCGAAAAATATGCTTCGCGCGCCGTATTTTTCGAAGAAGCGCTCGCTGTGCCGGACGGCCGCAGGATATCGTGAAAACGGCCAGGCAGACAGTATCCTCGCATGATAGTGATGACCCAGCCAAAACGCGAACGCGTCGCCGGCGATCGCGCCGAGCGTTGCTGCGGCGAGAAGCGGCCACACAATGAGCACGCCACTGGGAACCAACGCGCTCAGGCCCACCATGATTGCGGTGCCCGGAACAATCGCCCCGATCGCGGGGAGCGATTCGGACATTGCGAGCAGAAAGACAACTCCATAGGCGAGGTGAGAATGCGAATGGAGGAAATCCACCAGTTGGGCGATCATGTTGGCGAGCATCGTGTGAAGACCCCAAGCGGTATTTCAGCGCGGCAAAATAAAGGTTTGGACCTAAGCAAGCCTCCCAGACCTGATATGTGGTCCGGGAGGCTGGTCCACCAAGGCGAGAACTCATTCAGACATCGTTCGTCACCGATACCTGCGCTAATTCCTGAGAGCTGCGGCGAACGGTAATGAAGACCAGACCCGTCATCAATGCCAGGCAAACAAACGAGGCATTGTAGGTTCCGAGATCAAGGCCACCGTGAGCGACGGACTTGGTGAGAAAGTCGCCGAATGTCGCTCCGAAAGGCCGGGTGAAGATGAAGGCGATCCAGAACAGGGCGATGTCGTTCATCGATTTTGTGTAGTGTAGCACCAGAACGGCGGCGATGACGGCAGTGCAGACGAGCGCTGCGTTCATGTAGCCAAGACCGAGATTGTCGACCAGGAAGTCGCCGAATGCCGTTCCGAGGCTGTTCGAAAACACGACCGCAATCCAGAACATGATTTCCGCATCCTTCCGGACGATGGGATCCACGCTAAGATTGCCATCACGCTTATACCAGATGAGGAGGGTCAGAAGGAGCCCTGCGGTCAGGATGAGCGATCCGGTGGTGTAACCAAGGCCGAATGTGCGGTCCATCATGTCCGAAATCTCGGTTCCGGCTGTGGTCGTCGCCACGATAGCCGCCCAGAAAGCCGCGGGATGGTGTCGATTGATGCGGACCTGGATGAACACCAGCGCAACAAGAGCGACGCCGGTGATGCCAAGGCCAGCGACATAGCCAAGATTCAGGGTTTGTGCGATGAAATCACCTGTCGTTTCGCCAAGCGTGGTTGCGATAATCTTCAGCACCCAGAACAGGACCGTGACCTCAGCAATCTTGTTGAGTAGTGCGGGGTCGGCTTTCGAATGACTGATACCCGAGGGTGTGGACGGCTTCGATTGGACGTCGAACTTCATAGGGAAAATCCTGACAAGAGGGAAATTGGGCTGGCTGACCTGAGAGCGATCAGCCGTCTGTTTGCCCAACCTCTTATCGGCATAAAAATCCTCCGGAACCTGTCGGCGAACTTACAATTTTGTAAAGTAGCGGAGGCTACGCGTAGATCGTCAGGAGTATAAGGAGGTCATCGGTCTTTGCAAAAACCGATCAGTGCATTTTGCAGCGTGAGGACCGCCTTCAACGATGAATCCCGTCCTGGTCGAGCGCGCTGGAGCGAAGCGACAGCGTTGGAAAGGGCGTTGTCGGCCTCCTTCCAACGCAGTTCGTCAACCGGTCGCAACTCGTGCTCCGCGACGATCCACGCAGTTTCCAGATCGACAATCGTGTTTTCCGCTGCCTTGAAATCATCCCTCAGAGTCGCCTGTTGAGCTTCAGCAACCAAAGCCTTCATGTGTGCCGCCGCCGAACTCTCACAACGAAAACTCTCTTTCGCGAGCAGCGGATTGGCGGCCAGCGTGGCGGAGATGAGCACCCCCCAAATTCTCGCTGATTTCATAGCTTGAACCTTACTTAGAGAAGCCCGGTCACAAATCTGTCGATACGAGTGTCTCGCAGATAGGCCTGTTTCACGATCAGCGAGGCGAAGGCCGCGGTTATGGCACCGCCGAGGATATCCGTGAAATAGTGGGTTCCGACGTAGATGCGCGAAAAACAGATCAGGATCGCCGCGATTGCAAATGCCGTTCCCCAACGTCTGAGCCCATGCGCAAAGAATGCAAAGGCTATCGCAAACGAGGCCGTCGCATGGTCTGACGGGAAGGAAGGATCGGCGCTTGGCGCAAGCAAAAGATGCGTGAGGCCGGCATCGTAGGGACGCATGCGGTGAACGAATAAAAGAATGACTTGGTTCATGGCCAGGCTGAGCAGGAACGTCAACCCGGACGCTACCAAAGCATGCCTGACTTCCTGACGGTTTTCTCGTCTCCACCATTGCGCGGCCACTGCAATTATCATCAACGGCACACCGAACGAGGTGATGAAGATAAAAAACGTATCCAAAGCCGGAAATTGTCCGGCAAGGCCATTTATCGATTGGGTGATCAACAGGTCGTAGTGATGCATTCTAGTCTCTCCATCGGCTAAACCCCGGAGCAGCCTCAGCCGCTCCGGGGCCCTCCAGTCAGCAGATCACAAGGGGATCATTGTGCCTCTGCCGCTACCGTCTCGGGCTTGTAAGTCGCCGTCATGTAGACAACGATCAGCGCAATCCCAATCAGGAAGCCGATACTCGTGTTGATGGTCCCGAAGCCCATACCACCATATTCCTTCGGCTGGGATAGGAGGTCGCCGAATGATGCGCCGAGCGGGCGGGTGAGGATGTAGACGAGCCAGAAGCCGAGGATCGCGTCAAGTTTCAGGAAGAAGTAACCGAAGCTAAGCGATGCGATCACCATTCCGAACAGAATTCCGGCGCTGCCGTAGCCCAGGCCGAAGCGCTCGGAGACCAGATCCCCGGCCGCCGTCCCCAACGCGAACGTGAAGAGAATAGCGAGCCAGTAAAATGCTTCACGCTTGTTTGTGTAGATGGAATGGATCGACAACGTCCTTTCCGACTTGTACCAGAGGGCAAATGTAGCAATCAGCGCGACGGAAAAGACGGCGGTTGTCACTTCGAGCGGCACGCCGAAATTATCCACCAGATTGTCAGTGATCAGTGTTCCGACCACGCTGATCAGGATGACGGCGAGCCAATAGGCCCATGGCACATAACGCTTCTGGCTAAACTGAGCGATGAGGGCAAGCACAAGCACACCCGTCATGATGAACGAAGTTAGCGTCAGCCCGAGCCCCAGGTTGACATTGAGATAGTCCGCCGCCGTCTCGCCCATGGTTACGGCAAGAAGCTTGATGATCCAGAAATCGACCGTAACTTGCGGTACACGATTTTTGAGGACGTTGGTTTCCATGATCAATGATCCCTTGAATTTGATGGCGCACTTACTGGGTCAGCAGCGCGATGCCTTGGGCTGAGAATGCGTCAGCGTGCTGATCGTCATCGGCGTTGCAACGCTCCAGCGCCTTCGAAAGAAAGTCGGCCGCCTTTGCCTGTTTATCCGCAGGTATGCCGGTCTTGGCCGAAGCAGCCTTGAGCTTGTTGATCAGTTCTTCGCAGGGGACGGGATGCCCGGTGGCGTCAGTGACAGCAATGCCTGCCACGAAAGCCTGCGTACCAGATTTTCCGACCGCAGCACCGGATTTGTCCAATGCCATCTGAAGGTCAGCAAGCGCGGTATTCACCTTGTCCGCATTTGGCGCACCGTTCCGGAGCGATTTGAAGACAGCATCGGCGGCGGCGTCAATATTGCCCCAGGCTTCGGGATCTTGCGGTCTCAAAGTGGCCTGTTTGTCGTCCCACTCTTTCTCGAAATCGGTTGCCCGCTTTTCTGCTGCCTTGAAGTCTCCAGTTGCCGCGATCTTCTGGACGTCCTTCGTGATAGACTTGAAGTCGGTCAGATCGCCGAGGCCCTTGGTCTGGCCTTGAGCCTGCGCAGCATCAGCAGGTGGCACCATGTAGTGCTCATAGGCTGAGAAAAGCGCGACAGGGACCGCTATCAGCGCAGTGGCAAGGAGGAATTGTTTCACTTTTGCTCTCTCCGGCTTCGCGCTTTGGGTGAATATTGCCCGTTGCGCCGTTTATCAGGAAATCAGCGGGGCAAATCGCGTGCTGCGACCAACTCCGTTCGATAACGGTGTTCTAACGTGCCGAGGCTACGAGGACTTTTCCTGAAACATACCGTTTTGTAAGAAATGGACCGGCTGTCATGATCATTTCCCGAAGACTGCGACTGCGAAGTCTGTCTTGCTGTAAAAAGGGCGGCTTCTTTACAAAAATGTATAGTTCCGGGAAGGTTGCGGAAACAAAGCCCGTCTAATCTTAACCGACTGCGGAAACGACGAAGCGAACTGATATGCGCATCTTGATAATTGAAGACGATGAGAAGATGTCCGCCTTCATAGCGAGGGGGCTGACGGAGGCAGGGCACGTCAGCGACGTTTGTCATGATGGCCGTGACGGCTTGTTTCAGGCGACGCAAGATCGTGAAAATTATGATGTGCTCGTTGTCGACAGAATGCTTCCCGGTCTCGACGGACTTTCAGTTGTCAGGGCCGCCAGGGCTGCGCAGGTTCGCACGCCAATCCTGTTTCTGACTGCCATGGGTGGGGTGGAAGACCGAGTGGAAGGTCTTGAGGCTGGCGCAGATGACTATCTGGTCAAACCGTTTGCCTTCTCGGAGCTGATCGCGCGGTTGAACGCGCTTGCACGGCGTCCCCCCGTACAGGAGCAACGCACATCCCTTAAGGTCGCCGACCTCGAACTCGATCTTGTCAAACGCAAGGTCCATCGGGCGGGCCAGACCATCGAACTTCAGCCGCGAGAATTTCTTCTTCTCGAAACGCTCATGCGCGCCGAGGGCCGTGTCCTGACACGCACGATGCTTCTCGAAAAGGTCTGGGACTTGCATTTCGATCCGCAAACCAGCGTCGTCGAGACCCATATGAGCCGATTGCGTGCAAAGGTGGACAAGCCCTTCGACGTGCCGCTGTTACATACGGTTCGAAGCACGGGATATAGCATTCATGCGCCTCTCTAGGCTTCGCCGCAGCACACCCTTCCGACTGGCTGTGGCTTATGCGTTATTGTTCGTCTCTTCATCACTGCTGGTCTATCTCTCGACCTATTTTCTGCTGAGGGCGGAAATCTATTCGACACTCGATAATTCGGTTACCGAAACCTATTCTGTCATCCAGTCGAGCTATGCGCCGGGCGACATCGAGGACGTGGTCCAGAGCATGAATTCGTTCAGCCGCCTTCAGAATGGAGACCGGAGAATATTCTACTTGGGCTCGGCTGACGGCAAAAGGCTGGCGGGAGATATCGCCAAATTCCTCCCCACAACGGGTCTCCAGACGATTTCAGGTGAGGCACTGGGTTTACCGGGCGATGATCATTTCAGGGTCAAGACTGGAACGATCGATGGAAACAACCTGTTGGTCGGTGAAAGCCTGGAAGCCACTGAAGACCTGGCGCAGATCATTCTCGCGAATTTCGCATGGATGGCTTGTTTTACAACCTTGTTGGCCGTCTTTGCGGGTATGTTCCTGGCCCGGCGCGCGCATGCGCGTATCGACGCGATTGCGGAAGCGATGACCGAGATCACGGACGGCAACATGTCCCGCCGCGTTCCCCTGAAGGGATCCGGTGACGACATCGATATGATTTCGGCGCAGATCAATTCGGCGCTGGATCGGCTTTCCGATGTGATGGAAAGCATGCGGCAGGTGAGTGCCGATATAGCGCATGATTTGAAGACGCCACTGAACCGTTTGAAGCTGATCCTGGAAGACGCATCCCTTCGAGATGAAAACAAGCAGCCCGTGCAGGAGCAATTGAGGGATGCTCTGATCGAGAGCGATCAGATCAACGAAACGTTTCAAGCCTTGTTGCGGATATCGCAGATCGAGGCGGGTGCGCGAAGGACGCGCTTTGCCGACGTTGACCTCAATCGACTGGTCAGCAACGTCGTTGAGATTTTTGGTGAAGTCGCCGAGGATAACGGCCAGAAACTCTCGTTCGATGCAGATCGCGCACCACGGTGTCATATAGAAGGCGACAAGGATCTATTGACCCAGTTGTTCGTCAACCTGATAGAAAATGCAATGAACCATTGTCCTGTGGGAACAACGATTCAGATGTCGTTGCAAAGGTCGGAAGATCGGTGTTCGGCTATTGTCGCCGATAACGGTCCCGGGATTCCTGCGGCGGAGCGCGAAAAGGTCTTTCGTCGATTGTATCGACTCGACAAAAGCCGACATTCGCCTGGCAACGGACTTGGTCTCAGCATGGTGAAGGCGATTGCCGATCTTCACGGTATGTCCGTAGAGATTCAGGATAACCATCCTGGCTCAAGGTTCGTTCTTACCTGGCGCAATCCCAAACCCATTAATTAATCGCTGAACAGGATGACCAGTCTGAACTGCGACATTTTGACAGATCAATCATGAGTTTTCTCGTCAACTTTCCGCTGGTGGTTTTTCAACCTTTTGACTAGGGATACGCGAATGGGTTCAATCAAAGTAGCGACATATGATCACCGCGCCGAATGATGAACAGGAAAAGCATCTGTTGCCGTTGGGCTTGGCAAGCCGAGGCTTCAGTGGCGTGGTTCAGCGTATCGATACCGAAGTTGGAACCTTCAGTTTGCCGCCTCACGAAATGGAACAGCGGCTGTTAGAGTTGGGCTTTTTGGAGGGATCGAAAGTGGCAATCCTTCATGAGGGTTTAATCGGGCGAGATCCTATCGCGGTGCGCCTGAACGCAACAACTGTGGCACTCCGAAGGAAAGAAGCGATGGCGATCCTGGTTTCGTAAATGTCGATGCTTAGTTCGAGCCAAAAACCCGACAAACGGATTGCCCTGATCGGTGTTCCGAATTGCGGAAAGACAGCGCTGTTTAATGCGCTGACCGGCAGTCGCCAGAAGGTCGGGAACTATGCTGGCGTAACCGTCGAGCGCAAGGTCGGCGCTGCGACCACTCCTGAAGGGAATACATTCCAGATTATTGACTTGCCTGGAACCTACTCTTTGCGTGGCCGCAGCCCGGACGAAGAGATCTCACGAGATATCGTGTTGGGGCGCAAGGCTGGAGACGAACTGCCCGATTTTCTGATTGCGGTTGCCGATAGCACGAACCTGCGATCGGCGCTCCGGCTTGTCTTGGAGCTTCGTCGGACCGGCAGGCCAATGATGCTGGTGCTCAACATGATTGATATCGCGCGCTACCGTGGAATCGAGATCGACATCAATATGCTTTCGAACATTCTCGGTATTCGTGTTGCAACAGCCAGTGCCGTACGACGGGGCGGCATGGAGGAGCTTTGGAAGGAACTGGATCGTCTGGCCGTTCAGGGTGCGCCTGCCGCGTTCGAGAATACCTGGACTGCTCCGGGACCTGGAGAGCTGCGGGCAGCCCAACGGGAGGCCGATCAACTGATTGCAAAGACCGTTCGGCTGCCCGTAAAACCGGACACGCTCACCAATCGCATCGACGGCGTACTTTTGCACCCAATCGGCGGATTGATCATCTTGTTGATCTTGCTGTTTGTCATGTTCCAAGCGGTCTTCACCTGGGCTCAGCCGCTGATGGACGTTATTTCGGCGGCGTTCGGCTATTGCGGCGCAGCGCTCCGCGAGCTCCTCGGTCAGAACCTTTTGGAAAGCTTCATCGTGGACGGGGTACTGGCCGGGGTGGGCAGCGTAATCGTGTTCCTCCCACAGATTATCATCCTCTTTTTGTTCATCCTGCTTCTGGAAGACCTGGGATATATGGCGCGCGCCGCCTTCCTGATGGACAAGATCATGGGCGGGGCAGGTCTGCACGGCCGAGCGTTTATCCCACTACTGTCGAGTTTTGCGTGTGCGATTCCCGGCATAATGGCGACGCGGGTCATAGATAATCGCCGAGACCGTCTGACGACGATTTTGGTTGCGCCGCTTATGACCTGTTCGGCACGCATACCCGTCTACACTTTGATCATAGCGGCTTTTATCCCGCGTCACGAGGTCTTGGGTTACCTCAGCTTGCAGGGTCTCGTTATGTTCGGATTGTATGTCGCAGGAATTGTCAGCGCGCTCGCCGTTTCATTTGTCGCCAAAATGATGTTTTGGGCGCAAGAGCCCACGCCGCCGTTCATGCTGGAATTGCCCGACTACAAGATGCCACGACCTCGCAACGTCGCAATCGCCCTTCTCACACGGGCCAAGATGTTCCTGCACCGCGCGGGCACAACAATCTTTTCAATGGCGGTTCTGATATGGGCATTGGCGTCCTTCCCCGCAGCTCCCGCGGGTTCTTCGCAGCCCGCAATTTTTTACAGCTTTGCCGCCATGATTGGGCATTGGATCGAGCCGATCCTCGCGCCGATTGGGTTCAACTGGCAGATAAGCATCGCGTTGATTCCCGGGATGGCCGCACGCGAAGTGGTGGTCGCGGCTCTGGGAACCGTTTACTCGATCCAAGGCGCAGGAGACGCTGCTCAACAAGTTGGTCAGGCTTTGGCGCAGAATTGGAGCCTGGCTACCGCTCTCTCGTTTCTTGTCTGGTACATTTTCGCACCCCAATGTGCTTCAACGCTGGCTGTGATCAAGCGAGAGACCGGTCACGCGAAATGGATGTGGGTGAGCTTCGGTTACATGTTGGGGCTCGCTTACCTGAGTTCTTTTGTCGTCTATCACCTGTCGCTTCTCGCTGGACTTGGGTGAGGCAGGCCACCTCAGCCGCGAGCTAGGGTCACGGCTGGCTCACCCGATCGACAAAATGTCTCCGTTCACAGCGCCCGATATCCGCCTCTAGCGAGGTTTGCCACGCCGGTCACTCGCCATGCAGCTTTTGAAAAGTCTGCTGGCAAGAGGGGCGAAATATTTCTTATAATATTTCGTGCTTATGACGTACGTGTATGCGCTATTTCAAGCGAAAAACGTATTTAATAGTGGCTAAAATATGGGCGCGTACATTAATTCACTTTACATATTCGTATATATACCGACAACGAATAGCCGTTATTAACTTTGAGTTTCGTGTGAGCCCGGAATTCAACGGGTGTAACGGAGAAAAAACATGAAAAAATTGGTCACAGCTTTGACCGTTATCGCTGCTTTCGGACTGTCCTTTGCTGCGAACGCGGCCATGATGAGCGGCACTGTGAAGAGCGTCGATTCCAGCCATGACGCCATCACCCTCAGCGATGGCAGCACGTACACGCTTGCGGAAGGAAGCGAGGCGGAGGACTTCAAGCCTGGTACGAAGGTCGCAGTTACCTATACCAAGCAAAACGGAAAAAACGTCGCCACGAGCGTCAAAGCCAGCAAGTAACTAACCCAGGTCTCCCCCGGCGCTTAAGCCGCGGGGAGGTCCGGTCGTCATGAACGCTTACAAATTTGTAAGGTTATGGACAGCCGTGCGTAATCAAGTCGGCCTAAAAACGCCGGGTGGCCTCCTGGTCGGTCACTGCTTGGCGAGGCCTGTCATACGGCCTCAGTTGTAGAGATTTCTCGCCTTGGCCCGCGCACAGGCATCTTCTTCATGCTTTCGTCAGTCCCAATCTACTGCCGTTGGTCAGCTATAACAAATGAAGATGTGTGATGGCGCGCTCCGGGCAAGGTGATCATAGTCATGGGTCTGGACATTGCATGCTTGCTGACGACATCGGTACAAATCCCAAAGCGCAGCGCGTCCACGAATGTATCGCCAGGCAGTTTGCGAAGCCGGAGGGCATAGGTGGCGTTGCAGTTGCCCAAGTCATGCGCATGATCAATTGGCTCCCGTACCGCGGAGCGATCGGCCTGCTAGATGTTAAACCCACTGCCGATCTCTTGGAAATTGGACATGGTCCGGGTTTCGGTCTCGCCAAGCTATCCAGAATGGCCTCAAAGGGATCCGTCGTAGGTGTGGACCGATCCCCCACCATGCGACGATTGGCGACCGCAACAAATGCGAACGCCGTTGCCCAGGGCAGCATGTTGCTGAAGCAGGGGACCTTCGAGTGCTTGCCACTCTCGGACGCGTCTGTGGATGGTATCTTGGCTGTCAATGTTCTCTACTTTGTCGATCCCATATCTGTAGCCCTCAGGGAAGCCCGGCGCGTGTTGCGTCCCGGCGGAACATTGTGCGTTTATGTAACCGACAAATCGCACATGTCGTGGCTGCAATTCGATGGACGGGAAACCAGGCAAACCTTCGACGAGCAAAGCCTTCATCGACTTCTTCGAGCCAGTGACTTCGGCGAGGACCTGATCGAGATCCGAAAGATGTGGCTTCCATGCCGATTCAGAGGGCTTCTCGCGAAGGTCACGAAACACGGCTGATGTCGCATCTGTCCAGACGATATAACGGATAGATTCGCGACGCTGTTCAGCAGCGCATTGCCCCCAATAAAGACAATTGGAGAGATTTGATGACGTCATTTTCAGGCGATCCGGTCGGTCAGAATGAGGGCGGTCGCCCCTGGCTTTCAAAGGTTCCCGAAGTCACTGCGATCTTCTGGGTGATTAAGATCTTGACGACTGGCATGGGCGAGACGACGTCTGATTTCCTTGTTCATCGCATTGATCCGCCGATCGCCGTTGCCATTGGTGGTGTTTGTTTCCTGATCTCTCTGGCAGTGCAGTTCTTCATGCCCCGTTTCAACGTCTGGATTTATTGGCTCGCGGTCGTAATGGTATCGATATTCGGCACCATGGCCGCCGACGTTCTTCATGTCGGACTTGGTGTACCTTATTGGATTTCGACGACCTTCTTCGGCGTCTCGCTGTTGATGATTTTCTTGGTGTGGTTCTGGTCTGAGCGCACGCTTTCGATCCATAGTATCCGTACCAAGCGGCGTGAGGTCTTTTATTGGGCAACGGTCTTGACGACGTTCGCATTGGGAACTGCTGCGGGCGATATGACCGCGAGTAGTCTCGGGCTGGGATATTTCGTTTCCGGACTGATGTTCGCCGCCGTTATCGCCGTCCCGGCGATCGCGTTCTGGAAGTTTGGACTCCCGGAAATTCCTGCCTTCTGGTTCGCGTATATCGTAACCCGTCCACTTGGTGCTTCCTTCGCCGACTGGATGGGTGTGTCGCACGAGCGGGGCGGCCTCGACTGGGGCACGGGTCCGGTCAGTTTGGTCTTGGCGATCCTTATCTGTGTTTTCGTAGCATACTCGGCCTTCGCGGCCCGCCCCCGCGCGTCGCTCGCGAGCGGATCATCGGTCGCCTGATCGCCTGGTCAAGCTTACCAAAGTGTAAGCCCCAGGATCAACGTATGTAAGAATTCTGGCGTTCAATGCGGTCATCAGACGAAAAGGAATGTCAGATGACCCGTAGTCCTATCAACATCAAAAGGACCCTTGCCTCGGCGCTGGTCGCAACATCGGTCGTTGCGGTCCACCTTTCGCCTTTGCTTGCGGTGCCTGTCTTCGCAGCCGAAAGGGCAGTCGCACCGGAAAAGAACCCGCCAGGCGATATCCCCGACAGCCAGGTCTTCGTAACCTATAATGCCAAGTCGGGATACAGTCTGAAGGTACCGGAAGGCTGGGCGAGATCTGACCTTGGAAATGGCGTTAGTTTCGTCGACAAGCTGGACGGCGTTCTCGTCACGGAAACAGCCGACAATTCGGTCCCGACGGTAGACTCGGTGAAAGCGGCGTTCATCCCCGATTTGGAGAAGCGCTCCCGCGCTATGAAGCTCGGTAAGGTCGAAGAGGTCCAATTGCCGGCCGGAAAAGTGGTTCGGATTGCATTCACCTCCAATTCCGAACCAAATGCAGTAACCAACAAGCAGTTGCGGCTGGAGAATGAAATCTATGTCTACCACAACGGCGGCAAAACCGTTTCCTTGCAGTTCTACGCTCCCTTTGGTGCTGACAACGTCGATCAGTGGAACTTGATGTCGCGCTCATTCCGGTGGAAGTGACCATGGCTGTTCTCGATGCAGTGGAACTCTACCGCTTCTTCCACATTGGCGACGATGAAACCGCTGCGTTACGTGGTGTCAGTCTGTCACTCGACGCCGGAGAAACCGTCGCACTTGTGGGGCCATCGGGAAGTGGCAAATCGACATTGATTAACTGCCTGACGGGTCTCGATGAGCCGGACGGTGGGTGGGTTTCTATCAACAAGGAGCGCTTGACGCGACGAAGCGAAACAGTCCGTGCTCGCCTTCGAGCCCGTACTTTCGGGATCATGCTTCAAAGCGGTAACCTGTTTCAGCATCTGACAATCGAAGACAACATCATGTTTCAGATGCAGATCGCGGGCAAGACGGACGCCAAGCGTGTGCTTTCGCTGCTCGAGGCTGTCGGTATTTCGCATCGTGGCAAGTCTTACCCTCCGACGCTTTCTGGCGGCGAGATCGCCCGCGCTGGCCTTGCGACAGTCGTCGCGGCTGACCCACCCATATTGATTGCCGACGAACCGACGGCCGAGGTGGACGCTCAAACGGAGGAGCTTCTCTTCGAACTATTCGAACACCGCAAGAGAACTGGTCTAACAACTTTGCTTTCGACGCATAGCAACGCGCTCGCCCTTCATGCGGATCGGATCATCCACATTCGTGACGGGAGGATCCTTGATGCATGATATTCTTGTTAGTGCCCGAAACGCCGGAGTGGAGTTTATTCAGCCGAACGGCGAAAAGGTGCGTGTTCTCGAAGGGATCAACTGTGACATCGTCGGGGGCGACCGCATTGTTTTGTCCGGGCCTTCTGGTAGCGGGAAGTCGACGCTCCTAAACATCCTGGGTGGATTGATCGTACCAAGCGAGGGAACCGTCACCTGGCCGGCGCTTGGCAACCGGGCAACGCTGCAGCCTGCAAAAATTGCCTATGTCTTTCAGGCGGAAAGCCTCTTTCCAGCGCTCAACGTCCTCGAAAACGTCATGCTTCCCTTGAAACTGATGGGAAACCTTTTGGGAAGCGCGGACGCCGCGTCTGCGCTTCTTGAGCGGCTGCAACTCGATGGCCTCTCAAAGAAATTGCCGGAGGAGCTCTCCGGCGGACAAGCCCAACGCGTGGCCATGGCGCGGGCGATGGTCGTGAAACCGAGGCTCATTCTGGCGGATGAACCTACCGGGCAGTTGGACAGCACAACCGCGCACCAATTCCTTGGCCGTGTTCTCGAATTTGCCGATGAAAATGAACTGGCTGTCGTCGTCGCTACACATGACAGACTGATTGCAGGCTTCATGCAAAAGCAATGGTCGATCGATCACGGCCAGTTGGCGACGCCACAAAACATCTGAAATGGAAACGAAATGATTAGGCTTTGGATATCGGGACTCTTCAAACGTCGCGCCACTCGTTTGGTGGGATCGGCGCTCGGTGTAGCCGTGACGGTCGGCCTTCTCGGGGCTCTTTTAACCTTTCTTGTGGACAGCTCAGCCACCATGACGGCACGCGCCATCAATGCGGTCCCAATCGATTGGCAGATCGAACTGGTGCCGTCGGCGAACAGGGAAGACATTCTGAAAGCGATCCATTCGTCCTCCGCAGTGAAAGCTGTTTCAGAGGCGGATTTTGCCAAGGTTGACGGGTTCGAGGCGGCGACAGGCGGGACCGTTCAAACAACAGGTCCTGGAAAGGTGATCGCTTTTGCACCCGGCTATGAGAAAGTCTTCCCAAAGGAAGTCCGCCCCCTGGTGGGATCGACATCGGGAGCATTGCTAGCCCAGCAGACGGCGGCAAATTTGCATGCTGGCCCTGGCGATTTTGTCACTGTAAAAAGGATCGGCCTGCCTTCTATTCAGGTGCAGGTTGCCGGCGTTGTGGATTTGCCTGACGCAGACTCACTTTTTCAGGGTGTCGGTTTACCCCCACAAGCGTCTCCGCAGGCCCCGCCGGACAACGTACTCGTCCTTCCGCAAGCCGAGTGGCACCGGATTTTTGATGAGCAGGCGACGGTTCGCCCGGACGCGACACGAATACAGTTCCATATCCGCCTCGCGCACGATCAATTGCCGTCAAGCCCGACGGCGGCTTATCTCAGTGTTTCGCAATCAGCTAAGAATCTGGAAGCGAAGGTCGCCGGTCAAGCCTTGGTCGCGAATAATATTGGGGCGCGGCTTGAGGCGGTGCGGGGCGATTCACTGTACGCAGCGGTCCTTTTCCTTTTCCTCGGCGTCCCCGGACTGGGTCTTGCGGTTCTCTTGACGCTGGCCATCGCCAGGACATCATTCGGACAGCGAAATGCCGAATTAGCCTTACTGCGCGCACGCGGCGCATCCATCGGAAAGACATTGGGCCTGGTGGTGGCGGAAGCCGTGGCTGTAGCCGTGATCGGCTACGCTCTGGGATTCTTCACCACGCAACTCCTGATGAAAACTATGTCGGTGGCGTCGGCCCTGGACGGCAGTTCCACTTGGATTTGGGCAGCCGTTGCCGTGGTCGGGCTCTTCCTTTCCTTCATAGCTATCGTAGTGCCTGTCTGGCGGGCGACAAATTCCAAGACAGTTTCGATGACGAAGCGCCAGGTCAAGCGAGATCAGGTGTCCTGGTGGCAGCGCTATGGCGTCGACTACATCGTGCTTGCCCTGTCCGGTCTCGCGTTCTGGCAACTTGCAAGTTCGGGCTATCAAATCGTCCTGGCTCCAGAAGGAGTGCCGGCCACGTCTGTCGATTACAAAGCGTTCCTTGCGCCTGGCCTCTTCTGGGTTGGCCTCGGTCTTTTGACCATTCGATTGTCTGGAGCGATCATACGAAGGAACGGCAGGCTACTTCGCGCCATCATAAGACCGTTTGCGGGAGTGCTCGCCGACGTCGCAGGATCGTCATTTTCCAACCAGTCCAAGCGGCTGACGACCGGGATTGCCATGACGGCTCTTGCCATATCTTTCGCGATGTCGACAGCAATATTCAACACAACATACAATGCGCAGGCGAGGGTAGATGCGGAACTGACCAACGGCTCCGACATTACAGTATTCGGTTCAAGCGCACACCCAGCGTCGCCTTACCTCGACAAGCTTTCCGCCCTGCCTGGCGTCACGTCTGTGGTTCCCATGCAGCACCGCTTCGCGTATGTCGGCTCCGACCTCCAGGACATGTATGGCGTCGATCCATCGACGATTGGCAGAGCAACACGCATGTCCAATGCCTATTTCAGCGGCGGGAGCGCAGCGGAAATATTGAATAGGCTCGCCAAGACGACAGACGGAGTCCTGGTCTCGGAAGAGACGGTAAGCGACTTCCAGCTCAAACTCGGCGATACGATCAATCTGAGGCTCATGAACGCATCTGATCATCAGTATCACGCGGTTCCGTTCAAATTCATCGGGGTCGCCCGCGAATTTCCCACCGCTCCGAAGGACTCGTTCCTAGTGGCTAACGCAAGCTATATCGCAAGGATGACCGGAACGCCCGTCTCGGAATATGCACTGATCCGAACGAATGGCGATGTCGAAAAGGTGGCGAGCGAAGTGCGATCCGCACTCGCCGATTCCCCGGCACTGCAAATCAAGGATATCGGCAGCGTATCGCACATTATAGGCTCAAGCCTGACCGCGGTCGACATGTCGTCCCTGACGAAAATCGAGCTCACCTTTGCTATCATCATGGCTGCATCGGCCGCGGGACTAATGCTGGCGCTGGGCTTTGCAGATCGAAGCAGAAGCTTCGTGATCCTCAAAGTCATCGGGGCGACGCCACGACAGATCGTTGGGTTCCTGTGGTCGGAAGGCGTTTTGATATCGGTTGGCGGACTGTCATTCGGGATCGTGTCCGGTGTGTCGATTTCATGGATGCTGGTGAAGTTGCTCAATGGTGTCTTCGACCCACCTCCGGAAGCGTTATCCATCCCTTGGACATATGTAATAGGGGCTTTGGCAACGGTACTGATCTCAATTCTTGCAGCGACGATTATCGCCATCCGCAAATCGAGCGAACAATCCGTATTGGGTTTACGGGAGCTCTGAAAGCTGAAATGACAACACGATATTGAAATCCAACCACCGCCAGATCCCTATTCTTCTGTATAATTGAAGTGGGCAGTGTGATGTCGCTGTTAAGTGGGATCCTAACGATCAATACTCAGCCCGGAAGGCACAGTTTCTGGAATGGTCATCCGGCCGCCGGAAACTGCTACCGGGTCCTCTAGCGATTTCAGGAAGCTTTTCAGCTCCTCCAGCTCCTGATCCGTGAGGTCGACAGGCTTGGCGCTGACGGCATTTTCAATCGCGGCGTAATTGGCTCCGTTTTCGGCTGGGTTGTAATCGGGCTTGCCAACCTTCATGTCGGGCAGCACTGCAGACGAAATATTGTAGTCTTTCAGCCCGGAGCCCGGATGGATGTGCTGTTTCAGGTAATCGCTAAGATCGCGATAGGCTCCGGCATGCCCGTATGGCGCAGTCAGGGTCACGTTGCGCAGCGACGGCGTCCGGAAGGCAAAGGCATCCTTGGGGTCGTTGGAGACGCGCATGCGGCCCTTGTCCATCTGGTGCAATTCGAAACGCTCGGCTTTCCCGGGCCCGATTTGCGGATCGCCCATGGCGTGGAATTTCATGTCGCTGAAGAGCGGCCCGGAATGGCAGGTCGAGCATTGCCCTTTTCCGAAAAACACGTCCATGCCCTTTTGGGCCGACGCGCTGAGCGCGCCCTGATGGCGCAGGTAAGCGTCGAAAGGCGAGGTATCCGAGCGGAAGTCAAACGTCATGTAGGCGGCAATCGCATTTGAAATATCGGAGAAGGCGACCGGACGCCCCGCCGCAATTTCAGGATAGACGGCCTCGAACTGCGACTTGTACTGCGGGATGTCGGCCACACGCTTTGCAATGACCGACCATGCGCCGCCGGGACCGGTCAACCGCCCCTGCCTGACAAGCGCCGAAACGTCGCTTTCGTGATAATGGCCCGCCATCTCGTCGTTGGCGAGAACGGGGAACATGGTCTGCGCGGAGAGTAGCGAGGCGAAGCCTTTCACCATCTCGTCCTCAAGCGGGGTTCGGAACCCGCTCGGCCGGGTGTGATCGACCTCGATGCGGCCATCGTCGAACAGAACCGTAAAGCCGCGCGCGCCGGTATTCCACAGCGCCGGTGCGTTGCGCGGAATGCGCTGCTCAGGATAGTCCTTCGGATCGGGCTTGCGGTCCGGGCCGAGCCCGATGCCGCCTTCGCCCATTCCAAGCGACAGCCCGTCAGACGTGCCAAAGCGCGGATGGTGGCAGGTGGCGCAGGCGATGTTCTTGTTGCCGGAGATGATCTTGTCCCAGAACAGCTGCCGCCCCAGCTCGACTTCCGCCATGGGATGCGCCGGGAAATCGGCATCCGTAAGCGGCGCGGGCAGGTTTGCGGGGCGGGCTTCGTCCGCCCTTGGAACGCCATGTGAGAGGCCGAATGCCAGCCCGAGAGCGCACAGCGCCGTTGCAGCGAGAGAAAGCTTGCGCAACATGTCTTACTCCTTCGTCTCAACTGTTAGCGCCGAGCCGTTGCCGGGCGAAATCCGAACCGCGTGATCGGCGGCGATACGCGTCCAGTCCGATGGTTTACCCCATGGCCAGGTGACGCGGATTTCGACGGATGCGGCGGCCCCGAGGCCGAAATGTAAGGGGCCGGCGTCGCCGGAGGCGTGACCGCCGCCCACCGTGTGCTCCTGGGTCAGGATGCGCCCGTCAGGCAGCCGTACCTCGGCAATCGCGCCCACCGCATGGCTGTTTGCGCCCGGTTCCCGCAGATCGACGGAAATATAGTGCCCGGACGGCTCGGTGCTGTTTTGCCAGACTTCCATCTGTGCGCGCCGGTTGACGACGACAATATCCAGCTTTCCATCGAGATTAAGATCCGTGACCGCCGCGCCGCGCGACCTTTCCGTTGTTCCGATCCCGGCAACGCCGCCTTTCTCGACGAATGTTCCATCAGGTTGCTGCATCAGCAGATTGTTGGGGTCGTGGATGGCGTTGGAAGGCATCTGGTCGACATTGCCCTTGGCGATGAAGAGATCGTCGCGCCCGTCATTGTCGATATCGCCGAATTCCGCGTGCCAGCCGGTGGAAGGCCGGCCGTCGTCACCCTTGTAGGGGGTGGTCGCATAGGCGCCCATCGAATAGGGCGCCGCTTTCATCTTGCCGCCACCGAGATTGATCTGCAGAAGCTGGTCAGCCATCGAGGTGAGCACGATTTCGGGAAGCCCGTCGCCGTTGAGGTCTCGGCTGGCGATTCCCATGCCCCAGATGTGTAGCGTCGGCCACCCCTCGGCCTCCGTATATTCGTGCAGCGGGTTGAGGCGCCACATCTGTTCGCGGCCCTTCGACACGTAATACTGGCGGTCGTTGGAAATTCTCAAATCAGGCGTGCCGACGCGCTTCCAGTCGGAGAACAGCATGGAGAGCGCGCAGAAGCCGGGGTCCAGGGGAATGCGTTCACCAAAGGCGCGCCCCTTGGGGCGGATGAGGTAATTGTGGTCGCAAGCCTCGAATGGTCCATTCGGATCCTTCTCATTCACATAGTTTCCAATGGCGAAGGTCGGCCAGTTCTCGCCCTTCTCGAACGTCGCCGAAAACGAGGTTGTCCACTCATTGCCTTCCGTGAAGCGCCAATCGCTCGGCGCACGGACGAACTTGCAACCGCCAAGCCCCTTGAAGACGACGTTGCCGCCGTCGCGCAGCACGACCAGATCGAGAATGCCGTCACCGTCTATATCCATCGGATAAGCCCCGATGACGTCCGTCAGGCTCTCGATTTCGCCCTGCTTGAAGGTGATCGGGCCGCCGCGGGTGCTGGTGTTGATGAAAAGCCGTGATGGCGCTGATCCACCTGCAACGTAGAGATCGGGAAACCCGTCATCGTTGCAGTCGAATGCCGCCACCCCACCGCCGACAAAATGGTTCCAGTCACCCTCATAGGATTGGTGGATCGGAATTGCGGATGACCTGTCGAGAAATGAGACTTCAGAATGTGCGACTTCCGGAGAATTTGCAGTCATCAATCCCGCAATTACCAGGAGAAAGATGAATTTTGCCATAGCCACGTGACCCTCCCAAGACACCTTCATGCGCTGCCGTGGGTGCAAATACAAGGCAGACAGCTAAAGGGACGAATGGTGCCTGTAAATGAAAGAGTGTCGCAGCTTCGGGACAATTCAGAAGTCCTTAATTAATACATGCAATAATTTCAATGAATGGTGGTCAGTTTGCCACCAGTGACTTTGGGGGTAACCTGATGTTTGGACTTAAAATTCGCGTGTCGGGCGCAAAACTGCGCGCGATCGATACGCTGCGCGCAAATGTCATGATCGCGGATGCCGATCTGAAGATCACCTACATGAATGCGTCCGTGAAGAGCCTGCTGGCCGAGGTCGAGACCGAGCTCAAGGCCGAATTACCGCGCTTTTCCATGGAAACACTACTCGGCAGCAATATCGACGTTTTCCACAAGAACCCGAGCTATCAGCGCGACATGCTGGCCAAGCTGACCAAGCCGCACAATGCGACCATCCGTGTCGGTGGCCACGCATTCGATTTGCTGGTCACCCCGTTGATGAAGGGCGGCAGGCCGGAGGGCTTCGTCGTTGAGTGGTCCAATGCCAAGGAGCGGTTGCTCAACACCGACTATCGCAACCAGATGGAGGCGATATCGCGCGGGCAGGCGATGATTGACCACCGCGCCGCTCCACAGGCTCACCCACCACTGCCACATCCTCGAAACGGGAAACGACAGCTTCCGCTTTAAGAATAGCTCGGCCCATCAGCCCAAAACAGCAAAGGAGAAACGCAGGAACTTGACCCCGACCAGCAACACGAACGATACCTAAAGGCGGGTCACTTCTCGGTGGAAATGCCGGGTCAGCTCTCAGTGGAAACGTATGGCCCGCCCTGCTTGCAAGTGATTTTTTGATCCCTGACCAGTCTGCTTCAACGTATTCGGTCTCACGGCCACGCCGTGGCCAAGATGGATATCCGCACGTTTAGAGCGACAATAATCAACACGGTTTCCAAGAACCATTTCCACTGTTGGGCTATCTGAACGCCGATCACTGTCAGGCCATCTCCATTCCACTCGCAAACATCGTAGGCTGCGCATCCGAGCAGCCAATTACTTAATTTGCCGCGACGCCAAGCTCAACAAGTTGCAGGTGCTCGAGCTGGCACGCTGCAAATGGATCGAGCGTCGTGAGAACGTGATCGCGCTTGGGCCCAGCGGCACGGGAAAACCCACGTGGCTCTCAGTCTGGGTCTGGCCGCATGCCAAAAGGGCCTGTCCGTCGGGTTTACGACGGCCGCTGCGCTGGTGAGTGAGATGATGGAGGCGCGAGACGAGCGGCCGCTCCTCCGATTCCAGAAACAGATGGCCGCCTATAACCTACTGATCATCGACGCGCTCGGCTTCGTGCCGCTTTCCAAGACCGGCGCGGAATTGCTGTTCGAGCTGATCTCGCAATGCAATGAGCGGGGCACCATGCTCATCACAAGCAAATTTCCGTTTGACGAATGGACGGATACCTTGGGATCCGAGCGTTTGACCGACGCGCTGCTGGACCGCATCACCCCCACGTCAGCATCCTGGAAATGAACGGCGACAGCTATCGTCTCGCCCAAAGCCGCGCCCGAAAGGCCTACTGTGCCACCCTTCATAGCTGACTTCCAACAAGGCGACGCCACCCGCTCGCTACACGCAATTCCTATGGAGAGCCTCCGATCTGCCACACAGGTAGCATTCGGCACATCAAAGCCACAAAAGCCTCATACGAACGAACCCGAGACGATATTTTTTTCATTAACTTTTTCGTATGTAAATCTATGTAAGACATAACTAAGTGAGTAACTTCGGAAGTTCCAGCGCGGATGAAATTGATCATTGCCAATTTTGCCCTGTGTCTCTTCCTGGTCTTTGCTGTATGGGCTGCCCCGCGCGGCGAGTTTGTTCTTGTCGTCAGCAGTCCTTTCGAATCCAATTCAACCCGTCTCGGCAGGATCGCCCAGTCGAACGGCAGTATCGTCGCCTTCGGCCGCGTGGACTGGCTCGTCGTGGCCCACTCTTCGGAGCCGGGCTTTGCGGCGCGGCTGATGCGGGCCGGCGCGCTGATGGTCCTGAACGAAAATCTCGCACTCGGGTGCACAAGAGGACAAAATGGCATCTTTGGAAAAGCTGCGTAGCGTCGCCGGTCGAGGCATCATTGCCATACTCTGGCTCAACGTGTCCTTGATCGCCGCGCGGGAAGCGTTCGGCGCCGACAGTTTCGACTGGATGGCGGTGGCCGCGGCCTGCGCGATCGCCGTGCCTTCCACCTATGCGTGGTTCCGTGATCCCACCGGATCGGCGACACGTATGATGACCGCGACCGCTCATGCGGCTACCGTCGCGCTCATGGTGTATTCGTTCCGCGGCTCGCCGCTGCAGATCGACATTCACATGTACTTCTTTGCCTCCCTGGCGATCTGCGCCACATGGATCGACTGGCGTGCGATCATGGCCTATTCGGCTTTCGTCGCTGTCCACCACGTCATTCTCTATTTTGTCATGCCGTTCGCGGTATTTCCGACCGACTCCGACTTCATGCGGGTGGTCCTGCACGCGGTGGTTCTGGTCTTGCAGACGGCTGTTCTCATCCCGCTGACCGTGGCGCTCTCCAGAGCCTTTGTTTCTGCAGATGATGCGGTCGCCCAGGCGCAGACGGCGCAGGCAAGGGCCGAAATCGCGACGCGCGAAATCGAGGCCGCGACGGAACGGGCCGAACGCGACCGCCAGTCTCACGAGGCCGAACGCAATCGCGAGGCGGCCTCCGTTTCGGCTGCGGTCGATGTCATCGGCGAAGCCCTCAACAAGCTCGCCGACGGCAATGTGGGCTATCGTGTCACGCAGCCGCTTGAAGGCGATCTCGACAATCTCCGGACGCTTTACAACGTCTCCGCCGATGGGCTGGAAGCCCTGATCAGGCAAGCCAACGACGTGATCGTCCAGATCAATGTCGGCAGCCGGCAAATTAGCGATACCAACCACGATCTTTCGACGCGGTCGGAGCGTCAGGCGGCGACGATTGAAGAGACGTCGGGCGCGCTTTCACACCTGACATCCGCCGTCTCCTCGACGGCCGGTCTCGCACGCGATGTAGGCACAACCGTCGCCAAGGCGACAGACGGGGCCAATCGCTCCGGACTGGTGGTCAACAATGCCATTGATGCCATGGGCAGGATTCAGGGCTCGTCTAACCAGATCGCCAACATTATCGGTGTGATCGACGAGATCGCGTTCCAGACCAACCTCCTCGCTCTGAACGCCGGCGTGGAAGCGGCGCGCGCCGGCGAAGCCGGCAAGGGCTTTGCGGTCGTGGCGACCGAAGTCCGCGAACTTGCCCAGCGTTCCGCCCAGGCGGCCAAAGAAATCAAGTCGCTGATCAGCACGTCGGGCGAACAGGTGCGAGCCGGCGTTGGCCTAGTCAACGATGCGGGCGACGCACTGAAGTCGATCATCGGCGAGATCGAGGCGATCGGCTCTGCCGTGGCGCGGATCACGACCAATACCAGCGACCAGGCGAGCGGACTTGCCGTCATCGACCAGGCCATGTCCGGGTTCGGTCGGGACACGCAGCAAAATGCGGCCATCGTTGAGGAATCGTCAGCCGCCATGGCCTCGCTTGCCGCCGAGGCGGTCTCCCTGCAGAGGCTCATGTCAAGGTTTAAGTCGAAGTCAGAGCGCGACGCCTCGGCGCAACGATATCACGCCGCCTGACACGTTGAACCCCAACGGGGTGATAAACAAACTGCGCACCCGGTCCAGGGGCGCAGTTTATTGGCCTGCACTTTCAATTCGAGAAAACAATTTCGTAAGCCACGAGCAAGCCACTAAAAATAGCATAATCACTATATCTTCTCTATCCTGGCGTGCCCCCCAACCCCCGCCGGAAGAGGAGAGCAGTCAGGTGCTGGCGTCGGCCTCGAGTCCGGTCGATGTCAGCGCCTGATCCAAAGTTTCTGTTAGTTTTCGAGCAACTCAGGGTGGATAAACGACGGCGTTCCACCGACCAATACCCCCAGAACGCCGACACCGGCTTGAATGATATCTTAATGAAGTTTTGCGTTTCTAGCAGGGTCTGTGACGAAGTGAACCCAGGAACACCAATGCCGGAACAGTTGAAGCTCGCGGCGATCCGTATGCCTTTTTCAAAGGCTCGTCTGGTGTATTTCGTCCCTGCAATGATTGCGGCGATCGCCATCAGCTTTTTCGCGACCTACGTCGACTTTCAACGCAATAAGATCAATCAGGATCGTGCGAAGGCAGACGCCGTTCAGAGCCTGAGCCTGTTGAAGGCCAAGCTCGAAGGCTCGATAGATCGAACCGTCGCTCTTGTGCAAGGGCTGAGTAATGCCATTTCCGAAAACACCACCATCACACCGCGGCAATGGGAGCCGTTGACGGCCCGCATTTTGGCGGAGGCCCCGCAAATTAGGGACGTGGCGATCGCGCCTGATATGAAGGTCGCGATGGTCTACCCATTGAAGGGAAACGAACAGGCACTTGGCCTTGACTATCTTAAAGAGGAAAAGCAACGCGACGCAGCACTGACAGTGCAGCAAACAAGACGCCCGTTGCTCACGGGTCCGGTTCACCTTGTGCAAGGGGGTACGGGATTAATCGCGCGGTATCCGTTGATCAGTGGAGGTGGTGGTGAACACCAACACTTCTGGGGCATCGTGTCTGCTGTCATCGATCTCGAAAAGCTCTACACGGATAGTGGACTGAGTGACGCGTCGGCCCGGCTGCGTGTGACCATCGCCTCGACCGGCCCCACACATCCCAAGCCTTCAGTGTTCTACGGCGATCCCATGCTCCTTCAGGGCAGCCCAATCATGATGACGATCAACCTTGGCTACGACGACTGGACGCTTTATGCCGCTCCTGTCGGCGGCTGGCCCGGTAATGGCGACCAGTATGTCTCGCGCATGACGTTGCTCTCGATCGCGCTGCTCTTTCTCGCGCCTATGGTTTGGGCGGGTAAGCTTATGGCCGATCGGCAGGATCATATGACGGCCCTGCAAGCGCGCGAGGATGAGTTAGCCGCGCTCACCCACAGGCTGGAACTCGCGCTTAAGACGTCGAAGATCGGAGTCTGGGAGTTCGACGTTTCTGCACAGATTCTGCACTGGGATAAGCGGATGCGCGATTTGTATGACATTCCCGCTGATCGGGACGATTGCACATATGCCGATTGGCAAGACGCCTTGCATGCTGACGATCTTGCAGACGCTGTACGCCGCTTCGACAACGCCATCAAGGGGAGAGAGCCATATGCAACCGGCTTTAGAATTCGCAAGCGTGATGGGAGCATCCGCCATATCAAGGCTTTCGGTACCGTCTATCAGGATAGCTCGGGGCACAAGAAGATCATCGGCGTGAACTGGGACGTCTCTGAAGACGTGCAAATGCAGGACGAGCTTCGGGAGGCGAAATCGAGAGCTGAACTACAAAATCGGCGCTTGGAAGAAGCTCGAGAAGGTCTGGAGCGCATTGCCCTTCAGGACCCCCTGACTGGACTGGCCAACCGGCGCTTCCTCGACAAGGTGATCCGGGATTATGCCGCTGGCAGGCAGGTGACTGTGCTGCATATGGATCTCGATCGCTTCAAAGACGTCAACGACACGTTCGGTCACGCCGCAGGCGATCTCATTTTGCAACGTACTGCCGAGATATTGCAGCAGAACATTTATGAAGGCGACTTCATTGCCCGCATCGGTGGAGACGAATTCGTCGTCCTGTCAGGCGAGGATAACGAAAGCCGCGACTACTTGGCCCTCGCTCAAAGGCTTGTTGAAGCGCTGGCGCGACCGATCCCCTATGAGAGACATGAGTGCCGAATTGGCGCAAGCGTTGGCTTGGCGACGGGAACCATCGGAGTGGATCGGCCGGAACAGCTTCTTATAAATGCGGACATCGCGCTCTACGAGGCGAAACGCAAAGGCCGCAATCGGGTAGAACGGTTTGCTGCGAAGCTGAAGGAGGTCGCGCTCAACACCAAGAAGTGCGCCGATGATCTTCTGCGGGGGATAGAACAGCAGGAGTTTATCGCCTGGTACCAGCCTCAGTTCGACGCGACGAGCCTTGAAATCAATGGGTTCGAAGCTTTGGCGCGCTGGCAACACCCAGAGAAAGGGACCCTTACGCCGGACAAATTTTTGAAGACTGCGGAGAACCTCCACGTTGTTTCCAAAATCGACTCTATCGTCTTAGGCCATGCTAGAGACCAGTACATTCGCTTGCTCGCCAACGGCATTGAGGTCCCAAGATTTTCGGTAAACGTTTCTGCGCAGCGACTGGGGGACGACAAACTCATCCACGAGCTGCGCGAACTTGCCCTGAAGCCGGGCACCATTTCCATCGAATTGCTGGAATCGATCTCCTTCGAAGCGGATGATGGGGAACTTTTGCGGCGAACTGAGCAATTGAAGGATTTAGGTGTTGAGGTTGAAATTGACGATTTCGGCACCGGCCGCGCTTCGATCGTCACTCTCTTGAAACTTATGCCGCGGCGCCTCAAAATCGCGCGCGAAATCATTCAGCCAGTCGTCAACTCGCAATCGCAGCGCGCCCTTGTCGCTTCCATAATTGACATAGGCAGGTCGCGCGACATTGAAATCGTTGCAGAGGGCGTGGAGACACTCGAACATGTGAAGATCTTGCGCAACCTTGGCTGTCACACACTGCAGGGTTACGCGTTGGCCCGTCCCATGAGCGGCGCCGACTTCGTCGCATTTGCAAAGGCAAGAACCTGGTTTCCTGAGTCATGGGCGGGCCGCGCACGACACCTAAAACAGTCAGATGAGGCGCGGCCGAGGAAAGGATCACGCCGATAAGGCGCAATCGCAACCTTCCAGTGGTCACTGCCACAAAAGCCAAATACGGAAAAGGTTATTGACCGTAAATCGCAACTCTGATTTATGATTTACGGCTATGTTGATACCGCGCACCCGAATCGAATTGGCACTCCAGCAAGCCCTCCGGCGAGCGCCCGTGGTTGCATTGATTGGCGCACGACAGATCGGCAAAACAACACTTGCCCGCAAACTTGCCGACCAGTTGCCTGGGACGCTCTATCTTGATCTCGAACGTTCTGCCGATCGCCGAAAACTGGAAGATCCAGAGGCCTTCTTGCAGGCCCAGGCAGGCCATCTGACCATTCTTGACGAAGTGCAGCGGCTTCCCGATCTGTTTGCCGAACTGCGGGGAATTGTCGACGACCGTCGCGCAAATGGTGAGCGCTCCCTGCAATTCCTGTTGCTCGGCTCGGCATCGCTGGACCTCATTCAGCAGGTTTCCGAAACGCTCGCAGGCCGGATCATCTATCTTGAGATGCCTTCCATCAGTGCCGAGGAAGCGGTCACGTCCAATCTTGAGATTGACCAGCTTTGGCTCCGCGGTGGATTTCCCGACAGTCTGACGGCAGCAAACGACGAAGACAGCTACATCTGGCGAGAAGCCTTCATCCGCAGCTACCTGGAACGCGATGTACCGATGTTTGCGCCGCGCATGCCTGCGGCAACGATAGGTCGCTTGTGGACGATGTTGGCCAACGGACAAGGCAGTACGCTCAATAGCGCCCGGTTGGCCCAAGGGCTCGGCGTTTCGGCACCCATGATCGGCCGCTATATCGATCTGCTTGTCGATCTGATGCTGGTTCGCCGGCTCCAGCCATGGAGCGGCAATTTCGGAAAGCGGCTCGTTAAATCCCCAAAAATCTATGTCCGCGACAGCGGACTAGTGCACGCGCTTTTAGAAATAGGCACACTAAACCAGCTTTTGGGCCATCCGATTGTCGGGCCCAGTTGGGAGGGCTTTGTAGTTGAAACCCTCATCGATGCCGCAGGACCAGATGCTGCTCCCTTCTTCTATCGAACAGCGGACGGAGCCGAGATTGACTTGGTGTTCGAACACGCGGGCAAGCCTAAGCTTGCTATTGAGGTAAAGAGGGCAAGCGCGCCACAGGTGGAGCGAGGATTTCATGTCGCTTGCGATGACCTTGCAATCGAAACCCGCATTGTTGTTGGTGCCGGCACTGAGGATTATCCTGCCAAGGGCGGCGTCAAAGTCCGATCGCTGTTGTCAGCGATCAGCGAGGTCCGCGACGGGATGAAGTCACCGTTTGCATAATTTGGTTTATGGAACACAAACTAAAAAACGACTATATCCTATAACCTGACATATGCTCCACTAGCTGTGTCACCATATAGCAGTTCATTAGACAAAAACTCTACAAGCCGACGCTCAAGCGCGGAACGTTCCGAGACCTTGGTTGCACACTCCCAGACGGTGAACACTGACCAGCCGGCGGCTTCCAGCGCCACCAAAGTGGCTTGATCACGAGCAACATTTCCAGCGATCTTGCGCTGCCAATATTCTCGGTTGGTTTTGGGAAGTCTGGATCCCCTTGCACAATTATGACCGTGCCAGAAGCAGCCGTTCACAAAGACGATCTTACGAAGACCGACAAACACAAGATCGGGCTTCCCAGGAAGGTTCTTCTTGTGCAAACGATAGCGATAACCAAGGCGATGGGCCAACCGCCTCACAATCATCTCTGGCGTCGTATCAACGGACTTGACCGCCCGCATCGTCGCGCTGCGGCGACTATCAGTCGCCTTCGCCTTCATCGCCAGTCCCTGTCTCGATAGACGCTGCGCCACCGAGCGCTTGATAGCGACGATCAGCGAGCCATTGTAGGCGTTTGGCCTGGGTTAGCAAGACCCTCCTCAGGCCGCCCTGCACCTTTCTTTCTGAAATCACCTGGGCAAGGCGAGAGATAATGAGCGCGCGACGTGCGATCCGGAAATCCGGATGCGAACGGATCCTTGCGACCTCGTCCGAGACGACGCGCATCCGAAATGAAAGCGGGATTTCGACGTCGACTATGGGTGCTGGCGGATCTTTTTCATTGAGGATCGCCTTGAACTGGCTTGCCGCAATGGCCTTGCCGTAAACGGCATACTCCAGTGCATCGAGATGGGCTTTGGCGACAGCCCGTTGAGGGCCGCCGGTCAGCTCCTGAAACTGCGGCAAAGGATAAATTTCGATTTCGTAGACTTCGAACGGGTCCAGAACGCTCATGGCCACCGCGTCCGTGCGCTGGTTGGTCAGATGTCTTCTGATGCGGGTGCGCAGCATCTCGTTGGTCTGCCCGACGTAGATCGGCTCGCCGTCATAATCATAGAATAGATAAACGCCCCAACGAAAATTGCCGATCCGTCTCTTCTCACCTGCTACCGGATCGTCGAACTCACTGTCGAGCAAGGTAACGAGATTTCGCCGAAGATCTTCTGTCTCAAACGGCGGGATGTGGATATCGTCGGGTTTATGCTCTCCCGCCATTCAGCCGCTCCGAATCGATTTCATATGAATGATGGCGGACTATACCGGCTTGCACGCGGAGCCCAAATGGCTGAACTCCGATTTGTCGTAACCGAAGAGGCGGCAACGGTCATGCCACAGCTTCTTCGTCCGCCTCGTTTATCGCAAGCAAAGGCTCAATCAGATGTTGGGCCAGATGTCGGACGACAGGCACAGCAACCCCGTCGCCGGTCAGATGATAGGCTTCATTATAGCTTTTCGGGAGGATGTAACTTTCATCGAGCCCCATCAGGCGTGCGGTCTCACGTGAAGAAATCAGGCGGGAGCGAATGCGCGCGCCTTCTACGACAACGATCACCTGTCGCGAGGAGCCGCCAGCCGGTGTCCGGAGGCAGCCAGCAAGATCGTCGAACCTCACTTCCGCGCGCTGACGCTTTACGCCATCCTCAATACGGGTGCGCTTGTATACCGCGCCAACCATGCGGCGCCCAGCGCGTTTTGCCGCTTCGACCTTGGCGAGGTTCAGAGCCGACATTTGTCCGAGCAACTTGGCCGTTTCGGCGGGCGTATGCCAAACCACGCTGTCCGGTTGGTTCTCGATAAGATCGGCGAAAACGGTATTGCGATGCGGCGGCGTTGGGATATTCCACCACCGCCATTTCGCCTTCGCCTCATCATTGAGGCGTTCATACGCAACCTGTAATCCTCGTGTGTGAAACGGCTCGATCGGGCCCGGCGATACCAGAACATCGTTGACGCCGATTTCATCTCGAATGCCGACGACGAACAATCTCGGTCGGGATTGAGGAACGAAAAAGGCTGCATCGATGACAAGGGCGCCATAGTTGTAACCGTTCTCGGCGAATGTTTGGCAGATGGCCTCGAAGTCACGACCGCCATGGCTGGTCAAGGTACCGGTGACATTTTCAAGCGCGACGACGCGCGGTGCGCGCGCCTCCCCGATCAACCGTCTGATGATATCCCAAAAGGGATAGAATGTGCCTGACCGCTCCCCGCGCAGACCCGCTCCGCCGCCCGCGAGCGACAGGTCCTGACACGGAAACGAGGCCCAAGCGAGATCGGCTGTTCCTGGTAGCTCTTTCGTTTCCAGCTTGCGAATATCGCCGACCTTTAAAACCGTTTGGCCATCCCTGTCCCAGTTTGTCTGATACGCCGCGCCCTTTTTGAAATCGAAATCGTTTGAGAACAAACATTGCCAGTCGGAGCCAAGACCGGCCCGGGCCATGCCGCCACCGGCGAAGAATTCATAGAAGGTCGACTTATGACTGTTGGTCATCTGGCTCAGTACCCTGATGCGAATCGTACTCAATATTCGTTTCTCTTTCGTTCTAAGTATGCACGGATCCTTCGACGGTTTCCAGTCCCACAAATGCCTTCTCCCAGGCCCTTAGCACGGCGGTGCCCTCCCGTTGGCTTGCTAGTCCACCGGCCTCCCGCGGGAGGCCGGTGATCGGGGGGCTCCGTCCGAGACGTCAGTTTGTGGCCCATACGTGATCTGATCGACGGGCTTCGGGAGCAGCGATTTCGCACTCGGTCAAGCAAATCGCAGCCTCTCGCCTTTAAAAGGCGGAATGTCGGCCCGCTTCTCCGCCCGTTTTCCATAAATCGGCAAACATAGTTAACGGGAAAATGAAAGACTCCAACGCCCTCATCTGACGAAGACGAAAATAAAGACTCCAACGATGCACAACCGAGGATCGTAGTCTTTATTTCTCCAAAAATAGCCAATGATTTCAATCACTCATCGCTTAAGCCACTGAAGTCTTTTATTTTCTTTAAAATGAAGACTTCAATCGGAGCCGCCTATCGCGACGCCACTTATCGCGTCGGAAACTTTCAGAGCAACCCCTCATTGCCGGAAAACGGATGCTGTGTTTTTAGGAGACTCAACCGCAGTCAGGCGATCCCGGCAATTCCTCCCAAACTACGCAGCCGCCGGGCAAAATGCCCTTATACAGATGTTCTGCGGTCTTATTAACAACTATAGGACGTAAATCATGAAAAGAAAGGCTGCCTCTGGCACCACCGCTTCCGCAACCCCCTCCGTTCGCCGCATGCCGGAGCAGAAGCCGGACGCAAGTATTGCTCCTGCCCCGGTGAAAGCTATCGTCCAAGGCCGCCTATACGATGTCGTCAACGACACCAAGTCGCGAGCCTTCTGCGGGCCGACGGCAGTGGCGGCAATCACAGGGGAGCCGATCTCCCGGGTTCATAACTGCTACAGGCTCGTGCGTCACGGGTCGGGCTGGGTGTACCGCCGCCGGTCGCCTCTAATCAAGAGAACGAATCTCGCTGAGACTGAGAAGGTGTTCCGGCTGCTCGGATTTGCTGTAAGCTGGCAGAAGGTAAAGGGCAAGCCGACCCTTGCAGCTTACCTGGAAAACAGGGCCGGTGAGCAACGAACTCATCCTTGTGCTGTAAGAGTGACCGGACATCTGGTGGCGGTCAGCGGCTGGGTGTTCTGCGACACGTTTAGTAAGGGGCAGGTTGTTGATGCAGATGCTGCGCCTGGACGCCGCAAACGCGTAACCGACGTCCTTGTGATCACCGGCCACATTCCACCGGCCGCGCATATCCCGGCGAAGACCCCTGCGGCGGTTCGGACCGTAGATGCCCCAGGAGCGCGCGGGTTAGTGGAAGACCTGCCCCATGGGGCGCGGTAATGCGTAGATCTGGGCTCATTGTCGCGGATGCCGCAGTACGCTTGCGTGCAGATTGCGACATGAATCCGGCCGGCATTCCGATCAAATGGCAGCCACAATCCCAATCAAATGTAGGCCGGTATTCGGCTTCGACCAAACTCCGTGGGTCAGCAAATTTGGCGTCAAGCGTCCCTGCAAACGAGGAGATTTTGATGCCATCAAGGAGAAAGCTGACCATGACACAGTGGCGTCGTGTCTCGATGGCGCCCGCTTGGCAAGGGGATTTGTGCGATGTTTGAGCTTTAAGGGCCGGGTGCACATTAAGATGACCGCTGGCCCAATGTTTTGCGCTCAAACTGATCCCTTCCACTTATCGCTACCGCGGGTTCTTCAGTTGGTGCGGCCTGTTCGTTTGTGCCTTCACAGCACCTTAATACGCGCGAAACCCGAATCCCGCAGCCTACCTCGGACGGTTACACGACAAGCGGTGGCGATGTTAAGTTTTTGCGACAGGACCACCGGCTGCTGGTTTTCCGGTGGATCGTTCACCGTGAAAATGCATATCGTTTTCAATATCTTTTGTTAGCCCTCAAATGTCGGGGTTATTCGCCTGAACTATCATCCCTGATTGTATTAAATGCAGCGATCCATGCGAGTGACGCATTTTGATGGAATGTGTGCCTATTAGAAACGGGACATACTATCTTTGATTGTTTATGTATCCTTTTTTTGGGCGGACATTGGCATCACCAGCTTCAGCGTACCTCGGCATCCGACGAATTTTCGTCCCAATCTGATGTGTTTTAATCATTTTGAACACCAAGGCCATTCGCGCCAATCAGTGCCAGCAAAAATTTGCAATGATGCCCCGACCTGCCTACTGACTGGAGGTTTGCCGACCGCTTCGAGTCAGTAATGTTTCTGCGATTCTTCTGCAAACGGCGTTTTATGGAGTAATGGGGGGAGTAGACCAGATTATAGATAAACACCGTTTGCAGAAACTGACAGAAACGAACGCGGAAGCGTCAGGATGGGGAACCCGACGTCGGATCGCCACTGGGAGCCTTTTTTGGTTTGAGATGGGGCTTTGGCCGGAAAGGCGTGATACCGAAGTGGAAACAGGCGATGTACCTGGCAGCGAGCGCTTCGAAGTCGTCTTCAGCGTATTTGACATGGAAGCCCTGCTTCTCGAGTTCTTCGACTACGGAGTTCCGAAGAAGGTCCAGCGCCTTGCGTGGGTCCTTCTCACCCAAGGTTTCCTTGATCATGACCCAGAGAAGCGCGCGAGCCATGTGGTCGCGTTCGGCCCGGCACTCTTCCCGCTTATTGTCCCTTAGCTTTTCCTGGCGGACGCGTTGCTCTTCGTTTCGTTGTTCCTTTAACTTGCGCGTCATCATGATCCTCCCCCGTTGCGGACTGCGTCAGGCCCTCCTTAATGGGCTACGACCTTGCCCCCCTTCTAAACGCCGTTTGTCTCTGAATCGTAAAACCGTGATCTGGAATCGGCGAACCAGACATAAGAATCGCGCTTCCATAACTTGAGACGACGTGTTCCAAATCGAATAAGGTTGGCAGAAAGCTGCCACGACCTGTGTCGACTTGCCTGCAAAGCATGGCAATAACGGGCCTCTGCTTATACGCCCCCGCCAACGAGACCGCTCCCGTCGGCGCGGCCCGCACGTCGCGAACCCGGGCTACGTCGAGGCCTTCAGCCCAGCCTTCAATGCTGTGTTCCTTCGATTTCACCCGCGTCACGGCGTTTGCACAAGAATCGGTTTTCCACGGTTCTGTAACGCGGCGCCAATGTTTTGGAATCGGGCACCTCGTGTTTTGAATCGCAAAAGCATAACTTGAGATAAGTCCCGAAGACTTAAGCTGACCTATGTCGACATGTGCGCAACGCGCCTTGAAGCAAGACCAATCAAAACAAGCCATGCCCTCCGAACGACGCCGCATCAGGGGGGCGCGGCGTGGCCGTCTGCCATAACGCTCTCCAGCGCTGCTCTGATTGTCGCGCCCTCGAGGACACGGGCCGCGACCAGCTTTCCACCCAGCGCCTCGATCAGTTCGCGATGCGGACGCAGCAGTTCCTCCGCCCGCTGCTCCGCCTGTTCCAGCCTTCCATGCACCCGCTCCGCCAATGCCGGATTGTAATGGAGGATGTCTCCGATGGTGCTCGGCGGACGATAAAGCAGGGGGAGATCGCCGCCGATCCCGAAGGATGTTTCGAGATTGATCGCGATCCCAGTCGCGAGCGCCAGATCGCTCTGTGTCTCGCCTCCAGAGCCGACCATTCTCCCGCCGAATATCAAAAACTCCGCGGCGCGACCGCCCATGATTGCAACCAGGTGGTCCTGCAGGCCCACCGGGAACTGAAGTCGCTCGCGGTCAATCAAGGTTTCCGTTTGCCCACTGAGACCGTGAAGGCGCACTGAGTTGACACTACCGACGCCGGGGAGTTCGTAGCAGAGCGCATGGCCGATTTCGTGAACGGCGATGCGATGGCGGATGGCGTCGGAAAGACCGTCGTCATCCCGGCGCAACGCTACTTCCAGAATTTCCCAGGTGAGCGGTTCGCCTTTTCGTCTGCAGCGGGCCCGGACCTCACGAACAACTCGCTCGATATCTGCACCGCTCATCCCCGTCGCCAGAAGCGCCAAAGGCCTCAGGGTGTCCGCAGCCGATACGTTGTGGTGTGTCATAGTGCTGATCATGCTCGGTCTCCCTTCGGCTCAACCCGTTCCTCATGCAACGACAGATCAGATGAGGGGCCGCTTTCACTGCGCCTCCTCAACTTTTGCGGTGCATGCGCTGGGCCGAGCTTGCCAGTTTCGGCTTGCGTCCGCGGCGATGACTGAGGCCGCGTCCCGATGACCGCGGCAAGATCAGCACCGAGATGATGCCCAAGAATACCTGCCAATGCCGTCGTGTCTGGAAGGGGAATATCGATGCGGGTCTCGAGCCGCCCCGAACGCAGAAGCGCGGCATCGATACGGTCGGCAAAATTGGTGGCTGCCACCACGATGACGCCCTCAGTCCTGTTCGCGCCGTCGAGTAACTCGAGCATCCTGTTAACGATGGAGTTCCAGTATTCGGCATTCTTGTCACCGCCGCTGGACCTCTTGCCGATGTTTTCGAACTCGTCGATGAACAGGATTGCGGGGGCATGGTCGCAAGCGGTATCGAAGGCAGACGTCATCGATTTCAGAACGTCGCCGAGATAGCCGGGCTCCAGCATCGTGGCGAGGGACGTCGCCAGCAACGGAACCTGAAGTGTGTTGCGCAGCGCCCTTGCGAAGGTTGTTTTGCCTGTTCCAGGCGGACCGCTCAACAGCAGTTTCGTCGACATGTCACTCCATGCCAGACTGCCCTGCCGCCACAGCGACAGGTCTGCCTTGAGATCAAGCGCCCAGTCCCTGGCTTGCCCGTAGCCGCTGAGCGTTTCGACGGAGAGATATTTCGTGGTCGAGGGCTTTTGCTCGGCGTCGGTTGGCTGGGGTTCGGGCATCGTCAAATCGGACGCGCCGCCACGATTTGAGCGAGTGAGCCGTCCGAGCCTTTCACGACCCCGCGGCTTCAGCTTGCGCGATCGGCCGCTGCCATCACCGCTTCCCTCATCTTCGCCCTCCTTCTCCGCTTCGGTAGCTGCCGTCAGCGCCGTGAGAACGGTGAGGATTTCCTCGACAGTGCGTCCCGGTCTCAGAGCAAGCGCAAGGTCATCAAGCCCCAGAGCGCCCGGCTGGAAGTCACGGGCCTCCATCGTCGTCAGCGATGTCTTCGGCGGAATGGAAAGGCACACGTGAAGAAGCTCGACCAGCAGCGTCCGATCGATGCCGCCAGTCTGCAAAACCACATCGGCGGCGGCGGCGAGACGTGGTGGAAACTCCGCCGATGCCAATTCGTCGGCGATGAAGAGCGGCATGGTCTTGTGCAGCGACGCCTTGGCAAGTGCGTCGCGGATCGCTTGCGCCGACATATCGCGAAGACCTTTCCCGGACATGGTCATGACCCGATGCCGATCACTCTCCTGGTCTCGGTAACGACCGCTCAACGCCCGATCTCCAAAGGCGTCGACCAGGCTGAGGGGAAAAGGCATGATCAAGCCTCTCTCAAGCATCCTGCCCACGCGCTGCTCAAATTCGGCGAGCGCCGTTTGCAGCACGATCACGGACGCTGGACGTCGCAGGACATCGAGGAGGCACCCCAGATCGGGCACAGTCTCACCGATGGCCCTGGCGATCAGAAGCGCTACGGCTGCGTCGGCGACATGTGGCTTTGCACGACAGGAGCGGATCAGCAACAGGAGATAGTCGCGCTTGAGATCAGCGCCTCCAAAAGCGGAAGCCGCTCTTTCCAAAGCATCACGGTCTTCTTTTGTCGTGGAATTGTCGCGCAGTGACGAGGTTGCGTTCACGGCATGAACAGGCGTCCCGTCAACCGTATGGCCGATCGTCAAATCCTCGCCCATGCTCAGATCCGCCATCGGATCTGGGTCGGGCGGAACCGGGCGTGCGAGCGTCCTTTCGATCAAAAGGCCGTCGGTTCGAAAGTGCCCAGTCAGGGTGTCGGGCAGAGTCTGCGGAACCTGCCACGCGATGATTTCCCCTCCGGCGGCTGAAGGAACCCTCTTGCGCTCCAGGAGGCCGCGCGCCTCGGCGCGCTCATAGACATCGCGGATCGCTTTTCGCTCAAGACGGCGTAGCAGGTAACGGGTGATGCGGTCGGCCGTGTTCATTTGGATTTTGCTCGGCATGATCATGCCCTCCCCTTCGTCGCTTCCTCACCCGTCTCGGCCAAAGCATCGGCGATTGCATCCGGGAGTTTGCATTCGATCCAGTCTCGGACGAGCAAGGCTGCGGGATCACCACCATCGCAAAGGCGATGAAGCTGCATGCGGATCGATGCTGGGAGCGCCGAAAGACTGCGCCCGCGCCTTGTCGCAAAACGAATGGCCGCCGCAATCACAACGGCAGGATCTGGCGACGTATTCTCAACCCCGGCCCCCTGTCCGCGGTGGGACATGATCGAGACGATCCGGCGGGTCCGATCGGCCACTTCGGACGGCGAACAGGAGGGTGTTTGCACAGAACCAACGGCATGCTTACCGGGTTGCGGCGACGGCGCAGGTGCAGGTTTCGGGAGGTAATCAGAATTTGGTGTCAGGTCTGACATAGGGCATCCCTTTCGCAGTCGCCGCGAGCGTGGCTCAAGCGGCGTTGATGTGCTTAGAAGTTGGTGAGATAGGAGGGCGGCGTTCGCCGCCGCCTGCCCTTGCAGCGCTGAGCTATCCCGCAGCTGCCAAATCCGGGGCGCGCGCGAAGCCGACCCGCAACGGCGATGGCTGCGTTTCGCTGATGCGCTGGACAGAATCCGAACCGTGGTTCGACCCACCCAACGTGTCCGGATCACTTGCGGCGCGGACGGCGTCAGGGTCGCGCCGGTCAAGGGTTGCTGCGGTCAATCCGAAGTCAGTTCCAGCTTTTGATCGGTCGCCCGCGCCATCTCGTTTCCGAGTGTAGCTGTCAGCGAGCTGCCTGACGGCGGTCTTCCAGTTGCGCTCGATGGCAGAGGCAAACTGCGTTCGCAGCCATTCCACCGCGAGGCCTGCCCCGTCGATTTCCAGGAGATGGTCGAGATGGCTGAGCGGCCAGACGCCGTGATCGATGTCAATCTTCTGCCCGTCCGCGTTGATGATCACCGCCCGGACTTCATCGACCGTCATTCGACGGTGTTCTTTGTAAAGCAGATCCGGGACGACCAGCGATGACGCCAGCATCCGATTTTTGAGATCGACGATCCGGGTCGCTTCATACGAGCCCAGCGTGCGCTTAATATCGACGACGTAAGCGAGCCGCTTCGACAGGTGGACCAAGAGAATGTCGGGCGTGTAACCTTTCCGCCCGCCGGTATCAGCGTCGAGCGTGAGGCGGCGATAATGAGCCTCGTTGTTCATCTCGACGAGCTGAAGGGCTGCAGGCGTCACGGGCAGGCGGATGTTTTCCGTCAAAGCCCGCAGATCCGGATTGTAACCCGCAAGCAGCGCGATGCCCTGTTCGAGGAGACGGCCTTCCTGAATGGGAACGGCGCGCATCAGCGTTGCCGCCACTTCCAGACCTCTTCCCAAAGCCTCCATCATCTGCGGGACTTTAAATGCGCAGGTGGCTGCTTGCTCGGCCAGCGCCAACAGACGCGGCTGAAGCGCGTTCAAGTCAACGGTGGTTTCGTAGTGGCGAGCGCGGTCGGCGCTCATTTGGTCATGAGACATCATTCTTCTCCATGAAGAGATCGAACNNCGACGCGGAAATTATTTCCGTTTTCGGGGTCAGCGAACCGCAAGCACGCGACGGTTTGCGCGGCGAGCCAGAGCAGCAAGGCGCAAATCGGACGGGCGTTCGATCAGGGTGAGGTTAGCGAGCGATCGACGCGGTCATGACGGCGAAGCCGTTTGCGTCAGGGCGCTCGGCCACGAACGCCGCATCGCAGCGCAAGGGAATGGCCGCGGAAACCGCGCTGGCGCTCACAAGATCAACGGGAGAGGATGACAAAATTTCTTCCGTGACACGGAAGTTGGAGGTAAGGGTGTTCATAGCCCAATGCCTTTCCTTGAAGGTTGCGGGTCAGGCCCTCGTCCGGTGTTGGTAGCACTGGCGGGGGCCGCTAAGTTACTGCAGAAGTTAAACTTCCGCCGACACAGCAACCCTACCGCGTCATCTTGTCTGCAGCAAGGGGCCCTGGAACGCACCAGGAACGGATCCCGCGGATATGGTTAACGGCGGACGCGGGCGGAGCCGAAATTAGCGCATGCACATGAGTGAAGTCTCTCAAAGACTTGAGCTCGAACCATCCTTACACGCGGAGTGTTCACGTTTGGAATGTTTACCGCTCCGAACTACTAGGCGGCCAACCGACAAATTCGCAACAGACCCGCTCAGGCGCCGTCCATGGCTAAACGCGGCTCCCTCACGCAAGCCGCCTACCCTCGCCTGGCGCATTGGCCCGCAACAGCGCCATAATCACCGGACCCAGTGAGAATTCGTCCCGTCGGGCCTTCGCCGTCAGATCGCGCAAGTACCCTCCTGCCGAATTGATCTGCCCTGCCCTTTCCAGAATGCAGGCGATCGTGGCGGCAGCATTTTCCGGTCCCATGACCTCGCAGGCATCCTGATAGGCGGACGGGCTGACGCCCAGCATCGATCGAACCACGACGGCGGCCAACATCAGATCGCGCCAACTCGAAATTACGCCTCCCGCACCGTAATCGGCAATCTGCGGACACGCCTTCAGCACCATTCCAAGCGGGTAGGTCCTAATCGGCACACTGATCGGCTTAGGTTTGTCTGCTTCGGTCGAGCCCTGCTTCCGTTCGAAGCGAGGTTCAAGTTCATTGATGGATTCGGTATTTGAATTCTGTATGTGGTGGTCATTCTGGCCAGCATTGCCGGACATATTTTCAGTTTTAAGCTGGTTTTCCAGCAAGTTGATGATTTCCTCACGCAAAAGCCCCATGTCTTCGAGAACCGCTTCGACCAGATCGCGTCCGGGATTGCGGGAAAGCCTGCCGACGAGCGACACATACATCGTCTCGATCATCTCCCAATCACCCTCGGCGCCCTCCTCCATCGCAGCCGTGATCAGCTTGCGGACATCGCGGCGGCAGATCGTCAGCGCTTCCCTGGCGCGTTTCAGCAACCTGTTCTCCTCGGCCACCCTCTGCGCCATGTGGGCAAGCTCGGCGGCCCGCGCATGCAGCGGCGCCAGGCTGAAGCCGAAGGCAGCCTCGATGTCCCCTGCCCCATCGCGGTGCGCGTAGCGTTTTCCGTTCGGGCTGTCGTGGCGCTCGATCAGACCTGCCTCGACCAGCGCGGCCAGGCTGCGGCGAAGCGTCCGCCCGGAAATGCCATGCGAGCGAACGGACAGCTGTGCGTTGGACGGAAAGACGATCATCGCCTTCTTCGCGCCGAGTTCCGTCTCCGGATAGAAGGTCAGGAGCGCATTGAGAACCGCAAGCGCACGATCCTGCACGCCGAGCAGCTCTCGCGCCTCACAGGCATCGCGGTAGACCTTCCACTTGTCGATCTCGCCGCGCGTCTGTTGATCCCGCGTCTCGATCTGTCGTTTCACCAGCGAAAGCTTCGCCGGCCGCCGCCCGAAGGGCGTCGTCACACTTCCAATCTGCATCTCTCTTCACCTTTCAAAAGGCAAAAGAAATCCGCTCACCAAAACGGTGCCAAAGACTCTTGACTGCGATTCCTGGAAATGCGATTCTCGATCTTGCTACAGAATACGAGGAAGGCTTCCATGACGGCGACGTTTGGGGGCCTTTTTCTTTTGTCGCGGTCTCTCCTTCTCGACCGGTTGATCTTATGGCTACCTCGCTCGCTAGCGAGAAGCACCGTGTTGATGAGAAAACTCCCGCAACAGGTCCGGCATCCGCTCAGCCAGCCATTGTGCAAAGGCATCTTCCTGCTTCGGAATGGTCATGGTCGTTCCGGACGAAGTCCGCTTCATTCTGCCTATGACCCTGTCACCCAAAGCGAAGTCCTGCAGGGCATCCTGGTTTGTCCGAACCTGTTTGTCCGGCGCGCCGACAGCGGCGCGCATCGCCATCGCGATGCGTTCCGAACTGTCTGCCTTCTGAAATTCGCTCCTTTGGGTAAGCTTGCGAACACGCTCGACCTTGCTGGAATCTCTCAGCAGCTCCGCGAACGCTGTCCATTTCGGGCGACCTACGCCTTTTGCTCTGCCGATCGCGAAAACGATGTCTTGCGGAACGGCATCTGTGACACGAAAGAGATGAGATACTCCCGCCTCAGACAGGCCAAGGATCGGGCAAATGGCGCGGTGGGACAGGCCCGCACTCTTGAGCTGGACCGCCCACATCGCCTGTTCTATCCAAGTCAGGTTTTCCCTCACGCCGTTCTCGAGGGATTGCTCCTCGATCAATTGGCGATCCGTCAGTTCACGGACGTAAGCCTTGATCTTGATGGTTTCTGGCCGCTCCGCTTCCGCCATCATAGCCTTGATCGCAGCCCAACGACGGTGGCCATAAGCGAGCTGATAATGATCGCTTATGGTGGGATGTGGTCTGACCAACACAGGGATCTTCTGCCCTTCGTTGGCGATCGACATCTTGAGAGCTTCTAGCTCGGTCTCGGTCTCGTCTTCATTGTCGAAGCGATCTCTATAGGGAGAGCGCTCCAGCTTATCGGGATCGAGAGAAATGATACTGTCTTCGGACAGATGGGCCAGTGCGCGCCCCACATTGGAAATCACCGGCGACGAGTGGCGGCGCGTCGGCATGGACTTTTCCTGAGCCTCCAAAGCGGAGACGGCATCTCCGCGATTTTCGGCGTCAGCCATTCTTTGAAGGATGCTTTTTCTCATGCGCCACGCCCCCAAACTTTGTGGATCAGGCCGAGGATTTCGAAGTTGACTCGATCCGCACTTTCGATTGCCCGTTTCAGTGCTTCTCGACCGACTTCTCCTGGTTCCAGCTCATATAAAGTCTTCTTTGCCACTGCCGCCCCCGCGATGGCGGTTGACTCAAGCGCTTCTGACACCAACACATCGTCGCCAAACAGCCGGCGCATAACCCCGGACATATATTTTTGCGGACCATCGTTCGGGTTTACACGCGTCAGAAGAAAGCGGAAGAAATCATGTTCGAACTTCGCACCGAACTGTCCAAGAACCTCGGACAGATCTGAAATCATGATCAGGAACTGGTTGCATGATGCCACATCGAGCATCGCCGGATGAACCGTGACGATCAAAGATGTCGCAGCATAAAGAGCAGCGAGGGTCGAATAGCCGAGCGACGGGGGCGTGTCGATGATCACCACGTCATAGAGATCATCAATGCGCGCAAGCGCGTTGCTCAGTCGCTCGAAAAACAAGCCGAGATCGTCTCTATTTTTCGACGTGAGATAAGACGGGGTGTCGAACTCGAAATCCATGAGTTCGAGATTTCCAGGTATTAGATCGACGCCGGGGAAATAGGTCTTGCGAATGATATCCTTCAGCGCCCTCCTTTCATTATCATAACGAATGGCCGCATACGTCGTTTCGTTATCGCCAAGGTCGAATTCCGGCTGAATACCGAAAAGCGCCGTCATTGATGCCTGAGGATCAAGGTCGAGACAAAGAACGCGATAGCCCTGGAGGCCAAGGAAATGGGCCAAATGAATCGACGTAGTTGTCTTCGAACTCCCTCCCTTGAAGTTCGCCGTTGCAATGATCTGGAGCTTTTCGCCTTTACGCCGGTGAGGCAATAGTTCACTGGCATCATCAGGGCGGAGTGTGGCCAGAAACGAGCGCAATTCCCTCACCTGTTCCACGGTGTAAGTGCGCCGATTGTTGTCCGCTCTTTCCGGTACTGGCCCCTTCCCTTCGATCGTCAGCTGTCGAAGAGTGCTCTCTGGTACCTTCAACAGCCGGACGAGATCGAGCGTGGAAAAGGTCCGGGCAAATGTCTTTTGAGCCGAAGGTGGATAGACAGCTTCGCGCATATCGTTGAGCTCTGCCGAGAGCTTCGAAGTGTAGACCCCGATTTTCGATGCAGTGTCTCTGACGCTCTGAAAAGGAGGCTGAAGCATTCTGTCCTCTTGACGGTTATGAACACGATGCGTGATCAATACCGTCAGGGATGGCAGATGGAGTCCGATTCTTCAAGGAATTTTTAGTTACCAGAAAGTTAACGCACCGGCTTTTGCTTTCGCGGACTTTACAGCTGTAAAGGTCTGGCATCTTCAAAGAAACCTGCATGGGATACCCTCCCCCGAATCTGCGTATTCAGTCCGCGCATATCATCACCGTTCCGGCAGCTGTCTTCCACTGGTTTACTGTCGCATCATAACCGGGATCGGCCGAGACGGCCACAGACGTGCGGCGGAGACGTAGAGAGCGCTCGCCTCAGGCAAAGGCCAACGCTCAATTGTGAGGGATCACCGAGATGAATCGTTTGCATGCTTTCGATTCAAAACTCTCATTGGACCTGAACAGAGATCATGGCGACAATCACCGGCATGACGACACCTCCTTGTTCATTCTACGCCGAACGGATCGATCCAAGCCGGAACATGGCCCGATTCTATGCATTCGAGATCATGGAAGACCTGTTTGGCGTGACCCGACTTGAACGGCGTTGGGGCCGGATCGGCAGCTGCGGGAAGAAAAAGAGCGAACCGCTGCAAGATCGACCCGACATCTTGAAGCGCATGGACCTGCTCGCGCGTCAGAAACAAAAACGCGGCTATCTCCCCAAATAAGGCTCGCCGGAAAGGTGACCCCCCCCCCCTTGCCGCGACTCGCAACGGAAGCCCCTCCCCGACATGATCGAGAGGCGGGGGGGCGGCATGTCATCCCAGGGAATGACCGCCATCAGCTCTTCGCCGTCCTAGCTGGGGTAACGGCCGAGATTGGCGTTGAGGGTGCCGTGACCGGTATTGACGGCGAGGGTGAGGTAGGTGCCACCATTCTGGTTCTGCCGTTTCCAGATGCCACCGATCTCGACGCGCCGTCCGCGCGGCGACCTGGCGAAGAGGCGGTATCGGAGGACGCTTCACCCACAGGAGCGCCGATTAAAACACCGATCCCGGCGGTTGCGGCCACGGCGAAGGCGCCCCAGAAGGTCACCCGGACCGTTGCCACGACAACGCCGGCGCCGCCGAGCTAGTGGAGGGGAAGGCCACCCGCAGTCCTTTCACGCCGCCCTGCCTGCATCCCGCTCCAGAAACAGCACATCGAAGCCGAGCGCTTTGGCCATCGGCTGGCTGCGCTCTTCCCCCAGCACCACGAAGGCCGTCGCCCAGGCGTCGGCCGCCATACAATTCGGCGCCAGAACCGTCACTGACGCCGGGCTTTTCAAGAGGGGCGCGCCACGGCGAGGGTCGATTGTGTGTGACAGCCGGGTGCCGTTGACGTCGATCCAACGGCGATAGTCACCGGATGTCGCAACGGCGGTGTTTTGCAGTTCAAGCATGGAATGCGGGCTGCGCACGCCATAGTCGGGCCTTTCGATCGCGACAGCCCAGTCCCGGCCATCGGGCTGGTATCCGAGCGCCACGAGTTCACCGTCGATGGCGAAGAGACCGTGATTCAAGCCGCTCTGTTGCGCCACTTGGGCCAGCCGGTCAGCGCCATATCCCTTGGCGATTCCGGAGAGGTCGATCTGTAGCGGGCCAGACTTGCGGGCAAGACCGTTGGCGCGGTCGAGTTCGAGAACTTCATGGGCAGGCTGACGCGCGAGCTTCAGCGACGCCCTGATCTGTCCTGCATCCGCATCCGCCGCGCCGAAACCCCAGGCAGAGACCGCATCGCCGAGACCGATATCGAAAGCGCCGCCGGATTGGCGCCCGACGTCCAGGCCATAGTCCAGAACCTCCAGAAGCCGGCCGGGCAGGGGAAGCCAGATATTTTCCGGCGCGGCGTTGAAGCGCGTGAGCGCGCTGTCCGGTTTCCATGTCGACATCAACCCGTCCACCTCATCGACAGCGGACTGCAATGCATCCCGAAGGCTATCCAGATCGAAACCGGCGTCCGCGAAGAAGATCGCAGACCAGCGCGTGCCCATGGTCGGGCCGTTCAGCGCGTGACGGGTGAGGTCAGTAGACGTCTTCGACATAGCGACCTTCGGCTTTCAGCTTGGCGGTTGTCAGGTTCAGCGGGTCCAGAATATCGCCGAGCGCTGTCTTGACGCCGGCGGCCATGTCCGCGCCGCCGCAGACCATGATTTGCGCACCCGAAGCAATCAGGCCGGCCAGCCGCTGTCCATCCCGGCGCACGGCATCCTGAACATAGCTGCGTGCTGCCGTGCGGGAAAAGGCGGTCTCGATGGAGGCCAATTTGCCTTCGCCGAGCCAGCGATCGATTTCCGGCGCATAGAACACATCGCTGGATGGGTGGCGTGCGCCGAAGAACAGATGCATGGGGCGCTTCCCCGCATTGTCACGGATGAAGCCGGCCAGCGGACCAATGCCAGTGCCGGCGCCGATCAGGACCACCGGCTTTCTGTTCTTCGCCGGGCGGAAATCCGGGTTGGCGCGGAAGAAGACATGAACCTTGTCTCCCGGCATCAGATCGACAAGCCGGCTTGAGCAGAGGCCGCCCGGATGCTTTCGCACGCAGATTTCGACGAAACCGTCTTTCGAGGAGGATGCCAGCGAATAGAAGCGCGGTGTGTTGGAGCCGTGCGGAACGATGCCGATGAGATCGCCGGCGGAGAAGCGGGGCGCCTTGCCGATCAGCTTCTCCCAGAAGCTCGTCCGTGGCAGGGCGAAGCGGAGTATGGCTGCGGGGGCCTGCACGGCAGCGCCATAGTCGCGGCGCGAGATCAGCGTCAGTCCCGTCAGTTGCGGCACGACGGGCGCGTGATGCAGACCGAGCGGAAGGCCCATTGCCTCGCCCAGGGCCCGACCCCAGCGTGCAAAATCCTGCGGGGATTGCCGGTCGACAGCGTCAAACGGCAACAGGGTCGCCCATCCGTTCTTTTCCAGTTCCTCGTCCACTTGCCGGGCAAAGCCGCAGAAATGCGGGAAGCTGCGGTCGCCGAAGCCAAGAACCCCGACAGCCACATTGCGCATCGGGCTGGCTTCGGCCAGCAGCTTCAGAAAGTTGCTGGCCGAAGCCGGCGCATCGCCGTCACCATAGGTAGCCGCCATGATGATGATGCGCTTTGCCATGCCGTAGCGCTGTGGCTCAAAGGCGGACATGGGTGCGACATGGACCTGTTCGCCGGCCTTGGCGAGTGCGGTGTGAAGCGTGGCTGCAAAGCTGAAGGTCGCGCCGCCTTCGCTGCCGACGAGGATGACCGTGCCGGCGCGGCCTGCGCTTGCGTTGCCGCGAATGCGCGATCTTGCCTGACGTGCAGTCCACCACTGGATCGCTCCCGTCACGGCCATGGCCGGCACGGCGAGCGACATGAGGCCGAGCGCCAGCCCCAGGAGGGCGGCACCACGACCCGTATGCAGCATCTTCACCGTATCGCCGAGACGATCCCAGACGCTGGTGCTGCTCCAGGCCAGCATCTTGCCGTTGCCCTGGTCGAGATAGCCGGTGCCGGTCGTTGCCTTCAGCGTATAGACGTCGTTGGTATCGCCCTGAGCGGGGAAGGTCAGGTCACGCAATGCATCGATAGGCAGCGTGTTGAGGGCTGACATCCGGTTGAGCGCATAGGCTGTGCGACCGCTTGTTGTGGCGGGCGTGGCGGGTCCGTCGGCGCTTTCCGGGAGAAAACCGAAGGTCGATGCGCTCATCCAGAGCGCCGTCAGCGATGAAAGAAGCAGGCCGGCGACGCTGATGCGGGCGAGTTCCACATGAACCCGCGAACTTGATGCGCCTCTCAGCGGCGAGAAGAAACGACTCCACCCACCCGTCCGGCGCGCCACGAGGAACAGTCCCGAGATGGAGAGGACAAGCATCGCCACGGCACCAATGGCAGCGACGATCCGGCCGTTTTCGCCCATGAAGAGCGAACGATGCAGGTTCTTCAGCCAGCGTTCGGCCGCGGGTGTTTCTGCGGTCGCGACGGCTTTGCCGGTTGCCGGATCGATGGTGGCAGACTGGGAGTGATTATCTGCATCAGACCAGTAAGCCGTCACGCGCCCCGCCGGCGAAACCCTGATCTCGGTGACCGATGGATAGACGGATTGAATGCGGGTCGCGACCGTGCCGGCATCCAGATTGCTTTCCGTCTGCGCCGGCGTCGAGAGGCTTTCGAGCGCCGGAAAAACCGAAAGCGCCGCGCCGCTCAGCGACATGAAGATGACGAGGATGGCAGCCAGAAGGCCGGGCCAGCGGTGAGCAAGGCGCAGCATGTTCGTATCCGATCACATCTTGTACTGGAAATTGGCGATATAGCGCTGGCCGCGCACCGGCTTTCCGGCACCCGCAGCCGTGAGCGGCATGGTGATTTCCGAGGGGCTTTCGCGCATGTCCTCGACCGCGGAATCGATATGGAGCTGATAGCCGGCGTCAAGCAGCGCATCGGCCAGGTCGACGGTCACCTTCAGCTGCCGCCCGGAGCCGACGCTCGCGCCCGTGATGCCGGAGATGTCGCCCGGATTGCCACCCGTTTCCCGATACCAGTCGGTCAGATGCCGGTAATATTTGGCGCGCCCGCCCGCCATCCAGAGCGTCTTGGCGTATTTGCCTTGCGCATCGGTGAGATAGACAACGAGGAAGGCGTTATTGCCGCCGTAATTGGCCATGTTCGCCGTCAGGGTGACCTGACGAGCCATGGCAAGACCGGGAACAGTCAAGGCCGTCGTCATGGCGAGGGCGGTCAGCAATCGTTTCATTTCAAGCTCCTGCTTTTTCAAACATGAGCGAACTCTGGCACAACCAAGCTGAGTTTTAGCTGACGGTGCGACCGCGTTCAGGATATGGGCGAGAGAAGGCGCTTTTCGGCGCTCATATCTTGGCATTGGCAACATCTGGAAGGACGAGAAGACAGAGACAAAGATCGCCCTGCTCTAATTGACGAGGTGAAGCACCGGTTCGTAGAGCTTGCGAGGAGCCGGCGGCATGACGCGACGCGACGACCGAACCATTTCTTATTGATTTAAAGTGGCAGGAGCTCTGGAAGCCTTAAGGGGCCAGAGTTAATCAGTCCGATAGTTATCGATATTTAGAACGGATGAACACAAGGGATATAGACCGCCGCCGCCGCAGATTTAATCTCCGAAAATCCTTCCTGTTTGGCGCCGTTGGGCTTTGTTGCGAACGTGCATGCGGAGCGATTCTGGGAAACTGAGGCGATAACTGCGGCCTCCCAAATGAGTTCCATAGCAGCCGCATCAAGGCTCGGCGACGCGCTGCAGCGCAGCATGGAATTTATGCAGCGCCACATCTTTTTACACTTTACAACGCTTTTGTAATCTGTGAAGTAACACGGCAATTACTGAATGGATATCGCCGTGACAGATCAACGTTTCGCAACTCGCCTCAATTCCTTCGCCTCCGGAGCCCATCTTGCCTGGCCCGACCACAAGGGCAAGCCTTCCGTCATAATGATGGCCGAGCGGGCTGCCTCGGTGAAGGGGTTGACAGATCTTGACCTGAACTATCCCGACCATCTCTCTGACGATCCGGCCCAAATCGCCCGGCGGCTGGGCGATCTGGGGTTGAGCGTCAACGGCTTTGCCATGCGTTACTATACCAACCCGGCATTCAAGCTGGGCGCCTTCACCAACCCTGATCCCGCGGTCCGGCGCGAGGCAATCGATCTGACAAAGAAGGGCATTGATGCCGCACGCGAGGCCGGTAGCAATCTCATGACGATCTGGCTCGGGCAGGATGGTTTCGACTATGCCTTCCAGGTGGATTACAAACAGGCGTGGGATCACGAAATCGAAGGAATTCGTGAAGTTTGCGCCCACGATCCAGATTGCCTGATTTCGATCGAGTACAAGCCGAACGAGCCGCGTTCCTACAGCCTTCTGCCCGATTGCGCGACGACGCTTCTGGCGATCGACGAAGTCGGCGCTGCCAATCTCGGCGTAACGCTTGATTTCGCCCATGTGCTTTACGCCGACGAGCAGCCGGCTTTCGCCGCTGCCCTTGTTGCCCGCCGTTCGCGTCTGCTCGGCGTGCATCTCAACGACGGCTACGCCAAGCGTGACGA
>UBMP01000032.1 GCA_900466575.1 Hyphomicrobiales bacterium | reverse complement strand
TCGAATTTACCTTTTGCCATTTCCGGCTCTCCATTCCTGGTCCCCGCCTGGGGACATCAATTCAAAAAAGGTTCGGTTGTATTCCGGTCACTTCTGACCGGAATACTTTGCCTGGATTTCCTGTGCGACGTTCGAAGGAACCGGCGCGTAGTGATCGAAGACCATCGAGTACTGAGCGCGGCCCTGAGACATCGAGCGCAGGTTGTCGACGTACTTGAACATGTTCGCCAGCGGCACGTGTGCCTGGATGACGATCGCGATGCCGCGCTGTTCCTGGCCCTGGATCTGGCCACGACGGGAGTTCAGGTCGCCGATCACGTCGCCGACATAGTCTTCCGGCGTGACGACTTCGACCTTCATCATCGGCTCGAGGAGCTGAGCGCCAGCCTTCTTCGCGGCTTCACGGAAGCAGGCGCGGGAAGCGATTTCGAACGCCAGTACCGAGGAGTCAACGTCGTGGAAGGCACCGTCGATGAGGGTGGCCTTGACACCGAGCATCGGGAAGCCTGCGAGCGGACCGGAAGACAGAACGCTTTCGATACCCTTCTGAACGCCCGGGATGTATTCCTTCGGAACAGCACCGCCGACGATCTTGGATTCGAACACGAAATCTTCGCCATCCGGGTTCGGTTCGAAGACGAGCTTGACGCGGGCGAACTGGCCGGTACCACCGGTCTGCTTCTTGTGCGTGTAGTCTTCTTCCGTCTGACGCGTGATGGTTTCGCGGTAGGCAACCTGCGGAGCACCGACGTTGGCTTCAACCTTGAACTCGCGACGCATACGGTCGACGATGATGTCGAGGTGAAGTTCGCCCATGCCGGCGATGATCGTCTGGCCGGATTCCTGGTCGGTCTTGACGCGGAAGGACGGGTCTTCGGCAGCCAGACGGTTGAGCGCGAGGCCCATCTTTTCCTGGTCGCCCTTGGACTTCGGCTCGATCGCGATCTGGATAACCGGTTCCGGGAATTCCATGCGCTCGAGGATAACCGGCTTCAGCGGATCGCAGAGCGTGTCCCCCGTCGTCGTTTCCTTCAGGCCTGCGAGAGCAACGATGTCGCCTGCAAAGGCTTCTTCGATGTCTTCACGCGAGTTCGAGTGCATCTGCAGCATGCGGCCGACGCGCTCGCGCTTGTCCTTGACCGTGTTCAGCACCGAGACGCCCTTTTCGAGCTTGCCCGAATAGATGCGTGCGAATGTGAGCGAACCGACGAAGGGGTCGTTCATGATCTTGAATGCGAGCATGGAAAGCGGCTCGGCATCATCGGCATGACGTTCGATTTCGGCTTCGGTCTTGAAGTCGATGCCCTTGATCGCCGGAATGTCGAGCGGCGACGGCAGATAGTCGACAACTGCGTCGAGAAGCGGCTGAACGCCCTTGTTCTTGAAGGCGGTGCCGCAGAACATCGGGTGGAACTTGACGTCGATGGTGCCGCGACGAACGAGCGCGCGGATCTTGTCGTTGTCCGGCATGTCACCGTTCAGGTAGGCTTCCATCGCTTCCTCGTCGATCTCGACAACCGTCTCGATCAGCTTTTCGCGATATTCTTCAGCCTTGACCTTGAGGTCAGCCGGGATTTCAACGACATCCCACTGTGCGCCGAGCGATTCATCGCGCCAGACGAGAGCGTTCATCTCGATGAGATCGACAACACCGACGAAGTCGTTTTCAGCGCCGATCGGGAGCTGCATGACAACGGCGGTGGCGCCAAGACGCGTCTTGATCATTTCTACCGAGCGGTAGAAGTCAGCGCCGGTCTTGTCCATCTTGTTGCAGAAGATCATGCGCGGAACGTTGTACTTCTCAGCCTGACGCCATACGGTTTCCGTCTGCGGCTCTACGCCGGCGTTGGCATCGAGAAGGGCAATCGCACCGTCGAGCACGCGCAGCGAACGCTCGACTTCGATGGTGAAGTCAACGTGGCCGGGGGTGTCGATGATGTTGAAGCGGCGGGTCTTGCCGTCACGGCCCTTCCAGAAGGTCGTGGTCGCAGCAGACGTGATCGTGATGCCGCGTTCCTGTTCCTGCTCCATCCAGTCCATGGTAGCAGCGCCGTCATGGACTTCGCCGATCTTGTGGGACTTACCGGTGTAGTACAGGATGCGCTCGGTCGTCGTCGTCTTGCCGGCGTCGATATGCGCCATGATACCGAAATTGCGGTAGTCTTCGATTTTATATTCGCGGGCCATGGTGGTCTGCCTTCCTTGTCGAGATTACCAGCGATAGTGCGAGAACGCGCGGTTCGCGTCAGCCATCTTGTGGGTGTCTTCGCGCTTCTTGACAGCCGAACCACGGTTGTTCGAGGCATCGAGAAGTTCGCCGCAGAGACGGTCAACCATCGTCGTTTCGTTGCGCTTGCGAGCAGCAGCGATCAGCCAACGGATGGCGAGAGCCTGACGGCGCTCCGGACGAACGTCGACCGGAACCTGGTACGTTGCACCACCGACGCGGCGCGAACGAACTTCAACGTGGGGAGCGATGTTGTCGAGCGCCTGATGGAAGACATTCAGGGGCTCCTGCTTTGCCTTGCCTTCGACGGCTTCGAACGCGCCATAAACGATGGTTTCGGCAACAGACTTCTTGCCGTCCAGCATGATGGCGTTCATGAACTTCGTAACGACGAGATCACCGAACTTCGGATCGGGGTTGATCTCACGCTTTTCTGCTCTGTGGCGACGGGACATATTATTCGTCTCTCAACTGTTTTAACGGCCGATGGCGGGACCAAGCCCGCCGACCCATGGAATTCTTACTTCGGACGCTTCGCGCCGTACTTCGAGCGGCGCTGCTTGCGGTTCTTGACACCCTGCGTATCGAGAACGCCGCGGATGATGTGGTAACGCACACCCGGCAAGTCCTTTACGCGGCCGCCGCGGATCATCACGACGGAGTGTTCCTGAAGGTTGTGGCCTTCACCGGGGATGTAGCCGATAACTTCGAAGCCGTTCGTCAGGCGGATCTTGGCAACCTTACGCAGAGCCGAGTTCGGCTTCTTCGGGGTCGTCGTGTAAACGCGGGTGCAAACGCCGCGCTTCTGCGGGTTCTGCTGAAGCGCGGGAACCTTGTTGCGCTTTACCTGTGCCTGACGGGGCTTGCGGATCAGCTGGTTTACGGTAGGCATATACCCATCCCTTTAAGTCTTGTCTCGTTACCCTTTCGGGCGTTTACACGGGGCCCATCAATGCGCAAAATCAGGGCTGTTCTCCCCTTCAAAAAAGGAGAAAGCCCTCGATAAAGCAGAGGACGCCTTGCGACGTCTTGCATGCTGCAATCAATGCTTCGCGTGCGATATAAGGGCCTTGTTTGAGGTGTCATCCAGAACGAGTCATTCCGAAACAGCCAACCTCACATCGGCTCTGATGGCGTGGCGTTTACTGTCTTAAGGGGTCACAGTCAAGGCCATCCACGCAAATTTCTTGGTCGCCCGCCCTCACGAAGCCCTGTAAAGCGGGCTTTTGAGCGCTTCCTGGGGCAAATAGCGCCCGCTTCCGACAAAAATACCTGTGTTTCGCCGCTGCTTGCGTTTAAGAATCGCTTAACCCCTTGAAGCGGTCGCCGATCGCCGATTCTTTTCCCCGGCGTTCGCGCGCAACGCCACATCCACGAGGCATTTCATGAACACCACCCCCGACAACGACAACATCGCCGATCTTCCGCTCGTCTTCATCATTATCGGGAAGGCCTATATCAAGGAAGGCGAAGGCATCGACATCCATGTCATGCTGACGGCACCTGACGACGACACGGCCGTTCGCACGACGCTGAATGCTCTGGCGGATGAAGGTTTCATCGAGGCCGACCTGGACCAGATCGGTACGCTGACCGAAATTCCTGAAGATGAGCCGCATGCGTCGGCCTTCCAGGGCGCGCTTGAAGGGGAAGTGGCGATCATACGCTTCGCTTGAGGGTAACGCGTCAAGCAGCCCCTCGCCTGCCCTCCCATCGTCTGAGAATGAGAAAGGCCGCCGGATCGCTCCGGCGGCCTCTTCAATTCTTCCGTCTCGCGACCGGCTTATTCGCCGGCCGGAACGGTGTCCGCTGCGATCTTCTGCAGCATCGGGGTCGCTTCGTCCGCGCCCGAGCCCTTCTTGCGCTCTTCGAGGATGAGCTCGTCGCGCGAGGTGGCAATACGGCGGATCTGCGTCATCGTACCGCCCGTACCGGCCGGGATGAGACGGCCGACGATGACGTTTTCCTTCAGGCCCTGCAGGCCGTCGGTCTTGCCGGCGACAGCAGCTTCGGTGAGCACCTTCGTCGTTTCCTGGAAGGATGCAGCCGAGATGAAGGACGGCGTCTGCAGCGATGCCTTGGTGATACCGAGCAGAACCGGATCGCCATAAGCAGGCTTCTTGCCTTCTTCGATCAGGGCATCGTTGACGTTTTCGAGTTCGATCCGGTCAACGTTGTCGCCGACGATATAGGTCGAGTCACCGGCGTCGGTGATTTCAACCTTCTGGAGCATCTGACGAACAATCACTTCGATGTGCTTGTCGTTGATGACCACGCCCTGCAGACGATAGACTTCCTGGATTTCGTTCACGAGGTAGGAAGCGAGTGCTTCCACGCCCTTGATCGCCAGGATGTCGTGCGGCGCGGGGTTGCCGTCGAGGATGTAGTCGCCCTTTTCGATGTAGTCGCCATCCTGAAGATGGAAGGGCTTGCCCTTCGGGATCAGGTACTCGACCGGCTCGACACCGTCTTCCGACGGCTCGATGATGATGCGACGCTTGTTCTTGTAGTCGCGGCCGAAGCGGATCGTACCGTCGATCTCGGCGATCACGGCATGGTCCTTCGGACGACGGGCTTCGAACAGTTCGGCCACGCGCGGCAGACCACCGGTGATGTCCTTGGTCTTGGCGCTTTCCATCGGGATACGGGCCAGAACGTCACCCTGGCTCACCTTCGAGCCCGGCTCAACGGAGAGGATCGCATCCACCGAGAGGAGGAAGCGGGCTTCACCGCCACGCGACAGCTTTGCAATCGCGCCGTTCTTGTCCTTGATGACGATGGCCGGCTTCAGGTCGATACCGCGCGGCGTCGAACGCCAGTCGATAACCTGACGCTTGGTGATGCCGGTGGATTCGTCGGCGCTTTCGAGAACCGAGATACCGTCAACGACGTCCTCATACTCGACGGTACCTTCGACTTCCGTCAGCATCGGACGGGTATAGGCGTCCCATTCAGCCAGACGCTGACCGCGCTTGACCTTGTCGCCATCGTCCACGAGCAGCTTCGAACCGTAGGCGACGCGCTGCGAGGAGCGCTCGACGCCACGTTCGTCGAGGATCGTGACCGCCATGTTGCGGCCCATGGCAACGAGGTTGCCATCGGAGTTGCGCAGCAGGTTGCGGTTCTTGAGCTGGACCGTACCTTCATACGAGGCTTCAAGATACGAGCTGTCGACCACGGTAGCCGTACCACCAAGGTGGAAGGTACGCATGGTGAGCTGCGTGCCCGGTTCACCGATCGACTGGGCCGCGATAACGCCCACGGCTTCGCCCATGTTGACAGGCGTACCGCGTGCAAGGTCGCGACCGTAGCAGACGCCGCAAACGCCGGTCTGGATTTCGCAGGTCAGAGCCGAGCGAATGCGAACCGACTGAATGCCGCACTTTTCGATCTCGATGACGTCGGCTTCGAGGATCATCGTGCCGGCCTTGACGATGTTCTCGCCAGTGATCGGGTTGTCGATGTCGTCGAGGGCCGTACGGCCGAGGATACGTGCGCCGATGGAGGCCACGACCTGACCGGCGTCAACGATTGCCGTCATGGTCAGACCGGTCGTGGTGCCGCAATCGACATGCGTGACGATGCAGTCCTGGGCGACGTCGACGAGACGACGCGTCAGGTAACCGGAATTGGCCGTCTTCAGGGCGGTGTCTGCGAGACCCTTACGGGCACCGTGAGTCGAGTTGAAGTACTCGTTCACGGTCAGGCCTTCCTTGAAGTTCGAGATGATCGGCGTTTCGATGATCGAACCGTCCGGACGGGCCATCAGGCCGCGCATGCCGCCGAGCTGACGCATCTGGTTCGGTGAACCGCGGGCACCCGAGTGGCTCATCATGTAGATGGAGTTCATCGGCTTCTGGCGGTTGGTCTTCGGGTCGAATTCGACGGCCTTAATGCGGGCCATCATCTCTTCGGCAACCTTTTCGGTCGCCTTGCCCCAGGCGTCGACGACCTTGTTGTACTTTTCGCCCTGAGTGATCAGGCCGTCATTGTACTGCTGTTCGTATTCCTTCACCAGGCTTTCGGTGTCGTCCACGATCTTGGCCTTGGAGGCCGGGATGACCATGTCGTCCTTGCCAAAGGAGATACCGGCGCGGCAGGCATGCGAGAAGCCGAGCTGCATGATGCGGTCGCAGAAAATGACCGTGTCCTTCTGGCCGCAGTGACGGTAGACCGCGTCGATCATCCTGGAGATGTTCTTCTTGGTCATTTCCTGGTTGCAGATGTCGAACGGCACGTTGACGTTCTTCGGCAGCAGTTCGCCGATGATGAGACGACCCGGGGTCGTGTCATAGATCTTCGAAACCGGCTTGCCTTCGGCGTCAACCGTCTTGAACCGGCCCTTGATCTTGGCGTGCAGCGTGACGACCTTGTTTTCAAGAGCGTGATGCAGCTCGCCGAGGTCGGAGAAGGCCATGCCTTCGCCCGGCTCGTTCTGGTTCATGATCGACAGGTAGTAAAGGCCGAGAACCATGTCCTGCGACGGAACGATGATCGGGGCGCCGTTTGCCGGGTGCAGAATGTTGTTCGTCGACATCATCAGCACGCGGGCTTCGAGCTGGGCTTCGAGCGACAGCGGCACGTGAACGGCCATCTGGTCACCGTCGAAGTCGGCGTTGAAGGCCGTGCAGACGAGCGGGTGCAGCTGGATCGCCTTGCCTTCGACCAGGATCGGTTCGAAGGCCTGGATGCCCAGACGGTGCAGGGTCGGTGCGCGGTTCAGGAGAACCGGGTGCTCGCGGATGACCTCGTCGAGGATATCCCAGACTTCCGGCTTTTCCTTTTCAACCAGCTTCTTGGCCTGCTTGACGGTCGAGGAGTAACCCTTGGCGTCGAGGCGGGCGTAGATGAACGGCTTGAACAGCTCGAGCGCCATCTTCTTCGGAAGGCCGCACTGGTGCAGCTTCAGTTCCGGACCCGTCACGATAACCGAACGGCCGGAATAGTCGACGCGCTTGCCGAGCAGGTTCTGGCGGAAGCGGCCCTGCTTGCCCTTGAGCATGTCGGACAGCGACTTCAGCGGACGCTTGTTGGCGCCGGTGATGACGCGGCCACGGCGGCCGTTGTCGAAGAGCGCGTCCACAGATTCCTGCAGCATGCGCTTTTCGTTGCGGATGATGATGCCCGGAGCGCGCAGTTCGATCAGGCGCTTCAGACGGTTGTTACGGTTGATCACGCGGCGGTACAGATCGTTCAGGTCCGACGTCGCGAAACGGCCGCCATCCAGCGGAACCAGCGGACGCAGGTCCGGCGGGATGACCGGGACGACCTTCATGATCATCCACTCCGGACGGTTGCCGGATTCCATGAAGTTCTCGACGATCTTCAGGCGCTTCATCAGCTTCTTCTGCTTCAGATCCGAGGTGGTCTCGGCAAGGTCCGAACGCAGGTCGCCGGCGATCTTCTCGAGGTCCATCGTGGCCAGCAGGTCATAGATGGCTTCAGCGCCGATCATGGCCGTGAACTGGTCTTCGCCGAACTCGTCGACAGCGATCATGTACTCTTCTTCGGAGAGGAGCTGGTGCTCCTTCAGCGAGGTGAGGCCCGGTTCGGTGACGATGTAGTTTTCGAAGTAGAGAACGCGCTCGATATCCTTCAGCGTCATGTCGAGCAGCGTGGAGATGCGGCTCGGCAGCGACTTCAGGAACCAGATATGCGCAACGGGCGCGGCGAGCTCGATATGGCCCATGCGCTCACGGCGAACGCGCGACAGCGTAACTTCAACGCCGCACTTTTCGCAGATGATGCCCTTGTACTTCATGCGCTTGTACTTGCCGCAAAGGCATTCGTAGTCCTTGATCGGCCCGAAGATGCGCGCGCAGAAGAGACCGTCACGTTCCGGCTTGAACGTGCGGTAGTTGATCGTTTCCGGCTTCTTGATCTCACCGTAGGACCAGGACAGGATTTTTTCAGGCGACGCGATCGAAATCCGGATGGAGTCGAACACCTGCGCAGGCGCCTGCGGATTGAAAAGATTCATGACCTCTTGGTTCATGCTTGTCTCCTTGTCGGGCCAACATGGGCCCATTCGCAACCGCGACCGGTCAAATACCCGGGAACCGGCGGGTTGCTCTTAAAACGTGATAGCCGCGAAATGCGGCAACAATCCCCTCGCCCGCCTGATCGGCCTGGTCCGGAGAAGCTGCGCGCCGTTACCGGCGCGCAACCCACATTTTATTCCGCCGCGTCGGGAAGCTGGTCGGGCGCGTTCGGATCGATCTTGGTGTTTTCCAATTCGACCGACAGACCCAGAGAACGCATTTCCTTGACGAGAACGTTGAACGATTCCGGAATACCGGCCTCGAACGTGTCGTCGCCACGGACAATGGCTTCGTAGACCTTGGTGCGGCCCGCCACGTCGTCCGACTTGACGGTGAGCATTTCCTGCAGCGTGTAGGCTGCGCCGTAAGCTTCGAGCGCCCAGACTTCCATTTCCCCGAAGCGCTGACCGCCGAACTGCGCCTTGCCACCCAGCGGCTGCTGGGTCACGAGCGAGTAAGGACCGATCGAGCGAGCGTGGATCTTGTCGTCGACAAGGTGGTTCAGCTTGATCATGTACATGTAGCCGACGGTCACCTTGCGGTCGAAGGGCTCACCCGTACGACCGTCATAGAGAACCGACTGGCCCGATGCATCGAGACCTGCGCGTTCCAGCATGCTGGCGATGTCCGGCTCATGCGCACCGTCGAAGACCGGCGTTGCGATCGAGACGCCCTTGCGGGACTGCTCGGCAAGCTTGACCAGGGCGTCGTCGTCGAAATTCGAGACTTCGTCCTTGGCATCACTGGCGTAAACCGTCGTCAGCTCGTTCTTCAGATTGCTGATGTCCATCGTCTTGCGATAGTCGTCGAGCAACTGACCGATCTTCTTGCCCATGCCTGCGCAAGCCCAGGCCAGATGGGTTTCAAGGATCTGGCCGACGTTCATGCGCGACGGCACGCCCAGCGGGTTCAAGCAGATGTCGACATGCGTACCGTCTTCGAGGAACGGCATGTCTTCGATCGGCAGGATGCGCGAAACCACGCCCTTGTTGCCGTGACGGCCGGCCATCTTGTCGCCCGGCTGGATCTTGCGCTTCACAGCGACGAAGACCTTGACCATCTTCATAACGCCCGGAGGCATTTCGTCGCCGCGCTGGACCTTTTCGACCTTGTCCATGAAGCGCTGTTCAAGGCGCGACTTGGATTCGTCGTACTGGCCGCGGAGTGCTTCGATTTCGCCCTGAACCTTCTCGTCTTCGACGGCGAACATCCACCACTGCGAACGCGGATATTCCGAGATCGTCTGGTTGGAAAGCTCGGTGCCCTTCTTGAAGCCCTTCGGACCGGCCACTGCGGTGTGACCACGCAGCATGTCGATCAGACGGCCGTAGACGTTACGGTCAAGGATTGCCTGTTCGTCGTCACGGTCCTTGGCGAGGCGTTCGATTTCCTCGCGCTCGATGGCCATTGCACGTTCGTCCTTTTCAACGCCGTGGCGGTTGAAAACGCGAACTTCAACGATGGTACCGAACGTGCCCGGGGGCATGCGCATGGAGGTGTCGCGAACGTCGGAGGCCTTTTCACCGAAGATGGCGCGCAGGAGCTTTTCTTCCGGCGTCATCGGGCTTTCGCCCTTCGGCGTGATCTTGCCGACCAGAATGTCGCCCGGCTGAACATCGGCGCCGATATAGACGATACCGGCTTCGTCGAGGTTCTTCAGAGCCTCTTCGGAGACGTTCGGGATATCGCGCGTGATTTCTTCCGGACCGAGCTTCGTGTCACGGGCCATGACTTCGAATTCTTCGATGTGGATGGACGTGAACACGTCGTCGGCGACGATGCGTTCAGACATCAGGATCGAGTCTTCGTAGTTGTAGCCGTTCCAGGGCATGAACGCGACGAGCGCGTTGCGGCCGAGCGCCAGATCGCCCAGGTCCGTGGACGGACCGTCGGCAATGATGTCGCCCTTGTTCAGAACGTCGCCGACGGTGACCAGCGGGCGCTGGTTGACGCAGGTGTTCTGGTTGGAGCGCTGGAACTTCTGCAGGCGATAGATATCGACGCCGGACTTCGACGGATCGAGGTCTTCGGTTGCGCGGATAACGATACGCGTTGCGTCCACCTGGTCGACAACACCGCCACGACGGGCTGCAATAGCAGCACCGGAGTCGCGGGCCACGACCGGCTCCATGCCGGTGCCGACGAACGGGGCTTCGGCGCGCAGAAGCGGCACGGCCTGACGCTGCATGTTCGAGCCCATGAGAGCGCGGTTGGCGTCGTCGTTTTCGAGGAACGGGATCAGAGCCGCAGCGACCGAGACGAGCTGCTTCGGCGAAACGTCCATCAGGTTGATGGTGTCGCGCGGAGCCAGCATAACGTCACCGGCGTGACGGCAAACCACGAACTCTTCCGAGAACGCGCCATCGGCGTCGAGGATCGCGTTGGCCTGAGCAACGTAATACTTGGCCTCTTCCATGGCGGAGAGGTAGATCACGTCGTTGGTCACCTTGCCGTCAACGATCTTGCGGTACGGGCTTTCGATGAAGCCGTACTTGTTGACGCGGGCAAAGGTTGCCAGCGAGTTGATCAGACCGATGTTCGGGCCTTCCGGCGTTTCGATCGGGCAGATACGGCCATAGTGCGTCGGATGAACGTCGCGGACTTCGAAGCCAGCGCGCTCGCGGGTCAGACCACCCGGGCCAAGAGCCGAAAGACGGCGCTTGTGGGTGATTTCCGAAAGCGGGTTCACCTGGTCCATGAACTGCGACAGCTGCGAGGAGCCGAAGAATTCGCGGACGGCTGCGGCGGCCGGCTTGGCGTTGATGAGGTCCTGCGGCATCACCGTGTCGATTTCGATCGAGGACATGCGTTCCTTGATCGCGCGCTCCATGCGGAGCAAGCCTAGACGATACTGGTTTTCCATCAGTTCGCCGACGGAGCGGACACGACGGTTGCCGAGGTTGTCGATGTCGTCGATTTCGCCGCGACCGTCGCGGAGTTCGACGAGCATCTTGACGACGGCAACGATGTCTTCCTTGCGCAGAACGCGAACCGTATCGGCGGCGTCGAGGTCAAGACGCATGTTCATCTTGACGCGACCGACGGCCGAAAGGTCGTAGCGTTCGGCGTCGAAGAACAGCGACTGGAACATGGCCTCAGCCGATTCCATGGTCGGCGGTTCGCCCGGACGCATGACGCGATAGATGTCGAACAGCGCATCCTGGCGCGACTCGTTCTTATCGACGGCCAGCGTATTGCGGATGTAGGCGCCCACATTGATGTGGTCGATGTCGAGGATCGGCAGCTCGTCGAAACCGGCTTCCAGTACGACGCGCAGCGTCTTCTCGTCCAGCTCGTCGCCGGCTTCGAGGAAGATCTCACCCGTCTGCATGTTGACCAGGTCTTCGGCGAGATAGGCGCCGTAGAGGTCTTCGTCAGCGGCCTTGAGGGCCTTGAGACCCTTGTCGGAGAGCTGGCGGAGCAGGCGCGGGGTCAGCTTCTTGCCGGCTTCGACAACGACTTCGCCCGTGTCGGCGTCGATCATGTCCGTCGTGACCTTGGCGCCCTTGAGCGCTTCCGGCTGGAACGGGATGCGCCAGCCCTGGCCATCGCGCTGATACTGGATCTTGTTGTAGAAGGTCGACAGGATCTCTTCGCCATCCATGCCCAGCGCCATGAGGAGCGAGGAGACGGGCAGCTTGCGACGACGGTCGATACGCGCATGGACGATGTCCTTGGCGTCGAACTCGATGTCGAGCCAGGAACCGCGATACGGGATGACGCGCGCTGCGAACAGCAGCTTACCGGACGAGTGCGACTTGCCCTTGTCGTGGTCGAAGAAGACGCCCGGCGAACGGTGCATCTGCGACACGATCACGCGCTCGGTGCCGTTGACGATAAAGGTCGCGTTGTCGGTCATGAGCGGCATGTCGCCCATGTAGACGTTCTGTTCCTTGATGTCCTTGATGGACTTCGCGCCCGTGTCCTCGTCAATATCGAACACGATGAGGCGCAGCGTCACCTTGAGCGGCGCTGCATAGGTCAGGTCGCGCTGACGGCATTCGTCGACGTCGAACTTCGGCGGCTCGAATTCGTACGAGACGAATTCCAGCATGGATGCACCGGAGAAGTCGGTGATCGGGAATACGGACTTGAATACGGACTGAAGACCTTCGTCCGGGCGGCCGCCCGCGGGTTCTTCAACCATCAGAAACTGGTCGTAGGACGCCTTCTGAACCTCGATGAGGTTCGGCATTTCTGCGACTTCGGGGATTTTACCAAAAAACTTGCGTACGCGCCTACGACCGTTGAACGAAAGGGTCTGAGCCATCGTCGCTCCTTCAAAATTTTGCATCCGGGCCTGCAACGGACGGAAAACACTGGCCAGGTGGCTCCGTCGATATAGGTTCAATCAAACTCGTTCGAAGAAAAAAGCCATCTGGCCGGATTGCCGGATGCTTAGCCTTCGAACCATCCTCTTGAAGAACCCATTACCCAAAAGCCCGGCGGGGCTTTTGGGTAAGAAGTTCCAGATCGGAAACGTTCGGGGAAAGGCGGGTCAAACCGCCCTTCCCCGAAGCGCATATTACTTGACGTCGACCTTGGCGCCGGCTTCTTCAAGCTTCTTCTTGAGGTCAGCAGCTTCGCCCTTGGAGATCGCTTCCTTGACCGGCTTCGGAGCGCCTTCGACGAGGTCCTTGGCTTCCTTGAGGCCGAGACCGGTGATGGCGCGGACTTCCTTGATGACGTTGATCTTGTTTGCACCGGCGTCGACGAGGATAACGTCGAATTCGGTCTTTTCTTCTTCAGCCGGAGCAGCAGCGCCTGCACCACCGGCAACGGCAGCAACAGCTACCGGAGCAGCGGCGGATACGCCCCACTTTTCTTCAAGCATCTTGGAAAGCTCAGCAGCTTCCAGGACGGTGAGAGCCGAAAGGTCTTCTACGATCTTAGCGAGATCAGCCATTTTCTTACTTCCTTAGTGTTCGGTTCGAACTGTTTGGTTAAATGCAGCAAAAAACCGCCTTATGCGGCTTCGTCCTTCTTGGCATACGCAGCAAGCACGCGAGCAAGCTGGCCGGCCGGAGCCTGAACCACACCTGCGATGCGGGTTGCGGGCGTCTGGATCATGCCCAGGAGCTTTGCGCGCAGCTCGTCGAGAGACGGGAGGGTCGCAAGCGACTTCACACCGTCCGCGTTGAGCGCGGTCGAGCCCATGGAACCGCCAAGGATAACGAGCTTGTCGTTGGTCTTAGCATAGTCCATGACTACCTTCGGAGCCGTGATCGGATCAGCGGCATACGCAATCAGCGTCTGCCCCTTGAAAAGATCCGTCATCGTTTCCGACTGCGTACCCTGAAGAGCGATCTTGGCCAGGCGGTTCTTCGCGACTTTGACGGTGCCGCCAGCTGCGCGCATCTTCGAACGAAAATCGTTCATTTGCGCAACGGTGACGCCGGCGTAGTGGGCCACGACAACCGAGCCCGAAGCCTTGAAGACTTCGTTCAGTTCCGTGACGAATTCGCGTTTTTCCGCTCTTTCCACTGCCTATCTCCAGTTGGCCGCTCCCGAGAACTCGGGTTTACGGCCGGTTACCTTTTGCCGCTCAAGGATCCTGAAGATCCTTCAAGCAACGCTCGAGGATCCTGTCCCCTCGCGCCCGGACAAACCGGAACACAAGGCAACCGAGGTTCGAACCGGACAATGCCGCCATCCAGCGGGAAAATCCGTTCTTACCCGTCTCATGCAGGCCACTTGATTAAGGTCGCCCACCTGCAATCTCGGACAGGAATTCCGGGTTTGACCCCGGAAATTCCGGCCCCTCAGTGAGGCCGGAAACTTTTCAAAGCCTTCTGCAAAGAAGGCTCAAACTTTAAAATCAGGCCGTGACCGACGAGATTTCGACCTTCACGCCCGGGCCCATCGTCGAAGAAAGTGCGACCTTCTTGACGTAGTTGCCCTTGGCGCCAGCCGGCTTCGCCTTGATGACGGCATCGGCAAAGGCCTTGATGTTTTCTTCGAGCTTCTTGGCATCGAAGGAAGCCTTGCCAACGGCGCCGTGGATGATACCGGCCTTTTCGACGCGGAATTCAACAGCGCCGCCCTTGGAGGCTTCAACTGCAGACTTCACGTCCATGGTCACGGTGCCAACCTTCGGGTTCGGCATCATGCCGCGCGGGCCGAGTACCTTACCGAGACGGCCGACGAGCGGCATCATGTCCGGGGTCGCGATGCAGCGATCGAAGTCGATCTTGCCGCCCTGGACGATTTCAACGAGGTCTTCTGCGCCGACGATGTCTGCACCGGCAGCCTTGGCTTCGTCAGCCTTGGCACCACGTGCGAACACGGCAACGCGAACCGTGCGGCCCGTGCCGTTCGGCAGGTTGACAACGCCGCGGACCATCTGGTCTGCGTGACGCGGGTCAACGCCGAGGTTCATGGCGATTTCAACGGTTTCGTCGAACTTGGCGACGGCACGTTCCTTGACCATGGAAATGGCTTCGGACAGGCCGTACATCTTGTTCGGGTCAACACCTTCGCGGGTCTTCTGAACGCGCTTTGCGAGCTTAGCCATATCGATCAACCCTCTACCTGGAGGCCCATCGAGCGGGCAGAGCCCTCGACCATGGCCATCGCGCCTTCGATATCGGCGGCGTTGAGATCCTTCATCTTGGCTTCAGCGATCGTGCGGATCTTGTCGCGCGAGATCGAACCAGCGGAAGCCTTGCCCGGGGTCTTCGAACCCGACTTGATCTTCGCTTCCTTCTTCAGGAAGTAGGAGACCGGAGGCTGCTTCATCTGGAAGGTGAAGGACTTGTCCTGGTAATAGGTGATGACGACCGGAATCGGCATGCCCTTTTCCATTTCCTGCGTGGCGGCATTGAACGCCTTGCAGAATTCCATGATGTTCACGCCGCGCTGACCGAGTGCGGGACCGATCGGCGGGGACGGGTTGGCCGATCCTGCTGCGACCTGCAGCTTGATCTGGCCGGCAACTTTCTTAGCCATTGCTCTGCCTTTCCAAATGCGCCTTTTGGGGCGCTCTATGCCGGCATGTGCCGGCGGCTGCGGTTGCGTGGTGCGGCGATTTTACGGAACCGGCTAAAGCCCCTCGCCTTCCACGCGCTCTTGAAACGGACGAAAACGTCCGCCCAAACTTTAAAGCTTCTCGACCTGGGCGTATTCCAGCTCGACCGGCGTCGCGCGGCCGAAGATCGACACTTCGACCTTGAGGCGCGAACGCTCTTCATCGACGTCCTGGACCGTACCGTTGAACGAGGCGAACGGACCGTCGGACACGCGAACCTGCTCGCCAATCTCGAAGGAGACGGAGGGCTTCGGACGCTCGACGCCATCCTGCACCTGATTGAGGATGCGGTCGGCTTCGCTGTCCGGAATCGGAACCGGCTTCGAGTCGGAACCCAGGAAACCCGTGACCTTCGGCGTATTCTTGATCAGGTGGAAGGCTTCGTCCGTCAGGTTGGCGCGCACCAGGACATAGCCCGGGAAAAACTTGCGCTCGCTGTCGACCTTGCGGCCGCGGCGAACTTCAACAACCTTTTCGGTCGGCACGAGAATCTTCTCGAACAGATGATCAAGACCCTTCTGGCGGGCCTTGTTCTCGATGTCCTCGGCGACCTTCTTCTCGAAATTCGAATAAGCGTGGACAATATACCAGCGCGCAGCCATCTTGATCTCCGCCTATTTACTTGCCGACATTCAGCACGAGGCCGATGAGCAGGCCGAAAAGCTGGTCTGCGCCAAAGAAAAACGCAGCCGCGAAGAAAGCCATGGCAAACACCATCAGCGTCGAGATCACAGTCTCGCGCTGGCTGGGCCACGTTACTTTGAGCGTTTCAGCGCGAACCTGCTGCAGAAACGTGAAAGGATTCATCTTCGATGCCATTGATGCCTACGCCATTAAGGCGCGTAAAGCTGTTCGTCCAGCCCGACGCGCCGCGTGTCTGTTTTTCCGCTACATAAACGGCGAATCTCTCAAATACAAGAGCAATACGACATTTGTTTTGCGGTTATGCGCGGAGTGGGCCGATCTAACCTTGCATTGCCGATGGCAGGGGCAGAGGGGCTCGAACCCCCGACCTGCGGTTTTGGAGACCGCCGCTCTACCAACTGAGCTATACCCCTACAAAGGCTGCAAGGAACGCAGGCCGCGTCCCGAACGAGGGCGTACATATTCAAGTTGGCCGCGAATGACAAGCGCCTTTCGGACCTTACGCATATTTTCTTATGATCCTTTCAGCTTTGCCAGAACTGCGATTTCGATGTTACAGTTGCGTCAAGAGGGTTTGCGTCGGTGCAGTCGAGTTGAAGCCGGGGAGGAAACCATGGTTCAGTTTCGCGACCAGATGATCGCGCAATCGCGTTTTGACGATGTCGATCTGGAGAGTTCCGAGTTTTATAATGTCAATCTCGACAAGGCGTCCGTGGTGAATGCCAGCGCCTGCGATGCGGCGTTCACGGATGTCATGATGTCGAATGCCACGTTCGGGCATGTCTGTCTGGCGGCAGCAACGCTCCGCGATGTCGATCTGTCAGCGTCGCGGCTGGAAAACGTCAATCTCTGCAACGTGGATATCCGCTCTGCGAAGATTGATGGCCTGCGGATCAACGGTCACCTTGTGAGCGACCTGATCGCGTTGAACGAGCGGCTGACCGAGGCTTCCAAGATCACCACTTGATCGCATAATCGAAGCGAAGGCTGGCGGTGGGCTGCCGGTCGGTTTCGCTCAGGCTGGCGGTTAGCGTTGCCCGGCGTGACAAATGCTTCTCGACCGAAAGCGATTTCATGAAGGTGCGCGCGCCGCTATCGGCGGCTCCCGTCGTGGCAAAGGCTGCGCCGAGATCGGGAAATTCCAGACGGTAGGTTTGCGACACGGCGACACCGGCCTTGCCCTCGGCGCCCGCGGTCAGCGCAAGGGTGCGGCGGCTGACGACATCCATGGAGCTCGTCTGCATCCAGTTCCGTTTTTCGGACAGCAGGAATTGCGCCCTGCCCTCCTGGGCGTCGAAATCCATGTCGGCCTGGGTCGCGCGCAAGGATGCCGGCGACTGGGAACTGCGCAGCAGGATGGAACCCCAGATAGACACGGGCACTGACGAGATTGCTCCCACACCATTGGCCAGAACCTCGGTGGTCACGCCGGCGCTGGGCTGAAGCGCATCGGAGCTTTGAAGGCCGGTGCGCAGCTTCAGGCCGTTGTCGCCGATGCGCGAAACGTCCCAGATCAACGGTCGACTGTCGGCATGGGCCTGATGCGCAGCGCAAAACACGATTGCGAGCGTTGCCAGGTGAAATTTGTTCCGCATGGAGCCGGTTTCCTGCCTTCAGGTTTCGGCGGTCTCCTCACAAGGAGACCGCGATTTGTCCTCCCGGTTCAGCAGGAGTGTAGCCCGAAGAGCGGTTAACAAATAGCAAATTTGCTGCAGTGCGGCACAATCTGTCCACAGGTGGCAAGCTTGCAACGCCCCGGTTCAGACGTATTTGCGCCAGTTATGCTCCTCCTTGAAGCCCAGGACGTCGCGGATTTTCCGGTTCGAAATCATCGCTTCGTCGCCCTGAGGCTGCCATTTCAGGGGAACATTGGGGAAGAAGCGCTGCGCCAGCTCGGCTGTGGACAAGTCCGTTGTCACCGTATCATTGGTGGCGTTGAAGACCTGATAGCCGAGCCCGTCCTTTTCGATGCACAGATGTACAATCTGACCGAGGTCGCGCGCATCGATATAGCACCAGGCATTGCGCAGGCGCGTTTCGGGATGCGCCACGAAGCCGGGGAACCGGCTATATTCGTGCGGCTCGATCACGTTGCCGATACGCAAGGCATAGATGTCAGCACCCGTGCGCTCGGAGAAGGCGCGTGCGGTCTTCTCGTTGACCACCTTGGAAAGCCCGTAGCTGTCCATCGGATTGACGTCATAGTCCTCATCGAAGGGCAGATAATGCGGATCGCGCTCGCCTTCGGCAAAGCAGATGCCATAGGTCGTCTCGCTGGAGGCGATGATCACCTTGCGGATGCCGAGCTTCACCGAGGCCTCGATGACATTGTAGGTGCCCATGACATTGACCCGATAGGTCTCGTTGTCGGGGCGGATGAGGATGCGCGGAACCGCAGCGAAATGCACGACCGCGTCGAAGGGCTGCACGCCCTTGCCCGATTCGAGATCCGGGAAGTCGCGGTGCATGGTGAGCGCGTTGAAGACTTCCCCGAGATCGGTAATATCGACGGTCAGGTTGGTGACACCGGGAACGTCGAGCGGCACAAGATCGATATTGTGCACCTCATACCCCTTGGCGATGAGCCACGGAATGACGTGACGTCCGGCCTTGCCCGAACCACCCGTGAACAGAATACGCTTCTTCATCGTGTTACCTCCTCGATACCGATGCGACCAAAGTCAGGAATGCTTATGAGTCGGAGCAGAGACTAACCATCGCAAAAATGTTCTCAAGCGCGAGCCGCGCGAAATTGTTCCGCCCTCTCCCGCACGTTCTGGATTTACGGTAGCGTCCCACCGTGAGAGCATTTTCGAGGGGATTTTTCATGTTTGGGAAACGTTCAATGGCCGTGGCTCTGCTGCTGCCGTTGCTGATCGGCGTCGCGCCTGCCAAGGCTGACGATCTGATCGATGAGTACAATGCCTATATCGGCCGCGACGACCTCTACAACTCCAATGGCGAGCGCCTGCGCGAGCCCTGGCAGATCGTCCGGCAGGATCGTGCCAACTATTACAAGTTCGGCATCCGCCAACGGGGCGACGAGGCGGACGAGTTCTTTGCCTCGGTCGACAACCGCGCCAAGGCGGAGCGCATGATCCGCGAGGGAACCATCACCCGCGAGGCACGCCGGCGGTTGCTGGAAGGTGATTGCATGATCAATGTGAAGGTCTATCACGACCGCGAGGGAGACTATCTCGAGATCACGGTCGACTGAGGTCTACTCGTCCGTCAAAGGCGGCTCGGTCCTGTCACGCCCGAGCGCGCAGTCCCGGTTCAGCCCGGTGCCTGGCGCGTTTTCGAACGTGCAGAAGGTTTCAGGCGGATTACCGCAGACCTTGGACAGCTGTTTGAAGCCCACACAGCGTCCGTCCGGCCCGCGATAGCCGGGACCACCCTTGCAGCCGCATCCCTTGCAGGCCGAGCGCTCTGGGCACCGCGTAAATCCGGGTGTCGCCATCATCGCGGAAAGCGACAGCAGGCATGACAAGAAAAGGACGGCTCTGGCGGCAAAGATCATCTTAAAGCTGTCCCTAAGCCGGTCGCTTTAAGTTCGCAATCCCTAAAACAAAAAGCCCCGCTGTCTCCAGCGGGGCTCTTTTATTTCCCTTGCGGGAAAATCGATTACTCGACCATCGAGGCGACGATGCCGGCGCCGCGTGCAAATCGCGCTTGCGCGCCATTTGCACATCTTTGATGGCCTTCGGCAGCTTTCGCCACCTTCGTCGATCGTCGAATTACTCGACGATCGAGGCGACGATGCCGGCGCCGACGGTGCGGCCGCCTTCGCGGATCGCGAAGCGGAGCTTTTCTTCCATCGCGATCGGAACGATCAGCTCGACGTCAACGGTGACGTTGTCGCCAGGCATAAC
>UBMP01000033.1 GCA_900466575.1 Hyphomicrobiales bacterium | reverse complement strand
GGCTACGCCAAGCGTGACGACGGCCTGATGGTCGGCGCGGTGCATGCCCAGCAGACCATCGAGCTTTTGCGCCAGATCCGCCGCGACGGGTATGAGGGCGCGATCTATTTCGACACATTTCCGGATTTCACGGGGCTCGACCCCGTCAAGGAATGCGAGGTGAACATCGCAACCGTGCAGCGCATGCTGAAGGTCGTCGATCGCCTCGAGCAGGACAATCGCCTGACTGATGCGATTGACCGCCAGGATGCCGTTGCGTCTCAGGGCATCCTCCAGGAGCTGATGCTCGGCTGAAGACTTCAACCCCACACGTTGTTACCGGGAGGAACAATGAAAAACCTCATCGTCGCAGCTCTTGCTGCCACCCTTTTTGCTGGCGTCGTGCATGCCGCCGATCTCGCACCGCTCAACTCCGACTCCGAGCCGGACCGCATCGACTGGTCGCAGCTGGACAAGAAGTTCGGGCCCATGCCCGCCGTTCCGGCCGGCCTCAAGATCGGCGGCGTTTCCAAGACGCTGACCAACGAATACTGGCGCTCGCTGGGTGAAGGCTACAAGAGCCTTGCCGGCAAGCTGGGTGTCAGCGTCGCCTACCAGGCAGCGCAGAGCGAAGGCGACCAGCTCGGTCAGCTGACGATCGCCGAAGGCATGGTCACGCAAGGTTACAAGGCACTGCTTCTGTCGCCGCAGACGGACGCCAACCTGCAGCCGGTCATGGAACAGGCCAAGGCCGCCGGCATCACCGTGGTCAACGTCAATGACGCCGTGATCCCGCAGGCCGAGCACTATGTCGGCAACGTTCAGCGCGACAACGGCGTACGTGTCGCCAACTGGTTCGTCAAGAACCGTCCGGAAGGCGGCAAGGTTGCCATCATCGAAGGTCAGGCCGGCGTATATGCTGCTGTCCAGCGCACGGCGGGCTTCAAGAAGACCATTGAGGAAAACGGCAAGTTCAAGGTCGTCGCCAGCGTACCGGGCAACTGGGATCGCCAGCTTTCCTACGACGCGGCGACCACGATCCTGCAGAAGAACCCGGATCTCATCGGCTTCTATTGCAACAACGACGGCATGGCGCTCGGCGTTGTCGAAGCCGTCAAGGCTGCCGGCCTGCAGGGCAAGGTCGTCGTGTTCGGCACGGACGGCATTTCGGATGCCTACAAGTCGATTGCCGCCGGCGAACTCACCGGCACCGTCGACAGCTTCCCGGTCCTGACCGGCGAAGTCGCGATGGAAACCGCGCTGCGCCTGAATGCAGGCCAGAAGCTGCCGCGCGTGGTTGCAACGCCCCAGGCGCTGATCACGGCTGACAACTACAAGCAGTATCAGGGCAAGCCGGAAGACGTTCGCGCCGTGCTCCTGAAGGCTGCTGCCAACTGATCCCCTCAGAAGACAAGGACGGCCGCAATCCATGCGGCCGTCCATGACCACGACAGAGAGGCTTCCCGATGAACGTGCCGCGGCTATCCTTTGAAGGCATCACCAAGGAATTTCCCGGAGTCAAGGCGCTCTCCTCGGTCAGCTTCGAGATCGCACCCGGCGAAATCCACGCGTTGCTCGGCGAAAATGGCGCGGGCAAGTCGACGCTTCTGAAGATCCTCTCGGGCGTCTATCGTCCGACCGCCGGTGAAGTGCGCATTGACGGCGTCGCCCAGGCTTTCCGCAATCCCGATGACGCCCGCCGCGCCGGCATTGCGATGATTCACCAGGAATTGCAGCAGGTTCCGAACCTGACCGTGGCCCAGAACATGTTCCTGGGCAATTCGAT
>UBMP01000036.1 GCA_900466575.1 Hyphomicrobiales bacterium | reverse complement strand
GTGGCAATCTTCGTAACGTGCGGAGGATGCCATCAGGGGGCGCGGGCGGCGGTGGATGAAAAAACATCCACCGAAACGACTCCCCCGATGGGCTGCGAATAGCTCGGCGGCCAGGCTGCGCCTGAGAACCCGTCTGCCTCCGCAGACGGTTTAGCGAGGCGGCCCGCGCTTGAGGACTGGAGTCGGATGAGGCTCCCCTCGGTAATCTCGACGGGTCGCGCTGGCGCTCCGCCGTATTTTTAAACTACCAATCAGGGCGGCGCGTCAGCGTGGCTCTCCGGAAGTTAACGTCCAGAGACAGGGGCGGAAGCGATCAGACCGGAGGACAACTCGGGAAAGGTTTTTCCCGAGGGTTTTGGCGCGGCAGGACGCCCTCATGCCGCCTTGACGACCTTCTGGTCTATGGCGCCGAAGACGGAGATGCCGTCGGGAAGGAAGACCTCCATCCTGACCGTATCGCCAAAGCCCATGAAGGGGGTCCTGGCTTCGCCGAGGTCGAGCATTTCGATGCCGCGACGCTCAGCGATGCAGCTCGACCCGATTTCGCGGTAATTGGCGTTGGACACGGTGCCCGAACCGATGATCGTGCCGGGCACCAAATCACGGGAATAGGCCGCATGAGCAACGAGGTCGTCGAAACCGAAACCCATGTGATAGCCGTTTGCAGCGCCGAATTTCTCACCGTTCCAGATGACGTTGAGCGGCAGATCGACGCGCGCGTCACGCCAGGCGGGTCCGAGTTCGTCGGGCGTGACGGCAACCGGGGCAGCCGAGCAGGGCGGCTTGGCATGGATCCAGCCAAAGCCGGTCTTCATCTCGGCGGGTGCGATCTTTCGCAGGCTCCAGTCGTTGATCTGGACGATCAGGCGGATATATTTCGCGGCATCGGCCGCATTGATCCCCGCGGGCACCGCGCTGACGACAATGCCGAATTCTCCTTCGAAATCGATGCCGTCCTCGGTGGAGCGGAAGGGGACATCGGCTGTCGGGGCATAGAAGCGGTCGGAGACGCCCTGATACATCAGCGGCTTGGTATACTTCTCCTTCTTGTTCATGCCGAAGACCAGATCCATGAGATCGCCATGGCTTTCGAAGGCGGAGCCGTCCAGCCATTGCCAGGCGCGCGGCAGCGGAGCCAGCGCATCGGCCTGGTTGAACCCGAACGCATCCTTCTCCTGCCCCTTGTTGAGGCTGTCATACTGCGCCTTGAGATCGGCCTCGACGGTGTCCCAGGTCTCCAGTGCTGCCTGCATCGTTGTGGCCGCGCGGGCCGCCACGGCCTTGCTCAGGTCGCGCGAAATGACATGCAGCCTGCCGTCTGCCGTGCCGTTCTTCAGGGTGGCAAGTTTCATCTATGGGTCTCCTGTAGCAGGGCGTTGCCGCCCTTCGAATATCGTCGCTTCCGGTGCTTAGTCCTCAAGGATCGCCACGGCCCGGCACCAGCCGGCGGAGGCCTTGTCGACCTTGACCGGGAAGCAGGACACCATGAAGCCGGTCGAGGGCAGGGACTCCAGGTTCGAAAGCTTCTCCATGTGGCAATAGGCCTGCTCGGCGCCGGCCTTGTGGCCTTCCCAGAAGAGCGAATAGTCGCCGGTCTCCTCGATCTTGCGGCGTGTGAAGCCGAAGGGCGCGTCCCAGCTCCAGCCGTCGATGCCCGTCACGCGGACACCCCGGCTCGTGAGGTAAAGCGTCGCTTCCCGGCCCATGCCGCAGCCGCGCATCAGGAAATCATCCTCACCATACCGGGTGCCTGCGGCCGTGTTGACGAGCACGATGTCGAGCGGCTGCAGCTCATGGCCGATACGCTTCAGCTCTGCCTCGACGTCAGCCGCCGTGCAGACATAGCCGTCCGGCTTGTTGCGGAAATCGAGCTTCACCCCGCGGCCGAAGCACCATTCCAGCGGCACCTCGTCGATCGTCCAGGCCCGCTCGCCGCCATTCATGGTCGGATGGTAATGCCATGGCGCGTCGAGATGCGTGCCTGCATGGGTCGTCATGACGACCTCTTCGGCCGCGCAGCCCTTGCCCTCCAGCTGCTTGTCGACCGGTATGCCCGACATCTGCTCGAATTCCAGCGCGCCATAGTCGTGGTCGCGATAGACGATCTGCGGGGTGAGCCCGGGCGGGTCGGACTTGATGCCGGATTTGAGGGCGACAGAGATATCGATGAATCTGCGGGTCATGTCATGTTCCTGAACGTTGAAAGACCGCCACGCCGCTGGAAGACGGCCTTCAGCGAAGTCGATGGCTTATGCTTTGATTTCGCGATGACCGCGGCGCAGCTACGTCCCGTGGGACAGGATAGCGCAGCGTGGCAGACAATCCGGCTCCTCCTGCTGGCGACTTGTCCGGAACGGGTTCACGCGCGGTCCCCCGTCTCTCCAGCCTTCTCCTTGCGAGAGGCTAGGCAGGTGGAAGAAATATGTCCAATGAATAGAAAACATAGTTTTCATGATTTTGGGTAATAACAGGATCGACTTTGACGACCTGGAACTGAACCTCATCGTCGTGCCGATCAGGCGGCAGAGGGTACAGGCGGCCTAGGCGAGACCTCTCAGGGGCTTGTCCAGAAATTGCTGGAGAAGATGCACGTCTTTATCGACATGCGTCCGCGTTTGCATCCGGCGACCGCACGCCGCGATGTCTGGATCATGCCACGCGACTATGTCGTTGGCGTCTCTCTTGCGGGTGCAGCGCAAAGCCTCGCGACGGTCGCGCCCCGGCTCTCGTGGCGCAGGCGGCAGCATGGCGGCCGCCCGGCTTGGCCAGGATTCATCGACAGGACGTCTCGCTCCTATCCGTTTCGCTCCGGAAACAGCCCCCTCAGTCCATCCGGCGAGGCGTCGGCAATGCCGCGCTCGGTGATGAGCCCGGTGACCAAACGGGCGGGCGTGACATCGAAAGCCGGATTTCCGGCCGGCGTTCCCTCCGGCGAGACCCGCACCTGGACCACCGTTCCATCGGCGAGCTTGCCCTGCACGAGAGAGACTTCGTCGCCGTTTCGCTCTTCGATGGGGATTTCCTTCACGCCGTCCTTCACCGTCCAGTCGATGGTGGGCGAGGGGAGGGCGACATAGAAGGGGATGCCGTTATCCCGGGCGGCGAGCGCCTTGAGATAGGTTCCGATCTTGTTGCACACATCGCCATTGGCGGTCGTGCGGTCGGTGCCGACGATGACCATGTCGATCATGCCATGCTGCATCAGATGGCCGCCGGCATTGTCGACGATCAGCGTATGCGGCACACCGTGGCCGTTCATTTCCCAGGCGGTCAGCTGAGCGCCCTGGTTGCGCGGCCGGGTTTCGTCCACATAGACGTGAACCGGAATGCCCTCTTCCGTCGCCAGATAGATCGGGGCGGTCGCCGTGCCGTAATCGACGGTCGCCAGCCAGCCGGCATTGCAATGGGTGAGAATATTGACCGGCTCGCCGGGCTTCTTCCGCGCCGCGATCCCGCGGATCACTTCGAGACCATACCGGCCGATGTTGCGGTTGAGTTCGACATCCTCCTGCGCAATCTCGGCGGCGCGCGCATAGGCGGCGGCGGCGCGTTCGGCAGGCGGCAGCGGGGAGAGAACCCGCTTCATCTCGTTCAGCGCCCAGCGCAGGTTGATTGCGGTGGGCCGCGTTTCGTTCAGCTCATGCCAGACGCGTTCCAGGTTGGCGTCGCTGGCATCCTCCGTCATCGCGATGGCCACGCCATAGGCTGCCGTGACGCCGATCAGCGGCGCGCCGCGCACCCACATGTCGCGAATGGCGGTTGCCACGTCCGGCACGCTCTTCAGCGTGACGATGCGGAACTCGTGCGGCAGCCAGCGCTGGTCGATGATATCGACCGAGCGGCCGTCTTCGTTGAGCCAGATCGTGTGATAGTGCTTGTCGCCTACATTCATTGGATATCTCCCCGGTCAAGGCGCTCGGCCAGTCCCGCAAGCGCGGAAAGACTGGTGATGGAGCGACGGTTGACGGCGAGATGCCGTCCGAATTTGAGGGCTGCGGCCTCGCAGGAACCGCGCAGGTCGAGATCGGCAATCGTCTCGAAATCCGCATTATGGGCAAGGCCCAAGATGCGGCGATGCATTTCGATGCCGGCAAAGCCCAGCATGTCGGTCCAGATGTCGCCAAGTACGCGGGCAAGCGCCTGTTCGGCGCCGAGCGTGTCGCCCCGATCCTCGAACAGCGCGCGCTGATAAAGAATGCCGGTGCGCTCCGTGCGCCACAGATGCGAGAACTCGGCGACGAAGGTTTCCCAGATCTCGTCGATGACGCCGATGAGGAAGGGGCGCATCTCGTCGCGTGAGCCGCTTTCCTCATGGCCGCGCTGGGAGAAATAGCTCATCCAGAAATTGGAGAGCATCATCCCGACATCGAGCGCCATCGGGCCGTAGAAGGCGAATTCCGGATCGATCACCTTTGTGTCGTCCTTCGTCACCATGATCGAGCCGGTATGCAGGTCGCCATGCAGCAGCGTCTCGGCTTTCGCCACGAAGAGATGCTTGAGCGCCTGCGCCTCCACCTTCAGATCGCGGTCCGCGCGAAGCTCGGCGACAAGGCCGTCCAGCTGCGGCGACGTGTGGCGGTTCAGCTCCGCCTCGAAATAGGGATCGGAGAAGACGAGGTTCTCGGTGATGTCGCAAAGCTCGACATTGTCGGCGAAGAGGGCGAGGTCTTCCTTGCGCGCCCGTGCGCTCATCGAAAGGTCGGAACCGCGAAAGAGCGTGCGTGCGGCAAAACGTCCGAGGTCCTTGCCGATCTTCGGCAGGATCTCACCCTTGATCAGCGCCTGACGCAGGATGATGTGCGGGTTCAGGAATTCCATCACCACGATGGCCTGCGCGCGGTCGAAGTGGAACACTTCCGGCACCATGCCCGGATCGCGATCTGCCTGTCGGATCAGGGCGTTATATTCGAAATAGGACCGCTTCAGCGGCAGCGGCCAGCTCTCGCCGACCAGACGAACATAGGGCAGCGCCTGCTTGACGATGACGGCGCCGGCCGGGCCTTCGACGATAAAGACGAGATTGAGATTGCCGTCGCCGACTTCACGGACCCGCCATGCGGACGGATCCGATCCGATCCGCGTCTTCAGCACATCTAGCCCGCCCAGCTTTGTGGGCAGAGTTTCGGGCGTGAGCGCCACGAATGCTTCCGCGTCTGCCATTTATTCCTCCCATTTGCCTCCCCCGGAACACGGATGTTGCGTGTTCGGAGCACATTTTAGACAGCCCGGTTTCGACCGGTCCTCTCTCCCGATCTAACCTGCATCTTGCGACCTGATCAATTTGCTAGGCGTCGCGCTGTCAAATGTCAATGGGCTTGACATATGACTAAGTGAGGTCATAGCATCATCGTCGGGAGGAATTTCATGAACGCAACGGCGATCTTTCGCGTCGAGAATCTGCGCAAGTCGTTTGGCCCTAACCGGGTCCTCGACGGCGTCAGCATCGACCTGCAGCCCGGCACGGTCACCGTGCTGATGGGCGCAAACGGCGCGGGCAAATCCACGCTCGTGAAGACGGTCTGCGGGGTTTACCAGCCCGACAGTGGCAGCCTCACGCTCGATGGCGCGCCCTTCGCGCCGGCCTCGACCGCCGAGGCGATCCGTGCCGGCGTGGTAACCGTCCACCAGAATATCAATGATGGTGTGATCGCCGATCTCGATGTGGCGACCAACCTGATGCTCGACCGGCTCACCGGCTGGGGCAAGCCGGTCCTGTTCAATCCTTTCCGCATTCGCCGCGAGGCGCGCGAAGTCGCCGACAAGATGGGCCTGACGGTTGATCTGAGGGCTGAGGTTGCCGATCTGCCGCTTGCCGACCGGCAGATGGTGGCGATTGCCCGCGCCATGGCGCACAAGCCGAAAGTGCTGATCCTCGATGAGCCGACCTCGTCGCTGTCGAGCGCGGAGGCCGAGCGGCTCTTCGATCTGGTCGAGCGCCTGAAGGCCGGCGGTGTCGCCATTCTCTATATTTCGCACCGCATGTCGGATATCCGCCGGCTCGCCGACCGGATCGTGTCGCTGCGCGACGGGCGCATTGTCGGCACATTCGACGGGCCGGTTCTGGACTACGAAGGCGCGGTCAATGCCATGCTGGGCGAGATCATCAGCCACGACCGCATCGAGGTGCGGGATGGCGGCGACATCGTCTTTTCCGCCCGCAACCTGACGCTCAAGGCGGGACGCAAGCCGTTTTCCTTCGACCTCAAGGATGGCGAGATCGTCGCGATCACCGGGCTTGTCGGCGTGGGCAAGACCGATCTGGCCGAAACGCTGTTCGGCGCCCGTCGTGTCGTCTCCGGTGACATGACGCTATCAGGTAGGCCCTATCGCCCAAGATCGGCGGCGGATGCGATTGCCACCGGCGTCTTTCTGGTCGCGAAGGATCGCTCGGCAAGCTCGATCGTGCCCGACTTCAATATCTACGAGAATATCAGCCTTCCGTTCCTGAAGAACCTCTCGCTGGTCGGCGTTTCGGCCCGGTCGCGCGAACGGGAGCGGGCGCGGGCGCAGATCGATGCACTCGGCATCGTCTGCCGGACGGAGCGGGACGAGATGTTCACGCTGTCGGGCGGCAACCAGCAGAAGGTGACGGTGGCGCGCTGGCTCGCAGAACCCGCGCGGCTTCTCATCCTCGACGAGCCGTTCCAGGGCGTCGACATCGCGGCGCGGCGCGACATCGCCCGCAAGCTGCGCGCCTCGGCGGACGGACGCGCGACGCTGGTCTTTCTGACCGAACTGGACGAGGCCTTCGAGATCGCGGACCGCATTCTGGTCATGTCCGAACACACGCTTTGCGGCGAACACATCAACCGGAACCTCGACATGGAGCGCCTGCTCGCCGAGATCTCCGGCCAGACCATGACGGTGAATTGAATGAACACTGACGCCACCAACACCGCTCAATCCGCCCCCAAGGCGACGAAAACCGCAAAGGCCGGATCGTCCACGCCGACGCGGGATTTCGCCATTCGCTACGGCTTCCTGCTGCTGGTTTTCGCCATCGTCGTCTATTTCTCGATCATGGCGGATGGCTTTGCCTCGCCGCAAAGCGCGGTCTTCATCCTGCAGTCGGTGTCCATCACCGGCATTCTGGCGCTGGGCGTCACGGCAACGCTGGTGGCGGGCGGTTTCGACCTGTCCATCGGCTCGGTCGCGACAACGGCGATGATGGCCTCGTCCTATGTCATGGTGGTGATGAACGGCGATGCGCTGTCGGCCACGCTGGTTTGCCTGGCCATCGGCATCCTGATCGGGCTGATCAACGGGTTCCTGATCGTCTATATGCGCGTTCCGGATCTTCTGGCGACGCTCGGCATGATGTTCCTGCTGCTCGGGCTCCAGCGCATTCCGACCGAAGGCCGCTCGATTGCAACAGGCATGACGCTGCCGGACGGGTCCGTGGCCTCTGGCACCTTCTCGCCATCTTTCCTTGCGCTCGGGCGCTATCGTTTCGATTTCGTCATTCCGAACCTCGTTCCGGCCTCGGTCGTGGTGCTCGTGGTTCTGGCGATCGTGATCTGGTTCTTCCTCGAATACACGCGCTTTGGCCGCATGATGTATGCGGTCGGCTCCAACGAGCGGGCGGCGAGCCTCGCCGGCGCACCGGTCAAGGGCTACAAGATCCTCGCCTATGTCATCTCGGCGATCTTCGCCTCCATCGGCGGCATTCTCCTGGCGGCCCGCCTCGGGCGCGGCGATATCGCCTCGGGCAACAACCTGCTTCTGGACGCGGTCGCGGCAGCACTCACCGGCTTTGCCGTGCTGGGCGCTGCCAAGCCCAATGCGTTCGGCACAGCCATCGGCGCGCTTTTCGTCGGCATCCTCCTGCAGGGGCTGACCATGATGAACGCGCCGTACTACACGCAGGACTTCGTCAAGGGCGTGGTCCTTGTCTTCGCGCTGGTCTTCACCTTCGCCCTGTCGGGCAGGAACCGGCGCTGAGCAGGCGCAAAAGCAATCCGGAGCGCGTGGATGAGCCGCGGGCTTTTGGGAAGGGACATGAAACAACCACTTGTCTTTAGGGAGGACAAAAGCATGGACTTCACGAGAAGAACATTCGGCAAGCTGACCATGGCACTCATGGGCGCGGCAAGCTTCGGCACGATGGCCTATGCGGCCGACATGCCGAAGCCTTTCGACGATCCGGGCAAGGTGAAGATCGCGCTGGTGCGTTATCTCTCCACCGGCGACTTCTTCGAATCTTATCTCGCAGGCGTAACGGCACAGTCCAAGGCGCTCGGCGTCGACCTGCGCGTCTTCGACAGCCGCCAGGATGCCGCACTTCAGTCCGACATGGTCGATCAGGCCATCGCACTCGGCGTCAAGGGCATCATCATCCAGCACGGCCTGACGGAATCGATGAAGGCCGCCGCACAGCGCGCCGTCGACGCCGGCATCAAGGTTGTCGCCTTCGACGTCAATGTCGAAAACCCGAAGATTCCGCAGATCGAACAGTCCGACCGCGATCTGGCCCGCCTCGCGCTCGAACAGGCGGTGAAGGACAATGGTGACGAGTTCAAGGCCGGCTATGTCTATGTCGCTGGCATTGCGCCGCTCGACCGCCGCAACGAGACCTGGGAAGCCTTCAAGAAGAAATATCCGGGCATCAACCAGGTCGCCATGTTCGGTACCATGGACAACCCGATCGCCAACTCGGTCGCCAACCAGGCCCGCTCGGTCGTTTCCGCCCACCCGGACATCACAGTCATGTTCGCGCCCTATGACGAATTCGCCAAGGGCGTAAAGATCGCCGTTGACGAAGCCGGTCTTTCCAAGAGCGTCAAGATCTATTCGGCCGATATCTCGACGCCGGATATCTCCGCCATGCGCGAACCAGACAGCGCCTGGGCTGCCACGGCTGCCACCAACCCCGCACTCGTCGGCCAGGTCTCCGTCCGCGCGCTCGCCATGCTGCTCGCCGGCGAAGACCCCGGCCACAACGTGGTCGTGCCGCCGACGCTGATCACGCAGAAGGACCTGAAGGACAAGGACATCAAGAACATGGAAGAACTGTCGGCCAAGCTGCCGCAATTCGCCCAGACCGATGTCGCAGCGCCGAAGTGGATGCCGGTGCCGAAGGGCAAGTAAGGCGCGACGCCAGGATTGGATGAGAAAGCGCCGCTCGAAAGGGCGGCGTTTTTTTTATGACGTCGACGTGTTGACATGATATCATATGAGATATCATGTTGGGCGATGATCGTGATTGACGCGAACATTCTTCTGGCGGCCCTTCGCTCCTCGCGAGGGGCGTCGCATCTTTTGTTGCGTGCGATGTTGACTGGAGATGTGCCGTTCGCAGTCTCTCCTGCAGTCGCGCTGGAATATGAAGACGTGTTAAACCGGCCGGGTATCCTGGGTGCTTACCCCTGGATTTCGGCGGCGGAGATTGGCGCAGTTCTAGATGCGCTCTTTGCGAGAGCGAAGTTGGTATCGCCATGGTTCCGGTTCCGACCATTCCTGGCGGATCCGAAGGATGACATCTACATAGAATGCGCGCTTGCGGCAGGTGCTGCGGTGATTGTCAGCAACGATCGCGATTTTCAGGATGCTTCGGTCGGGGCGTTTGGCATATCCGTCATGAAGGCTGGCAGCTTCGTGGCGACTTTGATGTGAAGGAGATGGACATGACCACTTACCCTCTCAGACTTGCAGACCACGTCATGGAAGAAGCGCGCCGCGCGGCCATGGAAGACAATGTCTCCCTGAATCAGTTGCTGTCGGCTTTCATCGCGGACGGTATAGGTCATCGCCGGGCCATCATGTCGTTGAAGACGCGGGCAGAACGCGGCGACATCGATGCCGCGCTTGCGATTCTCGACAAAGCTCCCGATGTCCCACCGGAAGCAGGTGACGAGATCGTTCCTCGAAAGAGGAACGGCTGAACATCGGTCGTTTGCAAATGACCGATGAGGGGGCGTCTCAGATCCTTACCTCAGCGCCGCCGCGATGTTGCCGCCGTCTACGGTCGCAACGCCGCCCGTGGTGCGGTCGGCAAGCGCCAGATCGAGGAAGGCTTCGGCGACGTCCAGTGCCGTGACTTCCTGGCCGAGCAGATTGCCGCCCATGTAATCCTTCACCGACAGACCGCGGGCGGCGGCCCGGCTTTCGATCATTTTGTCATCGAGCAGGCCGGAACGGATGCGGTCCGCATTGACGGCATTGGAGCGGATACCATCGGCCCCGTGCTCGAGCGCATACTGGCGCGAGAGAAACAGGGTCGCGGCCTTCGGCAGGCCGTAAGCGCCGAATTTTGCGCCGGGATTGACCGCTTGCTTGGAAGCGTTGAAGAGCAGCACGCCGCCGGTCTTCTGCGCCTTCATGATGCGGACGGCCTGCTGGGCCACCGTCTGGTGAGCGAAGAAATTCAGCTCGAAGCTCTTGCGTAGCAGTGCCTCATCAAGCGTCGCGATCGCGCCTTCGATAGCAGCGCCCGCATTCGAGACGACGATGTCGATGCCGCCGAACGTGGCCACGGCCTTGTCGAACGAGGCCGCAACGGAGGCCGGATCGGTGACGTCGCAGGCAACCCCGATCGCGCCGTTTCCGGCCGCCTTGGCCGATGCGGCCGCCTTGTCGCCATCGAGGTCGGTGACGACGACATGCGCACCCTCACGGGCGAAGACGGCGGCAATGGCCGCGCCGATCGCGCCCGCGCCGCCCGTGACCAGCGCCACCTGTCCGGTCAGCGATTTGGCCTTGGCGCCGGCAAGCTTGGCCTGTTCCAGCGACCAGTATTCGAGATCGAAGAGGTCCGGCTTGCTGACCGGTTCGAAGCGGCCGACGCTTTCTGCATCGCGCGCGGTTTCGATCCACATCTCGCCGAGATCGGCCGCGATCTTCGCGTCCTTCAGCGTGCGGCCATGGCCGAAGAGGCCGACGCCGGGCACGAGGGTGAGGCGCGGCATGGGGTCGAGCATGGTGCGCTTGACGTCGTCGCGCGCGTCATTCTCGCGGAAATAGGCCTCGTAGGCGGTCGCATAGTCGGCGACGCATTGGCGCACGGTCTCGGACCAGCCGGCGAGATCTCCGGCCGCCGGGGCGGGCACGACCATCGGCCCGGTCTTGACGCGGATGGAGAGGTCCGGCGTGGAGACGCCGCGCGAGGCCATGTCGGATACTTGCGCCGCATTGACGAAATCGAGGATCGCCGGCGAGGTGCGGAATTCGTTCGCCATGCGGTCGAAACGGCCTTCGCCCTTCGGCACGGCGACCGCGCCGCGCAGGATCGGCGCGATCTCTGTGGGGCCTGCGAGAGCGGCGGGCAGGCTTGCGGGCGTGAACGGATTGCGCCCGTTCTGCTTCACGAAGTCTTCCGCCATGGTGACGTAACGCACCATCAGTTCGTAGGCTTCCTGCGCGGTTTCGGCGAAGGTGAAGATGCCATGCTTGTCGAGGATGAGCGCCTCGACCGTCGGGTCGCGCTCGAAGGCTTCCGCGGCGGCCTTGGCTAGCGCGAAGCCCGGCATGATGTAGGGCACATAACCGGCCTTGGGTCCGAAAACCTCCGGGATCATGCGCGCGCTCTCGGCCTGGTCGGCGATGGCAAGCACAGCGGTCGAATGGGTGTGATCGACGAATTTATGCGGCAGGAAGGCGTGGAGAAGCGTTTCGACCGAAGGATTGGGCGCGGAGGGGTCGATCAGGTTGGCGCGCTGCAGCGCCACCATGTCCTCATCCGACAGGCGATCGAGCTTACGGGCTTTCAGGAGCGGCGCGAGCTTGACGGCGGGCAGGCCCGCCGGCTCAATGACCGCCATGTCCCAGCCGCTTCCCTTGACGCAAAGCACCTCAAAGCTGTCGCCGACCAGATCGGTCATGACCGTCTTGACCGATGTGTTGCCGCCGCCATGCAGCACGAGGCGCGGGTCGCCGCCCATCAGCCGCGTCGTGTAGGTGCGAAGTGCGAGATCGCGATTGATGCCCTTTTCGGCATAGCGCTTGACGGCGGCTTCTGCGTCGTGATCGTTCCATAGGCTTTGCATGCATTCCTCCCGAATGTCTTGAAACGGGCCCGTTCGGGCCTCTGTCATGATGGGTTCACGCCGGTCCGGCGTCGGCGTCGAAACGCTCCAGCAGGCGCTTGGCCATAGAGGCGGTGACGACGAGATGGCTCACCAATCCGCCGCGAATGGCGGCATAGAGCGCGTCGAATTTTTCCATCTGCTCGACCACCATCATGCGGCGGGGGATGGAGCGGATGGAGGAGATGCTGGCCGAAATGCAGCGGCGGTTATGCGCGCAATCCATCCATTGGCCGTCGCCGTCGATGACCTGGCCTGCGATGACGCCGCGCGCGCCCTGCGCTTCCAGCGCCTTCAATTCGTCGGCGGTCACGGCGCCGCATTTCACCAGATGGCTGTCCGGCTCGATGCCGCCGACGGAGTAGAGCACGAGGCTGCATTCGGAAATGCGCGCCATCTGCTCCTGGATCACCGGCTCGCGGCGCAGCGCATCGGCGAGCTCCGGCGTGCTCATTACCAGCGGCGCATAGAAGTTGATCCCCTCGGCATTCAGCCGGCGGGCAATTTCCGTCGTGCACTGGTCGGGGCGATAGGAATAGGGCGCGCCGAGATTGCCACAAAGCTGGACCACGGTTGCGCCTTGCAGATCGGCGAAAGGCATGACGTCGGCGATATGGTAGACCGTTCGTCCCCAGGCAACGCCGATCGTGTCGCCTTTCTTCACGAGGCTCTGGAAGGCTGCGGCGGCTACGACCGGCATTTCGGCCGCCGGGTCCAGCGCATGGCCGCCTTCCGGTACGATCCAGACGGCATCAAAGCCGAGCCGATCTTCGAGCGTCCGGGCAAGAACGTCGTCCGAGAAGAGTTCCGTCGAGGTCGCAATGGTGACGATGCCCATCTCGCGGGCGCGGCGCAGATACATGGCCACCGATGCGCGCGAAATATCGAGATGCTTCGCCACCTCGTCCTGGCGCATGCCATGCGTGTAATAAAGCCAAGCGGCCTTGTGAAGAATCTGCTCTGCCGGACGGATCGCCATCACACCTCCAAACGATGATTTTGTCATTATTCACGAACGCTGACAAAAGTCAAAGGGGCGATATTGGCGAAGTTTCATCGGCCGGAATTCGACTCCAGTTTCTCTGCCAGCCAGATCTTGATCAGCGATTGATAGGGAACGTCGCGCTTGCCGGCGGCAACCTTGATCCGCTCCAGCAGTGCGTTGGGCAAGCGGAGCGAAATGGACGTCGAGGAAGGCTTGAGATTGGGCAGCCGAACTTTTTCCGCCTGCGTCCAGTCGAGATGGTCGGCGGAGTCGTGATTTTCCCAGAAGGTGCGCTCTTCAGCTTCCGTGTTGAAGCCGTGGGGTATTTCAGGTTTGCTGTTCATAAATGCTCCGTTCCTTCCGGCTCATGTCGCGCGCGGAAATCACTCTGATTTTCGTCTCATCCTGGCGCAACGTGAAGGTGATGTGCAACGTCCTCCCCTCGTCGGTTCTGCCGAGAGCATGGATGCGCAGCTCGTCTCCACTGTGTTTCGTGTCGGAGACGACCAGCAGCGGCTCATTGAAAAACACCTGTTCCGCCTCGCCCTGGCTGACATCGTGTTTTTCGACGCTCTTGCGCTCGTTACCGTGATCCCACTCGAAACCGGTTATGCGTCCCCAATCGATCATTGCTGTATATTTCCATAATATACGAAAATTGGCAACGCAGGTTCATCCGCGTCTCCGCGACGCGTGAAATCGATGATCACCCACTCTCATCTTTACATTTGTCGAGACTGTTGACATATGTAGAAAACGACGCCGGACACACGGTCGCGGGAGGAAACATGCTGAATTCGAAAACCACGGATGCGGTGGCGCTGGGCATTCGCCGGCGCGTCTTCGAACATTCGATCCGCAACAATGGCGGCTATATGAGTCAGGCCTGTTCGGCTGCCGAACAGATCGCCTGGCTCTATAACGAGGAGCTGAAGCTCGGCCAGCCGACCTTGCCGATGATCCCGAAACCGTTCGGCGGCGTGCCCTCCGCCTCGAACCCGGATTATCACACGGGCGCCGGCTATAACGGCCCGGCCGCCCCGCAATTCGACCGGCTGTTCATTGCGCCCGCGCATTATGCGCTGGTTGCCTATGCCGCGCTGATCGAGGTCGGCCGCATGGCGCCGGAGGGGCTCGACATGTTCAACAAGGATGGCTCTTCTGTCGAAATGATCGGGGCGGAACATTCGCCGGGCATGGAGGTGCATAACGGCACGCTGGGCATCGGCCTTTCCACCGCCGCCGGTCTTGCCTGGGGCCGCAAGCGCCGGGGCGAACCGGGCCGCGTCTGGGTGTTCATGTCCGATGGCGAGGTGCAGGAGGGGCAGACCTGGGAGGCCGTGCAGGCCGCCGCCTATCATGGCATCGACAATCTCTATGCCATCATGGACGTCAACGCGCAGCAATGCGACGGCGCGATGAGTTCCGTCATGGAAGTGGGCGATATCCGCGCCAAGCTCGAGCTTTTCGGCGCACGCGCCATCGATATCGACGGGCACGATCTTGATGCCATGCGTCAGGCCGTCGCCGAGCCGCATGATGGCAGGCCGCTGATTATTCTGGCCCACACCTCGCCTTTCAGGGGCATGAGCTTCCTCGAGCGTCGCTTCCCGCGCCTCCACTATGTCCGCTTCAAGTCGGAGCAGGAGCGCGTGGAAATGAACACGGAAATCGCACGCGAACTCGGCGTCGAGCCGGTGGCATACGGGGAGCATTGAACGATGGTCGAGATGGTTTCGCGCCCCTATGCCGGGGCTTTCGAGAAATATGCGGTCGCCAATCCGGAGGTCCTTTGCCTCTCGGCGGACCTGACGTCCTCCTGCGAGGTCGATGGTTTCCGCGACCGGCATCCGGATCAGTTCATATCGCTCGGCATGGCCGAGCAGAACATGATGAGCTTTGCCGGCGGTCTCGGCCTTGCCGGCTTCCGGCCCTTCCTGCACACGTTCGGCGTCTTTCTCTATCGCCGGCCCTATGACCAGCTGATGGCCTCCGTCGCCTATCCGCGCCGCAAGGTGCGTCTCATGGGCTTCCTGCCGGGCATCACCACGCCGGGCGGCATGACGCATCAGGCGATTGAAGACATTTCGGTCATGCGTTCGATCCCCAATATGACGATCCTGGAAACGGGTGACGCGACGGAGGTGGAAAGCATCTGCGAGGCTGCCGACAGCATCGACGGCCCGGTCTATTGCCGCGTGCTGCGCGGCTCGGTGCCGCGCCTGTTCGACACGCCGATCAAGGTGGGCGAAATGCGCGAGCTGGCGCATGGCGCCGACGTGCTGATCGTCACCGCCGGGATCACCACGGAAGAAGCCCTGCGCGCCCGGGCCGCGCTGGAGGCTTCCGGCGTGTCGGTGCGCCATCTGCATCTGCACACGATCAAGCCCTTCAATGCCCAGGCGCTGCTCGATCACATCGCGTCCGTGCGCCACGGTGTGGTGACGCTGGAGAACCATGTGACCGAAGGCGGCATCGGCTCGCTGGTGGCCGAAACCATGGCGGATGCCGGCGTCGGCAAGCGCCTCATCCGGCTCGGTCTGAAGGACACCTATGCCCATGGCGGCTCCAAGCCCTATCTCATGCGCTTCTACGGTCTCGACGCGCTGGCGCTGACGCGGGGCGTTGAAAGCCTGATCGGCCAGCCGCTCGGGATCAGCGAAGACGATCTCGACGCCGCGCGCGTCGATGCCGTCCACTCGCTCGTCAAGGCGGAGGCCCTATGAGCGGCGACCGCTTTATCGTCACCTACCGCATCTTTGCCGGCGACGCTGCCGAAGCGCGGGAGCGCGCCGAAGGGATTGCGCTGGAGCAGACCGTGGAAATCCCGCGCGATGTGGTGCCGGCGGGCTATGTCGAGGATGTCATTCTCGGTCGCATCGAAACGATCTTGGAGGAGGGGGAGGGGCGTTTTCTCGCCCGGATCTCCTACAGTCCGGACAGTGCAGGCGAGGAGCTCGCCCAGTTTCTGAATGTCGTGTTCGGCAATTCCTCGATCCAGAAGGGCATCAAGGTCATCGGTCTCGAACCCGGCTCGGTCATGGCAGGCCGCTTCCCCGGCGCGCGCTTCGGCATTGACGGGTTGCGACACTTGTCCGGCAGGAAGCGTGGTGGTTTCGTTTGCCCGGTGATCAAGCCGCAAGGCTCCTCGATCGAACATCTCGCCCATATCAGCTACGAAACGGCGCTGGCGGGGGCGGATATCATCAAGGAAGATCACGGGCTGGCCAACCAGCCTTCCGCGCCATTCCGCGAACGCATTCCCCAGCTCGTCGAGGCTGCCGCGAAGGCCAATGCGGCACGACAAGCAGCCGGCGAGACGGCGCGGGCGCTCTATTTTCCGACGATTGCAGGTCATGCGGACCGCTTTTTCGAAGATGCATGGTTTGCTAAGGAGCAGGGCGCCGATGGCGTCATGCTGATGCCGGGGCTTTACGGGTTCGACGCAGTACAGAGACTAGCGCGGCGGCCGGGCTTCGGCCTGCCGATCATGGTGCATCCGTCCTTCCTCGGTGCCTGGGTGCTCAACGAGAATGCCGGCTTCAGCCATGCAATGATGTTCGGCACGCTGTCGCGGCTGGCCGGCGCGGACATCTCGGTTTTCCCCAATGTCGGCGGCCGTTTCGGCTTTTCCGCGGACGAATGTCGCTCCATCGCCGAGGCCTGCACCACGACGAGTGGTCCGGGTCGGCCGATCCTGCCGAGCCCCGGCGGCGGCATGACGCCGGAGCGCATGCCGGAGATGATCGGCATGTATGGCGAGGACAGCGTCTATCTGCTGGGCGGCAGTATTCTGCGCGCAGGTGCTGCGATGGGCGATACGATCAGGCAACTGCGAAACATCATCGATAAGGCGGCAGCGGTCTGAGGTTTGGCAAGCGGCGCTGCCAATACATCCGGCTTCGATCAGGCAAGAAGGGCGCCGATGGAAACGGCGCCCTTCCTCTATTCAGGACAGGTGATGAGGCTTCGTGATGCCGTAGACCGGCGTATCGATGCCCACCTGACGGGCCTTCAGCTGCAGCGAGAGATACTGCGAATAGTGGCGCGACTGGTGCAGGTTGCCGCCGTGGAACCACAGCGCCTCCTGCTGCGTCGGCTTCCACATGTTGCGCTGCTCACCTTCCCACGGGCCGGGGTCCTTGGTCGTGTTGGAGCCGAGACCCCAGCATTTGCCGACCTTGTCGGCCACCTCGCGCGAGATGAGATCGGCGGCCCAGCCGTTCATCGATCCGTAGCCGGTGGCGTAGACCACGAGATCGGCGGGAAGCTCCGTGCCGTCCTTCAGGACCACTGCATTTTCAGTCAGGTGCGACACATCCGAGCCGGATTTCAGCTTGATCGAGCCGTCGATGACGAGATCGCAGGCCCCGACATCAATGTAATAGCCCGATCCGCGCCGCAGATATTTCATGAAGAGGCCGGAGTCGTCATCGCCGAAGTCCAGCATGAAGCCGGCCTTTTCGAGCGCCTTGTAAAACTCCGCATCCTTTTCCCGAATCTGGTTGTAGATCGGGATCTGGAACTCATGCATGATCCGGTAGGGGAGGGACGCGAAGATCAGATCGGCCTTGCGTGTGGTCATCCCGCCCTGGACCGCGCGTTCCGAATAGAGATCGCCCAGCCCGATTTCCATCAGCGAGTCCGATTTGACGATATGGGTGGAGGAGCGCTGCACCATCGTCACATCCGCGCCGGCTTCCCAAAGCGCTGCGCAGATGTCGTGTGCCGAGTTGTTGGACCCGATGACGACGACCTTTTTACCAGCGTAGGCGTCCGGACCCGGATGCTGCGAGGAATGCTGCTGCTCGCCCTTGAAGACATCCTGGCCGGGAATTTTCGGCACATTGGCCTTGCCGGACATGCCGGTGGCCAGCACCAACTGCTTGGGCTTGAGCACGACTTCCTCGCCGGCGCGATCGACCACGACGGTCCATTCGCCGGTCTTCTCGTCATATTGGGCGGATTTGCAGGTGGTGGAGCCCCAATAGTTCAGCTCCATAACCTTGGTGTACATTTCCAGCCAGTCACCCACCTTGTCCTTCGGGGTAAAGACCGGCCAGTTTTCCGGGAAGGGGATATAGGGCAGGTGGTCGTACCAGACGGGGTCATGCAGGCAGAGCGACTTGTAACGCTTGCGCCAGCTGTCGCCGGGGCGCTCGTTCTTCTCGATGATGATGGTGGGCACGCCGAGCTGGCGCAGCCGCGCGCCGAGCGCAATGCCGCCCTGGCCGCCGCCGATGATGACGACATAGGGCTGGGTGGACTGGCCGAGTTCGGCGGCCTCGGTTTCGCGCTTTTCCTTCCAGGTCTTGCGGTTGCGGTCATGGCCGTGCTCGGCGCCCATCGGGCGGCGCACGCCCTTCGGCTCTTCATGACCTTTTAGCTCGGTCATGGTGGTGAGCAGCGTCCAGATCAACCCGTCCTTCAGGCGAATATGGCCGTAGCCGCGCGCCACGCCGGTTTCGAATTCGAACCAGCCGTCGGTGACGCCACCGGCTTCGGACGCGGCCTCCTTCGTGTCCTGCACGAAGTTCGACGGTTTGGTGGCGGCAAGCTGGCTTTTCAGCATGTCGCGCACCTGCTCGTGACCTTCCATGGTCTTCAGGTTCCAGGTGAAAGTCACGAGGTCGCGCCAGTAGCATTCGGCCTGAAACAGGTTGACGGCGGCGGCGATGTCGCCGCTGGCGAGCGCCTTTTCGAGTTTTGAAAGAACCGTGTCGATCTTGGTTCCGGGGGTGACGTCAAGCATGGTTTTCTCCTCCGTAAATGCTTGCTTGGTGGTGGTCTTGGAACGCCCGCGAGGGGCGCTCCGGAAAGCCTCGCCACATCATCCTGCCGGGCTCCTCTCCCGGTGCAGGCGATGGCGGCAAAGGCTTATTTCGAAAGATCGATCAGGATCTTCAGCTGCGTGCCGGCCGGGTCGAGCAGCACGTCGAAGCCCTCCTTGACGGCCGTCTCCAGCGTGATCCGCTTGGTGACGATCTTCGTCGCGGGCAGCAGGCCGGAAGCGATCAGGCGAATAACGCGCGGCCAGTAATGCGTCGGATAGGCCCAGGAGCCCTTGATCTCCAGATCGCGGAAGGTGACCTGGAACCAGTCGATGGGGTTTTCATGCGGATGCAGGCCGGTCTGCACGACGACGCCCTGCTTGCGCGCGGCATCGACGCAGGCCTTGAGCGCATGTTCGTTGCCGACGCATTCGATGGCGACGTCGCAACCGACATTGCCTTCCGTCAGCGAACGGACGACATCGCCGACATTGTCGCGCTTCGGGTTGATGGTGATGACATCGGGGATCACCGTCTTGGCAAGAGCAAGCCTCGCGTCATTGAGGTCCGAGACGAAAAGCTGGGCGGCACCCGCTGCCCGTGCGGCCAGAAGCGTCAGCATGCCGATCGGACCCGCGCCGGTGACCAGAACGCTATTGCCGGCGGTCACGCCGCCCCGATCGCAAGCATAGACGGCAACGGCGGTCGGCTCGACAAGAGCTGCTTCCTCATCCGTCATCTCGTCCGGGATTTTCTGGACATTGTATTCGTTGACGAGGGCTGCTTCCGCCATACCGCCGCTTTCCCAGCTCAGGCCCACAAGGGCAAGCTGGGTGCTGAGATGGAAGAGGCCACGGTCGGCGAAATAGTCGCCGGAGCGCGGCATGACGAGCGGCTGGATCGAGACGCGGTCGCCGACCTTGACCGACGTCACGCCCTCTCCAATCGCCTCAACGACACCGCCGAATTCGTGGCCGAGCACCTGCGGGCCATGGGCCCCCGTGAAGGGATGCGGCTCCGTTGGAATGAAGATGGGACCGTAGCTATATTCGTGAAGATCGGTGCCGCAGATACCAACGAAACGGTTGCGGACCAGAACCTGGCCCGGACCCGGCTGTTTCGGCTCGGCAATGTTCTCAAGACGCAGGTCCTTGGCTGCATGAAATCGGAGCGCGCGCATATTTCCTCCCTGGGCTGCTTTTGATGAAACACAAGGGAGCAACGCTTATGCCAGAGCGGCATGCCAATGAGAGAAATTGAAAACATTGCGCTTTTCAACGCGACCGCCGATTCCCGCGCCACACCTGCGGCGCGACGGCTGTGGCGGATGCAACAGGGCGGGTGCTCAGTGGGGCCGGTCGATGCCGAGCCGGCGCATGCGGCGATGCAGGGTTGTGCGATCGATACCGAGCTGCCTTGCGGCTTCCGACACATTGCCTTTGCACGCGGCGAGAATGGCGCGCAGATCCGCCTCGTCGCGGCTATGGCCGGTGCCCTCGGCCCTGCCGTGCGCATCGGCGAACCGTCCCAGCTGATCCGGCAGGTCTTCAACCTCGATCAACCCGTCGTCGCACAGCGCCGCAGCAAAGGCGATGGCATTGTCGAGTTCACGAATATTGCCGGGCCAGCGATAGTTCATGATCAGAAGTCTCGCCGCGCCCGCGAGCCGCAAGGGCCGGCCCGGCCGGCCGTGCTTTTCAAGCAGGCGGTCGAGAAGCCATGGGAAATCCTCGCGCTCGCAAAGCGCCGGAAGAGCGAGCACGGCCGCATTCAGCCGGTAATAGAGGTCTTCGCGGAACGTGCCGGCGGCGACCATGTCGGCGAGCGACCTGTGCGAGGCTGAGACGACGCGGAAATCGACCTTCCGTGAGACGGTTCCCCCGACCGGCGTGACCTCTCCTTCGGCCAGCACGCGCAGCAGCCGGCTCTGTGCGGCAAACGGCATGTCGCCGATTTCGTCGAGAAAGAGTGTGCCGCCCTCGGCCTCCTCGATCAGCCCCTTGCGCCCCTTGGCCAGCGCGCCGGTAAAGGCGCCGGGCGTATAGCCGAAAAGTTCGCTCTCTATGAGTTGTTCGGGGATGGCCGCGCAATTGACGGCGACGAAGCGCCCCGACACGCCGCTTGCCTCATGGACGATGCGCGCCAGATGTTCCTTGCCGGTTCCGGTCTGGCCCTGAAGCAGGATAGGCAGGCGGCTAGGCGCCAGCTTTTCGACCTTGCGCCGGAGAGCATCGATGGCGGGCACGCCGCCGCCCAGCCGCGCAATGGCAGGAAGCGGCCGAGCCGCCCGTCCGATCGCTACGCCCGAGATCCGCTGCTGCGGCTCGATCGCATGGGCATAGAGCAGGCTGCCGTCGCGCACCGCAATGCGTCGATCCTGCGGCAGGCTGGCGCGGGTCAGCGAGGCAAGCTCATCGAGCCCCGCGTCGAAGAAATCCGTGACGGGCCGGCCAATGAGATGCTCGGGGTTGCGCCAGTCCACGCCGCCCGAATTGGCCAGCAGTCGCGCGCCGCCATGCGTCATGCCGGTGATGTGGCCGCTGCCGTTAACGGAAATCGCCGCTTCCGGATCGACATCGAGAAATTCCGGCGCGCCGGCGAAGCGCAGCACCAGATCGTGCCGGCTGTTCGCCATGAGATTGGCAAGCTCGATCCGCCGCACGGTGGAGGACACGAGATGCCGCGCCATGTTCTGGCTCGTTTTCAGGATCGGGGAACTCAGGAGCGAAATGTCGAGCACGGCGGCGAGCGCGCCCTGCGTGTCGTAGATGGGGGCTGCGGTGCAGGAGAGGGGGGTGTGGGTGATGTCGAAATGGTCGGTCTGGTGGATGGTCAGCGCCTCGCCGGTGGCGATGCAGGCGCCCACGGCGCAGGTGCCGGCGCGGGGTTCCGACCATTCGGAGCCGAGATAGAGCCCCGCCTTGCGCAGATTGTTGTTGAACGAGGCATCGCCCAGAAATTCGACCGTAACGCCCTGACGATCCGACAGAAGGAGGACGTAATTCTGCTCCGCCACCTGCCGGTAGAGCCGCTCCAGACCGGACCGCGCGATATGAACAAGATCCTCGGCCTGCTGGCGATGCTCGCGCAGCCGGGTCTCGGACACGATGACGGCCTCCTGCGGACGGGTCGGGTCAAGCTGATAGGTCGCCAGACAGCGCCGCCAGGAGTCCACGACGATGGCGTCGCGCCCCGTGTTGCTCCCCTGCCAGACGCGCTCGATTTCCTTGATGTGATCCGAAAAACCCATAAAGACACCGGCTTGAGGGCCGCCTCCCGTGATCCTCGGGCGCGATCATAGCCGTAACTACGCGCCTTGCCTAATGCTTCGACGGGGATCGGCGCATTTTTGAGATTTTGCTTCAGGCCGGGCACGTCCCTTTGCCAATCGGCTCGCCCACGGGTGGTAACCGTCACGGCGCTCTTCCGGCAAAGACCTTCCGGGAGCCGTCGAAATTCGTCATGCACTCCGAACGGATCAGTTCTGCCACCTTCGATGCCCGATCAATCCGGTCGGGCCGATCCGTCACATGCAGGAATGTCAGGTCGCGGGCGATCGATTTCGTTCCGGGAAGATCGCAGCGCACGAGTTCCCCGCTTTCCAATTGCGGTGCGAGGACACGCAGCGATTCCAGCGCTATGCCGAAGCCGGACAGGACCGCGGGAATGATCTGGGAGGCGCGGTTGAACCGCAGCCAGTTCACATTGGTCGTCGCGATCCCGTTGAGCTGAAGCCAGTCCGTCCATGTGACGGCGTTCGTCTCATTGACGATCAGCGCGCAGTCGGCGAGATCAGCGACAGTCTGCAGGCGTGCCTTCAGGCTGGGTGCCCAGACGGGCGTGAACACATCCGGTCCCAGGGGCTCCAGATCGTGAATTTTCGCAGCCGGCTCGCCATAGACTATGGCGACATCGAAATCGCGAAAGCGTTTGAAGTCGGGCGCCTCGTCCGCCACGATCCTGATGTCGCGGACCTTGGACGCCAGAAGAGACTGTACGACGACGGGGAGCAGCTGGCTTGCAAGGCCCGGCGGGCTGGAAATCGAGATGGGCATGTCGCGCGCGTCGGTCAGCGTCTGCAGCCCGGCACGCATTTCATCAAAACCCTTCGCCACGTGCTTCAGGAGCTTTTCTCCCGCCGGCGTCAGCTGCAAGCCGTTTCCGATGCGGAGAAACAAGGGACAGGCCAGACGCTCCTCGAGTTTCCGGATGGCCTGGCTGACAGCGCTTGTCGAGAGGGCGAGGTTCTCGGCTGCGACCCGGAACGAGCAGGTCTGGCCTGCCTCGGCAAAGATTTCGAGTGCGCTCAAAGGTACGCTGAGGCGTGTCATCGTGAAGCTCCGCTTAACGGTTCAGAAAATATAAGTCGCTTGCTCGGCCCGGGCCTCAATCCTAATCATGTCGTTGAGGAGACTTGATTTTGGCGATGCTATCGCCGCCGGAGGATGCATGCAACGAGAACTGCACGGGCGCGTGGCTGTGGTCACTGGCGCTGCACGGGGCATTGGCTTTGCGATTGCCGAGCGGCTGGCTCGGCAGGGTGCCCACGTCGTTGTCTCGGACATTGACCGCGTCGCCGGCGAGCAGGTGGTTGCACGCATCAGCAGAAACGGCGGTTCATCGAGCTTTGCGGCCGTGGATCTAAGCGAGCCGGAGGATATCCGCCGCCTGTCCGACGAGATGACCAAACAGCATGGCCGGATCGACATTCTCGTGAACAATGCCGGCGTGGTCTCCAAGGGCGGGATCGAGACCGTTGAACTGGAAGAGTTTCAGCGCCTGATGATGATCGACCTGACGGCGGTCTTCCTCCTGACGAAAGCTTTTTTACCTTCCATGACTGCAGCCGGCTGGGGGCGCATTATCAATATTGCCTCCGTTGCCGGACAACAGGGCGGCGGCCTCTTTGGAAACAGCTGCTATGCGGCGGCAAAGGGGGCCGTCATTGCTTTCAGCAAGGGTGTTGCGCGCGAGGCCGGCCGGTCCGGCGTCACCTGCAATGCCATCTGTCCCGGATTGACCGACACGACGCTGACCTCGGAACTGACCATCGGGCAGAGAGAGCAGATCATCGCGACCATACCGGTCGGGCGTCCCGGCGAGCCGGAAGACATCGCCGAGGCCGTGGGATTTCTGGCGTCAGATGCAGCGAGCTTCATTACCGGCGTTACGTTGAACGTCGATGGCGGCTTCATGCGCCACTGAATTGACAGGCATGCATGCGGGGGCAGGGAGGCCGGCCGCACCAAAAGAAAAGGGAGGAAAAGACATGCAGAAGAATTTCACGACATCCGATGGTGCGGTCCTCGCCTATACGGACGTGGGCGAGGGTCCCGCGCTTGTCCTGCTGCCCGGCTGGTCTCAATCCGCCGCGATGTTCCGGCATCAGGTCGAACATTTCTCTTCAACCCATCGTGTGCTGGCGATCGACTTTCGCGGTCACGGCCAGTCGCCGAGCGCAACGCGCGGCTTCCGCATCTTTCGGTTTGCTGCCGACATCCTGGAACTGATGAAGCACGAGAAGATCGAGAAGGCCACGATGCTGGGCTGGTCGATGGGCGCCTCGGTGATCTGGGCGATGATCGATCTCTTCGGCACCGGCTTCATCGAAAAGCTCATCCTGGTGGATGAGCCCGCAACGGTAATGCGCCAGGCCGGGATGACCGACGAAGACGTTGTCAATGCCGGCGCGCTCTTCGATGCGGCAACGATGGTTGCCATCGCCGAACAGATCAAGGGTAGCGAAGGTGCTGCAGCCCGCGGTGCATTCCTCGACGGCATGATCACCAAGAACATTCCGGCCGACCTCAAGGCCTGGTTGCTTGAGGAGAACCTGCGCGTCGACGCCGTCCACGTGGCCAATCTCTTCGTCGATCATTGCTCGATCGACTGGAGCGACCTCTTCGCCCGTATCGACAGGCCAACCCTCATCATCGGCGGCCGCGTCAGCCACGTGAATTTCCGCTCGCAGGAATGGATCCACGGCCAGATCAAGGGCTCGAAGCTGGTCATCCTGGAAGAATCCGAAGGCGGAGCGCATTTCGCGTTCATCGAAGCGCCGGCGCGATTCAACGAGGTTCTCTCGACCTTCATCGGCAATGGCTGAGACCGAAACAAAATCGGAGCAATGGAGAAAGGGGCGACGTATATCGCCAACCTGCCTCCAGGATCGCACCAGGTGACGCAGGTGCCGGCTATTCAGCTGGAAACAGATTTTAAAGCTGTAGCGTGACATCATGAAGTGGGGTGCCAGCCCGCACCCGATCACATGAACGCCCTGCAAACCACAAGGAGCATAGGAGTTGGATCGCCTGGAATGCGACCGCATGTTTGCCGCCGTCATCGACACGGGAAGCTTCGCGGCAGCGGCAGCCCGTCTTGGAACGAGTACGGGCCAGGCGTCGAAGCTTGTTTCCCGGCTGGAGCAGGAACTTGGCGTCCAGCTTGTTGCGCGCACGACGCGGGCATTGGCGCTGACAGAGGTCGGGCGAGCCTATTATGAGCGCATCAAGGCCATCATCGAGGATTTCGATGCGCTCGACGCCTCGGTCCGGAGCGCTTCGGGCGCGCCTACCGGCCGGCTTCGGATCACGGCACCGGTTACATTCGGCACGGTTCAGCTGGCGCCGGTGCTGATCGCGTTTGCCGCGGCGTTTCCCGATATCCAGCTCGATGTGACGTTCTCCGACCGTCTCGTCAATCTCGTGGACGAAGGCTTTGACGCCGCGATCAGAATTGGTCAGCCTGCAGACAGCAGCCTGATGGCCAAGAAACTGGGGGCGATCAGGATCGTGCTCGTCGCCGCCACCTCCTATATCGACACGCGAACGACACCGCTTCACCCCCGGGAGCTTGTCGACCATCCGTGCATCATCGATACGAATTTTCACGACCCGACCACGTGGCGCTTCAAGGCCAGCGGCGAAGATCAATCGATCGCCGTCGACGTGCGAGGCCGCCTCCATTTCTCCAATGCCGAGGCCTGTCTTCAGGCGGCCGAAGCCGGACTAGGCATAGCCCGAGTCCCCAGTTTCGTAGCCGGCGCCAGTTTGCGAGCCGGGACCGTCCGGTCGATCCTGAGTGGCTATGAGGAAGAGCCGCGTGGCCTCTATGCGGTCTACCCGCCTGCACGCCACCTTGCCTTGAAGGTGCGTGTCCTCGTCGATTTTCTCGCAGATGCCTTCCGCGGGCAGGCGAAATGGGATGACGGCTGGCGTTGATTGCTTCCAATTTGGAAGCAATCCCTCTCTTTTCGAAGGGGTAATCGACGTTCTGAAAAGAGAGCATAGTCCGCTTCAGAAATTCACCAACCTGAAGAGAACGACCATGATCGACAACCGCACCGCTGCCTATGCCGCACTCCTGCTACGCGTGACGCTCGGCGCACTTTTCCTCGCCCATTCCAGCTTGAAGATTTTCGTCTTCACCCCGGCCGGAACGGCCGGTTACTTCGCTTCGCTCGGACTGCCTGGCTGGCTTGCCTATGTCACGATCGTTTGGGAAGTCGCAGGCGCGATCGCTTTGATCGTCGGCGTCTGGCCGCGTCTCGCCGCGCTGGCGATGATCCCGCTGCTCCTCGGCACGATCGTCACCGTCCACGCCGCTGCCGGCTTCTTCTTCAACAATCCCAACGGCGGCTGGGAGTTTCCGGCCCTCTGGATCGTCGGTCTTCTTGCCCTTGCCTTGACCGGCGACGGCGCCAAGGCGCTCGTGCCGACACCTCTGCGCAAGTAACGCTTACACAACGACATAGATCGGAGGCAGACATGAACACGGTACAGCAGGCGAAAACCGGCATCGGCAAGGTGACCTTGACCGTCAACGACCTCGACCGCGTGAGCGCGTTTTACCAGAACGCTGTCGGCCTCCATCAGCTTCGCGGCGACGCATCCACCGTGGAACTCGGCGTGGAGGGACGCACCCTTCTCGAGCTGCGGCGCGATGCGGCAGCCCGCCGACGGTCGCCGCGAGAAGCAGGGCTCTTTCACACGGCTTTCCTGCTTCCCACACGCGCCGACCTCGGCCAGTGGATCAAGCATGCCATGGCATCCCAGACGCCCGTGGTGGGCGCATCCGATCACGGCGTCAGTGAAGCGCTCTACCTGTCCGATCCGGAAGGCAACGGCGTCGAGATCTATGCAGACCGGCCGGTGCTGACATGGCAATGGAAGGACGGCCTCGTCACCATGCCGAGCGACCCGCTCGATATTCAGCCCATCATCGCCGCAAGCGGCAGCGGGGAATGGCGCGGCTTCCCCGAGGGGTCGATCGTCGGCCACATGCACCTCCAGGTGGGCGCCTTGCCGCCGGCCGAGGCCTTCTACCGCGACGTCCTCGGTTTCGAGGTGACGTCGCGCTATCCCGGCGGCACGTTCTACGCCACAAACGGCTACCACCATCATCTGGCGACCAACACCTGGAACAGCCGGGGCGCGACCGCGCGCACCTATCCCAGCACCGGCCTTGCCAATTTCGAAATCGTGTCACCCGCTGAAGCACTCGAGACCATTGCTGCCAGAGCCGCCAGCCGTCAGGAACGCTCCGACACACTCGTTCTCGTCGACCCCTGGGGCACTGAAATTACAGTCACGGCGGCGACGCCCAAGAACACTGAGGAGTGAGACATGCTTGTCGAAGGCAAATGGACAGCCGACTGGCATCCCGTTCAGGCAACTGACCAGAAGGGCGGCTTCGTCCGCCAGATTTCCGGTTTCCGCAACTGGATCACGCCGAATGGCGAAGCCGGCCCGACCGGGGAGGGCGGTTTCAAGGCCGAAGCCGGTCGCTACCATCTCTATGTCGCGCTGATCTGCCCCTGGGCGTCGCGCACACTGATCGGGCGCGCGCTGAAGAAACTTGAAGATGTCATCACGGTTTCCGTCGTCGAGCCGGCGCTGTCCGAGCAGGGCTGGCGCTTCGGCGACTATCCGGGTTCCAACCGTGACGAGCTGAACGGCGCAAGCTTCCTCCACGAGATCTACACGGCGGCCGACCCCGTCTATACGGGCCGCGCCACGGTTCCGGTCCTTTTCGACAAGCAGAGGCGCACCATCGTCAACAACGAGTCCGCCGATATCCTGCGGATGCTGAACTCGAGTTTCGGCTCTCTCGCCGACGAAACCGTCGACCTCTATCCGGAGGACTTGCGCGCCGACATCGACGCACTGAACGAGCGCATCTATCCGATGCTGAACAACGGCGTCTATCGTGCGGGTTTCGCAACCACGCAGGTGGCTTACGAAGAAGCCTTCGCCGATGTGTTTGCCATGCTGGACGAACTCGAAACGCGGCTCCAGAAGGGCGGCCCCTTCCTGTTCGGCGACCGCCTGACGGAGGCCGACGTTCGGTTGTTCGTGACGCTCATCCGCTTCGATGCGGCCTATCACGGTCTGTTCAAGTGCAACCTGCGCCGGCTGGTCGATTACGCGGCGCTGAGCCGCTATGTCGAAACGATGCTCGCGATCCCCGGCGTGCGCGGCACGGTCAATATCGACCATATCAAGCACGGCTACTACTCGATCAAGGCGCTCAATCCGAACGGGATCGTGCCCGTCGGCCCGCTTCTCCCCTTCGAAACGGCATAAAGGGCAAACAGATGTCTACTCCAGCAGCCGACACTCTTGTCATCATGCTCCACGGCGTCGGCTCCAGCGGCCGCGATCTGGCGCCGCTTGCAAACGCCTGGAAGGCGGTTCTGCCGGGTGCGGTTTTTGCCTCTCCCGATGCGCCCCACCCATCCTCGTTCGGTGCAGGATACCAGTGGTTCAGCGTCGCTGGCGTCACCGAGGCCAATCGAAGCGGGCGCATCGCGGACGCCCGTCCGTTTTTCAACGAGGTCATCTCCTCGATCATCGAGGAGAACGGCTTCGGGGCGAGGCTTGACCGGGTGGCCTTTGTCGGATTCTCGCAAGGCACGATCATGGCGCTCGACGCGGTCGCCTCCGGCCGGTGGCCGGTCGGCGCAGTCGTCGGCTTCTCGGGCCGACTTGCCTCGCCGCTCCCGCTTCAACCGGCAGAGCAAACACCTGTTCTCCTGATCCATGGGAGCGCTGACCAGGTGATCTCCGCGACAGAGACCGGCAAGGCGGCCGCAACGCTCAAGGCGCTCGGCATGGCGGTAGAGACCGTCATTCTGGAAGGGGTCCCCCACACCATCTCCGCCGAAGGCGCGGGAAAGGCCGGCGCGTTCCTCGTGAAAGTGCTGCCGAAAATCGCTTGATCAGATCACCGCGGTGATCAGACCTCAAGGTGGTAGCACAGCCAGCCCTGTTCGAGAGGGCCGGCTGTGCTATGACCATATCGCCGAGGCCAATGATTTCGGGGTCATCCCGACAGTCTCGCGTCTGCGGCACATCCCCTGGAATACCTCTTGGCAATCGCTGCACGGGCGCTCGCCGTGCCGCTGAGGCTCAGCTGTCCGCAACGCGGCAAAATCAGCGAAATTGCCTTAGAAGAATATTTTATTCTTTTGGGTTGAAATCCGAAATCGAACCTGATAGCCATTTTGCAGACGCGAAATGGAGGTCTCGGGCATGTGCGATATTGTCGGTCTCTTGTTGAAGGATAAGGCGCCGGAGCCTGAACTTGGCGCACTTTTGTGCGGGCCCTCGGATGCGCTGAAGGGAGCGTTCGGCGTGTCGGCGTCCGCGCCCGTGACGCAGACGAAGCGCTGAAGCACCAGGAATGGAATGC
>UBMP01000038.1 GCA_900466575.1 Hyphomicrobiales bacterium | reverse complement strand
CCCGAGGGGTTCACTCCATTTTTCCACCGAGAAGTGAGCCACCTCTAAGTATGGTTTTGTAATCAGGCTTTGGTCAAGGAATTGTCCTTTTCTCCTCTCTTGTGTGCTGCTACGGCCGAGCTTGCTTTGAATCGGAAGCTGTCGTTACCGGTTTCCAGGATGTGGCAACGGTGGGTCAGGCGGTCGAGAAGAGCCGTGGTCATCTTGGCATCGCCGAAGACCGTGGCCCATTCGCTGAAGCTGAGATTGGTGGTGATGATGACACTGGTGCGTTCATAAAGCTTGCTGAGTAGATGGAATAGCAGCGCTCCGCCGGAAGCACTGAATGGAAGATATCCGAGCTCATCAAGGATCAGCAGATCGAGACGAACTAGCGTCTCAGCGATCTGACCTGCCTTGCCTTTAGCCTTCTCCTGCTCGAGCGCATTGACCAATTCGATGGTCGAGAAGAAGCGGACTTTTCGGCGATGATGCTCGATAGCCTGGACGCCGAGGGCGGTCGCCACATGTGTTTTGCCTGTGCCCGGTCCGCCGACAAGCACGATATTCTGCGCCCCGTCGATGAACTCGCATATGTGCAATTGGCGCACCGTCGCTTCATTGATCTCGCTGGCGGCGAAGTCGTATCCTGAGATATCTTTGTAGGCTGGGAAGCGGGCAGCCTTCATGTGATAGGCGATGGACCGGACCTCACGTTCGGCCATCTCGGCTTTCAGCAGCTGGGACAGGATCGGCACGGCAGCATCGAAGGCCGGAGCACCCTGCTCAATCAGGTCCGTGACCGCCTGAGACATGCCATACATCTTCAGGCTACGCAGCATGATGACGACGGCGGCGCTGGCGGGATCATGACGCATGACGACCTCCTACGATCCGGACACGCAAGCCATCGTAGCGCTCGACGTTGGCCTTGGGTTCACGCAACAAGGTCAACGCCTTGGGCGTGTCGACATCGGGGCCGTCGGTCGTTTTGCCGTCGATCAGCATGTGCAATAGATTCAGAACATGCGTTTTGGTTGCCACGCCTTGATCCAGAGCCAGTTGCACAGCTCTGACCACAACCTGTTCGTCGTGATGAAGGATGAGAGCGAGGATATCGGCCATTTCACGATCACCACCCAGGCGACGCAGCATCTGGTCCTGCAACTGTCGAAAGGCCAGCGGTAATTCCAGGAAAGGCGCACCATTGCGCAGAGCTCCGGGTTTGCGCTGGATGACCGCAAGGTAATGCCTCCAGTCATAAATCGTCCTCGGCGGCTTGTCGTGGCTGCGTTCTATAATCCGCGGATGTTCGCAGAGGATATTTCCCTCGGCTGCAACGACCAACCGCTCGGGATAAATCCTCAGACTGACAGGACGATTCGCAAACGATGCCGGCACGCTGTAACAATTACGCTCGAAGGTGATCAGGCATGTTGGTGAGACACGTTTGCTCTGCTCGACGAAGCCGTCAAACATGGCGGGCAATGCCATTAAAGCAGGCTGTTCATCATCCCAAACATCAGCGATCGAACCGGGCAGATTCCCGTGCGCCGTGTCCCGCCATAGGTCCTGACAATGCTGCTCCAGCCAGACGTTCAAAGACAGCAAATCTGGGAAGTCAGGCATCTGTTGCCACAGCCGCGGCCGAGCATCCTGGACGTTCTTCTCTACCTGACCCTTTTCCCAACCCGCGGCGGGATTGCAGAACTCTGGTGCAAAGACGTAATGGTTCGTCATCGCGAGGAAGCGGAGATTAACCTGTCGTTCCTTGCCGCGGCCGACGCGATCAACTGCGGTGCGCATGTTGTCATATATTCCCCGCGCGGGCACCCCACCAAACACTCTGAAGCCGTGCCAATGGGCATCAAAAAGCATCTCATGCGTTTGGTGGAGCAGGTAAGCCCTGACCAAGAAGGCCCGACTGTGCGATAGCTTGATATGTGCGACCTGAAGCTTCGTGCGCTCACCGCCAATGACTGCATAGTCCTCACTCCAATCGAACTGGAATGCTTCGCCTGGGCGGAAAGATAGCGGAACGAATATGCCACGCCCCGTCGTCTGCTGCTCACGTTGCCGGTCAGCCCGCCAATCACGTGCGAAGGCGGCAACCCGACCATAGGAGCCGGTAAAGCCGAGAGCCACCAGGTCGGCATGAAGCTGCTTTAGAGTTCGTCGCTGTTTGCGCGGCTTCCCGCCCTCTGTCTTCAGCCAGGCCGCCAGCTTGTCGGCAAAAGGATCAAGCTTGCTCGGTCGTTCCGGTACGGTGAATGTTGGTTCAATTGTACCAGCGTTCAGATACTTCGCGATCGTGTTCCGCGACAGCCCCGTACGCCGGCTGATCTCGCGGATCGATTGCTTCTCACGTAGCGCCATGCGCCGGATGATGTTTAAAAGTCCCATGTGGATCACTCCGTTGCCCCCCGCCGCTCACCGCGTTTGGGGGAAGGTTCACATGGCTCAATTCTCAATGGAAATTATGCGCCTAATGGAGTGAACCCCTCGGG
>UBMP01000041.1 GCA_900466575.1 Hyphomicrobiales bacterium | reverse complement strand
TGGAGTGAACCCCTCGGGCTGGACCATCGGTGCGCTTCAAACTAAGCCGCCTGCTGGGCGAGTTGGGTTTCAAATTCTTCTGGCGATCGGTAGCCGATGGCTGAGTGCAGCCGCTTGGCATTGTAGACTTCTTCGATGAACCTGGGCAATCGCTCGGCGACGTCCGCGAAGGTTTCATACCCGGCCGGATAGATGTCTTCTACTTTCAGAGTCTTCATGAAGCTCTCGGCCTGCGCGTTGTGATAAGGGTTGCCAACGGCGCTCATGGATCCCATCAGGCCTGCCGCATCGAGCGCTCGTCGATAGGTCTCACTTGCGTATTGGCATCCGCGGTCCGTGTGGTGAATGCAGCCAGGCGGAGGCTTTCTGTTCTCGATGGCCGAATGCAGTGCGGCCAGCGCCAGCGGCGTATCCAGTCGTTTCGACAGGCCATAGCCGACGACTTTCCTGCTGCAAGCGTCGAGAATGACGGCAAGATAGCAGAAGCCGACGGCGATGCGGATGTACGTGAAGTCTGCCACCCAGACCATATCGGGTCGCGCCGGGATCACGTTGCGATAGAGGTTTGGGTAGATCGGCGAATCGTGGCTGCTATCCGTCGTGCGAACATACCGCTTGCGAGGCTTGATCCCGAGGCCATTGGCCCGCATGACACGGGCGACCCGCTTATGGTTGACGAGGTGACCTCGCCTCTGGAGCTCGTGCGTGACGCGTCGATATCCATAGCAAGGCAACTCGTCCTGGATATCCTCGATGATTGCAACGAGCTGACTGTCGCTGAGATTTAAAGCTTTTGCCGTCGATCGGTAATAGTAGGTGCTCCTGGGGAGATCGATCATTTTGCACCCCTGTCTGACTGAGCAGTCCGGGGGCCGGTGATGATGGAGGAGCTCCCGCTGTCGCCGGCGATCGGCTGGCGCGGAGTTTTTTTCACTAGGTCCAGCTCCATCGTGAGCTGGCCGACCTTGCGTTCAAGCGCCGCAATATGGGCCTCGTACTCTGCAATGACGCTGGCCTCGGCCTCCTCATCATTCAGCTCACCGCGATCGAACTGCGTGAGCCATAGCTGGATGAGGTTGGCCGAAACGCCGTAAGTGCGTTGCGCGTCGCGCCGTCCGATGACGCCGTTTCGAATGTCCTGGCAAAGCTGCAACTTGAACGGCGTTGAATGCCGGCGATATGGACCTCGGGACTTCATGAGTCTTCTCCGATTGAGGCCCGCAGAGTGTATCAGTTTTTCCGTGCCCCG
>UBMP01000042.1 GCA_900466575.1 Hyphomicrobiales bacterium | reverse complement strand
GGTCGCGGCTTCGCGGTCGTGGCTTCGGAAGTGCGCAAGCTTGCCGAACGCAGCCAGTTGGCTGCCGCCGAAATCTCCGGTCTCTCGGGTGAAACCGTGAAGGTCGCCACGGAAGCCGGCGAAATGCTCTCGAAGCTGGTTCCGGATATCCGCAAGACCGCGGAACTGGTTGCCGAAATCTCGGCGGCCTGCCGCGAGCAGGACATCGGTGCCAGCCAGATCAACGAAGCGATCCAGCAGCTCGACAAGGTGACGCAGCAGAATGCCGGCGCATCGGAAGAGATGTCGGCAACGTCTGAAGAACTCGCAGCACAGGCTGAAGAACTCCAGGCCTCCATCGCCTTCTTCCGCGTCGACACGGCCGGACCGTCTCAAGACATGGTCCATGTGAAGAAGCTGAAGACGGTCGCTGCAAAGATGTCGGCTCCTTCCATGAAACGTCCCACTGCCAATCCGGCATCTGCCAAGGGGGCATCTGCAAAGGCACCGGCACGCGCCGCCTCGAAGGGCTTCACCCTCGACATGGACATGGGTGGCCCCGACAGCGACGACAACGATTTCCGCCAAAGCGCGTGACGGAAGAAGATCACTGCGGGCTTATTCGGAAACGAGCAAGCCCGCACAATAGACCGGCTGTCTCGAGCCAACTGGACGGGAGTTCAGGAAGTACAACCAGCGACGGATCGCCCCCGTACGACTGCCAAACGAATACGATTGCGGCGAACCGAACCTGTCTCCTTTAAAGGAATATTCTATGTTGAATAATCTCTCCATCCCCAAGAAGCTCATGCTGGCGCTCGGACTGATCATCATAACGATACTTTCCGTCAACACTGTGATCTACCTGAAGTCCAGCGAAGTACGTCAGACGACGTTCTGGAACGATCACACAATGAAAGTGATCGCGGCCTCTAACGATATCGTCGCCAACATGGTCAACCAGGAGACGGGTTACCGCGGTTTCCTTCTTTCCAACGACCAGAAATTCCTTGATCCCTACAAGAACGGCTGGGAAGGCTTCGGCAAGGCATGGAGCGAGGCCAAGAGCCTGACCGCAGACAATCCGGCCCAGCAGCAGCGCCTTGACGACGTGCGTAAGCTCGCCGAGACATGGCACAATTCGATCGCAGAGAAGTCGATCGCCCAGATGGCACGCCCGGAGACGCAGGAAATTGCCCGCCAGACCGAAATCTCCGGCGCCGGCAAGGAATCCATGGACGGCCTGCGCAATAAGGTCGCTGAAATCATCGACGCCGAAGCTGTTCTTCTCACCCAGCGCCAACAGGCCCAGACCAACGCGCTCGACCTGGTCAACGAGATCATCATTGCCGGCATCATCATCAGCCTTGTGATCGCACTGGCCTCCGGGTTCCTGATGACGAAGACGATCGCCAAGCCGATCGGCGAAGTCAATGAGGCGCTGTCCAAACTCGCAATCCCGCTGGAAACCGGCCGCCGCGATGAAATCGGCCAGATGCAGGGCGCAGCCCAGGCCGTCGAAGGCGCCTTCCGCGACATTTCCTCGGTTCTCCAGACGGTATCGACCGGGGACCTGAGCCGCCAGCTGGAGCGCGACTACGGCGCACTCAGCAGCGAAGTCGGCCGCAATCTGACCGACATGGTCGGCAATCTCCGCAACACGGCCCGCGTCGCCGACCAGATCGCCAACGGCGACCTGACCATCACCCCGAAGCCGCTTTCCGACAAGGACACCTTGGGCATTTCGCTCCAGTCGATGGTCGAGCGCCTGCGTGGCGTCGTCGGCAACGCGATGTCCGCAGCCGACAACGTCTCCTCGGGCAGCCAGCAGCTCTCCTCGGGCTCGGAACAGCTTTCGCAGGGCGCCACCGAACAGGCCTCCTCTGCCGAAGAAGCCTCCGCTTCGATGGAAGAAATGGCCGCCAACATCAAGCAGAACGCCGATAACGCAGCCCAGACGGAAAAGATCGCCCGCCAGTCGTCCAAGGACGCCGAAGCTTCCGGCGAAGCCGTTAATCGCGCGGTCAATGCCATGCGAACGATTGCCGAGAAGATCTC